>CAWFJG010000016.1:0-210601 GCA_963816065.1 uncultured Alphaproteobacteria bacterium | reverse complement strand
CAACCGAGGGGGATGATTGGCGGTGGGCTCCTCTTGCGGCCCGTAGTCGGCGCGAGACAAAGGTTCGCCGAAATGGCTGGCGCGCAGAACCCGTGACGTCCCCCGACGATCCGGACCCGCTTCCGCCGCCCGATCCTGATGGCCCTCATGTTCTCCCCTTATTCGAGGACGTGTGAGTTGCGGAAACGTCGCCTTCGCAGGAAACTTCGGTCACATAGTCGACGACGTTTGGCGGGGTTGCTCCCCGCAGCGCTCATGCCCTGACGCGGATGGCCGTTGTTGGCCGCCCCAGTTTTTTCCCTCTACGACAAGGCGGTCGAGGCGCCTGCGAGGAATTGTCGTTGAGCGCCCCCTCTTGGTGGTTCCGCGGTCGGGGCGGGGATCTTTCTGCCGCTCGTCCATCAAGGTCCGAGCTCCCCGCGTCACACACCGTCTCGGCTCGCATGTAGGAAGACGGCGGCGAGGACGTGAGACCTGCGCATGAGAGCCGCCGGGGACGGACCCATGCACGTGCTACAGGGCTCTCGATCACGCAGGCCTACGCCCTGCCCGCTGCTGTGCGTGGGGCATTCGGCGCTGGTGTTTCAAGGGCCTGACCGGTGATGACCAGACGAACCTGCGCCGGCTGTGGGCGCCGGCGAGATGCTCGTCGTCGCCCGGCCACGCCGGGCCTTCGTGGGATTGACGCCCTGGGCGGGGGCCGAAAGGGCTCCGCCCCGTCCGCTCTCCCCGGATGGAGCCTTCATTCCTGCCGGGGTCGATGTGCGCAAGGAACGGCGCCCCAGAAGGCATAGAGCTTCCGGGAGCGGGCGCGCCTCGCGCGCCGCAATTCCGCTTCGACTCTCTGATTGCGTCGGCGGCTCCGGAGCGTGCAATGAATTCGGGGATCGCGCAGCCGAAAGAGTGCTCTGAGCAGCCGCTCTTCCACTCCTGAGAAAATCAGGTCGCGATCAATCTCGGACATGGGATCCCGCATCGGCTTTCCAAGCGGCGCTCTTCATAACGCATCCGAACCGGATGTCGATGCCCGCTCGTGTTCCGGGTCCACCGACCACGAGCGATGCGCGGGGTCGTCGCCAATGGCAATATGTTTCACGATGAATTCGTAGAGCTTTGCGCCGTTCAGGGTGCAGCGCCAGTATCTCTCGAGGCTCACGGCGGCTCCAACGTCGAGGCGGTTGCAGATTTCCACGACTCGATCGCCGTCGAAATCATCTGAGGCGTGACAGGTCGCTAAGGTGGTTGGGGGCGTTCATCGCATTCGCGCACATGGACCCCGGCGCCGCCCGCGAGACATCGCAACCCAACGCGACGTCCGCCGTCAGGACGAGCGTGAGGGTCTTCCCATTGCGCTCGCGACGGCGCGAGTGGTGACGAGCAATATCCTTGGCCCGGAGGCGTCTTTCGTCGGCTCCGCGCTCAGCGGAATTTCGACGGGCAAGTTCTGTGAAGCGCCGATGGGGCGCCTCAGCGGCGAGCCCAAGTATCCGGCGTCAGGTTAATGAACTCGGTGAAGACCATCAGGCGATGGCGGACGGCGGCAGGTCCTCGTCGTTGTCCTCGGCCGGCTGCGCCTCGTAGGCGAGGCCTTCGTAGAATTCGGCGAGCGGAATTGCGAGGTCGATTTCCGGCATGGCGAGAATATCGTCGTCCTTCAGGACGAGCACGCTCCAGCCGTCTTGGGCGCGGACGTGGACGGTTGCGCCGATACGGTCCTGCTCGAGCATCACGTAACGCTTGACGGACGGAGTTGCTTGGTACTCGCGGGCTTTGACGATACGGTCCGTGGCGGCGGTGCTCGGGACTCAGCACCTCGAAAATGACGACCGGGTTACGGACGATCCTGAGGAACGGATCCAGGTCGGAGCAAAGCACTATTCCATCCGGGTAGCGGCTGCTGTTTTCGGCCGCCTGGATCTTAAGGTCGCTGCCGAAGAACTGGCAGGGTTTGCCGCGTAGGCGGCTTCCAACCGCCATCGCGAGGTTGCGCTGGATCGCGGCATGGCGGAGGCTGCCGCCCGTCATAGCGGAGGGTCCGACGCCATCGAATTCGTAGCGCAGTTCCTGCCGTTCCTCCCATTCGAGGAATTCGGCGAGCGACATCGGCTTCCGCACGGCAAGGTTCATGGCCGCCATTATAGCACGCTTCCTCATAATTGTTGTTTTTCGCCCAGGTTTGTCGTCGTTGAACCGATTTTTGGTCAGGACGGATTTTTCTCGACAGGGGACTCGGGTTCGGATTCAAGAATCCGGTGATCCGACGAATTATCCATTGAGCCGACTCGGGATGAGCTGATTGCGCTGATACAGGCGCAAGCTTCGGAGATCGTGGCATTGAAGGCGCGGATCGCCGAGTTGGAGCGTCGGCTCGGGTTGGACAGCTCGAACAGTTCCAAGCCGCCGTCGAGCGATGGTTTGAAGAAGCGGGCGCGGGTCAGCAGCCTGCGCGAGCGCTCGGGCAAGACGTCGGGCGCTCAACCCGGTCACGACGGCGAGACTCTCCGCCAAGTCGCCAAGCCCGACCATGTGATCGAGCATCACCCACCGGTCTGCTCGGGATGCGCAGAGCCGCTGACGCCCGGCGCGTCCGGGGAATACGCCGCGCGTCAGGTGTTCGATCTGCCCGAACCGCGACCTCTCGTGGTCACCGAGCACCGGGCGTTTTCGTGCCGATGCGAGGCTTGCGGGACGACGACACGGGCGGCGTTTCCCGGGGACGTCAGGGCGCCGGCGCAATATGGCGTCAGGATCGCCGCCTTCGTGGTCTATCTCCTGCACTATCAACTTTTGCCCGAGGATCGGCTCGTCGAACTGATGGCCGATCTGTTCGGCGTGAAGCTCGCCGCCGGCACGATCGCCGCCATGAGCCGCAATTGCGCGGGGCGTCTGCGCAGCTTCGCCGAAGCGCTGCGCGACCTCGTCGCCAAAGCGCCGGTCAAACATATGGACGAAACCGGCTTCCGCATCGGCGGCAAGACGCAATGGCTGCATGTCGCCTGCACCACCTTGCTGACGTTCTATCGCACTTGCGCCAAGCGTGGCGAGATGTTGGCCAACGTCGTCGGCGTCGTCGTCCACGATCACTGGAAGCCCTACTATACGATGCAGGGCGTGTTGCATGCGCTTTGCAACGCCCACCACCTGCGCGAACTGAAGGCGCTGGTCGAAATCGAGAAAGAGGATTGGGCGCGCCAGATGCAGCGCTTGCTGCGTCGCGCCTGTCACGCCGCCCACCTGGCGCGCGAACGCGGCCCTCCTCTCCAACCCCGATTGATCGCGCTCATCGAACGCCGATACGACGCCGTCGTCGCTCAAGGATTGGCCTTTCACGAGGCGCAAAACCCGGTCGCCCGAGCGCCAAAGAAGAGCGGCGGCGAGCGGCGCGGACGAAAACCCCGCCGAACCGGCCACAATCTCCTCTTGCGCTTGCAAACCCGCAAGCAAGACACTTTGCGCTTCCTTCACGACCCCGCCGTCCCCTTCACCAACAACCAGGGCGAACGGGACGGCCGAATGATGAAGGTGAAGCAGAAAATCTCCGGCGGGTTCCGAACCCCCGACGGGGCCGCCGATTTCGCCACCCTTCGCTCCGTCATCTCAACCGCCCGAAAACAAGGCTGGAACCTCATCGAGACCTTGATGACCAGCCCCCACGTTCTGGCCGGCCGCCTCCGACTTGCATAGCCCGCTCAACAAAGCTGGGCATCATGGAATAGGGACCCGGCTACGGGGCTGATTTGCATCCAATCGGGGCTCTGACGCATTTTCCGTGAATCTCATCATGCGAGGCCGATGACGCGCGCTTGGAGCAGGTCGATTTTGCCGCGCCCGTACATCTGGCGCTTGACGAGCTTCAGTTTGCAGATTTGCCCCTCGGTCTGCCCATTGGACCACGGCGACGCGATCGCGGCGGTGACGGCGGCTTTGTCTTTCGTCAGGCCATTCGCGAACGCGGCGACGAGACCGCCTTTGGCGCGATCGAGCCAAGCGTCGAGTTCGGTTGTCGTCTTGCGTCGGATCATGTCCTGGAATCCCGCGATGAGGTCGCGCGCCTCGACGAGGAGTGTGACGCCGCTCTCGATTGCGGCGACGGTGACGGTTTCCGCCTTCGTCAGATCATCGCGGCCCGTTGTCAGCAAACGCGCGATCGTTCGAGCTGACGGCGCATGACCGACAGCCGATTCCGCTTTTTCCGCCCTCTGTCGCCGCCCGGCCCATTCGCCCCGACCCGGAGGCATCCGCGAAAGCCGCGTTGCTTGAGATCGCGCCAGAGCTCGGAGCCGTTCCGCCGACCGGCCGCCCATTGCTCGTCCAGCCATGGAAGCCAAGGCTCCAGCGAGCTTTGCCGAGTTCGGAAAATATCTGATCTCTGACCGCGCAGGACTGCGCGAATGAGCTTGCGACTGTATCCGGTCTTGCGCCGGATTTCCTTGATCGACGCGCCGTCCGCCGCCATCGCCAGGATCGAAGCGTTGGTCTCCTCGCGGCGCAGATAGCCTTCGTACTGGAGACGCTCGGAGGCGGTCAGCAACGCGGGGTCGACGGTCGCCGCGCCGATGGCCGCCCGGATTGGACGCATCGACTTGCGGACGGCGTCCAGGAAAGCCGCGCTTGCATTCTCCATGAGATGCCAGCGATCGGCGACTTGGAGGGCGTTGGGCAGCGCCCTTTGCGCCGCCAGCGCGTAGGCGCCGCCGCGATCGCGCGCGATGACCGCGATATCGGGCCAGTGTCTCAACCACGCTTCCGCTGTCGCGGGTTCTCGGTCCGGCAACAGCGCGATCGTCTTGTGGCGCTCGAGATCGCAAATCAGCGTGCCGTAGCGAAAATTGCGTCGCCAAGCCCAATCGTCGATGCCGATCACGGATGGGGGCGACGGCTGGGTCTGACCGCGGCGCCGGACTGCGCGCAGCAATGTATCGTTGCTGACCTTGATCTCGATGCGCTTGGCCAGAGCGGCGGCGGGTCGGCCGCCGAGCGCAATGGCCAGGCAGAATACGATCTCGTCAAGCCGTCCGGTTCTGCGCGCCTTCGGCGCAACGGCCCCATCCAAGCGCTCCGCGAACGTGCATCGGGGACAGGATGACGCATCGCAAAAGTACCGATGGGCGTGGACGATGAGGCGAACGCGTCGACCACCGATCGGCAAGTCGTCCACTTTGCGCATGTATCGACTATGAACCCGCGCACTCCATGTTCCGCAATCCGGACATCTGCCCCGAGCCAATTCTCGATGAGCGCGGATGATCACGCCGGCCCCGCCATCCTCGACGCCGTCAACGGAGAGGCCCGCCGGAACGAGGCGCGAAAAGTCGAATGAAAACATGGCTTGGCCCCGAATCAGAAATGAAGCCGAGCTGAATTTGAGATTTCACCGATTTTGAGTTAGAGCCCCGTTTCGGTGATCATTGACATCCAGCGCTTCGGGATGAACCGTCTCCCGGCACGCTGGGTCAATCGCCAAGCCGCGCAGAAAATCGAGGCGATCGAGAAGGCCGTTGAGATTGGCGGCGCTTGGAGAATCCGACCAAGCGCCAAGCCAGCCAAATCGCGTTTGGCGGATCGCCGAATCGAACGCCAACAGTGCATCGAGCGTCGCCAATTGTGCGGCCGTCCGCCCATTCAAAATCGCCTGAAGAGCGCGCTTGCGCGCAATGGCGCGCCCTGCACGGCCGATCCGATCCATGCGCTCGGCTGACGGCAGCGAGGCGCCTCGATCGCGAAAGCTGTCAATGACGGCTTCGCCGATGGGTAGGCCCTTGTCGGTCGCCGTCGCGGCATCGATGGCGGCCAGGAGCGCAAACCGTCGGTCTTCGCGCGCCGCCGCGCGCAAAGACAAATAGCCTTGGACCTCAATTTGGTGTTCGCGACGTGTCTCGTCGCGCCGAGCATAGTCGGGAAAGACAGCCGGGCTGACTCCGAGTTGGTCGCCGAGAAAGTGTAGCAAAGCCGATGGGATCTCGTTGAGCGCGAGCGCCCGTTCCGGAAATCGCATCAGGCAGATTTGCACGGCGAAGCCCAACTGATTGCGATGGCCGCGTTTGGAGAGGATCAAGTCGAAGTCTTCGCCACTCAGCGAGGCGTAGCGGATCAGGGTTCTTTCCTCGGTTGGAGCCGCTAGCAACGACATCCATTGGTGAGCGCTCAATAGGGGTCGGGAAGCCACGACACGACTCCCAGCCAGAAAGCGAACGCCTGTGACTGTCGCCTTAGGACACCCGCCGGAACAATAAAATTGATGGTTCGGTTTGGGCGTCTGAGTTTGGTGGGGGGATTTCCGAGGTTTGTCCGAGGACGTTATGCCTTTGGGCATGATCGACACGCAAGCGATTCGCCGCCGTTGGAACGACGTTGGCTCGAAGCTCGACGAGCGGCGGCGGCGTTTGTTTGCGGCGGGCGAGGTTCGCGCGGCCGGGCGGGGAGGCCTGGAGGCCGTCGCGAAGATCACCGGTTACGCGCGCTCGACGCTCGGGCGTGGCTTGAAGCAACTCGATGCGGGGCCGTTTCCGACGGGCCGCGTTCGCCAGCCTGGCGGCGGTCGCCGATCTCTGGCGAGCCGGGACGCGACGCTGATCGAGGATTTGCGGCGCGTCGTGGAGCCAGCGACGCTTGGCGATCCAATGCGTCCGCTGCTCTGGGTTTCCAAGAGCCACGACAAGCTCGCCGCCGCGTTGAGCGAGATGGGCCACAAGATCAGCGCCACCAGCGTGAGGCGGTTGCTGCCGACGCTTGGCTTCAGTCGGCAGACCAACCGCAAGGCCGACGAGGGTTCGAAACATCCTGATCGCGATGCTCAGTTCGAGCACATCAACGCTCATGTGGTCGAGCGCCAGGCGGCCGGACAGCCTGTCATTTCGGTCGATACGAAGAAGAAGGAGCTGGTCGGCAACTACAAGAACGGCGGCTCGGATTATCGTCCCAAGGGCGATCCGCAACGCGTGAAGGTCCACGATTTCGAGGACAAGGAGCTTGGCAAGGTCGTGCCCTACGGGGTTTACGACGTGGCGGCCAATAGCGGCTTCGTCAGTGTCGGCATCAACGCCGATACGGCCGAGTTCGCAGTCGCCGCCGTCCGTCGTTGGTTCGACCAGATGGGGCGCGAGCGCTACCCGAACGCCCGTGAACTGACGATCACGGCCGATGGCGGCGGCTCGAATGGATCGCGTGTTCGGTTGTGGAAAATCGAATTGCAGAAGTTCGCCGACGCAACAGGGCTTGTCGTCCATGTCCATCACTATCCGCCGGGCACGTCGAAGTGGAACAAGATCGAGCATCGATTGTTCTGCCACATTACGCAGACGTGGCGCGGTCGACCGCTCACCGACAGACTGGCCGTCGTCGAACTGATCGCGGCGACAACGACCAAGACCGGACTTCGCGTGGAAAGCGCGCTCGACACGCGCACCTACGAGAAGGGCATCAAGGTCACCGACGCCGAGATGGAAGCCCTCGACATCACAGGCGACGCGTTCCATCCTGAATGGAACTACACCATCCGCCCACGATCAGACCTGCCAATCGAAGCAGTTAATTTGGCGGGTGTCCTAAGCTTAGCGCGCCAAAACAATAGACGGCCGCAACGAGGAAACAGCGCGCGTTCGCCGGCGACTTGGTGAACGGGTTACATCGATTCGAAGACAGCATTCCTGTTCGGCCCCGGTGAGGAAGGGTTGCGTCAGGCGCTGACGATCACGCTCAGCGAGATCACTCGGACCAAGCCCGAGCTTCAGGCAGGATGCCCATCAGCTCGCCGATCCGCTGGGTAGCCTCGAGGCCGGCGCAGGTCAGCACAAGCACCGTAATTTCCTAGGGGCGCACGACCCTGGCGTCCAGAAGGTTGCTCAGCGCGGCGGTTGCGCTCGCGCAGGTCGGCGCAACGTCGAGGCCCGTCGGAGGAAGCTCGCGGCCTCAATCTCGCTTTCCGACATGGCCTCTATTTCTCCCGCCCGACCGGCGCACCGCCGCGAGGACCTCGCGCGTGTGTGTGTTTCGGCGTGCAAAATTGGCTCTGACGCACTTTTGGTGACGATTGCTCACGTCGCGCCGATGACGCGGGCTTGGAGGAGATCGAGTTTTCCTCGCCCATACATTTGGCGCTTGACCAGCTTGAGTTTGCAGATCTGGCCTTCGGCTTGGCCGTTGGACCACCCCGAGGAGAGCGCAGAGGCTACGGCGGCCTTGTCTTTCGTGACGCCGTTGGCCAATGCCGCAACGAGGCTGGTCTTGGCGCGCTCGATCCAGGGGTCGAGTTCCGCCGGCGCCTTTCCTCGGATCATCGCCTGGAAGCTCGCGACAAGTTCACGCGCTTCGACGAGAGGTTCGACGCCGCTCTCGATCACGGCCACGGTTACGGTCTCGGCCTTGGAGAGTTGGTCGCGCCCTGTCGTCATCAACCGGGCGATGGTTCGTGCGGAGGGTGCGCGGCTGATCGCACTCGCATCCATCCTTTCCGATCGTCGCCGTCGCCCGCTCCACTCGCTGACGACGCGAAGACAGCCGCGAAACCCGCGCTGCTTCAGGGAACGCCATAGCTCGGAGCCGTTGCGCTGGCCCGCCGCCCATTGTTCGTCGAGCCAGGGAAGATAGGCTTCGAGCGAACTGCTGCGGACGCGGAAGATGTCCGACCTCTGACCGCGAAGCACTTTTCGCACGAGTCCGCGGCTGTAGCCGGCGCTTCGCACGATCTCCTTGATCGTCGCGCCCTCTTTGGCCATTGCAAGGATAGTGGCGTTGGTTTCTTCGCGGCGCAGGTAGCCTTCATATTGCAGCTTTTCGGCGGCGGTGAGGAGGGCGGGATTGATCGTGGCGGCGCCAATCGCACTTCGAATCTGGCGCATCGATTTGCGCACGGCGTCGAGGAAAGCGTGGCTTGCGTTCTCCATCAGATGCCAGCGGTCGGCGACTTGCACGGCATTGGGCAGCGCCTTTTGCGCCGCCAATGCATAGCCGCCGCCTCGATCCCGAGCGACGACGGCGATCTGCGGTTGGCCGCTCAACCACGCCTCGGCGGTCGCAGGTTCTCGATCTGGCGGCAACGCGATCGTCTTTCGGCGTTCGAGATCACAGATCAGCGTTCCATACCGATGGTTGCGACGCCAAGCCCAGTCGTCGATCCCGATGATCGCCGGGGGCGCGAAGCTCGGGGCTGCCGCGTTTGCGCACGGCGCGCAATAGGGTGTCGTTGCTGACCGGTATGCTCAAGCGGCGTGCGAAACTCACCGCCGGCCGACCTCCAAGGGCGATCGCCAAACAATGGACAATCTGTTCGAGTCGGGCCGTGCGCCGCGCCCAAGGCTTGAGGACGGAGTTGTCGAAGCGCTCGGTGAAAATGCGACGCTTACATAGAGCCGCATCGCAGCGGAAGCGACGCGCTTGGAGCATCAGCACGGCGCGTCGCCCCGCGATCGGCAAGTCCGCCAGGCGACGAGGATATCGACTGTGGACCCGGTCCGACACTCCGCCACAGGAAGGGCACGCGCCGCTTATGCTCCTCGCGCGTATTGTGATGACGGCGCTCTCGACGTCGCTCGACGCCTCCGCCGCACAAAACCCAGGCGGCAGCAACTCTGAGGCGCGAAAAGACTGCATGGCGCTGATTCCCCCTCGAAACCAGGCCAAACCGGCGCCCCAACTTCATCAAAATTGAGTCAGAGCCAATTTTGGATGCCGAAACACAGCGACGTTATCAACACCGAGGAGAAACGCTGCGGCGTCGAGGCGCTCGGGGCCGAAATGGTCGGCAAGCTCAGCTATTACGAGCGCTGGATCGTCGCCTTCGCCAACATTCTCTTCCGCAAGCAAATTCTCACCCCGACCGAGGTCGCGCTAAAGATGGCGGAAGTGGCGGCGCGTTCGCGCTAACCCGCTCAAAGACGCCAGAAGTTCTGTTCCCGCTCGCCAAACGGCGGTTTTCGCAGGGGCGTTTCCTGTCGCAGGAAAGTTCTTGGCCGACCGCGCGCTTCGGCGCCGCGTCCCCATTTCTACCCCTAAAGCAGCCCGCCCATCCGGCAGACCAGGCCCCATTCGTCGTCCGTGACCGGCTGGACCGACAGGCGCGAATTGGCGACGAGCGCCATGGTCGCGAGGCGCTTTTCCGCCTTCACCGCCTCGAGCGTCACGGGATGAGGCAAGGGCTTGACCGCGCGGATGTCGACCATTCCGAACTTGCCCGTCGCATCGCTCGGGTCGGGCCGGTAGGCCTTGCAGACCTCGACGATCCCGACAATCGCCTTGCCCACGTTGGAATGGTAGAAGAAGCCCTGATCGCCAAGCTTCATCGCCTGCATGTTGAGCTTGGCGGAATGATTGCGCACCCCGCTCCAATCGGTGCCCTCGGGGCCGCAGGCCGCGAGCTTCTCCAACGACCAGGCCGACGGCTCGCTCTTGAACAGCCAGTGCGCCATTCTGTCCTCACGCCAGCGGGGCGCCGACCGCCTGGCGCCAGGGCTTGAGCGTCACGCTCTGAAACAGGCCGGCGCGGGCGTAGGGGTCATCGGCGAGGATCGCCCGGATGTCCTCTTCGCTCTCGCCCTCGAAGATCAGCATCGAGCCGACCGGCGTCTTGAGATCGTCGGCCAGCATGGCGCCGCCGGCCTTCACTCTGGACCCGAGCCCCTCGAGGTAGGCGAGATGCGCCGGCCGGTTCGCCAGACGCATGTCCAGGCTTTGCGGCTTGTCGACACAGGTGGCGATGAACAGCATGCTCGGAACCTCCGCGGACAGTTGGAGGCTTACGCGACCCCGTCGGCAAAGCCAAGCTCCGAAGCCGGGGCGCAGCGCGGGGCTCGCGATCATCTTCGCGGTCTTCGGCCTGCGCTCGCCGCGCAACGCGGTCCTCCGCCTGCCGATCGCCGTTTTCGCCCTCTGCGTCGCTTCGGCCGTCGTCCTCATCGATGATGTCGACTCGCCGCTCGACGGGGCGCCGCCCACCCCGGGCCAGCCGATGCGCGATCCGCTCGGCCATATCGATGAAGGCGGTTTCGGGCCGTAAGGTTTTCGAACGTCAGGCGCGGCGGCCGGCCTATTTCTCCAACACCATCGTCCGGCATTCGGGCGGCAGTTGCGCCATGGTCAGCGGCGGCCGCGGCTTGGCGGGGGCCGGGTGACGCGCCTCTGGGGTGAACCACCAGGCGAGCGACTTGTCGCAACCGTCGCCGGGCGGCAGGGGGTCCTGCGGCTCGCATTCCGTTTCTCCGCTGGGGCACTTGATGCGGATGTGGAAGTGATAGGTGTGTCCCCAGTAGGCGCGCACCCGGTTCATCCAGGCTTCGCCCCTGTGGGTCTCGCACAGCGCCTTCTTGATCGCGGCGTTGACGAAGATTCGGTCGACCGCGGGCACCTCGGCCGCCGCCTCGATGATCCCCGCCTGGGCGTCCGACCAATGCGACCGGTCGACGGAGAGTCCGTCCTCGGCGACCATGTCGACCGCCGACATCTCCTCGCGCTCCGCGCGCGAAAGCGTGTGGTCCGGCATCGGCGTCAGCCAGACGTCGGCGTCGAGGCCGAGTTGATGCGAGGCGTGGCCGGTCAGCATCGGGCCGCCGCGCGGCTGGGAGATGTCGCCGACCAGAATGCCGTTCCAGATTCCCTCCGCCTTCGCCTTGCGCGAGAAGCGCTCGAGGAATGCGATCATCGCCGGATTGCCCCACATCCGGTTGCGCGACAGCCGCACCACCTGCCACGACTCGCCGTCGACCGGCAGCGCCTTGGCCCCGGCGAGACAGCCGCGCCAGTAATATCCGATCGACCGCGCCTTGGCCTCGAGCGGGGTCAGCGCGCGGCCGAACACCTGCTTGGCCGGCAAATTCGGGCTGGTCGGGTCGGCGAGCGGGGGCAGCGGCTTTGGATCGAGCGTCCCCGCGTCCTGCGCCCGCGCGGGGGCGGGCCCGAGGGCGAGCACGGCAAGGCAAAGGATGGTGGAACGCATGAGCCGCCTCTGGCCTGGACCTCGGCAGCTTCGGCGCCGCAATCTCAACAACGGGTTAACCCTTCCGGTTCGCAGCGCCGAATCGCCGTATTCGACGCGCACCGCGCCTGTTCGCGACTGCGGAGACGCTCGCTGTAGGCGGCCCGAAAGTCTCTGCTCGGGGCTTGTCGCCCCGACCGGCCCGATCCGGGTTGCCTGCTAGCAGGCGGCTTATTTTTGCCAGGGCCGGCGTCTATTCCAGAAAGTCGTGGAATATCATGGCGTTGATGACTATACAACCTAATGGTTGTGGCATGGAACAGGCGACTCGAACAGGCTCGGAACAGGTCGTTAACAGGCACTTATCAGGCTCGAAACAGGCAGAGAACAGGCAGATGAATCGGGGCGCGGAACCGAGCGCGGTCGGGTTGTAAGGCGGCCACGCTGGCCAACGAACACGCGAGGCAAAATTCACCGCAAGGACCATGAAGAATCACGAAAACGCGCCAAACCCGCGTCGTTCCTTGTGTCCTTCGTGGCCTTTGCGGCGAGGGTCGAACTCCCACCCGGTCCCTTCGTCGGGCCGGCAAAAGACATCTGCTTAGGCCGGCCGCGTGTCCTTGTAGAGCTTGCCGTCCTTCATGATGACGAGGAGAGAGGTTTCCGGGCTCGCCATCAGGCCGATGTCCTTCAGCGGATCGCCGTCGACCAGCAGAAGATCGGCGAGCGCTCCCTCTTCGACCACGCCGAGCTTGCCCGGATAAGGGTTGCGCGGACCCGAGAGGGCAAGCAATTCGCCATTTGTGGCGGTCGCCATGCGCAAAATTTCGGCGTTGTCGTACCAGCGCGCAAGGTGGGTGAGCATGACGCCCTGTCGCTCGGACAAGCGTGGGGAGAACAGGAGATCCGAGCCGAAGGCCGTCTTGATCTTGTGTTCTTTCGCCAGCGCATAGACACTGTCCGAGCCGGCGAACACCCGAAGCGCGCTTTGCTGGCTCTGACCCGTGAGCGGGCCCGTATCCTCCTCGCTCAAGAACGGCTGGGTGCTCAGCCAGACGCCGTTGTCCGCCAGCAGGCGAGCCGTCGCATCGTCCATGAGGTGGCCGTGCTCGACGCATTGCGCGCCGGCCGCGACCGCCCGCCGGACGGCGACCGAAGGATAGGCGTGCACCGCGACATAGGTCTGCCGGTCGGCCGCGGTCTCGACCGCGGCGCGCAATTCGGCCTCGTCGTACGTCAACATGTCGAGTGTCGTTCGCGGCGACGACACGCCTCCGCTGCCGGTGAGCTTGATCTGCGAAGCGCCCTGCATGAACTGTTCGCGCACGCGCAAGCGCACTTCGTCGGCGCCGTCGGCGATGCTGGCCGCGCCTGAGCGCTCGACGATGGACAGCGGGCCGGCCCCCGCTCGTGGGATGTCCGCGAGCGGACGTAGATCGCCATGGCCGCCGCTGCTCGTGATCATGGCGCCCGACGGATAGATGCGCGGGCCGATCGCGAGGCCCTCGTCGATCGCCTGCTTGAGCGCAAAGGACGGGCCGCCGAGGTCGCGCACGGTGGTGAAGCCGCGCATCAGCGTTCGCTTCGCCTCGGCGCCGGCGGCGAGCAGGATGAAGCCGATATCGCTGGCCATCAGCGCGGAGATCGGCAGCCCGGCGAAGATCGTGTGCCAATGGGCGTCGATCATGCCCGGCATCAGCGTGCGTCCGCCGCAGTCGATGACCTGCGCCCCATCGGGCGGCGACAGGTCGTTCGTGGCCACCGCCTTGATCCGCCCGCGCTCGACGAGGAGGCGAAGGCCGCCTCGCAGCGCTCTGGACCTGCCGTCGAACAGCAGGAAATTCGAGAAGACGACGGGGCGGCCCGGGTCGGACGCTTGCGCCGCCGCGCGCGGCGCAAAGCCGAGCGCGGCGAGCGAGGCGCCGACGCCCGCAACGAACCCTCGCCGCGAAAGCTCGCGGTCGATCCGCCCGGCGATCGAACGGACTTCCGTCGAATGGCAGGCGCACCCGATATGCGCGCCCGCGCTTGCCTTCTCGTCCGCGGCGTCGCAGGAAAACATGGGGCGTCCCTCCCTTGATCAACTCGACCGATCGCGCCTCTTGTCTCCGTTTGCGCGGAGACGGTTGGGATGAGGGCGATGCGACAAGCCGGGCGGCCAATCGCCCGACCCATCACCCTAACCCTCTCCCCGCAACGGGGCGAGGGGATGGCGGCGCGATCGCCGCAATTGGCGAGCGCGGACGGCGGGGCGTTCATGATTTCGTAAGCGGCCTTTGGAAAGGTCTTTTGCGCCCGCCAAGGGATTGTTAAGGGGTTTGGATGCGGGGCTCCTTATCGCTCGACCATCGTTCGACCGGCGTCGCCCTCGGCGCCGCGCTGATGCTCGCAAGCTGCGCCGCGCCGCCCCCTGTCGCGCCGCCGGGTCAGGCTGGGGCCAAGCCGGCGGGCGTCGCCGTCGGTCGACGGGGCCAGCATCGAACTCGCGGCGTTCCAGAACTCGGCCTTCCCCTACCACGGCCTGATCCCGAACTATCAGGAGACCGGCAAGACGCGGCCGTTCCTCGACGTCGACGACAACGGCCGGCTCGGCCATTCGAGCCCGCGCGGCGGCCTTCTGTGGGAGGATCAGACCTACAACGACCGGACGGTGCTGCTCGCCGCGCCGGAGACGTTCGACCCGAGCCGGCCCGGTCATATCGTCGTCTTCTTCCATGGCAACAACGCGACCCTCGAACGCGACGTGATCGCGCGGCAGCAGATCGTCCGCCAGCTTGCCGATTCCGGTCTCAACGCCGTGCTCGTCGCCCCCCAGCTCGCCCATGACGCGCCCAATTCGAGCGCGGGGCGGTTCTGGTCGCCGGGCGGCTTCGCCGCTTTCCTCGACGAGGCCGAGGCCAAGCTCGGCGCGTTCTACCCGGGGGCGCGCGGCGCCTTCCGTCGGATGCCGGTGATCGTCGTCGCCTATAGCGGCGGCTATCTGCCGGCCGTTTATTCGCTGACCGTCGGCGGCGACGCCGGGCGGATCCGGGGCGTCGTTTTGCTCGACGCGCTTTACGGCGAACGCGACAAGTTCGTCAGCTGGATCGGGGGTCCGGGCCGCAGCGCCTTCTTCGTCAGCGCCTATTCGACCTCCTCGAAGGACGGCAACATGGCGGTCGAGGCCGAGCTCCGGCAGGCGGGTCTCGCAGTCCAGGACAGCCTGCCGGCGAGCCTCGCCCCCGGAGAGATCGCCTTCGTCGACGCAGGCGGCGTCGACCACAACGACTTCGTCAGCTCCGCCTGGGGCGGCGCCCCGTTGCGCGACATCTTTTCGCGCATGCGGTAGCGAGGCGGCTCGGGCCCCGCGTTTCGGAAGGCGCGCCTGTTTTCGACGGAACGGCGGAGTTCGACCATTGCAGGCCTTCCTGATCGTCCCGTCGCGGGCGATGAGCTGAAGGTCGATTTCGTGGGAGCGCAGAGATTGTTCTTCACGCCCTTGGGGTCATGGGCGCATCCTCAGCGCGGCAACTGCGAAACGGAATCGCAATTTCGCCGAATTGCTCGGCCCCGACCGCTGAAAGAACGCGAAATCCTGGGCGCTCTTATCGCGTTTCGTATTGGTAAGTCGAAGGCGTCTGGCAGTTCTGCGGGCCGTCATGGCCGGGCTCGACCCGGCCATCCACGAGAACATAGCCGGTTGGCTATAATCCTCTGATGTCAAACCCGGAGTTCAACGATAACCAGAGTTCGAGGCGGCGCCGGTGGATGGCCGGGTCGAGCCCGGCCATGACGAGGAGGACGGTTTCTGCTTTGACCAACAGCTAGCGCTATAAGAGCGTCCTGGGCCTCCGGCAAATTCGAAAAGCGGCGGCGCTTTGAAAGACCGTCTTGCGATGGCCCTTCCTCTCTCCACCCGACAGAATGAGCGCGACGATGCGCGCCCCCTTACGGCATCAATTGTAACATCATATCGCATTGACTTAACGAAATCTATGTTATAGATATCATCGCAGGGCCTTTGGACGGAGACGCTTGGAGCCTGCCGAGAGGGATGAGATCGAACGAGGCGGCTCATGTCGGCAACCCGGCGCCAGGCGTCGTTCAGTTCATAGCTGCTGACCGGGCGGATTGACGCGCAGACAAGAGCGGGACGCGAACATCTCCCGGATCGCACGAAATCGGCCGGCGCCGCGCCGATCGCAGCTTACGATAAGGGGGTAGCGACCCGTGGGAACCAAGATTCCGTGGATTGGTACAAGTTGGAAAATGCACAAGACGATCGCCGAGGCGCGCGTCTTTGCTGAAGCGCTGTTGCGATCGCCAATCGTCCGGCCCGGGCGGGTCAACCCGTTCGTAGTCCCCGCGTTTCCGTCGATTGCAATCGTCGCCGGCATCCTTGCGAAGACGGGCGTGCGTGTCGGCGCCCAGAACATGCATTGGGAGGACGAAGGCGCGTGGACCGGCGAGGTTTCCCCGGTGATGGTCAAGGATTGCGGGGCGCAGCTGGTGGAGCTTGGCCACAGCGAACGTCGTGCATTCTTCAATGAAACCAATGAGACGGTAGCACTCAAGGTCGAGGCGGCGCTGCGCCACGGATTGATCGCGCTCGTCTGCGTCGGCGACACCAAAACGGAGCGCGAGGCGGGGCGGACCACAGAGGTTATCGCCCACCAGACGCAGATGGCGCTCAGCCGCGTTGGACCGCGGGCGGAAGGGAAAGTGCTCATCGCCTACGAGCCTGTTTGGTCGATCGGCGACGGCGGCGTGCCGGCGAGCGCAGAGTTCGCCGAGGAACAGCATCGACAACTAAAATCCGTGGTCGCCGAAGCGGTCGGCGCCGAGTTGCCGATTATCTATGGCGGCAGCGTCAACAAGCGGAATTGCCGCGACTTCGTCAGCCAGCCGCATATCGACGGCCTGTTCATAGGACGCGCCGCCTGGGACGCAGAGGATTTCATCGACATCCTTGGCCTGGTCGCAGCGGAGCCGCGCGCTTAGCGGCGAGATTCCGTGTAGGCGGCGCGGACACAGATTGGCGAGCCAGAACGGCCAGCGCATCAACGTGAATGAGCGTCCAACCCGAGCGCCCGACGCTCGGAGCATTGCGCCGCCATCTGCGCCGATAATATATTGATAATATTAACGAATATGTCTCAGGCGGCGCCGATGTCCGTATTTCGGCGATCCGAGCGCTTCTCGCATTTGACAGTCCGGCTGATATATGTAACATCATTGATGTTAGAAAATGGAGTTCACCAGAGCGCGGGGAGCGTCTGGAGCGTGGATGCGGGTCGCGGGTGAACCAACCCCTCCCACGCCAGCGGATTGGTCGCCGGCAACAGCAGGCGGAAGCGCCAGGCGTCTCTTGGGAAAAAGCAGGCGTCTCTTGAGAAAGGGAGGAAAGACCAATGATCTCATCCTCGCGCGTGCACGCCCGGCGTTCAATCGGCTTCGTCCCGCCGAGGCCTGCGGATGGTCCGCCCCGCAAGAGGGCCAGGCTGCCATGACGGCCCCTACCGGAGAAAAGCGCCGCGCGCTCATCCTCGAGTGCCTGTGCGAACTCGAGTCGATGTCGGTCGATGAACTCGCCCAGCGGTTCTCGGTCAGCCGCATGACGATCCACCGCGATCTCGACCAACTCGCCGCTGCGCGGTGCGTGCGCAAGACGCACGGAGGCGCGACGATCTTGTCGAGCGTCGTGTTCGAAAGCAACTTCAACTATCGCGCGCGCCGTCACCCGGAAGCGAAGCGGGCGCTCGTCGCGCATATCGCGACCCTGATCGAACCGGGGATGACCGTCATCCTCGACGACAGCACGACCATAGCGGCGCTCGCCGAGTTCCTGGACGACCGCAAGCCGCTGACCATCATCACCAACGCTGCGAGCCTCGTGTCTTCGTTGATCCGCCATGAGGATATTTCGGTCATCTGCCTCGGCGGCCACTATAACGCGGTTACCGATGCGTTCCTCGGCGTCGATTGCGAAATGGCGCTTGAACGCTTGCGCGCCGACCTCGGCGTGTTCTCCGCCGCCGGCGTGCGCGGCGGAGCGGCGTATCTCCACGAAAGCGAGCTGACACGCGCAAAAATCGCCATGAAGGCGGCGGCGGAGCGCTCGTTCCTCGCCTTCGACCACACAAAGTTTGGAAAGTCCGCGCTCCACCTGTTCGGCCGGCTCAAAGAGTTCGACCGCATTTTCACCACCGAGGGCGCGGACCAAGTCGAGATCGACCGATTGCGCGCGGGCGAAGTTCCAATCGAGATTGTTCCGCTTGGCGCGGCGGCTGACGACGGCGCGATGGGAATCACACAATGACCAAAGTCAAGAAGATCATCAATGCGCCGGAGAGGATCGTCGGCGAAGTGCTGGACGGAATCGTGGCGTTGTCGAACGGCGCACTCCTGCGCGAGGGCGACGCCAATGTCCTGAGGCGACGCGACCACAGGCCGGGCAAGGTCGGGCTGGTGATCGGCGGCGGCTCGGGCCATGAACCGATGTATTCGGCCTTCGTCGGGCCGGGGCTCGCCGACGCGTCGGTCGCGGGGGAAATCTTCGCGGCGCCTTCGCCCGACCAGATCGCGGTCGCCGCGCGCGCAGCCGACACCGGCAAGGGCGTGCTGTTCGTCTACGGCAACTATGCCGGCGACGTGCTCAACTTCGACGTCGCTTCCGAACTCCTCGAAGCGGAGGGTGTCGCGTGTCGTACCGTGGTCGTTGCCGATGACGTCGCGATCGCCGATCCTTCGGCGCGGCGCGGGATCGCCGGCGCCGTCTACCAGGTCAAGATCGCCGGCTACGCCTGCGAGCATTGTGCGACGCTCGACGAGGCGGTCGCCCTGGTCGAGCGGGCGAGGACCAACATCGGCACGCTCGGCGTTGCGCTGCGTCCGGGGTCGCTGCCCAACACCGGCGTCCCGACATTCGAGATCGGTGACGACGAGATCGAGGTGGGCATGGGGCTGCACGGCGAGCGCGGCGTATCGCGCCAGAAGCTGCCTCCGGCCGATCGCCTGGTCGAGGACATGGTGGAGCGGATTTGCGCCGATCTCGGTCTCGAGTCCGGCGACCGCATCGCCGTGCTGCTCAACAATCTCGGCGCCACCACCTTCATGGAGCTGATGATCGTCAATCGCAAGCTGCGGTTGCTGCTTCTCGAGAGAGGCGTCGTCGTCGGCCGGCTGGACGTCGGGGCCTATTTCACGTCGCAGGAGATGGCCGGCTTCTCGCTTACCTTCATGCGGCTCGACCGGGAACTCGAGGCTGCGCTCGCCGCGCCCGCTTCGTCGCCCGGCTTTGTCGAGGTCGGAGGCGCCCCATGAGCGCCGAGACCCTTTCCGCCGGCGAATGGCGCCGGCGGCTGCTGGGGACCTGCCAGCGCATGATCGATAGCGCCGACCGGCTCGGTCAGGCCGATCGCGATCTCGGCGATGGCGACCATGGCGTGACGATGGCGCGCGCCTTCGCCGCCGCGCAGAGCGCCTACGGCGCGGCGCCGGCGGCGCCGGGCCCCGATCTCGCCATCCTTGGCGCCAAGCTGATGGGCGCCGGGGGAACCAGCGGCATCGTGTTCGGCACCTGGTTCTCGATCGCCGGGAAGGCGATCGGAACGAAGGAAGTCGACGGCCACGCACTCGCCGATGCGATGGCCGAGGCCGCGCAGGCGGTGCGCAGTCGCGCCAAGGCGTCGCCCGGCGACAAGACGATGGTCGACGCCCTGCTGCCGGCGGTCGAAGCGCTGCGCGCGGCGGCCGACGAAGGGCCGGAGACCGCATTGCGCAAAGCCGCGACTGCCGCAGCAGCCGGCGCGGAGGCGACGCGTCAGATGGTCCCGCGCATGGGAAGGGCGAGGACCATGGGCGAGCGCGGCGTAGGATTCGTCGATCCCGGCGCGCTTTCGGTCGCCATCATCTTCGAGGGGCTTGCGGGGATCCCGCAGGCCGATCGGGACTAGGCGCCTCCTGCGGGCGCCGGCATCTCGGCCCGGCTCGACCGGACGGATGAGGACATGCAGTGATGGTTGGGAGGTAAGTATGAAACGATCAGGATCAGCGTGCCTGTTGGCGGCGGCGAGCATTCTCTGCCTGACGGCGGCGGCCACCGCGAAAGACTACAGGTTCGTCATCGTGCCAAAAGTCGTCCATCCGTGGTTCGACCTGGTGCACGACGGCGCCAACGACGCCGCCGCATATCTGAAGAAGACCGCCGGCGCCAACGTCAAGGTCGACTATCTCGCGCCGCAACAGGCCAATGTCGTCGAGCAGAACCAGATCCTCGAGCAGGTGATCGCCACCCATCCGGACGGCATCGCCATCGATTTCCTCGACGCGGCTGCGAACAAGCCGATCGTCGAGGAGGCGCAGAAGGCCGGGATCAAGGTGGTGGCGTTCGACTCCGTGCCTCCCGAGGGCATGGTCTTCACTTCGATCGGCAACGACTTCTGCTCGCAGGCGCAGATCGCGTCCGAGCGTCTGGTCGAACTGCATGCACGGCAAGGGCACGGTGGCGATCATGCAGGGGGTGCCGACGGCGCCCAACCACAAGATCCGGTACGAGTGCCACAAGCAGGTATTCGCCAAGTATCCGGGCATCAAGCTCGTCGCCGAAGGCATCGACAACGACGACATCGAGACCGCCCAGAAGCAAGCAGCGGCCGTGATGCAGGCAAATCCCGATCTCGGCGGCTGGGTCGCGTGCGACGCGGCCGGTCCTATCGGCATCGGTCAGGCGATCAAGGAGGCCGGCAAGACCGGCAAGGTGATCGAGGTCGGTCTCGACAACCTCAAGGACATGGTCAAGCTGGTCACCGACGGCGTGGCGGATTTGCTCCTCCTCGACCCGACCGCAGATCCAGGGCTTCTATGCCATGACCATGCTGTATGACGGGGTCAACGGCATCGTCACGCCGAAGACCGTGGACACGGGCGTCCTGCTGATCACCAAGGAACACCCCGAAGGCGTCCTCCGCTGATGACTCCGCGGCGCAACGGCCCTCGCGGCTGCTGCGCCGCTTCGCCCATTCCCGAGACCGTCAATGGCGAATGAATTTCTCGTTGAGGCGCACGGCGTGACACGTCGCTACCCCGGCGTGGTTGCGCTCTCCGACGTCTCGATCGCGGTCAGACCCGGCGCGGTGCATGTCGTCGCCGGCGAGAACGGCGCCGGCAAGTCGACGCTGGTCAAGATCCTCACCGGCACCGAGCTGCCGAGCGAGGGCGAGATCCGCGTGCTCGGCCGGCCCGTCGGAGAAGAGCCCGGACTATTCAAGCGCGTCGGCTACGTTCCGCAGGAACTCAACCTCTTCCCGCACCTGACGATCGCCGAAAACCTGTTCATGCCGTTCGAGCAGTCTGGGTTCGACGACGGCGTGCATCGACTCGCGCCGCCTGGCCGAAGAGGCGCGCAAGCAGCTCGAGCGCTTCAGCATCCGCGGTCGTCCGGACCAGCAGGCGCGCGAGCTTTCCGTTTCCGATCAGCAGTTGTTGATGATCGCCAGCGCCTGCGCCCATCGCGCGCTCGACGTCCTTATCCTCGACGAGCCGACTTCGTCGCTGACGGTCAATGAGATCGAGCGGCTGTTCGGGATCATTCGGACGCTTGCGCGACGAAGGCAAAGGCATCATTTTCATCTCGCACAAGTCGGAAGAAGTGTTCGAAATCGGCGACGAGATCACCGTGCTGCGAAACGGCGAGCTGGTCGGACACTTACCGGTTCGAAGGCATGGACGAGCAGCGGCTGCTGGCGCTGATGGCGGGCCGCGAAATCAAGGTCGACGAGAACTTCTACGCCTCGACCCTGCCGGGCGACGTCGTGCTCGACGTACGCGGGCTCTCCGGCGTCGACTTCGAGGACGTCACTTTCAGCCTGCGGCGCGGCGAGATGCTCGGCTTCGCCGGCCTGGTCGGCGCCGGCCGAAGCGAGATCATGCAGACGATCTTCGGCTTTCTCGGCGCCCGCGCCGGCAAGGTCACGCTCGCTGGCGAGCCGTTGCGGCTCGGCGCGCCGTCGACCATCGGTCAAGGCGGGCCTTATCTATCTTTCCGAGGAGCGCAAGCAGCACGGCATTTTTCCGATGCAGAGCCTGCTGCACAACATCGGCATCACCCTGTTCGGCTCCACGGCCGGCCCCCTGCTGATTTCGACCGGCAAGGAGCGCAAGGCGGTCGAAGAGATCGTCGCCCGTTTCGACGTCAAGGCGCCGTCGCTGTCGCAACGCATTCTCAATCTCTCTGGCGGCAACCAGCAGAAGGCGATCATCGGCCGAGCGCTGGCGATCCACCCGAAAGTTCTCATCCTAGACGAGCCGACGCGCGGCATCGACGTCAGGACCAAGGTCGAGGTCTACCGCATCATCAAGGATCTGGCCGAACGCGGCATCGGCGTGATCGTCGTCTCTTCGGAAATGCTCGAATTGCGTCGCTGTGCGACGCGCATCATCTGCTTGCATGCCGGACGGGTGCAGGGCGAATTCGACAGCCGCACGTGCTCCAATGAAGAGTTGGTCACGGCGATCTTTGGCAAGGCTCAAGGAACATCATGAAGTCCCGATGGATACCCGGCTATTCGGCGCTTCAGCTGATCGTCGTCGCGGTCGTGTTGCTGGCGCTGCTTGCGGCCTCGTCGCTGCTGTCGCCGTATTTCGCCACCTCTTACAACATGACGATCATGGCGCGCAGCCTCGCCTTTATAGGGCTGATCACACTTGGTCAGGCGATGCTGATGCTGCTCGGCGAGCTCGACATCTCCCTCGGCGCGATGGGCGGATTGTGTGGCGTCGTCGCCGGCATGCTGATGATGGACGCCGGCGTCAACCCGTTCGCCGCGATGGCCATCGCCGTCGTGTTCGGCGCGCTGCTCGGGCTGCTCAACGGCTTCCTGGTCACTGCGCTCAACCTGCATTCGCTGGTGCTGACGATCGCCATGGCGGGCGTCTACAAAGGCGTCAACCTGGTGCTGACCAAGGGCGTCGCGATCACTGATATTCCCGCAGTCGATCCAGTTCCTCGGGCGAGGCGACGTCGGCCCGTTTCCGACCCCGTTCGTCATCATGATCGGGCTGCTGGTGGTGATCGCGGAATTGCGCATCGCACGCCGTTCGGCCGCTACGTCTTCGCCATTGGCGACAATGCGGTGGCGGCGCGGATGATCGGCATCAAGGTCAACCGCATCAAGCTGCTCGTGTTCGTCATAGCCGGTTCGCTCGCCGCGCTCGCCGGCACGTTGATGGTCGCTCGGCTCGGCACGGCGCAGCCGTCCATCGGCGACACCTGGGTGCTTCCGTCGATTGCCGCGGCCGTGATCGGCGGCGTCGCGACGACGGGCGGCATCGGCTCGCCGGTCGGCGCGATTCTCGGCGCCTCCATAATCGGCGTGATCGAGGACGTGACGGTGCTTTACGGCATTTCCCCGTACTGGCAGGGCATCATCAGCGGCGTGATCGTTGTCATCGCGATTTCCTTCGACTCGATGTCCCGCCGCTATCTATTGAACAGCCGTTGACGGGTGCGGCGCGTTGGTCCGGATCCCGAGACCGCCGCTGGAGAGGCGGCAAGGTCTAGCCTACGCCAGGAGGTCGATGAGATAGGGGATCAGCGGAGCGTCGGCGGGCGGCATAGGGTAGCTGCGCAGATCCTTCGGCCGCACCCATTTCAGCGCCTGCCCGTCGAGCGGCTGGACGAACCCTTCCCATTTGCGGCAGACGTAGAGCGGCATCAGGAGGTGGAACGCGTCATAGGCATGGCTGGCGAAGGTGAGCGGGGCGAGGCAGGCCGCCCTGACGGTTATGCCCAGTTCCTCCCGGAGCTCGCGGATCAGCGCGTCCTCGGGCCGTTCGTCCGCGTCGATCTTGCCGCCGGGAAACTCCCACAGCCCCTCGAGCAGCTTGCCCTCGGGCCGCTGGGCGAGGAGCACCCGGTTGTCGGCGTCGATCAGCGCCGCCGCCACCACCAGCAGCAGGTTCACGACCGATAGTCGCCGTTGATCGCCACGTATTCCTTGGTGAGGTCGCAGGTCCACACCGTGGCGCGGCCGCGGCCGACGCCGAGGTCGGCGGTGATCTTGATCTCGGGCTTCTTCATGTAGGCGGAGGCTTCGGCCTCGTCGTACGCCGGATCGCGCAGGCCATGATGGGCGACGCGGATCTTGCCGAACCAGACGTCGAGCTTGTCGCGCTCGGCCTTCTCCCCGGCCTTGCCGACCGCCATCACCACCCGGCCCCAGTTGGCGTCCTCGCCGCCGACCGCGGTCTTGACCAGGGGCGAGTTGGCGATCGACAGCGCGATCCGCTTGGCGGCCTTGCGCGTCGCCGCGCCCTCGACGCTGACCTCGATGAACTTGCGCGCGCCCTCGCCGTCGCGCACGACCTGATGGGCGAGCGAGCGCAGGAGCTTGTCGAGCGCGCGGCGGAACGGGGCGAGCCGCTGGTCGGCGGGATCCTCGATCCGGGGGGCGGATCTGGCGGCGCCGGTGGCGAACAGCATCAACGTGTCGGAGGTCGAGGTGTCGCTGTCGACCGTGATGGCGTTGAACGAGCGCTCGACCGCCTTCGACAGCATCGCCTGCAACGCGGCCGAGCCGATCGGGGCGTCGGTGAACACATAGGAGAGCATGGTCGCCATGTCGGGCGCGATCATGCCGGCGCCCTTGGCGATGCCGTTGAGGGTGACGATCGAATCGCCGAGCTGGGCGAAGGCGGTGGCGACCTTGGGATAGGTGTCGGTGGTCATGATCGCCTTGGCGGCGTCCATCAGGCGGTCGTCCCTGGCGCTGTCGGAGAGATCCGCGATCACGCGCGCGATCCGGGTTCCGTCGATCGGCTCGCCGATCACCCCGGTCGAGGCCATGAACACCTCGCCCGGCGTGCAGCCGATGGTCTTGGCTGCGGCTTCAGCGACCAGCTCAACCGCCTCGATCCCCCTGTGGCCGGTGAAGGCGTTGGCGTTGCCGGAATTCACGATCAGCGCCCGCGCCTTGCCGCCCTCGAGCTGTCGGCGGCACCAGTCGACCGGCGCGGACGGACACTTCGAGCGGGTGAAGACGCCCGCGACCTCGGCCGGCGCGTCGAACACCGCCATCATCACATCGGTGCGCCCCTCGTAGCGCACGCCCGCCGCGATCGTGGCGAAGCGGACGCCAGCGATCGGCGGCAGGGTCGGGTACTTCTTCGGCGCGAGCGGAGAGAGCGCGGCGGCGGCGGCCATGGGAGCGTTCCGTCATCCGGGAAAAAGACGGGGGCGGGCCGACCGCCCGCTCCCGATAGGGTCTTCAGTTCTTCGGCTTGCCCTGGTCGGCCGGAGCCGGAGTGGGCACAGCCGGAGCGGCGGCGGGAGCGCCCTGCGCGTCAGCGGCGACCGGCTTGCCGTCGGCGTCGAAGTACTGGATCTTCGCTGCGGCGTGCAGCCCCGCCACCTCCTCGCTTTCCGCCTTCTGGGCGACGTAGTGGGCGGCTTGGTCCTTGAGCTGCTCGAAGGGCGGGAAGGTCTTGGTGCGAGTATCCTCGACCTGGATGATGTGCCAGCCGAACTGGGTCTTCACGGGATCGGAGATCTCGCCCTTTTTCAGCTTGAACGCGGCGTCGGAGAATTCCGGCACCATGCGGTCCTTGGTGAACCAGCCGAGATCGCCCCCGTCGCCGCCGGTGTCCTTCGACACTTCGTTGGCGACCTTGGCGAAATCTTCCCCGCCCTTGACCCGGGCGAGCGCCTTCTTGGCGTCCTCCTCGGTCGGCAGCAGGATATGGCGGGCATGGACCTCCTCCTGCGGAGGCTCGGCCTTGGCGGCGTCGTCATAGGCCTTGCGCTCGGCCTCCTCGGTGGTGGCGGCCTTGGCGACCGAGCCGAGCAGTTCCTCCATCGCCAGCTTGTCCCGGTAATAGGCGAGCTTCTTGGCGAAGTCGGGGGACTGGTCGAGCTTCTGGGCCTCGGCCTTCTTGGCCGCGAGCTTGAGGTCGATCAGATAGTCGAGCACGTACTTCTGGCGCTGGGCGCCCTTCGAGTTTCTGCGGCAGGCCGGGGCCGATATCGGCGGCGGCGACGGCGAGATCGTCTTCGGTGATCGGCTGGCCGTCGACGGTCGCCAGAACCTTGGGGTCGGCGGAAGCCGGGGCGGCGAAGGCGAATACGCGCCGGCGCCAAACGCCACGGCAGCGGCGGTCGAGCGCAGGCGCGCGGCAAACAGGTGTGTCATCTGGGCTCCTTTGGGCGTCGCGCGTCGGTCTGGGGCCGGCGACGCGGCGGTGGCGCTATAGAGCCATTCAGGCGATTTTGCGAGGGGAAAGAGCCCGGAACCGAGACGAAAATGGTCGCCCGGACGTCAGGCTCAGCCGGGCCGCGCGCCGAACGAACGCCGGCCCTCCACGGCTGCCGCGCTGCGACTTACGGCTTCCAGACGGCAATCGCGACAAACAGGACGACGACCAGCGCAATGCTGACGATCAGCACGGTGCGGACGTGATGGCCGGTCACCCCGGCCCGGACGCGGGTCGTGTTCGAACTCGGTGACGACGGGTTGTTCATGCGGGTCCATTTGCGCGCTCCCAATCGACGCGCGGACCCTCGGCGCCGTCCGCGTCGAAAGACAACGCCGCCCTCGCCGCGGGGTTCCGACGGAACCTGCAGCGGCGTCGCCGCGTTCGGCCATAGCCAGCGACGGCCATTGGAGAAAGGAAAACACGATGCCAAGCGAGTCGAAAGCGCAGAAGGAGACGGTCGGACGCGTCATGCACGAGTTCAAGCACGGGGAGTTGAATTCCGGTTCGGGAAAAAGGTCAAAAATCCCCGCCAGGCGGTGGCGATCGCGCTCGGAGAGGCGGGCGCCTCGAACCAGCAAAGCCCGGCCGAGAACAAGCGGCATCTGCGCCGGGCCAAGGAGAAGGAGCGGCGGGGCGAGACCGGACAGGCCGAAGCGGAGCGCCGGCCGGCGCACAGCCGCGGCGCGTAGCGCCCCGGGAAGGATTGCCGTTCGACGGGCGACCGCCGGTCCGCCTGCGGCGGTCAGCCGGAAAGCACGAGGCGTGGATGGCGCAGGAGCCGGAGTTGCCGCCGCACGTGGAGGAGACGGTCGCAGCGATCGCTAGAACTCCATGTCGAGCATCATCGGCACGCGAGCCCCGCCCGAAAATTCGTCGCGCGCGCGACCGCGCTGGTGTCGAGGCCGCGCACCCTGGCTCTGATCACGATCGGCATTGCGGTCTGGGCGATCGGCAATCTCGCGATCCGGTTTGCGGGCGGCCGGCCGCCTGACCCGTATCCCTATCCGCTGCTCGCAACCGTGCTCTCGGGCGCGGCCCTCTATCTGGCGACCATGATCCTGATCGTGCAGCGGCACGATGACGAGCTGGCCGCGACGCGCGCCCAGCTCACGCTCGAGCTGGCCATGCTTTCCGAGCGCAAGACCGCGAAGATCATCGCCCTGCTCGAGGCCATCCGCTACGCCGATCCGCGCCAGAGCGACCAGCGCGACGCGGTCGCCGAAGCGCTGGCCGAGCCAGCCGATCCCCACGTCGTCCTAAGCGCCATCCACGCGGCGCAGCAGAAAGCCGCGGCGCCGGAGCCAGACGGATCGGGCGGCGCGGTTTAGGCGGGGGTCACCCCTTCCGGTTCACCGGGCAGGTCGCGAAGCCGAATACGCTGTAGAGCGGGCAGGAGCCGAGGAGCGCGGTGGCGAGCGGCACGACGCCGATCCAGCCGACCCAGGCATAGGACGCCCCCGGCGCGATCAAGCCGAGCGCGAACGCCAGCAATGCGAGGCCGAGGACGACACGAATGATGCGATCGAGGACGCCGACATTGGCGGTCATGGTTTGCCTCCAGAAGTTTGAACGGAGGCGTTGTTAGTCAGCGCGCCTGGCGGCGTCTGTGACCTCGTCACCCACGTTCGCCCCGAGCGATGGCTTCGAGAAGCGCGGCGTTGCGGATACGGATCGACCCCCTCTCGGCGACGACGGCGCTCTCCCGCTCCATGCGCTGCAAGAGACGGCTGACTACCTCGCGCGCGGTGCCAAGCTCGGCGGCGAGCGTCTGATGGGTGGCCGCGACCGCGCCGTCTTTGGCCGCAGCGAGCATGAGCCGGGCGAGCCGCTGCGGCATGGCGTGGAACAGCACGTCCTGCATGACGGCAACGAGATCGGCGACCCGGCCCGCGTAATTGGCGAGAACGAGGCGGCGGAACGCCGCCGATTCGTCGATCAGCCGCTCGAAGGCGGGAGTTGGCAGGAGCCGCGCCCGCACGTGGGTCTCCGCCACCGCCTCGGCGAACATCGCCTCGCCGCTGAGAAGCGCCGACGTGGTCAGAACGCAAGACTCGCCCGCCTCGATCCGGTAGAGCGTGATCTCGCGGCCGGTGTCCGCCGTCAGACTCACCTTGACCCGGCCGCTCTCGACCACGATCCAGCCGCGGGCGGGATCGCCGGGACGGTATATGGACTCTCCGGCCGCGAAGGCGACCGCGAGCCCGCCGGCGCGGCTGGCGGCTTCAACGGGGGACGCGACAGCGTGGGCGTGAGGGTCGAAACCGGTCATGGCGATCGATCGTCTTGCACTCGCCGACACAGGCCAAGCCGGCGCTGACCCCGTTGGCCGGCGGCGTCCGGGGTTTCGCCGTTCGCCGACATCGACGGCCAACGGAAGGCCTTTTTTGGCCCGGGACGACTTATGCGTTTTATCGCGGTCGTTGAGAAGCGCCGTGCGGCGCTCGTCCTCGTTGCCCCCGTCCTCGTCCTGTTCGGGGCGCGCGCCGCGCTGCTGGGCTACGCCGCCAGCCTGGGCCTCGGCGCCATTCTGCTCGCGATCGTTGGCGCCTCAGGGGCTCCGACCGCTTCGAAGGCGCGAGCCGCTTCCGCCGCGGATCCGCGGGGCCGGCCCGACGAATTCTCTTGACATGCCGCCGAAACCCACTAAATGCCCGCAATCCCGAACGCGTTCAGGGTCCCGGCGCAAGTTTTGAGCGCATGGGACTTTTTGCGTTTTCAGGATTCTCGCCAAGGGCCGGCCTCCACCGGACGTCGAGACCATCTCACCCGCGGCGTTGCGGCTCGAGCCGGAGCGTCGCCGAAATGGAGATTTGAGCTTATGGCTCGTATCGCAGGCGTCAATATTCCGACCAACAAGCGCGTCGTGATCGCGCTCCAGTACATTCACGGCATCGGCCCGAAGAAGGCCGAAGAGATTTGCGAAAAGGTTCACATCCCATCCGAACGCCGCGTGGCGCAGCTGTCCGACTGCGGAGGTGCTGCAGATCCGCGAGACGATCGACCGCGACTATATGGTCG
This sequence comes from uncultured Alphaproteobacteria bacterium, assembly GCA_963816065.1. Taxonomy (GTDB): domain Bacteria; phylum Pseudomonadota; class Alphaproteobacteria; order Rhizobiales; family Beijerinckiaceae; genus Roseiarcus. The sequence continues at coordinate 181,449 of CAWFJG010000016.1, read as the reverse complement.
AGGGCGACCTGCGTCGCGATGTGGCGATCAACATCAAGCGACTGATGGACCTCGGCGCCTATCGCGGACTGCGTCACCGCAAGCAGCTCCCGGTTCGCGGCCAGCGCACGCACACCAATGCGCGAACCCGCAAGGGCAAGGCCAAGCCGATCGCCGGCAAGAAGAAGTGACCGCTTTTCGTCGTAAACGCATTCAGGAACCGACGCGCCTTTGAGCGCGCTTGAAGGACCGATCAATGGCTAAAGAGGCAACCCGCGTCCGCCGCCGCGAGCGCAAGAACATCGTCTCCGGCGTCGCGCATGTGAACTCGACGTTCAACAACACGATGATCACCATCACCGACGCCCAGGGCAACACCATATCGTGGTCGTCGGCCGGCACGATGGGCTTCAAGGGCTCGCGCAAGTCGACCCCGTTCGCCGCCCAGATCGCGGCCGAGGACGCCGTCCGCAAGGCGTCCGAGCACGGCATGCGCACGCTCGAGGTCGAGGTTTCTGGGCCCGGTTCGGGCCGCGAGTTGGCGCTGCGCGCCATCCAGGCGGCGGGTTTCACCGTCACCTCGATCCGCGACGTGACCCCGATCCCCCACAACGGCTGCCGGCCGCGCAAGCGCCGCCGCGTCTGATTTCTTTGGCGCGCTGATCGTCGTCTTCGATCAGCGCCACGCATTGCGGCCTTGCGGCGCGTCGGGCGCCGCCGGGCCTTGCATCCTTCGAATGGAAGGCCACGCTCCGTGATCCAGAAGAACTGGCAAGAACTCATCAAGCCGAAGAAGCTCGAAGTGCTGCCGAGCGACGACCATCGCCGGACCGCGACCGTCGTCGCCGAACCGCTCGAGCGCGGCTTCGGCCAGACCCTCGGCAACTCGTTGCGCCGGGTGCTGCTCTCCTCGCTGCAGGGCGCCGCGATCACCTCGATCCACATCGACGGCGTGCTGCACGAGTTCTCGTCGATCCCCGGGGTCCGCGAGGACGTCGTCGACATCGTGCTCAACGTCAAGGACGTCGCGGTCAAGATGCAGGGCGACGGCGTCAAGCGCCTGGTGCTCAAGCGTCGCGGTCCGGGACCGGTGACCGCCGGCGATATCCAGACCACCGGCGACATCCAGATCCTCAATCCGGGCCTCGTCATCTGCAACCTCGACGACGGCGCGGACCTGCGCATCGAGTTCACCGTCACGGCCGGCAAGGGCTATGTCCCGGCCGACCGCAATCGGGCCGAGGATTTGCCGATCGGCCTCTTGCCGATCGACAGCATGTTCTCGCCGGTCAGGAAGGTGAGCTACCGCGTCGAGGCGACCCGCGAGGGCCAGGACCTCGACAAGGACAAGCTGACGATGACGATCGAGACCAACGGCGCGATTTCGCCGGAGGATGCGCTCGCCTACGCCGCACGCATCCTGCAGGACCAGCTAGCCGTATTCGTCACCTTCGAAGAACCCCGCCGCGAGGAAGCCGCCCACGCCATTCCCGAACTCGCCTTCAACCCGGCGCTGCTCAAGAAGGTGGACGAGCTCGAGCTGTCCGTCCGCTCGGCCAACTGCCTCAAGAACGACAATATCACCTACATCGGCGACCTCATCCAGAAGACCGAGGGCGAGATGCTGCGCACGCCGAACTTCGGCCGCAAGTCGCTCAACGAAATCAAGGAAGTCTTGGCGCAGATGGGCCTGCACCTCGGCATGGAGGTGACCGGCTGGCCGCCCGAGAACATCGAGGACCTCGCCAAGCGGTTCGAGGAGCACTACTGAGGAATTCCTTCTCCCCGAGGGAGAAGGTGGCCCGAAGGGCCGGATGTGGGCGGTGTTGCGCCGGCCCTCGCCCAACCCCTCTCCCGGCGGGAGAGGGGCCTAAGAGAGCGGCCGTTCCTTGGCACGGCGGCCGCAGACCCGATCAAGGAGAACGCCGATGTATCATGGACGCGCCAAGCGCCGGTTCAACCGCACCGCCGAGCATCGCCAGGCGATGTTCGCCAACATGGCCCAGGCCCTCATCAAGCACGAGCAGATCATGACGACCCTGCCGAAGGCGAAGGATCTTCGCCCGGTGGTGGAGAAGCTGGTCACGCTCGGCAAGCGCGGCGACCTGCACGCCCGCCGCATCGCCATTTCACGGCTGCGCGACGCCGAGCTGGTCAGGAAGCTGATCGACGTGATCGGCCCGCGCTACAAGGACCGTCACGGCGGCTACCTCCGCATCATGAAGGCGGGCTTCCGCCCCGGCGACAATGCGGCGATGGCGGTGATCGAGTTCGTGGACCGCGACGTCGAGGCCAAGGGCAAGGATTCCGGCCCCGCCCAGAACGCCGCCGCGGCCTGATCGCCCCGACGGACCCGGCAGGACGGCATGAAGGGCGGCGTCCGTGCGCCGCCTTTTTCGTGGCGCGGCCGCGGGGAGGCGCGGCTACGGCCGAGCGTGGCGCAAGACTTCGATCGCTCCCGCCGTCCTGCTTCAGGCCCCTTTGACCCGTCGTCCATCAACCCGAGAGATCCCTTCTCGGCGTTTGCCGGGAGAAAGCTAGGTCGAGGGGCCGGGCGAGGGGGCGCGCTTCTTCTTTCCGTTTGCCGGGAGAGGGCTAGAATGGGGCGGGCGAGCACGCGCGGCCCACCCTCGCCCGGGCCCCGCACGCCGGAAAGGACCGATGATGGCAAGTTCCGCCCATGAACAGTTTCTTGCCCTGCACCGGGGACCGGCGGCGTTCGTCATGCCCAATGTGTGGGACGGCGCCTCTGCGCTGATGATGCGCGCCGCCGGCTTCGCCGCGATCGGCAGCTCGTCCTTCGCCTACGGCGCAACGCGCGGCCTGCCGGACGTTTCCATCCGGCTCGGCCGGAGCGAAAGCATCGCGCACGCCGCCTGGCTCGGAGAGATCGCGAAGCTGCCGGTGAACGGCGACCTGGCGGACGGATTCGGCCCCGCGCCGGAGGATTGCGCGGCGACCGTCGAGGCGTCGATCGCCGCAGGCCTCGCCGGGCTCGGGATCGAGGACGCCACCGGCGATTCCGCCGCCCCGATCCACGACTTCGACGCCGCGGTCAGCCGCATTCGCGCCGCCGCGCGAGCGGCGCAAGGCCGCATCGTGCTGACCGCTCGCGCCGACAATTTCCTCTGCGGCCGGGCGGATCTCGACGACACGATCCGCCGCCTGACCGCATTCGCCGAGGCCGGAGCGGACGTCCTCTACGCGCCCGGACTGCCCGACATGGACTTCGATCCGCCGCGTTGTCCGCGCCGTGGCGCCGAAGCCGGTCAACGTGCTGATCGGCCCCGGGGTTTCGCTCGACGACCTCGAAGCGGCCGGCGCGCGGCGGATCAGTCTCGGCGCGGCGCTCTACCGGGTCGCCATGGGCGCGCTGGCGCGCTCCGCCGCGTCCCTGCGCGCGGGCGATCTCCCCGCCGCAGTCGCGGGCGCGATGCCTGGCAAGGACCTGCAACGGCTGCTCGAGATCTGATCGCACCCCGTCGGGCCGCGCCTCGGAAGGGACGGTCCGGCGTCCGTCGATTGGGAATAGCGGGGACGGTCCCAGTCGGCTGTGAGTAGAGGGTCCTGCATCCCGAAGGAGAGTCTGGAGCGGCGCATCTTCGATCGGACAGCCGCTCCTCGAGGCTGCAGATATCGCGAGCTGAGGGTTGCGACGCTCGACGCCGTTCGCCGAGGATGGACCGTCGTATGCACGGCCGGTAGCGTATAGGCTGGCCCCGGGGGGCGGTTTGGGCGTCGCCGTGCTGGGGCGGTCGTTCGTGCGAGAAACGATGCAGACCCTGACCGCTCCCGATCTTTGACCGGCCTTGCCCGTGACCGAAATCGTCATCCTCGGCGACCGCTCCAAGGCCTCTGATCTTGTCCGTCCTTTCAGCGAAACTCTCGCCAAAGGGCGGGGCGTCTCCCTGGCCGCCCGAGTTGCGCTATGGCGAGGCGTTGCGCGCCATGGACGTCGCAGGCGCGCCATCTTCGGGATTGACGAAGATAATATCGGTCGGCTGGCGCCGCGGCGTATCGACCGAAAGAAACATGACGGGTTCCTCAAAGAGATCAGGGAGCGCATGCACCCGTCCGGCGCTCAAAGAACAGCAAGTCGCCAGGCGCAGATTTCTGCCTTATTGGCCGGATTCTCCATCCAGAACGTTCTGCGACCGGAGGGGACCTACAGATATTCGTCGCAGGTCGATCCGTTCATTCGTTCTCCGACGGACTTCTCTGAAGCATCGCCGCCCGATCCAGCTGCGGAACGGGCAGCCAGAGGCGATGCCGGTCGTCGATGTCCAGCGCGTTGACCCGGTCGCTGCATTTGACCGGGAAGTTCAATCAACTTGACGGTCCGTGAAGCAGTCGTCAGGCTACAGAGCTTTTTGAAGGCGAACGCTGCCGCGTGAGCGCTCGGCGAGGCGCTTCGCGGACGCGACCTCCGGGGGAGAACGAGCCGCCATGGCGAAGACCGCGAAGCTCTTGCCGGCCCTGGCGTTGTTCGTTTCGTGCATCTCCGCGTCGGCGAACCTTCACAGCGCTGCGGCTCAAACGTCCGCCACCCTCCCCGACTCCGCGCCGAGGATGATTGCGGCCTCCGTCAAAGCCGCGCCGGACCTGCGCTGCACGCTCCAGCTCAAAGGCCAACCGAGCGCAGCAGGAATCCCTGTTTTCACGGATGGCGACGGCTATGCGCGCTTCCACGCGGTCAAGATGAGCACGGATAGTCCTCATCGGCTTCATACGCTGACCTGCGCCGACGAAGGCGGACGGGTTTCCGATTACGCTGTCGATCTTGCGTCCGAGGACACGTTCGTGCGACGGCCGCTCAACCTGGCGAACGAACGCGGACTGGACAGACCGGCCCTCGGCGGCGATCCCAATTCCTACTCGCCGGCGCAACTGGCCCGCGACGGCTACGGCCTGCGGCCGGACCCGGTCGCCGCGCCCAAGGCCTATGCGGCGTGGCTCGAGGCGGCGAGGCGCCCGGGCCGGATGCTTTACGCCAAACGACCGATCAAGACGTCGCACGCGCCGACATCGCAACAAGGCGGCCCGGGTTGGATAGGCTCCGTCATGAGCGGGCAAAGCGATTATGTCAGCGCGACATCGGTCTTTATCGTGCCGACCCTTTTTCCAGGCGCGCACGGGACGGCGGCCACACAGGCCGCGCTCTGGCCAGGCGTCGGCGGCTACGGCTCCAGCTCCGGGCTGATTTCAGGCCGGCATATTCCTCGCAACGACGGCCACGACCGCCTCCTACGCGACTTGGCGCGAATATTGTTGCGGCGGCGTCCCCGATAGCAGCAATTATGGCGGAGCCTTCACACCGTCGCCTGGGGACAGAAATTCTCGCCCAGGCCTGGTATTGCGACGCCAACGGCGTTGCCAATCTCAACGGCGGATACGGCTGCAACTATATGTACGACTATAATTCCCAGGCGGTTTTCAGTTGCACGCAGCCGAAAACGACCATTCCGACCCCGGTTTGTTGGTCGGCCGCGCAGTTTTTTCCGACCTGTTCGAACCCGCCGGCGCCGAATTGCATGACATTGGGCAATTCCGCGGAGTTCATCCTTGAAAATGAGAGTTCCCAGCTCAAGCCGCCAACGGATCAATTTCCAACATTCTTTCCACCGATGCAGGGGGAACTCGTCGCGGTGTCGGCCTCCAAAGGGACGCTGACGATGGACACCGATAGCAACGCTGTTTTGCTGACCGACTTTCCCCATAACCCTCCCAGCGTTTACGTGGGCTATGCGAACGGAGAGACGAGCTTCGCCACCGACCGATGGCTGGATCGGTGGTTCCGGCTGCCCGACCCGAACTTCTCCGACAAGTTCACCGTTCCTCCCGGCGCGCCGGTCACGTCGCTGTCGCGCAATCCGAACCACATCGATCTGTTCGTCACGGGACGCGACGGCGCGATCTATACGACGGCGTGGGACGCTGCGACCAACTGGGCGGGGCACTGGTTCCGTCTGCCGGACCCGAATTTCCCGGACCAGTTCACCGTTCCGCCGGGCAGCCCGGTCGCCATGCTGTCGCGAAACCCGAACCACATCGACCTGTTCGTCACGGGGCGCGAAGGCGCGATCTACACGACCGCGTGGGACGCCTCGACCAACTGGGCGGGGCGCTGGTTCCGGCTGCCCGACCCGAATTTTCCTGACCAGTTCACCATTCCTGCCGGGTCGCCGGTGACGGCGCTCTCGCGCAATCCGAACCACATCGACCTGTTCGTCACCGGACGCGACGGCGCGATCTACACGACCGCGTGGGACGCCGCGACCAACTGGGCCGGACACTGGTTCCGGCTGCAAGACCCGAACTTTCCGGACCAGTTCACGGTCCCGCCGGGCAGTCCGGTCGCCATGCTGTCGCGGAACCCGAACCACATCGACCTGTTCGTCACGGGACGCGACGGCGCGATCTACACGACCGCGTGGGACGCCGCGACCAACTGGGCCGGACACTGGTTCCGGCTGCAAGACCCGAATTTCCCGGACAAGTTCACCATTCCTGCCGGGTCGCCGGTGACGGCGCTTTCGCGCAATCCCAACCACATCGACCTGTTCGTCACCGGACGCGACGGCGCGATCTACACGACCGCGTGGGACGCCGCGACCAATTGGGCCGGACACTGGTTCCGGCTGCAAGACCCGAATTTCCCGGACCAGTTCACGATACCGCCGGGCAGTCCCGTCGCCATGCTGTCGCGCGATCCCAACCACATCGACCTGTTCGTCGCCGGACGCGAGGGCGCGATCTACACGACGGCGTGGGATGCGTCGGGAAACTGGGCCGGCCGCTGGTTCCGCTTGCCCGACCCCAATTTTCCGGATCAATTCACGATCCCGCCAGGGTCGCCGGTGAGGGCGCTGTCGCGAGACGCCGGCAAAATCGACTTGTTCGCGCCGGGGCGGGACGGGGCGGTCTACAGCACCTTCTGGCCGTCATAGCCGCAAATATGACGTGGACGCAGAGTTCGACGGTGGGCCCGTGTCTTGGGGTGGCCGCGTGACGCCGCTTGCTCTGGCCGAGCGGCGTCTGGGCGTGGCCGAGCCGGCGCAGGCGAAAGTTGGGGCGCTTGGGGCTCTATGCGCAGGGGTCCCCGACGCGGCGCGGCCGATCGTGAAAGGCTGGAGGCTTCAAGTTTTCTCGCAGAGGGGCCGCTGAGGCCCAGGATCGGCATGGCTCGCGGCGGCGGAAACAAATGCAAGCGCCGGCTGCGCCGCTTCAGGTTCGGCGCGGCCGGCGTCGCTCGAGCGAAGAGGAAAAGTCTGCGCGGTCGTCAGACGGCGGCGGCCCATATAAGGTCGCGCGTCAGGAGGGCCCAGACGTGCGCATGAGACCCCCTATCTCTACTTCAAAGGCGCTTGCGAACGCGCGCTGGCGTTCTACGCCGCCTGCGGCCTCGGCGATGTTGTCGAGCTTCGCCGCTTTGCGGGAAGTCCGATCGAGGGGCGCGACGGCGGCGCCTGGCGCGACAAGGTGCTTCATTCCCTGTTCGAGGGCGACGGAATTCGCTTCCATGCGTCCGACGGCCCGGACTTCCGAGCCGATGAAAGGCGCCGCCCTGATGATCGAAATGGACAACGCCGACGCCGCGGTCGCGCTGTTTAATCGGATGAGCGACGGGGGCCGGGTGACGGTTCCGTTGAAGACGCAGTTTTGGGGCGACGTCTACGGCAATTTCACCGACCGATTCGGCGTGCAATGGGCGATCATCGTTGTGCCGGCCAAAGCTTGACGGGGAGGAGCCGATGGACGCCGCCGAGGATATCCGCCGGATCGCGTTGCAGGAGGAGCGCCTGCAGTTTGACGGGTTCGGCGCGGCCGAAGCCTGGGAGGTCGGCCTGGCGCTGAAGGCGGTCGGCGAGGCCGGACGCCTGCCGATCGTCATCGACATCCGGCTCGCGACCATGACGCTCCTGGCCTTCGCCCTGCCGGGCTCTGCGCCGGACAATTTCGACTGGGCGCGACGCAAGCGCAATGTCGTCTACCGCTTCCACCGCTCCTCCTACGCCATCGGCCGCAAGCTCGCGCTCGAAGGCAAGACGCTCGCCGATCTCGGCGCGCTGCCGGAACGCGACTACGCCGCCCATGGCGGAAGCGTGCCGATCCTGTCCAGGGAACCGGGTGCGTCGGCGCGGTGACGATCTCCGGGCTGCCGCAGCGGGACGATCACCGGACCGTGGTCGACGCGATGGCGAAGGTTTTGGGGCGCGACCTCAGCGACGTCGCGTTGGACTGAGATGCCGAAAATGTCCGAACCTTTGCCGAGGATTCGTCGAACGTCGGTGTAGCGTCCTATGGTAAAGAGAGGCCGTCATTGTTGGGGTGGACGGCCCCCGACGGCATCGCAATGTGCCAGGTTGAGGCTGTTACAGGTCTCAAACGAGGGAGCCGTCCGTGGGTGAGCTTATTCGCATCGGGGTGGACACGTCCAAGAGTGTTTTTCAGCTGCATGGGGTCGACGCGGCGGAGCAGCCTGTGTTGCGGCGCAAGCTGAGGCGGCGCGACATGGTGACGTTCTTTTCCAAGCTTGCGCCAACTCGGATCGGGATGGAGGCGTGCGGCGCCTCGCATTATTGGGCGCGCGAGCTGCGTGCGCTCGGGCATGAGGTGGTTCTGGTCCCGCCGCAATATGTGAAGCCGTATGTCGATCGCGGCAAGAACGACGCCGCCGACGCTGCGGCGCGCCTTCCTCGTGGTGGCCGGGACGGAGAAACGGCTCCCGGCCGAACAAAGAAACGGAGGTCTGACGAATTCGAGTTTGGCGCGGGACCAATCCTCCCGCGCCAGAGGCCGGAACTTGCATGAACGTGAAGATGGTGATCGATCGATCAAGGACGCGCGACACTCCGCTCCTCGCAACGGCAGTCCATGCCGCGTCATAGTCCATGCCGCGTCATTGTTTGGAACGCGCGTCGCGAACGCCAACTCGGCGGCGTCCATCCGGGCGCTGAAACCGCACATATGGACGCAAGCGATCCGCATCACGCTCTCAACCGCTCTTGCAAGCAGGGGGCCGTCCACATATGCGAGCGAAAGCGATCGCGGTAGGGACGCACATCGCTGTGCGCCCCCCGCACAGAACCGTACGTGCGGCTTTCCCGCATACGGCTCCCACCTCGGGTGTCTGACGGCGAATCGGCGTTCGGGCCAGGGATGAAGGACTCGCGGCGCGGGAGAAGTTCGCGCGCCAGGCCGCTCATCCGATCCCATCTCGTGCGGTCCTGCTGGCTGCGGCGCTTGAGCGTCCGTCGCCAGAGGTCGACGACATGGAACCGAAAGGCGCTGAGCGCGGCGGTGTTCGTCGGCACGGCGAAGTAGCGAAAGTACCCCGCCACGACCTGCCCGAGCCATCGCCCTTGCTCGGCGACGGTTCGGTGCATGCGCTGGCGCAGACCTTCCTTGACCTGCTTCAGCTTCGCCCGCATGCGGTCCGCCCGGGTCTTCCGCTTGATCTGGAAGCCGCCCTTGCGGGTTTTGCCGCAGATGAGCGTGAAGCCGAGGAAGGCGAAGGTCTCCGGCTTGCCAAGCCCGCGTCGCTCCCGGTTCGCCGCCGCATGGCGGCCGAACTCGATGAGCCGGGTCTTGTCCGGATGCAACGACAGCGCAAACGCCCTCAGCCTTTCGCGCATCGCGTCCCAGAAGCGCCGGGCGTCGCTCTCGTGCTCAAAGCCGGCGACGATGTCGTCGGCGTACCTCACGATGATCATGTCGCCCTTGGCCTCGCGCCGTCGCCAGCGCTCGGCCCAGCGGTCGAAGACATAGTGCAGGTAGATGTTGGCGAGCAGCGGCGAGATCACCGAGCCCTGCCCCGTTCCCCTGTCGCTCGTCTTCAGCGCTCCGTCTTCGAGAACACCCGCCTTCAGCCATTTCTGGAGCAGGCGGACGAAGCGCTTGTCGCCGACGCGGTGCTCGACGAACCGGACGAGCCAGTCCTGGCTCACCGTCTCGAAGAACCTCGCAATGTCGGCGTCGAGTATCCAGTTCACCCTTCTGGTCGTGATCCCCACCATGAGCGCGTCCAGCGCGTCATGCGCGCCGCGTCCTGGTCGGAACCCGTAGCTGAAGCCGAGGAAATCCTCCTCGTAGATCGCGTTCAGCACCGTCGCCGTCGCCCGTTGGACGATCTTGTCCTGCAGCGCGGCGACCGCCAGCGGACGCTGCCGTCCGTCCGGCTTGGGTATGAAGACCCGCCGGCTCGGCAACGCCCGATACGCCCCTCTGTGAACCCGCGAATGCAGGTCTTCGAGCCGGAGCCCGAGGTCCGCCTCGTAGGTCTTCCACGTCAATCCGTCCACGCCCGGCGCGGCCGTCCTCTTCAGGTCGAGGAACGCCTCTTCGAGCGCTGCGACGTCGACGTGGTGCAGGAGCGCGGTGAACGTCTCCTTCTTCCTTTCCCTTGCCGTTGTCCGTACGCGATCCAGCCCGTGTGACGCGCCTTCCCGGCTCGGCGTCCGGAGCGTGCCGTCCTGTCTCGCGTTCCCCTCGGTCCCCGCCCTTGGCTCCCCCGGCTCCGCCCCGGATCGCTCCGCTGCGTTCGTCGGCTTCGACGCTACTATGGCGGGGTCTGACTTCTCCGGCCTGTTCATCGTCGGCTACGGCTCCTCGCCTTCCCGACGCGGACCAGCGCGGCGAGAGGCCGCCCGGCCGGACCGGAGATCTCCCGGTTTCCGACGCTGTCTGTTCGCGCGTGATGGGGTCTGCGACCCCGGCGGGGCGTCAGCGTCTCGCATAGCGACGCCGCACAGGTCGCCTTCGACGTTGCTTACCGTCTCGGCCCCCGCGATTTCATGGCTTTCGTGGCTCAATAGCCCACCCCACGCGATTGTTGTGTACGCTTCGCGGCCGCCGTCGCCGACGACCCCGCAACACTCACTACCGGGCGCCCGCTACGGCTTACCCGGACCGGACTTCCACCGGCTAGACAGCGCCAGCTTTCCCGGCGCCAAGCAATCCATAGCCGTAGAGCGCGGCGGGGGAATGGATTGCTTCGCTGCGCTCGCAATGACGAAATTGTATCGGCGGCTTGATCTTGCTCTTGGTCGATTACCCATGTTCCGCGCGACGCTCCTCACCCTTTTCCCCTCGATGTTCCCCGGGCCGCTCGGCCAGTCGCTGGCGGGCGACGCGTTGGCGCGCGGCGTCTGGGCGCTGGAAGCGCTCGACATCCGCGACCAGGGGCTCGGCCGGCACCGCGCGGTCGACGACACGCCGGCGGGCGGGGGCCCAGGCATGGTGATGCGGGCCGACGTACTGGCCGCGAGCCTCGACGCCGCGCGCGCCGACCGACGATCCGCGCCCGCGGCTGATCATGAGCCCGCGCGGGGCGCCGTTCACGCAGGCGCCGCGCGCGAATGGGCGGCGGGGCCGGGGCTCGTCATCCTCTGCCCGCGCTTCGAGGGCGTGGACGAGCGGGTGATCGAAGGCGCGGCGGCTGATCGAGGTTTCGGTCGGCGACTATGTGCTTTCGGGCGGCGAGATCGCCGCGCTCGCCGTGCTCGACGCCTGCGTGCGGCTGATCCCGGGCGTGATGGGCAAGGCGGAGTCGGGAACGGAGGAGAGTTTCGAATCCGGCCTGCTCGAATACCCGCAGTACACGCGCCCGCGCGAGTGGGAGGGCCGGGCGATCCCGGACGTGCTGCTGTCCGGCGACCACGCGAGGATCGCCGCCTGGCGGCGGGCGGAGGCCGAGCGGATCACGCGGGAGCGGCGGCCGGACCTGAAGCCGCCGGCGGGGACTGTATAACGTATTATAATGTATAATTAATATAAATTCCGATGGCTGTCTCTTAAACGGGTTTAAGCCCTAATCACGGTCGATAAACGGCGGTGAACAACGCACCGGCTAAAGCCGGTGGCCTCCACTTCGCGGTTTAGACGGGTCATCGCAAGTCCGCTTGAAATTGTGGAAAGGATTCGTGGATGATAGCTCCGAACACATTACGCGCTGCGTACTGCACCGCTCGCTCCGACAAATGCCGCGGAAGATCAGCATAACGCGGTTGATCGACACTAGATGAGTCATCTCAAGCGGCAATCTCGCGCAGAAGCTATCCGCTCAAATGCCCGCCGTCTATGTTGCCGCCCGCACGGGGAGTGCGGATCTCACAGCGTTTGACGTAATCAGTTCGCGCGCCAGCGTCGCTTCGCGGCCACGTAAAGATCGAGTCCCCCCGAATACTGGTCAAGCGAAGACTGTAAGGCGCAGTCCTTGGTAAAGCCGAGCATTCAGCGCGTCGGGATCGGGGTCTCTCCCCGGTAGTCGTAGAATCCGCGCTGGCTCTTGCGGCCGAGCCAGCCGGCCTCGACATATTTCACCAGCAGCGGACACGGGCGGTATTTCGAATCCGCCAAGCCTTCGTGCAGAACCTGCATCACCGCCAGACACGTGTCGAGGCCGATGAAGTCGGCAAGCTGCAGCGGCCCCATCGGGTGGTTGGCCCCGAGCCGCATGGCGGTGTCGATCGCCTCGACCGAACCGACGCCCTCATAGAGGGTGTAGACCGCCTCGTTGATCATCGGCAGCAAAATGCGGTTGACGATGAAGGCGGGGAAATCCTCCGACATCGTCGCCGTCTTGCCGAGCCGCGTGGCGAAGGTCTTGGCCGCCTCGAACGTGTCGTCCTTGGTGGCGATGCCGCGGATGAGCTCGACGAGCTGCATGCGCGGCACCGGGTTCATGAAATGCATGCCGATGAAGCGCTCGGGATTGGAGGTCACCGATGCGAGCCGGGTGATCGAGATCGAAGAGGTGTTGGAGGCGAGGATCGTCTCCGGCTTCATGAACGGACGCAGAGACGTAAAGATCTTGCGCTTGACCTCTTCGTTTTCGGAGGCCGCCTCGATCACCAGGTCGCAATCGCCAAGCTTGTCGAGGGTCGACGCGAAATGTATGCGCTCGAGCACGGCCTTGCGCCCGCCCTCGTCGAGCTGGCCCCTCGCCACTTGCCGGGACAAATGGCCATTGATCGTCGCCAGCGCCGCGTTGACCCGTTCCTCGGAGACGTCGTTCAGGTAGACCGGCATCCCGGCCTGAGCCGCGACCTGGGCAATGCCGGCGCCCATCTGTCCCGCACCGATGACGCCGACCGATTCAATGCTCAAAGCCATGTTCGCGAACCCGTCAAGCCGTCCCCTGCCGCATCTGGATCATAGACCAGCGGCGCCGGGCGTCCAGTCGGGGCGCCCGTTTCTTTTGATGGCCCTCCGCCGGCGTCATTTGCCGAGTTTGGCGAGCTCTGCGGCGAGTTCCGGTAGGGCCTGGTAGAGGTCGGCGACGAGACCGTAGTCCGCGACCTGGAAGATCGGGGCCTCCTCGTCCTTGTTGATGGCGACGATGACCTTCGAGTCCTTCATGCCGGCGAGATGCTGGATCGCGCCCGAGATGCCGACCGCAATGTAGAGTTCCGGCGCGACGACCTTGCCGGTCTGGCCGACCTGCCAGTCGTTGGGCGCGTAGCCGGCGTCTACGGCGGCGCGCGAGGCCCCCATCGCCGCGCCGAGCTTGTCGGCGACCGGCTCGATGTAGGTCTTGAAGTTCTCGGCCTTCTGCATCGCGCGGCCGCCCGAGATGATGATCTTGGCCGAGGTCAGCTCAGGACGGTCGGACTTGGCGAGCGCCTCGCCGACGAAGGCCGACACCCCTGGGTCGCTTGCCGCCGCGAGCGGCTCGATCGCCGCCGCGCCGCCCGCGCCCGTCGCGCCGAACGAGGCCGTCCGCACGGTCACAACCACCTTCGGATCGGTCGACTCGACCGTTTGGATCGCGTTGCCGGCGTAGATCGGCCGCTCGAACGTCCTGGGGCCAATGACCTTGACGATGTCGGAGACCTGCATCACGTCGAGCAGCGCCGCCGCCCGCGGCAGGACGTTCTTGGCGTTCGCCGTCGAGGGCCCGACGATCGCGTCGTAGCCGTCGCTTAGCGCGACGATCAGCGCAGCCAGCGGCTCGGCCAGCCCGTGGGCGTAGGGCGCGCCGTCGGCGACCCGCACCTTGGCGACGCCTGAAAGCTTGGCTGCAGCTTCCGCGGCAGCCCCGACGCCCTGCCCCGCCACAAGCACATCGACCGGTTGCCCGATCTCGAGCGCGGCGGTCAGCGCCCGCGCGGTCATGTCGCTCAGGCTCCCGCCCACGACTTCAGCCAAAAGTAGGGTCGCCATGGTCAGATCACCCCCGCTTCTTCGCGCAGCTTCGACACCAGCTCCGCCACCGACTTCACCTTAACGCCGGCCTTGCGGCCGCCGGGCTCGGTCGTCTTGATCACCTTCAGCCGCGGCGCCACGTCGACGCCGTAGTCGGCCGGGGTCTTCTCTGCGATTGGCTTCTTCTTCGCCTTCATGATGTTGGGAAGCGACGCATAGCGCGGCTCATTGAGGCGCAGGTCGGCGGTGACGATCGCGGGCAGCTTCAAGGACACCGTCTGCAGGCCGCCGTCGACCTCGCGCGTCACCTCGGCCGATGCCGTCGCCGATGACGACCTTGGAGGCGAACGTCCCCTGGCCGTAGCCGGTCAGCGCCGCCAGCATCTGTCCGGTCTGGTTGCAGTCGTCGTCGATCGCCTGCTTGCCCATCACGACCAGGCCGGGCTGTTCTTCGGCCACGATGCCCTTCAGGATTTTGGCCACCGCCAAGGGCTCGACGAGCGTCTCCGTCTTGACCAGGATCCCCCGGTCGGCGCCCATCGCGAGCGCCGTGCGGATCGTCTCGCTCGCCTGCGCCGGCCCGATCGAAACGGCGACGACCTCGGTCGCCTTCCCCGCTTCCTTGAGGCGAAGCGCCTCCTCGACAGCAATTTCGTCGAACGGATTCATCGACATCTTGACGTTGGCGAGTTCCACGCCCGACCCGTCCGACTTGATGCGGATCTTGATGTTGTAGTCCACCACCCGTTTCACGGGCACGAGAATTTCTTCATGAGCGAGGCCCATCCCTGAAAGCGCGAGCGCTTCTGCTCGGCGATTTGCGGCCGAAACCCCTAGTCTTGGCTGCACCTCAAGTCAACGCGAAGCGCCTACGCTGTTGGGAGCAGCGCCGGCGCGGCAAGCCCACTGATCCTGCGTCCGGCGAGCGCGCGGGGACCAAAGTACAATGACCTCCGCCCGCGCGCGCATCGCGCTGACGACGCGGTCCAGGCTTGCGGTTAAACCCATGAACCGCCTTGGAACGACTGGGCGCGGAGGCGCGGCTGGTGTCGATCAGTGGCAAAGCAACAGCCTCCCAAGCTGAATGCAAGGGCTCAGCGCCGGTGCGGGAGGAATGCGTCAGCGCGAACGTCGCCATCGGAGCCCGCCGCCTCGATTCTCGCAGCGGGGGGGGGCCGACCGATACTTCAACGCCCCAGGACTTCTGGAATATTTTCCGCCGGCGGCGTGTTGCGGCTGCGGCCGGTGCGCACGATCCCGTCGATCATCGTCATGCCGACACCCGGCAGATCGCCCAGGCGAACGGACTCGAGCAGGGTTGCCCCGGCTGAATTCTGCGCCTTGTCCATGAAGACGAAATCGGCGGCTCGGCCGACCTCGATCAGCCCGCAGTCGAGCATGCGCATCCGCGCCGTATTGCCGGTCGCAAAGCAGAAGGCGACTTCGGGGGCGACCTCGCCGAGACTCGACAGCATCGCGATCATCCGCAGGATGCCGAGCGGCTGAACGCCGGAGCCAGCCGGGCCGTCCGTGCCGAGGATCACGCGGTCGAGTTCGCCAAGCTCCCTCGCCGTGCGCAGGGTGAAAAGCGCCGCGCGCTCGTTGCCGTTGTGCACGAGTTCGAGGCCGCGCTTGCAGCTCTCGCAGATGCAGCGGATCTCAACGTCCGGCAGGGCGGTATGGCCGCCGTTGACGTGGCCGACGACATCGGTGTCGGCCTCGAGCACCACATCCGCGCCGATCAGGCCCGAGCCGGGAATGGACGGGCCGCCGGTATGAATGGTCGACTGGATGCCGTATTTCCGCGCCCAGGCGACCATCTGCTTCGCCCCGGCGCCGTCTTTGACTCCGCCCAGGCCCACTTCGCCGAGCAGTTTCACGCCGGCATCGGCAAGATCCTTGAAGTCCTGTTCCGTCATGCCCGGCTCGATCACCGGCGCGCCCGCATGCAGCTTGACGCCATTGACGCGAAAGTTGCTGAACGTCCGCTGCGCCGTGATCGCATGCGCTTTGAGGCCGACGATGTCCCGCGGCCGACCGGGCTGATGCACCTCTCCTGCCGAGATCATCGTGGTGACGCCGCCGTGCAGCGTCGAATTGATCCAGTTGAGCTGGCTCTGGCGCGGCGCCCAGTCGCCCGACACGGGATGGACGTGGCTGTCGATCAGGCCCGGCGCGACGACCGTCCCCTTCGCGTCGACCACGGTCATCCCGCCTTCGGTGTCGAGATCCTTGGCGCGGCCGACGCCTGCGATGCGCCCGTCCACCACGACGATCGTGTCGGCGTCGAGGATCGGCTTTTCGATCGCGCCCGACATGAGAAGGCCGATGTTGCGGATCACCGTCTTGCCGGCGGCGGCGGCGGGAGCGTCATGGGCCATTGAGTTCGTCTCCTTGTCGAAGCGCCGTCTTCGGTCAGACGGCGAAATAGGCGTCGCGCACGTCGGGACGCGCTTCAAGCGCCTTGAAGGCGCCGGCGAAGCGCACCACGCCGCGTTCGAGGATCACCGCATCGTCGGCGATGAGGCGAGCGAAATGCAGGTTCTGCTCGGAGACGAGCACGCTCAGGCCCTCCCGCTTCAGATCGAGGATGACCCTGGCCATCTGCTCCACGATGCGCGGCGCGATGCCCTCGGAAGGCTCGTCGAGCATGATGAGCTTCGGATTGCCCATCAGCGTCCGGCCGATCGTCAGCATCTGCTGTTCGCCGCCGCTCATCGCGCCGCCGGGACGCCGCCTCTTTTCCGCGAGATTGGGGAAGAGGCCGTAGATCTTTTCCGGTGTCCAGTGGGGCGCGCCCTCGCGCGGCGGCTGCAGGCCGACCATCAGGTTTTCCTCGACCGTGAGCTCGGTGAAGATGCGGCGGTCCTCCGGCACATAGCCGAGGCCCGCGCGCGCGATGCGAAACGGTTCCTCGGCGACGATTTCGCGGCCGAGAAAGCGTACAGAGCCCTCGCGCCTGACGAGCCCGATGATCGCCTTGAACGTGGTCGACTTGCCCGCGCCATTGCGGCCGAGCAGCGCCGTCACCGCGCCCTTGCTGACGAGGAACGATACGCCGTCGAGAATCTGCGCCGCGCCGTAGCGCGCCTTGAGGTCCTCGACCGCCAGCATCGCGGTCATGAGCCGCCGCCGTCATGATAGGTGAGTCCCTCGCCGAGATAGACCGCCTGCACGTCCGCGTTGCGTCTCACCTCGTTGGGCGAGCCTTGAGCGATCAGCCGGCCCCGGCTCAGGACGAGAATGCGGTCGGCGCGACGGAAGACCACGTCCATGTCATGCTCGGTGAAGAGCACCCCGATATTCTTCGCCCGCGCGATATCGGCGACGAGCCCCATCAGCTCGCCGCGATCGCGAGGCGACATGCCCGCCGTCGGCTCGTCCATCAGAAGGAGGCGGGGTTCGTTGGCGAGCGCCACCGCGAGCTCCAGCCGCTTGAGGTCGCCATAGGCCAGCTCCGCGGCGGCCCGCTCGGCCTGCCCGCCCATGCCGACCAGCGCCAAGAGGTCCGCGGCGCGGGCCCGCTGCTCGCGCACGGCGATCCCCCACAGGCGGCCGAGCCGGCGCGCGTGCGACAAAAGCACGACCTGCACGTTTTCCATCACCGTCATCGAGACGAACATCGCGGTGACCTGGAAGGTTCGCCCGACTCCGAGCCGCCAGATCTCGCGTGGCGGCCGACCTGCGATGTCGCGGTCCCCCATGAGAATCGTGCCCGCGTCCGGTTCGATCTGGCCGTTCAGCATGTTGAAGCAGGTGCTCTTTCCCGCGCCGTTCGGGCCGATCAGGGCCACGATCTCGCCCTGCGAGACGGACAGCGAGACCCCGGCCACCGCGTGCACGCCGCCATAGGCCTTGGCGAGGTCGCGGACTTCGAGCAGCGCGCTCATGTCGCCGCCTTCTCGCGCGCAGCGACCTTCGCGCGTGGACGCAGCCCGGAAAGGGAGCCTGCGACGCCCTTGGGAAAGACGAGCACGAGGCCGATGATCGCAAGACCGAGCACGAGCCTGGACTTATCGGTGCGGCTGACGAGCCAGATCGACAAGAGCTTATAGAGGAGCGCGCCGACGATCGGCCCGACCACCGTCTCGACGCCGCCGAGCAGCACCATCACGAGGCCATCGATCGAAATCGAGACGCCCATCGTCTCAGGAAAGACGCTGCCTTTGAGAAAGGCGAACAAGGCGCCGGCGAGCCCGGCGGCGGCGCCCGCGATCACAAAGGCCCGCCACTGGACGCTCCGCCGGTCGACTCCGATCGCCTCGGCGCGGAGCTCGGAATTGCGCGCCGCGCGCAGGCCGTAGCCGAATGGCGAGAAGATGACCATCCAAAGGCCTGCGACCGCCAGAGCGACGACCGCGAGCGTCAGCCAATAGTAATGCGCCGCGCTCGACGCCCAGGACGATGGCCAGACGCCGAGGACGCCATTGTCGCCGCCGGTGACTGAGACCCACTCGAAGGCGATCGACCACAGGATCTGGGCGAAGGCGAGCGTCAGCATCGCGAAATAGACGCCCGCGAGCGACACGGCGAACCAGCCGACAACGGCCGCGCCGAGCGCGCCAAGAACAGACCCGGCGATCAGCGCCGGGATCATGGAGAGCCCCAGCATCTTGACGCCAAGCGCCGCGCCATAGGCGCCGAGCCCGAGATACGCCGCGTGTCCAAAAGACACGAGACCGCCAACCGAGACAAGCAGATGCAGGCTCGCGGCGAACAGCACGAAAATCGCCGCTTCCGTTGCGACCGAGAGACCATAGGCTCCGAGGACGGCTGGCAGCATAACCGCGCCGATCATCAGCGCCGCAGCGACGAGAAGCGCCTCGCGCCCCGGCGGCGCCCAGGGCGTGACGATCACGCCGCCCGACCGGCGCAGCACGGTTTCCTTCTTTCCGAACAGGCCGCGCGGCCGGACGACCAGGACAACCGCCATCAGGAGAAAGGTGAGGACGAGCGAGATCTTCGGCAGGATCAGGATGCCGAAGGCGTTGAGGACGGAGACGAGAATTGCGGCGACGAAGGCGCCTTTGATCGACCCCAGCCCACCGATGACGACGACGACGAAGATCTCGACAATGATGCGAAGATCCATCGTGTGGTTGACGGCGTCGCGCGGCGTCTCCAGCGCCCCGCTCAGACCGGCGAGAAAGGCGCCGAGCGCGAAGACGCCGGTGAACAGCCACTTCTGGTTCACCCCGAGCGCGGAGACCATGTCGCGGTCCTGCGTCGCCGCGCGGACGAGCACGCCCCAGCGCGTCCGGTGCATCGCGAGCCACAAGAGGCCGAGCGCGATCGGGCCGAGCGCGATGAGAAAGAGGTCGTAGGACGGCACGCGTTTGCCGAGAATGAGGACCGCGCCGGCAAGGCCAGGCGCGCGCGGGGCGAGCAGATCCTCCGGGCCCCAGACGAGCAGCACGACATCCTCGACGACCAGGGTCGCGCCGAAGGTCGCGAGCAGCTGGAGGAGCTCCGGGGCGCGGTAGATGCGGCGAAGGAGCAGAATTTCGAAGGTCGCCCCGAAGCACCCGACGGCCAGCGCCGCAGCGACCATCCCGCCCCAGAATCCGAACGCGCCCGAGAAGCGATCGGTCAGCGTGAAGGCAATATAGGCGCCGAGCATGAAGAAGGCGCCATGGGCGAAATTGACGATGCGGGTGACGCCGAAAATCAGCGACAGGCCGGACGCCGCCAGAAACAGCGAGGCGGCGCTGGCGAGACTGGAAAGAAGCTGAAGGACGACAAGCTGCATCATGAAGGCCAGACCAAAGGGGCAAAAGCGGGCGCCCGCCCCTTCGCGTCCCGTCAGTTCTGCGGCCGGAGCGTCTTCACCTCATCGTCGGAAGGCAGATAGTCGGCGCCGTTCCGGTAGACGGAATTGACCATGACGCCCTTGCCATCCTTGACCGCCGTCTTCCCGACGAAGGCGCCCATGGTGGATTGGTGGTCGATCGCGCGGAAAGTCACAGGCCCGAAGGGCCCGTCGAAGGTCAGGCCCACCGCGGCGGCGATCAGCTTGTCCGTATCGGTCGAACCGGCCTTGGCGAGGATCGCGGCGGCGGCCTTCATCACCGTATAGCCCACGACCGAGCCCAGACGCGGGGTATCGTGATACTTGTCCTGATAGGCCTTGAGAAAGGCGTCGTGCTCCGGCGACTTGATGTCGTACCAGGGATAGCCGGTGACGATCCAGCCGGTCGGAAGTCTCGCTCTTCAGCGGATCGAGATATTCGGGCTCGCCGGTGAGGAAGCTCACGACCGAACGGTTCTGGAACGTGCCGCGCGTATTGCCCTCGCGCACGAGCTTGACGAGGTCGGGCCCGAACTCGACATTGAGGATCGCGTCGGGCTTGGCCGCGTCGATGGCCTCGAGCACCGCGCCCGCGTCGATCTTGCCCTGCGTCGGCCATTGCTCGGCGACCCACTGGATGTCGGGGCGCTTGGCGCTCAGGAGCTTCTTGAAGGCGGCGACGGCGGATTGACCGTATTCGTAGTTCGGCGCGATGGTCGCCCAGCGCTTGGCGGGGAGCTTGGCGGCTTCTTCGGCCAGCATCCCCGCCTGCATAGTGTTGGAGGGGCGCAGCCGGAACGTGTAGCGGTTGCCCTTCGACCAGGTGATGGCGTCCGTCAGCGGCTCGGCGGCGAGAAAAAGAACCTTCTTCTGCGCGGCGAAGTCGGACACCGCGAGCCCCACATTGGAGAAGAAGGTTCCCATCAGCATCGCGACTCCTTCGTCGGAGACGAGCTCGTTGGCGGCGGTGACCGCATCGGCCGGCTTGCCGCCGTCGTCCTTCGAGATGACGACAAGCGTCTTGCCATCGACGCCGCCCTTGGCGTTGATCTCATCGAGCGCGAGCTCCCAGCCCTTCTTGTAGGGCTGGGTGAAAGCCGGCAGACCGGAATAACTGTTGATCTCGCCGATCTTGATCTCGTCTGCGGCTCGCGCCGGACCGAACAGCGCGAGACTTGCCGCTGTCGCGGCGAGCAGGGTTCGAAAGGCGTTACGGATGGTCATTGGCGCCCTCTTTCAGTCATGAGCCGCAACACCCCGCTGCGGCGAAACGGCGACGATCTCAGCGGGTCCGCACTATCGTTTGTGTACGAGTGATACCAGCCGCCCGCCGCATGGCAAGTCGCAATTTAGGGCGCCCGGCCGTCGAGACAAAGGCAGTCCTGCCACTAGATCAGCTTCTCGAGCAGAGCCATGAAGAGCGATCGTTCCCGTGCGGTCAGGGGCGCGAGCGTATCCTTGCTGATGGCGAGCGCGTCCGCGCAATTCGTCTCGGCGAAGGCGCGACCCGCCGGGGTCAGGGCTAGCAGGCGGCGGCGGGCGTCGGCGTCGTCGGCCTTGGAGCGAACGAAGCCGCGCTTCATCAGGCGATCCGCGACGCCTTTGATTGTGGCGGCGTCCATCGCCGTCAGCCGGCCCAGCAGATTCTGCGAGGTCGGACCGACCTCGTGCAGCTTCGACAGGGCGGCCCATTGCGTCGGCGTGATGTCGCCGAGGCGCGCGGCGAACAGCGTCGCGTGACGCTGACTTGCTTGGCGCAGGAGAAAGCCGACCTGCTCGTCGAGCCGATAGCTCGGCGATTTAGTCGGTTCGGTCAGCGCATTCATCTCATCCCCCGACCGGCTGCGGGCGTCTCCGTCAGCGAAGCCCGTCCTCGCCCTTGATGTCGCCGACCTCGAGACCGCCGATGCGGGGCAGAGGCCGGCCGCCGGTCGTCACCGCGACGGCGACGACAATTTCTCGCGCGCGCGGCGCATCGTTGATGCTGACCTGCATGGCGTCGAAATGCGAGCGCACATAGGCGGCGTCTTTGTGGCCGAGCGGAATGTCAAGCTCGGCGCCAGGACCGCCGCGCTTCTTCGACGATGGAATCAGCGCCGCGCCCTTGCCGAGCGTCTTGCGCACCGGCGTACCCATCTTCGGATGCAGGAGCGCAGCCGCATGCTCCATCTCGCCATCCTCGCCGACGAGCGCGGCCTTGCCATAGCCCTGAGCCTCGGGGCCCGCGATTCCGAGGGCTGCGACTGCGCGCTCGGACAGTAGCTTGCCGAGCTCTTCCCCGGCCGCGATCAGCGGCGTGAGATCCTCGACATAGCGGCCCGCGAAGGGATTCTCGATGACCGCTATCGCCGCCGCACGGCGCACCGGCGGCGAGACGGGGCGACCCATCTCCGTCAGGGTCTCGTCCACCACCGTCACGATCTTGCGAATGTTGACGCTCATCGCAGTCCGTCCTCTCCCTTGATCTCGGAAGCCTTGAGTCCGCCGACCCGCGCATGAACGCGCGGGCCCGTCGTCATCACCAGCGCGAGCAGGATCTCGTCGGTGCGGGGCGCGTCGGCGACGCCGACTTCGAAGGCGTCGAAATGACTGCGCACGTAGGAGGCGTCGATATGGGTGACCGGCACGTCGAGACGCGTCCCGGCCCTCCGACTTTCTTGGTCGAGGGAACGATGGCCTTGGCGCCGCCAAGCACTTCGCGCATCGCGTAGCCGCCGGGAACGTGCCAGAGCGCGCCATGTTCGACTTCGCCCGCGGCGCCGACGATGGCGCCCTTGCCATAACCCTCGATCGCCTTGGGGTCGCCGCCGAGCGCCGCGACGAGGCCCTTCGCCATCGCGAGGCCGAGCGGTTCGAGCTCCTTCATGAAAGGGGCGATGTCCTCGACATAGCGTCCGGCAAACGGGTTCCGGATGACCGCGAGCGCCGCGCCGCGTTTGAGCGGCTTGGCCGCCGGCGGTCCGCCTTCGTGGACAATCTCCTCGACGATCGTCACGCGCTTGCGCACCTCGACTTCAGGCATTGATCGATCTCCCTTGGCATCCCTAGACAGCCTGGCGCAGTCGCCGCTCGAAGCGCGGCGGCGCCGATGACGCGGGTCTCGCCCTGCAGATGCAGCCCGGCCGCGGCGATCGATCCGCGCCCGACCAGGCGCGCCGCGACGCTGAGACCGCTTTCGAGCGCGGCCGCAATCGAAGCCGCGATCGAGCGGGCCGACGGAACAGGTCACCAGCCGGTCGCCGAGATCGCTGTCGGGTTGAAGGCCGCGGGCCAGGCGCCGCTCGATGCGAGGATCGCCCGGAAGATCGACCGCGTTCGCGACCATGGTCGCGGCCGCGTCGGCCTCGGCGGCGGTACGCGCGAGAATGGTGACGGCGTCGGCGACGCCGAGCGAGAAGCTGCGCCCCGGCGCGCCGGACGTCGCGATCCCTTCGATCCCGTCCCCGGCCACAAGGCGCGCGCGGGCGAACAGGGACGGGCGGTCCGGCCGGTCGACAAGGCCGACCGTCGTCGCCTCGCCCGGCGCGAGCCAGAGGGCGATATCGCCGCCGTTGTTGACGACGAGGCGGGCGAGTCCGCGTCCGCCGCTGCGCGCATCGCAGCAAGGATTTCGTCCGCGACGGCTGCCGGCGACGGCGGCCATCGGCGTGATGAAAGCCTCCGACGCGTGAGCCGCTACCGCCTCTTCCATGCGCCTGGCGACCGGACTTGCGAAAATGCGCGGACGCGCCGACGCGGGCGAGCGCAACGCCGGCAATTCGGCGCAGAGTTCGTCGAGCACGAAGCAAAAACGAGTGGCCGCCGCCCGGTAGGCGGCTTCGACGGCCTTGGGCGCGCCGACAGCTTCGACGATCAGGTCGATCGGCCCATCGTGAAGATGAAGCCGGCGGCCGTCGGGAAGACGCCGCGCCGCGACGCGCTCAAGGCCGCTCATGCGTCAAGTCCGCCGGCGCGCAGGCGGCTCGACCGGCCACGGATTGCCGTCGACCTGCGGAACATGCTTCGCGTCGCGCCCGATCTGAGCGAACTCAGCGGGCGCACGTTGTCCATGTGACCGCCGAGCGCGGCATAGTCGGAGAGCCGCATCGTGAACTCGATCGGCGCGACGAGCGCGGGCGTCGGCACATAGCCGAAGGAATTGGCGGGCAGGCGGGTCACGTCGACCATGAAGGTGATGCCGCCGCCCGGCCAAACGTAGGCGGGCGCGCCGCCGCAGGTCACGCGGGTCAGCGCATCCTTGACGGAGCGCGTGAGCCGGACGGGATTTTCGGTCACGCCCGCGCGCAGCGACCCGCCCGCCCCGCCCATGAAGAGCACCGTCGCACAGGGCAGGCTCGCAATTCTCCTGAATGCGCTCGACCGAAAACCTCAGCGCCTCCGGCAGTTCGGCTTCGACCGGACGCAGCGCCTCGTCCAGACGATAGAAGCCTCGGTGCTCGCCGGTCGTCGACACCATCAGCATCGTCAGTCCGGGCCACGCCTCTTTCGGATTGAACGGGCCGAGGATCGAGAGCGGATCGGAAATGTTCGTGCCGCCCCAGCCGATGCCGGGCTCGGCGACCTGAAAGTAGCGGCCGGGCGTCGAGCGCCTACCCTTCATCTTGATGCCGGTCGCGGGAATGTCGAGCAGCTTGCCGGCCTGATGCTCGGAGAGGACGCCGGTGATGTGATCGTCCACCACGACGACCTCGTCGACATGGCCGAGCCACTGCTTGGCGAACATGCCGATGGTCGCCGAGCCGCAGCCGACCCGCATCCGCTCCTCGGTGAGCCCGTTGACGATTGGCGCGGCTGCCGGCCTCGACGACGATCGTGACGCCGCCGTCGACCGTCAGTTCGACCGGCCTGCCGTTCGAGAGCGCGAGCAGCGACGTCGCAGGCGACGCGCCCTTCCGTCTTCGAGCCGCCGGTCAGGTGATGCACGCCGCCGAGCGACATCATCTGCGAACCATATTCGCCCGTCGTCACATGGCCAACGGCTTCGCCTTCGGCGCGCACCGTCGCCTGCTCGGGGCCGAGATAGCGGTCGGTGTCGACCTTCACCTTGACGCCGCAGTAGCTGAAGATGCCCTCAGTCACGACGGTCACCATATCGACGCCCTCGACCTCGGACGAGACGATGAAGGGCGCGGGCTTGTAGTCCGGATAGGTCGTCCCGGCGCCGACGGCCGTGACGAAGACGGAATCGTCCGGGACGATCTCGCCCGACCATTCCCCTTCGTTGAGCGAGAAGGGAACGACCGAGCCGCCGCGCTCCATCGTGCGCTCGAGAAGGATATGCGGGTCGACACGCACCAGCCTGCCGTCGCGGTTGGCGTACCGATCGCAGGCGCCCGCCATGCCGCGACGGATGTAGCAGCTGACCGGACAAGCGTCGCAGCGCACCTTGTCGCCCGCATCAGCCTCAGCCGGTCCTTGCTCCATGGATCTCACCTCGCGCGCCGCAACATCCGCGCCGCTGTCGACTAAGCTGAAATCCCCGGGCGTCCCGCTTCCCGCCTACAGCTCGAAGCATTTGTTCGTATGCTAATGATTGATCGCGCCCTCCGCCGCTGTCAAGAGCGGCTGGCGGAAACGTTCGGCGGCGCCACGAAGGTCTGTCCACGGCGAGCGGCCCGGCGCGAAACGCGCTCTGAGGTAACCCGCGAGGTCGGCGATTTGCGCGTCGTCGAGATGATGGAGGAACGGCGGCATGGCGCCGAGGCCCTCGAGTCCTTCCGGGGCGCGAAAGCCTTCGAGGATGACGCGCACGACCGTGTCCGGCGCGTCGGCGTGGATCGCCGTGTTCAGCGCGAGCGAGGGCCGGACGCCGAACATCGGCGGCCCCTGCCCGGGCTCATGGCAGACGGCGCAGGCGCCGGACCATAGCCGCGCGCCCGCGAGATGGGCGGGATCGGAGGCGCGAGCTTTCGCGGCGCCCTCAAGCTGGGCCCTGAGCGATGGATCCGCGGCGGGCGAGGACGAGAGCGAAGCGACGTAATGCGCCATCGCGTGGATGTCCGAGTCCGGCAGGGCCTGAGCTCGGCCACGATGGGCGCCATCGGTCCGCCCGCCGCGCCATGCTCTGTGGAATGGCCGGTTTCGAGATATTCGTAGAACTCCGGCTCGGTCCAGCGAATAGGCGCCGGCGAGGCCGCGTTCAGCGGCGGCGCGAACCAGCCCTCCGCCTCGCCGCCGGCGAGATAGGCCCCCCGTGCGCTCGGCGCCGAACAGATTGCGCGGCGAATGGCAGGCGGAGCAATGGCCGAGGCCCTCGACGAGATAGGCGCCGCGGTTCCACGGCGCCCATCGCGTCGGGTCCGGCGCGAATTCGCGCCGCCGGTTGAAGAGCAGGTTCCAGGCCGCCATCAGCGGCCGCAGATTGAACGGGAAGGTCAGTCGGCTGGCCCGTTGCGCCGGGCGCCGCCGGTTGCGACATCAGGATAAGCGTAAATCGCCTGGAGGTCGGCGTCGCTGGCCTCAGCGAAATTCGGATAGGGGAAGGCAGGGTAGAGATGGCGGCCGTCGCGGTGGAGGCCGGCGCGCATCGCCCGCTCGAACGCGGGATAGGACCAGCCGCCGATGCCGGTCTCGGGGTCGGGCGTGATGTTGGTCGTCATCACCACGCCGAAGGGCGTCGGTAGGGCGAGGCCGCCGGCGTAGGGCGCCCCTTCCTTTGCCGTGTGGCAGACCACGCAAGCTCCAAGCGCCGCAAGCTGGCGGCCATGTTCGATGGTCGCCGCCGACCATGCCGAGGGATCGGGCCGCGCGATCGGCGCGATCGACGGCGCGATCGCGAAGGACGACGGCGGCGAAGGTCGCCGAGCGCGCCGCGATCGCTGCGCCGAGCTTGCCCCATTCGGACGCGCGCTTGCGCCAGTTGCGCGAGCGCCGCGGCTCCTTCGCGACGGACAGGCCGCGAAGCCCCGCCAGCACCCGCTCGGGCGTCAGCGGCAATTCGCGGAAACGCACGCCGGTCGCGTCATAGACCGCATTGGCGATCGCCGCCGCGCTCGGCACGGAGGCGGATTTGCCGGCGCCCAGCGGCGGCTCGTCTTGCCGGTCGACCAGCAGCACGTCGATCGCCGGCAGTTCGGGAAACGCAAGGACCGGATAGGAGCCCCAGTCGCGACTGGCGACAGCCGTGGTTTCCGAAAAGGTCACTTCCTCGCGCAGCACCCGGCTCGTCGATTGCAGCACGTTGCCGTGGACCTGATGGGTCACGCCGGCTCGGGATTGATCACCATCCCGGTGTCCTGGCCGACGACCACGCGACTGACCGTGACCTCGCCGGTCGCCGCGGTTGACCGCGACGTCGGCGACCCAGGCGGCCCAGGCGGCGCCGACGCCCGGCCAATCGCCATGCACATAGCGCGCCTGGGCGAAGCCGCGCCCGCGCAGGATCTCGTCTTCGGCGGCGCCGCGCGGCGCCGTGCGCGGCGCCATCCGGCGCGCTCGGCCGTGGCGCGAACGAGCGTCGGCCGCTCGCTCGTCGTTGATGTGACGGAGGCGATAACGCGACGGGATCGACGCCCGCCTCGTGCGGCGAGTTCGTCGATGTAACTCTCATGCGCGAAGACGTTCGGCATCGCCGAGACGCCGCGCAACCACGGGCGCGCATGATCGGCGGCATGTCGTAGGCCGTCAGCCGCATGTTCTCGTAAGTGTAGGAGGGAAGGGCGGTGCGGTCGCCCATCTTCAACGCCGCCGGCTTGTTGGGCGCGCGGCCGGTCAGCAACAGCGCCAGCGTCGGGGCGTCGTTCGAGGGGTACCATGTCTGGAAATCATAAGCTTTCAGCGACGCCGCCGGTCCCGTCGAGTCCGCCCTTGATCTCGATGAGCTGGGCAGCGCCCTTGGGCTCCCACATGTGCTCCTGCTCGCGCGTCAGCTGAACCCGCACCGGCGCGCCGACCGCGCGCGAGAGCAGAGCCGCGTCGGCGGCGACGTCGTCGGCGCAATTGCGGCCGTAGCACCCCGCCGCCTCCATGCGGATGACTTCGATTGCGCTCTCCGGCAATCGAGCAACAACGCCAGGTCTGCGGCGGATCCCAGCGGGTTCTGCGTGCCGGACCATACGCGCGGCTCCTTCGCCGCAATCGGCGACGCCGCCGACGGCCCGATCGAGCCGTGCATATGGTACGGCCAGACGTATTCCGATCGAGCCGCTTTCGAGGCCGCCGAGCGCGCTCTCGACGTCGCCCTTGTCGAAGAGCACGCGCGGCGTCGATGGATGTGCGCGGATAGCCGGCCGCGCGTCGGACAGGTTGGGCGGCTTCGGACCTCGCGCCATTGGACGCTGAGTTTCCGCATCGCGGCCTCGCGCCTGCTCCTCGCGCTCGGCGACGACGCCGACGAAATCGCCCTCGCGACGCGGCATCACAACGCCCGGCAGTTGCGCTATCGAGTCCTTGTCGATCGCGGACTCAGCGATCGCCCGACGATATCGCCGGCGTCCATCCGGCATAGGGCGGCCGCACGACCCGGCCATGCAACATGCCGGGCACGCGCATGTCGTGGACATAGACGAAGCCGCCCGTCGACCTTGGCGGGGATGTCGACGCGGGCGAGCGACGCGCCGACGAGCGTCTGCCGCTTGGCGGACTTAACTCGGCGTCGCGCGCAAGCGGAGCACGGATGCGCGCCTTGCCCGAGCAATTCGCCGTAGGCCAGCTCGATTGTCGTCCCTGTCCGTCCGGACGCACGCCGTTCTCGACCACGAGGCCGGGCGCCGCGATCGCCGAAGACGTCCGCCGCACGCGCGACAAGCAAATGGCGCGCCTGTGCGGCGGCGCGCCGCATCGGCCTCGCTCTGAGCTGGATCGTCTCGCTGGCAATGGTCGGGCCCTGGTCCGGCGTTACGGCGCTGTCGCCAAGGACCATCACGACGCCGCGAACGCCACGTCCAGTTCCTCGGCGACGATCTGCGCCAGCGCCGTTCGGATGCCTGTGCCGAGATCGACATGGCCGCTGAAGGCCGCCACCCCGCCGGACACCGAGACGATGACGAAAGGTTCGAGCGCCTCCGCACTCGCGTCGTCCACGGAAGCGCCGGGACTTTCGGGTTCGGACCACGGCGATCGTTCCCGGCTTTTCAGCAGTCGGCGCGACCGAGCCCCTGCGGCTGGAGCCCCGTCATGCGCGGGCCAGCGTCGCCGCCAGTCTCACGGCGGCGACGATCTCGACATGCGCGCCGCATCGGCAGAGATTGAAGCGCAGCGCCTCGCGGATCTCGGCCTCCGTCGGATCGGGGCGAATTGGCGATGATCAGCGCGTGGGCTGCCATGATCATGCCGTTGATGCAATAGCCGCATTGCGCGGCGTTGCAAGCGATGAAGGCCTGCTGTACAGGATCAAGCTGCTCCCCCGCGCCCAAGCCCTCGAGCGTCGTCACGGCGCGGCCTAAGACATCGCCGAGCGTCAGCACGCAGGCACGGGCGAACTGTCCGTCGATCAGCACGCCGCAGGCGCCGCATTCGCCGAGGCCGCAGCCAAATTTCGGCCCGTTCAGGGAAAGATCGTTACGCAGAAAGGCCAGAAGCGGCGTCAAGCGTGGCAGGGAGGTCTCCACCAATCCCCCATTCACCGTCAGCCGCAAGCGGATGCTCCGCCGCGCCTAAGGCCGGTATCTCGGCCATCCCCGTTAAGTCGCGATGCAGTCACGGCGTTGAGACTCTCGTTCGAAACTCGTTCGTACAAATATGGTAGCGCGGCGGCGCACGGACTTGTCAACTGGCGGAGAAGCTCGGACGGCTCGCGCATTACGAGATCTTCGGCGCCTCTCTATTCCACGGTTGATCGGGAGAGGCCGGGATGAGGTGGTCGCAGGGCTCGTGCGCATAACCGGGACGATTCGCGCCGGCGGCGAGGAGCGGACCCTCGGGGGGAGGCGCGTTCGGCCCGCCGCTGACTTGGCGACCCCGTGGCGCCGCCTTGACAGAGAGGTTGATGTCTATGCTTATTCGGAATGGCGGAGGCTGGCGACACAAGGATTGGCGGACGCGGTTCGACCAGCCGCGCGCGACAACGCCAGTGAAGCGGAGCGGATTTTTCAGACGGGAGGGTTGAGCATGATGGATTTCGTTCGCTTCGCGGCGTCGCGGCGCGCGGCGCTGAAACTGGGCCTCTCTGGACTTGCTTCTGCTGGCTTCTTTGCGAGCGGCGCCCGAATTGCACTCGCCGAAGACACGCTCGCCGCCATCAAAAAGCGGGGCGAAATGGTCGTCGCCACCGAGATGCAGTTTCCGCCTTTCGACATGTCCGACAACGGCGTCTACAAGGGCGTGGACCGCGATCTCATCGACGCGGTCGCCAAGGAACTCGGCGTCAAGGTCTCATATCTCGACCTGCCCTGGACCAGCGTGCTGCCCGGTCTCGAGGCCAAGAAGTTCGATCTCGTCATCGCGCCGGTCACCATCACCAAGGAGCGCCTGAAGCACTACGTCTTCTCGGTCCCGATCGCCGACGCGACCGCCGCGCTGATGAAGCGCGCCGACGACAAAAGCATCGCGAAGCCCGACGACATTGCCGGCAAGACGGTCGGCGGACAGAAAGGGACCTCCCAGCTCGCGCAGCTCAAGGAATTCGCCGCCAAGCTGCCGAAGCCGGTCGAGGTCAAGGAATACGTCGACAACAACCAGTCCTACGCCGATCTCGCGGCGGGACGGATCGACGCCTCGGTCAATTCGTTGCCGAACCTCGCCTACGCGGCGTCGCAGCGGTCCGACGCCTTCGCGGTCGTCGCGCCGCCGTTCGGCGCCCCGACCTATTTCTCCTGGGTCGCCCGTCTCGACGACCAGTCGCTGATGGACGCCGTCAATGCGGCGATCGTCAAACTCGACGGCGACGGGACGATGGCGAAGATCCAGAAGACCTGGTTCGGACAGACCATGAAGCTGCCCACGACCGTGCCCGAGCCGACGATTTGACCGCGCCCGGGCTCGAACGGGCGACGGCGATCCGCGCGCATGCGCCTGTCCATCTTCGTTCATTCGTTCGGCTATCTGACGCAGGCCGCGGGCGTGACGATCGCGCTCTCGCTCGCCGGCATCGCGTTCGGATTCGTATTCGGAACCGCCGTTTGCGTTGCGCGCCTTTCCGGTAAGCCATGGCTCGAACGGCTCGGCGGCGCCTATGTCAGCGTGTTCCGCGGCGTGCCGCTCTTGGTGCTTCTCCTTTTCATCTACTATTTCCTGGCGACGCTCGGCCTCGACGTTCCCGCGCTGGTCGCGGCCATCGGCGGCTTGAGCCTGTCGTCGGGGGCCTATCAGGCCGAGATCCTGCGCGGCGCCCTCAATGCGGTGCCGCACGGCCAGGGCGAGGCGGCGACGGCGCTGGGCTACACGGCCTTCGACCGCTGGCGTCGAATTCTTCTGCCTCAGGCCCTGCGCATCTCGATCCCGCCGTTGATCAACGAGTTCATTCTTCTCATCAAGGCGTCGTCGCTCGTGTCCGTTGTTGGTATCGCCGAGATCACCCGGGTCAGCATGAACATCGCGTCGATGACCTACCGTCCGCTCGAGGCCTATCTGGCCGGCGGCCTTCTCTACCTCGCGATCAACCTCTCGCTTGCCAGCCTCGGCGGGCTTGCGGAGCGCCGCGTCGTCGGGCGCGCGCGATGAACTGGGACGTCCTACTCCACTACGCGCCTTCGCTCATCAGCGGCTTCGGCGTCACGATCCTCTGTTGGCTCGCGGGTTCCGCGATCGGGCTCACGATCGGTTTCGTCGTCGCCCTCGGCGCCGACTCCTCGAGCCTCGCGCTGAAGGCCGTGCTGCGCGTTTATGTCGAGATTTTCGTGGAACGCCGTTCCTGATGCAGCTCTTCATTCTATACGCCGGCGGTCCGAGCATCGGTTTGAAACTCAGCGCGACGACGGCGGGCGTGATCGGCCTCGGGCTCTATTCGTCGGCCTATTACTCGGAGATCTTTCGCGCCGGCTTCAACGCGGTCCCCCGCGGCCTGATCGAGGCCGCGATGAGCGTCGGGATGACCCCGGCCGACATTCTCGTCCGCATCCGCCTGCCGATCGCGCTGGTCGCGGCGTCGCCGCCGATCGTCAACACCCTGATCGTAATGTCGAAGGAGACGGTGGTGCTGTCGATCATCACGGTGCCGGAGCTCATGTACCAGATGCAGACCATGGCTGCCGAGACCTTCACCGCCTTCGACGCGATCTTCGCAATGGCCGTCTTCTACTGGGGTCTGGTCGAAGTCGTCTCCCGCCTGGGGCGCATGGTCGAGAGCCGGGCGACCGCCTTCCTCGCGAGCCGCTGATGACTTGGCCGATGATCGAGATCCGCGCGGTCGGCAAGAGCTTTGGGGCACACCAGGTGCTGCGGGGCGTCGATCTCGACGTCATGGCCTCCGAGGTCGTGTGCCTGATCGGACCGAGCGGGTCGGGCAAGAGCACGTTGCTGCGATGCGTCAATTTCCTGGAGTCCTACGACGAGGGCGAGGTGCGGATCGATGGGGAGCTGATCGGCTACGAGCTCGACAAGGAGGGCGAGCGGCGGCCGATGGCGCCGCGACGGTTGCGCGAAATGCGCCGCGAGATCGGAATGGTGTTCCAGCACTTCAACCTCTGGCCGCACATGACCGCGCTCGAGAACGTGGTCGAGCCGCTCGTGCGTGTGCGGGGCCTGCGCAAAATCGAGGCGACCGACCGGGCGGCGGCGATGCTGAAGCGCGTCGGGCTTGCGGAGAAGGCCAGCGCCCATCCCCAACGTCTGTCGGGCGGTCAGCAGCAGCGTGTCGCGATCGCCCGCGCGCTCGCCATGCAACCGAGGCTCATGCTGTTCGACGAGCCGACCTCCGCCCTCGACCCCGAGCTCGTCGGCGAGGTGCTCGAGGTCATGCGGGCGCTCGCGGCGGAAGGGATGACGATGCTGATCGTCACCCACGAAATGGGCTTCGCCGCCCACGTCGCCAACCGCATCGCCTTCATCGACGCCGGCCGGATTCTCGCCGACGGGCCGCCCCGGCAGGTGTTCCACGAGAGCGGCGAGCCGCGCGTGCGCCAGTTCCTCCAGACCTACCACGACCGCAACGCCTTCTGACGACGCCAACTCCGGACTTCGAGCTCGGCCGCGGGTGGAAGAGACGCGCATCCCTGCACTACCCTTGACAGAACCGTCAGCGACCCGCTGTCGTCTACTCCTGACCGTCCCAGCCAGCGTCGACGGATAGCGTATAACAGGGCGATTTTTTTCGCCTGTTCGCCGCACTCATCGAGGAAGTCCTGCAATCTCAGGTCGTTATCCGATCTACAACCCGTTAGTTGCGGGGTGGCGGAGGCGCGGAACAGGCAACTTAACAGGCTCGGAACAGGTCGTTAACAGGCATTTATCAGGCTCGAAACAGGCAAAGGACACACGGGCGAAAGCAGCAGCCGGCCAGGTTGCATACTACGGTCAGAGTTCCCTTGGGCGAGCCGTATGAGCCGGCCCCCTGGGACGCTCTGTCCCAGTTGCTGCTCGTTCGAGCGTGCAACCAAAGCCGCGGCTCGGGTTCCCGCAGGCCCTGGTGTCAGGCGACATGCAAAAGGGAGCCGTGCGCTCAGGCAAACGGCCCGAACCCATCTTCGCCAGGACATCCAGCGCCTCAAGGGGGGTGCGGTCATGGCGAATCCCGTGCGGGAACCCGAGGAAGCGTGGGTCGCGCCTACGCCGGCCGGGGATAGTTCGAGGGGTACAGCGCCCGCTGGGCCTCGTCGTCAACCGTGGTCTTGAATGGGTGATCCTTGCCGACTCCACGCGCGCGGGCGACGGCGGGGCGGGCCTCGACCGTCTCGAACAACCGCTTGAGATTGGGGAAGTCGCCGAGTGGGTCCGGCTCCCCGTGACGGACGCGCGAGGCCCGGTCGAGCCAGCCCCAGGCGGACATGTCCGCGATCGTGTACCCGTCGCCCGCGATGTATGCTCGTCCCGCCAGATGCTCATCGAGGACCCGGTAGTGGCGCTCGGCCTCTCGACGATATCGGTTGACGGCATAGGCCAAGCCCTCCGGCGCCACCGACTGGAAGTGAACGGCCTGGCCCGAGAATGGGCCAAGACCGGAGGCGATGAACAGGAGCCAGGAGAGAAGCTCCGGCCGATCGGACGGAGCGCCGAAAAACTGGCCGGTCTTCTCGGCGAGGTAGAGCAGGATCGCGGTCGAATCGAAGACCCGCGCCGGCTTTCCGCCGGGGCCCTCTGTGTCCACAATGGCGGGAACCTTGCCATTGGGGTTGATCGCCCGGAAGGCGGCCGCGTGTTGCTCCCCCTTTCGGGTGTCGACCGGGACAACTTCGTAGGGCAGGCCCGCCTCCTCGAGGAAAAGCGCGACCTTGGCCGGATTTGGCGTCGGATGATAGTAGAAGCGGATCATTCCCTATTCCTATTTGTCGGTTCCCGAGGCGGTTCCGGCCGCCAGGATCGAGCCCAAAGCCTCTCAATGCGCCTTTGACTTGATGTAGGCGACCAGGCCGGCGACATCCTCGGGAACGAGACGCCCGATCGCGCCGGACGAGTAGACCGCGGTGATGATCGCGCCGTCGGGCCCGAGGACGAAGCCGGTCGACTGCAGGTATTGCGGGCCGGGGTTGACATAGGCGCCGGTCGCCGCGGCGACCGCGTCGGGGTCCGCGCCGAAGCCGACGGGGTAGTGGATCCGGTGCTTGTCGACGAGCGCCGCGGTCGTCGCTTCGTCATCCACGGAAAACGCCGCCACCTTGACGCCGGCGTCAGCGAGCTTGGCGCGCAGCCGCTCGAACGCGGCGAGCTGCGCATTGCAGTAAGGACACCAGGCTCCGCGGTAGATCAGGACCACCCCGAACAAGCCCTTGAGGTCCTCGGGCAGGGTGAGGGTCCCGCCGCCCACCTTGGCGATGGAGACGCGAGGAAAAATGTTTCCGTTGTCAAGACGCGGCATGTGGAACTCCCGGTGTGGACTGATCGGTCCAGTTGTGAGGAAGATAAATGGACTGTCAAGTCCAATCGTTGTATCGAAACTGTCATGACGTCAGGAACCGCCAAGCCTCGCCGGTTCACGGCCCGCGGAGCGGCGACGCGCGAACGAATTGTTTCGGCGGCCGCAGATCTCGTTTGGGCGAAGGGCGCCGGCCTGACGAGCCTCGACGACGTCATGGAGACGAGCGGCGCCAGCAAGTCTCAGCTCTACCATTACTTCGCCGACAAGGACGCGCTCTTGCGCGAAGCCGCGACGCTGCAGACGAGGCGCGTACTCGATACGCATGGGCAGTTGCTCGACTCGCTCGATTCGCTAGACGCCTTGCGCCGCTGGCGGGACGCAGTCCTTGCGCTGAACAGTCAGGACGGCTGCCCGTTGGGCGCGCTTGTCTATCAATTGCCCCGGAGCGCCAAAGGCGCGCGAAATGTCGTGGGAGACGGGCTCGAGACGTGGCGACAGGCAGATCGAGGCGGGGCTCATCAAGATGCGGGACCGCGGCGAGCTGTCGCGCGACGCTGATCCGGCCAGCATCGCGCTTGCTGTCCTGGCGGCCGTACAGGGCGGTTTGCTGCTTTCCAAAGGTGAAAAGTCCAATCGGCCTTTGGAAGCCGCGTTCGAGATGGCTCTCGCCCATGTGGCGGCGAACGGTGCGAAGCCGCCCTCGGAACGCGGGCACAATGACGCACACTGAGGCTGGACAACGCGGGGCGCCGGCCCATTGGCGGAAGACGCTGCGGCTTCGCTCACGGCTGCAAACCGCGGCCGAACGGCTCACTGGATCTCGCGGCGCCTGGGAAGGACCTTGATGCAATCAGAATCGGCTCCGGCTCAGCCCGCCTACCTCGACCCCCGGACCGGCCAGACCTATCCGCTCGACGAGCCGCGTTGGCGAGCCGACTCCGGCGGTCCCCTGATGATTACGCCCCTGGCAGGGATCGGGCGCGACGACATCGACACGACGCGACGTTCGCTGTGGCGCTACGCCGCATCCTTCCCCGTGGCGATCAAGGACCCGGTCACAATGGGCGAAGGTCTGACGCCGCTGATCGAGCGGGGCTGGCGAGGCGGGCGCGCGCATTTCAAGCTGGAATGGTTCGCGCCGACCGGCAGCTTCAAGGACCGCGGCGCGACCGTGATGATCTCGACGCTCAGGCAGCAAGGAATTGACCGCGTTCTCGAGGACAGTTCCGGGAACGGCGGCGCCGCGATTGCGGCTTACGCTGCGGCCGCGGGCATGCGGGCGAAAATTCTGGCGCCCGCCTCGACCCAATCCGGCAAGACCGTGCAGATGCGCGCCTATGGCGCCGAGGTCGAGCTGATTGTGGGGACGCGACAGGACACGGCGCTCGCCGCCGAGCGGCAAGCAAAAGACGTGTTTTACGCCAGCCACAACTGGCAGGCCTTCTTCCTCCAGGGCACGAAAACCCTCGCCTACGAGCTTTGGGAAGATTTTGGGTTCAGGGCGCCCGACAACGTCGTCATCCCGACCGGCGCGGGCAGCAACGTTTTGGGCTGCGACATCGGCTTCTGCGAGCTGTTGCGCCGGGGCGAGATCAGCCGCTTGCCTCGGCTGTTTGCCGTCCAACCGGAGAACTGCGCGCCTCTGCACGCGACTTTCCTGACCGGCGGCGACGAACTGGTGGTGATCGAGCCCAAACCCACCATCGCGGAGGGAACCGCGATCGCGAGGCCGGTGCGCACGCAAGAGGCGTTGGCGGCGGTGCGCCGATCAGGCGGCAGCACGGTGGCCGTGTCGGAAAGCGAGATCGAGGCGGCGCATGGCGAGCTTGCCCGGATGGGCCTCTACGTCGAGCCGACCTCGGCCAGCGCGGCCGCCGCGCTGAGCAAGCTTCTCGACGCCCGGATCGTGAATCCAGAGGAAACGACAGTGCTCGTGCTGACCGGCAGCGGCCTCAAGGCGACCCAACGGATCGGCGAGCTCATGGGCGTGCTTCCCGAAGCTGGCGCTTGAGTCGGGCGATTCCGCTGCGCGCGACTGCCTGCGCAGGGCGCTTTCCGTCGTGCTTCACTCCGAGCGAAATGAGGCGCTCCAGTCTCGTTCGTATGCACGGCGATCGGGGGGCGCCGCCTTCGCGGCGACCCCTCAGAGAGATGGCGGCTCACGGATGAGAAGCCAGACTCTTCAGTGATTGAGTTCCGTCGTTGGTTTCAGGCATGCCGCTTACTCGGAGAGTTCTTCGAAACGGCAATTGATTGGCTCATCGAAAGGGTCGATCTCATGTCGCCTTACAAGCTGCATAAGCTTGAAACGAGCGTCCGCTGCGCCATCAATAGCGAGGATATCTCGCACGAGTTCTTGCCCATTTCGCTCAATGATCACAGCAAAGAACCTTCCTGAGCTTGTCGCCATTGGAGTTCCCTATGTTGGCCTGCCTGGACGCACCAAGTCCTGGCGGCGAAGCGCCGCTCGCTGATCTCGCAAGCGCGAATGATCGTTGTGCGTCGCAACATAGACTTTCTCGTGACACGAGCGCTGTCGACAGCGCTTTGCCGGATGATGTGGCGGATCGGCAACAATCGTCTTCTGGCCGGCTGCGAATTGGTTTGGAGGGAGCGGCGAGGGAATGGATCGTGGTTTTGGTCAAAAGACGCGGCTTCCGGCGGAATGCCAGTCCGCTCAAGACGGCAAACCGCCGCTCAGTGTGCGGTCAGAAGCTCGCCGCGCCGCTCCGGACTGAAGCGAATGATGACGGCGATGGCGATCGCGACCGTCCCGGCGAGCAACGCGAGCGCAAAGGCGTAGTCGCCGCCGTTGGCCTCGGCGATTTTGGCCTGGAACGGGCCGTTGTAGGAGGCGAGGAAATTGCCGGCCTGGTAGACGAAAGCGGGGATGGTGGCGCGCGCGGCGCCCGGCGAGAGTTCGTTGAGATGGGCCGGGATGACGCCCCAGGCGCCCTGCACGGCGATCTGCATGATGAAGGCGCCGACGGCGAGCATGGCCGGCGTCGTCGCGTAGGCCCAGAGCGGCAGCGCCGGCAGGGCGATCAGGGCGGCGATGGTGATCGCGTTGACCCGACCGATACGCTCGGAGATGTGGCCGAAGCTCAGGCCGCCGACGATGGCGCCGATGTTGGCGACGATCGTGATCCAGCTGACGGTCGCAGGGTCGAACTTGTGCTGCTTCTGCAGGAAGGTCGGGTAGAGGTCCTGGGTGCCGTGGCTGAACAGGTTGAAGGCCATCATCAGCACGACCATGTAGATGACGAGGCCGCGGTTCTGCAGGACCGTCGTCCAGAGGTTGGGCTTCTCGCGCGATTGCGAGGCCTCGAAGGCCGGCGACTTGGGCACCGCCGAGCGGATGAACAGGACCACGAGGGCCGGCAGGATGCTGAGCAGGAACATTGCGCGCCAGCCGAACATGAGGTCGCCGAAGCTGTGGTCGTAGAGGAGGCCGTAGGCGATCGCCGCCAGGAGAAACCCGCTCGGGTAGCCGCATTGCAGGACGCCCGATACGATGCCGCGCGACTGCGGCGGGATCGACTCCATGGCCAGCGAACTGCCGAGGCCCCATTCGCCGCCCATAGCGACGCCGAACAACGCCCGCAGAATCAGGAACACGGTCAGGTTGGGCGAGAAAGCCGCCGCGGCGCCGATCACCGAATAGCACAAGATGTCCAGCATCAGGGCAGGCTTGCGGCCCCAATGGTCGCCGATGCGGCCGAAGATGAAGGCGCCGACGAAGCGCATGGCCAAGGTCAGAAAAAGCGCATAGGCGACGGCCGACACCTCGACCCCGAACTCCTTGGCGATGTCCTTGATGACGAAAGTCAGCACGAAGAAATCAAATGCGTCGAGCGTCCACCCGAGATAGGCCGCGACAATGGTGCGGATCTGCTGTCCGGTCAGATTCATGAGCGCGCTCCCAAGGCGGCCGGGGCTTCAGACGCCGTCGCATGACGGTCACCTTAGCTTTGGGTCACGCTCCCGCCAATCCGTCGCGCCAGCCCGAAGGCCGGCGCTGCTTTTGCTTCGTCGCGCTGGCCGGATCGGCCGCTCGACAGCGGGGCGGCGGGGTCTTAAGAGCCGTTTCCGGACTGTCGGCCCAAGAGGGATTGAGCGCGCAGGATGATCATCGCCATCGACGGCCCGGCGGCTTCAGGCAAGGGCACGATCGCCCGGCGCCTCGCCGCACGTTACGGCCTGCCGCATCTGGACACCGGGCTTCTCTATCGCGCCACGGCGTCCGCGCTGATCAGCGCGGACCGCGACCTCTACGACGAGCGCGCCGCAGTCGCGGCGGCCCGAGGCCTAGGTCTTACCGATTTCGACGAACAGGCGCTTCGCAGCCGCGACATGGCCGAGGCGGCCTCGGTCGTCGCCGCCATGCCCGGAGTGCGCGAGGCGCTCATCGAGGCGCAGCACGCCTTCGCCGCAAGGCCCGGCGGCGCCGTGCTCGATGGCCGCGACATCGGCACCGTCGTATGTCCCAACGCTGACGTCAAAATCTTTGTGACCGCGAGCGCCTCGACGCGGGCCCAGCGCCGGGCGCTCGAACTGGCCCAGCGCGGCGAAAGCGCCGACTACGCAGCGATTTTAGCCGATATTGTCAAGCGCGACGCCCGCGATTCCGAACGGTCTGCGGCGCCGCTGCGCGCGGCGGAAGACGCGGTCCGGCTCGACACGACCCCTCTGAGATCGAGGCGGCCGTCGCGGCGGCGGAGCGGATTGTCGAGGCCGCGCGCGTGCGGGCGTAGAACGCCCTGTTCGCGACGCGCGGGCCACGGCGGCGTCACGCGGCGGTGTCGTGGGCGACGCGACTGTGGGTGGCGCGAAGCGCTCGATTGCGCTGTCGATCTCTTCCCGCTGCCGCTCGAGATGGCCGATCTGGTTCACGATCTGTTGCGGCTGCAGGCTGCTCCTCGAGGTCCGGCGTTTCGCTTGCGCCTTTTCCGCCGATCAAATCGCTGATCTCGGTGAGGGTGAAGCCGAGCTTCTTGCCCTTCACGATCATGTCCATCCGGGTCCGGTCGGATGCTGCGGTAATAGCGCCCGTTTCCTTCGCGGCGCGGTTTGATCAGACCGCGATCCTCATAGAAGCGCAGCGTTCGCAAGCTCACTCCGTACAACCGCGACATCTGGCTGATCGTCATTTCGCCGTTCTCGGCCTCGAGAGCGGGATCGACTTTGTTGTCTTTCGCAACCGCAGATGCGCTGGTCGGATAACTTAGGGATGACAAGTTGTTCATAGCCTCTCCTTTTATCGGCGCCGTTGTGTTCGCGCCCGCCGAATCACCTTCCTGCGCGAATCGACTCCACTATGCCCAAACGAGAATCGATTGCAACTACCAGTTGCACCATACAACTCTCAGCCGCCCCCCTGGCCGTTGCGCAAACGCTGAGTTAAACGCGTCCTTAACCGTTTCTTCACCGTGACGATCGAATGATCCCAGCCGAGGCGCCGCGCTCGGCGCGCGCCACATCGTAAAATGCCCGCGGCGGTCGAGGGATGAGCAAGAGCACGGCGTGGGATATCGCAAGCGTCAGCCTGGGCGCGCGGCGCCTTGCCGAGCGCGCCGCCGGCCGAGCCGGCGTGACCGTCGAGCAATGGCTCGATCAGGCGATCGCCGAACACGCCACGGAGACCGAGGTCCTGGGAGGCCGCGACGAACTGCCCCTCGGGAGCGCCCGCGACACCCGTTTCGCCGACAATTCCCGACGCATTCCACATGAGCCGCCGTCGTCCCGCCTCGAAGGGGGGTCCGCGAGGGACCTTCAAGAACGATTGCGCGCGAATGCGGAAACGGTCGAGCGCCGCATGACGCGCAGCCAAGACATTGCCGCCAAGGCCCTCCAGTCGATCGAAACGCTGCTTGGGCGGAGGGAGGATGTCGGCGCCTCGCCGATGCCCGCCGATTCCCCGACCGCCGCAGAACCGACGGTCGCCCGCCCGACGCCAGAGAGCCCGAATTCTGCGCCCGAAGGCCCCGAATCGGACTCTGTCGGGCTCCATGTCAAAGACGGAGCGCCGCGAACGCTTCAGGCGCCCATGCCCGCGCTGAAATCGCGTCCGCCGCGCGAGCCGTTCGCCGCGCCCGGCGCCTTCGATCTCCAGTCCGCCGTCTCCGAGATCGCCTCTCGCCGGCTCGCGCTCGACGCCCGCAAGGCGCTCGACGGCCTGGAGCCGCCGCGGGATCACGAGCGGGCGCTGGCCAGCGACGCGGACGGCTTCCGCGCCCCTCGGGCGCAGCCGGCCTCGCACGTCGACCCCGGTTCGAACGGGACGCCTGACGATGCATCCCGCGCAACCGGGCGGACAGGCGAAGGCCTAGCGGCGGCCGCCCCGATCGGCGCCCTCGACCCGCCGTCGGACGCGCTGCGGCTCGACCTTCGCACGCTTTCGGGAAAGATGGAGGCGTTGCGGCGCGAATGGTCGGCGACGCGAGTAAGCGACCGGGATCTGTCCTCGCTGCACGATCAGATGACCGCCGTAAGGCGCAGCCTGCCGGGATTGGCGCCGCGCGAAATGGTCGTTGCGCTCGAACAGTCCCTTGGCGCCCTGGAGCAGCGCGTTTCTGGGCTCAATTTGGCGGAGCGTGACGAACTGTTGCTCGCGTCGCTCGACAGGGTCGCCGACGAATTGCGCGACGCGCTCAGCCTGCATGACCCGAAGCTCGCTGCAGCCGACGTCGAGCGGCGCGTCGATTCACTCGTGGCCCGGATCGACGAGCTGGCGGGCGCGATGGTTCGCCCGGAGGTCATCGAAGCAGTGCGCCGGCAGATGGAGGAAGTGCATGACCTTCTCCTGACCGCAGCTCGGCGCAGCATTCCGATCGAGCGGCTCGAAGACCAGATTGCCAGACTCGTCGAGCAGGTCGAACGGTTGGCCGCGAGCGCCTCGCTTGCAGCGCTGCAGCCGCCGAGCGGAGACGCCACGGCCTCTCCCGTTCTGGCGTCGATCGACCAGCGTCTGGCGGAGATCTCCACGCGGCTGGACCGCGACGCGGCTCAATTGCCGTCGGGATCGACGGATCTCGATCGGTTCGATCTCGCCACACGAGGGGTCGAGGCCGGCCTGCGGCAATCCCAGGCCGCCGCCGAGCGGGTCGAGGCTTCGCTCAACGACTTCTCCGCCAAACTCGAAGCCGCGGGCGTCGAGCCGCTCGCGGCGCTGATCCGCGACCTGAACGACAGACTTGGGACTGCCCAGATCAGGGACCCCGTGCGTCCCGAGATCGAAACCATTCTGTCCGACATCGTTGAAAGGCTCGATCGCGCCGCGGCGCCCGATCGGAAACAGGAGACGGGCGCGCTCGAGGTCATCGAACGGGATCTGAAGGCTATTCGCGCCAGCGTCGAGGCGATCCCGGCCCGCGATCGCGAAGCGGCAGATCGGCTCGTCGAGGAGGTTGCACAGCGGCTCGAAGGCCATCTCGCCGGTCGAGCGACCCTGGAGGCGGTGGATACTCAACTCGCCGAGCTCAACGGACGGCTCGAGGCCGTGGCGGGTCGTCTCGGGGAGGCCGGAACGCTCGAGAGCACGACTCGCGACCTGTTGGAGAAGCTTGATGAAGCCGACCGAGCGGGCGAGCGGGCGAAAGGCGACTCCAACATCGCCGAACAGATCAATGCGTTCCGGATGGAACGGGCGTCCGCCGAGCGCAGAACCGAGACGCTGCTGCAGACCATGCAGGATATTCTCGACCGGCTGATCGATCGCTTTCCGGGCGAGGAAGCCAAACCAGCGCCGGGGCGCCGGCGACCCGACCGGGAGGGCGTCCGCGGGCCTGGGCCGCGACCCATCGATCCTTCTCCGCTTTCCGAACTCGACGACATCGCGCCCCGGACAGTTCTGGCGCAGCGCGCCTCGAACGTGGTCGAAGGC
This sequence comes from uncultured Alphaproteobacteria bacterium, assembly GCA_963816065.1. Lineage (GTDB taxonomy): Bacteria > Pseudomonadota > Alphaproteobacteria > Rhizobiales > Beijerinckiaceae > Roseiarcus. The sequence goes on along the minus strand of CAWFJG010000016.1, from coordinate 138,768 downwards.
GCGCCTCCTTCACCCGGCGAGCCGGAACACGAGTTTCTGCTCGAGCCCGGCGCAGGCGCGCCGAGCCATCTGCAATCGGCGGGCGACTTCGCCAACGCAACCGGTCCCCGCACCAATCCCGCGGTGTCGGCGCACATTGCGGCGGCCCGCCGCGCCGCTCAATCCGCTGTCGCCGAGAACAGGGAGGCGGAATTGTCGTCCGGCGCATGGCCGGGCCGCATCAGACAGTTCTATGCCCACCACAAGCGCTCCTTGTTGCTGGCGGCCGCGCTCGTTCTTGCCGTCACCGTCGCTGTCCGCGTAATCGGTGTGCATGGGCCCTTCGCGCACAAGTCGGATCTTGCCGGACCGGCCGTGAAGATCGCGAGCTCTGAAGCGCCGCCCAGAGCCGCTGTCTCCGGCGCTGTGACGAGCAGAACGGCGCAGGCGCCTGTCGACACGGCCCCGATCGGTTCGATCAACCTGTCGCGCTCGAGCGTCGGCGGCGAAGCACGGCCGACCGCGCCGGACCTCTCGGCCGCGATTCCGACCGGCGTCGCTCCCGCCTTGCGCGAGGCGGTCCTCGCCGGGTCGCCGGCTGCGCAATATGATCTCGCCCAACAGCTGTTCGAGGGGCGCGCGCTGCCCCAGGATCAGGCGAAGGCCGCCTTCTGGTTCGCCCGAGCGGCGTCCGCGGGCTACGCGCCGGCGGAATTCAGGCTCGGCGCGCTCTATCAGAAGGGCGCAGGCGTCGAGCGCGATCCTGTCGCGGCGAAGCGCTGGTATCAGGCGGCGGCTGAAGCCGGCAACGCCCGCGCCGCCCACAACCTCGGCGTGATCGACGCCGAACCGGTCGGCGAGAACGCGAACTACCGAGAGGCGGCGAAGTGGTTCCGGCGCGCGGCGGAGCTGGGCGTCAGAGACAGCCAATACAATCTCGCCGTCCTCTACGCTCGCGGTCTGGGGGTCGACCAGGACTTGCGCCAGTCGTGGCTATGGTTCTCGCTCGCCGCCGCCCAGGGCGACGCCGAAGCAGCCAAAAAACGCGACGAGGTCGCCGAGAAGATGGATCCCGATGCGCGGGCGGCCGCGGCCGAACTGTTGTCGAAGGTAAAGGTCAGCGAACCCGACCCCGCCGCCAACGACCTTGGCGCTCCCTCCGCGGGCGCGCCGGACAAAGCCCAGCCGGAGCGGACAAAGCCGTCGGAGACATCGTCCGACGACGGCGCGCACTCCGGTCTCTGATGCGAGGTGACTCCGGGATCGGCCCGTCTTGCCGTCCTTCTCGGCCCGTCGACGACATTCAGGTTGCCTGTTAACAGGCCGCTTTTTGTTTTGGAATCAGCGGTCAGGCTCAAAACATCGTGCATTGTCAAGAAGTTGATGGCGCTGCAACGCGATGGTTGCCGGTCGTGGCGGGGCAAAAACAGGCGACTTAACAGGGCCGGAACAGGTCCTTAACAGGCGTCGAACAGGTCGGATCGGGCAAAGAACAGAAGGCGCAAGGATCGGCGCGGCCGGGTTGCAAATCATGGCGGGCAGTCTTCTCTCCGCATCTCGCGCACGGAAAGCTGCGTCTCCGAAAGCCCGGGGTGAGAGGAGGACCCGTCCGCGGGTTAGGATTTCGGCCGTACTACTCGGCCGGCGTCACGATCGCCGCGATGCTCGGATCCCTGACGTTGCTGATCTGCACGTCGACCGGCCGCGCCGGCAGGTCGAACTTCACGCTCTTGCGCACGCCCTCACAGCCGCGGACCGTTGAAAACGCCTTCGGGTGAAGGAAGGCGCCGTTGTCGACCACGTCGACCCAGCCATCCGACGCAATCGTGATCTTGTAAATCCCCGGAGTTTTCGGCGCGCCGAGACTGAAATGGCCAGCGAAGGAAGGATCGGCTTTCGGCGCCCGCTCCGGCGCACGGGGCAAGCCGGCGTCGACGAATGTCGCGAGCCGCAGCGTCTCAGCCGAACCGTAGGCGAGCGCGCCGCCGTTGACGACGATCGGCTTGCCGGCGGCGACAAGCTGGGCGCGTTCCGTCTCGAGCGGCCAGCGGAATGCGTCGCAGCCCACCGGTTCATCGGCGGCGGCAAGGCCCGGCGTCGCCAAAAGCGCCGCGATCACGACGAACCGGAAAAGCGTCATTGCGAAGTGACAGCCGCGGCCGGCGCCTTCAAATGATCGGGCTTTGCGCCGTGCAGCAGGTCGACCGCCGCCTCGAGTTGCGTGTCCTTGTTCCGATCCGGCGGAACGTAGGCGTCCGAACCCTTCTCCTCTTCCGAACCGTTCTTTAGATGACCGACCAGGGAGGCTTCGCCCATGCTCGACACCTTGCCCTTCAGATCGGCGGGGATATTCTCCAGCACGACAATGTCCGGATCGATGCCCTTGGCCTGAATTGAGCGACCGGACGGCGTGTAATAACGCGCCGTCGTCAGCTTCAGGGCGCCCTCGTCGCCGAGCGGCAGAATGGTTTGCACCGATCCCTTTCCGAATGAGCGCGTGCCCACGAGCGTCGCCCGCTTGAGATCCTGCAGCGCGCCGGAAACGATCTCCGACGCCGACGCGGAGCCGCCGTTGATGAGCACCACCACCGGCTTGCCATCGGACAGGTTGACGCCCCGCCGGGCGCTATAGCCTTGCTGCTGGTCGGGGTCGCGGCCGCGCGTGGTCACGATCGGGCCGCCGTCGACGAAAGCGTTGGTGATTTCCACCGCCTGATTGAGCAAGCCGCCAGGGTTGTTGCGCAAATCGAGAATGTAACCCTTGATCTTGGCGGCGCCGGGTTCGGCGCGGAAGTGGTCGAACGCCCGTCGCAGTCCCTCGTAGGCTTCCTGGTTGAACTGGGTGATGCGGATGTAGCCGATGTCGCCGCTCTCGATATGCGAGCGGACCGACTGGACGTGGATAATCTCGCGGACGATCGTGTATTCCTTGGCGTCCTTGTTGGCGCCGCGCTCGACAAAAAGGTGGACGCTCGATTTCGCCGCGCCGCGCATCTTGTCGACGGCCTCCTTGAGAGTCAGCCCTTTGACGGGGGTTTCGTCGATTCGCGTAATGAGGTCGCCGGAAAGGAGCCCGGCCCGGGCTGCGGGGGTGTCGTCGATGGGGCTCACGACCTTCACCAGGCCGTCCTCCATCATCACCTCGAGTCCGAGGCCGCCGAACTCCTCGCCTTTCATGCTGCTCTGAAAGTCTTCCAGCGCCTTCGGGTCGAAATAGGTCGAGTGCGGATCGAGCGAGGCGAGCATGCCGTCGATGGCGCCCCGGACCAGCTTGTCGTCGTCCGGTTTCTCGGCGTAGTTGCTCCGGACCTTGTCGAAAACCTCGGCGAACAGCGGGACGCCGCTGTTTCCGGCGGCGGTGGCCGCCTTCAGCACGCTGTGCGAGGCTCCAGCGAGCGCCGCGCCGGCGAGAACGCCGACGGCGAGATAAGTGACCCCTTTCGGCATAGCTTTCAATTCGCTCCCCGGCCGATGTCCGACACCGTCAGTTGGGCTTGGCGGAATCCGTCGCCGCAGGCGGCGACGACCCGTCGGTCTTGACGGCCGTCTTGCCGGGCTCGGGATTGGCCTTGGACGCGTCCGACTCGACCGAGGCCGTCTCGGCCGGTTTCACGCCATTCAAGAGCCCGATCGCCGCCTTCAGCTGCTTATCGTCCTTCTCGTCCGGCGGCACGTAGGCCTGCGACGCCGACGTATCCTCGGCGCCGTTCGCCAAATGCCCCTTGAGGGAGGCTTCGCCCTTCATGTCGTCCTTACCCTTGAGATCGGCAGGGACGTCCTCGAGCACCCTGTAGTCAGGCTCGATGCCCTTGGCCTGGATCGATCGACCGGACGGCGTGTAATAGCGCGCGGTCGTCAGCCGCAGAGCGCCGTCCTGGCCGAGCGGCATGATGGTCTGAACCGAGCCCTTGCCGAATGACCGCGTCCCGATCAGCGCCGCCCGCTTGTGGTCCTGGAGGGCGCCGGAGACGATCTCGGACGCGGAAGCGGACCCGCCGTTGATCAGCACCACGAGCGGTTTGCCGCCCGAAAGGTCGCCGCCCGGCCGGGCGTCGAACCGCTGAGTCTCGTCGGGCGTCCGTCCGCGGGTCGAGACGATCTCGCCCCGGTCGACGAACGAATTGACCACGGCGATCGACTGGTCCAGCAGGCCGCCCGGATTGTTGCGCAAATCAAGGATGTAGCCCTTGAATTTGTCGGCCGGGATCTCTGTCTTCAGCTTCTCAATTGCCTCCTTCAGGCCGTCCGCAGTCTGTTCGGTGAACTGCGTGATGCGAATGTAGCCGATGTCGCCGTCTTCGACGTGCGAGCGGACCGATTGCACGCGGATGAGGTCCCGAACGACGGTGTAGTCCTTGACCTCCTTCTTGGGGCCGCGGACGATCTTGAGCTTGACCGGCGAATTGATTGCGCCGCGCATCTTCTCGACCGCTTGATCCAGGGTCAGGCCCTGCGTCGGCGCATCGTCGATCGCGGTGATGACGTCGCCGGACAAGATCCCGGCCTTTGCGGCCGGCGTGTCGTCGATGGGCGTGACGACCTTGATCAGGCCGTCCTCCTGGGTCACCTCGATGCCAAGTCCGCCGAATTCACCCTTGGTCTGGACTTGCATGTCTTTGAACGCCTTCGCGTCCATGTAGCTCGAATGCGGGTCGAGCGATGACAGCATGCCATTGATCGCGGCCTCAATCAGCTTCAATTCGTCAGGTTTTTCGACATAATCGTTGCGGATTTTGTCGAACACGTCGCCGAACAGGTTGAGCTGGCGATAGGTGTCGGTGGCCGCCGCATAGGCGGCGGGGCTGACGTAGGCGAGCGTTTGCGGCGCCGCCACTGTCACTGTGACGCCGAGAACGACGCCCAAACTCAAAAGCCCTGCATTCCGATTCATCCGCGCGCCTTTTCGATGTCTGCCTTCGCCCACCACGGCCCCGGATCGATCGCCGTTCCGTCTTTCCTCAGTTCGATATAGAGAACGGGCAGGCCAGTTCCAACTGCGGCCGCGGCCGCCATCTTCGTCGACCCGTCGCCCACCACGCCGACCGGCTCGCCGGAGAGAACAGCCTCGCCGCGCGAGACATATGTGCGTTCCATACCCGCCAAGAGGACATAATATCCTTCGCCCGCGTCGATTATCAAGAGTCGGCCATAACTCCTGAACGGCCCTGAATAGAGCACCGAGCCGTCCGCCGGGGCGGAGACGACCGCCCCCGCAAGGGTCGCGACCAGTATTCCATGCTCCGTCCCGCCTATGCCGTCGGAAGATCCGAAAGTTTTGAGAATCGTCCCGGCGACCGGCAGCGGCAGGCGGCCCTTGACGTCGGAAAATGCGACTTCTGGGCGCAGGCGCACCAGTTGAACCCCCTGCGCCTTTTCCGCCTTCGCCTCGATTTCGTGCGCCGCACGTTCGTCGGCGAGCCGCGCCGCGTGCTCCTGCTCGCGCCGTTGAGCCTCCTCGGCGTCAATCCGGGCAATCAGGTCCTTGAGGGTAGCGGCCTGGTTTGCAAGATCCACGGCCCTCTTCTGCTGCGAGCCAAGCGCCGCCTCCGCCGAAACCAGGGACGCCGCGCGTGCATCGACGAGCACGGAGAGTCGCGCCTTTTCGTTGGTCAGCGAGGCGGCGGCGTCGGCATGCCGCTGCCGCTCCTCGGCGATCGTCGTCCGTGTCGCGGACAGGTCGGCGATGTCGTGGGCTAGCCGTTCGGTCTCCGCCTTCAAATTGGCGGTCATCGCGCTGAGCAGGGTCGCCGCCCGCACCGCCTCCGCCATGTCGCCTGATCGAACCAGGATCGCCGGCGGAGGGTTTGCGCCCATCCGCTGAACGGCGGCCAGAATCTCGACGATCGCGCCGCGGCGGACGTCGAGCGAGCGGCTCAGCGCCCCGGCCTTGATGGTGAGGCTGTCGAGTCGCTGGTCGGCGGCCGCGACGCCGCGTTCGGCCTCCTGCACGCGAGCCGTGGTCGCGATCATCGCATCCATCAGCCGCGCCTTGTCCATCCGGATCAATTCGATTTCCGATTGAATATCCCGGCGCTGGGTCTCGGACGCCCTTATGGTGTCCTCGACCCCGCGCAGTTCGGTCTGCTTGTCGACCTTCTGCTGCCCAGGGGCCGCCGCCGGCAGTCCGACCGGGTCCGCAAAGGAGGGAAGCGCGCTGCCGATCGCGGCGCCGACGACGGCGACGCGCAACGCTCCTCCTGCTCTTCGTGTTCAATTCGCCGGCATGAGGCGTCCACAATCATCAAATCTGGCCGGAATCGCGGCGGTTCAGGCGCGGTGATAGGGATGACCCGATAAAATCGACAGCGCACGATAGAGTTGCTCGGCAGCCATGACCCGCACAAGCTGGTGCGGCCACGTCATGGCGCCGAAACCAATCACCCTCAGCGCCTTCGTCCGCAGCGAGGCGGACAGACCGTCCGGACCGCCGATGACCACGACATAGGCCGTGCTGCCGAGAGTCTCGCGCACGCGCGATGTCCGCCGCCCACGCCTCGCTCGCCGGAGACTCGCCCGCTCGTCCAAGGCGACGAGGACATCGCGGGGCCCGAGCGACTTATGAAGGGCGGCGGCCTCGTCCTCTCGCCGGTCGTCGGGCCGTCGCGCCCTGGACTCGTCAATTTCACGCACGTCGACATCCGTGACGCCGGCCGATCGCGCCATCGCCTTCAACCGCGCGAAATAGCGCTCGAACAACTCCCGTTCCGGTCCGGACTTCAGGCGGCCGACACAAATCAGCGTGATGCGCACGCTCGACCTCGCTTCGGCCGCCTCAGCTCCCCTTAGCCTCGCCGGGCCGGTCTGCGCCCCAGATCTTTTCCAGATTGTAAAACTGGCGGACGTCGGGACGGAAAATATGGACGATCGCATCGCGGGCATCCAGCAGCACCCAGTCGCAAACCGGCATGCCCTCGATCTTCGGGGTCGGGAAGCCGGCTTCGCGGCACGCCTTGGCGACCCGGTCGGCGATCGCGCCGACATGGGTGCTCGATCGGCCGGACGCGATAATCATCTGATCGGCGATGGTGGTTTTGCCGGCAAGGTCAATGGAGACGATGTTTTCGGCCTTTGCGTCCTCCAGGCTGCTCAAGATAGCCCGGGACAAGGAAACGAGCGTTGAAGCGCCCGCCGCGGGCCCATCGGCTTTCCGGGTCGTGTGCGAATGAGACGTGAGCGTCAGCTTTGCATTCCCTTCGGCGAAGCCCTCCAATGGACCGCGCGCCGCCCCATAGATTAGTGGAAGCCTCAGGGCTTTCAAGGCTCAAACAGGCTCAGAGCGTCAAAACAATCTTACCGACGTGGGCGCCGCTGTCCATCCGGACATGCGCCTTGGCCACGTCCGAGAGCGCGAAGACCGAATCGATCACGGGTTTGCATCGACCGGCCTCGATGAGCGGCCAGACTTCGTCCTCAGGGCCTCGGCAATGATCGCCTTCTCGGCCGGCGGGCGTGGACGAAGCGTCGAACCGGTGTGGACGAGCCTTTTCTGCATGAGCGGCCGCAGATCGACCTCGGCCTTTGGACCGCGCAGGAACGCGATCTGGACGATCCGGCCGCCCGCCGCAGCGGCCGCATAGTTGCGGTCGACATAGTCGCCGCCGACCATGTCGAGGATGACATCGGCGCCCTTCCCGCCCGTGGCCGCCAAGGTTTGGGAAACAAAATCGCCGGTGCGGTAATTGACGCCGACATCGGCGCCGAGCCGGATGCATTCGGCGACCTTTTCGTCGGAGCCGGCCGTCGCGATCACCGTGGCGCCGAACGCCTTGGCGAGCTGGATCGCCGTCGTGCCGATCCCCGACGTCCCGCCGTGAACGAGCAAGGTCTCGCCGGCCTCGAGCGCGCCGCGGTCGAAGACGTTCGTCCATACGGTGAAGTAGGTTTCGGGGATCGCCGCCGCTTCGACCGCAGTCAGCCCGAGAGGCCATGGCAGGGCGTTCGATTCGTGTGCGACGCAATAGTCGGCGTAGCCGCCGCCGGGAACGAGCGCCGTCACGCGCGCGCCCTCGGGATATCGGGCGGCGCCGGGCCCCCGCTCGACGACCGAGCCGGCGACCTCGAGGCCGAGAATGTCGCTTGCGCCGGGAGGCGGCGCATAAAACCCCATGCGCTGCAGGACATCCGGCCGGTTGACGCCGGCCGCCTCGACCTTGATCAGCACTTCGCCGGCCCCCGGGACGGGGCGCGGACGCGTCTCGACCACCAGAACCTCCGGCCCTCCGGGGCCGGTCGCGGCGACTGCGCGCATCGTCTCTGTCCGGTCCGTCATCGCGCCGATCTCCCGCATGGTCGCCGCTTTTCGCGGGCGGTCGTGCGCCCGTCAAGCGCAGACCGGGCCGCGCGGACGAAAGCGGCTCGCTCCGAGCCCCAAGGGCGGCCTGTCGGCGGTCAGGCGTAAAAGGACGGCCGGGGTGGGGTGACGATCGGCGCGACCTCGCCCGTGTGCATGGCCTTCAGACACGCGTCGGCGGTGACGGCGGCGAAATATCCGTCCCAGGCGTTGGGTCCGGTGACCTTGCCGACCTTGGCCGCCTCGATCCAGTCCTGCAACTCGACATCGTAGGAGTCGATGAAGCGCAGCTTCCAGTCCTGCATGATCGTCGTCGACAGCCGCGCGTCGCGGCGAAGGACGACGCTTTCCGGCTCGGGCAGTCCGGCGACGCCCTCCTCGCCCACCACCTCGCACCGGATGTCATAGCCGTAGCGACAATTGACGAACACCTCTCCGTCGATCCGCACGCCGCTCTTGGTTGCGAGCAGCACGATGATCGGATCGTTGAGCTTCGCGTGCGTGTGTTTCGTGTTTCGCGGGACGAGCACCTGGGCGGAGACGTAGTCGTCGTCGACGAGCCAACGCAGCGCGTCGATCTCGTGAATGAACGTGTCGACGATCGCCATGTCGCTGACATAAGCCTCCGGAACGGACGGATTGCGGTGGGCGCAATGGACCATCAGCGGGGCGCCGATCACGCCGTCGTCGATCGCGTCTTCAGGGCGCGGTAGCCCTTGTCGTAGCGCCGCTGGAAGCCCACCTGCACGAGATGGCGGCCCGAGGCGATCTCCGCCTCGACGATGCTGAGGCAAGCCTCGGCGGTCGTGGCGAGCGGCTTTTCGCAGAAGACCGGCTTGCCCGCCTTGATGGCGGCGAGAACGTAGGCCGCGTGCGTCGGCCCCCACGAGGTGACGACAACGGCCTCGACTTCGGGCGCCGCAATCAGCGCCTCGCCGTCCGGATGGACCCTGGCGCCCGGAAGGCCGGCTGCGACGGCCTGCGCGTGCTTGGCGTTGACGTCGGCGAGCGCCACGACGCTCGCGCCGACGAGTTTGTTCGCCAATCGGTTGATGTGCTCCTGACCGATCATTCCAACGCCGATGACGCCGACCTTCAGTGCCATTTTCTGCTTTCCTCGTTGCAAGAGCGTCCTGCGCCTGTGCGCGGGAGTGAATTCAGGTCTTCGCCTTGGTCCAGTATTTGTCGACATACGCCTGCATGGTCTCGCGCATGTAGCGGCCCGATGCGTCGGCGCGCTCTTCCCAGGCGAACACGCAGGACGTCATGATCCCGTCGAAGCCGACTGCGGCCAGCGCGGAGAAAAACTGGTCCCAGTTCACCTCGCCCTGGCCGATGTCCATGTGCTGATGGATCGTCACCTTCGCGCCAGGAGGATTGCAGATATAGCGCAGGCCCGACGAGGCCTTGTGGTTGTAGGTGTCGGCGATGTGAACATGCGCGATCAGCGAGCCTGCGTCGCCGATCATCTTGGGGATGTCGTCGCCGAAATAGAACGTGTGCGGCGCGCAATAGAGGAACTTGACCGCTTTCGAATTGAGCGTTCGGATCATGTCGACGGCGGGGTGAAGCGTCTCGCACCAGTCTTCGGGATGCGGCTCGACGTTGAGCTGGACGCCCTCCTTCTCGAACACGGGGACCAACTCCTCCATCGATCGCCACCACGCGGCCTCGCTCGTTTCGTGGCTGAACTGGCCGCCGCAGCAATTGGCCGAGTGCCCACGGTCGGGAGAAGGCCCGCGGCCGAACTCGCTGTTCATCGTGTCGACGCCCATCTCGACCGCGATCTCGATCGCCTGCTTCCAGTAGCGCACCGCGGTCTGGCGCTCGTCCTCGTGCGGACTCGCCCAGCGGTACATCGGCAGCAGCGAGGCGATCTTCACGCCGTGGTCCTTCAGCGCTTTCTTGAAACTCGCGATGCGTTCCGGGTAGGCGCGTGGATGCACCCACCAGGCGAGAAAGTCGTCGCGCGGCGACAGCTCGATCCACTCGTAGCCGAGTTCGGCGACCTTGCGCGGCAGCTCCTCGAGCGAGAGATGACGGTGCATGTACGGATCGAGGGCTATGCGCATTGAGGTTCTCCCGTGGCGCCTGGGTTCCGGCGCTATCGATAGTCGATCCACACGCCGCCGGCGTCGGCCGAGCGCACGCAATTCTCGACCCAACGCACGCCCTCGACGCCGGCCGCGACGTCCGGATAGCGCAGGTTTGCCAAGCGTTCCGCATCGCCGCGATCGGTTGCGTCCATGGCGATCGCGAAGCGGTAATAGAGGTTGGCCCAGGCCTCGAAGAGGCCCTCGGGATGTCCCGCGCCGATCCGGTCGTCGGCGGTCGCTTCCGCCGCAAGGTAGCCCATGCCGCGCTCGAGCACGCGCGCCGGTTCGTCCTGCACTTCGAATTTGAGCTGGTTCGGCCGCTCGTCCCACCATTCGAGACTCGCCTTCGATCCGACGATGCGGACCTTCTGGCCGTGCATCGAGCCGGCATTGACGGCCGAGCACCAGACCGTGCCGAAGGCGCCGTTGTCGTATTCCATCAGCGTCATCGCGTTGTCTTCGAGCGGCGCGCGGCTCTTGACGAAGCTCTGCCGCGCACACAGGAGCCGCTTGATTTTGAGATGCGGCGCGATCGTCTCGGCGATGTAGAGCGGATGGGTGCCGAGGTCGCCCAGCACGTAGCTCGGCCCCGCGAATTTCGGATCGACGCGCCATTTCGTCGACGGATTCATCTCCTCGACCGCGGCGCTGTGGAAGCCGTGCGCAAACTGCAGGTTGACGAGGCGGATCTCGCCGAGCGCGCCAGCCGCCACCATCGCGCGCGCCTGCTCGATCATCTGATGCCCGGCATAGCCGTAGGCGACGCCAACGATCTTTCGCCGGCTTTCGGAAAGCCGCTTCAGCTCTTCGGCTTCCGCTACGGTAAAACACAGCGGCTTCTCGCAGACGACGTGTATTCCGTGTTCGAGCGCCGCCCTCGCGATGGCGTAATGGGTATTGTTGGGCGTCGCGATCGACACCGCCTGAACGCCGTCGGCGCGCCCCGCTTCCGCGGCGAACAGCGCGTGGTAATCGGCGTAGCAGCGTTCCGGCGCGACGCCGAGTTCGGCGCCGAACGCGCGACCGCGCTGCGGCTCGATGTCGAAGGCGCCCGCGACCAGTTCGAAGGTCCGGTCACGCAAGGCGGCCGACCGGTGGACGTAGCCGATCTGACTTGTGCCGCCGCCGCCGACCATCGCCCAGCGAATCGGCTTCTCGGTCCGCCTCTTCCCAACGATCATCGAAGACCCTTCCTCTAAAAGCCGACGCTGCGGAGGTAGTCTCGGCTCGCCCTCACGTCCGCAAGACTGCCGCCCGCGTTACGCGGATCGCGCTCTTGCTCGACAGTGATGAAGCCTTCGTAGCCGATGCGCGTCAGGAGTTCGCGGATCGCCGGATAATCGATGCAGCCGCGGCCGATCGCGCACATGACGCCTTCGGCGCAGGCCTCGAAGAAGCGGATGCGGCGGCCCATGACCTCGTCGAATTTGGCTTTGTCGATATCCTTGAAATGGACGTAGTCGAGCCGGTCGGCGTATTTCGCCAGGGTCTCGACCGGATCCATGCCGCCGTAGAAAATGTGGCCGGTGTCGAGGCAGAAGCCGGCGGTCTCCCGGGGAACGCTATCGGCGATGCGCCGCATTTCGTCGGCGAACTCGATGTAGCCGCCGGCATGCGGGTGAATGACGGCGCGCACGCCGTACCGGTCGCGCGCGAGCGCGGCGATCGCCTCGATGTTGGCGATCAGGCCGGGCCACTCCCCGTCCTCGAGCCTCGGCGCTCTGTCCGAATGGCCCGCGGCATAGTCCCGTTCAATGTGGCCCCAGTCCATGACGGTGAGATAGGGAGCGGGAAAGCGCTGCCGTTCGAAGCGCGCGATCGGCGGGAGGCGCGTGATGAATGCGCAGATCTCGTCGGTCTGCCTGAGCAGATTTCTGCTGATTTGCGGGCGAGACGAGATTGTCGAAGATCGTGCCCGCGACGATGCTGAGGCCGCGGTGCAGAAGCCCTGCGCTGACCCGGTCGAGGTCGAGCGGCACGTAGCCGTAAGGTCCGAGCTCCAGTCCCCGATAGCCGGCCGCCGCAGTCTCGTCGAAGACGCGCTCCCACGACGGCAGGTTCGGATTGCGGACGTCGTCGACGCCCCAGCAGCACGGCGCGGTCGCGATTGAAATGCCCATGGGTCTTGCCTCGCTCCTTGCCTCGCTCCGTCAGGCGCCCCCTAAGCCATGGCCAGCGCCTCGCGCAGGTAGGTCATGCTTTCGCGCACGGCGCCGATCGGATCGCTGAGGTTGTGGACCTCCTCGGCGAAAGGCTCGAACGACACCACGCCGTCGTAGCCGTCGGCGTACAGTTGACGGAGCTGCTCGACGTTGCCGAGCCGGTCCTTTCGGCCGACGAGCACGCGATGACCGTCGAGCATGTCGGTGAAGCTGACGCCCGCGTCTTCGAGCCCGGAGATGTGAACGAGACCGGTGCGCCCGGCGAATACGGCCTCCTCCCGCGCGCCGCGATGATGGAACGTGTCGTGCACCAGCGAGTAGACGTCGGCGCCTCCGATGGCGTCGATGGCCGCGAGCGCGTCGCGCTTGAAGCGCAACGACGAGACCGGGAAGCCGAGCGGCTCGACAAAGCCCTTAAGACCGTGAGCCTCGAGAATCGGCCGAATCCCCGTGAGGGCGGCGCGCAACCCCGCCGTCTTCTCGGGCGTGTCCTCGAGCATCTTGCCTTCGTTCAGCGGGCACATGACAAGACCCGTAGCGCCGGCGGCCGCGGCAAGCGCGGCAAGCGCCTCGGTCTGACGGGCGCGCTCGTCGTTCCACACATTGAATGGATAGAGCGCGTTGACGCTACGAACCTCAAGACCGGCGGCCCTGGCCTTGGCGCCGACACGGCGAGCGGTTTCGTCGTCCTTCAGGCTGTTGTCGCCGACGTCGTTGCGCAATTCGATCGCAACGGCGCCGAGCCTGACAGCCGCGTCGACCAGTTCGTCGGGCGTCAGCGCCGGATAGATCATGTGGTTGAAGCCGAACTTGATGGCCCGGGTCGTCATGGGAGGGTCCTATGGTCAGGGTGGAAGATTGTCGCCAGTCGAGTGGTTTGATCGGGACGAAATGATCGAATCTCGACGGGCGATGGCGGCAGGGTGAGGGTAAGTTGGCGCAGACCGATGTCATGTCGCCCCTTTGGACGGAAGCCGCCGCCGCCTCGCTTACACCGACTTCCGCCGCCGCTGCCGGTACTGGTCGGCGACCACCGCGGCGATGATGACGCCGCCCTTGATGATTTCCTGATAGTGCGCGTCGACATTGAGGAAGGTGAAGCCGGAGGTTAGGATGCCGAGGATGACGGCGCCGATGACGGTGCCGGTCATGCGTCCGACGCCCCCCGAGAGCGACGTGCCGCCGATGACCGCGGCCGCGATCGCGTCGAGTTCGAAACCGACGCCGACGCCAGCCTGTCCGCTAATCGCCCGGGCGGTATGGACGATACCGGAAAGCCCGGAGAGCAGCCCCGCGAACATGTAGACGAGCACGGTGTGGCGTTCGACGTTGATGCCCGAGACTCGGGCGGCCAACGGGTTTGCGCCGATGGCGTAGGTGAACTTCCCGTAGCGCGTGTAGCGCAGCGCGACATGGAAGATGAAGGCGACCCCGAGAAAAATGATGACGGGCCACCAGCCCGAGCCGATGGCGGCGAAGGAATCGGTCAGATTGCCGATCGGCTGGCCGTTCGTATACCAGTCGGCGACGCCGCGCGCCGACACCATCATGCCGAGCGTCGCGATAAAGGGGGGAATTTTGGTGTAGGCGATCAGCCAGCCGTTGATGTAGCCGACAGCGAGGCCGCAGAGGAGTCCCGCCGCCACCGGGATGATCGGGTTGAGGCCCGTCAGACTCGGATAAACCGCGTGGCTATAGCCTGAGACCTGGGCGAGGCTGGCTGCGATCATCGCCGTCATGCCGACGACCGAGCCAGACGAGAGGTCGATCCCCGCCATGATGATGGTCTGCGTGACGCCGACGGCGATGATGCCGATCTCCGCTTCCTGCAAGATCATGATCTTGAGGCGTAGGGGATTGGCGATGAAGCTCTGACCGACGAAGATCCAGCCGAGGACCTCGAAGAGCAGCATCATGCCGATCATCACGCCGAGGATGCTGAGTTCCGGCGGAAGGCGACGCTTTCCGGCGACGGTCGCGTCGGCGGCCGCGGGCGGCGAGGCGGAGGAGATTTCGGTGGCCATGGTGTTTGTCCCTGAGCCTGCGGCTCGCCCCGCTACTGCGACGCGAGCTCCATGATCCTGACCTGATTGGCGTCCTTGCGGTCGACGATTCCCGTCATCCGGCCCTCGTGCATGACGAGGATGCGGTCGCTCATGCCGAGCACCTCGGGGAGTTCCGACGAGATCATCAGGACGGCGACGCCCTGGCCGGCGAGTTCGGTGATCAGCTTGTGGATCTCGGCCTTGGCGCCAACGTCAATGCCCCGGGTCGGCTCGTCGAGAATAAGGATTCTGGGCTTGATCATCAGCCAGCGGGCGATCAGCACTTTCTGCTGATTGCCGCCCGAGAGATTGATGATCGGCTCTTCGAGATCGGGTGTGCGCACTCTCAGCCGCTGCTTCTGTTGCAGGCAAAGCGCCTCGATCTCCCGCTCCTTGACGAAACCCGCCGTCGCATGGCCGTGGCGCAGCAGCGCGACCTGCATGTTGGCCATGATATCGAGCAGGAGAAAACAGCCGCTCTCCTTGCGGTCCTCGGTGAGGAAGCCCATCCCCGCGTCCATCGCCGTGCCGGGGTGACCGATTGCGATTTCCTGGCCGTCGATCAGGATCGCGCCCGAGGTCGCCGGCGTCACTCCGAACAGGGTCTCGGCGACGTTGCTGCGTCCCGAACCGACAAGACCGGCGAACCCGAGAATCTCGCCCTTGCGCAGATCGAACGAGACGCCGTGAAATTTGCCCTCGAGACAGAGATCCCGCACCGAGAGAACGACATCGCCGATCGGCACCGTCTCCTTCGGGAACATTTGGGTGATTTCGCGTCCGACCATCTCCCGGATGATGTCGTCGCGGGTGACGTCGGAGGCGGCGTGCTCGCCGACGAAGCGGCCGTCGCGGAACACCGACACCTCGTCGGCGATCTCGAACAGCTCGTTCATCTTGTGGGTGATGTAGATGATGCCCTTGCCCTGGCCCTTGAGCGTGCGGATGATCTTGAACAGATGCTCGACTTCGCGCTCGGTCAGCGCGGACGTCGGCTCGTCCATGATGAGAACATCGGAATCGTAAGAGACCGCCTTGGCGATTTCGACCATCTGGCGATTGGCGACGGAAAGGTCACGAATTTCCGTCTCCGGGTTGAGCGGAATATCGAGCTGCTGAAACAGCGCCCGGGTCCGGCGGCGCATTTCGTCATGCCTGACGAGACCGAACGCATTGAGAGGCTCACGCCGGATCCAGATGTTCTCGGCCACGGTCATGAAGTTCATCAGATTGAGTTCCTGATGGATCATGGCGATGCCGTAGCGAAGCGCGTCGAGTGGCGAGGTCAGCTTGATCTCTTGCCCTTTCAGCTTGAAGGAGCCCGCATCTGGCGTGTAGACGCCGGCGATGATCTTCATCAGGGTCGACTTGCCGGCCCCGTTCTCGCCCATCAGAGCATGAACGTGGCCGCGCTTCAGGCGGAACGACACGTCGTCGAGCGCCAGCACGCCGGGGAACGCTTTTCGTACGCCCTCGACTTCGAGCAGGTACTCGGCGCCGGGAATGACGCCGCTTTGTCGGACGATTTCCGCGGTCGTAGGACTGATGGTCGCCATGGCGCTCCGTCCCGCTGGTTTACGGGCGCCGCCTCGTTCCCGGGGCCGACGCCGACAGTGTCACGTTTTGCCCTTTGGAAAGCCTGAGGCGCGCTGGGAGGAACGCGCGCCCCCGGTGTCGCCCGTGCCCCCGGAAGCCCGGAGACAGGGCGTTGCGTCAGTTCTTCTTCATGTACTGGTCAAGATTGGCCGGGGTGACGAGTTCGAAGGGGACCTTGACCCACTTCTCGACTGGTTTGCCGGCGGCGAGCGCGAGCGCCGCGTCGACCGCCCCCTTGCCCTGGCCGGCCGCGTTCTGGAACACCGTGACCTTGAGGTCTCCAGCCTTCATCGAAGCGAGCGCGTCCTGCGTCGCGTCGACGCCGCCGACCACCGCCTTCTTGGTGTCGACGCCCGCCGCCTTCATCGCCTGGAGCGCGCCGATCGCCATTTCGTCATTGTTAGAGATCACGGCGTCGAACTTCATGCCTTTCGACAACCAGTTGGTCATAAGGTTTTGGCCCTTGGTGCGGTCCCATTCCCCCGTCTGTTCGGCGATGATCTTCATGCCCTTGCACTCGGGCGTCGCAATCACGTCGTGGATGTCCGCCGTGCGCTGCACCGCGGCCTGATTGGAGAGCTGGCCCTCGATGACGAGGATATCGCCCTTGCCTCCGAGTAACTTGCAGACCTGCTGCGTCTCGTAGGTCCCGGATTCCTTCTCGTCCGAAGCGACGACTGCGGCCTTGGGACCCAGCGTTTCGAGGTCGGCCGGCAAGCGGTTGACATAGACGAGCGGCACGCCGGCCGCGGCGGCGGCCTTGGTGATGGCCGGGGTGGCCGACGTGTCGACTGGATTGACGATGATTGCGTCCACACCATTGGCGATGAAGTTCTGCACCTGGCTGATCTGCTTCGAGACGTCGTCCTTCGCGTCCTCGATCTGCAGCGTCACGCCGGGCTGCGTTTTGGCGTAATCCGATATGCTGTTGCGCAGCACGGTCAGGAAGTTGTCGTCGAACTTGTCCATCGACACGCCGATCTTGGCGGCGAAGGCGGGGGTCGCGAACACCGTGGCGGCGGCAGCGAGCGCAATAAGCGTGTGTTTCATGTCAAGTTTCCTCCCTCAATGACAACCAGATGACTGTCGAGCGCCCCCGGTCTTGGCGAACCTTCGGCGACTGCGTATGGGCCGCTCAATTTTCTGCGTAGCAAACGTTCCAATCGAAGTCAATAATGGAATGCGCCTTCCGATCCGAAAATTTATTTCGGAATTGTCCTGCGTTTGCATAGGCCCGGTTTTCGGGGCGGCGAAGCGGTTGCGCCTCGCATCGGCCGACCGGCCGGCCCCGGCCGCGCCGCAACCGCAAACTTCTGTTTGAGCGCAGCCCGGCGGGCCTGCCGCGCGGGATCCCGGCTCGCGCGCTGTTAGGCGAGTCCGCCTTCCTTGAGAAAGCGCTTGAGGTTGTTGTAGCCAAGCGTCACGTAAGTCTTGGGATCAGCCTTCTTGGGGTCCTGCTCGGCTTCGATCACTACCCATCCCGAATAGCCGGGCAGCGCCTTGAAGACACCGGCAAAGTCGATAAAGCCGTCGCCGGGGACGGTGTAGACGCCCTCGAGCACGGAATCGAGAAACGACCAGTCCTCTGCGAGGGCCTTGGCGGCGATCTCCTTGCGAACGTCCTTGGTGTGGACATGCTTGATCCGCCCGGCGTAGGCCTTCGCCATGCGAACCGCGTCTCCGCCGGCCCAGGTGATGTGACCGGTGTCGAGCAGCAGTTTCACGGCCGGGCCGGTCCCGGCCATGAAGCGATCGACGTCCTCCGGCGTCTGGACGACCGTGCCCATATGGTGGTGGTACACGAGATCAAGCCCGAATTCTTTGACGCGTTCTGCAAACTCGGTCATGCGCGGCAGGAAGACGTCCCATTCGGCGTCCGTCATGACCGGCCGAGTTGAGAGCGGAGCGGACTTCGTCCCATGGACAGTGCGTGTGCACTCGCAGGTGACCAGAACCTCGGCGCCGGCGTTCTTGCGCAGTTCGAGGTCCGCCTTGGCGGCGGCGAATTCAGCGTCGGCGTCGCGCTCGAGCAGGAAGGTCGAATACCAGCCGGAAATGAACACGAGGCCGTATTCGGCGAGCTTGGCTTTGAGCTCGGGCGCCGTATTGGGGAACTTGTTGCCCTTCTCCATGCCTTCGAGCCCGATGTCGCGAGCCTCGCTCAGGCACTGCTCAAGGGAAATATCCCCCCCGATCTCCACCATGTCGTCGTTCGACCAGCAAATCGGGTTGGCGCCGATACGGATCATTCGCTTACTCCCTGTTCAGCCGCGCACTGTTTTATCTCGACGGCAAGCGGCGCGCAGGCCGCGTCATTGTGCATTCCGAGCGGCACACCATCGACCAGAACATTCTACCTCATCATCTATTCGGAATTCAAGTTCTGTTTCTCGTTTATGCGCCCAACGTGACGCGACAGAGGTGGCCGGTCCTGGACCGTCGCCACGGGCGAGCGGCGCGGCTGCGCCCACGAGGGCTCCAACGTCCGTCCCGGGGCCCGGCGACGCGCTCGGCTGGCGACGACGCGGACCGCTCGACGTGGAGTCTTCCCGCGCTCGGCACGGCGGCCCTCTTCAACCGGTCCTCCTTTTGCAGAAACAAGGAGGGACCTTGTCCTTTGGGAACGGACGGTCCCGGGTCGGTCCCCGCGCTGGCCCTCTCCCTGTTCCGACCCGTGCTTTTCCTGTTCGGTCTCCTCGAAGTCCCTGTTCTTCGCTTGAAAGTCCCTGTTCCTGAATTGAGAATTCCCTGTTTCCTCTTGCGCCATGCCAGGCGTAGGCGTGGGTCGAGTCTGGCCGGCGTGCTCGCTGTTGCACGGCCGGCGCCGCTTCGGCGCCGGCATTGCTTGGGCGTTTCGAATCCCGCGCGGCGGGTTCGATCGACCGGGGTATTCGCCAAGGACGGGCCGGGAGTGAACAAATAGTGTACACTCCCCCGAATTTGGACTACACTCGGTCCTGAGGTCGGCAGCAAGCGGCGGAGGGCGCGAAGACGGGTGCGAAGCCGCGCGCGGCGCAAGGGGCGAGCAAAGGAATGCCCCTTGTTCGCTCCAAGCTATTGAAAAGGCTTGAAACGGCAATGGGCTTCTCTTGCAGAAAGTTGGCATAGGGTTGCCAAAAGTTGGCGCAGACTTGGCGCCCGCGCCGCGCCGGCTTGGCGCCGCTTGTCGGAGCCAAACGACGTCGTCGATATTTGATATGGACGAAACAATCCATTTGTGCTATCGAGCGGAATGACCGTGTCGATGGGCCCTTGCGGGCGAAAAAGCCGGGTCTGGGAGCTAGGAGAGGACCGCCGTGACCATTTCGTCCCCCAACGCATCGCCGCTGTATCGAACCGTGCACGGAGCGCCGACCGACGTCTGGAATGACTCCTGCTCGCTGCGGGAGCTCGAATACGCGATTGGCAACGGCGCGGTCGGCGCCACCACCAACCCGTCCATTGTTCTGGCGGTCCTCAAGAAGGAGTTTGACGCCTGGAAAGGCAAGCTGCGCGAACTGATCGCCGAAAACCCTTCGGCCAGCGAAGACGTGATCGCATGGAAGCTGATCGAGGAGATGGGCCTGCGCGGCGCAGAGATGCTGATGCCCGTGTTCGAACGGGAGCGGCGCCTCAAAGGCCGCCTCTCGATGCAGACGAACCCGGTCAATTATCGCGATGTCCCGAGCCTTGTGGAGCAAGCGGTTCATTTCAGCGGGCTCGCGTCGAACATCCAGGTCAAGATCCCGGCGACCTCCGCGGGCATTGTTGCGATCGAAGAGGCGACCCGGCTTGGCGTCAATATCAATGCGACGGTCAGTTTCACGCTGCCCCAGGCGATCGCCGTTGCGGAAGCCGTGGAGCGTGGACTTAACCGCCGCGCGAAGGACGGTCATGACGTGTCCGGCATGACCCCGGTCTGCACCATCATGATCGGGCGATTGGACGACTGGCTGAAGGTGATCGCCGCGCGCGAGGGCCTCGTCACCATGCCCGGCCACCTCGATTGGGCTGGCGTCGCCACCTTCAAGAAGGCCTACGGCATCTTCAAGGCGCGCGGATATCGGGCGCGGCTGCTCGCGGCCGCCTATCGCCACCATCTGCACTGGTCGCAACTGATCGGCGGCGACGTCATTCTGACCATCCCCTACGAGTGGCAAGTGCAATTTAACAAGTCTGACGTGGAGGTCAAGTCGCGCATCGACGACCCCGTCGACCCTGCCATCATC
Organism: uncultured Alphaproteobacteria bacterium; assembly: GCA_963816065.1. Taxonomy (GTDB): domain Bacteria; phylum Pseudomonadota; class Alphaproteobacteria; order Rhizobiales; family Beijerinckiaceae; genus Roseiarcus. The sequence continues at coordinate 118,392 of CAWFJG010000016.1, read as the reverse complement.
GACGACCTCTATCGGAAGTTCGCCGATTTCCGGCGCGCCTATGATGAGAACGGCATGTCCGCTCCGGAATTCGACGCCTACGGCGCGACCGTGAGGACGCTGAGGTCTTTCATCGAGGCCTACCGCGATCTCACGGCCCTGGTGCGCAACTCCATGCTGCCGCCGCCCTGAGCAGGAGGATAGCAGGAGGAGCGCGCGGCGTTTCCGTCGGGCGTGGTCGCAACAGGCCGGATTTCGGTGTCGTTGTGAACAGCGCCCGAGTCGGTCAGGCCCTTTTGCCGTCCTCTATTCCGGATCGACGTCCTGTTTCCTCGCCGCGCGCCGTCTTTCCGCGACGGCGATCGCCAAGGCGGCGGCGAGGGTCATTGTCGCCGCGAGCGTGCGGAATCCCTCGAAGTCGCTCTCGACGACCTCGAACCAGACGCTGGTCGTCAACGCCAGCGGACTGAAAGGGCTGTCGGTGATGGCCACGAGGGGCGTGCCCTGGCCGACGACCTGTCGCGTGTATTCGACCGTCGCCGGCGCGTAAGGCGTGAAACTGACCGCGAGCGCGGCGTCCCGCGGACCGGCGAAGGACAGGATCTCGCGATCCACTCCGCTCGCCGACCCGGCGAGCACAGTCCTGACGCCGAGCGTTCCGAACGCATAGCTCAAATAGGCGGTGATCGGGTACGATCGCCTGAGGCCGATCAGATAAAGGGTGTCGGCGGCGGCCAAAATCTGCGCCGCCTCTTCCAAATCCTTCGGCCTGATCCGCTCCTTGAACATTTCGAGCGACCGCATCGCCGCCTGGCTGAAGCCGTCGATCAGCGCCATCGCGGGCGAGTGCCCGGACGTGTGCGCGTCCAGCGACTGAAGGCGCGCCTCGTAATTGTTCGGCCGGTCGCGCAGTCGCTGCTGGAACACCGTCTGCAGTTCGCTGAAGCCGCTGTAGCCAAGCGCTTTGGCGAAGCGCACCAGGGTCGATGGCTGCACCGCCGCCCGCTCGGATATGCTGCCGACCGTTCCGAACGCGATGTCGTCGGGAAACTCGATCGTGTAAGCCGCAACCTGCGCCAATCGCCTCGGCAGTTTGTCGCGCCTTTCGATGATCAGGTCGCGCAGTTCGGTGAATACGTGAGGCGGAATGTGGGTAAGCGCTTCCGTCATCGAAATGTCTCTTGACCCGGATTCAGGCAGACGCCGGCGGGAGAAAGAGTTTAGCCGAGATCTTGCGCATTGCAAAATGAAACTGTTGACGGCCATAGAAAATGGAATATAGGTTCCACAGGAAGGTTCATTCGGGCGCCGGATCAGACGGAATGCCGGTCCGAGACGCGAAAGCGGACAGCGCCGCGACTATCCAATGCCGCGCGTGGTGGTGAAGACGCGCCTCGAGGCAGGGTGGAGACGGAGACAATAACCATGACGCTTAAGTTCGGGCTTCTGGGAGCCGGCCGTATCGGCAAGGTCCACGCAAGAACCGTCGCAGCCGCCTCCGGCGCAAAACTCCTGGCGGTCGCCGACGCCATTCCCGACGCCGCCGAGGCCATCGCCAAGAGCTATGGCGCCGACGTTCGCAGCGCCGAAGCGATCATGAACGCCAAGGACATCGACGCGGTGCTCATCACGACGCCGACGGACATGCACGCAGACATGATCGAACAGGCGTCGAGAAAGGGAAAGGCGATCTTCTGCGAAAAACCGATCGACCTGTCGGTCGAACGGGTCCGGCGTTGCCTCAGCGTCGTGCGGGCGGAAAAGGCCGCGCTGATGATCGGCTTCAATCGGCGTTTCGATCCGAATTTCCGTGAGGCCCGCGCGCGGATCGACGCGGGGGTCATTGGCGATGTCGAAATGGTGTCGATCACGTCGCGCGACCCCGGGCCGCCGCCGCTCGCCTACGTGGCGAGGTCGGGCGGACTATTTCGCGACATGACGATCCATGATTTCGACATGGCGTCGTTCCTATTGGGCGAGGATCCCGTCACCGTGTTCGCCGCCGCCTCGAACCTTGTCGATCCGACGATCGGCGCCGCGGGCGACGTCGACAGCGCATCGCTCGTCCTGACCACCAAGTCAGGGAGGATTGCGCAGATTTCCAATTCTCGACGTGCGACCTACGGTTATGACCAGCGGATCGAGGTTCACGGGTCTAAGGGTATGGTTTCGGCGGAGAACGTACGCGAGACGACTGTGGAAGTGGCGGATGCCAGCGGCTATCGCCGCGACCCGCTCCTGAATTTCTTCATGACGCGCTACACGCAGGCCTACGCCAACGAGATCGCTTCCTTCATCTCGGCGGTGGAAGCTGGCCGTCCGATGAACCCGTCCGGCGAGGACGGCCTCAAGGCGCTCGTCATGGCTGACGCGGCGCTGAATTCACTAAAGGAAGGTCGCCAGATCGAGATCGTCTACTGAACGGCGGTGCGGACATGCGGCGCGTGCTTGGCCGCTCGGTCCTCCCGGTTTGGCAGGATCGGCTAGACAGGACGCAGTCCGGCCGAGGATGAGTTCGCAAAGCGAGAGGAGACGGCCGCGAAACTATGGAAAAGACGCTCGACCTGATCTCCATCGGCCGCTCCTCGGTCGACCTGTACGGTCAGCAGATCGGCAGCCGGCTAGAAGACATCGGCAGCTTCGCCAAATCGGTCGGCGGCTGCCCTGCCAACATCGCCATCGGAACGGCGCGGCTGGGCTTGAAGTCTGCGCTGATCACGCGGGTGGGGGCCGAGCAGATGGGTAACTTCATCCGCGAACAACTCGTCCGCGAGGGCGTCGCGATCGACGGTGTTCATGTCGACAAGGATCGCTTGTCGGCGCTGGTGCTGCTCGCCGTGCAGGGGGAGGGAGTCTCGCCTACGACCTTCTATCGCTCCGACTGCGCCGACATGGCGCTGCACGAAAGCGACATCCACGAGGACCTCATCGGTCGCAGCCGCGCTGTCGTGGTGACCGGAACCCATTTCTCGAAGCCGACAGCGGCCGCCGCGCAGGCGAAAGCGATCGCGCTCGCCAAGAGGCATTGCGGGAAAGTGGTCTTCGACATCGACTATCGGCCTAATCTATGGGGACTTGCAGGCCATGGCGCAGGCTTCGAGCGCTACGTGAAATCGGAGGCGGTGTCTGCGCGCCTCAAGACCGTGCTCCCCGATTGCGACCTGATCGTCGGCACAGAAGAAGAAATCATGGTCGCCGGCGGCGCCGACAGCGTGCTCGACGCACTGAAAGGCATACGCGCGACTTCCGGCGCGGCTGTCGTGCTCAAGCGCGGGGCTCAGGGCTGCATCGTCTACGACGGGCCGATTGGTGACGACCTCGAAGCCGGGGTCGTCGGTCGAGGATTCCCGATCGAAGTCTTCAATGTGCTCGGAGCCGGCGACGCATTCATGTCCGGTTTCCTGCGCGGCTGGCTCAATGGCGAAGAGCTCGCGACCTGCGCAACCTGGGCCAACGCCTGCGGAGCGTTCGCGGTGTCGCGTCTGCTCTGCTCGACGGAATATCCGACATGGGCCGAGCTCAAGTACTTTCTCGATCACGGCAGCCGCGAGCGGGCGTTGCGCAGGGACGCGGCGCTGAGCCACATTCACTGGGCGACGACCCGAAGGCGCGAGATTCCACAGCTAATGGCGCTCGCGATCGATCATCGCGCTCAGTTGGAGGAATTGGCCGGAGACGAAGCGACGGTTCAGCGCATTCCTCTGTTCAAAGTTCTTGCCGTTCGCGCCGCGCGCCGCGTGGCCGGCGGCCGTCCCGGCTTCGGCGTGTTGCTAGACGATAAGTATGGGCGCGATGCGCTGTTTGCGGCGGGCGCCGGCCAGGATCTTTGGGTGGCCCGGCCCATCGAACTGCCAGGTTCGCGGCCACTGCAGTTCGAGTTCAGCCAGGATCTCGGCGGTCGGCTTCTCGAGTGGCCGGTGGACCATTGCGTTAAGGTTCTGTGCTTCTACCATCCGGACGACGACCAGGCGCTCAAGGCCATCCAGCGGGCCAAACTCGTCTCGGCCTTCGACGCGGCTCGCAAAATCGGCCGGGAGATCCTGATCGAGATCATCGCGTCCAAGTCCGGTCCACTCCAAGACGACACGGTTTCGCGCGCGCTCACGGAGCTCTATGACGCCGGGCTCAAGCCCGACTGGTGGAAGCTCGAGCCGCAAGCGTCGATCGCGGCTTGGCAGGCAATCGACGCCGTGATCGTCGCGCGTGATCCGTTCTGCCGCGGCGTCGTGCTGCTCGGTCTTGAAGCGCCCATCCAGACATTGAAGGAGAGCTTCGCCCTCGCACGCGTCGCCGAACGGGTCCGCGGCTTCGCCGTCGGTCGAACGATTTTCGCTGACGCAGCGGGACGCTGGCTCGACGGTCGGATCGGCGACGAGGAAGCGATCGACGAGATGGCGGTGAAGTTCGGCGCGCTGGTCGATCTCTGGCTTGCGCTGGACAATGAGCCGCGACCTGACGGCTCCGGGCGCCGACCTGAAGCCGGTGCGGCGGTGGCGCGCAACGAGGATTGCAGCCGGGAGTTCCGACGGACAACAAACTGCGACGGAAACCGGTGAGCTTCGCGAGGGAAGGATCATGATCGGCAAGACAGTGCGCCTGACAGTTGCGCAAGCGCTGGTACGGTTTCTGACGAAGCAGATGACAGAGATCGACGGCGAGACGCTGCCGATCGTGGCGGGATGCTGGGCGATCTTCGGCCACGGCAACGTAGCCGGCATCGGCGAGGCGCTTTATCAGACGCGCGAAAGGTTTCCGACTTACCGCGCCCACAATGAGCAGGGCATGGCGCTGGCGGCGACCGCCTATGCCAAGGCAATGTTTCGCCGGCGTTTCATGGCCTGCACGACCTCGATCGGCCCCGGCGCCCTCAACATGGTGACCGCCGCGGCGGTGGCTCATGTCGACCGCCTGCCGCTGCTGCTGCTGCCTGGTGACGTCTTCGCCAACCGCCTGCCGGACCCGGTGCTACAGCAGATCGAGGACTTTGGCGACGGAACCGTCTCGGCCAATGACTGCTTTCGCCCGGTGTCGCGTTACTTCGACCGCATCCAGCGGCCGGAGCAATTGATCCCGGCGCTGCAGCGCGCGATGAGCGTCCTCACCGATCCGGCTGAGTGCGGCCCGGTGACGCTGGCGATGTGCCAGGACGTACAGACCGAGGCCTACGACTGGCCGGAAAGCCTGCTTGCCGAAAGAGTGTGGACGCCGCGGCGCATTCGTCCGGACGAGAACGAACTCGCGGTAGCCGTCTCCGCGATCACGGCGGCGAAGCGGCCGATGATCATCGCGGGCGGCGGCGTCCTCTATTCGGAGGCCTCGGCCGCGCTCACTTCGTTCGCCGAATTGCACGGGGTTCCGGTTGCGGTCAGCCAAGCCGGCAAGTCGGCGATCGACGAGACCCACCCGCTGGCCCTCGGCGCTGTCGGCGTCACGGGAACCTCGGCCGCCAACGCGCTGGCCGCGGACGCCGATCTCCTAATAGCGGTCGGAACGCGCTTGCAGGACTTCACCACCGGTTCGTGGGCGCTGTTCAAGTCGGACGACCTCAAGATCCTTGCGCTCAACGTTGCCCCCTACGACACCGCCAAACATCAGGCGCTGCCGCTCATCTCAGACGCCAAGACCGGCCTGACCGAGCTTTCCGAGGCGCTGCATGGATGGAAGGCCGATAAGGCCATGGCTGAGCGCACCGCGAACGAAAAGGCGTCCTGGCTCGAGGCGGCGGCCCGGGCGCTCGCATCGACCAACGCCGAACTGCCTTCGGACGCGCAGGTGATCGGCGCCGTCGCCCGCACGCTGGGCGTCGACGACACCATTCTGGTCAACGCGGCCGGCGGGCTGCCGGGGGAACTGCACAAGCTTTGGGTCCCGACCGCGCCGGGCGCCTACCACATGGAGTACGGCTTCTCCTGCATGGGCTACGAAATCGCCGGCGGCATGGGCGTCAAGATGGCCCGGCCCGACAGACACGTCGTCGTCATGGTCGGCGACGGATCCTATATGATGATGAACTCGGAGATCGCGACCTCGGTCAGTCTCGGATTGAAGCTCATCATCGTCGTGCTCGACAATCACGGCTTCGGCTGCATCAACCGCCTGCAGATGGAAACCGGCGGCGCCAACTTCAACAATCTCTGGCGAGACTGCGCCATGGTCGCTCAGCCCGACATTGACTTCGCCAGGCACGCCGAGAGCATGGGCGCTATCGCCGTTAAAGTCTCGGCGATCGGGGAACTCGAGTCCGCCCTGGAAACCGCCAGGGCCAATGACAAGACGACTGTTGTGGTGATCGAGACCCATCCGCTGGTCGTCACCGAGGCCGGCGGACACTGGTGGGATGTGGCGGTGGCCCAAGTCTCGGCGCGCGCCGAAGTCGGGGCGGCGCGTGAGAAATACGAGATCGCCCGCCGTCAACAGCGGGCATTCAACTGAGCTTGAGGTCGAAGTCGGAGGAGAAAGCGATGTCGGACCTGCGCGTGAGGCCGAAGGGCGCCCGCGGCCTTGTGACCGAGGTGACTCCGGAAAGCGCCGGGTGGGGCTATGTTGGGTTCGCGCTGCACCGGTTGGAGCCCAACCAGGGCCTCGCCGGGGCGACCGGATCGCGCGAAGTCTGCCTGGTATGGGTTTCGGGCAGAGCAAAGCTTACGATCGACGAAAAGGATTTTGGCGAGATCGGCGAGCGCATGAGCCCGTTCGAGGGGCTGCCGTGGGCCGCCTATGTTCCGACTGGCTCCAGGTACGCGATCACCGCGCTGACCCCGCTCGACCTCGCGGTCTGCTCGGCCCCGGGCGGCGGCACCCATCCGCCGAAGCTCATCCCGCCGGGCACGCATCCGCAGATCGTGCGCGGCGAGCGGTCCAACGCCCGGCAGGTTACCAACATCATGCCGGAAGACGACGGCTCGGCCAACTCGCTGCTCGTGGTCGAGGTGATCACGCCGGGCGGCAACACGTCGTCCTATCCGCCGCACAAGCACGACCGGGACGCGCTGCCGGACGAGAGCTACCTCGAGGAGACCTACTATCACCGCTTCAATCCGCGGCAGGGTTTTGGCTTCCAGCGCGTCTATACCGACGACCGCTCGCTCGACGAATCGGTGGTGGTCGAAGACGGTGACGTGGTGATGGTGCCAAAGGGCTATCACCCGGTCGCCACCCTGCACGGCTACGACAGCTACTACCTCAACGTCATGGCCGGGCCGAAGCGGATCTGGAAGTTCCACAACGAACCGCAGCACGAATGGCTGTTCACTGGGCTCGGCGGGGGCAAAACCCGCGAGCCGAAGTCCTGCCTGCTAATGGGACCCGGCTTGGGCAGCGTAACCCGCCGCAGGCCCTGCCTCGGCACGTGATCTAAGCCTCCAACCTTCTGGTTAAGGAAACGCGACCGCGGCGGCGTCAATTTCGCCGCCCTCGGTGACGTTTCGTTGGCGTCTGGCGGTTACCCCTGCCTCATCGGAGGCGGTCGTGTGGGATTCATCGCGCGGACAATCTTCTGGCTGGGCCTGGTCTATAGCGCGATGCCCCTCGACTTCGGCTCACTGATCCCCGGCCAAGTCGTCGCCCTGGCCGGCGACAATCCGCTCGCCCCCTGCGTTCGCGGGGGCGCTAAGGACTGCCGAACGCGTGTCGGCGAGTTGCGCGAAACGCTCGAAACGGCCGTGGCGCTCGGGGTCGCCAATTCTCTGACACAGGCGACTGAGGCCGAGGCCGCGAACGACCTGGTCCCCGCGCCGAGGGTTCTGAATCCGGCTTCAAAGGGCTGGGCCGTCCCGCCGCGCCGACCGCCGCAATAGTCGCGCCGGCGGACGCTGCTGGCCATCCGAGGCCGCGCTTCGCTATACTGGACTCCCTTGAGGTTTGCGAGGCCGCAGTGACCGAATTCGACACGATTCAGGAGGATTTCGCATCCCTCGACGAATGGGAGGACCGCTATCGCTATGTGATTGAGCTTGGCCACGACATCGAGCCCTTGCCCGAGGAAGCCCACAATGACGAGACCAAGGTGCGGGGCTGCGTCAGCCAGGTCTGGCTCGAAAAAGACCTGCGCAAAAATGTTTCGGGCGAGACGGTGCTGCATTACCGCGGCGACAGCAACTCGCATCTGGTGCGCGGCCTGATCGCCATCACGCTCTCGATTTTCTCGGATCAGACGCCAAGGCGCATCCTCGACACAGACGCCATGGCCACGTTCCGCTTGCTCGGCCTTGAGCAGCACCTCACCCCGCAGCGCTCGAACGGCGTTCGCGCAATGATCGACCGCATCCGCAAGGACGCCGCGGCGGCCGCGGCGTGAGGACGGCCGTCAGGCTCCGCCGCCGGGGTTGAACGTCTTGAGGTAATGGGCGATCGCCGCGACGTCCGTTTCCGGAACCTGCCCGAGATTTCGAGCCGCCGCCGCCATCGGACCGCCGGGCAACTCGCCGGACGGCGTGAGGCCGGTCGAGAGCGCGAAGGCAATCTCGCTTTCCGTCCAGACCGCAAGACCAGTCTCGGTGACGTTCGGGATCTTGCCCTTTCCCTCAGGCAGCGGCGCCCCGGTGAGGCGGCGCGACGCGGTGACGCCGCCGGGCGCGCTGCGGGAGAATGGCACTCGACGCAATGGCCCGGCCCCTCGACGAGATAGCGACCGAGTTCTTCGCGATCGGTTGGATCCTGCCTGAGCGGGCGCGCGACCGCCGGCAAGATAAGAAGCTTCCAGAAGCCGACCGCCATGCGAATCGAGAACGGAGACGCCAGCGCATCGGGGTCGCGCGCCAGGAAACGCTTGGGGGCTGTGCGCAGAAACGCGAACAGGTCGCGCACGTCTTTGACGGACATTTGCGCATAGACGGGCAGGGGAAGGCCGGATATAGGTGCCGTCCGACGCGACGCCAGCCATCAAGGCGTTGGCGAAAGCGACCGCCGACCCGGCGCCAATGCCGTCGGTCCGGTCGCGCGAAATATTGGGCAGGAAGAAAGAGCCGAACGGCGTCTTCAGCTCCAAGCCACCGCGAGCCGCATCGGATCGGTCTGACCCGGCGAAAGGTGACACGAAGTCGCAGCCGGCAAGGCTAGAACGCGGCCGTCCCGCCGCCGAGACGCCGGGGCGCCGAAACCGCGGCCGCCGTCTCCGGATCGATGCGCCGAGGCGCGGAAAGCACCCAGAGCGCCCCGGCAAGCCCCGCGACGATGATCGCGATCCCGACCGCGAGCGCGGTACGCTCGGTCATTATTGAGGTTGCCGAGGTTCAATCCATGCCTATCCGGTTAGGACACACACCCACTAGATGTGGGGTGCATCCAATCTCCCGAGTAAAGTTTGTCGTAGGTCGGCGCTCTGGCGCTACCTGCGAGGCCTAGCAGCGAGCGAAATGCGTTGAACGGGTAGAAGCGGCGGTTGAATCGAAAGGTGAACTCGTTGAGATAGGCCTGCAGATGCCGCGCGCTGACCCCGTGATGCGTTCCCGCCAGCCACGTTTTCAGATTGGCGATGACGAGATGGCTGATCGGCAGGAATTCCTCCGAGATTTCGGGGTCGCCGCATTCGGCGATGGCGCGATGATCATAGCCGCGCTTGCCCAGGTCGGCGTAACCGCTCCACTCGTCCGTGACGATCAACGTCCCGTCCGCCACGGCGCCCTCGACGAAGCCGCAAAGCGACCTTGCGCTCCGGTCGGCGGCGATGGCAAGCCGAACGCGCCCCGCGTAGCGGCCGTCCTTGCGCACGTCTTGCGCGGTTCCCGGTTCGCGGCGGCGCACCTCGACGGCGCAGGCGACGAGCGTTTTGTGATGAACGCCCCGGCCTTCGCCGCGCGTGCGGCCGCCGACCCATGTCTCGTCGACTTCGACGTGCTCGTTCGCGCGGCCGCCGATGCGATCCCGATCGGGACGAACCATTCCGGCGCGCAGCTTGTGGAGGAGTTGAAAGGCGGTCTCGTACCGCGAGAGACCCAACTGCCGCTGGAGTTGGACCGCGGATATGCCGGGAGTTTGGCTGGCGACCAGATAGGCTGCCCAAAACCAGATGGACAACGGCGTGCGGCTGCGCTCCATGACCGTGCCGACAGTCAGTCCTGTCTGGCTGCGGCATTTCCGGCATGTCAGCACGCCCGGGCGGCTCGCAATGCGGAACGGTTCGCCGCGAGCCCCGCAGCGCGGGCAGACGAAGCCGCGCTCCCAGCGCGCCCGTTCGAGATACGAGGCGCACGCCGCATCATCCGGGAAAAGCCGCTGAAACTCCGGCAGCGACCGTGGAAATGGCAGCGCCGCGCGCTGCTCCACGTCCATCACGACGGCCGTTTCTCCAGTCATTTCCCCGTCCAGCCGCACGCACGCCCTTCGCGCAAAGGGGAACCGCCAGTTGGCTGGGGGCCTCACCCGCGAGTGTCGCCACATCTAGATTTAGTGGGTGTATGTGTCAACCGGATAGGCATGGTTCAATCTTCCTTGGCGCGATACTATCGCCTGGCGCTGCTTGATCGCGCGGCGCCCGACATTGCAATCGCGAAAGTCGTGCTCAGTGCCAAAACCGCAGCAGCCCCCGCAACCGATCCCATCTTTGACATGGTCATGGCCTCCTCCCCTCTCGAATAACTCGTCTGCGACGGGAAGCGCTTCCGCTGGCGGCTCCGAATTTCGTAAGGCCTGCCCATTGGTCAACGGTTCATTAAGCGGAGCGGCGGACAATCAAGCATACTTCGTAAGGGCCACGCGATCCCCGATGAGCGATCTGCAATGAGCGACCGCAGCGAAAACAATTTCGATGGAAATTTGGGCGCGGCCGAATGGGATGACGCCTCAGATCGCGCCGGACGGGCGATCGTTGGGCCATCGCCTGACGGCGGCGCGCGCGCTACGGGAGGCTCTGCTGGCGACGAGCCCCTATCGGCGCTGCCGTTTATCCTGCCGCCACCGGCTTGGCAGGAGGCCCCTCCCGAGTGGATCGCCTCATCGTCCGCCCGGGCCTTTTGCCGCCGGGCCGCCTCGATCGGCGTCTTCGCAGCGGCGTTCGTCGCAACTTGCGCCGCCGCGTTCGTGATCGTCGACCACCACCGTCAGGCCGGCCTGCTCGCTGAGCGGACGCAGGAGAATATAAAGCTCGCTCAGACCATTGGCTCGCTGGGCGCCCGATTGCAGGCGATCGAAATGGCCAAGGGCCGCGACGAGCTTGCCGAGTTGCGCCGGTCAGTCAACGACCTTAAGGGCGCCGCCAACTCATCGCATGAGCTAGGCGCCGCTATCGCGCAGCTCTCGCAGCGGGTCGAGAAGCTCGACCGAGAGCAGGACGCCAGGATCGAGAAGCTTGGCGAGCGCGTCGACCACGGCGCCACTGCGCACGTGGCGGAACTCTCGGCGCGGGTCGAGAGGCTCGAGAAGTCACCGTCGGCCCCGACGCCCGTCCTTATGGGGACGCAGCCCTCGACGCCGCAGCCGCCGAAGCTCGGAGCCAACGTGTCCCTGGACCCGACCGGATCAATCAACCGGCCAAGGCCGTTCTTGCGGGGTTATCTCGTGCTCGGCGTACGCGACGACATCGCGCTGATTGGCGGTCCATATGGGGAGCTGGCGGTCCGGCCAGGCGACCTTTTGCCCGGGGCCGGGCGGGTGCAGCGAGTCGAGCGGGAGGGCGGGACCTGGGTCGTCGTCACGGAGCATGGGCGGATCGCCTCGGCCTACGCCGCTCCACAATGATCGGAACGGACGGTCGGGGCTTCTCGACGGTCGACGGGGACGGCCCGGATATGTGACCGCGGCGCATCCGGTGCGTCAAAAGCGCAGCGTCGTCCTGCCGCGCTTTCGGTCATACGGAGCTTGTGTTACGAAGCCGGCTTCGAGGGTCCGAGCGTCTTGCTGCCGCGGCCCAAAGGGCACTCACGGCGCAACATGGCAGAACGGCGCAGCAGTTTCAGCTACGAGGACCTCCTGGCCTGCGGCAGAGGCGAATTGTTCGGCGCCGGCAATGCGCAGTTGCCGCTTCCCCCGATGTTGATGTTCGACCGAATATCCGGAATTTCGGAGACCGGAGGCGCCAATGGCAAAGGCGAAGTGCGGGCCGAATTCGACATCACGCCGACCCTGTGGTTTTTCGATTGCCATTTCAAGGGCGACCCGGTCATGCCGGGGTGTCTTGGTCTTGACGCGCTTTGGCAGCTCACCGGGTTCTTTCTCGGCTGGCTTGGCCTACCCGGGCGGGGCCGAGCCCTGGGCGTCGGCGAGGTGAAGTTCGCCGATCAGGTCCTTCCGACGGTCAGGAAAGTGGTTTATGGCGTCGACATGAAGCGCGTCTTCAAGGGCAAACTCGTTCTCGGCATTGCCGACGGTTGGCTGGAGGCCGACGGCAAGCGCATCTACGACGTCAAGGATATGCGGGTCGGTCTGTTCACCCCGGCGACCTCCGCCTCCGCCTGAGAGTCGAGGACGCCGAGACGCGCGATCATGGAGAAACTCGGATGAAACGCGTCGTCGTCACCGGCATGGGCATTGTCTCGTCGATCGGCAACAACAGCCAGGAAGTCACCGCCAGCCTGCACGACGCCCGCTCCGGCGTGACGCGAGCGGAGAAACTGGCCGAGCTCGGCTTCCGCTCCCAGGTCCATGGCGCACCAACTCTCGTCGCCGAAGAGGTGGTCGACCGCAGGGCGATGCGGTTCCACGGAGGGGGCACCGCTTGGAACCACGTCGCCATGGACCAGGCGATCGTCGACAGCGGGCTCGAGCTCGCGGACGTCTCCAACGATCACACCGGCATCATCATGGGATCGGGCGGCCCCTCGACCCGTGCGATCGTCGAGGCGGCCGACGTCACCCGCTCCAAGGGGCCGAAGCGGGTGGGCCCGTTTGCGGTGCCGAAGTCGATGTGCTCGACCGCTTCGGCGACGCTTTCGACCTGGTTCAAGATCAAGGGCGTGAGTTACTCGATCTCCTCGGCCTGCGCGACCTCCAATCACTGCATTGGCGCCGCCTACGAACAGATCCTCATGGGCAAGCAGGACGTGATGTTCGCCGGCGGCTGTGAAGAGCTCGACTGGACGCTGTCGGTCCTCTTCGATGCGATGGGGGCGATGTCGTCAGCCTATAACGATACGCCGGCCCGCGCTTCGCGCGCCTATGACCGGAACCGCGACGGGTTTGTGATTTCGGCCGGCGCAGGCGTGCTTGTCCTCGAGGACTACGAGCGCGCCAGAGCCCGGGCGCCAAGATCTACGCCGAGATCGTCGGCTACGGCGCGACCGCGGACGGGCACGACATGGTCGCGCCGTCTGGGGAAGGGGCGGCGCGTTGCATGCGCCAGGCGCTTTCGACGGTGAAGATCCCGATCGACTACATCAATCCGCACGCGACCTCGACAACGGTCGGCGACGTCAAGGAGATCGAAGCTCTGCGGGACGTATTCGGCTCGGGCGAGAAGTGCCCGCCGATCTCCGCGACGAAGTCGCTGACCGGCCATTCACAGGGCGCGACGGGCGTGCATGAAGCGATCTATTCGCTCCTGATGATGCGCAACGGCTTCATCTGCGAAAGCGCCCACATCGACGAGATCGATCCGGCCTTCGCCGACATGCCGATCGTCCGCAAGCGCCGGGACAACGTGAACTTACGCGCCGTATTGTCGAATTCTTTCGGCTTCGGCGGCGCCAACGCGACGCTCGTCTTCAAGCACGTCGACGCCTGAGGGCCGCGCCGCGGCAAACGCCTCCAACTCCGAAAGCGAAGGGCGAGCGATGTCTTCCGGCCTGATGAATGGGAAGCGCGGCCTCGTCATGGGCGTCGCCAACGACCACTCGATCGCCTGGGGCATCGCCAAGGCGCTTGCGGCGGAGGGCGCGGAACTCGCCTTCACCTATCAGGGGGAAGCGCTCGGCAAGCGGGTGACGCCGCTCGCCGAGAAGTCTCTGGATCGACGCTGATCGCGCCATGCGACGTCGAGGACATCGCCTCGGTCGACGCGACGTTCGCGCGGATCGCCGACGAGTGGGGGACGCTCGACTTCCTGGTGCATTGCATCGGGTTTTCCGACCGCAACGAGCTCAAGGGCCGCTACGCCGACACGACGCGGGAGAACTTCGTCCGCACCATGGTGATCTCGGCCTTCTCGTTCACCGAGCTGGCCAAGCGGGCCGCAGTCCTCATGCCGTCGGGCGGCGCCATGCTGACCCTGACCTTCGGCGGCTCGACCCGGGTGATGCCGAACTACAACGTCATGGGCGTGGCCAAGGCGGCGCTCGAATCGAGCGTGCGCTATCTGGCGGCCGATTTCGGTCCCGACAACATCCGCGTCAATGCCATTTCCGCCGGCCCCATCCGCACCCTTGCCGGCGCCGGCATTGCCGACGCGCGCTTCATGTTCAACTTCCAGCGCGCCCACTCCCCGCTCCGCCGCACGGTGACGATCGAGAACGCCGGCGGGGCGGCGCTCTATCTGCTGTCGAGCCTGTCGGATGGCGTGACCGGGGAGGTCCACTTCGTCGACGCCGGCTACAGCATCATCTCCATGCCGAGGCCGGACGACATCAAGGAGTAGGCGGCGGCGGTTTCATCAACCCGGCTAACGATTTCAAGGCGATAGGCGCGAGAATTCTGATTCGGCGACCGCCGCGGGCGGCTGATCGCCGTAATTCCGCCGCATTGTGTTAACCCTATCCTCGGCCGAAGCTCTGCGCATTCAAGGGCTTATGAGAAATCCGCCCTCCTGTCAGGTTACATTCTCCCGAAAAATCGCGCGCCAGACTTGGCGGTTCGGAAGGGGCTGCTCGGCCATGCGCCAACCGGACCGGCGCACGCCAGGCGCAAGATCGGGCCGACGGGCCTGCGAGGGCCGCGAAGCGCCGTTTCTGCTATACTGGTCCCGTGTCGGCCCCGGCCGGGCATGGGAGAGACGGGGACTATGCGGGCAGCCAAGCGTCGCAGCGCGCGGATCCGCAGCGGCTTCAGGGCGCTCGTCTGCGCCGCCGCGGCGCTCGCGCTCGCCGGCGCCCTGGCGTACGCCAACCCGCAGTCGACGCCAAGGCCATCCGCTCGGGACATCGCCTTCGCGGGGTTCATCGACGCCCTGAGGCCGATGGCGGAGACGCTCGGAGTCTCGCGCAAAATCTTCGACCGCGCCTTCGCCGGCGTCGCCTTCGACCCGCGGGTGGTCGCGGCCGCCCAACAGCAGGCCGAGTTCACCCTCCCGATCTGGGACTATATCGCGACGGCGGTGTCGCCGGACCGGATCGCCCGCGGCCGCGAAAAGGCGCGGACGGTCGCGCCCTGGCTCGACAAGGCGAGCCAAACATACGGCGTCGATCCCGCAATCCTGATGGGGATCTGGGGCCTGGAGACGGATTTCGGCGCGCTCCCCGGCGCCTTCGACATCGTCCGATCGCTGGCCAGCCTCGCCTTCGCGCGCTATCGCGGCGACACTTTCCGCGACGAACTGTTGTCCGCGCTCGTCATCCTCGAGGCGCGCGACATCGCGCCGCGGGCGATGGTCGGCTCCTGGGCCGGGGCGATGGGGCAAACACAGTTCATGCCGTCGAGCTTTCTCGCCTTTGCCGTCGACTTCGAAGGCCACGGACGGCGCGACATCTGGACCAGCGCGCCCGACGCGATCGGTTCGACCGCGAACTACCTAGCTGGCAACGGCTGGACGCGCGGCCTGCCCTGGGGGTTCGAGGTCAGGCTGCCGCCGGGCTTCGCCCTCGCCGACGCGGATTCGGCGACCTCCGCCCCCTTCGCCGCCTTCGCCGCCCGCGGCGTCGCGCGCGCCGACGGCAAGCCGCTTCCCGTCGCCGGCGCAGCACGCCTGCTGATCCCGGCCGGGCTCAACGGGCCGATCTTCCTGGTCACCAGCAATTTCGACGCGATCAAGAGTTACAATGCGTCCACCGCCTACGCGCTCGCCGTCGCCCTGCTCGGCGACGCCATTGCGCACGGGACGGGTCTGGTCGCGTCCTGGCCCCGTTCGGACGTCGCGCTCAAGCCGGACGAGGTGCGCAGTCTGCAGCTCAGGCTGAAGCAAATGGGTTACGATCCCGGCGACGTCGACGGCATGGTCGGCGAGGCGCTTCGCGGCGCGGTGCGCAGATACCAGCAGCGTAACGGCCTGCCGCCCGACGGCTACGCCGACGCGGCCCTTCTCAAGCGCATCGAGGCGAAGCCGTAAACCGCGCTAACTCCAAAGCCGGGGCCGCATGACGGGGACCTCAACCTGATCTCCGGATTTAATCCGGGGATGTCGAAGGATGATCGAGCGGGGGAGGCGCGAAGGGCTCCGCGCTCGACGAAGGCGACTCCGCTGGCTCAATGAAATCGATTTCCTCAAGATGACTAGAGAACGGCTGAGACTCGGCGAGCGGATCGAGCCAGAGCCAGCCGCCTGATATAGCGACGACCTCAAACCGCTGTGGCGACCCGCGGCGCAGGACAACGTCGCCCGCCTTGAATGCCCGTCCACCCTCAGACATTTCGTTCCCCTGGCTTATATTGAGGTCGTTAACGATAAATATGATGTAAATGCCTGTCAACATCGTTTATACTGTCGTATGTCAGAGACTTACGGTTTCGGCAGTTTGCCAAGACGCGGACGCCAGCCCGCAAAGCGCAATGGGGATACGGTGACAGGGGATACGGGGGATACGGTGCGGGGATACGGTGACGGTGCAATTAATTGACTCGAGCTGCGCGCCCGGCTAGCCTGGGCCAATGGCTCGTCTTGCCCGCGTCGTCGTTCCCGGCTTCCCCTACCATGTGACGCAGCGCGGCAACGGCCGACAGCAGGTGTTCTTTTCAGACGCCGACTACGCCGCCTACCGCGACTGGCTGACCGAAGCGGCGGACACAGCGCGTGTCGGCGTCTGGGCGTGGTGTCTGATGCCCAACCACGTCCATCTCATCCTCGTCCCAGAAGACGAAGACGGCCTGCGCCGCGCCCTGGCGGCCGTGCATCGTCGATATGCCGGCTTCATCCACGCGCGGCGCCAGCGGACCGGCCATTTCTGGCAGGGGCGATACGGCGCCGTGGCGATGGACGAGGACCATCTCGTCGCCGCCTACCGCACCGTGAATCTCAACCCCGTGCGCGCCCGCCTCGTGGCGCGGGCCGAAGACTGGCGGTGGTCGAGCGCGCGCGCGCTCTTGGGCCTCGCCGAGGATGGCCTAACCGACCTCGCCCCCGCCCGCCGGCGTTTTCCCCGTTTCGCCGACCTCCTGGACGCCGACGAGGACGAAGGGGCGACAGCGCGCCTGCGCAAAGGCGAGAGCGTCGGCCGGCCGGTCGGTTCGGAAACGTTCCTCGCCGCGCTGGAAACCCGGACCGGCCGACGGCTCCACGCCCTCAAGCGCGGTCCCAAGCCAAAGGACAACGGAACGGCCTCGGCCGCGAATTAAATGCACTGTCACCGCAACCCGCCACCGCAACCCGCACCGCAACCACCGCAACCCCTCGCAACCCCTCGCAACCCCGCTTTCGCGGGGGTGACACAGTGGATGCGACACCAGCCGCTTGACCCTAGCGAGCAACAGCCTCGAAGCGACCGCGCCAATGTAGGGCCCCTCCGATCGGGTGTTCACCCTGGCGTCCTTCGACAAGGATCGGGTTGTCATCCCCGCGCACGCGGGGATCCAGAACCGCTGGGCTCCGCGCTTGGGACGTCTGGATTCCCGCTTTCGCAGGGATGACAGGCGCGTCCGTTGATCGCGGCACGGGGCGGCGACGTGGGCCGGAGGGGCGAGCTTGGCGGTTATCAACCCCGTAGCGGCTGACCGCGGACTTCTTGTTTGCCCCGACCCGTCATGCTAGGCGACGCGCGCAACAATTCAGATGGCTCGACACGCGGCCTTGGGACGCTCGGGCGGCGGATGAAGGAGCGTTGGACATGTCCGATCAAAGCGGCAACGGCGGCGAGGCCCCGCAGGCCAGCCCACGGTTCACGGTGCTGGCGCAATATACGAAGGACCTGTCCTTCGAGAACCCGAACGCGCCGGGCGCGCTCGGACCGCAGGAGGGGTCGCCCAACCTTTCCGTGCAGATCAACGTCAATGCGAAGCAGCTCGCCCCGACCGACTACGAGGTCAGCCTGATGCTCGAAGGCGGGGCCGGCAAGGGCGCCCACACCCTGTTCAAGTTCGAGCTGAACTACGCCGGCGTGTTCCGGATCGAGAATTTCCCGGCCGAGCAGGTTCAGCCGGTCGTGATGATCGAGGGACCGCGGCTGTTGTTCCCGTTCGCCCGCCAGATCATTGCCGACGCGGTCCGCGGCGGCTCGTTTCCGCCGCTGTACATCGACCCGATCGACTTCCATGCGCTCTATCTGCAGCGCCTTGCCGCCGCCGGCGGCCAGCAGCAGGTGCGTCCGGCCTGAGACCTCAGGTCGCCACGCGCAGATCCGTCGCGGCGACGTAGAGGCGCCATAGCGCCGCCTCGCCCAAGGTCGCAATGTGGCTCGCATGCGCTTCGGCCTCCTCCGGGCGGAGGCGCACGCCGCGCGGCGGTCGCGAAAGGAGCGGTCGCGGCGTCCGCCCGACCGGCAAGACGCCGAATTCGCCGCGTTCGTCGAACGCCAGCGACCGCTGCCGGCCTCCGGTCAGCTCGCCGTAGATTTCGACCAGGATTTCCGCGTCGAGCAGCGCCCCGTGCCGGATGCGCTTCGACCGGTCGATCCGATAGCGGTCGCACAAGGCGTCGAGGCTGTTTGGCTGCCCGGGATGTTTTTTGCGCGCGAGCGCCAGGGTGTCGACCACGCGGTCCATGCCGATTGTCTCTCGACCGAGCCTTGCGAGCTCGGCGTTGAGAAAGCGCATGTCGAATTCGGCGTTGTGGATGACGAGCCGCGCGTCCCCGACGAAGGCCAGGAACTCCTCGACGACCGCGATGAACGCCGGCTTGTCCTTCAACAGTTCGGCGGTGTGGCCGTGAACCCGCACGGCGTCGTCGGGGACGTCGCGCTCCGGGTTGATGAGCTGGTGAAAGATGCGCCCCGTCGGCGCCTGGTGGATGATTTCGACCGCCCCGATCTCGAGCACCCTGTGGCCGTCCGCAGGGCTGAGACCGGTGGTTTCGGTATCGAGCACGATTTCACGCATGGGTCCCCTCGCCTTCCAGTCCCGCGGCCGCGCGCAGAAACTGGGCGACCTGCGCCCGTGTCCGCTCGAGGCTGCCGCCGGTGTCGATGACGAAATGCGCCCGCCGGCGCTTGTCCTTGTCGCTCATCTGACGGGCGAGGATCGCCTCGAGCTTGTCCTCGCTCATCCCTGTCCGTCCGAGCGCCCGGGCGCGCTGGGCCGCCGGGCGGCGCGCTCACGACGACGACGCAGTCGACGTCCGCATCCCCGCCGGTTTCGAACAGCAGGGGCACGTCGACAAGCGCGATCCGGCGACCCTCGCTCTTCGCCAGCGCCACGAAATCGGCGCGCATTGCGGCGACCGCCGGATGCACGAGACCCTCCAGGCGCGCGAGCGCCTGCGGGTCGTTCAGGACAAACGGCGACAAAAGGTCGCGATCGACCCGGCCGTCGACGAGAACGCCGGGAAAAACGGCCTCGATCCGTTGGGCGCCGTCGCCGGCGTAGAAGGCGCGCACGGCCGCGTCGGCGTCGAAGACCGGCGTCCCGAACCGCGCGAACATCGCCGCGACGGTCGACTTGCCCATGGCGATCGAACCGGTCAGGCCCGCCACGATCATCGCTTCGCCTTATGGCCCTTGTGCGCCGCCATCACATCGTCCTCGACGAGCGCGCGCAGTTCTGGCGTCACCTCCGGGCGCCGCCCGAACCAGCGCTCGAAGGCGGGGGCGGCCTGGTGCAACAGCATCCCGAGCCCCTCCGCCGTGCGCAGGCCGCGCGCGCGCGCGGCCTCGATGAGATGGGTGCGAAGCGGCACGTAGACGATATCCGCCACGACCGCGTGGTCTGGCAATTCGCCGAGGTCGAGGCTGAGGGGCGCGCGGCCTTCCATGCCGAGGACGCTGGTGTTGACCAGCAGCTCGACGCTGGTCATGGCGGCGTCGAGCCAATCCCACGGCGCGGCGAGGACCCGGTCGCCGTAGGCCGCCGCCAGTTCTTGGGCGTGGCTCAGCGTCCGATTGACGATCAGGATATGCTCGAAGTCGCGCTCGACGAGCGCATAGACGATCGCCCGCGCCGCGCCGCCGGCGCCGACCACCAGCGCCAGGCGGCGGCGGTCGTCCCAGCCGGGCGCCGATTCGTCCAGGTTTCCGAGAAAGCCGGCGACATCGGTGTTGTCGCCCCACAGGAGACCGTCCTCGCGCCAAAGCGTGTTGACCGCGCCGAGCGCCTGGGCCACCGGAGTGCGCCGGTCGCAGGCGGCGAAAGCCGTCACCTTGTGCGGCACCGTGACGTTTGAACCGACCAGACCGTCCTTGCCGATCCGGGCGGCGAATTCGGCAAAGGCGCCCGGGGGCACCGGGAACCGCTCGTAGCCGGCCTCGATCCCGCACAGATCGAACCAGAACTGGTGGATCATCGGCGAACGCGAGTGCTCGATCGGCCACCCCGCCACTCCGGCCCGGGCAGCGGCGCTCGACGTCGTCATAGCGAGACGAGTCCTTCGGCCCTGAGCCAGGCCAGGAGCTTGAGCAGCGGCAGCCCGAGAATGGTGAAATGATCGCCGTCGACGCGTTCGAAAAGGTGCACGCCAAGTCCCTCGAGCTGATAGGCGCCGACGCTCGCTAACACTGCGGGGCCGGCTGCGTCGAGATAGCGCGCAATCGCCGACGGATCGAGAGCGCGCATGGTCAGTTCGGCCGAATCCTGGTCGACGACGAGGGCGCGTCCAGCCCGCGCGATGCAGAACGCGGAGATCAGCCGATGGGCTCGGCCTGCGAGCGCGGCCAGGGACCGCCCGGCCTCCGCCCGATCGCGGGCCTTATGCAGGAGGCGGGCGCCCACGGTCAGCGTCTGGTCCGCGGCAAGACAATAGGCGTCGGGTCTCAGGGCGCTCCCCGCCAAAGCCTTCGCGCAGGCGAGCTCCCGGGCGAGGCCGTCCAGCGGACGGCCGGCGGCGAAGTAACGGTCTTCCTCGTCGCGCTCGTCGAGATCCACGGCCAGCGTTTCCGCCTCGAGGCCGCAGGCCGCGAGCAGCGCGCGCCGGCTGGCGCTTTTCGAGGCGAGCACGAGCGGCGCGTCTCCCGACCACACGACCGGCCACGGCGCGCCCTCGGCTTCGCCCATCCCCTCAGCCCTCGGCAATGAACTTGAACCGGTGGGCGCGGTAGAGATCGAGGATCGCCGCGGCGGTCTCCTCGATCGAGCGCCGGGTGACGTCGATCACCGGCCAGCTTCGCTCGGCGAACAGGCGGCGCGACGCCGCGACCTCCTCCGCGACTGCCACCCGGTCGACGTATTCGGTCTCCGAATCCGCGTTGAGGCTGAGCAGCCGGTTCTGGCGGATCTGGATGATGCGATCGGCCGAGGCGACCAGCCCGACAATCAGCGGGTGGCGAACATGGTTGAGCCCCCCGGCAGCGGAACCTGGGGGACGAGGGGGATGTTGGCGGTCTTGTAGCCGCGGTTGGCGAGGTAGATGCTCGTCGGGGTCTTCGAGGTGCGGCTGACGCCGACCAGCACGATGTCGGCGTGCTCGAGGTTTTCGGGCAGCTGGCCGTCGTCGCTCATCATGGTGAAGTTCAGGGCGTCGATCCGCTTGAAATAGTCGGCGTTGAGCATGTGCTGAGCGCCGGCGCGCGGAGTCGAATTCTGCCCGAGATAGGACTTGAACAAATTGAGGATCGGACCCAGCACGCTGAGGCAGGGCGAGCCGGCGGCCTCGCAGCTGTCCTCCAGCCGTCGCGAGAGATTCGAATCGACCAGGGTGAACAGGACGATGCCGGGCGCGTTCTCGATCTCGGCGATCACCCGCTCGAGTTGCTGGGATGTGCGCACCAGCGGATAGACGTGCTCGATCGAGGCGACGCCCTGATACTGGGCCGACGCAGCGCGCGATGCAGCGATCAACGTCTCGCCGGTCGAATCCGACACGAGATGGAGATGAAAATAGCTGCGGCCCACGGTCGCTCCCCGGGAGGATTCCAACCGAGCTTATAATCGGTGAACAACAGTGTGGACAGGGCGGGAGAGCGTCCGTCCCCACCCCGGGATCGGCAGGTCGCCTGGGGAGGCTCCCGATCCGCTCTCCACAGGCGCGAAAGCGTGGACGTTACGGAAACTGCGACGAGAGGTCGCAGTGAATTCTGGGGATAAACTTCGGCCCATTTGCAACCGCAGCCGAATGGACCGGAAATCATTAACGTTTCGTAAACCCAATTTCAATTCGTTGGACGCCGTCGCCGCCCTTCGGAAGAGATCCAACGCGTCCTTTCGGAACTGAACTTTAGAATATCCGCTACCGACCCCCTCAGATAGGGAATCAGATTCGAAGATTCTCTCTTCCCTGTCTTTCCGGCTCGAGCTCGGCCTTGCGTCAGCCTTGGAGCGCCCGTATGGGCGGAGGTCCATTCGGACGCCCGCTTCGACCGGCCATGGATTGGCGCATGTACCTCTGGCTGAAAGCCGTCCACATCATCGCGGTGATCGCCTGGATGGCCGGGATGCTTTATCTCCCGAGGCTGTTCGTCTATCACGTTGACGCCCCCAAAGGCTCGGCGATGTCCGAGACTTTCAAGGTCATGGAGCGAAGACTGCTCAAGGCGATCATCAATCCGGCGATGATCGTGGTGTTCGTAACGGGGCCGCTGCTCGCATACGTCACCGGCTACTGGCAGGATCCCTGGCTCCAGATCAAGTTCGTCCTGGCCGTCGGACTTGGCGCGGTGCACGGCTATTTCGCCCGCGCGGTCAAGATCTTCGCCAGGGACGAGAATACGCGCCCGGCGCGCTTTTTCCGCCTTCTGAACGAGGTCCCGACCGTCCTGATGATCCTCATCGTGCTGCTGGTCGTGTTGAAGCCCTGGTGAAACGCCGCAATCGAGCCGATGCCGCGATCCTCATTTGGCCGTTGATAATTCCGCGCAAGCCGATTATAGCACCGCTGCACTCCATCCACGCGTCTCACTCACGGACTCGGACCGAACGGTCCGGCCGGCCGCAGCGGTCCTCCTGCCCGCGGAAATCCGGTGAGCGCTCTCCATCCTCCACTCATTCGTGACGGAAGGCTTCTTCAGCCGATCCGCCCGAGCCAAAGGTCCGCCGATGCGGGAAATCAAACTCAAGGACTTGAAACAGAAGTCCCCAACCGAACTCCTGGCGTTCGCCGAGGAGAACGACGTCGAAAACGCTTCGACGATGCGCAAGCAGGAATTGATGTTCGCCATTCTCAAGCAGCTGGCGAGCGTCGATGCGCAGATTATCGGCGAAGGCGTCGTCGAAATCCTGCAGGACGGTTTCGCCTTCCTGCGCTCGGCCGACGCCAACTATCTGCCGGGTCCGGACGACATCTACGTTTCGCCGTCCCAGATTCGCCGCCTCGGCCTGCGGACCGGCGACACGGTCGAAGGCGTGATTCGCAGCCCGAAGGAGGGCGAGCGCTATTTCGCCCTCAGAGAGTGCAAGGCGATCAACTTCGAGGATCCGGAGAAGACGCGGCACAAGGTCCACTTCGACAATCTCACGCCGCTCTATCCCAACGAACGCCTCAAGCTCGAGGTGGAAGACCCGACCCGCAAGGACATGTCGTCGCGCGTCATCGACATCGTTTCGCCGATCGGCAAGGGCCAGCGCGCGCTGATCGTCGCCCCGCCGCGCACCGGCAAGACCGTGCTTCTGCAGAACATCGCCCAGTCGATCACCGCCAACCACCCCGAGTGCTACCTGATCGTGCTGCTCATCGACGAGCGCCCGGAGGAAGTGACCGACATGCAACGCTCGGTGAAGGGCGAGGTCGTCTCCTCGACCTTCGACGAACCGGCCGTCCGCCACGTCCAGGTGGCCGAGATGGTGATCGAGAAGGCCAAGCGCCTGGTCGAGCATGGACGCGACGTGCTGATCCTGCTCAATTCGATCACCCGCCTCGGCCGCGCCTACAACACGGTCGTGCCGTCGTCGGGCAAGGTGCTGACCGGCGGCGTCGACGCCAACGCCCTGCAGCGGCCGAAGCGGTTTTTCGGCGCGGCGCGCAACATCGAGGAAGGCGGCTCGCTCACCATCATCGCCACCGCGCTGATCGACACGGGATCGCGCATGGACGAGGTCATCTTCGAAGAGTTCAAGGGCACCGGCAACTCGGAAATCATTCTCGATCGCAAGGTCGCCGACAAGCGCACCTTCCCGTCGATGGACATCACCCGCTCGGGCACCCGCAAGGAGGAGTTGCTGGTGCCGCCGGACATCCTGAAGAAGATGTACGTGCTCAGGCGCATTCTCAATCCGATGGGGACGGTCGACGCCATCGAATTCCTGCTGGGCAAGTTGCGCGAGACGAAGAGCAACGCAGGCTTCTTCGAAATCGATGAACACCTGACGGCGTAAGGCCGATCGCCGGGCGGAGCGGGGCCGTGGAGGAGGCGTTGACGGACACCGGATCGCTGAAACCGACGCTCGCCGACCTGCGCGGCGAGATCGACCGCATCGACGCGGCCATGCACGAACTCCTGATGGAACGCGGGCGCATCATCGACCGGCTGATCGAGATCAAGGCGCGCCAGGGCGGCGGGTCGGCCTTCCGTCCGGCGCGGGAAGCGGCGATGATGCGGGCGATCGCCGAACGGCACCGCGGCCTCTTGCCGCTGGATACCGTCGAGGGCATCTGGCGGATCATCATATCGACCTTCACCTATGTGCAGGCCCCCTATCGCGTGCATGCCGACGTCTCCCGGGGAGACGCCGCGATGCGCAACTCCGCCCGGTTCCATTTCGGCTTCACGGTTCCCTGCGTCCCTCACCTGAGCGCGGTCGACGTGATCGAGGCCGTCGCTCAGTCGAGCGGCGATCTCGGCATGTTCCCGCTCGACGGCGGACCGCGGGCGGAGGCGTGGTGGACGCGGCTCGCGGACAGCGAGGCGCCCAAGGTCATCGCGCGCCTGCCGTTCGTCGAGCGCGGCGACCATCCGGCCGGCATGCCGGTGTTCGTGATCGCGCGGCCGCTGGCGGACGGAGGCGCGCGCGATATCGTGCTCGAGGCGGTCAGCCTCGACCGCTGGCGGCCGGACTATCCCCCGGCGCTGAACGCGATCGGGGCCGAGATCGTCGCCTCCGCAGCAAACCGGACCGGGCTGAGCCTGCTGATCGGCCGGCCGGGCGCGCTGCCGCCAAACCAGATCTCCGCGGCGCTCAAGGGCGCCGGGGCGGCCGACGTTCGCAGCGTCGAGATCGGCGCGCATGCGGCGCGGTTCGACGCCTCGGCGTTGCGTCCCGGCGCCGCTTGAGGCTATCGAGACATCATGTCCACCATCGCTCTCAAACGCCCGGCGGCCCGCCCCGAGATCATGGCGATCGACGCCTACGTCCCCGGCAAGAGCGGCGTGGCGGGACTGACAAGGGTCCACAAGCTGTCGTCGAACGAGTCGCCGCTCGGACCGTCGCCAAAGGCGATCGAGGCGTTTCAGGCCGCGGGCGCGCGATCTCGCGGTCTATCCCGGACGGCTCATGGCGCGCTCTTCGGGAAGCGATCGCCCGCCGGTTCGGGCTTGACCCGGAGCAAATCCTCTGCGGCAACGGGTCGGATGAGATCCTGGCCCTGCTCGCGCATGTCTTCCTTCGGCCGGGCGACGAGGGGCTCTACACCGAGCACGGGTTCCTCGAATATCCGATCGCCATCCGCGCCGCAGGCGGCGTGGCGGCGGCCGCCCGGGAGACGAACCGGACGGCGGACGTGGACGCCCTGCTGGCCAAGGTCAGCCGCCGGACACGGATCGTCTATCTCGCCAATCCCAACAATCCGACCGGAACCTATCTGCCTTTTTCGGAGATCAGGCGGTTGCACGCCGAGCCTGCCGGGCGACTGCCTGCTGGTGCTCGACGCCGCCTACGCCGAATATGTGACGCGCAACGACTACGCGGCCGGGATCGAGCTCGCCGCGGCCTCGGACAATGTCGTCATGACGCGGACCTTCTCCAAGATCCACGGGCTCGCCAGCCTGCGGATCGGCTGGTCCTACGGGCCGGCGCATGTGGCGGACGCGATCCATCGGGTAAGGCCGCCGTTCAACCTCAATGGGCCGGCGCTTGCCGCCGGCGTCGCGAGCCTGGACGATCCCGCGCATATCGAAGCCGCGATCGCGCACAACGCGCAATGGCTGCCATGGCTGACGGAATCCATCGGCCGGCTGGGGATCGAAGTGACGCCGAGCGTCGCGAACTTCCTGCTGCTGGGGTTCGGCCGCAACGGCGTCGGCGGCGCCGCGGAGGCGGACGCCTTTCTCAGCGCGCGCGGATTCATTCTCCGCGCGGTCGGGGCCTACGGGTTGCCGGATTGCCTCCGGCTGACGGTGGGCGGGGAGGAAGCGAACCGGGGCGTCGTCGCCGCGCTGACCGAGTTCGTGAGGGCGGATCGTGGCTGAGCGGCTTCAGCCGCCGCTCGACGAGCCCGTTTTCGACGAGTTGGCGATTATCGGGATCGGGTTGATCGGCTCGTCGCTCGCGCGCGCGGTCGCCAGGCAGAACGCGGCCAGACGGATCATGATCGCCGACGCCTCCCGCGAGGCTTTGGCGCGCGCCGAGGCGCTCGAACTCGGCCAGGGGTTCACCACCGACGTCGCCGAGGCGGCGCGAAACGCGGATTGCGTGGTTCTCTGCGTCCCGCTCGGCGCCTACGCCGCCATCGGACGGGCGATCGCGCCGGTCCTGAAGCGCGGCGCCATCGTGTCCGACGTCGGCTCAGTCAAAAGCGCGGTCATCGCCGAGCTCGAGCCGATCCTGCCGCCGCACGCACGCTTGGCGCCGGCCCATCCCGTGGCGGGCACGGAGCAGTCGGGCCCGGACGCGGGATTCGCAACCCTGTTCGTCAATCGCTGGTGCATTCTCACGCCGCCCGAAGGCGCGGACCCGGCGGCGGTCGCCAAAGTGCGGGCGCTGTGGGAGGCGATCGGGGCCAATGTCGAGTGCATGGAGGCTGGCCACCACGACCTGGTTCTGGCGATCACGAGTCATGTGCCCCACCTCATCGCCTACAATATCGTCGGGACCGCCGCCGACCTCGAGGACGTGACGCAGTCCGAGGTGATGAAGTTTTCTGCCGGCGGCTTCCGCGACTTCACTCGCATCGCCGCCTCCGATCCGACGATGTGGCGCGACGTCTTTCTGCACAACAAGGAGGCCGTGCTGGAAATGCTGGGCCGGTTCAGCGAGGACCTGACGGCGCTCCAGAGGATGATCCGGCGGGCCGACGGCGACGGGCTGTTCGCGCTCTTCACCCGGACGCGGGCGATCCGGCTCGGCATCGTCGCGCAGGGTCAGGAGACAGCCGCGCCCGACTTCGGCCGGCGTGGGCCCGACAGCCAGACGCCAGAGCGGTAAGCGCCCAGAGCAATTTGCCGTCCGATGGAATAGAGAGGAGGCCCCCCGTGTCCCGCCTCGATCTCCAAGGGCTCGAGACGTCGTCGGGGCGGGCCCAAGCGCGGGGCTGACGGCGGTCGGAAGCCGGCAGCCGCCGGCGAGGTCGATCCTGAAATGCCTGCTCGCAGGGATTGTTTTCGCCGCCGTCGGCCGTCCCGGCACATAAAAGTAACGCAATGTCAATTGGTTGCCGGATCGCAACCCGACGGTTGCGGGCAAAAAACAGGCACGGAACAGGCGACTTAACAGGCACGGAACAGGCGCCGAACAGGCTGTTATCAGGCAAGAACAGGCGGGTGAAACGAGGGCGCGAGATGGACGCGACCGGGTTGTAGCGAGGCGCGCGTCCGCCTTCGGGTGGCCGGCCTCCCCCGTTCCGCTCACGCTGAACGGGCGGAGGGGCCCGCGCCCTTCTTCCCCTTCGCTTTGCCGCCCTTCGCCGTCAGCCTCCAAATGGGCGGCAAGGAGGCGCCGCCGCTGCGCGCAGCGACACGCAATCGGCGCCGACGGACGCGCTCGGCTACCGCGCTTCCGGCTCGAGGATGAGATCGAACGCAGCCTCGAGATCGGCAAGCGCTTCGCGCCGCTCGGAGGCTGTGCGAGCCAGCAGATGGACGTGGAGTTCGTGGCCATCTGCATCCGGGCCGAGTTCGGCCAGGACACGCGCCATGACCGGCTCGGGAAACGCGCCGGTGTCGAAGACCGCCATCCTGTGAGGGTCGCCGCGCTCGTTGCGCTCGACGGCCACGACCACCGCATCGCAGAACGCCGGACAGTCGGCAGCGGCATAGACGGAGAAGACGTAGCTCTTGCCCGTGAGACCCAGCCAGCTGACGAAGCGCCCCGCAAACGGCGTTTGCGACAGCGCCGCATAGGCGCGCCTACAGGGCTCGCGGTCGCCAGCCGTATTCGTCCGCGGCCCTCGCGTGTCGTGCTCGGGGCCGTTTGCTTCAACCCCGCGTCCATGGGGCAGCATGGGAGTTGCTCCGTTACGTAACGGAAACATAACTGGAACGAAACAAGATCATAGTCAAGCGGGACCGCTGTCCTGCGGATCGGAGGCCGCGCCGTCCTCGATCACCGACGCCAGCGCCGGGTCGCGCGCGACCGCTTCGGCGTTGAGCCGGTCGCAGGCGGTCTCGATCGTCTGCTGCAACCGGTCCGCGAAAGCCCGGCGCGGCAGGCCCGGCGGAATGGCGGGGCAATATTCGATCACTGCGACGCCGGGTCGGCGCAGGAAGCCGCGCCGGCGCCAGAAAAGCCCGGTGCTGAGCGCGACGGGCACGCACGGCACGCCGTTTCCGGCGTAGATCGCGGCGACGCCGTTCTTGTAGCGCGGCCGCGCGCCCGGCAGACGCCGGGTGCCCTCGGGATAGATGAACACTTGTCGACCGGCGGCAAACACCGGCCTTGCGGCGTTAATGACCTGCTGGAGGGCCTGGCGCCCCTGGGCGCGGTCGATCGCGATCTGCTTGGAGACGATCAGGTAGAGGCCGAACAGCGGAATATAGGTGAGCTGGCGCTTGAGGATGATGGCGAAGTCGGGCGCGTACTTCAGCAGCGCGAAGGTCTCGAGAAACGACTGATGCTTGGACGCGATCAGCACGGCGCCGGCGGGGATGTTCTCGACCCCGCGATACTCGACCTTGAGGCCGCAGATCGCCTCGAGAAGCCAGACAGATACGACCCGCCACAGGTTGGCCAGAGCGAAAACGCCGCGCCTCCCGCCGAGCATCGCGGGCAGGCCCAGGACCATCAGCGCGACCAGGGCCAGGTAAAACAGAAGATTGAAGGCGATCGAGCGGACGACGAGCGCGGCGGCGCGGTCTTTGGCGAGAGCCTGCGCTGCTTCGGCTCTCTTCATTGTAGCGCACCGAGGTGACGCAGGACGATCCGCCGGGACAGAAAGCCAGTCAGCAGGGTGACGACCGCGGCGACCACGACGAGACCGGCGTATCCGTATGCGCTGAGAGAAAAGGAACCGAACAGCGCCGCGATCTCGGCCCCTCCCGGAGAGGCTGCGGACCAGCGCGACAGCAGCGCCGCAGCGAGAAAGAAGGCAATCGCCGATCCCCCGCCGATCGCCGCGCCCTGGAGGCCGAGCCGCTGGAAATGGCCGTGAAACTGATTGGCCACGAACCGATCCGAGGCGCCGACAAAATGCAGGACTTCGACGATCTCGCGGTTTTCCGCGACCGCGCCGCGGGTGGCGAATCCGATGGCGGTGGCCATGGCGACGATCACCAGGACGAACAGGGCCGCGGCCAGCAGGACGACGGCGCTCGCCATCACGCCGATCCGCGCGGCCCAAACGCGATGATCGTCGAGGTCGGCCTGTGGGGCCTCCTGAGCCAGCGTCTGGCGCAGCGCCCCGATTTCGGCGGCGCCCTGACCGGGCATGTGGACGACAATGATGCGCGGGATCGGGAGAACGCTGAGGTCGAGGCCGGAGCCGAGCCAGGGCTGAAGCAGCTTGCGCGACTCGTCAGCGGTGTAGGGGTGGACGCTTTGAACGCCCGCGACCTTCGCCGCGATCGCGGCAATCTTGTCGACCACGCCGTCGGCGTCGTCGGCTGGACCCGGCTTCACCTGGATCGTCACGTCGCTCAGAACGTCCGTCCGCCAGTCTCGGGACGCCTGGGCGACGAGAAGGGCGCTGCCTGCCGTCAGGCAGGCCAGGAAGGTCATGATCGCGACGACGACGACCAGCGCGCGAGCGGCGATCGTGTCGCGCGGAATGAGCGGGACGCGCCGGTCGATCACCGGTTCGGGCGCGTCCGCGGGCAGGGCGTCCTGCGTTGGCGCGCTCATTCGGGCCCGCCTTCGTAGAGCGTCACTCTGCCGTCGCCGACCACGAGGCGCCGGGCGAATCCGAACTGGTCCATCAGCTGCAGATCGTGGGTCGCAATCACGACCGCCGTTCCCAGCCGATGCAATTCGACGAACAACCGCAGAAGCCTGCGCGCCAGACCGGGATCGACGTTCCCGGTCGGCTCGTCGGCGAGCAGGAGTTCGGGGCGCACGATCAGCGCGCGCGCGATGGCGGCCCGCTGCTTCTCGCCGCCGGAAAGGACCGGAGGCGCGGCGTTCATGCGCTCGCCGAGTCCGACCCAGCGGAGGAGTTCGACGACCTCGGCGCGGTAGCCGGATTCCGCCCGACCGAGGGCCCGCAGCGGCAGAGCGACGTTTTCATAGGTGGTCAAATGATCGAGCAGGCGGAAATCCTGGAAGACGACGCCGATCCGTCGCCGGAGCGCGGTCAGCTCGGGCTTGGTCAGCGTAGCGGAGTCCTGCCCGAAGATATGGATGGTTCCTCGCGTCGGCCGCAGCGATAGCAACATCAGGCGCAGCAGCGTCGTCTTGCCGGCCCCGGATGGCCCGGTCAGGAACTGAAAGCTCTGCGGAGCGATCGCAAAATTGAGGTCGCTGACGACCTCTTCACCCAGTCCATAGTGCAGACCGACGTTTTCGAAGCGAAGCAAGAGGGGTTCACCGCGTTGGCGACGAGGACGACCTGGCCACGACCGAAGCGACGATCATGCGGCTGCGCGGGAGCGACGGGGGACGCCATCTGCGCGGACGCCGGCCGGAAGCGGATCGATGATCATAGACAGTGGCGGAAACATGGGCGCCGGACCTTCGGGAGAAGCACAATTGAACGAAGTCTGTCACCAAGGGGTTACGCAGGATCAATCGGGCCGACCCAGGGACGGCGCCGAACGCCGTTCTTGCCGACCGGCCTATTCGAGGATCGGACTGAAAAGAGCTGTCTCCCTTGGAAAACGCGATCGACGACGGCTATGGTGGTAGTTCGGCGCGAATGGGAACACAAAGCGTTTCTGGCTGAGGACGGTTTATGAGCGGAAACAGAAGCGTCAAGGTCCTTTTTGACGAGGCGGAGATCGCCGCGCGGACCCAGGCGATGGCCAGGGACATCGCGGCGGCCGAGCCCAAGGATCTCTTGGTCGTGGCGATCCTGAAAGGCTCGTTCATGTTCGCGGCCGATCTTTTGCGCGCGCTGCACCGCGTAGGTCTCGAGCCGCAGGTCGAGTTCTTTCACATGTCGAGCTACCTCCACGGCACGGTGTCGAGCGGAAATGTCAAGATCCTGCGCGATATCGACTCGCCGGTTCGCGACCGCGACATCCTGCTGATCGACGACATCCTCGAATCGGGCCGCACGCTCGCCTTCGCCAAGGACCTGCTCGTCGCCCGCGGCGCGCGGCGCGTGCTCATCTGCACGATGCTGGAAAAGCCGGGCAAGCGCGCGGTGACGGTGACGGCCGACTTCGTCGGCTTTGTTTGCCCGGATGTGTTCGTGGTCGGCTACGGCATGGATGTCGCGCATTATTACCGTGAATTGCCTTTCATTGGCCGGGTCGAGACGGCGCAAGACGCCGCGTAGGCCAGCCCCTGCTGCGCATCGCCAAGTCGGGAGATCATCGGGTGTTCGAAAGCCGGTTTCAGTCGTTTGCCGACGTCGGCGGTCCGGCAAACGGGGCCGCCAGGGTTGCGGAACTGCGGCGACTCCTGGAGGCCGAAGGTCTGTCCGGATTTGTCGTGCCCCGCGCCGACGAACACCAGAACGAGTATGTTCCCGCTAACGCCGAGCGGCTCCTGTGGCTGACCGGATTCGCCGGATCGGCCGGCGCGGCGATCGTGCTCAAGGATAATGCCGCGCTGTTCGTGGATGGGCGGTACACAGAGCAGGCGAAGGCTCAGGTGGACGGGGAGGTGTTCGCGATCCTGCACGTCGTGAGCGAGCCGCCGACGGACTGGCTCGCCGGCGTGCTGCGTGGAGGAGACAGGCTCGGCTACGATCCCCGTCTGCATACTCCCGACTCGGTCCGGCGGCTCTCGGCCGCGTGCGAGACGGCCGGCGCCGATCTGGTTGCGACGCCTCGCAATCCGGTCGATGCGATCTGGCGCGACCGCCCGGGCGCGCCCATGGGCGCCGTTACGCCGCACAGGGCGCGCTTCGCCGGCGAGCCCTCGACCGCCAAGGTGGCGCGGGTGAAGGAGGCGCTGAAGCGGGCCGACGGGCTCCTGGTCAGCGATCCGAGCAATCTGGCGTGGCTGTTCAACATTCGTGGCGCGGATGTCTCGCATACGCCCCTGCCCCTGGGCTACGCTTATGTTCCGCGCGACGGCCGGCCGGTCTTGCTGGTCGATTCGCACAAGCTGTCGCCATTGGTCCGCGACAAGCTCGGGGAGCATGTCGAACTGGCCGACCCCGACACGCTCATCGCCCTTGTCGAGCGGCTTGGCGGACAGGCCGCGCACGTCGCGTTCGACGCCGCGACCGCGCCGTCGCTGCTGACCCAGACGCTCGAGCGAGCCGGCGGCAAGGCGGATGTCGGCGCCGATCCGATCAGTCTGATGAAGGCCGCCAAGAACAAGGCGGAACTTGCCGGGGCGAGGTCTGCGCACGAGCGCGATGGCGCGGCGCTGGCGCGGTTCCTTGCGTGGTTCGACGCCGAGGCGCCACGCGGCCGGCTGACCGAGATCGACGCTGTCGAGGCGCTGGAGTCGTTTCGGCGGGAGACGGGGGCGCTGAAAGACATTTCCTTCCCGACAATCGCCGCGGCCGGGCCGAACTCGGCGATGCCGCACTATCGGGTCAGCGTGGCCAGCAACCGGACAATCGAACGCGGAATTTTCCTCGTCGACAGTGGCGGCCAGTACGAGGACGGGACCACCGACGTCACCCGGACGATCTTGGTCGGCCGCGCCACCGCCTTGATGCGGGATCGCTTCACCAGGGTTCTCAAGGGCCACATCGCCATCGCCGAGGCGGTGTTTCCGCGCGGCGCGAGCGGAGCGCAGATCGATGCTCTGGCGCGCAAGCCCTTGTGGGATATCGGGACCGATTTCGACCACGGCGTCGGACATGGCGTGGGGTCGTACCTGTCCGTCCACGAGGGGCCGCAGCGCATCGCCAAGACGGGCGTGACGCCGCTCACCCCCGGCATGATCCTGTCGAACGAGCCCGGCTACTACGCGCCCGGCGCGTTCGGCATCAGGACGGAGAACCTGATGGTCGTCGAACCGCGCGTCGCTTCCCGGAGCCGAGCGCGAGATGCTTGGTTTCGAAACGCTGACGCTCGCCCCGATCGATCTCAGGCTCGTCGACTGGAAACTCCTGGACGCCCGGGAGATCAAGTGGCTCGACGCCTATCACACCCGTGTGCGCAGGGTGCTGTCGCCGCTCGTCGACGCTGCAACCCGCCGCTGGCTCAACGGCGCAACGCGCCGCCGCGAGGTTCGGCGAGGGACCCGATAGTCAGTCAGGGCCCCGACGGAAAAGAACCCCGGCGCCTGTAGGGGCCGGGGAGCGCCGTTGGCTTCAGATCATGTACTGGCCGCCATTCGCCGACAGCGTCGAACCGGTCATCAGACCAGCCTCGTCGGCCGCGAGGAACACGACGCAGCGCGCGATCTCCTCGGGCTCGCCGAGGCGGCGCAACGGGATCTGCGGCAGAATCGACTTTTCCAGCACCTCTTTGGGGACCGCCTTCACCATCTCGGTGGCGATGTAGCCCGGGCAGATCACGTTGACCGTGATTCCCTTGTTGGCGTTTTCCTGGGCGAGCGCCTTGGTGAAGCCGATGTCGCCCGCCTTGGCCGCGGAATAGTTCGACTGCCCCATCTGGCCTTTTTGCCCGTTGACCGAAGAGATGTTGATGATCCGGCCGAACCCGCGCTCGCGCATGCCCTCGATGACCGGGCGGGTCATGTTGAACAGGGAGTTCAGGTTGGTGTTGATGACGGCGTACCATTGCTCCGGCGTCATCTTGTGGAACATGCCGTCCTTGGTGATCCCGGCGTTGTTGACGAGGACGTCGACCGGCCCGAGGTCTTTTTCGACCTTGGCGATTCCCGCGGCGCATTCGTCAAAGACGCTGACGTCCCACTTGTAGACGTTGACGCCGGTCTCCGTCTTGAAGGACTCCGCCGCCTGGTCGTTGGCGTGGTAGATCGCCGCGACGTGGTAGCCAGCCGCCTTCAAGGCCTTCGAGATCGCCGCGCCGATGCCGCGCGTGCCGCCGGTGACGATTGCAACCCTGGCCATGTCTCCTCCTCCCGTAATTCTGCCGTACATTGAAAAGCTCTAGCGCCGCGACTCTTACACGAGGACGTCGGGCGGGCGCCAGTAGCCGAACGACGAAAGGACAGAAGGCGTCGGCTTCGGCCGTACCGAGGGACGTCCGGCTCCCTTTCGCCGTCGTCGGCCTTCGCGGCGCAAAAAAGAGGGTTTCGGCGCAGCAAAAAACCGCCTATCTTGTGTGACCCGTGAGGGCCCGGGTATCATTGGAACGCGGAATCTTATGGCGAGCAATACTCCGACGACGATCAAGAAATATGCGAATCGGCGCCTCTATAACACGGCGTCGAGCGCCTATGTGACCTTGGCTGACCTCGCGAAGATGGTGAAGGGGGGCGAAGACTTTGTTGTCTTCGACGCCAAGACAAACGAAGACATTACACGCTCAGTTCTTAGTCAAATCATATTCGAACAGGAAGGTATCGAGGGCCAATCGCTCCTGCCGACGACCTTTCTGCGGCAGCTCATCCGCTTTTATGGCGATAGCATGCAGGCTCTTCTTCCGAGCTACTTGGAGTTTTCGATTGATCGGTTCACCGGCGAACGACAGGCGATGCATGAAGCCGCCAGTCGAATGTTTGGCGCGGAGGCGTTCTCGGGCGGCTCGTTCGCTGCGCTGCAGGAGTTGACCCAGAAGAACCTGGCTGCGTTCAATCAGGCGCTCGGCGTGTTCTCGCCGTTTCCGGCTGCCCTTCCGGGCGGCGAAGCCGGCGGTAAAAAGGCAAACGCGTCCGAGGACATCGAGGAGTTGCGAAAGCAGCTTTCGGACATCCAGCGCAAACTCGAGTCGCTGGCCGGGAAGACCTGAACCAGGGGAATCGCCGGCGCGACAGCGACGGGCGGCGCGCGCCCGGGATTGCGAAAGCGAGACCAGTCGGCCAGAATTCCAACCACGATGCCGCTCGACGCCGAGACCCTGCGCGACTTTTACGATTCTCCCCTCGGCGATCTGGCGAGGCGGTTGATCGGGCGCGTCGTGCGAGCCCGCTGGATGTCGGCTGCCGGTCTGACCGTTGCGGCGCTGGGCTACGGCTCTCCCTACCTCGACCGGTTTCGCGACTCGGCTGCGCGGACCTTGGCCTTGATGCCGGCGCGCCAGGGCTGCGTGAGATGGCCGGAGTCGGGCCTTTTCGCGGTCACGCTGGTCGACGCCGAGATGCTGCCGTTGCCGGACAACAGCGTCGATCGCCTGCTGATCGCGCACACGCTCGAGGCTGCGGAACGGCCGGCGGCGCTGCTCGAGGAGGTGTGGCGGGTCATCGCCCCGGAGGGCCGTTTGCTTGCGATCGTTCCTTCGCGGCGCGGAGTTCTGGGCGCGCGTCGACGCGACGCCGTTCGGCCACGGGCTGCCTTATTCGAAGACGCAGCTACGGGACCTGCTGAACGACGCGGTGTTTTCCCCCGTCTTCTGGGGCGAGGCGCTGTTTGCGCCGCCGATCGCCCGTCGATACGCGATCCGCTCCGCCCCGACGGTCGAGCGCGTCGGCGCCGCGCTCGGCCTTCCGTTCGCGGGCGTTCATATCGTTGAAGCGATCAAGCAGGTCCATCGGCCCGTCGGCGTCCATGCGATTTCGAGAACGCGGCGCGCGAGTGTCGGGCCGGTCCTTGCGCCGGTCGCGCGCCGGCAGCCCGGAGGCTGCGCCGATCATGCGTCGATTTTGGCCATTGGCGCCCGGCGCGGCGATGGTCTAGAGCTTCGTTGATCGTCAAACCGGATGAATGCCGATGCCGAATAGCGAACGCCTGCTTGTACTCCTGCGCCACGGCCAGAGCGATTGGAACCTCAGGAACCTGTTCACTGGCTGGCGCGATCCGGACCTGTCGCCCAATGGGGTCGAGGAGGCCAAGGAGGCCGGCCGCCGGCTGAAGGCGCATGGCGTCGTCTTCGACCTCGCCTACACTTCGGCTTTGATCCGCGCGCAACATACGCTCGCGCTCGCGCTCGCCGAGATGGGCCAGACGGGTTTGCCCGAGCATCGGGACCAGGCGCTCAACGAGCGCCACTATGGCGACCTTTGCGGGCTCAACAAGGATGACGCCCGCAAGAAATGGGGCGAGGAGCAGGTCCATCTGTGGCGCCGCAGCTACGATGTCCCCCCTCCGGGTGGGGAGAGCCTGAAGGATACGGTCGCCCGCGCGCTTCCCTATTACTGCCAGCACATCCTGCCGGATGTGCTCAGCGGCAAACGCGTGCTGGTCGCGGCCCACGGCAACAGTCTGAGGGCCCTGGTCATGGTGCTCGATCGGCTCACGCCCGAGACCATCCCGTCGATGGAGCTCGCGACCGGCGTGCCTCTGGTCTACCGGCTGAACGCGGACTCGACCGTCGCCTCGAAGGATGTCCTGACGTCGTAGCGACGCCGCGAGACGTTGCTGCCGCAAGGCGAAAGCCGGGCTAGTATCCCGCCTCAGTGATTCGTTTTGGCGGAGAGGAAGCATGGCGCGCAGGGTCGCCGCGATTGGTCTGTCGATTGTCGCGGCGGCGATGGCGACGCCGCTCGCCGCCGCGCAATATGAGTTCCTCGCCGCCCCGCAGATCAACCTGTCATTGGTCTACCGGGTCGACAAGCTGACTGGCGACATCATCGCCTGCCAGTTCGCGCACAACCCCGGGCGAACGGACGTCGGCCCCGGCGCCTTCGGGGTCACCGCGTGCTATCGATCGGGCGAGGGCGCCACAGGTCAGGAGCCGGGCGACTATGGCCTGACCGCTACCCGCCACGAGCAGGAAGGCGGAGTGTTCCGCGTCAATTACCGCACCGGCGCCCTCAGCATCTGCTATCTTTATTTCCAGCGTGAGAAACAGGGCGATCACGAGGCGATCGCCGACCAATACGTGGTCTGCACCCCGCCGTGGAAATAGCGTCGGCGGCGACTGCGAACGGCCGGGGCGACGAGATCGGCAAGCGGAGCGTGCGACTCCTTGTTCGAGAACGATCAGGACACGATTTTTGCTCAGGCAAGCGGCGTCGGTAAGGCCGGGGTCGCGGTCTTCCGCATCTCCGGTCCCCTCGCCCCGCGCGCCCTCGGCGCCATGACTCGGGGGCGGTCTTCCCGGACCGGGTCGCGACGGTGCGGATGCTGGCCGATCCCGTCTCGGGGACCGCGCTCGATCGGGCGCTGGTGATCCGCTTCGCCGCTCCGCGGAGTTTTACCGGCGAGGACGTCGTGGAGTTGCACGTGACCGGCGGTCGGGCTGTCCCAGCGGCGTGTGCGCGCGCGCTCGCCGCCGTGTCGGGCCTACGCGTGGCCGAACCCGGCGAGTTTGCCTGGCGGGCGTTCATGAACGGCAAGATGGATCTGTCCGAGGCCGAAGGTCTTGCCGATCTCGTGGAGGCGGAGACCGAGGCGCAGCGCCGGCAGGCGCAGCGGATCGCGGGCGGGGCGCTGAGGCGGGAGTGCGACGCCATTCGCGCGCTGCTTCTCGAGGCGATGGCGACGGTGGAGGCGCAACTCGACTTTTCCGACGTCGAGGACGCCGACGCCTTGACCACCGAGTCGATTCGCGAGGCTGCCCGGCGCGCCGTCGATCGCATCGATCGGGCTCTGGCGGGCGCGCAGTCGGCCGAGCGGCTGCGGACCGGTTTCGTCGTCGTAATCGCCGGGCCGCCGAATGTCGGCAAGTCGAGCTTGATGAACGCGATCGCGGGCCGTGACGTCGCCATCACCTCGCCGTTCGCGGGGACGACGCGGGACCCGATCGAGGTCGCGATCGATCTCCGCGGCTATCCGGTCATCCTCGTCGACACCGCCGGGATTCGCGACGCCGGCGACCCGGTCGAACGGGAGGGCGTCCGGCGCGCTAGGCAGCGGGCGGAGCGGGCCGACCTGACCCTGTGGCTCGACGACGGAGAGCAGGCGCGCACGGTCGAGGCCGTCGGCCCGGCGCTCGTCGTCCGGACAAAAGTCGACCTCGCGGATGACCGGTCGCGGGGCTCGACGGACGGCGCGCAATTTGCGATATCGGCGAAGACCGGCGAGGGAATCGACGCCCTGCTGGACGCGATCGCCGATCGTGCGGTGAACGGCCTGTCGTCCGCCGAGCCCGCGGTCCTTACGCTGGCGCGGCATCGGGAGGCCTTTCTCGCAGCGCGAGCGGCGCTGGCGCCGGCGCTGGCGGCGGAGCCGGTCGAGGCGGAACTGGCGGCCGAGCAGTTTCGACGGGCGGCCGCGGCGATGGACCGGGTGGTTGGCCGGATAGGGGTCGAGGACGTGCTGGGCGAGATCTTCTCGCGGCTCTGCGTCGGAAAGTGAGCGAACCTGTTTCACGTGAAACATCCAGGCGCTTCAGACGGCGGCTTCGACGTCGTCGTAATCGGAGGCGGACACGCGGGCTGCGAAGCGGCCGCCGCCGCCGCGCGTTGTGGCGCTGCGACGGCGCTCGTCACGTATCGGGCCGCGACGATCGGCGAGATGTCCTGCAATCCGGCGATCGGCGGGATCGGCAAGGGCCATCTGGTGCGCGAGATCGACGCGCTGGACGGAGTCATGGGGCGCGCCGCGGATGCCGCGGGCATCCAGTTTCGCGTTCTCAATCGCCGCAAGGGGCCGGCCGTCCAGGGACCGAGGGCGCAGACCGACCGGGCCCTCTACCGGCGGGCCATGCGTGGGCTGATCGAGCGGACGCCCGGGCTTGCCGTGGTCGAGGGCGAGGCGTCGGGGATCCGGTCCGAGAGCGGCGCGGTCTCCGGCGTGGCGCTGGCGGATGGACGCATGTTGCGCTGCCGGTCCGTGGTGCTGACCACCGGCACGTTTCTGCGCGGCGTGATCCATCTCGGGGACATCCGTACGCCCGCCGGGCGGTTCGGAGAGCCGCCGTCGATCGCGTTGGCTGAGAGCCTCGAAGTCGCGGGGTTCGATTTCGGGCGGCTGAAGACCGGCACGCCGCCGCGACTCGATGGCGCGACGATCGACTGGGTCGCTTTGGAGATCCAGCACGGCGACGATCCCCCGGAGTTTTTCGCGCTGGACACGCAAGCGCCGGCGGCGCGCCAGTTGCCTTGCCACATTACGCGAACCACCGGAGAGTCGCACCGGATCGTCCGCGCGGACTCGCATCGCTCGGCGGTCTATTCGGGCTCGATCTCGAGCCGCGGCCCTCGCTACTGCCCATCGATCGAGGACAAGATCGTCCGGTTCCCAGATCGCGAAAGCCATCAGATCTTCTTGGAGCCGGAGGGCGTCGACGATCCGACCGTCTATCCGAACGGGATCTCGACCTCGCTGCCCGCGGAGACGCAGCGGGCGCTGGTCGCCACAATTCCGGGGCTCGAGCGCGCGCGCATTCTGCGCCCAGGCTATGCGATCGAGTACGACTACGTCGACCCCGCGGGACTCGACCCGACCCTCGAGGCCCGTCGCCTCCGCGGCCTGTTCCTCGCCGGACAGATCAACGGAACGACGGGTTACGAGGAGGCGGCGGCTCAGGGTCTCGCGGCCGGGATCAACGCGGCCAGGACGGCGGGCGGGGCCGGCGCTGCGACATTCGACCGGGCCGATTCCTACCTCGGCGTGATGATCGACGATCTGACGACCCATGGCGTCAGCGAACCCTATCGCATGTTCACATCGAGGGCAGAGTTTCGTTTGTCGCTTCGCGCCGACAACGCCGACGAGCGGCTGACCGGACGAGGACTTGCGTTCGGCTGTGTCGGGCCCGAGCGGGCGCGGCTTTATCGCCGTACGATGGGGCAGCTCGCCGCAGCCCGTTCGGCGTTGAGGGCCGCAACGGCCTCTCCGGCGACGCTGGAGGCGTTCGGGATCTCGGTCAATCAGGATGGCGTTCGGCGCTCGGCCTTCGAACTCGCAGCGCAGCCGCGCTTCCCACTCTCGAGTCTGGCGCGCGTATGGCCGCGCCTCGCCGAGATTCCCTCGACTTTGGTGACGCGCCTCGAGGCCGACGCGAAATACGCCGTCTATGTCGAGCGGCAGGCTGACGACGTGGCCCGCTATCGGCGCGACGATGCGCTGCTGCTGCCGGAGGACATGGACTACGCCGTGCTCGCCGGGCTTTCGCGCGAGATGCGGCAGAAATTCTCGGCGGTGCGCCCGCGCAGCCTGGGCCAGGCCGGGCGGATCGAGGGGGTGACGCCGGCGGCGCTCGCTGTCGTCGCCGCGCACGCGCGGCGGGGGGCGAGGGCGGCCTCCCAGTCCACGGCAGGGTCGTGAACGGGCCAGACGGCCCGGGCAGGCGCGGTTCGGCGCCGGCCGAGGCGGATCGGCTGGCCGCGGATCGATCGACGGCGCTGCGCCTCGTTCCTGTTTCACGTGAAACAGAGGACCGCTTCTGCGGTGTTCGTCGATCTCCTGGCCCG
Organism: uncultured Alphaproteobacteria bacterium; assembly: GCA_963816065.1. Taxonomy (GTDB): domain Bacteria; phylum Pseudomonadota; class Alphaproteobacteria; order Rhizobiales; family Beijerinckiaceae; genus Roseiarcus. The sequence goes on along the minus strand of CAWFJG010000016.1, from coordinate 77,568 downwards.
CTGGCGCCGGACGACCAATCTCATCTCCGAATCGATCTTCCCTACGGTTTGGACGCGTCACATCGCCGACAGCGCCCAGCTTCTCCCGCTCGCCCGAGACGCGACGCGCTGGCTCGACATGGGCTCCGGCGCCGGATTTCCCGGCCTCGTCGTAGCGATGCAGCTCGCCGGGACTCCGGGCGCCGAGGTTCATTGCGTCGACAGCGACCGGCGCAGTTGCGCGTTCCTGCGCGAAGCGGCTCGAGCGACGGGCGCGCCGCGCGTCATCCATCCGGTTCGCGTCGAAGCGATCGACCGCGAGGCCCTGGGAGCTGTGGACTGCGTGACCGCGCGCGCCTTCGCCCCCTTGCTCGAGACGCTCGAATTCGCCACAGCCATGGCTGGAGCGCGGAGCGGTCGGGTTGTTTCCCCGCGGACGGTCGGCCCTCGGGGACAACTTGAACGGGAACCTCCTTCGCCGGCCTTTGCGGTCGAAGCGCTTCCGAGCGTCGATGGACGTCGACGCCGTGATCCTGAGAGTCCGTCGCGCAATAGGGTCCCGCGCCATGTCCTCCACGCTTCCTCCACAGCCCGCGACGGAGCCTTGCCCACAGCCCCGCGTGCTCGTCATGGCCAACCAGAAGGGCGGCGTCGGCAAGACGACGACCGCGATCAATCTGGGCACGGCGCTGGCCGCGATCGGCGAGCGGGTGCTGATCATCGATCTCGACCCGCAGGGCAACGCCTCGACCGGCCTCGGCATCGACCGCAAGAGCCGCGACGACGTCGAGCTACGACGCTCTGGTCGGCGAGCGACGCTTGCGCGAGGTCATTGTCCCGACCGCGGTGCCCCGCCTCTTCATCGCGCCTTCGACCATGGATCTGCTCGGCGTCGAGCTTGAAATCTCCAGCGACGGCGACCGCTCCTTCAAGCTGCGCAAGGCGCTGCAGGTCTTTGTCGCGGACCGAGAGCGGCAGCGGCGCCGATCACCTATGTGCTGATCGACTGCCCGCCGTCGCTGAATCTGCTGACCATCAACGCCCTGGCGGCGGCCGACGCGGTGGTGGTGCCGCTGCAATGCGAATTTTTCGCGCTCGAAGGCCTGTCGCAGCTCCTGACCACGGTCGACCAGGTGCGCCGGACCCTCAACCCGGGCTTGACCATTCATGGCATCGTGCTGACGATGTTCGATCCGCGCAACAGCCTCGCCGGGCAGGTCGTCGCCGATGTGCGCGCCCACATGGGCGACAAGGTCTACGACACCATCATTCCGCGCAACGTGCGGGTCTCCGAGGCGCCGTCGCACGGCAAGCCGGCGCTGCTCTACGATCTCAAATGCGCCGGCAGCCAAGCCTATCTCAAGCTCGCCTCGGAAGTCATTCAGCGCGAAGGTCGATGGCGCGCACGCCTGAGCGCGCCGCGTCGTCAACGGGAGCGAGCGAATGCATGGCGGAAGACGCTTGCGCCGAACCGAACATCGGCCGCGCCTCGGGCGCGGGCTCGCCGCGCTCCTGGGCGCCGCCGGGAAGAGCCGAGCGGCGCGCGCGCCGCGCGGCGCGCGCAAGACGCCGATCGAGTTTCTGCGGCCCAACCCGCGCAATCCGCGCAAGCGCTTCGACGACGCCGAGCTCGACGAACTGGCCGCGTCGATCAGGGAGCGGGGCGTCATCCAGCCGATCCTCGTGCGCGCCATCCCGCGCGTCGCCGACGCCTACGAAATCATTGCCGGCGAGCGGCGCTGGCGGGCGGCGCAGCGCGCCGGACTGCACGAAATGCCGATCGTCGTGATCGAGGCCGGCGACCGCGAGGCGCTCGAAATCGCCATCATCGAAAACGTCCAGCGCGCCGATCTCAACGCGCTCGAGGAGGCGGCGGGCTACGCGCAGCTCGGCGCCGACTATGGCTATTCGCACGCCGACATCGCGCGGATCGTCGGCAAGAGCCGCAGTCACATCGCCAACACGCTGCGGCTCGCGCAATCTGCCCGAGCACACGCGCCAGCTGCTGGCCGACGGCAAGATCTCCGCCGGGCACGGCCGCGCGCTGCTCGCGGTCGCCGATCCCGACGCGACCGCCGACCGCATCGTCGCGGAGGGCCTGACGGTGCGCGATATCGAGCGGCTGGGCGAGAACGCCGGCAAGACTGCGCGGCGTGCGAGAAGGAGCCGGCCAAGGTCGACGCCGACACGCTGGCCCTTCAGGACAAGCTCGGCCTCGCGCTCGGGGCGAAGGTCACGATCCGCCACGCCGGCGAAAGCGGCGAGATCCGCATCGCGTTCCACAATTTCGACCAGCTCGACGATTTCTGCCGGCGCCTCTGCCAGCCGGCGACGCGATAGCCGAACGCCCTCGCGGACGCCCCGTGGAGCGCGGTCCCACGATCAGCGATCGTGCCTGCGGCGGCGGCGAGCGGAGCGCGTCTCCCGCTCAGTAGTCCACCTGCGTCAGATAGAGCCCGTGCGCCGGCGCGACCTGACCACAGCGGCCGCGCTCGGCGGCGTCGAGCGCGGCCTTCAAATCGGCGGCGAGTCCATCGCCCCGTTCCCACATCGATCAGCGAGCCGACCATCGACCGCACCTGGCGATGCAGGAAGGACAGCGCGGCGACCTCGAAGGTAATAGCCTCGCTCTCGCGAACGACATTGAGCCGATCCAGGGTTCTGATGGGCGATTTGGCCTGGCACTGCACGTCGCGGAAAGTGGTGAAGTCATGCCGGCCGACGAGGACCCGGGCCGCCTCGCCCATCGCGTCCGCGTCCAGCCTGGGCTTGACCCGCCAGGCGCGGCCGCGGTCGAGGGTCAACTGCGCACGCCGGTTGACGACCCGATAGACGTAGCGGCGCCCGCGCGCGCTGTGGCGTGCGTCGAAATCGTCCGCGACCCTCTTCCGCGCCGATGACCGCGACCGGATGGGGGACGCAATGGGCGTTGAGACCCTCGGCGAGCCGGAATGGCGTCCACTCGCGCGACAGGTCGAGGTGGGCGACCTGTCCGGTGGCGTGGACGCCCGCGTCGGTGCGCCCCGCGCCGGCGACGACCCGTTCCTCCCCGGTCATGGCGAAGACCGCCTGCTCGAGGACCTGTTGCACCGACAAGCCATTGTCCTGGCGCTGCCAGCCGACGAACGGCGCGCCGTCATATTCGAGGAGGAGCTTGAATTGGGGCATGGCGTTCGAAGATTTCGAGAGGCGACCCTGTCTCTTACGCGAGCAGCCGTCGCCGGAAAACGCCGGCGGAACTCCCAACCGGACGCCCGCGTTGAACCTCGAGCCCCAAGGCGTTCAATCTCGAGGAGAATCCTATGGAAGCGGTCCAGGAAACTGGGAGTCTTGATCGCGTCGGACAAGGTGCAAGGCGCCGAAGTGTACAACAGCGCGGGCGAAAACCTCGGCACAATTCACGACATCATGATCGACAAGCCGTCCGGGAAGGTCGCCTTTGCGATCATGTCGTTCGGCGGGTTCCTCGGGATCGGAAATCAGTACCATCCGCTGCCCTGGTCGATCCTGCACTACGACACGAGCAAAGGCGGTTATGTCGTCAATCTCGACAAGAGCCAGCTCGAAGGCGCTCCAGCCTATGATGCGGACCAGGAGCCAGCCTGGGGCGACCGAACCTATGAAAACAGCATCCACGACTACTATGGCGTAGGACCATACTGGGCCTTCTAACCGCTGTCTGGTCGGCACACCCTCCTGTCGGAGGCGGCGGCGCGCTAGCGGCGCGGCGCCGCCGCGATCGCCTGGTCGAGCATGGCGTAGACGCGGGGTTCATTGCATCGGGCGACATTGAAGCGCAGATAGCCGCGTCCAGTTCCGATGAACTGAAGGCCGGCCCGGGGGCGAACAGCATCTTTCTCGCGAGGCTGTAGCGCGCGACGTCGGCCGCCGCGATATCGTCGGGCAGGCGCGCCCAGACGAAGATGCCGGCGCGAGGCTCGGTCCAGGGCTCGAGCCCGTGCTCGCGTAAGCTGCGCAGGGTCAGCCCCATGGCGTCGGCCGCCTTGCGCCTCAGGCCGTCGAGATGGCGGCGGTAGTTGCTCTCGGTGAGCACCCGATGGAGCATGACGGCTCCGGTCACGCTGTTGCCCATGCTGATCGCGAGCTTGAGATCGACCAGCGGTCCGATCCACTCGGGGCGCGCGGCAATGTAACCGCAGCGCATAGCCGCGCCGACGGTCTTCGTGGCGCTGCCGACTTGCACCACCCGTCGAAGGCCGTCGAGGCCGGCCAGACGGATTGCCGGCTCCTGCTCGAAATCGCCAAAGGTGTCGTCCTCGAGGATGAGCACATCGTGGTCCTCGGCGAGCCGCAGGACGCGATGGGCCTTCGCCGGCGAGAGCGTCGCTCCCGTCGGATTCTGAAGCCCGGCGTTGGTGAGATAGAGCCGCGGCCGACGCTCGACGAAAAGACGCTCCAGCGCCTCGACGTCGGGCCCGTCGGGCGCCATCGGCGCGGCCACGACATTCGCCCGCGAGGCCTTGAGCAGCGTCAGGAAGTTGAAATAGCAAGGATCGTCGACAACGACGGTGTCGTTGGGATTGAGCAAGAACCGGCAGACGATGTCGAGCGCCTGCGAGCATGAATTGGTGACGATCACCTGGTCGGGATCGGCCAGCACAGAGCGTTCGGCCAGGCGCACCGAGAAAAGGCGTCGCAGCGGCGCGTAGCCCATCGGCTCGTCGTACTGCCGGCGTCGCTGGGCGTCGTCTCGGGCGGCGAGCCGCAGGGCGCGCTGGACTCCGAGGTCGAGCACCCAGGAATCCGGCAGCCAGCCTGCGCCTGGGCAGACGAAGTCCGCCATTCCCATCATGGCGTGCCGGTTGATCCACGACGGGTCGATGGCCGGCTCCGGCGCCGGCGCCGCGGCGCTCGGAATCGCCGTCCGGGCCGGCCCCGCGACGAAGAAGCCCGAACCCCGGCGCGCCGCGACGAAGCCCTCGGCGGCGAGGCGGTCGTAGGCCTCGACGGCGGTCGACTTCGACACGCCGAGCTTGCCCGCAAGCTCGCGCACCGAGGGGAGCCGCGCTCCATGCGCGAGCGCGCGCGAGTCGACGCGCTCGCGGATGTGCGCCACGACGTGTTCGACGCGAGAAACGGTGCGATCGTCCAAGGGGAACCTGCAGCCGGAACCGAAACTGTCCAGTCAGTGGACTAGGACAGTTTGGCCGAACTGTACTGAACTGTCTCTGGCGCGGCAAGGGCCCCAGGGGGATTGTTTCGCCAAGGGAGCAAGCCAATGTCGTCCGAAAGCGATCGCAGATCCGGCTTCGTCGAAAGTGTGCGTCGGGCCGCAGCCTGGCCATTCCGTGTCGCCGCGGCGCGCGCGGCGATGAACGCGCTCGCTGGCATGGACGTCCGGGAGCTGGCCGACATCGGGCTCAATCCGTCCGACCTGCGCGACGTCTCCGCGCTGGCGTTGGACCATGACCCGACCGCGCTGCTCGCGCGCCGCGCCCGCGAACGACGCCGGGACGCGTTCGCGTCGCCGACCGCGCCTTCACGCGGAGAATGGCCGCGCGAGCGTGACGCCGGAGAGCGAAACTCGGGCGAGCGCAGCCGTCCGGGGGTCTCGTCGTGAACCGCGGTCGCCCGCGGCGAGGACCTCGAAGGCGCGGGGTCACCGGCGGCCGGTCAAAAAAGACTTAGCTGCTGCGCGCCGGCTTCCGCGACCGGCGGCGCCGGCTTGCGGAAAAGATCGGCGCGCAAGCGCAGCGGCGTTGGGCTGAGGCCGAGCCGTTGCGCCGCCATCTCGAACCGTCGGCCGATCATCCACGCATAAGGGCCCGAGCCGGCCATGCGCCGGCCCCATGCGGACTCGTAGTCCTTGCCGTTTCGCATCGACTGCATGAGCGAGACGGAGTGCTTCAGCCGATCGGGGAAATGGACCTGCAGCCATTCGCGATACATGTCACGCAGTTCGAGCGGCAGGCGCAGCACGATCGTGCCGCCCTCGCGCGCCCCGGCCGCCGACGCGCGCGTCAGGATCGTCTCGATCTCCGAATCGTTCACCGCCGGGATGACCGGCGCGACCAGGACGCCTGCGGGTACCCTGGCATCGTTGAGCCGCGCGATTGCTTCGATCCGCTTCTCCGGCGTCGGCGCCCGCGGCTCCATCTTGCGCGCCAGCGTCCGGTCGAGCGTCGTCACCGACAGGAAGACCTTGACGAGGCCGTCGCGCGCCATGTCGCTCAGGATGTCGAGGTCGCGCAGCACCAGGTTCGACTTGGTGACGATGCTCGCCGGGTGGCGTGTGCGCCGCAGGACTTCCAGCACGGAACGGGTGATCCGGTGCTGCCGCTCGATCGGCTGGTAGGGGTCGGTATTGGTCCCGAGCGCGATCGGGGCGGGCGCGTATTTGGCGGCTGCGAGCTCGCGCTCGAGCAGGGCCGCGAGCCCCTGCTTGGCGAACAGACGGGTCTCGAAATCGAGTCCAGCCGATAGCCCCATAAAGGCGTGGGTCGGCCTGGCGAAGCAGTAGAAGCAGCCGTGTTCGCAGCCGCGATAGGGGTTGATCGAGCGGTCGAAGGAAATGTCCGGCGACTGGTTGCGGGTGATGGCGCTCTTCGGCTTCTCCCAGGTCACTTCCGTGACGACGGGCTCGGGCGCTTCCTCGCGAGTCCATCCATCGTCGAAGTCCTCGCGCTGAAGACTCTCGAAGCGACCGGAGGCGTTTGTCGCCGCGCCCCGGCCGCGCCGCCGCTCGGCGGCCTGGAGGCGTTCGGCGATCGCAACGGGACTATGGCGCGGTGCGTAAGCAAGCGGGGCGCGGGTTGCGTTCATGGCGTCGTTCCGTCAGAACAAAACAGGAACACGTATCTAGTGCGCAATGCCAGGGCGGTCAACCCCCGTGCTGAAACGAAACAGATCGCGGTTTGCTTTACGCAGGCCGCCAGTTTCCATGGAAGCCGAATGGCACTCGGCGCGGAACTTTGGCGATTCCGAGCGGCCCGTCCTGAAGCGCACCGGCGTCGAAGATCACAAAATCGCTGCGGTCCTCGGCGCCGCGATAGACGATGACGACGAGCCAGCCATCGCCTTCCACGGCGCCCGCCGAGCGGGGAACGAAGACAGGCTCACCGGGGACGTCGCCGGCCGCGAACGCGTATGTCGTCCGCTTCCCGGTGTTGAGATCGATATGGGCGATGCAGTCGAAGCCGTCGCCCGGGACCCCGCGAGATCGGCCCGCAAACCAGCCGTCACGGTAGCGCGAGCCCGAGCGTCGCTCGTCGAAGCGTGGAAATTCGCCCGCAAGGTCGTCCAGCGGCTCCCTCTTGATCGTGTTCGACGGCGCCGCAAGATCGAAGGTCCAGCGCACCAACCGGGCGGCGGGGCGCTCATTCGCCGATCCGTCTGCGTTGGGGAACAACGGGGCGACCGGGTACTCCATGACGTCGGCGAAGATCTTTTCGCCCTCTTCCCAGGCGTTCATCGGATGGAACACGTAGCAGGCCTCGGTCGTGAACCAGCGCATGCTCGCGGCGCCGGCGTCGCGCGCCATCACGCCGACATGGGCCCCCTTCTCGGGCTCCCAGGCGTAGGCCGGCCCTCCCCGCATCGCCCGTTGAAGGTCGCCGGTCAGAGGCAGGATCGGGAAGAGCGCATGGCGGCGCGTGACGAGGAAGTCGTGCACCATGCTCGAGAACGGCGCTTCGAAATCGTCGCGCCGCGTCACGTGGCCGTTTGCGTCGGTCACGCCGTACGACATCGTCCTTGTGAACCATCCGCCGCCGACCGAATAGCCGAACCAGACCATTTCGCCGGTTTCGGGATCGATCTTGGGATGCGCGGTGACGCGGCCCTTGTAGCGCTCGGCATAGCCGCCGGATTCGAGGCTCGAAGGATCGAGCTCGAACGGCATGTGCCCCTCCTCGAGCGCCATCAGCCGGCCGGCGTGCCAGACGATGTTGGTGTTGGCGACGCCGCTGTCCTTGCCCATGACCGAAGGGTCGGCCGCCCTCGGGTCGAAGCCGCCGAACAGCGCCTTGCCCGCCGCGTGCTCCAATTGCCATTTCGGCGTGCGGACAAAGCGGTTGCGGTAGGCGACCTTGCCGTGGTCGACGAAGAAGGCGTGGATCATGCCGTCGCCGGTGAACCAGTGGTAATGGCCACGGGGCTCGAACTGGGGGTTGGGCCCGTTGCGGTAAAAGGCGCCCCTGAGACCAGACGGAAATGCGCCCACGACCTCGAGCGCGTAGTCGTCTTCGCTGCGCACGGGCGCGAAATTGCCGGAGAGATAAGGATTGGTCGAAGGCGATCCGTCCATGCGCCAGGCCTCCCGACGGGATAAAAAGAACTAGCGGCTTCGCGAGCCCTTTGGCGCAGGATGCGCCCCGACAATCGGCTTTTCAACAGCGTGAAGAGGGCGACAGCCGCCATTGCGAAGAGCGTGATCCTCGAAGCAATCCAGGGATCGTAGCGCAACCCGACGATCCCTGGATTGCCTAGCTGCGGTCGCGATGACGGCGACGGATCGACCTGAGTTGACGTTGACAACGGCGCGCCGGAACGCCGGCGAACTTCAAAATCGTTTTCCTGGGGTCGTCCAAGGCAAAACGAAGCGGCCCGTCGAGGGCCGCATTCCTGCCCTCGGTAGGGGCGGCAAAGCCGCCGCTACTGCGAAAACGTGTCGCAGGAGGAGACCTGCCCACTCTTCAATCCAGCCGTCAGCCACTTGGCCCGCTGCGCCGACGAGCCATGGGTGAAGCTGTCCGGCACGGCGTAGCCGCGCGCCGCCGTCTGCAGCCGGTCGTCGCCGATCGCCTGCGCGGTGGCGAGCGCCTTTTCGACGTCGCCCTGCTCGAGGATCTGCCACTTCTGGTTGGCGTTGGCCGCCCAGACCCGGCGAGGCAGTCGGCCTGCAACTCGACCCGGACCGAGAGGGCGTTGGCCTGGGTCTGGCTCACGCGAGGCTTCGCGGCGTCGACCTTGTCGAGAATGCCAAGCTCGTCCTGCACGTGGTGGCCGACCTCGTGCGCCACGACATAGGCGTAGGCGAAATCGCCGCCGCCGCCGTACTTGGCCTTCATGTCGCGGAAGAACGAGGTGTCGAGATAGACCTTCTTGTCGACAGGGCAGTAGAACGGGCCCATCGCCGCCTGAGCGCCGCCACAACCGGACCGAGTGGCGCCGTCGTAGATGACGAGGGTGGCCGGCGTGTAGTCGAGCCCGGTCTGCTGCGGCAGCACGGTTCCCCACACCGCCTCGGTCGCGCCCATCACATGCGCCAGGAATTTTCGCGTCGGATCGTTCGGGTCGACCGCGGGTCCGGTCGTCGCCGGCTGCGTGGACTGGCCCTGGTTCATGCTCTTTGAGACGATCTCCGCGCCGCCCATCAGCACCGCGGGGTTGATCCCGGTGAAATAGCTGATCGCGAACACCGCGATGATGCCGAGGATGCCGATGCCTCCGCCTCCCATCATTCCGCCGCCGCCGCCCTGGCCGCGCCGATCCTCGATGTTCTGGGATATGGGCGTGTTTTCGTACTGCATGATCGACCCCGACGACGCTTCCCGCGCCGCCCCGCGTATCGAGGCGGCGCTCCTTGCCGAGCCATTTTAGCAGAGGCCGCGGGGGCTGAGTAGCGCGGGCGCGAATTGACAGTCATTTGCGGGGGCTGCGCGTTCGCTCCCCCCAGAACGAGGCTTCGGCCGCCGTGCGTTGGCGTGTCCGTTGAAGCGGGCGCCGGAGCCGAAACGGGCGTTGGCCGTCGGCGGCGGCGACAGCAACGCGCGCCAACGCCGGCCTCCCTATATACAGCATCAGACCGTTTTATTGCCCGCGACCACTGACCGCGGGACGAAGGACGGCGCGAAGAGTGGCGAAGCGGGCGGCGACGCGGATCGGGATGCGAGCGCCAAAGTTGCACGAAATGGCGCCCAAGCCTTTGATATTGGCCCTGCAAGCGAATCCGTGCGCGCGCCCCTCCACGGCCCCGCCGATCTCGCCCGCTTGCGCCCTGCCGAGCGGCGATATCGGTCGGCGCATCGATGGGCGGCGGTTCAGGGGCCCGCCGAAAGCGTCCGCCTCGCTGCGTCGATCCAGGCCTTCAGCGGCGCGAGTTCGGGCCCTGGGTGAGCCCGCCGCAGCCGTGGCCATTCGGCGCCTGCGCCCAGGCGGCGATGGCGACGGCGGTCTCGCCGTCGGCGGACCAGATCGGCGCGCCGGAATCGCCCGAACACGCGCCCGCGAGCCGGCCGTCGGGATCGGCCGCCCACACGAGCACAGGGGACGCCGGCGCGCGGACGGCCAGGGTCACCGCGCGAAGCGCGCCGCCCGATTTCCAGTCGCCTTCGCGGGTCGCGCCAAAGCCCGTCAGGATGACGGGATCGCCGACCGAAGGACCTTCGCCCGACGCGAGCCTCGCTCCGGCGAAACGGTCGTCGAGGGGACTCACGGTCCTGACCAGTGCGACGTCGATCGACTTGAGCCGGGCGCGGATCGCGTCCGGGCGGTATTGCGGATGCGCAAGCGTGGCTTCCACAGGGACGACGACCGGGGCGCCCGTCGAGTCGTCCGGTAATGGACCGCCATGTCGCCAACCGGGCGCAGGCAATGGGCGGCGGTCAGCACCGTGCGCGCGTCAAGCACGAGCGCCGAGCAGAATCCCGCCTCGCCCGGACGGCGCATCAGAACCATCGCCACGCGGTCGGCGAAGCGCTGATCGGGCGCCGCCCCGACAAGGGCGTCCGCAGGCCATCGAGCCGACGCGACGAGCAGGACGACGGCGAGAAGCATGGCGAGACGCAGACGCATGGGGAGCGTCCTTGCGCTGAAATCCGCTCGGGATCAATGGCGCTGGAACGTTCGCGCGACCGGAGCGCGACGACTCGTTCACATTGCATTCAGCCGTCGAAACGATGATGGTGGCCACCGCTTGGGAACGGGGCTTCGTCGTCATGGGCGCGCTCGCCATCGTCAGTCGCGCCGCGGTCCTCTGCATTGCGGTCTTTGGGGCCGCACGCGCGGCGGAAGCGGACCCGCACGCGCCGGCGGCAAAGCCCGATTGCCTCAACGCCGCCGAGACGCGCGACCAGGTCAAGGCGCACAAGCTGCTCGAGCCCTATGTGGCGCTCAAGTGGGCCGCCCAGCAGCGCAAGGCCGAGGCGCTGTCGGCGAAGCTCTGCGTCAATGGCGATGACTTCATCTATGTGATAACCCTCCTGCACCGCGACGGTCGGCTGACCCACGTTCAGTTGGACGCGGACAGCGGCAAATTGGTCGGACGGCCCATACGCGAGAGTCACGACCCGCACGAGCCGCCGCCGAAGAACTGACTTAGGCAAACGAAGAGCCCCCGAATGCGACTGCTGGTTGTCGAAGACGATCGCGATCTCAATCGCCAGATTTCCGCAGCGCTCGAAGCCGCCGATTACGCAGTCGACCGGGCTTTCGACGGCGAGGAGGGCTGGTTCCAGGGCGATACCGAGCCATACGATGCGGTCGTTCTCGACATCGGCCTGCCCAAGCGCGACGGCATTTCGGTGCTCGAGGCCTGGCGCAAGGCGGGGCGGACAATGCCGGTTCTGATCCTCACCGCGCGCGACCGCTGGAGCGACAAGGTGGAGGGTATCGACGCCGGGGCGGACGACTATGTCGCCAAGCCCTTTCATATGGAGGAGGTCCTGGCCCGTCTGCGGGCGCTATTGCGCCGCGCAGCCGGACACGCCTCGAGCGACCTTCAGGTCGGCCCGGTGCGGCTCGACGCGCGTGCGGGGCGGGTCACCGTCAATGGCCAAGCGGTCAAGCTCACCAGCCACGAATACAGGCTCCTGTCCTATCTCATGCATCACGCCGGCCGAATTATTTCGCGCACCGAGATCGTCGAGCACCTCTACGAGCAGGACTTCGACCGCGACTTCAATACGATCGAAGTGTTCATCGGCCGGCTGCGCAAGAAGCTTGGCGTCGACATCATCAAGACCGCGCGCGGCCTCGGCTATCTCGTTGGGCCGGAGGAAGCGAACGTGGGCCGGTGACTGGACGCAGCAGAGCGGGGTCCGACGCGCCGGGCCCGCGACGCCGCGAGGGTCAGCTCCGTCGAGCGGCGACGAAGTCGGCGGTCGCCCTCAGTCCGTCGCCGGCCTCGCCGAGCTTCGCCGCCTCGACGGCGGCCTTCGCCTTGCCGACGAGCGCAGCGAGTTCACGACGGGCGCCATCGACGCCGAGCGCCGCGACCAGGGTCGCCTTGCCTCGTTCGGCGTCCTTGCCCGCGCGTTTGCCCAGCGTCGCCGTGTCGCCCTCGGCGTCGAGCAGGTCGTCGGCGACCTGAAAGGCCGCGCCGATGGCTGCGCCATAGTCCGACAGCGCCGCCTGGGCCGATTGGCTCGCCCCCGCGAGCCTTGCGCCGGCCTCGACGCTGAACCGGATCAGCGCGCCGGTCTTCATCGCCTGCAGGAGCGCGACCTCTGCGATCGAGTGCGGCGCGGCAGAGGTCTCGGCGGCGATGTCGAGCATCTGGCCGCCGACCATGCCGGCGAGGCCCGCGGCCCGGGCAAGACCCGCGCAGAGCGCCGCGCGTGTGTCGGCGCTGGCGTCGGCGCCGGATCGGCGAGGATCTCGAAGGCGAGTGTCTGCAGCGCGTCGCCGGCGAGGATCGCCGTCGCCTCGTCGAAGGCGCGGTGAGTCGGTCGGTCGGCCGCGGCGCAGGTCGTCGTCGTCCATCGCCGGCAGGTCGTCATGAATCAGCGAATAGGCGTGCACGCACTCGATCGCGGCGCCGGCGCGGACCGGGCCGGCGCCGCCTCGTCCGAGCGCCCGCGCAGTCTCGATGACCAGGAACGCCCTCATGCGCTTGCCGCCGCCGAGCGTGGAGTAGCGCATGGCTTCGAGCAGCCGCCTCGGCCGCGCCGGTTCTCGCGGCCGCGTTTCAAACGACAGGAGGGCGTCGAGTTCGACCTCGACCGCTGCGGCGGCTTCGGCGAGCCTGCGCCCTGAACGCTTTGTCGTCCATAGCGGCTAGACGCCGTAATCGGCGGGATCGAAGACGCGCTTGGTCGAGCAGAATTCGCAGGTGACGCCGATCATGCCGTCGTCGCCGACCATGTCGCTGCGCCTCTTCGGCGCGCGAAGCTGCGCAGCATCGCGTCGATCCCTCGGCCGAGCAGCGGCAGACGTCGGCAAGCGCCGTCGGCTCGAATACCCGCACGCCGCGCTCGTTGAACAGGCGATACAGCAGCCGCTCGCTCGACAGGGTCGGGTCGATCAGTTCGTGATCCTCGGTCGTCGCGGCGACACCGACTGGGCCTCGGTCCAGGCGTCGTCCGTCCGTCGATCGCGATGCGGCGCCGTCGCCCCGGGCGCATCGCCGGGATCGAAGTCGGCCCGCCGCCGCCGCTCGCGCGGACGGCAGATACTGCACCATCAGGCCGCCGGCCCGCCATGCGCGCCGGCGGACGTGACGATCTCGCCGACCGCGAGGCGGACAAGCGTCGGGATCTGCTCGGAGCGCTCGAAATAATGATGCGCGGCCTCCTCGAGGCCCTGCCCTTCGAGCGCGACGACGCCCTGGTAGCGCGACATGTCGCCGCCCGGATCGATGGTGAAGGCGAGATGGCCGCGGCCGAGCAGATCGCTCGCCGCGGCGCCGCGCCCGCCAGTCGCGTCTTCGGGTCGAAGCGCGCCAGCGCGCGAAAGTTCGAGGGCGCGTCGAAATCGACGATCAGCATGCCGACCGGCCCGTCGCTCTTCGTCTGCAGTTGGAAGCGGCCCTCGCAGCTTCAGCGTCGAGCCGAGCAGCACAGTCAGCGCCGCCGCCTCGCCGACGAGCCTGGCGACCGGCTCGGGATAGGCGTGGCGCTTGAGGATGGCGTCGATGGCCGGGCCGAGCCGCACCAGCGCGGCCGCGCGTGCTCAGCGGCTCGACCGCGAAACGGCAGGACGATGTCGTCGCGGCCGTCGTCCGAGACCGGGCGCGCTCGCGGCCTCGGCTCATGGCTCCAGCGCTCCGAGGCACCAGGCGAGCACGCCCTTCTGCGCGTGCAGGCGGTTCTCCGCCTCGTCGAACACCGACCGATTGCGGGCCGTCGATCACCTCGTCGGTGACCTCCTCGCCGCGATGGGCGGGCAGGCAATGCATGAAGATGGCGTCCGGCGCGGCGTGCGCTCATCAGCGCGCGATTGACCTGATAGGGCGCGCAGCAGGTTGTGGCGGCGTCCCTCGTCCTCGTCGCCCATCGAGACCCAGCAATCGGAGATCACCGCGGCCGCGCCGCGACGGCGCTCGAGCGGATCTTCGCCGAGCGATCATCTTCGCGCCCGCCGCGCGCGCCGCGTCGAGCGCGCTCGCGCGCGGCTGCAGCTGGCGTGGACACGCGATGTCGAGCGCGAAGTCGAAGCGCGCGGACGCGTCGATCCAGGACGACAGGACGTTGTTGTAGTCGCCGCTCCAGGCGATCTTGCGGCCGCGGATCGGCCCGCGATGCTCCTCGAAGGTCAGGATGTCGGCCATCACCTGGCAGGGATGCGACTGCTTGGTCAGGCCGTTGATGACGGGCACCGTGGCGTGCGCGCCATCTCCATCATGTCGTCCTGGCTCGAGGATGCGGATCATGATCGCATCGACATAGCGCGAGAGCACGCGCGCGGTGTCGGCGATGCGTCTCGCCGCGCCCGAGTTGCATCTCCGCGCCGGTCAGCATGATCGTCTCGCCGCCGAGCTCACGCATCGCCGATGTCGAACGAGACGCGCGTGCGGGTCGAGGGCCGGTCGAAGATCATCGCCAGCGTCTTGCCGGCGAACGGCCGCGAGGCCGGCGGCGATCGCCCTTGACCCGCGCCGCCTTCATCGCCGCGGCCGACGGTCGAGCATCGCGGCGAAGCTCGCCGGCGGAGCAGCTCGAGCAGATCGAGGAAATGCCGCGGGGCGCGTCTGGACGGACGCGTTCATTCGGCGCGATCATCGCGCACGGCTCGCGCGCTCGCTTCCACGCGCCGCACGCGGCGTCGAGGCCGCCGATTCCTTCGGCGATCTCCTCGTCGGAGACGACGAGCGGCGGCAGCACGCCGCACGACGTTGTCGCCGGCGGGAATCGACCAGCAGCTCCTCGCAGCGCCGCGGCGGCGAAGTCGGCGGGCGGGACCTTCAGTTTCAGCGCCGACCATCAGGCCCTCGCCGCGAACCTCCTCGATCACGCGCGGGGTGGCGTCCGCAACTCGGCGAGACGCTGGCGCAACAGCAGGCCGAGTTCGGCGACGCGTTCGATGAAGCCGGGCGCGAGAACGACGTCGAGCATCGGCGTTGCCGACCGCCATCGCCAGCGGATTGCCGCCGAACGTCGTGCCATGCGACGCCGACGGTGAGGCCGCTGCGCCGCGTCGGCGGTGGCGAGGCACGCGCGACATCGGAAAGCCGCCGCCGATCCCCTTGGCGGACGTCATGATGTCGGGATTGACGCCGCATGTGCTCATAGGCGAAAAAGCGTCCCGTCCGGCCGACCCCGGTCTGGATTTCGTCGAAGATGAGCAGGAGGTCGTGCTCGTCGCAGAGCTCGCGCAAGCCGCGCAGGAACGCCGGCGGAACCACCCGCACGCCGCCTTCGCCCTGGATCGGCTCGATCATGATCGCGCCCGTTTCGGGCCGATCGCCGCTTCGACGGCGTCGAGGTCGGTGAGCGGGATCTGGTCGAAGCCGTCGACCTTCGGCCCGAAACCCTCGAGGTATTTGGCCTGGCCGCCGGCGGCGATGGTCGCCAGCGTGCGGCCGTGAAAGGCGCCTTCGAAGGTCAGAACGCGATAGCGCTCGGGATGGCCGCCGACCCACTGGCGCTGGCGCGCCATCTTGATCGCCGCCTCGTTGGCCTCGGCGCCCGGAATTGGCGAAGAACACGAGATCGGCGAAGGTCGCCTCGGCCAGCCGTCGCGCGAAGCGCTCGCCTTCGGGATTCTGATACAGGTTCGACGTGTGCCAGAGCTTCGCGCCCTGACGCGACCAGCGCCTCGACGAGATGGGGATGCGAGTGGCCGAGCGACGGCCACCGCGATGCCGGCGCCGAAATCGAGATAGCGCTCGCCGGTCGTCGAGATCGAGCCAGCAGCCCTCGCCCCGCTCGAAGGCGACGTCGGCGCGCGCGTAGGTCGGCACGATCGCGGATGTCACGTCGACGGTTCCACTGTCACAACTCCTTGTGCCGGCGTGCGCATCAGCTGCCGGGCGAAGGGCGCGCAAAAACAAAAACGCCGCCCCGCTGGGACGGCCGCCGATAGCGCCAAGCATATAGCGGAAACCCGGCCGCATGGTCAAATGAGCGCGGCGGACGCGAAAATATTCGCCCGGCCGCGCGGCCGGCGCCCATCGGCTCGCCTAACGCCTTGATGCGACTCGATCAATCGGTGGCCGGCCGCTCGGATCGTACGGGCGCTGGCGCGGAGAGCTGGGGAAAAGCCCCGTCGCAACGCCCTGGGACTCTTGCGCAGATTCAACGAGTAGTGTAGTTTTTGCGCCGACGAGCCACGAGATGTCGTGGCGCGGCCTTCAGAGAGCGTCTTGTCGCGTTTGGCGCTCGGCGGCGCCGGCCGTTCGGGCGAGGGAGTGCGGATTCTGCGAATCGCGGACGTCGGCGCTCGTGCTGACGAGGGTCTTGGACGATACGAGGCCAACGATGTCTTGGACGGACGAAAGCGTCGAGCAACTGCGGCAGCCCTGGCTGGACGGCAAGAGCGCGAGCCAGATCGGCGAGCTTGCTCGGGCATGGGCGTCACGCGCAACGCGGTGATCGGCAAAGTTCATCGGCTGGGCCTGGCGGGCCGCGCCAAATCGGCGACTCGCGGCGCAGCCCCGCGCGTCCGGCAGCGGTCGCCGCGGCGCGCACCGCGCGCGCCGTCGGCCCGCTCGAGCGGCGCCGGCCGGCCGCGATCGTGCGCGGCAACACGGCGCTGGCGATCCCGCCGAAACGGCTGTCGAGGCGACGCGCCGGTGCTTCGAGAAGCGTCGTGGTGCCGATGTCGCTGCAGGGTCACGATCGTCGAGCTCAAGGAGGCGATGTGCCGGTGGCCGCTCGGCGATCCCGACGACGTCCCGAGTTCCGCTATTGCGGCATCGCCCGGCCGGGGCCGGCCCTTACTGCGTCCATCATGGCGGACTCGCCTACCAGCCGGCGCAGGATCGCGCGCCGGGAGCGCGATCGACGACGCGATCGCGCGTTCGCGCCTGACGCTGACGCCGGCCGCGCCTTCGACGCGAGTCGCGTCTCGGAGCGTTACGGCCTTGCCGAAGGTCTCGTCGAAGGAATAGCCGGTGCCGCGCACGGTGCGGATCGGATCGCGCTCGCGGCCGCGCGACAGGGCCTTGCGCAGCCGGCCGACGTGGACGTCGACCGTGCGCTCGTCGATCTCGGCCGATTGGCCCCACACGCCGTCGAGCAATTGGGCGCGCGAGAACACCCGGCCGGGCTTTTCCAGCAGATATTCGAGCAGCCGGAACTCGGTCGGGCCGAGATGGATGTCGCGCGCGCCGCGCCGAACGCGCCGGGTCTCGCGATCGAGGTCGAGGTCGCCCGCGACGAGCCGCTCGGCGATCCGCTCGGGCCGGCTGCGCCGCAGCAGCGCGCGCACCCGCGCCATCAGCTCGGGCACCGAAAACGGCTTGACGACATAGTCGTCCGCGCCGACCGAAAGCCCGCGCACCCGCTCGGCCTTCCTCGCCGCGCGCCGTCAGCATGATCACCGGCAGCGTGCGCGTGGCTCCCGCGCGCGCAAGCCGCCGGCAGATTTCCAGCCCCGATACGCCCGGCAGCATCCAGTCGAGAATGACGAGATCGGGCGGGTCTTCGGCCAGCCGCAACTCGGCTTCGTCGCCCCGCTCGACGCTTTCGGCGACATAGCCCTCGGCCTCGAGATTGTAGGCGAGCAGCAGAGCGAGATCCGACTTCGTCCTCGACGACGAGAATGCGCGGCGACGTGGACGCGGCGGCGCGGACGATCTCCCTGCGCGCCTGGTTCATTGCTCGCCTCCAGGCCGTCGACGTCGATGTCCGTCTCCTGCGCGCCCGTGCGGCCGCTCGGCGGGCAGCGCTCGCGCCGGTCACCAGATAGTACACCGTCTCGGCGATGTTGGTGGCGTGATCGCCGATCCGCTCGATGTTCTTCGAGCAGAACAGCAGATGCGCGCAGAACGAGATGTTGCGCGGATCCTCCATCATGTGCGTCAGCAGATCGCGGAAGACCGAATCCTCGAGCGCGTCGAGCTCGACGTCGCGCTCCCAGACCGTCGCGCGCCCGCTCGACGTCGCGCTGGGCGTAGGCGTCGAGCACGTCCTTCATCAGTTCGGTCGCGACTTCGTTCATGTGCTTGAGGCCGACGATGCGCGCGCGGCACGCGCGCCTCGACGCCGATCTTGATCGAGCGCTTGGCGATGTTCTTGGCGAGATCGCCGACCCGCTCGAGATCGCCGGCGACGCGGATCGCGCCGATGATCTCGCGCAGATCGATCGCCACCGGCTGGCGCCGCGCGATCGTCAGGATCGCCTGCTCCTCGATCTCGCGCTGCAGCGCGTCGAGCCGCGGATCGGTGGCGACGACCTGATGGGCAAGCGCCGTGTCGGCGGTTGCCGAGCGCATCCATCGCGTCGATCACCATCTTCTCGGCGATGCCGCCCATTTCGGCGATGCGCCGCTCGAGCAGCGTCGAGTTCCTTGTCGTAGGCCCTGACGGTATGTTCGACCATCGGCGTTGCCTCCCTCAGCCGAAGCGGCCGGTGACGTAATCCTGCGTGCGCTTGTCGCGCGGCGAGGTGAAGACGCTTGCTCGTCTCGTCGAACTCGACCATCTCGCCCAGATACATGAACGCCGTGTACTGCGAGACGCGCGCGGCCTGCTGCATGTTGTGGGTGACGATCGCGATCGTGTAGTCGCCGGACAGTTCGTCGATCAGTTCCTCGATCTTGGCGGTCGAGATCGGGTCGAGCGCCGAGCAGGGCTCGTCGAACAGGATCACTTCCGGGCTGATCGCCACGGTGCGCGCGATGCACAGGCGCTGCTGCTGACCGCCGGAAAGGCTGAGGCCGCTGGCGTTCAGCTTGTCCTTGACCTCATTCCACAGCGCGGCGCCGCTTGCAGCGCCGATTCGACGCGGCCGTCCATCTCGGACTTGGGCAGCTTTTCGTAGAGCCGAATGCCGAAGGCGATGTTGTCGTAGATCGTCATCGGGAACGGCGTCGGCTTCTGGAACACCATGCCGACGCGCGCGCGCAGAAGGTTGAGATCGAGGTCCGGCGCGAGAATGTTCTCGCCGTCGAGCAGCACTTCGCCTTCCGCCCGCTGGCCGGGATAGAGATCGTACATGCGGTTGAGCACGCGCAGCAGCGTCGACTTGCCGCAGCCCGACGGACCGATGAACGCCGTCACCTGGCCTTCGTGACAGGCTCAAGGTTAACGTTCTTGAGCGCATGCGTTTGGCCGTAGTAGAAATTGAGGCCGCGGACGGCGATCTTGTCCTTCGCGCGCCGCCCGGTCTGGCGGACTTCTGGGCCGTGACTTGATCGGTCATGCGCGAGACCCCTTTCGGACTTCTTGCTGCGTCTGAGCCGAGAGCGCGCGCGCCGCGATGCTCAGCGCCAAGCACGGCCAGCGTGATGATCAGCGCGCCGGTCCAAGCGAGCTGTCTGCCATTCCTCGTAGGGACTGCAGGCGAACTGGAAGATGACGATCGGCAGGCTCGACATCGGCTGAGTCGAGATCGGTGCTCCAGAACTGGTTGTTCAGCGCGGTGAACAGCAGCGGCGCGGTCTCGCCGCTCATCCGCGCGATAGCGAGCAGAACGCCGGTGATCAGGCCGGCGCGCACCGCGCGGTAGGCGATCCGCCGAATCACCAGCGAGCGCGGCATGCCCGAGCGCCGACGCCGCCTCGCGCAGCGTGTTGGGCACCAGATTCAGCATGTCCTCGGTCGTGCGCACGACGATCGGCACCACCAGCACGGCCAGCGCGACGCCGCCGGCGATCGCCGAGAAATGCCCCATCGGCGCGACCACGATCTCATAGACGAACAGGCCGACCACGATCGACGGCGCGCTGAGCAGGATGTCGTTGATGAAGCGCACGACAAACGCGAGCCGCGAGTAGCGGCCGTATTCGGCCAGATAGGTGCCCGCCAGAATGCCCGAGCGGCGTCGCCGATCGGCGACGCCGATGACGTCATGATCAGGCTGCCGACGATGGCGTTCAGGAGACCGCCGGACGCTGCCCGGGCGGCGGCGTCATTTGGTGAAAACGGCGAGCGACAGACCGCAAACGCCCTTCCAGAACGAGGACCGCGAGGATCATGAGCAAGCCGCGTCAGGCCGAAGGCGGCCGCCGCGACGCAGAGGCCCATCCATATGGCGTTGCGTCGATGGCGCCGCGCATGGATAGGCGAGATTTGTGCAGGCATTGGTCCTACCTCCCCGCCTGGACTTCGAGCCGCATCAGCATGAGTCGCGCGACGGCGAGAACGATGAAGGTGATGACGAACAGGATCAGGCCGAGCGCGATCAGCGACGAGGTGTAGAGATCGCCGACCGCCTCGGTGAATTCGTTGGCGATCGATCGCCGAAATCGTCGTGCCCGGCGCGAGCAGCGACGGCGAAATCCTGTGCGCGTTGCCGATGACGAAGGTCACCGCCATCGTCTCGCCGAGCGCGCGGCCGAGCGCCGAGCATCACGCCGCCGATCACGCCGACGCGCGTGTAGGGAATGACGATGTTGCCGACGACCTCCCACGTCGTGCAGCCGATGCCGTAGGCCGACTTCCTTCAGCACCGGCGGCACCGTCTCGAACACGTCGCGCGAAATCGACGGCGACGAACGGCAGGACCATGATCGCCAGGATCAGCGACCGCCGTCAGGATGCCGATACCGTAAGGCGGCCCGGCGAAAAGCGACGAGAGCCCCGGGACGTCGCCGAAGAGCGCGATCACGATACGGCTGCACGTATGCCTGCAGAAATGGCGCGAAAACGAACAGGCCCCAGATGCCGTAGATGATCGACGGGATGCCCGCCGAGCAGTTCGATGGCGATGCCGATCGGCCGGCGCAGCGGCTGGCGGGCAGAGTTCGGTCAGAAAAACCGCGATGCCGAGCCCGACCGGCACGGCGATCACCATGGCGATGATCGATGTTACGACCGTTCCGATAGATCGCAGCGAGCGCGCCGAACTTCTCGGTGACAGGGTTCCAGACCTCGGTCGTCAGGAAGCCGAGGCCAAACTTCTGAAATGCGGGCAGCGACCCGTCGACCAGCGAAACGATAACTCCGCCGAGGATCAAGAGAACGACGAGCGCCGCGCCTTGAGTCAGGCGATAAAAGACCGCGTCGCTAACGGCGAAACGCCTTATCGCCGCAGTGCGCGCTCGGTCAGTGGATTTGATTCCCTGGTCACGCGGCATCGCAATCTCAGCCATCTACGAAACTTTCGTGTTTGACGCCGGGCTATGCAGGAACGGCCTTGAGGCGCTGAAAATCGGGGCATCCTGAGACGCCCCAACATTTCGACCGGAAGTTTTACTTTGCCGCCGAGTAGACAGGCTTGCCGTCGGGTGTCTTGATGTTCGCGGCCCACATCTGCTTGATGCTTTCGACCACACTCTTGGGCAGCGGCACATAGTCGAGGTCCTCGGCCATCTTCCCGCCGTCGCTATAGGCCCAATCGAAGAATTTGAGCGCCGCCGCCGTGTTGTCGACGTTCGCGGGCTGCTTGTACATCAGGATGAATGTCGCTCCAGCGATCGGCCAGGTGTCCGGTCCCGGCTGATCGGTCAGAATTACGTAATAATCCTGAGAGTGCGCCCATTCGGCGTGCCCCGCCGCCGCCTGGAACGCGGCAGAATCCGGCTTCACGACCTTGCCGTCTTTGTTGATCATGCCGGCCGACGTCATTTTGTTCTCTTTGGCGTAGGCATACTCGACGTACCCAATCGCGCCTTTCGTCTGAATCACGTTGTTGGAAACGCCCTCGTTGCCTTTAGCGCCGATGCCGACAGGCCATTGAACGCTGGTGCTGGCGCCAACGTTGTCGGCCCAGTCTTGGCTGACCTTGGACAGGTAGTTGGTGAAGATGAACGTCGTTCCGGAACCATCTGACCGGTGCACGACCGCGATGGCGTTCGAGGGCAGTTTGACGCTCGGGTTGAGTTTCTTGATCGCCGGATCGTCCCATTTCGTGATCTTGCCGAGGAAAATGTTCGCAAGCGTGGGACCGTCGAGCACGAGTTCGCCCGCCTTGATCCCATCCAGATTGACGACAGGGACGTCGCCCCCCACGACTGTCGGAAACTGAACCAGGCCGGAAGCGTCAACCTGCTTCGGCTCCAGCGGCATGTCCGACGCGCCGAACGTGACGGTTTTCGCCTGTATCTGCTTGATGCCGCCGCCCGAACCGATCGACTGATAGTTCAGCCCGATACCCGTATCCTTTTTGTACGTATCCGCCCACTTGGCGTAAAGCGGATAAGGGAAGGTCGCGCCGGCGCCGGAGATGTCAGCGGCCGAGGCCGTGCTGACTCCGGCCGCGAGGGCGGTCGCGACAATGAGGGATTTCATGAACATATGTGGCTCTCCGACAAACCGAGAAGGTCAAGTGCGGGCCTTCCCCGCGCGCTTGCGTCGCAGGCTGGCGCCGCCGCCCCCATCCTTACGCCACCAACACCCGTCTCATATGACGTGACGATCATCCTTTTATGACAGCGTAAGCCTCTGTCCCAGATGAAGTTTCCAAGGCGTCTGGGAAATCGCTGGCATCAGCATGACGAGCGGTGCGCAATGATCCGGTCGCGCTTGAATCCGAACGGCGGCGCCAGTGTCGCCGGCATTGCGTCCCGGCCTCCCAATGGGCGTCGAGCCAAAAAGCTCGGCGAGCGGCGTCGTCCCGCCGCGTTCGGGGAGAATAGCTTCATACCGGCTGGGCGACGTTAGCGCGTGACGCGGCTCGGCCGACCTCCGCCGTCCAGAGCGGGCCGGACAAGGCGACCTATTCTCGTTAACGATGCCGGGCGCGACCACCTAAACCCAAGCCGGATGAGCTGACGCCGGCGGTCGTCGGTCGCATGCAGTGCGCCGGTCGACCGACGAACCTCACATTTCTGCGGAGAACTCGTCCTCCTTCGTCTCGTGACGCATGATGAGAGGGGCCTGGGCCAAGGCAAAGACGACAGTGATCGGCAGAACCCCGAAGGTCTTGAAAGCGACCCACTGATCCCAGCTCAGCGTATGGCGGAGAATTTCGTTCAAGGCCGCGAGCGCGAAGAAAAACAATCCCCAGCGCAGTGTCAGTTTGCGCCAGCCGGCGGCGTCGAGATGGAACGCCGCATCCAAGATGATCGGCAGCAAGAGCTTGTTGACCGCCATTGACCCCAGCAGCGCGGCGCCAAACATGCAGTAGATGACCGTCAGCTTGATTTCGATAAAGGCCTTGTCCTGCAACCATAGCGTCAGGGCGCCAAAGACCAAAACCATTCCCGCGGTCACCATGGGCATCACTGGAAGCCGGCGCGTCAGCGCGAATGAGATAACGAGCGCGATCAAGGTTACCGGAATGAGGACGGCAGTCGCCGTCAGCATCCCGGCCTTGTCGGGCGGAAAGTCGCCGGGGAGCAACCCACCTACAAGAGAATGAAAGAGCTGTGGCCGCGAGTTGGCGGCGAAGAAGAGCGCCAGCGGCCCGAGCTCGAGCAGAAGCTTGACGATCGGGTTCAGCGCCTTGCGCGGCGGGGGCGCCTCTGTCCCGGTCGCGTTCGTTCCCGTCATTTGTTCGCCTCCTCGCGTTCGAGGTCCGCGATCGCCTCGGCGAAGTCGCGCGCTGCGAAGGGCTCGAGGTCGTCGATCCCCTCACCAACGCCGATGAAATGCACCGGCAGCCCAAATTTGTCGGCGATGGCGACCAGAATACCGCCGCGCGCGGTGCCGTCGAGCTTGGTCATCACGAGGCCGGTCACGCCGGCAATGCGGCCGAAGATCTCCACCTGATTGAGGGCGTTCTGTCCGACCGTGGCGTCGAGCACCAGGAGCACGGCGTGCGGCGCCTCGGAGTCCACCTTCTTCATCACGCGAATGATCTTTTCCAGTTCGCTCATCAGCTCAGCCCGGTTCTGCAGGCGTCCGGCCGTGTCCATCAGGACGACGTCGGCGCCGAGTTCGCGGGCGCGCGTCAGCGCGTCGAACGCGAGTCCGGCGGCGTCCGCGCCTTGTTCGCGCTCGACCAGGTCCGAGCCGGTCCGGCGCGCCCAGACGCGCGCCTGCTCGATCGCGGCCGCGCGGAACGTGTCGCCCGCCGCGAGGACGATCGTCTTGCCCTCGCCCCGAAACGTGGCCGCAAGCTTGCCGATGGTTGTCGTCTTGCCCGAGCCGTTGACGCCAACGACGAGGATGACGAACGGTCGTTTTGACGGATCGATGACAAGCGGGCGGGCGACAGGGGCGAGCGCGCGCTCGACCTCGGCGGCGAGGATCGCCTTGACCGCCTCGGGATCGATGCCCTTCTCGTAGCGCCCGCGGCCGATCGCCTCGCGGATGCGGGTCGCCGCGGCCACGCCGAGGTCGGCCTGGATCAGGAGGTCCTCGAGATCGTCGAGCGACTCCGCGTCGAGTTTGCGCTTGGTGAAGATATCGGTGACGCCGCGGCCAATCGAGGTCGAGGACAGGGAAAGACCAGACCTGAGGCGCTGGAGCCACGTTCGCTTTGACTCGGGCGGCCCGGCCGGCTCCGGCTCGACGGGGGGCGGCGGGCGCTCAGCGGCAGGAGCGGTCGGGGCCTCGGACAGCAGAGGCTCCGCGACAGCGGAGACCTCGTCCGGCGGCGGCTCTGGCGCGGACTCGCCGCCGCCAAACCAGCGGCGGAAGAGGCCGGGCTTCGTCGCCTTGTCGCCGTTTTCGCTCAATGCGTGTGTCCTTTCACCGGAGCGCCGGAATTGACCGACCGCGCGATGCGAGCCGCCGCCCCGGTCTGGTCCCTATCTCCGGCGCTCGTGTTCTTCTTCCCGTCGCGGCTAGGCGCGCGGGCCGGGTCCGGCTACCTATGTCCTCATGACGCCCGAAGAAACAAGAGCGCGGCTGCTCTATCGAGATGGACTGATGCTGGTGATCGACAAGCCAGCTGGCCTCGCGGTCCATCGCGGCCCCAAGGGCGGCGTGAGTTTGGAGGACGATTTCGAGGCCCTTCGCTTCGGCCTGCCGCGTAATCCCGCCCTCGCCCACCGGCTCGACCGGGAGACGGCCGGCTGTCTCGTGCTGGGCCGGCACCACAAGGCGCTCGAGAGATTGGGCCTGTTGTTCAAGCAGGGCAAGGTCGAAAAGACCTATTGGGCGGTGGTCGCCGGCGCGCCCGGGGCCGAGAGCGGCGCGATCGACCTCCCGCTCGGCCGGCTCGACGAGCGGCGCGGATGGTGGATGAAGGTCGACCCGAACGGGCAGCCGGCCCGCACGCTTTGGCGGGTCAGGGGCCGGGGCGTTTGGCGGGACGCGGCGATCGCGTGGCTCGAGCTCGAGCCGAAGACCGGACGGACGCATCAGCTGCGCGTCCATTGCGCCGCCGAGGGCTGGCCGATCCTCGGCGATCCGATCTACGGCGAGCGCGCCGATGCGCCGCTGCAGCTGCTGGCGCGCCGGATCGTGGTGCCGCTCGCCAAGGCCGGGCCGCCAATCTCGGTCGAGGCGCCGGTCCCGCCGCACATGCTGGCCCCGCTCGCGGCCTGCGGATTCCCCGTCGGAGCCCTGGGGTCTGCGGGCGTCCAGGCGCCAGTTTCATGAGCCAGACCAACGATATCAAGGCGATAGGCGCGAGATTTCTGATTCGGCGAGGCCTGCAGGGGGCCGTTCGCCGCAATTCTGCCGCACTCTGTTAACCATACCATCGGCCCGATCCCAACGGATTCAACGCGTTGAACGGGGATCGACCCCGGGTCGCCTTACGTTTGGAGGAAAAATCGCGCGCGGCTTCGCGGGTTCGGATCGCGGCGCAGCCAGACCCCGACAGCCGGACGGGTTCGCGCCCTTCCCGGCGGACGCCCCGCGACCCTCACGGGTTCGGCGCCCGATTCCGCCGCAATTCATCGCGCCTCGAGCGGCGGCCGCCTCAATAGACCTGCCGTCCGAACAGGCTGGCGGCGAGATCGACCAGCAGCAGCGCGCTCTTGGCGCGGTCGTCGAGGAACGGGTTGAGCTCGACCAGGTCGAGCGACGGGCAAAGCCCGGATTCGTAGAGCAGCTCCATCACCAGATGCGCCTCGCGGTAGCTGGCGCCGCCCGGCACCGCGGTGCCGACCCCGGGCGCAATCGTCGGATCGAGGAAATCGACGTCGAGGCTGACGTGCATGAGGCCGCCCGCCGCGGCCACCCGGTCGATCACCCGCCGGATCGACACGGCGAAGCCGTCCTCGTCGAGCCGCCGCATGTCGACGACGTCGACGCCCCGGGTTTTCAGCAGGCGCCGCTCGTCGGCGTCGATCGAGCGGATGCCGAACAGATGGACATGCGAAGGGTCGACGAAACCCCGCGGCTCGTCGCCGAAGATCGCCTCGAAGCCGGGCTCGCCGCTCAGCATCGCGACCGGCATGCCGTGCATGTTGCCCGAGGGCGAGGTGAGCGGCGTGTTGTAGTCCGAATGGGCGTCGAGCCACAGCACGAACAGCTTCCGCCCGACCTCGGCGGCGTAGCGGGCCAGGCCGCTGATCGTGCCCATCGCCAGCGAATGGTCGCCCCCGAGGGTGACCGGCAGGCGTCCCTCGCGCCGGATCGCGTAGGTCTCGCGCGCGAGGTCGCGGGTCCAGGCGGCGATCTCGGCAAAGCGCAGCGCCCGTCCCTCGGGCTCGGGGGGATGGGCGAGCGGCTCAGCGAGGGCGATGTCGCCGAGATCGACCACGTCGTGGCCGAGTTCGGCTTAAGCGCCCGGGCGATGCCGGCGGTGCGCAGCATCGCCGGCCCCATGGCGCAGCCGCGCACGCCCGCGCCGGCCTCGACCGGCGCGCCCAGGATCGTGACCGGCTTGCCGGCGCGGACGTTTTCCCGCGGCGGCGCCGTCGGCGTCAGTTTCGTTCCGGTCCCGTCATGCTCGACCCCTTGCGGCGCAGGCCTCGCCGCCATGATAGCCGGTTTTCGCCGAGGCGGGTTAGGCAGCGTCTCGGTTTGAATTTCGGGATTTGGGCGGAAAGCGCGCCTTCGTGAGTTCCCCCCGCGAAAGGGCCGGAGTTCGCACGTTGGCCACCGTTCCACATCGAGCGCGAAGTAGGGCACCGCCTGAACCGGGCGACATTCACGCGTGCCTACGGCGCGGAGCAAGCGAAGCAGAAGGGCGTTTACTTGGTCCTCGGCGAGACCGGTAACGGGTAACTAGCATGCTCCTCTCGCGATTTCAATTCGTTTTCGTCTCGCCGCGAAGCAAATTGGATCTGCGCACATGCGTGCCACCTCAGCTTACGGTTGCGCGCTCCCCGTCTAGCTGCCAAGGTACATGGGATATTCAAGAATGTCTTTCTGTTGGTGGTTGGATGACGACATCGCAACCGGACTAAGGGAGAATCCTGAATCGCTAGTTCGATATTTTGTTGTCACGTGGATCACGAGCGTCGCCCTGGCGCTGGTCGTCCTTGGCATCACATTCTCACTCGAGCAATTCGACCTCATAGAGGGGATAGAGAACGGCGGCGAAGACGCGGCCATGCGTTTTTACGCCGACAGCGAACGTGACCTCTCCCGTCAAATCGTCGTCGTGAATATCGACAACCAAACCAGGAGGATGTGGGAGGACGCGAAAAGTAGCGTCGGTGAACGACTGCCAGACCTGGTTCATCTTGTCACTGGCCAAGGGAAGGTCCCTGCCCGAGCGAAGGCGATCGTACTCGATCTCGAATTGGCCGAAGGGGTCAGCGATCAGGCGAAGACGAGACTCACCAATGAATTCAAAAACGCGCCTCATGTCCGCGTTGTGGCGCCTTTCCAGTCGCTGCGTCAGACCCATGGCAACAATGAATGGGAGGCTGGGCGGGACTGGATCGACGATCTCGCCGTCGGCGAGAAAAGCGCAAATGTCGTGCGGGCGGCCGCGCTGCTGAAGGCCGACGAATCCGACGGCGTGGTCCGCCACCTGACCAGGCACGTTTGCGTCTTTCGGCCGATGTCAAAGTCGGACGGGCGATGGCTACACGTTCCAACCCTGGCGGAGGCGGCGGCCGGAAAGGAGCCGCAGGAGGAAACCCCCTGCAATCCCGAGGAAGCGAACGACGAACGGCTCGTCATCCTGTTCAAACATGACCATCACGACGCGGGCGTGATCCGGACCGTTTCGGCGAGCGAATTGCTCGACAAGAACGGTAACTCCCTCTCTTTCGGATCGAGGCCCGTGTGGGATGGGGCGTACGTCGTGATCGGGCAAACAGACGCAGAGGCTTCGGCAGATCAGCATCGAACTGCGCTAGGCATGATACCGGGCGATCTTGTCACCGCAAACGAGATATTCACGGTCGCGAAAGGCAAGCAAAAGCTTGGCGACAAGCTCCTGTATGAACTAATCCTGCTCTTGCTCCTGGGGCTTCTTTTCGCCTGGATGCGGACGGCGATCGAGTGGATACATCCGAAAGACATGGAGCCAAACCAGTGTGACAACGCGCCGGTGTCCTTTGAATGGAAAAGACCCCTTTTTGAGCTTGGAGGATTGGTTCTTTACTTCTCCGTGGTTTTAGCTGGTCTCGCTCTTGCCTGGACCTATATGGCCTCCCGCGCCTTGGCCGTCGGAATCGTGTTTGGCACGTTCGTGCCCGTGCTAGGGGTCGCGCTCGAGGCGCTGACGGAGATCGGAGAGATTCTGATCAGCTTGTTCCGCGATGTCGCGGGACGGTTGTACGACATATTTTGGCCATCGCTGGCGAAAGCAAAGTCTGGAGCCATCGCTGTTGTTGCTCTCCTCGCAATGCTTCATTCCGGTCGCGCGGAAAAATTGGTGGGCTGGCTAATATTGAATGACGTGAACGCGAATGTGACAATCCTTCGGGCCGGTAAGTCCGCCCTTCAGGTCGGTAAGTCTGCAACGTCACAGGCCCTTCGATGGGAACTGCGTCCTTTTGATACTGTGCGTGTAGGGAGCGGAACGGAGGTCACCGTGGAATGGCCCGATCGCTCCGAAACCCTGCATGGCCCTGACACCCTGTATATCGGTCCGCCGCTGCGGACCGGACCTGGTGCCGACTGGTGGGAAAAGTTCTGGGGGCAGCCCTTCACTCGCGGCGAGACATACACACAAGGAATCACCGTCGTATCGCGAGGCGTCCATGGCGTACCGTCCTCCGATCCGGCTGCCGTGCTCGCTGCCGGAGGGGATATCGCACGCGCCTTGCCGGTCGCAGGACCGTTGCGGCTGCCGTCGGCCTTTCCCAAGGCGGCCTATTTGACGGCCGAGCGTCCTGGGCTCGCGCTCGCCTGGTCGGGTGGGACGCCGCCATACGATATCGTGGCGGAGGACGAGGGCGGCGCCACGATCGCCGAGTTCAACTCAGAGACAACGTTTCTGTGGCAGCCCGAATGGCGGGCGCCGAACGCACCAACTCGTTTGCGGATCGCCGACGCGAACGACCGCGTTCTCCGGATCGAAATCAAACCTTCGTCGCCGCGTCCTTCCGCTCCCGGCGTCGATCCGCTCGCCGATGCGATCGACCTCTTCGAAACGGAGCCGGCCTGGCAATTCGAGGCGCTGCGCCGGATCGCCCGATTGGCCGCCCTGGACCCCACCGCGGTTCGGGCCGTGCTCGCCATCCGACTAGCCGAATGAAGACGCTCTGGCTCTTCCTGCTCTGCTGGCTCGCGGCGTCTGGAGCGAACGCTGGTGAGCGCCGGCTTGCGCTCGTCGTCGGCGTCAGCGCTTACCAGCATCACGATCCGCTGCGCAATGCCGTCGCCGACGCCGATCTCATTGCGAGTGCGCTCGAAAGAGCTGGATTTGCCGTCACGTCCGAGCGTGACGTCGCGCAATCGCAGTTCGAACACGCGCTTGCGATGTTCGAAAAGGAGATAGGGCCCACGGACACTGCGCTGATCTATTTCTCCGGCCACGCCGTACAGGCCGCCAACAGAAACGTGCTGCTGGCGGCGGATTCACAAGGCGCGAGCGGCGTCCCGTTCTACAAACTGCTCGATGCGACCGATCGGGCAAAGTTCCGCATCCTCATTCTCGATGCGTGCCGAGACAGCGCTCAGGGATCCAAGGCGTTGGCGGGGCTCAAGCCGGAATACCCCAAGGGAGAGACCGCCATCATTTTCTCCGCGGAGGCGGGAACAGAGGCGACGGACGGCGCCGGCCCGCACAGTCCTTTCGCGGCGTCGCTGGCCCGTCACCTGAGCGACGGGCTGGAACTCGCACCGATGATGCGGCTCGTCGCCGAGGACGTCAATACCGCGACGAACGGGCAAAATCCGGAAATGCGCGTTGGCGGGGCGACGGCGTTCTATTTCGGCGCTTCGTTCGCCATAGAGCCCGGTCTCAACGAGCCCGCGCGAATGATCGCTCGCGAACTCGAGGTGCAGTTCGAGCGCGCCGGCTTCGCGCCGGACCCGGACCGGCCGACGATCGTCTACGATGTGGACGCGGAGCCTTTGACGCTTGGGCCCGTTCTCGAGCCGGACCACGTCGACGTCAAGGTCACGAAACACTGGACAGACCCCACGCTGAGGCTGCCGGCGGTGAGCGTCGAGGCGGAATATCCGTGGCGCAATCCGAACTCGTCGGCGCGCAACGCGGCCGAGCAAGTCTTTCGCCTGCTTCTGCCGTCGGTTCGCGACGAGGGAACTCCTGAAAGAGACGGAGCGAGGAAGTGATCGGCAGAATTCTGCGCTTGGCGACCTCGGCGTTATGCGTCGCGCGCGACGGCGATGATCGTACTCGTTCTTGTCTTCATCGCCAGTGTTTGGCCCGTGCGGGCGGCGCACGCACAGTCGCGCGCCCTGACTGCACCCCAGACCGTCGCGGGGGTCAGCTTCTCCATTCGCGCCGCCAGTCTGCAAATGATCGCGGTTGGCGGGGTGGGCCCTCAGCCGACCGCCCGCTTTTCGATTGCCATCACGAACACCAACAAATCGTCGATCGGGTTAATTGTCGAACCCGGCCCAAGTGGCGCCTCGACCGACACCGGTCTCGATTTGAAATCGTTCAATCCCGGTATCGCGCGCGGATTTAACACATGCAATCCTTGCACAAATATCCCTGACGCTGAGTGGATCGTGTTGCAGCCTAATCAAACAGACAACGCCATTGTTGGTTTCTCTGCGATCGAGCGCGAGCCGCAAAAACACAGGAATGCGGAGAACGCCGACTTGACGCTCATCCTGTTGATCAAGGAAGCGGGTCAGGGAACGACACGGGGGGTCTTGTCGTGGGCTGACATTCCGATCAGGAATGAGCTCCAGTGAGTAGCGCAATCGTCGCCACTAGGGATCGAATTTAATCGCTTGCCATCTCACCGCGTGATGCTTGCATTGGGGATAAGCGAATTCGGTCGAGACTGCGGATGGGATTTCGGCTCTTGTTCCCAAATCGCAGTCAGAACGTGACCGCAACTCCTCCAGTTCGCGGTTTTCTTTGCGCAGCAGAGCCTGCGGTTCAAAACTTGATGCTCAATGCGGCTCCGGATCGCTCCCCGGCCTGATTGGAGCCTCCACTCGGCTGGGTTCCTTGCAGCGCCGCGCGGCTCTCAGCATAGGCCTTCAAATACGGGCCGATATCCGTCAGCGTCATATCGAGCCGCTCGCCGCCCGCCGCTTTTCCCGGGCCCTGCGGCCCGCTGGACAGATAGACTTGCATAGACGGTCCGCACCGAGCGTCCGCTTTGCTTTGCTCCTCCGTCGGATTGAGCAATGGACTGGGCATGAGCGGGCCCTTCAATTGCATGATTTCGGGGAGCGGAGGCGTAACCGGCCGGCCACCTTCATACCAGACCTCGGAGATCGGCTCTGAGTTCGCTTTCCTGAAATCGATATAAGTCCGCGCACCTGGTTCCCGCGGCGGCGGGTCGGCGCCAACTTATCGGCGTGTCAGCCTCCAGTGGCTGAGCATCGCTCGGCTCACCGTACTTCCTCTGTATTCCGGCGAGGATTTCCGCCGGGTCGGCGTTTTGCGCAGGGACCAAAACGCGGCGCCAGGCTGTCATGACCCGGCCCATTACAGCGGGTGGTTCATCCAAGATTGCGATCATGTCGCCACCATCTGCAGAAATGAACAGCTCGCCGGAATCAAGCGGTTTGATCTGGCCGCTCTTCTCCGCCGGATCGAAAGCGCGTCTGCCGTGCAAGACGCGGCCCACCTTCATATGATTTCGGATCGCCTTCTCCGCTTCTTCGAAGTTCATCCCGAGCCGAACCTCGACCAAGTCTGGACCATAAGGACCGCTGGGCGTCGCTGCCTCGGCGGTTGTCGCGTCAGAGATGTCTGGGAAAGCGTAGAGCTGCGTAGCAAGATCGCTCGTGTATACACGAACGGCTTTGAGCCGCAGGGCCATGTGATTATCCGGATCGAAGGGCGACGCGTCCCCCATCAACACGACTTGAACCGTACGATAGTCGTCGGTGTTGCCGGAAGCTCGTCGGCGCCCGGCGACTTGTTCAAGGCGATAGAGCAGGCGCTCGGCGTTCGACGCGTCGAGCGGCCAAAACAAATCGCTCGCTCCGGACGGCGAAGTCCAATCAAAGCGAAAGCCAATCGATCCGAGAGTTCTACCTGCGTTTGCAAACATGGCCTCGAAGTCGCCAACCTTTCCCATGGCGAACCCTCGTTTGTTCGCATCATATTCCGGCAGGCGAATCGTCATGGGATAGGCGAACTCGAATGGTTCTTTCAGCGCCAGCTCTCTGAGCCTTGGGAGGTAAGTCTGCTCAAAGTTCTTCCGGGACCTGGCGCGCGCGAACTCATCTTCGCCACTCCAATTCGGCGGATTTAGAAGTTGTCGTTGCGCTTCGGGAGTAAGGAAGTCTTGTATGAGCGACCTCTCAAGGCCGTCGTTGCGGTTTGCTTCGCCGCCCTCGCTCAGCATCTTTGCGAGAGGCTCAATGGCGACCAAGGTCAGGAATTGATCGGTAGCCGCGCCCGTTCCCAGGATCAGATGTCCGTCGAGCACCGGAAGCTCCATCGGCATCACGCCAGGCGGCGGGGCGAGCAGTCTGGATACGATTTGCGGCATCGAGCGCGGCGAGGCAGCGGGTATGTCAAACTCGTAGAGGCTCTGAGTAAGATCACCATTGTAGAGTGTAAGGCGCCGCAGGCTGAGTTGGAGATTCAGTGAACTGGAATCGGATCTTTTCGCTTCAATCACCGCCGCCAGCAGCCCCGTGCGCGCGTTCCCCGTACTGGCGAAGCGGGTCCCTTCGAGCTGAGCAAGCAGGCGCTGCGCCGCCGTTTCATCCATTCGAAGGAACAGCGGCGGCCATTGGAAATCCTGTAGTGGTTGTAGCCAACCGAACGGCACGTTGCGCAAGTCGGGCGATCCTTGAAGGGGAAAGCCGCCTGACCTGGGCTCGTAACGACCTAGGGTGACTGGTGTCTCGTAGGTGAATTCGAACGGCGGTTTCGGGGCCATTTCCCGAAGCTTTTCCGCGTAGTCGGTCAGAAACGCACGTCGGCTGGCGTCCTGTTTAAATTCGTCGTCACCGTTCCAGTTGTTGTCTGAATTTCCGAGATAGATGTTGGGGCGCGTTAGAAGTTCATTGGCGAACCGAAGCGCCTTGTCTTCTCCGTCGGTTCCGGCGTCGCCCTCGATCAAATTCGGGCTCATGCCCAACGCGACGAGGTGAAAGAACGTCGTCCAGCTCATGTTGGAGTTCGAATTGAGGCCGAAAACCGGAAGTCCCTCCCGCATCGGAAACGACAGGGACCGCAATCCTTCTTGCGGCCGGGTGAGCCGCTCGATCGTCGCGGCCGCGTCGCGATCAGTCGCCGTTGACGCTAATGTTGGATTCTGAGCGCCGAACGCGGAAAACCGGTCTTGAAATGCCCCGGCTAGGCCGCCCGTTCCCGCCGCCAGTCGCAACTGATCTCGCCGCTCGGTCATCGACCGCTCGATGCAGGAGGCGTCCGCGCCGCAGCGGTTCCGCCGCATCAGCCACTTCTGTTGCTCGATTGCGACCTTGGCCTGTTCGCGAGCGGACAAGCGGGCTTTCGCCGCGACATAGGCCGTCGCCATTTCGGCGTCGAGTTGCGCAAGCGACGCGTTCCCGCAGATTGTTCTTGTGACGGGAGCGACAGCGCGCGCGCAATCAAAACTCGGTCGGGAGATGCTTTGATCCACCCCCGCAGACACGGATGCCGGAGTGCGATTACGCTCGTACCATACGCTGCGGACGGCATTGAGCGACTGGGCTGAGACGTCGCTCGTCGGCAAACCGTGGTCGCGCGCAAAGCTGTTTAGCGCCTGCGCGCTTTGCTGTCCCCAGGCTCCGTCCGCAGGACCGGCGCTGTAGCCGAGATCGTCCAGCATGCGTTGGAGTTCTGCAATCGTTCCCGGGTCCGAAATCGCGGGCGCGGGAACGCCCGCGCCATACGGGTACGCGGGCTGGCGGAACGGCGGATACGCCTGGTATCCGGGCTGCGGAACTTGCAGCATGTTCTGCATCACGTTCCGCAGCACATCGTTGAATTGCGCAGACGCTACGCCTGGCGTCATCAGAATGATGGCGGACAGGAGTTCCGGCCGCCTCAAGACGGCGCGGCGCCCGCAAACCGAATAGACGCGCAATTTCCCCAAGTGCGACCGGCGACTGCAGCTGGCGTATCCCTTCCATGACACCCCCGCAAGACCCGAGGCGACATATGGGTGTAAGCAGTATGGTAAAGGAAAATGGTCAAAAACAACACAGCCCGCTGTCGCCACGACGGCAGCCGCGCATTGCCCAGGGTAAGCGGTTTAGGGTCTGAGGACGCCCGAAGCCTATAGGGTGCCGGCGGCGATCGCCTCGCCGCCCGACCAGTCGCAGCGGGCGAGGTTGACGCCGGATTTCGGACCCTGATCCTCGCTTCCGGCGCGGAAAGCGTTTCCTCGCGCTTACCGGCCGTTCACAGGGCCGATCTTGAAGGCCTCCTTCGGGTGGTCGGGGGCGGAAATTCCAACTGCGACGCCGACGCGGCTTGACAACCGTGCCGGCTTGCCCGATGGAGGCGGCCATGACGCTTCCGGTCTCCATCGCCAAGACCATCCTCATTACCTGCTAGCTCCAAAGCTGGCTGGTTCGCGTCTCCGTTTTCAACTAACCCCTTCGAGAAGCGATCATCCGGCCGGTCCCGGACGGCGCACCCGAGCGCCGTCGCGCCTGAAGACGAGACGTTCGATGCCGCTGCGCCTCTACAACACCCTGACCCGACGCAAGGAGGCGTTCGCGCCGATCGATCCGGCGGCGGTGCGCCTCTATGTCTGCGGGCCGACGGTCTACGACTACGCCCATATCGGCAACGCCCGGCCGGTGATCGTGTTCGACGTGCTGTTCCGCCTGCTTCGCCAGATCTACGGCGCGGACAACGTGATCTATGCGCGCAACATCACCGACGTCGACGACAAGATCAACGCGCGGGCAGCCCGCGACTTTCCCGACCTGCCGTTCAACGAGGCGATCGCGAAAGTCACCGAAGCGACCGGGCGGCAGTTTCACGAGGATGTCGCCGCGCTCGGGGTCTTGCCGCCCACCCACGAGCCGCGCGCGACCGAGCATATCGACACGATGCGGGCGCTGATCGAGCGCCTCGTCGCCCGCGGCGTGGCCTACGTGGCCGAGGACCACGTGCTGTTTTCGCCGTCGGCGATGGACGCGCTGCCCGGCGCGCCGCGCTACGGTTCGCTCGCCCGCCGCTCGCTCGACGAGATGCTGGCCGGCGCGCGGGTCGACGTCGCCCCCTATAAGCGCGACCCGATGGACTTCGTGCTGTGGAAGCCGTCGAAGCCGAACGAGCCGGGATGGCCGAGCCCGGCCGGGATCGCGACGCCCGGCCGCCCGGGCTGGCACATCGAGTGCTCGGCCATGGCGATGGCCAAGCTCCTGGAGCCGTTCGGCGGCGGGCTCGACGTGCGACGATCCGGTCCGCAACACCTTCGACATCCACGGCGGCGGGATCGACCTCGTCTTCCCCCACCACGAGAACGAGATCGCCCAGTCCTGCTGCGCCTTCGGCGGCCCGCGCATGGCGAATGTGTGGATGCACAACGGCTTCCTGCAGGTGGAAGGCGAGAAGATGTCGAAGAGCCTCGGCAACTTCATCACCATCCACGATCTGCTGGCCTCCGACGCCTTCGGGGGACGGTCCTGGCCCGGCGCCGCGCTGCGGTTCGCCATGCTGCGGACGCACTATCGCCAGCCGATCGACTGGACGGTCCGGGCGCTCGAGGAAAGCGAGAAGGCGTTGCAGCGCTTCGCCGAGACGGTCGATCCCGTGGCGCCTGCCGGCGACGACGCCGTCCCCCGCGCTTGTCGAAGCGCTGTCCGACGACCTCAACACCCCTGCCGCAGTTGCGCATCTGCACGCGCTCCATAGCGAGGCGCGGACGAGCGGCGAGGCCGCGCGACAGTTGCGCGCCGACGCCGAATTCCTCGGCTTCGACCTCTCGACCCTCGCCGCGCGTCCAGAAGCTCCGCCGGAGGCTATCGCCGAGATCGAGCGCCTCGTGGCGGTCCGCGACGAGGCGCGCAGGCGCCGCGACTGGACCGAATCCGACCGGCTGCGCGACGAACTCGCCGGGCTTGGCGTCGCCATCAAGGACAGCAAGTCGGCGCGACATGGGAGTTCAAGCGATGACCGCCGTCGCCTTCCGGCCGTATCTTCCGGCCGACGCCGAGCGCTGCGCGGCCATCTTTCGCGACGCGATCGAGATTTCGGCCGCCGACGACTACGACGACGACCAGCGCGCCGCCTGGGCCGCGCGCGCCGACGACGAGGCCGCCTTCGGGGCCAAGCTCGCCGGCCAGCTCACCATCGTCGCGACGCTCGAGGGCTTCGTCGTCGGCTTCGCCAGCCTCAAGGGCGCGGATCGGCTCGACATGGTCTATGTCGATCCGGCCGCGGGGCGGCGGGGAGTCGGAGCCGCGCTGATCGACGCGCTCGTCCGTCTCGCCCAGGCGCGCGGCGCCAAGAGCCTCACGGCCGAAGCCAGCGACGTGTCGAAGCCGCTGTTCGAGCGCCAGCAATTCAAGGCCGAACGCCGAAGTCTGGTCCAGCTCGACGATCAGTGGCTCGCCCACACCACCATGACGAGGACGCTCGGCGACGACGCCACGCCCCAGACCCGACACTGACGAGACCGCTATGTCCTTCGAATCGTCCCGCGAACGCCTCTATCTCTTCGACACGACGCTGCGCGACGGCGCGCTCACCACCGGCGTCGATTTCTCGCTCGACGACAAAGTGAACATCGCGATCATGCTCGACCGGCTCGGGATCGACTATGTCGAGGGCGGCTATCCGGGCGCGAACCCGCTCGACACCGAATTCTTCTCGAAGAAGCGCACCAAGCGCGCGCGCTTTTGCGCCTTCGGCATGACCAAGCGCCCCGGCCGCTCGGTCGGCAACGATCCGGGCGTCGCCGGCCTGCTCGCCTCGGACACCGACGCGATCGTCTACGTCGCCAAGTCCTGGGACTATCACGTCCATGTCGCGCTCGGCTGCACGCTCGAGGAGAACCTCGAATGCATCGCCGAGAGCGTGCGGGCGGCCGTCGACTCGGGGCGCGAGGCGATGGTCGACCTCGAGCATTTCTTCGACGGCTACAAGGCCAATCGCGAATACGCCCTCGCCTGCGCCGAGACCGCCGTCAACTCCGGCGCGCGCTGGGCGGTGCTGTGCGACACCAACGGCGGCACGCTGCCGCACGAGGTCGAGCGGATCGTCGCCGAGGTCGCCCGCGTCATCCCCGGCCCGCAACTCGCCATCCACGCCCATAACGACACCGGCAACGCGGTCGCCAACTCGCTCGCCGCCATTCGCGCCGGCGCGCGCCAGGTGCAGGGCACGCTGAACGGACTCGGCGAGCGCTGCGGCAACGCCAATCTCGTCACCCTGATCCCGACGCTGGCGCTGAAAAGCGAGTTCTCGGACCGGTTCGAGACGGGCGTGACGCCGGAGACGCTGCAGGAGATCACCATGGTCTCGCGCGCCTTCGACGAGCTGCTCAACCGCTCGCCAAACCGCCACGCGCCCTATGTCGGCGCCTCGGCCTTCGCCACCAAGGCGGGCATCCACGCCTCCGCGCTCGCCAAGGACCCGCGCACCTACGAGCATATCCCGCCCGAAAGCGTGGGCAACCTGCGCGCGGTCCTCGTTTCCGACCAGGCCGGCCGGTCGAACCTGCTGACGGAGCTGAAGCGGCTCGGCGTCGAGGCCGATCCGGCCGATCCGCGGCTGAACCGGCTGCTCGACACGGTGAAGATGCGCGAATCGCAGGGCTACGCCTACGAGGCCGCAGACGCCTCGTTCGAGCTTCTGGCGCGCGGCGCGCTCGGCGGCGTGCCCGACTTCTTCGAGGTCGAGAGCTTCCAGGTCGGCGTCGAGCGCAAGGTGGTCGCGCCGGGCGTCATCTATTCGGCCTCGCAGGCGGTGGTGAAGATCCGCATCGGCGACGACCGCTTCATTTCGGCAGCCGAAGGCAACGGTCCGGTCAACGCGCTCGACCTCGCGCTGCGCAAGGACCTCGGCGCCTACCAGAAGCATATCGAGAGCCTGGAACTGCGCGACTACCGGGTGCGGGTCTTCCAGGGCGGGACCGACGCGGTGACGCGGGTGCTGATCGAATTCGGCGACGGCGACCGCGACACGTGGTCGACCGTCGGCGTCTCGAGCAACGTCATCGACGCCTCGTTCCAGGCGCTGGTCGAGGGCATCGTCTACCGCCTGGTCAAGCTGGGCGTTCCGGCGCAATAGGCGGGACGAGCGCTTGTCAGACCCTGATGACATCGGGTCGCGCTGGCCTACCCTCACCCTGCCGCTTCGCGGCTTCCCTCTCCCCGAGGGTCCCCGAGGGAGAGGGGGTTTCCCTTCCCCTTCGGGGGGAAGGTGGCCCGAAGGGCCGGATGAGGGCTTATCACGCGATTCGATCTCCAGCCCTTACGCCCTACGCCCGCCGTCCGCGCTGGCAGAAGGCGCTGACGGCCAGGGACACGATAATCAGCGCGCCGATCGCCGCATCCTGGAAGTCCGGATTTGCCTGGAGCATGTAAACGAGTTGTTCAGGTTGACCGGGACGCCTGTGAGGCGGGCCGCTTGCCCATCCGATCGCCCTTC
The DNA here is from genome assembly GCA_963816065.1 of uncultured Alphaproteobacteria bacterium. Taxonomy (GTDB): domain Bacteria; phylum Pseudomonadota; class Alphaproteobacteria; order Rhizobiales; family Beijerinckiaceae; genus Roseiarcus. The sequence continues at coordinate 38,394 of CAWFJG010000016.1, read as the reverse complement.
AATGAGGGCCCCCTGCTCCTGCGTCCTCGTCTGTCAGAGCGCTTGCAGCCCGAATCTTCTGGCAGCGCTCGTCTTCCTCCAGCTCCGCCCGCAACTCTTTGCTCACAATCGGAGCCAGCGCGTTGGGCTGACTGAGGAAATTCCTCAGCCGCCAGAGTCCTGCGCGCGGCAATTCAGTGGCACGATCGCCGTCGCGACGACTTGCACGAACGTGTCGTTTTCGGACCCGCCGTTTTGACTGAGATACTTGTAGGAATCCTCTTTGAAGCGTTGGGCCAGGTCGATCTGTTCAGTCGGAAACAGAGAGCCGAGCACGGAGCGCGCGTCGGCCAAGGACAGCTCCGGCTTCGGTCGAGTGACGATTGCGAACCACTTCTGTTTGACCTGCAGCCTTGGTTGAATCGCCTCGATCTCCAGGCGCGCTTTTTGCCCGCGGTCGGACGCATCGATCTCTTTCAATCGTGCGAACAAGGCCGACGCGTCCTTTTGCCCGTAGCGGGTCAATTGCCGCACCATCATCCAGCGCTGGTCCAGATCCAGCTTCAGCCCCGGCCCGACGTTCAGAGTCTTCGCCCACTCCGCCACTCGGGCCAAAGCCTCGGGCGTCTGCGCCAAGACGACGTAACTCTCGAACCAAAACCGTTGCTCGTCTGAACCCTGTTTGCTGGAAAGAAAACGCTCCAAATACTGCGCTTCCATATTGCCGATAAACGCGAGCCTGGCCTGCCGCTCCGATTCGGTTGCCTGCGGCCAATAATTGATCACGTTGGATCGCTGATTTAAGGAAGTCGTATCGATCGTTTCATTCGGAGAAATCGTACCGACGATGCGTTCGAGCAGGATATCATTCTCTTCCTGCGCAAAATTTGCTCCGAGCACCTGAATGTAATCGCCCATAGCCATTCCCGTGCTGCGCACCATGTACCACAAATCGCCCCAGACAAGAGTCTTCAGCAAAGGATCCGAGATCTTGTGAATATTTCTCTTTGCGAACAACAGGCTCACGGGATCCAGTGAGATCATAGCATAGGTTTCGTCCTGATAATTCGGGTAGACGAATGCAGGACAAGGCCAATCCCCCTGTAATGTCTGAGTCGATTTCTCAAGGACGACGGGAATTACGGTGGGCTCCCCCAACCGGCCGTCCTTTTCTTGGAATAGCGCCAATTTCAGGGCCTGCGGGCGGTGGCTCGCGCCGTCCGGAGCTGAGGAGGTCAGTTCTACCGCGTGCAGACGATCTTTTGCGCATGTCCATTTTGCGCTCAATTCATCCGTGCCCCGCTGTCTAAACCACCGATCGGCCCAGGTCTTCAGATCGCGATCTGTCCGAGTTTGCAGGGTTGCAATGAAGTCAGTTAAAGTGGCGTTCCTGAATGCGTACTTGCGAATGTAGTCCTGAAGCCCGCGCTGAAATTTCTTCGGCGTCATATACGCCGAGAGCTGTTTCAGCGCGCTCGCGCCCTTTCCATAGGTGATGCCGTCAAACGTAGCCAGCGCGTCCTTGACGCCGCCGATCGGCGCCTCGATCGGGTGCGCGGTCGCGAGGCTGTCCTCCCAATATCCCAGCGCCTTGTCTTCGGAGTAGAAAGTCTGCCACGACTTTTTGAATTCCGTGGACTCTTCCAGTGCGATCGCCGCCATGAACGTGGCGAAGCTTTCGTTCAGCCACAAGTCGTTCCACCACGCCATGGTCACGGTGTCGCCGAACCACATATGCGCCATTTCATGCAGCAACGTCGAAGCCAAATTACGCTGCTTCCGCCTGGTCATCTGGGAGCGCGAAACATATTCGTCCTCATCGAATGTCACCGCGCCGACGTTTTCCATCGCGCCTGCCTCGAAATCCGGCAGGATCACTTGGTCGTACTTCTTAAATGGGTAGGAATAGGCGAAGTACGCATTGTAAAACTTGAGACCGTCCTTGGTGTATCTGAACCACTCCTTTGGATCGACGTATTTCGCCATAGAGGGGCGCGCGAACAAACGCAGCGGAATGTCCTCGAACTGATCTGTCCAAACCTTGAACGGACCGGCGTGCAGCGAAAACAAGTAGGTGGCGATCTTGGGGGTGATAGGAAAGCGCCAATGCCTTTTGCCGTTCGTGAGCGGTTTCGCTTCGATCTCACGGGTCGTGCTGATGACCTTCCAGCGCTCCGGCGCGTTCACCGTCAGCGCGAGCGTCGCCCGCAAGTCGGGCTGGTCGAAGCACGGCATGAATTTATTGGCGTCAAAGGGTTGAAATTGGGTGTATAGGAAAATCTCTTTCGTCTCAGGATCAACGTAGCGATAGAGACCTTGCCCTTGCATCGAATACTCATGCGCGTATTCGATGATGACGGAGTTACGGCCGAACCGTTTCAACGTGTGAGAAGGCAGCTCGATCCAATAACGCTTCTTGGCGGACAGATCGATGAGTTGATTGTTTAAAACTATGGATGAAACCCTGCCTTCAAAAAAATCCAATCTGATCGGCGAATCATTGTCGAGCAGATCGAAATCAATACGGATCTTTCCGGAATACGCCGGGCTCCTTTCGTCTAGATCGACCGTCAGCTCGTAAGCGACATCGCTGATACGACGACCTCTGTCCTCGGCCTCAGTGCGCGTGAGATCCGAACTTTCCATTGCAGGTCCAGCAGCCTCTCCGGCTGAAGTCGCTTCTGATCCGGCGAGGCACGCCAGGACGGCGACGAAAGCGAAGGCTCGCGCGCGGCCGAGCATACGTTCCCTCAAGAGCTCTAAAGCCGACTCGCGCCGATGGGAGGCGGGCTCCGCACGCTTGTCCGGCAACGATCAGCTTTCGCGTAACGCAAAGCGATGTAGTCGTGACGCTCGGCTCTCGACGCTTCGAGGCCCGCCGGTCTCGGCGCCCCGTCTTCCATGACTGCACTCGCTAACCTGCCCGATCGCTTTCTATCCGGGCCGCCGGTTGGAGGAAAGGCGGCATTCGGACGCGTTGCACGGCGACGGCCTTCAAGTCGGTCCGAACCCATGGACCCCGGCGCCGACGATTAACGAATGCCGGTCCTGCTCGGCGGCAAAGCAAAGCTCATCGAAAGCGTCGAGGTCAAGCATTTCGCGTATTTCGCCCGACGGCGAAAATTGCCGGATTGGGGCGGCCGCATTGCGCGCGACGCCCGACCCGGCGCCGTGAGGTTTTTGCATCGGCGTGCGGCGCGTTCCGGTGATTTTCGGAGCCGCGCTTGCCTGTCGACGGGGCGCATCTTCTCCGGTTCCGGGCCTGATCACTAGCCCCTCTGTCCGCGCTGGCTGAACGCGCTGACCGCCAGGGACACGATGATGAGCGCGCCGATGGCCACGTCCTGGAAGTACGGATTGACCTGGAGCATGTTCAGCGCGTTGGAGATGATCCCGGTGAGGAGCACGCCGAAGAACGTGCCGATCACCTTGCCCCGGCCGCCCGTCATCGGCGTGCCGCCGATCACCACGGCGCCGATGGCCTGCAGCTCGATCCCGCTTCCGGTGGAGGGCTGAGCTGCGCCGATGCGGGACAGGAGCAGGGTCGCCGCCACTCCGACAAGCAGACCGTTGATGACGAAGAAGATCAGCTTGTTGCGGTTGACCGGAATGCCCGCGAGGTAGGCGGCCTGCACGTTGCTGCCGATGGCGAAGGCCCGGCGGCCGACTTTCGTGTATTTCAGAATGAAGTGGACGACGAAATAGCCCGCGAGGCTGATCAGGAACATGAGCGGGACGATATTGAAGAACCTCTCCGTCCCGAGAAACTCGAAGTTTCCGTAGATCAGCTGCAGGACGCCCTTGGTGAAGGCGAGCGCGATCCCGCGGAAGATCCCGATGCAGGCGAGCGAGATGATGAACGACGGCGCCTTGAACAGGATCGAGCACGCCCCGACGAAGAAAGAGTTGGCCGTGGCGAGCAGGATGCCGGCGGCCACGGCGGGCGCGGCGCCGAAGCCGGCCTTGATCATGATCGCCATCAAACAGGCGGACATTCCGATGTTCGCGCCGACCGAGATGTCGAAATTGCCCGCGATCATGAGGAGGGTCGCGCCGGACGCCACGAGGCCGAGCACCGACACCTGCTCCAGGATGTTCTCGAGGTTGTTCAGCCCGAAGAAGCGGGGATTGACGAGTTCCGTCCCGACCGCCAGGACGACTTCGACGATGAGCAGGAAAAACCACTGTTCGCGAAAGATCGAGACGGTTCTCCGCATCTTTAGAGTCCGATGAAGTGTTTGACGAGGGATTCCTCGGAGACCTCGCGCCGGTCGAGGACATGGGTGAGCCGGCCTCCCCGCATCACGCCGATGCGGTCGCTCATGGACATCAGCTCGGGCATATCGGACGACACCATGACGATGCTCTTGCCCGCCTTCGCCAGCTCCACCATGATGCGGAAGATCTCGGCGCGGGCGCCCACGTCCACCCCCTTGGTCGGCTCATCGAAGATGTACAGCCGGCCATCGCTCAGGAGCCAGCGGCCGATGATGGCTTTCTGCTGGTTGCCGCCGGAAAGCTCGGCGACGGTCTGCTCGTCCTGGTCCGTCACGGCGATGGCGAGACGCTTCACCGTGTCGCGAACGCGCCGCCGCTCGGCGGCGAGGTTCAGCACGGGCGGCTCGTAGCGCTCGTTGCGCACGATGGCGATGTTCTCCGCCACGCTCCGCGCCGTGAACATGGCCAGTTTTTTCCTGTCCTCGGTGATCAGGCACATTCCCGCCTCCACGGCGTCGTGGGGATTGCGGATGCGCATGAGCTGTCCGCCGATGAGAATCTCTCCGCGGTCCTTGCGGTCGGCGCCGAAGATGAGGTTCACGAGCTCGGTGCGGCCCGAGCCGACGAGCCCCCCGAGGCCGAAAATTTCCCCCGCACGCACCTCGAAGCTCACGTCCTCGACGGCGCCGCGACGGCTGAGGTGGCGAATCTCCAACTGCACCGGTCCCGGCGTCACGTCCTCCTTGGCGTAGAATAGCGAGGCGTCGCGGCCCACCATCTTGCGGATGACGGTGTCCATGTCGATCGCGGAGCGCGGGAAGGTCCCCATGCTCTCCCCGTCCTTCAGGATCGTGATCCTGTCGCCGATCTCGAAGATTTGCTCCAGGAAGTGGGAGATGTAGATGATCCCGATCCCCTTGGCCTTGAGGCTGCGGATCAGGGCCATGAGCGCATGTGTCTCTTCCCGTCCGAACGAGCTGGTCGGCTCGTCCATGATGATGACCTTGGCCTCTCGGTGACGCGCTTTCACGATCTGCAGCATCTGCTTCTGCGCCGAGGAGAGGTCCTCGACCAGAGCGTCTTCCTTCAGGTCGAAGTGAAGGGAGCCGATGAGCTGGCGCGCCCGCTCGTTCTGCGTCCGGGTGTCCACCATGAGAGGAAAGGCCGCCGACCTCTCGTCCCCGAGGTAGATGTTGTCCGCTACGGTCAGGCTGTCGACGAGTTCGGGCTCCTGGTAGACGGTGGCGACGCCCAGCTCGATCGCCTGCCGCGGCGTAAGGCTACGGTACTCGGTCCCATCGAGCGCGATCACGCCCGAGTCGGGGGCGATCGCGCCTGAAAGGATCTTCGTCAGGGTCGACTTGCCCGCGCCGTTCTCCCCGACCAGACAATGCACCTCCCCCTCGGCGAGGTCGAAGCTGACGTCGTCGAGCGCCTTGTGCTGGCCGTAGATTTTCGTCGCGTTGCGGATTGACGCTAACACGTGCGCTCCGACGATGGGGAAGGAACCGCACGCCTACGCTCAATAGATCCCCGTGTACTGCGGGAAGTTCGTCTTCGTCAGTTCCAGCCAGACCGGGTCCACATCCCATGGGATCACCTTGGTCTTGTCATCGATGGTCGCAGGGGTGATCGGCGCAATGGGAAGAAGGATCTGCTGGTTCTTCGTCTTGATCTTGCCGGTCACGTAGGCCTGCAGCGCGAGGAACGAAATCATGCCCTCCCAGCCGGGAGAGCTGGAGATGGAGTACTTGATCCCGCCGTCCTTCATCGCTTCGATGCCGTAGGGGGCGCCGTTCGTGGTGATGACCTTGATCGGGTTGTTCAACAGGCCGCGGGTCTTCAGCATGCGGACCACCGCCACGCCCATCTCGTCGTTGAACACGAACAGGACGGAGAACTTCTGCCCCGACTGGATGAGGTCCTGCGCCTGATTCACGGCCTCGTTGGGATCGTAGCGGCCGTCGCGCACCGCGACGATCTTGTTCTTGCCCAATTCGGCGACGGCCGGTTCGAACGATGCGCGGAACATCTGCACCGGGATATGCTCGAACAGCCCCGTGATGACCGCGATGTCCTCACCCGGATAGTTCGCCGCGATGTAGTGCGCAACGTCCTTGCCCATGGCGTTCCAGTCGAAGTCGATGGCGGCGACGACGTCGCTGCCGGACTTCAGGACCTGCCCCACGTTGTCCGTGACCACGAGCGGGATTCCGGCCGCGGCGCATTTCTTGGCGGCGATGTTGGCCCCGTTCGGGTTGAAGGTGAAGATGCACATGCCATCGACGCCCTGGTTGATTAGGGAGTCGATGTTGGCGATCTCCTTCTCCGCGTTGTAGTCGGAATTGAGGACGATCACCTTCGCTCCCGCGCGCTCAGCGGCGTAGGTGAAGCCGTCGACGTCCCTCTTGTACCAGGTGTCGGGCCCCGGCGTGACGTAGCCGTAAACGAGTTGCTTGCCCGCCGGGGCGGCGAACAGCGTCGTGTTCCCGATCCCGACCGCGATCGTCGCAAGCCCGACTGCGAAACTCCGCCGGCTGACGTCCGGCGCAACCAGCCATTTTCCAAGCATCAGTTACCTCCTTGCGTTGTCTCCCGGGAATCACTTGTCCTCGGGAATGCCGAGCGCGTCCAGGGTGCGGCGCAGCCAACCGAGGGATTTCTCGATCAGCGGGCCTCCTTGGCCCTCGCATTCCATGCTGAGCGCGCCGCGATAGCCGCTGTCGCGCAGCAGACCGAGTATTGTCCTGATGTTCTCGGCGTTTATTCCGTCCCCGATGGCGCAATGGCTGACAGCGATGCCGGTCTCCTTGCCGCGGGTCGCCGCGGCGAGGCTCTCGGAGACGTCCTTGATGTGAACGTGATGAATGCGCCCGATGAAGCGCCTGCAGAACTCGACCGGATCCTGTCCGGCGATGAACGAATTCCCGGTGTCGAAGTTCAGGCCGAAGCAGCGGCTGTCGGCGAATTCCAGCATCCGCGCCACCATCTCGGGCCGGGTGGTGAAGTAGCCATGGATCTCGATGTTGATATTGATCCCGTACGCCTCGGCCGCTTCGACGATCACGCCGTAACTCTGCTTCATCGCCTCCATGGCCTGCTCATCGGTCAGCCCTTCGGGCTTCAGGAGGCCGTCCGTCGTTGCGATGTTCGGGCAACCGGCAATCCGGGCCCAGGGCAGCGTCTTCAGGATGTAGGGCACCCCGAGGTAGGCCCCGTCCCTGCCCGAAAGGGGATAGGCGGCGTCCACCTGGGAGAACCGCACCCCGTAGCGCTCCATCTTTTTCAACAGCAGGAGGGGGTCTTCCGTCAGGGACACATGGGGGAAGTATCCCAGGCCATGGATCCAGGAGACGCCATCGATGACGCCTGGCTCGATGTATTGGACGCGATTGTTCTTTGCCCACTGCAGCGCCTTTTCAAAACTGAAGGCGGCAGAGTTGAAGGCGTCAGTATGAAAGCCGATTTTCATCGCAGGACCCTCCCAGAATGGACTATTTATTAATAACAGTACTATTCTTATTTTAGTCCGTGACCCGCGAATTGATAAAACTAAGAAAAAGGTATGGCGTTTGTCAAATGGTTTATTTCGGGGCGCGACACTAAGTCGCGCCCGGACGGAGCGATCTCGTTCGCTTGCCCGGGGGTCGTTCTACGCGGAGGCGCCGGGACGGCGCGGCGCGTCGGCGAATCCGCCACAGCGAATGCCGGCCGCGGCAACCTGGTCGCGGAGATCGGACGAGGTCAGCGCGGCGAGCTCTTGCTCATATCGATAACCGGGCGCGGCGCCGGCAAACCCTGACGCCGTCGCGGGATGAGCGTAGATTTCGGTCACGCCCTCCGGCAGATGCGCGATCAGCCCCTGAAGCCGCGACAGCGTCACGGCGCCGCTCCAGGCGAGTCCGAAAACCTGATCGGGCGCGGCGAGGCCGGCCCGCTTCAGGCGCGCGCCCTGCAAGCGCGCCCAACGGTTCAAGGCGACCGCCGCCGGGCCGGATCGGGCGTCCTCGACCCGCGCCAGGATCGCCGCGGGTTCCACCGGCACGCGAACGTCCCTCACCCCAAATTCCGCGGCCAGGTCGATGATCGTCGAGAGAATGGAGGGATGCAGGTGAAAATGCTTGTGGGCGTTGACGTGATCGAGCGTCAAACCGGTGGCGCGGAAGGCCTCGAACTGGGCGCGGATCTCCGCCTGCATTTGCTTGCGCACGCGCGGCAAAAGGAACATCGCGGCGCCGGCGAGCGCCATGTTGGCGCGAAAGCGCCCGTTGCCATCGACCAGGTCGGGGACGGCCGCGGCAGGCAGAACCGGCTTGGCCTCGACCAGCGCCAGGTGCAGCCCGACCGCGAGCCGCGGCAGCCGGCGCGCCAGTTCGACGGCCGGCGCCGCCGCCGGCGCTCCGACCATCAGGCTCGCCGCGGTGAGGACGCCCTCGACATGGGCGCGCTCGACGGCGCGGTTGACCGCGTCGGCGAGGCCGAAGTCATCGGCCGTGACGATCAGATATTTCAGTGCGCGATCTCTCGGCGCTCGCGCAGGAAGTGGAAAAACTCCACCCCCTCGCGCAGCCGTCGCTTCATCATCTCGGGACTCAACGCCATTTCGCCGACGATCGAGGCGATCTTGCTCGGGCGGAAATAGAAGCTGCGGTAAAAGGTTTCGACCGAGTCGAAGATCTCGGTGTGGCTCAATCCCGGATAACTCAAGGGGGCGAGCTGGACGCCGCTGTCGTTCACCAGGTCCGCATTGGCGTCGTCGAGCCAGCCCTTTTCCAGCGCCTGCTTATAGAGGAACGTCCCGGGGTAGGGGGCAGCCAGCGACACCTGGAGCGTGTGCGGGTTGACCTCCTTGGCGAACGCGATCGTCTCCTTGATCGTCTCCTGCGTCTCGCCTGGCAGCCCCATGATGAAGGTGCCGTGGATGGTGACGCCGAGCTCCCGGCAATCCTTGGAGAACCTTTTGGCGACCTCGATCCGCATGCCCTTCTTGATGTTGTGGAGAATTTGCTGGTTGCCCGATCTCATAGCCGACCAGCAGCAGGCGCAAGCCGTTCTCCCGCATCACTTTCAGCGAGGCGCGCGGCACATTGGCCTTGGCGTTGCAGGACCACGTGACGCCGAGCTTGCCGAGCTCGCGCGCGATCGACTCCGCCCGCGGCAGGTCGTCGGTGAAGGTGTCGTCGTCGAAGAAGAATTCCTTGACCTCGGGGAAGGCCTGCTTCGCCCAGGCGATTTCCTCGATCACATGGCCGACCGAGCGGGTGCGGTAGCGATGGCCGCCGACGCTTTGCGGCCAAAGGCAGAACGTGCACCGCGATTTGCAGCCGCGTCCGGTGTAGATCGAGATATAGGGGTGGCGAAGATAACCGATGAAATATCGCGAGATCTGCAGGTCCCGCTTGTAGACTGGGGTGACGAAAGGCAACTCGTCCATGTTTCCCAGGTTCGGTCGGTCGGGAGTATGCTGGATCTTGCCGTCCGCGTCCCGGAAGGAGAGGCCGAGGATCGACTTCCAGTCCCGGCCGTCGGCGATCTCCTTGATGGTGAAATCGAATTCGTTGCGAGCGGCGAAATCGACGATCGGCGCGGACTTCAGGCACCCTTCGGCGTCGACCGCCGCCTTGGCCCCGATCAAGCCCGCCTTCAGCCCGGGGTTGGCGGCCTTGAGCGCCGCGATCGCTTTGACGTCCGAGGCGAACGACGGCGTGGAGGTATGCAGCACCGCAAGGTCGAAATTCCGGGCTTCGGCCGTCACCTCGGCCAGCGAGATCCCGTGCGGCGGCGCGTCGATCAGCTTGCTGCCGGGCACCAGAGCGGCCGGCTGGGCCAGCCAGGTCGGATACCAGAACGACTTGATCTCGCGCCTCGACTGGTAACGGGAGCCTGCGCCGCCGTCGAATCCGTCGAAGGACGGCGCCTGAAGGAACAGCGCGCGCATCATTTCATGTTCCCACTGTCTTTTCGCTAATCTTCGCGGCCGACCGCCGCCATCGTGCCGTCTCGCCTGACGAAGAAATCCGTTCCGCGCCAGTTGGCGCGCGGACTCCAGAAACATGCGAAAAAAACGGCGAAAGAGAGGAAGTCACGAATGACAGTTAGAGAGTAGTTCGCATTTGGCAACTCAAAATCCCGCGCGAACCGGAATTTCAAGAACAGACGACATGCCAGCGCGGTTAAAACGGCCGCCCAACCCCAGCCGTCGAACCCGCGAAGCGCGGCGCCGATCAGCGACCACGGCACTATGTGGGTGACGCCGCTGCCGACATATCCGAGCGGATCGAGGGTGAAGATCGTCCGCGCCCAACGTAACTCATGCAGCGCCAGTTCGCGCAGCGACGTCTCTTCGAACGCATGGGTCACCAGCATGGCGGGAACGACGACCTGCAAACCCAACTGCCGCACCCCGTGCCCGATGGCGTAATCATCCGCCAGCTGGTCGGCGACGGCCTCGAAGCCGCCGATTCTCGTGAGGGTTTGCCGGGAAAGCGCAATGGTCGCGCCGACGCAGGGCCGCGCCAGCCCGAGCGCCAGCCCCAGGATCACGCCGGGCAGAAAATGATCGTCCACCGCCATGGCCGAGAGCCGCGACCAGAAGCCTCCGTGCGGCGCCCCGCGGTAAAGGCAGGTGACGGCCCCGACGCCCGGCTGCGCCAGCGCAGCGGCCAACGTGCGCAAGTAGTTGCGACCGACGGCGATGTCGCTGTCGGCCATGACGATCAGCGGATGGCGGGCGACCTCGGCCATATTGATCAGGTTGGAGACCTTGCGGTTGGCGCCGTGCATGGCGCCGTCGACGACCAGCCGAAGGTCGAGCCCGGGAAATCGCTGCATCAACGATTTCACCACCGGGATTGCGCCGTCGTTGGGGTCCTGGACGCCGAAAACGATCTGGACGCGGCCTTCGTAGTCTTGATCCAAATAGGTTTCGAGGGCCTCTGAGAGTTTCGCCTCGATCCCGAACAGCGGCTTCAGGATCGAGACATCCGGCCACGCCGTCGGAGCGGCGGCGGCCGGCCGCCGGAGGAACCACCGCGCGGCCCAAGCGGCGGAGACGGCGCACAGGCAGCCGACGCCGGCTACGGCCAGGCAAAATACCGACAACCAGGTCGCAAGCACCCCGATCTCATTGAAGGCCATGCTCGACATCTCCGTCCTTCCCGTCGACGCGTTCCGGCATTGGCGATGGCTCGCCCTTTCGCCGCCGGAAGCCTCGAATGGAACGCGGAGACAAGGACCGCGTTGGCTTTATGCATGGGCGGGTTGACGCGGTCTCCGTAGCCCTCGTCGCGATAGCGAACGCTGTGTCGCCAATCAATCCCGCGGACAGATCGTCACTTTACGACGCTGCGGCGGCGCTTTGAAGGGTTTTCGCCGACCAGCCGTCGCGAGTGGCGGTTGTCGCCGCCATGCGCTATCTCGCGCGCGCAGCAACTCCAGGGGCTCGGTTGCCGCCGCGTCCGAGTCCTTCGTGCCTTGGGCCCGCATAGCCGGCCCCTGTCAGGATCGGATCTCGTGGTGATGACGGTGCAAAATCTTGCTTTCGGCGGGGTCCATCCGCATTTCGCTGCGTGGTTTGGTCGCGCGAATGCGCTCCCGCGCCTGCTGGCCGAACGGAGGACCGCGCGCGGCGGCGTTCGGACGCTGGCCGCGCAGTGATCGCCTCGACAGTCAAGCGGCTCGCCGCGATCTTCGACGACGGCGCGGAACTCGCGCCGGCGCCGCTGATCGCCGCGGCCGCGAAGGCCACGCGCCTCGATCCGGCGCCGCTCGCCGATCCCCGTCTGGTCGAAGCGCTCGCCACCCTGACCCGCAGCCTCGAGGACGAGGCGGCGCTGTCGTCATTCGGTCGCGGCGCGGCGCGCTGGGACCTGACCCGGATGCTCTCGACTCTGCTGATCCTTGCGGATGCGGAGCGCCAAGATCCAGCGATCCCCGGCAGGCCGTTCGCGCCGCCGATCTTCATCGCCGGCCTGCCGCGCAGCGGCACGACCTTTCTGCACGGCTTGCTGGCGCAGGATCCCGCCAACCGCGCTCCGCGCATGTGGGAGGCGATTTATCCCTATCCGCGCCATCGCGCGGCCGGGTTCGGCGCCGGGCGCCTGAAGGTGCAGTTTCAGCTCCGCATCTACGCCCGCCTCTCGCCCGGAATCACGAGCGTACAGCCGATGGACGCCGACGCGCCGCAGGAATGCACCGAGATCACGAGCCACGTGTTCAAGAGCCCGCGGTTCGACGCCGTCTATCGCGTCCCGTCCTATCACGCCTGGCTCGATGCGTCGGGCTATGAAGACGCCTACCGGTTCCACGGGCGGTTCCTTCGTCATCTCCAGGGTCCGGGCGAGGCGCCGCGGCGCTGGGTCCTGAAATCGCCCGATCATCTATTCTCGGCCGATGCGCTCGCCCGGGTGTTCCCCGACGCCATGCTGGTGTTCGTGCATCGCGATCCCGGCCATGTGCTCGCCTCGGCCGCGCGCCTGACGGAGCTCATGCGGGCGCCTTTCACCAACGCGATCGACCGGCTGGAGATCGGCCGCAAAGTCGCCGACTACTGGCAGGATGGGATGCGGCGCATGGCGGCGCTCGCGGACGATCCGGCCTTCCCGCTGCGCTCCCGGCTCGTGCATGTGCAGTATCGCGCCCTCGTCGCGGATCCGGTCGGAACCGTGGCGCGGATCTACGACGCCTTCGGGCTCGAGCTGTCGCGGCAGGCCCGTGCGGCGATGACGGCGAAGATCGCCCGGGCGCCGAACGGCGGCTACGGCGCCAACCGTTACCGGCCGGAGGAATTCGGGATCGATCCGGACCGCGAGCGCGAACGCGCCGCCGTCTACGCCAACCGTTTCGATGTCGCAACCGAGAGGCCGTCGCGCTAGCGCAAGGTCGGCCCTGGACGAATCGCGTGGCGCCCGCTGGCCGCGCCTTGCAGCCGGCCGCGCTCGGTCGCGCGGCCGCTTTCGCCTGCCATTGCGGTCCGACAGATCCCGTTCCGCCTCGGTCAGCCCCAGAGCTTGCGGGGCGCGAACCGCAACCTCGCTGTAACAGAGTGAAATCGTTGAATCAATCGTCAAACCGGGGGTTGATCGGGGGAGTCCTATCCGCTGAAGGCGCAGCAGCAAAGACCGGCCAGACGAGATGTTTGGCGCTGGGAAGTCGAGAACAGAAATTTGTACATATACACAATGTATATTAGTGCGCGGCCAAATCGCCCATGCCTGGGCGCCTCCGCCTCTGCCGGGCCAGCGATCTGGCGCGCCCGCCCAACGCTTCACGACGCAGGACGATTTTGGGACAGATTTGTACGCTTAACGTCTTGAAAACACACGCCCGGCGCCAAAGCTGCAGGCGCGCTACCGGGCGATCACGGTCGTCTCTACGGGTCCGTCCGCGCCGGTCATCGTCAGCCGCAACGGGACCGGCGGCCGCTCGTCTTTCGGGCTCTCGCGCAGGCGGATCGCGAAACAGTCCTGGCCCTCATCGCCCGCCGCCGGGGCGGCGGTCACCCACCAGCCTTGCGGCGGTTCGACGAAAAGGTCGCGCGGCCGACCGGGCACATGCGCCGCGCACAGTCGCCAGCCGCCGGCGGCGTCGCCGCTCAAAGCGCCGAAGGCCTCCGGCGCGACGGGCCGAGGCGCGGCGGCGAGCGCCGCCTCGACGGCTGGGGCGTAAGGCGAGGACCCGCCGGGCAGCGTCAGCGTCAGCTTGGCCTTGGCCGGCAGGCACAGTTTCTCGCACACCGCGTAGCTGGCGAGGAGCGCCAGCGTGACCGGCTTTGTTGGATCGCGCGGCGTAACCTTGAGCGGGAAAACGACAGCGCCTTCGTAGCCGAAGGCCTCGCCGCCGTCCGCCTCCTGGATTCGCTTGGGCGCCGGAAACGCCGGCGTGACTTCGGCGACATTGTCCGAGCCCGAAAAGTCGAAACTGGGCGGAACGCCCGCCTCGCCGGGGTCGCGCCAGTAGGTGATCGCGCCCGGCGCGAGCCTGATCTCGAAGCCCGCGAGCGCTCCCCCTGCTGCGACGAGTCTAGCCTCGGATTTCGCCGCGGGGGCCCAGTCGGTCGAGTAGCCGTCGGCCGCCGCCGGCGGCGCGCCGAGGGCCGCAGCGGCAAGCGCCAGCGCCCTCCAACGCCGGGTCAGGCGCCTCGGTCTTGCCGTCGTGTCCACGTGCGTCATTGCGCTCCTTCACCGCTTGGAGGAATTCGACTACCATAGCCCAGAACCGTCAATGCCGGCTGCATCCGGAGGCCAGAATGAAAAGGGCCGACCCTCCGCCGCCCACCAGTCTGGAAGGCCAGTTCCTGATCGCGATGCCGGCCCTCCGCGACGGGCCGTTCGCCCGCTCGGTCGTCTATATGTGCGCTCATCGGGAAGACGGCGCCATGGGCCTCATCATTAACCAGCGCGCCGACGAGATCGACTTCGCCGAACTCCTGACACAACTCGGAATTGTGCCGGGCGAGCCGGAGATCCGCCTGCCGGCGCGGGCGGAGGGGGTCAGGGTCGTGCGCGGCGGTCCGGTGGAGACCGGGCGCGGCTTCGTCCTCCATTCCGCCGACTACGGCGCAACCGACTCGACCGTGAAAATCGCCGACGACGTCTGCCTTACCGCCACCATCGATATTCTACGCGCCATCGCGGACGGGGCAGGCCCTGCGCAGGCGGTCCTGGCGCTCGGCTATGCCGGCTGGAGTTCCGGCCAACTCGAGAGCGAGATCCTGGCCAACGGTTGGCTGACCTGCCCGGCCGATCCGGATATCATCTTCAGCGCCGACGACGCCAGCAAATACGAGAGGGCGCTCGCCAAGCTCGGCGTCCATGTCGGGATGTTGTCGTCGGACGCCGGTCACGCCTAAGCCTTTGCCCGGACCCCCGCCTCGGCCGACACCTCGAACGTTTCGGCCCGCCCCGTGAGATCCGCGAAGGCGGCCGGATCGGCGCCGGTTAGGAACACTTGCCCGCCGAGGCGCGCCAGCGAATCGAACAATGCGGCGCGACGCCGCGGATCGAAGTGGGCGGCGATCTCGTCGAGGAGCGCGATCGGCACGATGCCCGACATGGCCGCCACAAGTCGCGCATGGGCGAGCGCTAGGCCGACCAGCAGCGCCTTCTGCTCGCCGGTCGAGGCGCTAGCGGCCGGCGCGTCCTTGGGCCCGTGACGGACCGAAAGATCGCTGACATGAGGGCCGACCAGCGTGCGACCGGCGGCGGCGTCGCGACCGCGATTGTCGCGCAGCAGCGCGCGGTAACGGTCCTCGGCCTCCAGCGCCGGGCCGCCTGCGGCGAGCGCCTCGATTTCGCCATCGAGCGCCAGCCGCGCCCAGGGAAAGGGCGAGGCGTCGTCGCGTTCGGCCGCGATCAGCGTCTCAAGGCGGCTGACACATTCGCGCCGCGCCGCCGCGATCGCGACCCCGAGTTCCGCCGCTTCGCGCTCGATCGCATCGAGCCAGGCCGCGTTGCGACGGTCCTCTTCGAGCAGCCGGTTGCGCTGGCGCAGGGCACGCTCGAAAGCGCCGACCCGCGCGCCGTGACCCGGGTCGATCGCCAGCACGAACCGGTCGAGGAATCGCCGTCGCTCGCTGGCCGGCCCGGCGAATAGCGAATCCATCGCCGGGGTCAGCCAGACGACCCGGGCATGGTCGCTGAAGGCGCGTGACGAGGAGACCGGCGCTCGGTCGATCCGGTTCTTGCGTTCGGCGCCGCCATTGGCGTTCGCCGGACTCCAGCCGGAGCCGAGCTGAAGGAGGGCGCCGTCCTCCTCGAGTTCGATCGAGAGCGCGAACCCGCCGCCGCCTTCGCGGCGCGCGCAGTCGGCGAGTTCGGCCCGCCGCAGCCCTCGCCCCGGGGCAATCAGCGAGAGGGCTTCGAGGAGGTTGGTCTTGCCGACGCCGTTCTCGCCGCATAGGACGACCAGGCGGCCGCTGATCCTGAGATCGAGCGCCGCGTAGGAGCGGAAGTCCTGCAGCATGAGGCGCCGCACCAAGGGGCGCCGGCGGGCGGCAAACGTGCCGTCAGTGCTGGTCATGGTCGCGGCATGTGCCACGTCCGGCGCGGACGGGAAAGCGGAAAGGGAGCAACCCATGCAGCCTCTCGATGTTCTCATGCCGGCGGCCGGGATGGGGGTCGTCGCCGACATGGTCGCGGAGCGGCTGCCGCTGCACCGCCTGTGGCGTGAACCCGACCCCGAGGCGTGGCTCGACGAACGTGGTCCTTCAATCCGGGCAATCGTCTCCGCGGGCGGCCATGGGCGCATCGACGAGGCGCTGATGCGCCGGCTGCCCAGCCTTGAGATCGTGGCGAGCTTCGGCGTCGGTTACGACCATGTGGACGCCCGATGGGCGGGCGAGCATGGGATCCTCGTCACCCATACCCCGGGCGTGCTCGATGACGAGGTCGCGGACGTCGCCATGGCCTTGATGCTCATGGCGGTTCGCCAGCTTCCGCAGGCCGAGCGCTATCTGCGCGCTGGAAAATGGCTGAAAGCGTCGTTCCCGCTGACGGCGTCGCTGCGCGGTCGGACTTTGGGCATTCTCGGACTCGGGCGGATCGGCAAGGCGATCGCGAGGCGCGCCGAGGCGTTCGGGCTCATCGTGATCTACCACGGCCGCCACGCCCAGTCCGATGCTCCCTACCGATACTATCCGTCGCTAACCGCGATGGCCGAGGCGTGCGATATCCTGATTGTCACGGCGCCCGGCGGTCCGGACACGCGGCACATCGTGACCGATCGGGTTCTCGGCGCCCTCGGCCGGGACGGCGTGCTCGTCAACATTGCGCGCGGCTCCCTGGTGGACGAGCAGGCCCTGATCGAAGCGCTTCGGGGCAACACGATCCTGGCCGCCGGCCTCGACGTGTTCGAGAAAGAGCCGAAGGTTCCAGCCGCGCTTCTTGCGCTCGACAATGTCGTGCTGCTGCCGCATGTCGGCTCGGCCTCGGTGAAGACGCGCCATGCTATGGCCCAGTGCGTCCTCGACAATCTTCTCGCGTGGTCGGAGGGCAAACCGCCGCTCAACCCTGTCCCGGAAACGCCCTGGCGAGGCGCTTGGGGTCTGTCCGAGGGAACCGCTGCGGGACCATCTCATCGGAAGGACATCCCCGAACAAGTCCACGCCGATCGACGCCGTCGTCGGCGTCATGAAAGGAGCATGGGATCTCCCGGCGGATTGCAATGACGGCGAGCTCTTCGCTTACGCCGAGGTGTTGTGCGATCGCATCCTGGCGGGGGCAGGCCGGGACGACCTTTATCAGCTCCTCGCGGATGTCCAGGTCGGCAAGCTCGGTCTGCCACCCTCGGACGCCTATCGCGCCATTGTCGATCAGGCCGTCGCGCTCGCTCGGGCACGGAGCTCGGCTGACGCGCTCCGCTCCGGCGATAAAGCTCCGCCAGCGTCGCAAATCAGCGCCGCAAGCCGCGCCGCGGAAACTCATCCAGTAGCCCGGCGCCGCCTTGTCGCCCGTCTGTTCGATCAAAAAGGTCGAAATCGCCAGCGAGGAGCCGCCGAGCGTCGTGGCGAGGCTGTAGGCGAGCGAGAAGCCCGACGTGCGAACCGAGGCCGGCACGACCTCCGTCAGCGCCACGACCATCGCGCCGTTGTACCCGGCGTAGATGAACGACAGCCAAAGTTCGACCGTCATCGTCCGGCCGAAGCTCGGCGCCGCGACCAGCCAGGCGAGCGCCGGATAGGCGGTCAGGAGCGCGAGCACGGCGAAGGCGATCAGGATCGGCTTACGACCGATCCAGTCGGACAATGCGCCGGAAATGGGGAGCCAGACGAAATTCGACGCGGCGATCGCCATGGTCGTTAGCAGCGCGTCCGACTCGCTCAGCCTCAGCACGGTGCGGGCGAAGGTCGGCGTGTAGACGGTGATGAGGTAGAACGACACCGTCGTCATGACGACCATCGCCACGCCTCCGAGCACGATCGCCCAGTTGGCGGCGAGCGTCTCATAGATCTGGGCCAGCGTCGGATGGACCTTGCGCGCGGCGAATTCGACGGTTTCCTCGAGCGAGCGCCGGATGACAATAGAGAAACGGCACGATCGCACAGCCGATGAAGAATGGGATACGCCATCCCCAGGCGTCGGTCGCCGCGACCGGCAGCAGCTTGGCGATCCCGAAGCCGAGGAGCGCGGCGAACACGACAGCCACCTGCTGGCTCGCCGATTGCCAGCTTACGTAGAAGCCCTTGCGGCTCGGCGTCGCCATTTCCGCCAGGTAGACCGAAACGCCGCCGAGTTCCACCCCGGCTGAAAACCCCTGCAGCAGCCGCCCCAGCACCACCAACAGCGGCGCGAGCATGCCGATCGTTGCGTAGGACGGAACAAACGCGATCAGAACGGTCCCGGAAGCCATGATCGACAGGGTGAGGATGAGCCCTTTGCGCCGTCCGATTCGGTCGATATAGGGCCCGAGAACGAGCGCGCCGATCGGACGCATCGCAAAGCCGGCGGCGAAACTCAGGAACGTCGCCATCAACGAGGCGTAGGGATCGTGGCTCGGGAAGAAGGCGTGCGAGATCTGCCGGGCGTAGATGCCGAACAAGAAGAAGTCATACATCTCGAGGAAGTTGCCGCTCGTGACGCGCAGAACGGCTTTGATCCTGTCCAGGTGACCGCCGTCCATCCCGGTCCTCCACCGGCCCTGCCTGAAAGCGCAAAGCCAGTCAGGCCACCCCTCACCCGACGCTAGCCCAGGTCGTCCGGTTCCCGCAAACCCGATGCCGCCTCGGCTGCGAAGCGCGCCGCGGCGCGCCCGGCTGCGTCGCCTGTCGAGAAGCACGCCTGCAGCAGATAGCCGCCGGTCGGCGCCTCCCAGTCGATCATCTCCCCCGCAACGAATGCGCCGGGGCGCTTGATTAACATGAAGTCGTCGTCCAGTTCGCTCCAGGCGATGCCGCCGGCGGTCGAGATTGCGCGGGCGATCGGCGCGGTCCCTATGAGGCGGACAAGGCAAGACTTCGCCTGCCGCGCCAGGCTCTCGGGGTCATCTGGCAAAGGGCCGGCTTCCCTCATGAGCGCCGCTGCGACGGGCGTCAGCCCCGCCTTGCGAAGGCGCGTCGAGAGCGATTGGCCCGGCTTCCGAACGAGCCGGGCGGCGAGCGCGCGCTCGTCGGTGTCGGGCCGGAAATCGATGGCGAGCGTCGCCGCGCCATCGGCGGCGATCGCGTCGCGCAGGCGCGCCGACAAGGCGTAGACGGCGCCGCCCTCCAGGCCGGCCTCCGTAACCATGGCCTCGCCACGGACGCTCGCCCCGCCATGGCTCAGCGCGATGGTCTTCAGCGGCGTTCCGGCGAACCGCTCCCGCACAAGATTGGACCACGCGACGAGAAAACCGCAGTTGGACGGCTTCAAAGGCGCCACCTCGAGGCCGGCGCGGCGGAAGCTCTCCACCCAGCCGCCGTCGGCGCCGAGCCTCGGCCAGGACGCGCCGCCAAGAGCGAAGACGGCGGCCCGTGGCTCGATAGTCTCCTCGCCGGCCGGCGAAACGAAGCGCAGCGCGCCGCCTTTGGCGAATTCAGTAAAGCGTGAGCGGGCCTTGCGCTCAACGCCAAGCCCTTCGAGCCGTCTCAGCCAGGCGCGCAGCAGCGGAGTCGGCCTTGAAGCTCTTTGGAAAGACGCGCCCGCTGCTGCCGACGAAGGTCTCCTCGCCGAGTTCGGCCGCCCAGCGCCGCAACGCCTCGGGCGGGAAGGCCTCGATTGCCGGTTTGAGCCGCTCGGCCGCTGCGCCGTAACGGGTCAGGAACACCTGAAGCGGTTCGGAGTGCGTAAGATTGAGCCCGCCTCGTCCCGCGAGCAGGAACTTCCGCGCCGAACCCGGGCTCGCATCGTGGATGACCACCCGCCGTCCGGCGCGGGCGAGCGCTTCGGCCGCCATCAGGCCCGCCGGACCCGCCCCGACCACGATAACAGGCGCATCCATCCTCGGCTCTGTCTCCGTCAGCCAACCGCCATGTCTTCGACAAGGGCGGCTCATACCATGAAGTCTTCCGGTTGCGATCGCTGGAGAGGCCAATGGCCGACGCCGCGGACTTTCGCCGCATCGCGCTGTCGTTCGAGGGCGCGACCGAGCATGCTCATTTCGACCGTCGCGCCTTCAAGGCGCGCGTGACCTTCGCCACGCTCGCCCCGGATGAACGTACCGCTAACATCGAGTTCGCGCCGGACGAACAGGCGCTGAAGTGCACGGTCGCTCCCGAGGCCTTCTCGCCGCTCGACAACGCCTGGGGGAGGTGGGGCTGGACCTGTGCGCTCCTCCAAGCGCTGACCGAGGAAGAGCTTCGCACGGCGCTGCAGCTGGCGTGGCGGCGCTCCGCCGCCAAACCAGGCCGCGGCGCTCGAAGACTGTGACCGCGGCGCCAGCAGCGCATCGTTTCCGCCGGCCGCCGACCCGCGATAAGCTCTCGTCGGATGCCCACTCCCTCGAGGACCGGAGCCCATGGCGAAGGATCAACTGGGTCTGCCGCTTACCGGGTCTGACGCGTCGGCCCGGGCGTATGATCGCGCCGTCTCGGACTATTGGGGCCTGACCGGGGACCCGGTCGGGGCGCTGAAGCAGGCGCTCGCGGACGATCCGGCCTTTGCGCTCGGCGCGGCGGCGATCGCGGGGCTGTTCCTGATCGGCGGATTTCGCGGCGACCATCCGGAAGTCGCCGGCGCGCTCGCGGCAGCCGAGCGCCGGCTTCCCAGCGCGTCGCAGCGGGAAAAGCTGCATGTCGGCGCCGTCAGGGCCTTAGCCGAGGGCCGGTCGACCGACGCCACGCTCGTCTGGGAGGCGATCCTCGTCGACTGGCCGACCGACGCGCTGGCGCTGCGGTTCGCCCAGGACGCCTACTTCTTTCTCGGCCAGTCGCAGGCGATCCGCGATTCGACGGCCCGCGTGCTGCCGGCGTGGGATCGGGCCCACCCGCTGACGAGCTTCGTTCTTGGCGCCTACGCGTTCGGTCTCGAGGAGACCGGCGAGCTTGCACGCGCCGAGGAGGCGGCGCGCGAGGCGCTCGCCCTCAACCCAAAGGACGCCTGGGCCACCCATGCGCTGGCGCACGTGTTCGAGACGGCCTGCCGCGCCGACGAAGGGATCGTGTTCCTAGAGACCACTCGCGAGGCCTGGAGCGCCGCGCATTTCATGGCCGGACACAATGGCTGGCACCTCGCCCTCTACCTGATCGAACGGGGACGCCCCGGCGAGGTCCTGGCCGGCTACGACCGCTTTTCGGCGCCAAGGCTCGCCGACGACATGACCCTCGACCGTTGCGACGCCGCCGCCCTGCTCTGGCGCCTCGAACTCGCCGGCGTCGACGTCGGCGACCGCTGGGGGCCGGTGTCGCGGGCCTGGAGGGCGCACGCCGATGATCATGTCCTCGCCTTCAACGACCTTCACGCGGCGCTCGCGGCGGCGCGCTCGCCCGACCGGGATGACGCTGACCGGCTCCGGCGCTCTCTCGACGCCTACGAGCGCGACGGGCGCGGCCACAACCGGAGGGTCACCGCCGAGGTCGGGCGGGCGCTCATCGAGGGCATGCTCCACTACGGCGCGGGCGCCGACGCGCAGGCGATCGACGCCATCCTGCCGGCGCGCGCCGAGGCCTTCCGCATCGGCGGCAGCCATGCCCAGCGCGACCTCGTCAACCTGACCCTGATCGCCGCCGCCGAGCGGTCGGGCCAATGGCGTCTGGCCCAGGCGCTGCTGGCCGAGCGGGCGGCGATCCGTCCGACGGCGGCGGTCAGGGCGCAGTACGAGCGCGCCCGCGCCCGCGCGAGGTAGGCGGACCGCCGGGATCGACCGGACGAGCGACCGCGATTTTCCGGCCAACCCTCAGTCTTTTCAATGGCTTAATCAGTCAAACCGACGATTCTTCGGCGAGGTTTCCTTTGTTTTCAAGGACTTAGCGGAGACATCCGGTCCAGGCGGCGTCGCCACTCCCGCTCTGCCCCGCTATCCCCGCTCCGGTCCTGCGTCCAGCCCGCGCTTGCGGAACAGCGCCGCCGGCGAAGGCGGGCGGCCGCGGAAGGCGCGATAGGCCTCGTCGTAGTCGCGGCGTGCCGCCGGCGGCGTAGACGAAGTCGTGCAGCCGCTCGGGCGACCGCGGGATCGAAGATGTCGCCCGCCTCCTCGAACGCCTCGAAGCCGTCGGCGTCGAGAACTTCCGACCACAGGTAGCTGTAGTAGGCGGCCGAATAGCCGCCGGAAAAGACGTGCTGGAAATGCGGCGTGCGGTGGCGCATCGCGATCGCCCTCCGGCATGCCGATCCGCGCCAGCTCCGGCCGCTCGAACGCGACGACGTCGACGTCGTCCGGCGACGGATCGAGATGCAGCTTGAGGTCGACCAGCGCGGAGGCGGTGTATTCGACCGTGGCGAAGCCCTGATTGAAGCGGCGCGCGCCGCGCGAGCTTGTCGAGCAGCGCCTCGGGCATCGGCTCGCCGGTCTTGTAGTGGACGGCGAAGCGGCGCAGCATTTCCGGCTGCTCGAGCCAGTGCTCGTAGAGCTGCGACGGGAACTCGACGAAATCGCCGGCGACATGGGTGCCCGACAGGATCGGGATAGGTCACGTCCGACAGCATCCCGTGCAGCGCGTGGCCGAATTCGTGGAACAGCGTGCGCGCGTCGTCGAAGCTCAAAAGGCTCGGCTCGCCGTCGCCGCCCTTGGCGAAATTCATCACGTTGACCACGATCGGCAGCTTGCGGCCCGTCGAGCTTCTGCTGCCCGCGGAAATTGCTCATCCAGGCGCCGCTCCGCTTCGGCGGCCTGGCGAAATAGTCGCCGATGAACAGCGCGATCGGCGCGCCGTCGGGCCGGTCACCGTCCAGGCGCGCGCGTCGGGATGATAGAGCGGAAGTCGAAGCGCTCGGCGAAGCTCAGGCCGAACAGGCGGCCGGCGGCGTAGAAGGCCGCCTCGATCATCCGGTCGAGCTGGCAGATAGGGCTTGATCGCGCCCTCGTCGAAGTCGAACTCCGCCTTGCGCCGCTTCTCGGCGAAGTAGCGCCAGTCCCAGGGCGCGACGCTGAAATTGCCGCCCTCGCTGGCGACGATCGCCTGCAACGCCTCGGCCTCCCTGCGCGCCGGCGGCCGCGGCGGGCGTCCAGACCGACTCGAGCAGATCGAGCGCGGCGCGCGGCGTCTTGGCCATCGTGTCGGCGAGGCGGTAGTGGGCGTAGGCTCTCGTAGCCCAGCAGTCTTGCGCGCGCTCGGCCCTGAGGCGCACCATTTCCGCGGCGATCGCGCGATTGTCGGTCGCGCCGCCGTTCTCGCCGCGCGCGCGCCCAGGCGCGAAACGCGGCTTCGCGCAGATCCCGGCGGGCCGAGAATTGCAGGAACGGCTCGATGCTCGATCGCGACAGCGTCACGGCGTATCGGCCCGGGATGGCCGCGCTCGGCCGCGAGCCGCGCGGCGCTCGCTGACCAAAAAGTCCGGCAGCCCGTCGAGATCGCCCTCGTCGAGCAGCATCGCCCAGGCCCTCTCGTCCGCCAGCACGTTCTGGCCGAAGGCGGCCGACAGCGCGGCGAGCCGTTCGCCGATCGCGGCGAGGCGCGCCTTCGCTTCGGGCGGCAGCCCGGCGCCGGCGCGGGTGAAGTCGAGATGCGTAGCGCGCAGAGCGCGCGCGCCTGCTCGGGCGTGAGGCCGAGCGACGGCTGCGTTCGCCTTCAGGGCGTCGATCCGCCGGAACAGCGCGTCGTTCAGATAGGTGTCGCTGGCGTGGCGCGACAGGACCGGCGCGATGGCGCGCTCGATCGCTTCGAGCTCGTCGTTCGTCTCGGCGCCGGCGAGATTGAAAAAGACGCCTGGCGACCCGGTCGAGGGTCCGCCCGCTCCGCTCCAGCGCCTCGATCGTGTTGGCGAAGCGTCGGCGGCGCGGGATCGGCGGCGACGGCGTCGATCTCGGCCCGCGCCTCCTTCAGGGCCGCCTCGAAGGCGGGCGCGAAATGTCGCGGCGCGATGCGGTCGAACGGCGGCGCCTCGAATGGGCCGGTCCAGGCTTCGAGGAGGGGATTGGCGTTCGGGTTCGGAAGGGACATCGAAAAGCTTTCGCCATCATTCGTGGGTTTTGAGAGGAGCAGAATTGGCGCTTTGGAAGCCATTTCCGCGTCAATTCGTCCCCTCTCGCCAAAGGCTTCGGCCACCGAAGAGGCCAAAGCTCGCGGGACGCGCCCGTTTCGCCCAAACCGCAGGTCTTCCAAGGCTCGCAATTTTGGAGGGCGGCTGAGCGATTTCAAGGGCGTTGAGCTTGAGGGTTACGAATTCGAAATTGGACCGGACGCCCCGTTCGCCGTATTTTTGCATTATTCCCCATAGTTCGAGTTTCGTCGCCGCCGCGACGCGCCAGGCCTGCCGACGCGCTTATCGCCTGGAAACCCGAGGGGGCAGGTGGACGACCGGGACCGGGCGAGCGACTCGCAACTTCGCTTCATGAGCGAGAGGCTCGCGTTACCCTACCGCGCCGATTTTCGAATGATTTTTTGCGCTCTTATAGCGCTAGCTGTTGGTCAAAGCAGAAACCGTCCTCCTGGTCATGGCCGGGCTCGTATGGGGGGCTGGTTGTCAAGGGCGAAATTGGCATCCTCCTTCGAATGAAGAGCGGCGGCGGGCCTCGTCGGCCGGCCGGCGCGACGGTCCGAGGCGTCGAGCTCTTGGATGCGAGAATTTCGAGCGTGAGGGCCGGTCAAGGACGGCCCGGAGGGCCGCGGCGAAGCCGCTTCAGTCCTTGAGGGGCCCTCAGGCTCGGAACAAGATTGTCCAAGAGGTCGACGCCGGCTGGCGCTCATCGCGGGTCTTTTGACAGACGCGCTGCCCGCCCTGGGGCGGCGACGCTTCGAGGGTCCGCCGGTGCGCTGACTTGAGGCCAAGGATTTCGACGGCGACGGTCGACAGCCGATCCAAGGCGGTTCCCCTCTGCTTGAGGCCACGCGTGGCCTGCAAGCTCGTATCCGGCGGCGCTCGGCTCGGGCCGAACGCCAGACCATGATGCCCTTTTCGCTGGGCCGAGATGGGGAGCCAAGGGGGCAGGACCAATCTTGACGGCGGCGTTTTGCAGCCACAGTCCGGCACGGCATCCTGCCCACCTTGGAGGGTTGCAGACGTCAGCATCGCTCTGTCGCCTGGTTCCTTGTGTCGTCGTGTCTCTTCGCCTTGATCGCTTACGCCGCGGCCAGACGCGCGCCCTCGGGAACGACGCCGGTCTCGACGTAGCGCCACAGGGCCACCAGCAGCTTGCGCGCCAAGGCGACGGCCATGATCTTCTTCATCCGGCCCTTGGCGCCGCCGGTGCGCGCGACGAACCAGCGGGCGAGCGCGCTTTGCGGCTGAAACATCAGCCAGCGCCACGTCAACTGCGTGAGCATCCTGCGCACGCGCGGATTGCCGTTCTTGCTGAGGCCCTGCTCGCGCGTCGACCCGCCGCTGTCATAAGGCGTGCCGGTCATGCCGACGAAGCCGGCCAGCGCCCTGCGATCGCGGAAGCGGCGCGAAAAGACTTCGTGGACCAGCGTCGTCGCCGTCTCCACCCCGACCCCGACGAGGCCGGCCAGCATCTGGATCATCCTCTCGAGGCGGTCGGGATCGGCGACGGCCATGACCTGCTCGCGCGCCGTCTCGATCTCCTTCAGTTGCTCGGACAGCAGCCGATGCTGCGCCATGAGGCGCTCGAGGCTCGCCTTCGTGTTCGGCGGCAGCGGCCGGCCGTCGATCGTGCGCAGCTTCTCCAGACGCTCGGCGGCCTTCTTCAGACGCGGGCGGAAATCGGCGACGCCGAAGCGGGCGAGCAGGCTGCGCATCTGATTCTCGACCTTCAGCCGCGCCGCCGTCAGGGCCTCGCGCCGGCGCCCCGGCTCGCGCATGTCCTCCTCCGCCTCGCTCGGAATGGCGGCCATCGTACAGTGTCGGGGTTCGCCCCTGAGCCAGCCGAGAAGGGTCCGCAGAAGAATGTCGACGTCGATGCGATCTGTCTTGGCGCGCCGACCGCGACGCTCGACCGAAATGCTCGCGGGATGCATGACGTAGACTTCGACGCCATGCGCCCTCAGAGCCCGCGCGATCCAGAAGCCGTCGAGGCCCGCCTCGTAGCCCACGACCACGCGCCCGACCTCGCAACCGGCCCTGTTCGCCTCTTCCTTCCACCGCTCGTTCCTCTTGAGCACGGCGTCGATGTCCCTGGCCGCGAGTGTGCGCAGCGGACGACGCGACACGCCGGGGACGCTCGCGCCTGCCTGCCACGACTTGCCGCTCAGTTCCAGAACCACAACCAGCGTGCTAGCCTGGTCGAAGGCGGTCGTGGATTTGCGCGGATCGAAAGCTTCGCTCATTGGATGCTCCTGCTTAAGGTGTTGGACAACCTTCAGGATAACCAATTTCGCGGCCGCCAACCCCCATAGCATCTCGACCCGGCCATCCACGAGAACATTGCCGGTTGGCTATAATCCTCTGATGTCAAACCCGGAGTTCAACGATAACCAGAGTTCGAGGCGGCGCCGCGTGATAGGGGTCGGGAAGGCTTCGCCTCCCCGCCCTCCGAACCGTGCGGGCGGTTCTCCCGCACACGGCTCTCCAGTCGCGGATTTCCTCATCGGGAACATCTCGCCTGCTCTCGGGCTGCGTCGAGGGTGAACAGCCCGAGGTTGGCGAAGAAGGCGTTGGGCCATCGTTGGTGGTCGTCGTAGCAGCGTCCGAAGCCGGGCCGCTTCTCCTGCTTGCGCAGGATGGCGCGCAGCCGGCGGCGGACGAAGCCGTCGAGGATCCGGAACTCCGACGGGGCGGCCTGCTTGAAGTATTCGAACCAGCCGCGCAGCATCGGATTGAGGTCGGCGACGATCCGCGCCACCGCGTCGCCGCGGGTGCGTTTCGTCTTCTCCCTCACCTTGTCCCGGATCGCTTTCCGGCTCTTGTTGCGCACCCATCGGCGGCCCCCCTCGAACCGGTAGCCGAGGAACTCGAAGCCCTGGCCCGGCTGCCGGCAGTCGCCGACGCGCGTCTTCGTCGGGTTGAGGGCGAGGCCGCTCATCGCGACCCATGCTTCGACCTCGGCGAGCGCCGCCTTGGCCTCCGCTTCCGTACGGCACAGGATGACGAAGTCGTCGGCGTAGCGCGCCATCCTGCGCCCGCGCGCCTCCATCAGGAGGTCGAGTGGATGCAGGTAGACGTTGGCCAGAAGCGGAGAAATGACCGCCCCCTGGGGGGTCCCCGCCGTCGGCCGCCACGTCGCCAGCTCCGTCATGATGTCCTGGCCGAGGAAGCCCTCGATCAACGAAAGGATCGCTCCGTCGCTGATCTTCTCCCCGACGAGCGCCATCAGCCGATCGCGCGGAATCGTGTCGAAATAGCTCTTCAAATCCGCGTCCACGACGTGGACGTAGCCGTCCTTGATCAGCCGATCGACCTCCCGCAGTGCGTCTTTCGCACCCCGCCCCGGGCGGAAGCCGTAGCTGCCCTCCCGGAAGCCGGCCTCGAAGATCGGCTCGATGGTCATCTTCAACGCTGTCTGCACGATGCGGTCCTTGACCGTCGGAATCCCGAGAGGCCGGGTCTTGCCGTCCCCTTTGGGAATCTCGACCCGCTTGACCGGGCTCGGACGATACGTGCGCGCGCTCAGGCTTTCGCTGAGTTCGCGCAGATAGTCGTCCGACCGCGCCGCAAACCGCTCGACGCTCTGGCCGTCCACCCCCGCCGCGCCCTTGTTGGCGGCGACCTTGCGCCACGCAATGTCGAGCGTCGTGGGCCGGATGGCCTTGTCAATCAACGAGAACCACTTGCCTCCCTTGACGCCGTTGTCCAGCGCCGACGTCATGCGCTCCGTCCAGATCGAAGCTTCCGCCCAATCCCAGCGGGGATCGCGGGCCTCTGACCCTTGCTTAGTCCTTTCGGGCACTGCCGGGCCTGTCGCTTGCCTCTCTCCGTTCAAGAGCGCCTTCCGCTTCCTGCCTCCCTTCCCTCGGGCCGGTTTTGCTAGCCGGCCCTCTCGCGGCTGATCGCCGCAGCGGTACTATGAAGGACTGTGACTCCCGCCGCCCTCACCCAGAACGGCGGGTCTCTCCGCTTCCTCCGCCTCGCCTTCCCGACGTTCCGTCCTCAACCACGTGAGCCGCCCGAAGGTCGCTTTGCCATTCGCCTCAGCGCCCTCGGCTGTTCCGGGCTTCGCCATACCATCGCAGGCTCGCCACGGCGTCCCGCCGAAACAGGTTCGTCAACCTACGGACCGTCGGTTCGCCTCCAGTTGCTTCCACCCCGCCTCACGGCGACGCGGTTACCTTCGACTACCGGGCCTGCGAACAGCCCGGGCGTGGACTTCCACCACGCTGACAAAGCGTCCTCGCGGACGCACGAGGGCCGGGTCGAGCCCGGCCATGACGAGGAGGACGGTTTCTGCTTTGACCAACAGCTAGCGCTATAAGAGCGTTCACTTTCCTTCCAAAGGCTTCAATATCCTTCCAAGCAGGCCTCCAATCGTTTCCATGCGTTTCCAAAAGTTGCAAAAAATTTCCGCGAAATGGGACTTATCAATGGGTTACGGGCGTCCACGGCCGGAAAAAGCGTTTCGCCCCCCGCGACCTTGCGGAAGCAGCCCAAAAGTGAGCGCCCGAGACGGAGAGTAAGAAAATCCATAATCACAACGTTAATGACGCCTCTCGCCTTCATCGCCTCGCCTCGCCCCCGCCTTCCTCGCCCCGCCGCCCATCGCGCGGCGCAACCCTTTCGAACAAAACAAGAACATAAATCCCCAACCGAGTCAAGGGTTTGTCGCTATCGACAGGATTTGTCGCAATAACTTCGGCGGAGTTGCGACGGCGCGCCGGCGGAATGGCGCCCGGCGCCGGCTGGGTCGGAAGGACCGTGACCGCCCGGGGACCGCGAGCGGCCCAGGGTTCCGGGCGGAACGCGATGGAAAGGACGCAATGGGACACTGCGTCGCCGCGATCGCCGATCGCGGCTACAGACGTCGGCGCGTCACGTTCTCGCCAGCCCCTCGATCAGCGCCTTGAGCGTCGCGACGGTGGAGGCGTCCGCCTCGCCGTCGACTTGGCTTGGACGGAAGTGGCGCTGGAACGCCGTCACGACCGCGCGCGTGCGGCGGTCATAGACGCCGGTGAGATCGAGCCCATAGCCGTAGAGCGCCAGCATCGCCTGCAGCGCCCGGATCGGCGGCCCGTCTTCCTCGTGGCGAAACAGCGGGCCGCCGGAAATAGGCGTGGGCGGGACCCAATGGCCGACGCCGTCTGCGTGCAACCGGCCCCACGGAAAGGCTTCGCCCGGATCGCGCTTGCGATGCGGGGCGACGTCGGAATGGGCGAGCACCCGTTCGGGCAATATGGTTCTGCGTTCGCAGATGTCGCGCGCCAGCGCGATGGTCGCGGCGATCTGGGGAGCGGGAAAGGGCGGCGCGCCGCCGTCGTGTCCGGGATTGACGATCTCGACGCCGATCGAGGCCGAGTTGAGGTCGTGTTCGCCTTTCCAATGGCCCGAGCCGGCGTGCCAGGCGCGGTCGCGCTCGGCGACGAGCTGATCGATCCGCCCGTCCTCCCACACGAGGTAATGCGACGAGACCTCGGCGGCCGGATCGACCAGCAGCGCCAGCGCATCCTGGCCGGTCGGCGTGCCTGTGTAATGAAGGATGAGCGCGTTCGGCGCGCGCACGCCGCGCCGCTCGCCGAAATTCGGCGAGGCCAGGAACGCGGCGGCGAGCGGACTGTCGCAGGTCGGACCGGACATCAATCCCCGTCTTTACCAGGCGACCCCCGGCCCTGCCCGCTCGGCTCAGACGCGACCTGAGTTGTACCAGGCGACGCAGACGCGGTTGCCGTATGCGTCGTAGCCATGCCGCGCGCAATGGCGCGGACGCGTCACGGCGTTGCCGACCAGGGCGCCGCCGACGCCGCCAATCACGCCGCCGGCGATGGCGCCGCCCGCGCTGCCGCCGGAGACGGCCGAACCGATCAGCGCGCCGGTGCCGGCGCCGAGCGCGCCGCCGACGAGCGTGCCCGTCTGCTGCTGCTGGGTCTGGCAGGCCGACAGCGAGATTGCGCCGGCGAAGGCCAGCGCGAGAACGATCGTCTTGTTTCTCATGTTTGGGATTCCTTTGCGCGAAGCCTCAGGAAGGCCCGCTCGAGGCCCGCCGGTTGGCGGACCGTCGCGGTGATTGGCCGGTCAATAATAGGCCACGCAGACGCGGTTGCCATTGTAGTCGTAGCCCCAGCGCGCGCAGTTGCCCATCGGCTGCGGGGTGGCGGCGGCGCCGATCATCGCGCCCGAAGCTGCGCCGATCGCGGCGCCCGCGAGCGTCCCGCCTGCGCTTCCGCCCGAAACTGCGGAACCGACGAGCGCTCCCGCGCCGCCGCCGAGCGCGCCCCCCACCAGGGCGTTCTGCTGCTGCGGCGTCTGGCAGGCCGACAGCGAAACGGCGCCGGCGAGCGCCAGCGAAAGAGCCAACATTCTCTTCATGGAATGATCTCCCGATCGACGAAATCGAAACGTCAGGGTTCCCCCCACCGCGGGACCACGCCCGCGCTGCGGGCCAGCCGCCCGCAACCCCACATTCCCATAAACGGAGTGAAGCTGCAACGAAGGGACGAACAATCGAAAAGCGAGCGCCGCGAGGTTCAGCGCGTCCGGCCGGCGTCGAGAAGCCGCAAAACGATCCAGATCGGCACAACCACCATGGCGCCGGTGAGGAGAATGCGACCGAACTGGCGCAGATCGGAAAAACCGAATTCGATGATGTGGCGAACCGTGCGGACGCCATCCGCGACCAGCGTTGTCGGGTCGAGGCCGAAGGCGTCGAGCAGGAAGCCGACGGCGAAGGAAACGACGACAAGCCTCACCACGACCGCCAAAGGCGAGCCGCCGAGGAAGCGGCCGACGACAGGATTGCTCATTGGGCGGCGCTCGTCTCGGTCATAGCCGCCATATATTCCTAGCGCCCGCAAAGCGCACGACCGCCATTGAAATGTCGCCAGGCTTTTCACGCTAGAACGTCGGCGGCGTGCAGGCCGAGACCACCACCAGTTCGCCGTCGCCGATATTCCGGAAGGAGTGAGGCTTGCGGCTGTCGAACGAATAAGCGTCGCCGGCCTTGAGTTCGTAGCGCCGGCCATCGACCTCCAGCCCAAGCCTCCCCTTGATCACGACGCCGGCCTCTTCGCCCTGATGCGACAGCATTTTTGTCCCCGACTGGGCGCCAGGCCGGTAGCGCTCGTGGATCATTTGCAGCGCGTGGCCTTGCAGGTTCGCGCCGACCTGCCGATAGGAAAGCGCCCCACCGGCGATCTCGGTGAGTTCATCGGCTCGAAACACCACTCTCTCGGCCTGCGTCTCGGCGACGGGAAGAAATCGGCGACGCCGGCGCCGAGCGCCGACAGGACCTGTTTGAACGCCGACACTGACGGGTTGACGCGATCGGCCTCGATCATCGAGATGGTGGCGTTGGAAACGCCTGCCCGACGGGCCAGTTCCCGCTGCGACAGGCCCAGCCGATCGAGCCGCCGCAGCCTCGGCCCAATCAGGAAATCGTCGGCGCCTTGTTCATGCGTTAAGTATTTAGAACGAAGTGAACAGGCTTCAATTGGACAAACGACGAAGGCCGCCACTGTTCAGAAAACTGGACGGTTAGCGCCGCCCTGATCCGGCCGTTCGAGCCACCTTCTCCCGCGGAGCGGACGAAGGGCGCGCTCTGGCCGACAATGCCGCCAGGACTCGCATGACCATCGTCGCCACCGCCGCCGCGCGCGCCGAAATCCCCAACGATCTCGAAGCCTTCTGGCTGCCGTTCACCCCCAATCGCGCGTTCAAGAAAGCGGCCGAGGCTGATCGCGCGATCCAAGGACATGCACTATTACACGCCGGAAGGCCGCGAGATAATCGACGCCACCGCGGCGCTGTGGTGCTGCAACGCCGGCCACAACCGCAAGCCGATCGTCGAGGCGATCCAGCGCCAGGCGGCCGAACTCGATTTCTCGCCGACCTTCCAGTTCGCCCACCCGCAGGTGTTCCAGCTCGCGTCGCGGCTCGCCGCGTTGCGCCGGCCGACCTCGATCATGTGTTCTTCACCAATTCCGGCTCGGAGGCCTGCGACACCGCGCTGAAAATTGCGATCGCCTATCACAACGTGCGCGGGCAGGGCTCGCGCCAGCGTCTGATCGGCCGCGAGCGCGGCTATCATGGCGTCGGCTTCGGCGGCATTTCCGTCGGCGGCATGGCCAACAACCGCAAGTTCTTCGGCTCGCTGCTGACCGGCGTCGACCACCTGCCGGCCACCTACAGCCGCGAACATCAGGCGTTCACCAAGGGCGAGCCGGAATGGGGCGGCCATCTCGCCGACGACTCGAGCGCATCGTCGCGCTGCACGACGCCTCGACCATCGCCGCGTGATCGTCGAGCCGATGGCCGGCTCCACCGGCGTCCTGCCGGCGCCCAAGGGCTATCTGCAGAAGCTGCGCGCGATTTGCGACAAGTACGGCATTCTGCTTATCTTCGACGAGGTCATCACTGGCTTCGGCCGTCTCGGCGCGGCCTTCGCCGCCGAGCGTTACGGCGTCGTTCCCGACATGATCACTTTCGCCAAGGGCGTCACCTCGGGGACGGTGCCGATGGGCGGCGTGCTCGTGCGCAAGCACGTCTACGACGCGTTCATGAAGGGGCCGGAGCACGCGATCGAGCTGTTCCATGGCTACACCTATTCAGGCCATCCGCTGGCCTGCGCGGCGGCTCTCGCCGCCCTCGACGTCTATCGTGACGAGAAACTGTTCGAGCGCGCCAAGGCGCTCGAGCCCATGTGGTGCGACGCGCTGATGAGCCTCAAGGCCTGCCGAACGTGCTGGACATCCGTTGCGTCGGCCTGACCGGCGCGATCGACCTCGCTCCGATCCCCGGCAGCCCGTCGATACGCGGCCTAAGGTCGAGCATTCGTTCCATGAGACGGGGATCATGATGCGAATTTCGGGCGACACGATCGAATTGACGCCGCCGCTGATCGTCAGCGAGGCTCAGATCGGCGAGATCGTCGACAAGGTCGGCGCGGACGATCAAAGCGGCCGCGTAAACGCTCGACGCCGCGGAGAAGACAGACGACCGACTTTCGGCGGTCTTCCAACGTTTCAGGGCGGGCCGGCGTTCAGGCCGTCGCGAATCCGGCTCTCCTCGCGCGGAGACTGGCGACGGCGCCGACCCCTGCAAAGCCAAGCGCGAACATCGCCCACGTCGAGGGCTCGGGCACTGTAGTGATGGCCCAGCTAAACTCGCCGTTCATAGAGGCGGCGTAGTTGCCGAAGGCGCCGTCGCTGATATTGGGGTTTCCGTTCAGACCAGATCGTGGTATGTCTGGCCGGCCTGCAAAACGCGGATGGAACGATCCAGCGTCGGTCGGTAGGCCACTCGAAAGGACCGGATAGCCCGAGCCGGACCCGCTGAAGTCCACCCCCCAACCCCAAAGGCCGAAGCCGTCGCCGCCGGCCAGACTGGAGTTGTATTTCAGAACGATCTTGCCGTTCGTGGTTGCGGTAAAGGTGTAGCTCCAGTCATCTCCACCGCGGCCCGCAGTCAGGTTGGCAGCCAACTCCGACGCGTCGAACACCGAAAAATTCCAACCGTAGTTCGAGGGGTTAAAGGACCCCGGAGTCGGCCGAGTTCCAAGTGGCGGTCGCGGCGCCGGAGACAAGTGAGCGTATCCGATCCCTCCGTCTGCGTCGCCGAGATGGAGATCGAAAGCGGGCCCGGAGTTCGCGATCCGGGGCTGGCTTTGATTGTCCGTCGCACGTCACATTGTCGATGGTCGCATTCGCGACGCCGTTCAAGGCGCCGCTAACCGCAGTGGTCGCCAGCGCAGGCGCGCTCGCTAACATCGTTATCGAAATCGCGGCAAGCGCCCCCGCGACCGGAATGACCTTTCGCGTCATGGTTTCCCCTTGATCAGGTCGCAGCCGCGAGAGGCGGACAACTCCCCTACCCCGCTGCGATCGCACAGCGATCATAGAGCGCCGAGCAGACCGCCGTCAACATCGCCGTCGGAAACCGGCCCGACCCGCGGCGATCGGAATCCCGAAAGCCAACCCCTGCGGCGGCCGCGGCGCAAAATATTGGCGCGACTCGGCACTCCCAACCCTGTCAACCGCATGTAAGACTACCCTCCGGACTAACTGGGTCCGCGCTCCGCTGGGGCGCGCCATCCAGGACGATAATGGGAGTGGGTTGATGGGCACAACATTCTGGAAATCGGTCACGCTGGGCGCCTCGGTCGCCATGGCGCTGGCGCTCGCCCCGACGGCGTTCGCCAAGGACTGGAAGACCGTCGTCATCGGCATGGAGGGCGGATATCCCCCCTGGAACCTGACCGACTCGAGCGGCAAGATCGTCGGCTTCGAGGTCGACCTCGCCAACGATATCTGCAAGCGCGTGGACTCGAGTGCAAGATCATCGCCCAGGACTGGGACGGCATGATTCCCGGGCTCAAGGCCGGCAAGTTCGACGTCATCATGGACGGCATGTCGATCACCGACGAACGCAAGAAGGAGATCGACTTCACCAAACCCTACGCCGCTCCGCCCGCCGCCTTCATGGCCGCGAAGGACAGCGCTGCAGCCAAGGCGCTCGGGGCCGGCAAGGTGGTCAACACGACCAAGGACCCCAAGGCCGGCGAAGCCGCGATCAAGGCTGTGCAGGCCGCGCTCAAGGGCAAGACGATCGGCGTCC
Source organism: uncultured Alphaproteobacteria bacterium (assembly GCA_963816065.1). GTDB lineage: Bacteria > Pseudomonadota > Alphaproteobacteria > Rhizobiales > Beijerinckiaceae > Roseiarcus. Next base: position 3,537 of record CAWFJG010000016.1, on the reverse strand, counting down.
AGGTGTCGACCACGCACGCCAATTTCGTCAACAAGTACCTGAAGGACGTCGCCACCGTCAAAGAGTACAAGACCACCGACGAGCGCGACCTCGATCTCAAGAACGGCCGTATTGACGTCGGCCTCGACGACTATCCGACCGTCGCGGCGACTTTCGAGACCCCCGACGGCAAGGATTTGACGATTGTCGGCCCCGAGTTCATCGGCGACGTGTTCGGCGTCGGCGAGGGGATGGGCCTGCGCAAGTCCGACGCGGACCTGACGGCGAAGTTCGACAAGGCGCTCGCCGCAGCCTTCGCCGACGGTTCCGTCAAGAACTACTCGATGAAGTGGTTCAAGTATCGACACGACGCCATAAGCAATCACACCTCCCGCGCCGCCTCCTCGACAAGCGGGCGGCGCGACTTTTGCGTCCGGCGTTCGGCGTGAACATCTTCGACATTTTCGGCTTCGGCGAGGGAGGCTGGGGGCTGGCGTTGCTCGCCGGCGCCCTGATGACGCTGCTGGTCTCGGCCTCCGGGCTCCTGATCGGCGCCGTGATCGGTTCGCTCGTCGCCTGGCGCGTCTCTCCGGCCATCGCCTCGCCGGCGCCGCGGGCGAAGCCTATGCGGCCCTCTTTCGCGGCGTGCCCGAACTGCTGATCATCTACCTCATCTATTTCGGCGGTTCACCGGGCTCTGGGCGCCGTCCGCAGCCTGCTGATCGGCAACGGTTTCGCTCGGCCCGCCCGCCTTCCTCGTCGGCGCCGTGGGGGTGGGGCTGATCTCGGGCTCCTACCAGGCCGAGGTCTTCCGCGGCTCCTACCTCGCGGTCGCGCAAGGCGAGCTCGAGGCGGCCCAGCCTCGGCATGTACAGCTGCGCTATTCCGCCGCATCATCGCGCCGCAGGTGATGCGCTTCGCCCTGCCGGGGCTCGGCAACCTCTGGCAGTTGGCGCTCAGGACTTCGCGCTGGTTTCGGTGACCGGCCTTACCGAGCTCATGCGGCAGAGCCAGGTGGCGCCGGCTCGACCCATCGGCCCTTCGCCTTCTACCTCGCCGGCGGAGCCCTCTACCTGCGTCACGACGCTTTCACGACCCGGTGTTCGGTGCCGAGGCGCGTGCGACCCGCGGCATGCGCCGGGGCGGGGTAAGCGCATGGATTTTGCCTTCCTCGCGACGACCATCGGCGCCTATGGCGGCGCTGCCGCTGACCGTCGCCCTCTGGTTCCTCTCGGTCGATCCTCGGCGGCTCCTGGCGATCTTCGTGACCTGGATCCGCGTCAGCGGCTCGGCCGCTCGAGATCGCTCGCCCGCGCCTATGTCTTGGTCTTCCGCGGCACGCCGCTGCTGATCCAGATCTTCCTCCTCTATTACGGGCTGGCGTCCTCCCAGGTGCGGCAAGCTTCGTCTGGCCGGTGCTGCGCGATCCCTTCAATTCGGCGTGCTGTCGCTCGCGCTCTGCACCGCGGGCTATATCGCCGAAATCTTCCGCGGCGGGCTGCAGGCCGTGCCGACGGCGCAGATCGAGGCCGCGCGCGCGTGCGGCATGTCGGGCCTGCTGCTGTTCCGGCGCATCATCTTCCCGATCGCGCTGCGCCACGCGTTGCCCGCCTATTCGACCGAAATCATCTCGATGGTGAAAGCGACGGCGCTGGCTCGCTGTGACGCTCTGGGAAGTGTCGAGCGTGGCGCTAAGATCCGGAACGTTTCGCTCACCTACCGCAGCTGATCCTTGCCGCCGCGATCTATTTCATCGTCATTCATCATCGGCGCCGCTTCCTGACGCTCGAGCGGCGCTGTCGCCGCACCTGCGGGCCCGGCCGAGCTGAAGGAGGTGCCGCGATGACGGCCAAGCGCCCCTGCCCTGTCGGTCAGGACATGCACAATCGCTTCGGCGCGCTCGAGGTGCTGAAGGGCATTTCGCTTTCGCCAATGACGGCGACGTCATCTCGATCATCGGCGCCAGCGGCTCGGGCAAGAGCACGTTCCTGCGCTGCATCAACCTGCTCGAGACCCCGACGCCGGCCGAGGTGACGGTGGCCGGCGAGCTCATCGAGATGCGACCGAGGCGCGGTGGCGGCGGAAGCCCGCCGAACGCGCAGGTCGACCGCATTCGCTCCGAACTCGGCATGGTGTTCCAGAACTTCAATCTCTGGTCCCACATGACGGTGCTGGAGAACGTCATCGAGGCGCCGGTGCACGTGCTGAAGCGGCCGCGCGCCGAATGCGCGACGAGGCGGAGGCGCTGCTCGCGAAAGTGGGCATCGCCGACAAGCGCAACTTCTACCCGGCGATCTCTCCGGCGGACAGCAGCAGCGCGCGGCCATCGCCCGGGCGCTGGCCATGCGCCCAAGGTGATGCTGTTCGACGAGCCGACCTCGGCGCTCGATCCCGAGCTGGTCGGCGAGGTGCTGCGCGTCATGCGCGCGCTCGCCGAGGAAGGCCGGACCATGCTGGTGGTGACCCACGAGATGGGCTTTGCCCGCGACGTCTCCACCCGCGTGGTCTTCGTGCATCAGGGGCTGGTCGAGGCTGACGGCGAGCCGGAGGCGCTCTTTTCCGGGGCGTCCTCGGAGCGGTTCCGCCAGTTCATTTCCAAGGAGCGTGGGTAGGCCCGCCAAAATTCCCCCGGGGCCCAGGTCCGCCGGTTTATCGGCGACCGGAGGCGACCCGTTCCTGTGCTTCTCAGGTTGGCCCATGTCCGGAGGCAATGGCGCCAGGAGCGGCAATCCAAGTTGCTCGAGAAGGGATCGTTTTCGATCAAGTACGAGCCATTGCGATTGGGGCGGAACGCGCCTGGTGGCGGATTGTTCGCGAGACCCTTGGCGCTCGTGCTTGATTTACGTGAGCGAGACCAACCGTTCAACGATGACGGTGAAAGAGTTGCGCCACGAATACTGAGAAGACATTCGGTTGATTCGTCGCGTGACGCTTGGCGCGCCGGTGACCATAATGCGCTCGCTCAAACAACTTTCCGACCGCATTCTCGGATGGCCTTGGCGGCGGCGGCGCGCTCGCCGCGACCGCAACAGGCGCAACCGCCGGGATCGGCGGCGACGCCGGCTCCTTCTCGACCATCGCCGGCGGCGGCGCGGGCGCTGGAGACTGCGACGCCGCAGGAGACGGCGGATCGGCCGGCGGCGGCGCTGTCGGCCCCTCGGCCGGAGGAGTGGAATGGATCCTGATCCGCGCTCGCGATCTCGTCCAGACTGCGATGCGGCGATTCCGCGGGACCGTGGAATTGTCCGAGACTGCGCTCCCCATCCGTGCCGCCAACGGCCGCCGCGACCTTCGCGCTGGCGGCAAGGCGATCCTGCATGGCTCCGAGGTCCTCAAACTGGGTGGGCGACGCGAAGGCTTCGAGGCTCGCGACGCGATCGAAGAGCGTCGTCACCCGTTCGGCCGATCCGCTGGCGTCGGCCTCCACGGGTCCGCCAATCAACAGTTCGATGGCGGCAGCGCTTTGTCCGGGGTCGAGGCTTGCCGGGCGCCGCGAGGATGTCTGCAACACATTCCCCTCGAGCGACAGCCCCGGCGGAGCAGGGCCTCCGGGAGAGG
>CAWFJG010000015.1:0-194982 GCA_963816065.1 uncultured Alphaproteobacteria bacterium | reverse complement strand
CCCGGCCGCCATCGGTTGCCGGCGTTGATGTTGCCGGTGTTGATGATATTGCCTCCTCCTCCTGATGACCGGGCTTCCAGGGCGCCAGCCCGCATAGGGCGGCCGCCAGCCGCCGTATCCGGGCCAGACCGGCGGGCGGACCCAGCCCGTTCCCCAGTTCCAGTAGTTGTTGGCCAGCACGGCCCCGACCGCCACGGCCGCGCCGTAGCCCCAAAGGGGATTGATCCCGGTGTAGGGCTGATAGACCGCCACTGAATTATAGGTCGGCACGTACACCATCGAGGGGTCCGTGGGCGCAATGGCTATGACGTTCTCGCCGTTCTGAACGCTGCTCGACACCGTCTGTTGCGGCGTCGACTTGAGATTTCCCGCCTGTTCCGCTTTGGCGCGCAAGGCCTGGATGACGTCTGCGACATCCTTCGGCTGATTGACGAAGGCGTCGCCGAGATCCGTCGTCCAGTCGATCTTCGCGCTCATCTTTTTGATGACATCGGGAAAGCGCGTCAGCGCCTTCACCGCCGGATCCCAGCTTGTGCTGTCGACGCCAGAATAGTCGTTCCCCGCGATCGCTTCGGCATTCTGGTCGAGCCAGCGTTGAGCCTGGACGATCTGGATCGGGTAGGCGCTGGCAGGCAGAATTTGCGCCAGCAGGCTATCGGGAAAGAGCGCGATCGGCGCGAGAAGCTTTTCGAGCTCGGCGCGGCTGAAGCTGGTCGACGCCGGAGCCGGAGGCTGCGCCCCCCGGCTCCGGCGTCGAGGCCGCCCTAGGCGCAGCCGGGTTGTCCTGGGCGTCCGCGAAGGCCTGGAGCCGCCGGCGAGAAGCGTGGCGAGCGATAAATTCATCACAAGCATCAAGACGCCTGAATTGGCTTTCCACACAGAACATTGTTTCCTCCCGACGACGGTTTTGCTCGCGTCTGCCTTCTGTGGTCGTTGCGCTCTCTCTCCGGGGGGTCTTTGCGTTCGCCCCTCAGGCTAACGAAAGCTTCTCGCCACCATTTTTGGCGGCAGAGTTCTAAATCTCCTATAGCTTGGACACAATGCCGTTTGTTCGAGGGAGGAAAAGGCTGTGCTGAAAATGATCGCATGCGTGAGCGTCGTCGCGACGATCGGCTCTGACGCCCCTCTGCAGCGCTCGCGCAAACCTTGCCAGCGGCGCCGGCGACGCACCAACCCGTCAAACATACTCCAACGCGCTCGCACCCAGCGAGTGGCCCGCTTACACAATTCCAGCAAGGAGCGGGCGAGAGCCGGCGCCGAACACAAGCCCAACCACGCGCCAACGCCAGCGGCGGCACTAAGGATTTGGCACCCCCGTCCCCCGGGCGGGCGCCCGCCTCGCTTTTTCTTCGTCCCGCTCCGAAAAACGATCCGACAATGCGACCGAAGGTCCAAGGACGTACCGAAGGCGTTGTCAGTCGTTTGCCTCCTGGCGTTTTCGCTATGGAGGCCCTCGTGTCGCGTCCTTTACAACCTTGTTGGGCTCGCATAGGGAATTGCTGGAGCTGAACGATTGAGGCGGAGCTGGGGCCTCGGCTCGACCGAAGGCTGCGCTGGCGACCTTTGCGCAGGAGACGCATCATGAAACGTGTTCGGCGGTCCGCCTCGATCGCGGCCCTGATTGGCGCTGTCGCGTTGGCTCTCGGCCTGAACGTCGGTCCAGATAGCGCCTTGTCGCTGGTCTCCTTGGCGCATGCCCAGGGCCCGATCAGGAATTTGATCGCGCGGCTGCGCGGCGAGACGTTGCCCGCCGGCATCGTCAAGTCCAACGGCCGCATCGAGGCGACCCAGGTCGACGTGTCCTCGAAATACGCCGGCCGCCTCGCCGAGGTCACTGTCGAGGAGGGGTCGAGCGTCGCGCCAGGGGCAGGTCATCGCGAAGATCTCGTCGCCGGAATACGAGGCGCAACTGCGCGCCGCCGCAGGCGAGCGTGCAGAGCGCCAAGGACGCCCTCATCGCCGCCGAAGCGGAGATCGCCTCGCGCCAGAGCGCGCTCGACTTCGCCAAGTCCGACTTCGAGCGCGGCCAGGAGCTGATGAAGTCCGGCTTCATCACCAAGCAGGTTTTCGAGCAGCGCAAACGCAATTTCGACTTGGCGGTCGCGGGGGTGGCGAGCTTCATGTCGCAGCGGGACCAGGCCCTGGCGACGGTTTGAACGCCGAAGCGGAGGTCGAGCGCATCGAGGCCATGCTGGCCGATCTCACCCTGGTCTCGCCGCGCGAGGGCCGCGTGCAATATCAGCTCGCGCGCGCCGGAGAGGTCGTCGCCGCCGGCGCGCCGATCCTGACCATCCTCGACCTCACCGACGTCTACATGACCATTTTCGTGCCGGCCTCGGTCGCGGGCGGGCTCGACGCTCGGGACGAGGCGCGTCTCGTCCTCGATCCGCTCCCGGACTCGTGATCTCCCGCCAAGGTCAGCTTCGTCGCGGCCGACGCCCAGTTCACGCCCAAGACGGTCGAAACCAAGGACGAGCGCGAAAAGCTCATGTTCCGGATCAAGCTCAAGATCGATCAAGACGCTGCTGCAAAAATTCACACGCGGGTGAAGACCGGCGTGCGCGGCGTCGGCTTTGTCCGCATCAACCCCGATGTCGCCTGGCCCGACAGCCTGCAAGTCAAGCTTCGAGGCCAGCAAATGGACCGACGCCCCCGCCGCCGCCTTGTCCTCGCACGCAGCGGCGCCGAACCCCGGCGCAGACCCTCCGGGTGGTCGCCGACATCGCGCGGTTCGGCGTCTCGCATCGCTATGGCGCGACTGTTGCGCTCGACGACGTCAGCATCGACATTCCCTCGCGGATCATGGTTGGCCTGATCGGCCCCGACGGCGTCGGCAAATCGACCCTGCTGGCGCTGATCGCGGGCGTGCGGTCATCCAGGCGGGCGAGGTCGCCGTGTTCGACGGCGACATGGCCGACAGCGAGCATCTGCGCGACGATGCGCGGCCGCATCGCCTACATGCCGCAGGGCCTTGGCCGCAACCTCTATCCGACGCTCAGCGTGTTCGAGAACATCGATTTCTTCGGGCGCCTGTTCGGCCAGGACGCGAAGGAGCGGCGCGCGCGCATCACCGAGCTTCTGACCGCGACCGGCATGGAGCCCGTTCGAGGACCGGCCAGCGGGCAAACTGTCCGGCGGCATGAAGCAGAAGCTCAGCCTGTGCTGCGCCCTGATCAACGATCCCGACCTTCTCATCCTCGACGAGCCGACCACCGGCGTCGACCCCCTGTCGCGCGGCCAGTTCTGGGACCTGATCAACACGATCCGCGCGCGCCGCCCGCAGATGAGCGTCATTGTCGCCACCGCCTATATGGACGAGGCGCAACGGTTCGAGTGGCTGATCGCGATGGATGACGGCAAGGTCATCGCGCACCGGACGCCGCAGGAGCTGCTGGCCAAGACCGGCGAGCCCAATCTCGACGACGCCTTCATCGCGCTGTTGCCGGAAGCCAAGCGCGCCGGTCACGAGAAAGTGGTCGTGCGTCCGCGCGTCGCCGCGGCCGGACGAGACGCCGGCTATCGAGGCCGAGGGGCTTACCCGGCGCTTCGGCGATTTCGTCGCGGTCGACCACGTCAACTTTCGTATCGGCCGCGGCGAGATCTTCGGCTTTCTCGGCTCGAACGGCTGCGGCAAGTCGACGACGATGAAAATGCTGGCCGGGCTTCTGCCGGCCTCCGAGGGCACGTGCAAGCTGTTCGGCAGCCGATGGGCTCGAACGACATGCAGACGCGGCGCAATGTCGGCTACATGACGCAGGCGTTCTCGCTCTATGGCGAACTCACGGTCGCGGCAGAACCTCGAACTGCACGCGCAGCTCTATCATTTGCCGACGGACAAGGATCGCTCCGCGGATCGCGGAGCTGCTCGACCGCTACGACCTGAAGGCCGTCGCCGACGCGAGGCCGGACAGCCTGCCGCTCGGGATGAAGCAGCGGCTGCAGCTCGCCGTCGCCGTGCTGCACGAGCCGCCCATGCTCATTCTCGACGAGCCCACGTCCGGCGTCGACCCGATCGCGCGCGACGCGTTTTGGCGCACGCTGATCGACCTCTCGCGCGACGAGGGCGTGACGATTTTCCTCACCACCCATTTCATGAACGAGGCGGATCGCTGCGACCGCATCTCGCTGATGCACGCGGGCAAAGTGCTGGCCGTCGGCGCGCCGCACGATCTGGTCAAGGAGCGGGCAGCGCGTCGCTCGAGGAGGCTTTCGTCGGCTATCTCGCCGACGCCGCCGGCATCGACCGTCGAAAAGGCGGTCGACTGCGCCCGCCGCGGACGCCGCGCCGAAGGCGCGCCGAGCGCTGCGCGCCGCCCAAACGCTTCAATCCCGCGCGGCTCTGGGCCTATGCGCGGCGCGAGACGGTCGAACTTCTGCGCGATCCGATCCGGCTGGCCTTCGCGGTCGCTCGGGCCGATCATCCTGATGCTGGCCTTCGGCTTCGGCATTTCCTTCGACATCGAAAACCTCGCCATGGCCGCGTTTCGACCAGGACCAGACGCCCGCAGAGCCGCGAACTACTGCAAGGTTTCGAGGGCTCGCGCTATTTCTCGGTGCAGCCGCCGATCGCACGGCGGCGGAAGCCGAGCGACGCCTCAGCAGCGGCGACACCCAGATCGTCGTCGAGGTGCCGCCCGGCTTCGGGCGCGACCTCCTCACGGACCGCAAGCCGGAGGTCGACGCGACGGTCGACGGCGCCATGACCTTCCGCGGCGAGACCGCGAAGAATTATGTCGTCGGCGTCATCCGCAAGCAGGGCGAGGAGCTGAAGCGCGAAATCCAGCGCCCGGCGCGCCAACACGTGGAGCGACGACGATATCGAAATGCGCTTCCGCTACAACCAGGCTTTCCTCAGCGTCAACGCGATGGTGCCCGGCATCTTCATGCTGCTGCTCTGCCTCATCCCGGCGATCATGTCGGCGATCGCGGTCGTGCGCGAGAAGGAGACGGGCTCGATCGCCAATTTCCGCTCGACGCCGATCACCCGTTTCGAGTTCCTGCTCGGCAAGCAATTGCCCTATATCGCGATCGCGATGATCAACTTCTTCACGCTGCTTCTGATGGCCGTTTTCATCTTCGACGTGCCGCCCAAGGGACCGTTCCTGCGTCCTGCTCCTCGGGACGTTCGTCTACGTCATCGCGACCACCGGCTTCGGCGATCTGATCTCGTCCTTCACCCGGACGCAGGTCGCCGCCGTGTTCGCCACCGCCATCCTGTCGATCGTGCCGGCGGTCAATTTCTCGGGAATGCTCGCGCCGGTCTCCTCGCTCTCGGGCGGGGCGAGGATCTTCGGCCTCATCGTTCCCGTCCTCCTGGTATCAGCAGATCTCGGTCGGCGTGTTCGCCAAGGCGCTCGGCTTTGCCGATCTGTGGCGCAACATTGCTGCGCATCGCGTCATCGCCCTTGTCTTCCTGGCCCTGTCGCTTCGCTCGCTTCGCAAGCAGGAGGCGTGATGTGGAGGCGCACACTCAGCCCCTCGGCTCATCGCCGAGCAGCCGCTGACCTTCGTCGATCATGTGGTCAACATCTTCCATTTGGTGATCAAGGAGCTGAGCAGCATCCGGGCCGACCCGACGATGCTGGTTCTGGTGGTCTATGCCTTCACGCATCTCGGTCAACACTGTGGCGACCGGCGCGGTGACGGACGCGACCAATCTCTCGGTCGGCATCGTCGACGAGGACGGCTCGGACGCTGTCGCGCCAGATCGCCGAGGCGCTGACGCGCGCCGACCTTCCAGCCGCCGGTCCAGATTCGCGGCGGCCGACATCGACCCGATGATGGATCACGGGCAACCTCCTGTTCGTGGTCGAGATCCCGCCGAATTTCGAGGCCGACCTGCGCGCCCAGCGCAAGACGGGCCTCCAGATCAATGTCGACGCCACCGCCGTTGCGCAGGCCGGCAATGGCGCGAGCTATCTGAGAACGCGATCAGCAACGAAATCCAGCGCTTCATTCCGGGCAGGGAAGGCGCGACCGGCGCGCCGATCAATCTCGTCACTGCGCGCCGCCTTCAACCCGAACCTGACAACCGTCCTGGTTCTCGGCGATGACCCAGGTCATTAACCAGATCACGATGCTGACCGTCATCCTCACCGGCGCGGCGCTCATCCGCGAGCGCGAGCAGGGCACGGTCGAGCACCTGCTCGTCATGCCGATCGTCGCGCCCGAGATCATGCTCGCCAAGATGATCGCCAACGGCCTCGTCATCCTCGTCGCCGCGATGCTCTCGCTGGAATTCGTCGTCCACTGGTGGATCGGCGCGCCGATCAACGGCTCGCTGCTGCTGTTCCTTTTCGGCGCGGCGGTCTATCGCTCGTCGTGGCGGCGCTCGGCATCATGCTCGGCACGCTCGCCACCACGATGGGCCAGTTCGGCCTGCTCGCCATGCCGGTGCTGATGGTGACGCAGTTGCTCTCGGGCAGCAGCACGCCGATGGAGAGCATGCCGATCTGGCTGCAATACGTCGTTCAGACGATCAGCCCGACGCCGCATTTCGTCGCCGTTCGCACAGGCCGTGCTGTTCCGCGGCGCGGAGATCACGCTTCGTCTGGCGCGAGATGCTCGGCGATGGTCGTCATCGGCGTCGTCTATTACGCCGTCGCCTCCAGCCCGCTTCCGCCGCGTCATCTTCGGCGGGTGAGATCGCTCGCAAGCCGTCGGCGCGCGCTCCGGCCGTCGGAGCCCGCGCTCGAGCGTCGCGACCGACTTGCACGGGTCGTCGTGCCGCGAACCGGCCTACCTGGATCGTAAAGGTCGTTCCCGGCTTGGTCGCGTTCGAGCGAACCAAGATCTGCTCGGCCATCAACCTGGCGCGGCTCTCCGGAACAAGTCCGTCGATGAACAGCGTCGACAAGCCGTGTACGAGCCCCCAGGCGGCGAGCGTTGCGGGGCTCTCTTCGTGCCGCTTGCCCTCGGCGCCGGTGATGGCCTTCTGGAGGAAATCGAACGCTTCGTTCACCGCTTCATTAAGCGCCGGATACTTCTCGCGGTCGGCCAGCAACGGTCCAAACATCAGGCGGAACAGGCCGCGCTTTTGCAGCGCGAAGTCGACGTAGGCGGGGCCGATGCCGCTGACCGGGTCGCCGCTGTCGGCCGCCGCTTTCAGTGCGGCCGCAAGCTCGCGGAAACCTTCCGCGGCGACGGAGGCGAGCAGGTCTTCCTTGCTGGCGAAATACCGGTAGGCGGCCGTCGCGGAGACGCCGACCCTGCGGGCCGCCTCACGCAGCCCGACGCCATCGGGGCCAGCCTCGTCAAGCAGCGTCCGCGCGGCGGCCCTCATGGCGTTCGGCAGGTTTCCGTGCCGGTAAGGCCGGGGGGCAGGAATGTCTTCCATTGTCGTTCCTTTGGGTTGCAACCGTTCACCCGCAACGAGACGCAGGAGCTGGTGGAACCTTCGAGCGCTGATTCCGTTCCGGGATCCGCGACTTCTCGACCGGCCATCGACCATGCCGCGTCTCCGCGGCTGCCTCCCCAAGGTCCAGACCGGGACACCACCTAAGCGGGCCGTGTCGTCGTGCCCTGCGCCGCGTCGACATGCGTCATTACATGTTCGTAAGCTACGATACAGAAGCGGCTGCACCGTTGCCTTACGAGGACATTAAATATTGTTCACATCTGTTTCGCAACAAAAAAGAAGGACAGATAGGCCCCGGATTTGGAGCGTTTGAAAGTCGGCTCTCCGGGTCGTCTCCGGGGGTCCGGGGCCTATCGAGCGGCCTCGACGCAAACCCGCTGTTACAAGTCCGCACGCGCCTATATACCTCGGGAGCAGTGACTTTGGCGGCCGTCCATGCGCGACGAGCCTCGGCCATCGAAGGAAGGGAGTGCGCCGTTTCGATGAAGATCACCGTCAATGTCGATTGCACGCCGCTGGAGGCGCGCCAATTCATGGGTCTTCCCGACGTCGAGCCGATGCAGAAAGCCGCGATGGCGGAAGTCGAAAAGCGCATGATGGCCGAGCTTGAACGCTTTTCCCCGGAATCGCTCTTCAAGGCGTGGCTGCCGATCGCCGGCATGAACGCCGAGTGGCTTCAGGAGTTTTTAAAGCGCGCAAGATCCTGAGACGCCATTCCCTCAGCCCGATTGAGCCGCAGGGCTCCGAATCCCGGTTAATTTTGCTTAACCGGCGTGGCCCATGAGGATCTCGGCGAGTCTTTCGAGGTCCCAGCTCGCGATTTTCCTGCGCAGCTTGAGGGTCTTGGGCCGCGGCGGCTTGGTCGGCCGCCGGCAAGGTTTGACGGGGAGGTTGGGCGGCTCGCTGAGGTGGGGCGCCGCGCGCAGCTTGTTGATGGCGAACTTGCGCACGAGCGCCATGTTTTGCGCGCCGTGGCCCTTGCGAACCCGACACAGATCCTCCTGGAATGTTACGTCGAGCGACCAGTGCAGGGGGTTCTCGATTCCCCAGTGGCCGCGGACGGTCTGTGCGAGCGCGGTCGCGGACCGCGGGCTGGAGGTGATGTAATAGCGGGTGTCGAACCGGGAGCGGTCTTTCAACTCGGTCCGCGTTTCCACCCTTACGATGGCGCGGGCGTCGACGAAGCGGACTTCGCCAGGAAAGCGCCGGTCGCCGTCGAGCCAGTCGACCTGGCGCAGCACCGAGACGGCGCGGGCTTCGATTCGGCCGTGGCCTTTGTCGTAATCGACGTCCACCTCGATCTGGCCCTCGCCGGCGGTTTCGAATGCGGCCTCGATGTCGGCCTGCAAGGTCGGCTGATTGCCCTTGACGGCGAGCAGGTAATCGGCTCCGGCGGCGCGGATGGCCTGGGCGATCTGAGGATTGCAGGCGATGGCGTCGATGGTGACCACGGCGCCTTCGAGGCTGCGGCCGGCGGCGAGCTTTTCGAGCAGCACGGGGATTGCGGTCGTTTCGTTGCTTTTGTCGTCGACCGCCTCCTGTCCGAGAACCAGACGGCTGTTGGCGGCGAAGGCGGAGACCAGATGCAGCGCCACCCGACCCCTGGCGCGATCATGGCTGCGCCGCACGGTCTTGCCGTCGATGGCGATCGCGTCGAGCGGCTCGGGCCAGCAGGCGAGGACCCAGTCCATGAAACACGCGGCGAACAGGGCCGGATCGATCCGGTTCATCATGATGTTGAGCCAGCGCGCCGAGGGAATCCCCCACTGGTAAGGCAGGAACCGCTGAAGAAACGCGAGGTGCGCGTTTCCCCAGTCGGAGATGGCGTCGAAGCTGTCGCAATCGGCGATCGTGGCGCAGACGCACAAGAGGAGAATCTCGTTCAGCTTGTGCGCCACGTTTTCCGGACTTCGCCTGTCCGCGATCCGGGAAAAGTGGTCCAGGAGAAGCCGCAGCCGCGAGGGCTCCGTTGGTTGCGCAGGCGAGACGTTCATGAGCGAGCTCCGAATCGGGAGCCCCCCATAGATTCAGCCTTTCCGCAACTCGTAAATGCCGTTAACCCGAGTTCGGAGCCCTGGATTGAGCCGGGCCCCCTTTCCCGGCGAGGAAGCCCTTCCTACATTGCGGTCAGGCCGCCAGGCGGCAAATCCAATGCCGGGTTTCCCATCGATGCTACGGGTCGAGGGGTGACGCCAGAGGGGTAAAAAGATGAATCTCGAAAAATATACGGAACGAGCGCGCGGATTTGTTCAGTCTGCGCAATCGCTGGCGCTTCGCGAAGGCCACCAGCAGTTCACGCCGGAGCATGTGCTCAAGGTCCTGCTCGACGACGAGGAAGGCCTGTGCGCCGGTCTCATCGATAAGGCCGGCGGCAATTCGCGCGAGGCGCTGCAGCAGGTCGAACTCGCGCTCTCCAAGCTGCCGAAGGTGCAGGGGGCGGGGGCGGGCCAACTCTACATGGCGCCCACGACGGCGCGCGTCTTCGACAATGCCGAGAAGATCGCGCAGAAGGCGGGCGATTCCTTTGTCACCGTCGAGCGCCTGCTTCTGGCGCTGGCGATGGAGAAGAGCTCCGAGGCCGGCAAGATCCTGGCGAACGCCGGGGTGACGCCTCAGACGCTCAACGCCGCCATCAACGATCTGCGCAAGGGGCGGACCGCCGATTTCGGCGAGCGCCGAGAACGCCTATGACGCGTTGAAAAAATACGCCCGGGACCTCACCGAGGCGGCGCGCGCAGGCAAGCTCGATCCGGTCATCGGACGTGACGAGGAGATCCGCCGCACCATCCAGGTTCTGTCGCGCCGCACCAAGAACAATCCGGTCCTCATCGGCGAGCCGGGCGTCGGCAAGACGGCGATCGTCGAAGGCCTCGCACTCCGCATCGTCAACGGCGACGTGCCGGAATCGATCCGCGACAAGAAGCTGCTCGCCCTCGACTTGGGCGCGCTGATCGCTGGCGCGAAATACCGCGGCGAGTTCGAGGAGCGGCTGAAGGCGGTGCTGAACGAGGTGACGGCGGCTGCAGGCGGCATCATCTTGTTCATCGACGAGATGCACACGCTCGTCGGCGCGGGCAAGGCGGATGGGGCGATGGACGCCTCAAATCTCTTGAAGCCTGCGTTAGCGCGCGGCGAACTGCATTGCGTCGGCGCGACCACGCTCGACGAATATCGCAAGCACGTCGAGAAGGACGCGGCGCTGGCGCGGCGCTTCCAGCCGGTGTTCGTCTCCCAGCCATCGGTCGAGGACACCATATCGATCCTGCGCGGCTTGAAGGAGAAATACGAAGCCCATCATGGCGTCCGCATCACCGATCCGGCGATCATCGCCGCCGCCACCCTGTCGGACCGCTACATCGCAGATCGCTTCCTGCCGGACAAGGCGATCGATCTGGTCGACGAAGCCGCCTCGCGCCAGCGCATGCAGGTCGATTTCGAAGCCCGAGGAGCTGGACGAGCTGGACCGGCGCATCATGCAGCTCAAGATCGAGCAGGAAGCGCTGAAGAAGGAAACCGACACGGCCTCGAAGGACCGGCTGACGAAGCTGGGCGCCGAACTGGGCGAGCTGGAGGAGAAGTCCGCCGCGCTGACCCAGCGCTGGAAGGCGGAGAAGGACAAGATCGGCCAGGCGGCGAAGCTCAAGGAGGATCTCGACACGGCGCGCAACGCGCTGGCCCAGGCGCAGCGCAAGGGCGACTACGCCGAAGCCGGCAAGCTCGCCTACGGCACGATCCCCGAGCTTGAGAAGAAGCTCGCCGAAGCTGAGACGAAGCAGCGCGAGGGCGGCCTGGTCGACGAGGCGGTGACCGCCAATCACGTGGCCCAGGTCGTGTCGCGATGGACCGGCGTACCGGTCGACAAGATGCTCGAGGGCGAACGCGAGAAGCTGCTCAAGATGGAGGAGGAGATCGCGCGCCGGGTCGTCGGCCAGAAGGAGGCGGTCACGGCGGTGTCGACCGCGGTCCGGCGCGCCCGCGCCGGCCTGCAGGACCCGAACCGGCCGATCGGCTCGTTCATGTTCCTCGGCCCGACCGGCGTCGGCAAGACGGAGCTCACCAAGGCGCTTGCCTCGTTCCTGTTCGACGACGAGAGCGCGATGGTTCGCATCGACATGTCGGAGTACATGGAAAAGCACTCCGTCGCCCGGCTGATCGGCGCCCCTCCGGGCTACGTCGGCTATGAGGAGGGCGGGGCGCTGACCGAGGCGGTCCGCCGCCGGCCGTATCAGGTCGTGCTGTTCGACGAGATCGAGAAAGCGCATCCGGACGTGTTCAATGTCCTGTTGCAGGTGCTCGACGACGGCCGGCTCACCGATGGTCAGGGGCGCACCGTCGACTTCCGCAACGTGCTGATCGTGATGACCTCGAACCTCGGTTCCGAGTACCTCGTCAACCTTGACGAGAACCAGGACGCCAAGGCGGTCGAGAAGGAAGTCATGGCGGTCGTGCGCGGGCACTTCCGGCCGGAGTTCCTGAACCGTGTCGACGAGATCATCCTGTTTCACCGGTTGCGGCGCGAGGACATGGGCGACATCGTCGACATCCAGTTCCGCAGGCTCCAGCGGCTGCTCGACGAGCGCAAGATCGCGCTGTCGCTCGACGCCAAGGGGCGCCAGTGGCTTGCCGACAAGGGCTACGATCCGCACTACGGCGCGCGACCGCTGAAGCGCGTGATCCAGAAGTGGGTGCAGGACCCGCTCGCGGCTCAACTGCTCTCAGGCGAAATCAGCGATGGATCGACGGTTAAGATCGGCGCCGCGCACGGCAAGCTGACGGTGAACGGAAAGCCGGTCGGCGGCGAGGAGCCGGAGGAGGCCCCCGCCAAGCCGACGGTCGTGCCGTTCCCGAAGAGCTAGCCCAAGCGAGCCGGTCCCGCTGACCTCCTTCCCCTCTCCCCGTTTGCAGCCGCTTGCGGGGACAGGGGAGGGATGAGCGGCTCGGCGATGCTGGGAACCGGGTCGATTCCCGTCAGCTTGGAGCGGGTTGAGAGTCGACAGGTCAGGGAGGGCGGAAGGAGGCCTTCCCATGCCGGCGCCGAATCGGTCAGGCGTGCGTCGTGGTCTTCACATCCACGTTGCCGCGGGTGGCGTTGGAATAGGGGCAGATGGTGTGGGTGACGTCGACGAGCTTCTGCGCCTCGTCCTCCGGCAGGCCCGGAAGATAGACGTCGAGAGCGGCGGTGATGCCGAAGCCGCCCTCGGAGCGCGGCCCGATGCCGATCGTCGCCGTCACCGTCGAGCCGTCCGGAACCTTGATCTTGGTCTGGCCCGCGGCGACCCGCATCGCGCCGAGGAAACAGGCGGAATAGCCGAGCGCGAACAGCTTTTCCGGATTGGCGCCGTCGCCGCCGGGGCCGCCAAGCTCCTTCGGGACGACGAGTTGAAGCGCCATCGTGCCGTCGGCCAGCGACGTCCGTCCGTCGCGACCGCCGCCGGTCGCCGTGGCGGTAGTCCTGTACTTCGCATCGACTGGCATGGAATGTCTCCTGTCAAGAGAGCCGGGGCACGGCGTGCAAAGGCGCTGGCGCCGTCGCGGCCATTATATCGCGCACGATCCAGTCGTGCCTGATATATCTTCCACTCCTTGCCGCTGTCAAACGCTTGTGAGACAATCGTGCGCGATTTATGTCTCGTCCATGACCGAATCCCCGTCGCCTACGCTCAATGTCGATATCGACGCCTTCCTCTGCTTTGCCGTCTATTCCGCTGGCCATGCGTTCAATCGGGTTTATCGCCGCCCCCTCGAACGCCTCGGCCTTACCTACCCGCAATATTTGGCGATGACGGCGCTGTGGAGCGAGGATGGGGTGTCGGTCGGCCGGCTCGGCGAGCGTCTTACCCTTGACACCAATACGCTGACGCCGCTGCTCAAGCGCCTCGAGGCGATGGGGCTCCTGACGCGACGACGCTCGGCCGCGGACGAGCGCCGGGTCGTCGTCGGGCTGACGGACAAGGGTCGGGCGATGCGGCGGGAAGCCGGCGATGTCCTGCGCTGCATCGCCGAGGCGATGGGCATGCCCGAAGCGGACCTCTTCCGCCTGACCCATGAAATTCGCGCGCTGCGCAGCAATCTCGAGCGTGCCGCGGCAGCGGCCTGAGAGTGCTCGCCGAGCGCCACTCTTACCCGGCCGGGCGGCGGTGCGCCTCGACTGAGTTCAGGCCGCCGCCAGCGCTGGCAGGCAGCCTTCGGCCTCGAGCGCCGCCACGATCGCGCCCGCGTCGGCAGGCCGCATGCCGGCTAGGTTGATCCGGCCGGAATCAGTGCAATAGATCGCGTGCCGGTCGCGCAGCGCCGTGGCCTGCGGCTTCGACATGGCGAGGTTCGAGAACAGGCCGCGCTGGTCGCGGATGAAGGCGAGCGCCGGGTCCGCCGCCGCCAGCGCCTGGCGATTGCCGTTGATGCGGGCGCGCATGGAGTTCGAGCTCCTCGCGCCACAAGGCAACCAGTTTGGGGCGTTCCAGTAGGATCCGCACGGCCGCGGCGCCATGGTCGGGCGGCATCGACCAGTTGACGCGGGCGAGCGCGGCGAGGTTGCTCATTGCCTTCGCCGTCCCGGCTCTGTCGCGGCTCATCACGAAGAGGGCGCCGACCCGGTCGCGGTAGAGGCCGAAATTCTTGTCGCAGGAATAGGCGACCAGCGCTTCCTCGACGCTGTCGAGGACGAGCCGCGTCGCCCAGGCGTCCTCTTCGAGTCCGTCGCCGAGGCCCTGATAGGCGAGGTCGATGAAAGGCGTCAGCCGCCGGGCGACCAGCATGTCGACGATCGCTCGCCAGAGGTCGCGCGAGAAATTCATGCCGGTCGGATTGTGGCAGCAGCCGTGCAGCAGAACGACGTCGCCTTCCTTGGCCCGGTCGAGCGTCTCCCAAACGCCGTCGACGTCGATTGTCTGCGACTGGAGATCGGCGAACCGCGACGCTTCGATCTCGAGTCCGGCCGCGGCGAAGATCGGCGCGTGGTTGGGCCAGGTCGGCGCTCCGATCCGGACGGCGGCCCTGGGGTTGGCCTTGCGGATCAACTCTGCGCCGAGTTCAGCGCCCCGGTTCCGCCCGGCGTCTGCAAGGCGGCGATCCGGCCGGCGATCCGCTCGCTTTCGCCCAGGACGTAGGGCTGAAGGCGCTCGGTAAAGCCGGCGTCGCCTTCCGGCCCCAGGTACGTCTTGCTGTCCTGGCTCTTGAGGAGGATCTTCTCCGCCTCCTTGATCGCCTTCAGGACGGGCGTGCCGCCGGTCGCGTCGCGGTAGACGCCGACGCCGAGGTCGATCTTGCCGGCGCGACCGTCGGCGTTGAACAGCTTGATCAGGCCGAGCAGGCTGTCGGCCGGCTGGGCGGCGAGCGTTTCAAACACGAGACCTGACTCCGACCTTTCCGCCACGGCGCGCCGCGGAGCGCGCGACGGAAGACCCGCAACGAGAGCGCGTCGCGCACGCGGCCCCCCTTCTGCGCTTTTCGGGGTCATGCGGCAAGCGCGGGAGCAAGAGCGACTGAAGCCTCGTCAGGCGCGAATTGCCGCCGCATCCCGCAGTCTCGCGGGCGAACGCCCGTTACATTCGCGGCCCGGCCATCGTTCCGTGCGTCGGCGTCGTATGCAGCTGCCTTCCGCGGTTTGAGCCAAAACGCCCGACGCCCTCGTGGTGCGGCCTGCCGCGATGAGACCCGAGGGTCAGCGCGCGGGAATGCATGGGAACCTTGGCGGGCGCGGGCGCAGGAGCCGTCGTCTGCGCGCTCGCGCAAAGCGGAAACGAAACGACCAGCACGAGCGCGCCAATCCCCATGAGACGCATCAAGGCGCCGGTCGTCCTCATCGCCAAATCTCCTAACCGTAGGTGAGGGCGCGGCTCTTATCGCCGCGCCCCCGTCTCGCTCAATAATCCATGTCGCCGCCGCCCGGCATCGCCGGGGCCGGGGCGGCCTTCTTCGGCTTCTCGGCGACCATCGCCTCGGTGGTGATCAGCAGGCCCGCGACCGACGCCCCGTCCTGCAGCGCGGTGCGCACGACCTTGGTCGGGTCGATGATCCCCAGTTTGTACAGATCGCCGTATTCGCCGGTCTGCGCGTCGTAGCCGTAGGCGTAGTCTTTGTTGTCGAGCAGTTTGCCGACCACCATCGCCGCGTCGACGCCGCCGTTCTCGATGATGTACCGGGCCGGCCACTGGATGGCGCGCCGAACGATCTCGATCCCCGTCCGCTCGTCGTCGTTTTCGAACTTCACGTCCTGCAGGACCTTGGTCGCGCGCAACAGCGGCACCCCGCCGCCGGGCAGAATTCCCTCCTCGACCGCCGCGCGGGTGGCGTGCAGCGCGTCGTCGACGCGGTCCTTCTTCTCCTTGACCTCGACTTCGGTCGAACCGCCGACGCGGATCACCGCGACCCCGCCGGCGAGCTTCGCCAGCCGCTCCTGCAACTTCTCCTTGTCGTAGTCGGACGTGGTGTCCTCGATCTGCGCCTTGATCTGGCCGATGCGGGCGTCGATGTCCGTCTTGGCCCCGGCGCCCTCGACGATCGTGGTGTTCTCCTTCTCGACCCGGATCCGCTTGGCCCGACCGAGCATCTGCAGGGTCACGTTCTCGAGCTTGATGCCGAGGTCCTCGGCGATCATCGTCCCGGCGGTGAGGATTGCGATGTCCTCGAGCATCGCCTTGCGGCGGTCGCCGAAACCCGGCGCCTTGACGGCTGCGATCTTGAGGCCGCCGCGCAGCTTGTTGACGACCAGGGTCGCGAGCGCCTCGCCCTCGATGTCCTCGGCGATGATGAGCAGCGGCTTGCCGGCCTGCACCACCGTCTCCAGCACCGGGAGCAGCGGTTGCAGCGTCGACAGCTTCTTCTCGTGGATGAGGATGTAGGCGTCCTCGAGCTCGGCGGTCATCTTGTCGGCGTTGGTGATGAAATAGGGCGAGAGGTAGCCGCGATCGAACTCCATGCCCTCGACCACGTCGAGCTCGGTTTCGGCGGTCTTGGCTTCTTCGACCGTGATCACGCCTTCCTTGCCGACCTTGTCCATGGCCTCGGCGATCATCTTGCCGATCGTCTTGTCGCCGTTGGCCGAGATCGAGCCGACCTGGGCGATCTCGTCGGACTTGGTCACCGTGCGGCTGTGCTTGCCGAGCTCGGTCACGATCGCCGCGACCGCGGACTCGAGGCCGCGCTTGAGGTCCATGGGGTTGGCGCCGGCGGCGACCGCCTTGACCCCCTCCTTGACGATCGCTTGGGCGATCACAGTCGCCGTCGTCGTGCCGTCGCCGGCGACGGCGCTCTGCTTCGAGGCGACCTCGCGCACAAGTTGCGCGCCCATGTTCTCGAACTTGTCGGCGAGCTCGATCTCCTTGGCGACGGTCACGCCATCCTTGCTGATGCGCGGCGCGCCCCAGGACTTTTCGAGTACGACGTTCCGGCCCTTGGGCCCGAGCGTCACCCGGACCGCATTGGCGAGGATGTCGACGCCCCGCAGCATCCGCTCGCGCGCGTCCTGTGAAAACCTGACTTCTTTGGCGGCCATGATGGCTCTCTCCCGATCGATGTGCAAAACCCAAGCCCGTGCGGCGAAACTGCCGACGCCCGTTCCCGGCGGCGCGTCGCCGCGCGTCCTACATAATCCGCCCGGCGGCGCCGGCAACCTGGAATTTGGCCGCCAGCGGCTTATAGGCCCACGCGAAGTCGCTTAATCCGCCTCAGGCGGCAGCTGACGGCTCAAATCCAGTACGTGGCGCCCGAGCCTGGACGCGCTGAAAGGCGGCAAACGATATTTCGAAGCCGCTCCTGTAAACTCCGGTCGTGCGCAGAATGGCGGTCCTTCCCGGACGGATGGGTCGAAATGGGTCGTATTCCACCCTTTGCTCCCCTTCGGTCCGGATCGGCGGGAGCGCAAGCGTCGGTCGGCCACCGGACCAGCGATAACGAAGTCCGGGATGGGTCGGGCAACAGATCAGGGCGAGGCGGGCGTGCGCGAACTGCCCCTGCGTGTTGGGCGCCGCGGCGGTTTGACCCAGCGCAAACGCTTCGGCGCTGTCTCGGCTAGGCTTGCCTTGTCCGCGGATGCCGCGGAGAGAGGCATGGAGACTGAAACGCGCGCGGCGGGGTCGCTCGCGAGAGTCCGTTCGGCGGCCGCGCCCGCGAGGATTGTCCGGCCGGCGCCGGTCAGGCCGCGCGCCGGGGCGCGGGGCGTTGTCCTCTCTGTGACGGTTCTCATCATCCTGGCGCTCACATGGAGCGCGTGGATGTATTTCCAGCCCATTGCCGTCAAGGCTGTCCTTCCGACGCGCGGTCCGGCGATTGAGGCTGTCTATGCGACCGGTGTGATCGAGGCGATCGATCACGCCCGCTTCGGGTCGACCGTCGCCGGCAGGGTCACCGAGGTGCTTGTCGATGAGGGCGATGCGGTGCGCAAAAACGACGTTGTCGCCCGCCTCGACGACAGCCAGGCCGTAGCGCGCCTCCGTGACGCGAAGGCGCGCCTGACGATGGCGGAGGCGGACGTTTCCCGGGACCAGACGCTGATGAACCGCGGTGTGCTCGCGATTCAGACGCTTGAGCGCGCGCAGAAGGAGCGCGACCAGGCGGCGGCCGCCCTCGACCTCCACGCCCGGCAACTCGAGGATTACGTCGTGCTGTCGCCTCTTTCCGGCACGATGATGAAGCGCCATGTCGAGCCTGGCGAGACGGTGGCGGCGAACGCAGTCCTGTTCGAGATCGACTCGACCGCCCGCAAACGCATCGCCGCCGAGGTCGATGAGCGCGATATCGCGGGCGTCCGCCTCGGGGCGTCCATCGCCGCTCACGCGGACGGCTTCCCCGACGAGGTCTTCGAGGCGAAGGTGACCAATATCCGACGGCAAGGCGATTCGGGCTCGCGCACCTTTCGGGTCGAGGCGGACCTGACCCCCGACACCAAGTTGATGATCGGCATGACGGCGGACGTCGACATCGTCGTCGCCGAGCGGGAGAACGCGCTGCTGCTTCCGGCCAGCGCTGTCGCGCATGGAGCTTCGGTAGGCGGCCGGCCGGGCGCACCCTACGTATTCGTGGTCGAGGCGGGCCGCGCCCGGCGGGTCAATGTCAAGACCGGCGCGGTCGGGGCGGCGAAGATCGAAATCGCCTCCGGGTTGAGCGGCGAAGACGCGGTCGTCATTGAGCCGTTCGATCGCCTTGCCGACGGCAAGCCTGTGCGCGTCACGCCATGACGCCGCTGCCGTTGTCGATTGCCTTCGCCCATCTCTGGGCGCGCAAACGCCAGACGCTGGTCTCGATCGGAGGGGTGATGCTCGGCGTCGCGGTGTTCATTGGCGTCGGCGGAATGATGAACGGCTTCCATAATTACTTCTTGTCGCAGCTCGTCGACACCAATCCACACATCGTGATTTCCGACGAGATCCGGCGGGCCCCGCCGCAGCCGTTGATCACTCTCCGTCCCGAGGGTGCCGTCGAGGTCCGGCGCGTGTTGCCGCGTGATCCCGTCCGTGGCATTTCGGGCGCCTCAGCGATCGTCGAGGCGCTGAACGCAATGGACGGGGTCGCGGCGGCGCCGTCATTGATCGGCCAGGCGATCCTGCGCCATGCCGGGCGCGACTACTCAATCACCGCCATCGGAGTGGACGCGCCACGCGAGGCGCGAGTCACCGACATCGTGCACGACATGGTCGCCGGGGACTTCGCCGCCCTCGCCTCCAACCCGAATGGTCTCGTCATCGGCCGTCCGCTCGCGGACAAGATGGGGGTCGACCTGGGCGATAGCGTCACCGCGGTAACGACAGCGGCGTCGCAGACGAGCCTCAAGATCGTCGGTCTCTTTCATACCGGAATCGACGCGGAGGACCAGTCTTGGGCAATAACCGGCCTCGCCCGGCAGCAAGCGATGCAGGCGAGGCCGCGCGTGGTCAATCAGATCCACGTCCGGCTCGACAACGTTTCGCGCTCGATCCCCCTCGCTGAGGCGATCGAGCGCCGCTGGGGCTTCAAGAGCGCCCCATGGGAGGAGACCTACGCCCGCCTGCTCGACGTCTTCGCGCTCCAGGACAAGATCATGTTTCTGACCACCGCCGCCATCCTGGTGGTGGCCGGCTTCGGCATCTTCAACGTCATCTCGACCATCGTGTCGGAGAAGGCGCGCGACATCGCCATCATGCGGTCGATCGGCATGCCGCGGGGCTCGATTGTCGCGATCTTCCTGATCGAGGGGATCGTCGTCGGCGTGATCGGGATGGCGCTCGGCTGGCTCGCCGGCTGGGGCCTCGGCGTCCTCATCCACATGGTCCCCGCGCCGACCGGCAACGCCGGCGACCGGCTGCCCGTCAAGCTGACGGTCTTTCTGTTCGCCTCCGCCAGCGTCATCGCGCTCTTCTCGGCGGTCGGGGCGGCGTGGCTTCCCGCGCGCAAGGCGGCGCGCGCCGACCCGCTCACCATTGTCCGGGGCGCGGCATGATCGCAGCGCTCGAGGCCCGGGGGCTCACCCGCATCCTGCCCGGGCCGCGGCCGACCACGCTCGTCGCCGACGTCGACGCCGTATTCGAGCCGAAAAGCTTCACGGTCGTGACCGGTCCGTCCGGCTCGGGCAAGTCGTCGCTGCTCTACCTGCTCGGTTTGCTCGATCCGCCGACCTGCGGCGATGTGCTGGTCAACGGGGAATCCACGCGGGCGCTCGGCGGCGAGGCGAGAGCGCTGAGGCGGCTCGCCGAGTTCGGCTTCGTCTTTCAGTTCCATTTTCTCCTGCCCGAGCTCAGCGTGCTCGACAACGTCATGCTGCCGATGCGCCAGCTTGGTTGTCTCGGCGCTGTCGCGATGCGGACCCGCGTTTACGATCTGCTTGAGCCCCTTGGCATGGCGGCGGAAGCGCGAAGAGTTCCCGGCGAGCTCTCGGGCGGCCAGCGCCAGCGCGTCGCTATTGCCCGCGCGCTCGCCAATGATCCGCAGTTCGTGCTCGCCGACGAGCCGACCGGCGCGCTCAATTCGAAGAACGGCGCGGCAGTGTTTTCCATCTTCCGCAGCCTCGCCGACGAAGGCCGGACGGTGATCGTGGTGACCCACGACGGGACTCTCGCCCGCGCCGCCGGCCGCACGATCCATATCGTCGACGGGAGGTTGGTGGGCGAGGCTCACGACTCCCTCCAGCCAACCGGAGACAGTTAGGCTGAAGGCGACAGACAGCCCCTCCGGGCACGGCGCTGACCGATTCAATTCGTGCTGCGCGGGCCCTCGGGCGCCCGACCTGATTTCACTTTTGTGTCGAACCAAGTTTCGGCGCTTGAGGCTTTGCGTCGCGAAAGGCGGGCGCGCCCCAGCGTCCTTGACGATTGGGTGCAACCGCGTATAATGGTCATATGCTCATAACTAGAGAAGCGAATGTCGAGACCGAACAAGCGGCGCTATGTGAGTCCGGCGCCCAAAACCACAGAATTCAGGCCGGTTGGCATGGCTCCCGAGGAGCTTCGCCGACTCGTGCTTCCGCTGGACGGGCTGGAGGCGCTGCGCCTTGCCGATCTCGTCGGCCTGGAGCAGGCCGAGGCCGCCCGGCATATGGGCGTCTCGCGCCAGACGTTCGGACGCATCCTCGCCGCCGCCCGCCGTGTGGCTTCCCAGGCGTTGGTCGGCGGCCTGGCTCTGCGGATCGAGACGACTTCGAGCATCGCGGTCAAGGACAACGACGCTGTGACGCCGGCGCACGGTTTTGCGCCCATGCGCGTGGCGGTGTCGGCGCATGCGGCGTCGCTCGAGGCGGCGGTCGCTCCAAGGTTCGGCCGCGCGCCCGGGTTCCTGATCGTGGACGCGAAGACCCTGGAGTTCGAATACGTCTCCAACGGCGCCGAGACGGATGGAACAAGCCATACCGGCGCCGATGCGGCAGCCCTGATCGCCAAGGCCGGCGTGAGCGTCCTTCTGACCGGGTTCGTGGGCGTCAAGGCCGCGCGCGCCTTGGCGCAAGCCGGCATTCGGGTCGCGGGCGGGCTCGGGGCGCTGACGGCGCGCGAGGCCCTGGACGGGTTCGGGCGCGGCGAAATCCTGCCGATTTCGCCGGAGGACGTCGCCATGCCGGCGCCGACGCGCTGACCGACAACGGCATCTGAGTGAGAAGTCATGCCATGAATAATCTGATCGCCTTTCCGAGCAAAAGCTCCGGCGGACTCGACGCGTCGGTGTCTGCGCATTTCGGAACCTGCCGGTGTTTCACGCTGGTCGAGATCGGCGCGGGCGGCGAAACCGTAGCCACGGTCCTTCCCGCCCCCGCGCATGACGACGGAGGCTGCGAAGAGCGGGTCCGGCGACTCGCACAACACGGCGTGCGGGGCGTGGTCGTCTCGTCGATCGGCGGACACGCCTTGTTCGAACTGCAGCGGGCCGGGTTCGCAGTGTGGAGGGACCAGTCCCAGCGTCCCATCGCCGCGTTGGTCGAAGCGATGAAGCGCGGCAAGATCCCGCAACTCGGACCGGGCTCGGCCCACGAATTGCCGGGGCGTGGAGGAAATTGCGTTTGCCACTGACCGTTTGAACGCCCGGAAAGATCCTGGCGCGCAGCAGGATACAGAGGCTGGATTGGAGGTTGCGATGGAACGGACTCGGTTTCAGGCCAGGACGACGACAACGTTGTTGATGCTGTCGAGTTTCGTCCTGCTTGCAATAAGCGGTGCGATTCTGTTCTTCGCCCCACGCGGCCAGTTCGCCAATGCAAGCGGTTGGCAGGCGGCCGGACTGACCCGATGGCAATGGGAGGACCTGCACGCCTGCTTCGCGCTGCTGATGCTGGCGGCTGCGGTCCCGCACATCTGGATGAATCGACGGGCGCTGGTCAATCACCTCAAACAAAGGGCCACGGCGCTGGCGCCGCGGCTCCTGCCAGTCCATTTCGAGGCGCTTGTGGCCGTCGCCCTGTGCGTGATGGTCCTGATCGGTTCGATCTTCCGAGCGCCGCCGTTCAACCTCGTCGCCGAATTCCGCGCCGAAATGAGGGGCGCCCCTTCGCCAACGGTGCCCCCGTTCGGCGGCGCCAGACACGGTTGGCGGTCCTCGGATTAGCGCGATCGAGCGGGGTCAATCATCTGGGAATACGAACATCGGTTTCGCCAAGGCAAGGAAGCATAAAATGAACAAGGCATGGATTGCGGTTCCCTCCTGCACCCCGGGCGGAATTGACGCTGAGATCGCCGATCATTTCGGCCAATGCGACCTCTTCACGCTGGTGGAGGTCGACGACGGGAAGGTTATCAGAGTCGATGCCCTTCCCGGCGTTTCCCATCAGCACGGAGGATGCATGGTTCCGGTCAACCTGTTGTCCACGCGCGGCGTCGCGATCCTGATCGCCGGTGGGATGGGAAGACGGCCCCTCATGGGCTTCAATCAGGTCGGCATCGACGTCTACCAGAAGGGCGCCGCCGCCAGCGTCGGTCAGGCGATCGACGCCTTCATGAGCGGAAGCTTGACGAGGTTCTCGCCGGACTCCAGTTGCGGCGAGCACGACGAAGGCGGGCGCCACGGTTAGCGCGTGACAAACTCTGATCGAATTGCACTGAGAGACGTCAATCCTCTGGGCGCACGACCGTCCCCTCGGACCGAGCCCGGGGAAGGCTTCCCCGCTGAAGGAACCCGAAGGGCGCTGGGACGGCGCGATTGCGCTCAGATGAACAGCGTCGTCCCCGATTGTTTCGCCTCGTTGAGGAAGGTCGCGACGCCGCCGATTTCGACGCCGTCGATCATCTCCTCGCGCTTGAGGCCCATCACGTCCATCGACATCTGGCACGCGACGAGATTGGCGCCGCCGGAAACCAGCGAAGCCAGGAGGTCGACGGGGTCCTCGACATGCTTGTCGTGCATCAGCTTGCGCATCATGAGGCCGCCGGCGCCGAGGAAGTTCATATTGGACAGGTGATTGGCCCTGCCGACGCCTTTGGGCAGCATGAAGCCGAAAGCGGCGTCGATCAGCGGCTTCGTCGGGCTCGCGCCGTTGGGCTTGCGCAGCAGATTGAGCCCCCAGAAGGTGAAGAACACCGTCACCTTCGAGCCCATCGCCAGCGCGCCGTTGGCGATGATCAGCGACGCCATCGCCTTGTCGAGGTCGCCGGAGAACACGACCAGCGAGACGCCGTCGCGGGCCTCGCCGCCTCCCGCCGGCTGCATCGCGGCCGGCAAGCCCTTGCGCACCCTTGCGGTGATGATTCCTTTCGACGACCCGACGGCCTCCAAGACGTTGCCGGTGCGCGACGCCCAGGCGCGGATGTCGCGGCTGAAGGCGGGATCGGACGCGGTGATTTCCAGGATCTCGCCCACTTCCATCGCCGCCATGGCCTTGAAGGCCTTCATGATCGGGCCGGGACATTGCAGCCCGACCGCGTCGAGCTTGTGCACCTCGCCCGCGAGCGCGACCTCGCAGCCGCCGGTTTCGGCCTCGATCTCCGCCTGCGTCCGCCGCTTGATGCTCTCGTAGTCGAACAGGTCGGGATTGGCCTGCTTGTCGACCGCCCAGGCGTAGGTCTTGAAGCCGCCGGTCAGGTTGCGGACGTCCTTGAATCCGGCCTGTTTGAGGATGCGGTAGGCGAGATAGCCGCGCAAGCCGACCTGGCAGAAAACCACCACCGGCCGCTCGGGATCGAGCTCGCCGAGCCGATCGCGCAAATGGTCGAGTTCGATGTTGCGCGCTCCCGGCAGCGTCTGGATCGAGAACTCCTCGGGCGTGCGCACGTCGACGAGCTGGATCGAGTCCGGCGCGGACTTTCAGAACGTCGCGCAGCTCGCGCCAGTCGATGATCTCCTGGAAACCCGGACAAGCACATTGCTCGCGACATAGCCGGCGACGTTGACCGGATCCTTCGCCGAGCCGAACGGCGGCGCGTAGGCGAGTTCGAGATCGGTCAGATCCCGCACGCTCAGCCCGGCGGCGATCGCCGTGGCGATGACGTCGATGCGCTTGTCGACGCCGTCTGCGCCGATCCCCTGCGCGCCGAGTATCCGGCCGTCGAGTCCGAAGACGAGCTTGAGGCTGAGCTGCTGGCTGCCGGGATAGTAGGACGCGTGCGATCCGGCGTGGATAACCACGGCGCGATGCGGAATGTCGAGCGCCTTGGCCTGCGTTTCGTTGAGGCCGGTGCAGGCGGCGGCGAGGTCGAACGCCTTGAGGATGGCGGTGCCCATCGTGCCGCCGTAGCGTTTGCGCGCGGCGGGATCGCTGGCGAGCATGTTGTCGGCCACGATGCGCGCCTGGCGGTTCGCCGGTCCGGCGAGCGGGATCAGCGCCGGCTTGCCGGAGACGCGATGGGTGACCTCGATCGCGTCGCCGACGGCGAAAATGTCGGGATCGGAGGTGGCGAGGCCGCTCGTCGACCTTGATGCCGCCGGTGGCGCCGAGCTCGAGCCCCGCTTCGCGCGCGAGCTTGGTTTCCGGCCGCACGCCGATCGAGATGACGACGATGTCGGCCTGGATGCGCTTGCCGCTCGCCAGGAACACGACGACATGGTCGGGCCGATCCTCGAAGTGCTCGATCTTGTCGTCGAGGTAGAGCTCGATCGCCTTGTCGCGCATATGGGCATGGACGATCGCGGCCATCTCCTCGTCGAACGGCGCGAGGATCTGCGGCGCGCCTTCGACCACGGTGGTGAAAAGGCCGCGCTCGTGGAAGTTCTCGGCGACTTCGAGGCCGATGTAGCCGCCGCCGATCACCACCGCCCGGCGCGGCTTGTTCTCCGCGAGCGCCGCCATGATGCGATCGAGATCGGGGATGTTGTGCAGGGTGAAGACGCGCTTCGAGTCGATGCCGGAAATCCGCCGCGGCCGGACCACCTCGGCGCCGGGGGACAGCAGCAGCCGATCGTAAGGCTCGTCCGTCTCGGCCCCGGTTTCGAGATCGCGCAGGCGCACGGTCTTGGCGGCGCGGTCGATCGACAGCGCCTCGGTGCGGGAGCGCACGTCGACATGATAGCGCGCCTCGAACAGCGATTCCTCGGTGACGAGAAGCTGCTCGCGTTCGGCGATGGCGCCGGAGATGTGATAGGGCAGGCCGCAATTGGCGAAGCTGATGTAGGGCCCGCGTTCGACGAGGACGATCTCGGCCGTTTCGCTGACTCGGCGCAGGCGCGCCGCCGCGGTGGCGCCGCCGGCGACGCCCCCGATGATGACAATCTTCATGATGCTCTCTTTTTTGCGCAATACGCAGGTCTGCCCGCGCGATGCGCCTCGTTCGCATTCATACATTAGAATATAATGATGGAATTGCCATGGCACGAATGGTCGCACCTTGTGCGACTGGGGATCGCACGCCCGGCCGGCAAAGCCATTGAAATTTCGCGCGGCTGCACCGCCCCCTGTCGGCGTCTTGCACGGACCCGCTCGCTGTTGCGCGATCGAGCACGGAAGGTGCGAAGAGGCGGCTTCACCCGCTAGGATCGCTTGGGCGGTCCGCCGAACTCGGCGCAAAAGTCTTTGGCCGCTCGACAAGGGGAAGCCCATGCTTTTGCCGCACCTGGATCCGCTGATCGCCGCGGGCGTCGTCGTGTCGACCGCGCTGACAGACGCGGTCTATGTGATGTTCACCGCCAATGTCGCCGCCCGGCGGCGCTTCGCGGCGGCTTCGTGGAGCAGCGCATGGTATCTGCTGTCGGCCTTCGCCGTCATCAGCTACACCTCCAACTGGGCCTATGTGCTGTTCGCCGCCGCGGGCTCATGGGTCGGCGGCTTCCTGTCGATCACCCTGCTCGGACGGGCCGCCGAGCGGCGGGCGGAGTGAACCTGACGGCGAGCCCCGCCTCGCCTCCGCCGGGGGTCGAAATTTTCGCGTGTTCATTTCCTTGCGGAAAAGCAGAAAAATCGGTATGATCCGCATCATGCAGGCCTCCGACGAGCGCAATCGGTCTGGACGTTTCCCGCGGGGATGCGCCCTCTTGCGGGAAAGGGCTGCGCGAAAAACAAAAAACCGCCCCGGGATCTCCGGTAACCCATTGAAAATGCTCATTTCAGTCGAGAGAATCCAAGGAAATCCAAACCAATCCGGCCCTCGGAATCCGATGAATTCGCGGAGCCTTGAGCCGCCGCTGCGGAGGCCTGAGGAAATCCAAATCTCGCGAGCCGGCCAGGCCGTCTGTTCACCGCAGCCCATGTCTCAAATCGGGACGTCCCGCCTGCCCCTCCGGTAACCCGCTCGAAACCTTACGCGACGATAACCGGATCCGTTCACATTGCGCGCGTCCGGTCGACCGGCCCGCGCCAGCGGCGGCGGGGTGAAGCGCGTGGAAAGCGTATGGGTCGCTCGCGGATAGGATGGGCCGCTGGAACGGTCGCCCCCTGGTGCCTTGCGGTCGGCGTGCTGCTGTCGATCACCGCCAGGGCGAACGAGGAGCGCATCCCCGACGCCAGCGTCTTCGACCGCGCCGGGCTCGCGACCGCCGACAGCCCGCTTCGCCGGGCGATCCGGGCGGCCAGCCGCTACGAGGCGGTGGGTCTCGACGGGGCGCCTGCGCCCCTCATCGAGAGCCGATGGGTGACGGGCGACCCCGGCGAGTTTGGCGGCGCCTGGACGAGAGCGAGCCGAACCGCGCCCTGAAGACCGGCGCAAAATCCCTCCCGAACATCGACCGAAGCCGCAAAGGCGACCCCTTTATCGACTTGCACCCTGGATTCGAGGGCCGCCGGCGAGGCGGCCCGACCTCCCTCGGTCCCGGCGCGCGAACCGACGGGCATTCTCACAATCCGAACGAGGAGGAGTTCGATCCCGACCACACGACGAGCCCGGGTGGCCCGGGCGAAATGGAACGGACGTCCGGCGCCCCCGTCGTCGCGATCACCGATGGGTCGACGCCCGGCGTGCCGCTGGCATTCGCCCTCAACGCCGAATCGCCGACCCCGAACGACGGCGTGGTGGTCGACGTTCAATCGGATTCGCTTGCGCCGCAGACCACGGTCGCCGAGCGCTCGCTGCTCGGCGGCGGCAAGCCGGATTACGCCTCCTTGATCGACCCGAAGGACAGCGCCCGGCAAATGCGCTGCCTCGCCGAAGCGATCTACTTCGAATCCCGCTCGGAGCCGGAGACCGGACAGGCGGCGGTCGCGCAGGTGGTATTGAACCGCGTCCGCAGCGGCATCTATCCAACCACAGTCTGCGGCGTTGTCTACCAGGACCGCAACCGCCCGTTCGCCTGCCAGTTCTCCTTCGCCTGCGAAGGCAAGTCGCTGCGGATCGAGGAACCCGGCCCATGGGCGGTTGCGACCCGGATCGCTGAAGAGGTGGTCGGCGGCCGCAACTACAATCCGGACATCGCCGAAGCCGTCAATTATCATGCCGCCTATGTCGCGCCCTTCTGGACCGGTTATCTCAAGCGCGTCGATCGCATCGGCCTCCACATCTTCTACGCCATGCGCGACGGGGAGAACTGGGCGCCCGGCGCGTTGAACGGTCACGGCGACCGGCCCTGAAATCTCTTCGCCGGCGACGTTGAGCCGCGACAGCCGCCTGATCGCATCGTCTTGTCTCCGCAGGCGTTCCCGCCGTCCGCCCGATGAACAAAGGGGGACGCTCGCAGCCTTTCCACGACCGTAAAAACCCATTACCAGTGTCATCAGCTCTCAGGGATGAGGGGCGGTAAGGGAGTACGCCAGCGTGACCATGATTCGCCTCGAAATCTCCAATGCTTGCTTTGGCGGGAACGAGTCGTCGACCCTGAATTCGGTGTCGTTGACGGTCGTCAGCGCCCCGTCCGGCTGGAGCGTCGTCGGCGTCAACGACTTCACCAACGGCGTTGCCGGACCCCCGACTGCCCTGACGTTCACGACGGACGACGTCACTTACGATTTCACCGCAGCGGACTTGACCCTGAGCGAACCGTCAACGGACAACTTTACGATTGGCGGAACCAGCACGGGCGGGTCCGGGCCATCGACAGCCACCCTCAATTTGTTGTCCAACGGCGCAGGCTCGAGCTTCGCGCATGGCTCGAGCGTGACTGCGAACGGCTCCACCTATAGCATAGACAGCAGCAACATCGCCTGGGTGAGCGCTCCGTCCGGTTTCGCGGCCGAAACGCCAATTCGCACTCCGCGGGGCGACGTCGCTGTCGAGACCTTGACGAGCGGAGATCTGGTGACCGTCGCAGGCGGCGAGCCGCGGCCCGTGAGGTGGATCGGTCATTCCGACGTCGATTTCCGCGCCATGGCCGATGCACGAGACGCCCTGCCGATCCGCATCGCCGCCGAAGCCTTCGGCGCCGGCCGGCCGTCGCAGGAGCTCGTGCTTTCTCCTGATCACGCGATCTGCATCGATGTCGTGGGCGAGGTGCTGATCCCAGTCGGCCGCCTGATCAACGGCTCGACCATCGCGCAACTCGAGGTCGACACGATCGCCTACTGGCATGTCGAGCTGGAAAGTCACGACATCCTGATCGCCAACGACCTTCCCGCCGAGAGCCGCCTGGTAATCCGCAATCGCTCAGGATTGGACGAGCCGCTTGGCCTCCCGGCCGTCCACGCGGAGGGTCGCGAGCAGACGCACGCGGGCTCGTGTCGGCCGGTCATGACGGAGGTCCAGACGCTCGATTTTGTCCGGCAGCGGCTCAATGCGAGGGCGCTGACGCTCGGCTGGACGCCCTCGAGCGACCCGGAGCTGCGCCTGTCCGTCGACGGCGAGATCATGGCGCCGCTCGTTGAGGATGGGGTCGCGGCGTTTCTGTTCCCGTCGAGCGCGAAGGACGTCCGGCTCCTGTCGAACACCTTCTGTCCGAAAGCGTTCGGCAGGAACGACGGCCGGACTCTCGGCATCATGCTGCTCGGCGTTTCGTTCTGCGGTCAGGCGGGCGAGCCAAGGCGGATCCGTCTCGACGACGAGAGGCTGGGCGTCCGACATTCCCAGGAGTCGCAGCAAGACCTCACGTGGCGATGGACTGACGGCGAAACCAAGCTGAACCCGGAATTGTGGACGGGTTTGACAGGCGGCGTTTCGTTGCTTGTTTCATACACGCCCAACACGATCAGAAAGTGGAACGCGCCGACGGTCGCGAAGAAAGCCGAGAGCGTCGACAAGCCGAGGCTGTACGCGGTCAGCTGAGCGACGCGTCCGGCGCGGGCGGGCGCCGGGTGATTCACGCGATAACGGCTTCCGCAGGAGAATATGGGAGCGCGTGGGCCTCGGCGACCGGAGCGCAGGTCAGGCTGCCCTCACAGACATTGAGCCCCGCCCGCAGATGCGGGTCGTCCTTCAGCGCGGCCCGCCAGCCTTTGTCGGCGAGCGCAAGGATAAAGGGCAGCGTTGCGTGGTTGAGTGCGAAGGTGGAGGTGCGCGCCACCGCGCCTGGCATGTTCGCCACGCAATAGTGCACGACGCCGTCCACGATGTAAGTTGGGTTCGAATGGGTCGTCGGCTTCGACGTCTCGCAGCAGCCTCCCTGATCGATCGCGATATCGACGATCACGGCGCCCGGCCGCATGGTCGCGAGCATGGACCGGGTAATGAGCTTCGGGGCCGCGGCGCCCGGCAGCAGAACCGCTCCGATGACGAGATCGGCTTCGCTGACGAGGTCGGCGATCGAGGTTCGGGTCGCGTATACGGTCTTGAGCGACGAGCCGAACTGAGCCGACAGCCGGCGCAAGGCCTCGTGCGAGCGATCGACGACGGTGACGCTCGCGCCCATGCCCACGGCGATCGTCGCCGCGTGCGTGCCCGAAACGCCGCCGCCGAGGATGACGACGTTGGCGGCGGCCACGCCCGGCACGCCGCCGAGCAGCATCCCCCGCCCGCCCTGCGCCTTTTCCAGCGCATGCGCGCCGACTTGCGGCGCGAGGCGCCCTGCGACCTCCGACATCGGGGTCAGCAGCGGCAGACGACCCTGCGCGTCGGTCACAGTCTCGTAGGCGATGCAGACGGCGCCGGACGCCATGAGATCCTGCGTCTGCGAAAGGTCGGGCGCGAGATGGAGGTAGGTGAACAGAATCTGCCCCGGGCGCAGAAGCGCTCGCTCCGCCGCCAGCGGCTCCTTGACCTTCACCACCATCTCGGCCCGGGCGAACACTTCCGTCGGCGTGTCCACGAGTTCGGCTCCGGCGCGCGAATAGTCCTCGTCCGCGGAGCCCGACCCCGCGCCCGCGCCTTTCTCCACGATCGCCTCGTGGCCGTGATGGACGAGCTCGGCGACCGCGGCCGGCGTCATGCCGACCCGGAATTCGTTGTCCTTGATCTCTTTCGGAACGCCGACGAGCATGGCTTGCGCCTCCACTAGCACCGATTGGCAATCATGGCGCCATTCGCCTGCAATCTGTCGCCGTTTTTCGGCTTTTCCTTGGCCCGGCGTCGCATAAGATTGCGTTGTACAGCGAGACGGGCATCGAATTGTGCGCACAGAGGATCTTGACGATATCGACCGGGCCGTCCTACGCGCTCTGATGCGAGACGGACGCATGACGAACACGGAACTCGCAGACCGCGTCCATCTGTCGCCGTCGGCCTGCCTTCGCCGTGTGCGCGCGCTTGAGGAAAGCGGCGTGATCGAGGGCTATGCGATGCTGCTCGACGCCGAGAAGGCCGGCCTTTCCGGCGCGGCGTTCATTTTCGTAACTCTGGAGCAGCAAGGCCGCGCGATGCTGGACGCGTTCGAGCGGGACGCCCTGGCTCACGCCGAAATCACCGAATGTTACCTTCTCGCCGGAACGGCCGACTACCTGCTGCGGATCGTCTTTCGAGATGCTCGCGACTTCGAGCGCATCCATACCGAGATCTTGACTCAGATGCCCGGCGTCTCGCGCGTGCAGTCGACCCTGCCGCTGCGCACGGTCAAAAAAACAACGGTCCTGCCAATCTGACCAGCCTCTCGCTCGATTGGCCAGCGTCTGCTAAGGAGGCCGTCCGCCCGCCGGACGGACGGGATCGGCTCGGGGGACAACATGACTTTGACGGCGCAGCGCGTGCGCGCTTTCTCTGTCGCTGCGACGGTGGCGGCGCTCGGCTCCGGCGCGGCTTTCGCCGGCGTGCTCGACAAGCTCAACCAGGACAAGTCGATTCGCCTTGCGGTGCGCGCCGACGCCCCGCCCTTCTCCTACAAGGCGGAGAACGGCGATCCGGCAGGCTTCATGGTCGACCTCTGCCGGGCGGTGGCGACCGGATTGGCCACTCAGCTCCATTTGGACGAACTCAAGGTCGAATTCGTTCCGGTTACGGCGGAGAACCGGTTCGACGCCATTAAATCCGGCAAGGCCGACCTCCTATGCGAGCCGACCACCGAGACGCTGTCGCGACGCGAGCATGTCGATTTTTCGATCCCCACGTTTGTCGACGGGGCGAGCCTTCTCGTCAAAGGCGACGGGCCGGGCAGCCTTGGCGCACTGGTTGGCAAGAAGGTCGGCGTGCTGGCAGGCACGACGACCGAGAAGGGCCTGCGCGAAACGCTCGCCAGCCAGAAAATCAACGCGGACATCGTGCCTGCGACGAGCCACGAAGAGGGTCTCAAGGCGCTGGAAGACGGCGCAACGTCCGCCTATTTCGCCGATCGGGCGATTCTCGCGTTTCTCGCCAGCAAGGCTGGCGATGCGTCTGAGCTTCGCCTCGCCAACGACTATCTGTCGCTCGAACCCTATGCGCTTGCCCTGCCGCGTGGCGACGAGGACTTCCGTCTGGCGGTGGACCGAGCGCTGAGCCACATCTACAAGAGCGGCGCGATCGCAGCGGTGTTCGCCAAGACGTTCGGCCCGCAAATGCAGCCGAGCGACACGATCAAGACGCTCTACCTGATCTCCGCCCTCCCCGACTGAGGAAGGCGTCGAACGGGACGAAGGCAGGAGAACCCCATGCCCGAAGCGAAGCCGGACAACGCCGCGGGCGGCGGAGATCGGCGAGATGCCGTTCGAGGCGGCGCTGGCCGAACTCGAGACAGATCGTCGACAAGCTCGAGAAGGGCGCGGTGTCGCTCGACGATTCCATCCGGCTCTACGAGCGCGGCGAGGCGCTGAAGGAGCGCTGCGACGCGCTGCTGAAGAATGCGGAGATGCGGATCGAGAAGATCACCCTTGCCGCCAACGGCAAGCCGAAAGGCGTTTCGCCGCTCGACGGCGACTGAAGCCGATCGGGCCCCCACATATTTGTCTCTTGCGCCCGAAGGCCGGGGTCCCGGTAACCGCCCTTTAACAAAAAAGTCGTTCTCTCCTTAAAGGGTTCATTAACTCGTCCCGTCTCGCGAGAGGCCGGGCGCATGGAATCGGCGAGGCGGACATGTCGATGAGGACCATTGCGTTTGTCACCCAGAAGGGGGGCGCGGGAAAAAGCACTCTGGCCGCCTCGCTCGCGGTCGCGGCCCAGGACATGAAGGAGACGGTCTGCGTCGTCGACATGGACCCCCAGGGCTCCCTGACCAACTGGGCTCGGACCCGCGGTTGCGACGACATCGCAGTGGTCGCCTCGGGAGCGGCGCGGCTTCAAGGCATTCTCGCCGGTCTCGCCGCCAAGGGGTTCACGCTGGCCATCATCGATACGCCCGGCGCCGAGGGCCCGGCCTCTTCGGGCGCGATGGCGATCGCCGACCTCAACATCATTCCCGCCCGACCGAGCCTGTTCGACCTGTGGGCAAGCGCCAACACCCGCGCTTCCCTCAAGGCCATCGGCGCCGATTTCGTGTTCCTTCTCAACCAGTGCCCGCCGGCCCAACAGTCGGCGCGCGTCCGTGACGGCGCCGAAGCCCTGGAGGAGATGGGCGTCCTGATTACGCCCCTGATCCTGGCGCGAGTCGACTATCAGGAGGCGACGCGCCACGGCTGCGGCGTCACCGAGCTCAATCCCAATGGCGCCGCGGCCGAGGAGATGCGCGCGCTCTGGACGTCGATCCGTCGCCGTCTCGCCCGCGGCCGCCCGAAATCTCGGCGCGCAGTCGCGCTGCGTAAGCCCACTAAAGCCGGCGCGAGCTTCCTCCCATCGCGCAGGTTCTCCTGGCAGGACGCTTCTGCAACGAAGCGCCCTGCCATTTTTTAGCCGCCGAGGCGCGTGCGGATCGTCTCGCCGCCCCGCAGGATCGTGAGATCCCACCAGCGGGCGCGCTCGGCGCAGGCCCGTTCAAGGTCGCGGGTCGTCTCGATCGGCGTCCCATTCACCGACACGACGACGTCGCCCTTCTGCACCCCGACCTGCGCGGCCGTCGAGTTCTCCCCGACCGACGCGACGACGACTCCATGATGGGCGCCGTCGAGCGAAAGTTCCTCCGAAACTGCAGGCGACAGGTTCATCACCAAGCGCGCCGTCGAACGGCGAGCGGCCCTGAATGGTGAGGGCGTCGCGCGGAGGCGTCTCGGGGGCGGGGGTGAGCTTGAGCGACAGGTCGAGCGGCTTGCCGTCGCGTAGCGCGGCGATCCGCGCGGAACCCCCTAGCGGCTTGACGCCGAGGCGGAAGCCGACGCTCTCGGCGTCCTCCACCGGCTGGCCGTCGATCGCGGTAATCACGTCGCCGCGCCTGAGTCCCGCCTCCGCCGCGGGACTCCGCTCGGCAACCTCGACCACCAGCGCTCCGGTGGGCCGTTCGAGACCGAGATTGTCGGCTATATCTTTGGATACGTTCTGCAATCTCGCGCCGAGCCACGGCCGCTTAACGGACGTGCCGCCGTGCAGGGCGGCCGCGACCACGCCCTTGACCATGTTGACGGGAATGGCGAATCCGAGCCCCATGCTGCCGCCCGAGCGCGAAAAGATCATCGAATTGATGCCGACCAGCCGCCCGTCAATATCGACCAGCGCGCCGCCGGAATTGCCCGGATTGATGGCTGCGTCGGTCTGGATGAAGAAGCCGTAGTCGCTGATGCCGACCTGGGTGCGCGCCAGCGCCGAGACGATGCCCTGCGTCACCGTCTGGCCGACGCCGAACGGGTCGCCGATGGCGATGACGAAATCGCCGACTTCGAGCGCATCGGAGTCGCCCATCTCCAGAGTCGGAAAATTGCCGCCGCCCTTGAGGCGCAGCACGGCAAGGTCGGTGCGCGGATCGCGCAGCACGATCTCGGCCCCGAACTCGCGCCGGTCGTCCAGCGCCACCTTCACCTCGGTCTGCGTTCTCGATCACGTGATAGTTGGTGACGACCAGTCCGGACGGATCGACGATGACGCCGGAGCCCAGCGCCTTCTGCACGCGCTCGGTCGCGCCGCCCCCGCCGCCGAAGAAGCGCTGGAAGATCGGATCGTCGAACAGCGGGTTTCGCGGCATGCGCTCGACATGGGAGACATAAACGTTGACGACCGCCGGCGCGGCCTTCTTCACCACCGGCGCCAACGAAAGACGCGCCTGCGCCGGAGACTGCGGCGGGATCTTCAGGGTCTCGGCAAGAGCGACGACGCCGTTGAGCGCAAAAGCGACGGCGAGCAGGAGGCGCAACACATCAAGGCTCCGGGAGTTGAGGCTGCGGTGATATAGGCCGCGCCTTTGCGGCTGCAAAGCGGCCGTCGAGCGGCGCGATTTTGCGGCGATCCCGCCCGCGCCCGCGCCATGCCGCTCGGGACGGGGCCTAGAGTTTCGCGCCTATGCCTGGCCGCGTGGCGTCTTCGATTTCCTCGGCCAGAGCCCGCGCGAGACAGCGGTAGCCGAGGTCGCTCATGTGCAGGCCGTCGCGCGACAAGAGCGCGAGCGTGTTCGCACCCGCCCGCTTCATCATGGCGTAGCGCGACAAGACGGGGACGCGCAGACGCTCGCCGATCTCATCGACCATCGCGACGAAGCGCTGGTAGCGCGCGGCGTCCGCGATCTTCAGCGAGAATTGCGGGCCGACCAGGACAAGCGGGACCCCGGCGGCGCGCACGGCCGCGACGCCGCTCTCGACGGTGGCGCGGAACAGCGCCTCGTCCACGCCGACGATCGCGTCGTTGGTTCCGACCTGCCAGATCACCAGCTCCGGCCGGGCGGACTTCAGCGCGGCCTTGAGGCGTTGCAGGGTCTTGACCGCGAGCTCGCCGCCAACGCCGGCGTTTTTCACCTCGGCGGCGATGCCGTCGTCTCGCGTCAGGTCCTCGGCGAGCTGGGCCGGATAGGTTCGCGACGGCGCGCTCGCGCCGATCCCCTCGGTCGACGACGAGCCGATCGCCAGGATGTCGAGAACGCGGTCCGGCCCGCTGTCGAGATGGTACAACCGGGCGGCCTTGGCGTCGAACCCCGACTTGACGGCGGGACATTCGTCCGCCGCGGCGGAATCCGCCGGCCAAGCCGATCCAGCTCGAGGCTCGCCGCCAGGGCGAGGCCGGCTAGGCTCTGGACGGAACGGCTGCGGAAGGAAGGGAAGCGGGCGTGTTTTTGCACTCGATCCAGCGGGCAAGAGCGAAGAGGAGGGCCACTCCTGCAATCGTGTACGCGAGCCCGGCGATTTGCTCAATCCCCGCTGAGGCGCGGCCCTGCGTCGCACCCAGCATCGCCTGCCCGAGCGCGCTGATCACAGAGCCGGCGGCGAAGATCGCGAGACTGTTGCGGCCGAGGCGCTGGAGGGCGTGACCGAAGCCGCTGTCGGCCAGGCGCTTCAGTTGCGGGGTGACGCCGATGAGGTAGGCGAGCGCGGCGAAATGCCCGAGCCGGGCGATACCCAGGTCCTGCTTGACGACGTCGAGCCTGGAAAAGGCGGCGTCGCGCAGCCCTGGGGCCGCGCCGCCCGCTTCGGTCACGACGAACGCGGACAGGGCCAGAACGACGACGCTCAGCGCAACGAGGCCCGGCGCAGCGCGCGGCGGCCCTTTGCGCCACACGGCGGCCGAGACCAGCCCGAGCGTGAAAATCAATTGCCAGGCGAACGGGTTGAAGAACCATGCGCCTGGGTCCGGCCAGGTCGGCAGGTGAACGCCGAGCGCCCGCGAGGCGACATAGAGTCCGATCGAGGCCGCGAGCGCGAGCCGGACGTCGCGCATGACGAGCAGGAGCCCGAGCGGCGCCCAGAGCATGAGCACGATGTACAGCGGTAGAATATTGAAATAGCCGAGCTGGTGGCTGAGGAGCGCGACCCCCGCGAGACCGGTCAAGGGCCTGTCGAAGACATAGGACCGGCCGTGCACAGCGAGGAGATCGGGCACGCGGCTGAGCCCGTAGGCCAAGGCGAAAATGGCGAGCGCCGCCACGGTCAGCGCAAGATGCGCGCCATAGAGCTTCGCCGCCCGCGTGACGCAGGCGCGCGTCACCGCCATGAAGCCGCGCGACTGGACGCGGGGCGCGTAGATCAGTCCGACCGACAGACCCGACAGAAACACGAAGGCTTCCGCGCTGTCGGAAAGCCCGAAGTTCCTGGGCGTCGCAGATTCGAGCACGTTGCCCGGAATATGATCGACGAGGATGGCGATCAGCACCGCTCCTCGCCAGAAATCGATGTCGCCGACACGCTTTGCGTTCGCCATGGCACGCCTATCACAAGAACGGCGCCACCCCTGCCCGTGGGAATCGGCCTCGCGGCCCAAGATGTCCTGATTTTGAATGTTGTGTCGCCGGGCTCTAAACGCCGAGGGCGGCGCAATTGTTCAAGTCGCGCGCCCCGGCTACCGCTGCGTCCGTTGACGTTACAGGGTTCGGGAGGGGGCGACAAATCACGAAACCGGAGGTCGGCTCATCGGGCTCCGAGGCGTCTCGGCGCGTCCAAGCGTCGATGCAATCGCGCCCCGAGGAACGGGCTGCATATCAACACGTTTTGGGACGTATGATCGGGATCGACCCACAACTCCGGCTGTTGATCGGCGGCGTTACGCTCCTCGCCGGCTCGGCTTTTGCGCAGACGCCCAACCCGGCGTCAACTGCGACGGCGCCGCTGCCTTGGCTGCGGACCAAATTGCGCCTGGCGCGGATACGACTGCGCCGGCGCAAAATCTGAGCGAAAAGCTGAACCGTTCGAACGGCGTCATCCACCCGAAGGAAGTGGATCCGGCCATCGAGAAGTCGGCGCCCCGGCGCGAGAGCCGAACGTCGCGCCGCCTTGAACATCGGGCGGCGCGCCGCGCCGCAGCCAAATTGAACGCCGACGGCTGCGATTGGCTCCAGGGTCGGCCGGGGACGCTCGCTCCGGCGCCGAATGATGGCGATACGTCGCAGCCGTTTTCGGGCCGCCGTGGGAACAGCCTATTCATCCCTGCGTTGTCGTTCCGTGAAAAATGACGGAGTGCGACGATGCGGATGATTTCTTTAGCGGCGCTTCCTCTCGCCTTTATTGGTAGCTCCGCCTTTGCTGACGATGTCACTGTCGTTCCCGCCGCCCCCCAAACGGGGGTTGTGGTCCATCAAGACGAAGATGCCGACGCGACGGACAAGACGGTGGTGATTCACAGACATGAGGGTTGCGCGACAAAGACGGTCAAGAAGTCCGACGACATGGGCAATAGCGTCACTAACACGAAGACAAATTGCTAAAGGCCGTCGCTGGCGCGTGATGAATTGAAACCAACGCCCTGGCACACGAACGGCGTCTGCACATCAACGTCGCGGCAGCCTTCCGCTTCGGCCGCCATCACATCGGCGCGCCGGGCAGTGATGTTGACCGACTCCTGGTCACGATGACGCTTTAGGGGAGACGGTAACGTCTTATTCAACCGCTCCGGCTTCGGTCCGCGCTTCCTTGGGCGCGGATCGCGGCCGGACTGCGAGGCAGCCGGTCGAGAAAGGCCGGCGGGCCGAGCGGGCGCCCGATGGTTTCCGCAGCGCCGACAACGCCTCAGCCGCCTGTCAAGGCAACGACCTAACCGTTCCTCATGGCTCGTCACGGCGGCAGTCGCCGCGACGCTTCGAAGGAACCGACGCCGAAGCGTCGGCCCTCATTCCTCCGACAGAACCTTGATACGATCCTCGCGGATCGCCTTGACGAAGGCCCGGTAGTCGCGAAGGTTCTGATCGGCGTATTCGACGGCGAACTCGCACACGGCGCCGTCGAACGTCGAGTTGGAACCCATGTAGCCCGCAATCTTCGCGGCGTCTCCCGAACGCGCATGCGCCCGGGCAAGCGCCCACGCGCAAAGCTTGCCGTATTCCCGCAACATGCCCACGTCCCAGTCATCCGGCACGGCCGAGATCTTGGCGTCGCGCAGCTGGCGGAAGTAATAGTCGCGGCCATTCAATCCGCGCGTCCAGCCGAGAAATATGTCGCTGGCCGACTGCATCAGGCGCTGGCCCGCCACCACCCGCTCGCCGTTGTTCTTGTGCAGGGACCTGCCTGCATAGGGCTCGAGCACCGATTTCCGCGCTTCCTTGACCTGCAGGAAAATCGGGTCGCCGTCGGCGGCCATGAACAATCCAAGGGCGCAGAACGTGCCGACGCTGCCCACGCCGACGGCCTTGATTGCGAGGTCGAGCAGGTGGAAGCGGTCGAACAGCGTCCGGACGTGCTCGGGCAGCGATTTCCGGTAGCCTTCGAGCGCGTCGGCATATCCAGACGTCGCGCCCGGCGCCTGCTCCTCGGTGGGGTGAAAGATCAGCGGCGGCTCATCCTTATTCTGGCGTAGAGCCCAAATGCTCGACCAGCTTCGGAAACAGGCTTTCGGGCAGGCTTCTTCGGCGCGCCTGCTCCACTCTCTGCCTGACGCGCTCAACCTCACCGCCGTTTGGCAGAACCTTGAGAACGCGATCGAGATCGATACGGTCGTACCAGACCTCGAGGGCGCGCATCGACGCGTAGTCGATCATGCGTTCGCGGTACGAGCAAACGGCGTCCGTCGCCGCTTTCGCCGCATCGCTGTCGGGCAGGTTGAGATGCTGAGCGGCGATGACGATGCTGGCCGTGAGCCGCTTGACGTCCCACTCCCAGGGACCAGGCAGCGTCTCGTCGAAATCGTTGATGTCGAAGAAAATATTGCGCTCCGGCGTGGCAAAGCCGCCGAAGTTCATCAGGTGAGCGTCGCCGCAGGCCTGCACCCGAAGTCCGGATATAGCGGTCGACGCCAGATCGGCCGCCATCACCGCGGCCGAGCCGCGATAGAAGGCGAAAGGCGATTGCGACA
The DNA here is from genome assembly GCA_963816065.1 of uncultured Alphaproteobacteria bacterium. Lineage (GTDB taxonomy): Bacteria > Pseudomonadota > Alphaproteobacteria > Rhizobiales > Beijerinckiaceae > Roseiarcus. Next base: position 155,763 of record CAWFJG010000015.1, on the reverse strand, counting down.
TCCGCCCGAAGCGGATCGGGATCAACTCCGGGATTCGGCCGTCATTGAATTCGTGCAGCAGCTCGATTGGGTCGCGACGATCGGCCGGCGGCTTCCAGCCGCCGTGCGCGACCCGGGGCGTGGCGTGGCGTAGAGCCTTCCCCTCCGCGCGCCGCTCGTCCGCAGATATGTAGCCGCTGCGGGAACCGGCCGCGTCTGCCGGCTTTGTTTTCCTGTTCGCCTTGCGCAAGGATGCCCTCCCTCCCCATGGCAGCCGACGCCGTAGCCCATAGCCCCGGCGATCAAGTTGACGCCATCATCGATTGCCTCCCTCTATGCGCTTGAACCACTTCGGCGGAATAGCGTCTCGACTTGAGCGAAGCGGCGCTCGCCCTCCGGGCTCAATGCGCTCGCGGCGCCGACGAGTTGGCGCAAGGCATCGAGGCCGGCGATGGTTTCCGCCCCTCGGGTTTGCAGAAGCTTCGGCAACGCGGCGATTGCGCGCTCCTCGTCCAGCACTACGAGTTGAAGCTGTTCGTTCAGCATCGTCCGGAATTCGGCGATGCTCAGCCGCTCGTTTGACTTGCGCGTCTCGCGGATGACTTTCAGCATTCGGTAGCCGCGCTCGTCGAAATCCGCCCTCGGGCCGTCGTACATAGATGAGCGCCCGCAGCACGGCCTCCTCGACGCCGCCTTCCTCGAATTTTTGCTCGAGGCGAGCGCGAAGTTCGGCCTGTGCCCCCTCCCGCACCAGATCGCGCTCGATGCGATCCGGGGTCTCATCGCGCGGCGACCCGAGCCCGACCATCGCCTGCAGGAGCGGCGACCCGTAGGTCGAGAGAAAGACCGTCTCGGTCATCGCGTCCCGGATTTTGCCCCAGTCCTCGAGGGAGGCGGTGATCCAGGACGAAGCCTGCTTCTCCGCGGCGAGCAACGGATTGTCGGCGCCGACCGGCTTCCGGTTGGCGCGAACTTGCTGGGCGATCGGCTTGATCGCCGACATGAACGGGTTCCGATCGGAGAAGAGTTCGAACCGCAGTCGGTTCGGATGCATCGCGCGCATCGCCTCGGCCATCGGCTCTGTTGCGGAGGCGCGAATCCACGGCTCGGCAAACGTCCGATAGAGGCCGAGATTGATTTCGGACATTCGCGCGACCGCGGCGAAACGCTTGTCGTCGGCCGGACTGTTCATGCCGAGGGCGCGGATGTCATCGAGCGTTCGAGGCTCGAGGCGGAAGAGATACTTGCCGTCGACGAGGTCGCGGTTCGCCGTGTCCTCGCCGACCTCTCTGATGACCGCCTCGTAGAGGCCGGGCGGCGTCGCCTCGATCATCTCCATGCAGGTGACGAACTCGCGATGCTCTTTGGCCGCCACCTTGCCGGAGACGAAGATGCCGAGGTGGCCAATGCTGTGATGCAGCGAGTAGATGATCGTCTGTCCGTTGGCGACGATCTCGCTTGCGTCGTCGTAGAGGTCGAGAATCCAGTCCAGCGCCTGCTGCGGCGGGGTGATGTCATCGCCCCAGGAGCAGAAGCAGACGATCGGCGACTTGATGGCGCGCAAGTCGATGCGGGCGCCTTCGGAGGTGCGAATCTCCCCGGCGGAGAGTTTGTTGCCGACGAACAGGTTGTCGGCGATCCACAGCATCTCTCCGGCGTTGAGCAGCACCGGGCTGCCCCACCAGGTTTCGAATTCGAGGAAGCGTTCCGTCTCGGAATCGACCTTCGAATAGACGTTGTAGGGCTTCGTCCAATAGGTGTTCGCCGGGTTCAGGGACTCGAAATTGGCGACCAGGCTCGCGCCGTCGAAGGTCCCCGCGCCCATGTCGCCCGCCAGCGCCGCCAGCCACGCGCCGCCCATGATTCCGCCGAGATAGCGCATCGGATTCTTGCCGCGAACCCCAGCCCAGTAGGAGAGCGGCGTTCCGGCGAGCATGATCACGCCGGCCAGTTCCGGCCGGACTGCCGCCGTCATCATGATCTGCCAGCCGGCCTGACAATTGGCGATCACGATCGGCTTGCCTTCGGCCTCGGGGTGTCGCTTTGCGACCTCCTCCAGAAAGACCGCCTCGGCGCGACAGACGTCTTCGATTGTCTGCCCCGCAACCGGCTTGGGCAGGAAGCCGACGAAGTAAACCGCGTGACCGGCATTGAGCGCCACGCCGATTTCGCTCTCGGGCTTCATGCCGCCGATCCCGGGACCGTGCCCGGCGCGCGGGTCGACGACGACAATCGGCGGCTTTGCCGGATCGATCGTCACGTCCGCCGGCGGGACGATGCGAACGAGCAGATAATTGACCGGCCGCTCCAGCGTCCGGCCGTCGAGCACGACTTCGGCGGGAAAGCTCAGCACGTTCGGCGCTTCCTTGGCGGCCTGCGCAAGCTGGGTGTTGCCCCGCTCGTTGAGGGTCTCGAGAACCAGCACGCCGCGTTGCCAGGCGTCAGTCCAATATTGCGCGGCTGCGCCGAAGAGATTCGAACCTTGGGTCACGAATAATCCTCCCGACGCACGCATTTTTCCGGAACGTTCCGCTCCGCTCGCCATTTGGGCGGGGCGCTGCAAGTCTTCATACCGCGAACGGAACGCAGTTTGTTGATATCGATCAAACTTCGAAGCCGCTCGGGACCCGCGAATGGCTCGGCCGCGGAAGCACGGACGCAACAGGAGGAATGATGAAGCCGATCTCGCGTTTTGTCGGGACGACGATCCTGGGCGGCGTCCTCTTTCTGACGCCGATCGTCGTGCTCGGCTTCGTCTTGAGCAAGGCGTTCGATGTCCTGCGCCGCGGGCTGAAGCCCTTGACGGCGCTGATACCGGACGCCCTCGGCTCCGGACCGACCATGACGACGGCGCTGACGATCCTCCTGCTCGAACTCGTGTGCCTCCTGGCAGGGCTCGTCGCCCAAACTCTTCTCGCCCAGAAGATCGTGAGCGGCTTGGAAGCGGCCGTTCTTTCGAAGTTGCCGGGCTATGAGTATCTGAAGGAGGCGGGGACGAGCGTTCTCGGCCTCAGCGAGTCGGAGGAGCATCCGGTCGTGCTCGCCGAACTCGGCGGCGCCTTGCGGATCGGAGTGCAGACGGAGATGGTCGACGGCGGCTTCGTCGCGGTCTTCATCCCCAATTCGCCGAACCCGATGTCGGGATCGGTCTTTTTCATCGCCGCCGACCGCGTGCGCCCGGCCCATGTGCCGCTCGCCACAGCAATCGCCTGCCTGAGGCGGTGCGGTATCGGCTCGGGAACCCTGCTGAGCGGATGGCCCGCAGAACCGCCGCCAACCTGACGCCCGGAGCCGGCCCTTCCCGGCTGTGCATGAAGCGCCTTCGGCGGCAGCGTTCGTCGCCGAAGCCGCGTGCGCGATGAAGCCGGGGGCCGAGAGGCGCCTTGTCGCGCCCGCCGGCCACGCGAGCCAATCGGCGGCCCGTCGAACACGAGGATTGCTCACGCCCTGGCGTCTTCCTACTCTCGGCACCGGGCAAGAAAGAGGGCGCCATGCCATTCCAGGGTTTCGGGCCGCAGGCGGCGCCGTTCTTCAAGGCGCTGGCGTTCCACCAGACGAAGGAATGGTTCGAGGCGAACCGGGAGATCTACGAAAGCTGCGTCAAGGGCCCGATGGGCGACTTCGTCGAAGATGCGGCCGCTGCGCTCGCCAAGGCGAGGATCCCGATCACCGGCGACCGCAAGCGATCGCCGTTCCGCATCCACCGCGATGTGCGCTTTGCCAACAACAAGGACCCGTACAAGACCAACGCGGGGGCCGCGATGACCCGGACCGGGTCCAAGAGCGATCCCGGCCTCGTGTATTTCCATCTGTCGCCCGAGGAGTGCTTTTTCGCTGCGGGCTTCTATCAGGTCGATCCGCCCGAGCTTGCGCGGCTGCGCAATGCGGCGGCCCGCGCCCCGAAGACGTACAAGACGATGCTCGGCAAGCTTGCGAAGGCTGGGCTCGCGCTGAGGGACGAGGATGCGCTGAAGCGCGCCCCGCGCGGCTTCGAGACGGTCGAGGATCCGGCGATCCTCACCGCGGTGCGGCAAAAGCACTTCATCGCGATGAGGCCGGTCACGGCGGCGGAAACCCGCGAGCCGGCCCTGGTCGGTTCGTTCTGCATCTTCGCCAGGGACGCGCTGCCGCTGCTCGAATGGGGCTGGGATGCGCTGACCAATTCGCGCTAGACTATATGACGTTTGGTTGCCCCGCCCTTGCCCTCACCCTGCCGCCATAGCTCGTCGAGAGACAGGTGTCCTACAGGACGTCCTATCGCGGCTTCCCTCCGGGACCTTTGCCGGGGGGGGGCGTCGCCTTCCCCCTGAGGGGGAAGGTGGCCGCGTAAGCGGACGGATGAGGGGTCGCTGCGCAATTCGATTGCAATTTCTCTCCTCTCTGAGGCCGGTATGAAGCTTCTCCCCTCGATCGATGAAGCCTGCCGCGAGTTCATCGGCAGGCAGCGGATTTTTTTCGCCGCCTCGGCGGCGGCCGGCGCGCATGTCAATATCTCGCCGCGCGGGACCGACCTCTTCGCCGTCCTCGACGACCTCGCCGTCGCCTGGCTCGACAGGACCGGCAGCGGCGCCGAGACCGCGGCGCATCTGAAGGCCGACGGGCGGCTGACGGTGATGTTCTGCGCCTTCGACGGCCCGCCGAACATCTTGCGTCTCTACGGGCGTGGCGAGGTTCTCCGCCGGGGAAGCAAAGCCTATCGCGATCTGCTTGCGGCCGCCTTCGGCGGCGTCGAGCCGCCCGGCGCGCGCCAGATCGTCCGCCTGAATGTCGATCGGGTGCAGACCTCCTGCGGCTACGGCGTTCCCCGGTTCGACTACCGCGGCGAGCGGCCGTCGCTCGACAACTGGGCCCGCTCGAAGGGCGAGGACGGCCTCGACGCCTATCGGCGCGAAAAGAACAGGGTGAGTATCGACGGCTTGCCCACAGGGTTGTTCGACGACGCGTGAGCAGCCGGGCTCAGCCTGCCGCGTCGGGACTGAGGGGTTCAAACCAGGCTCAACTCAAAATCGGTGAAATCTCAATTCAGCTCGGCTTCATTTCTGATTCGGAGCCAAGCCATGTTTTCATTCGACTTTTCGCGCCTCGTTCCGGCGGGCCTCTCCGTTGACGGCGTCGAGGATGGCGGGGCCGGCGTGATCATCCGCGCTCATCGAGAATTGGCTTGGGGCAGATGTCCGGATTGCGGAACATGGAGTGCGCGGGTTCATAGTCGATACATGCGCAAAGTGGACGACTTGCCGATCGGTGGTCGACGCGTTCGCCTCATCGTCCACGCCCATCGGTACTTTTGCGATGCGTCATCCTGTCCCCGATGCACGTTCGCGGAGCGCTTGGATGGGGCCGTTGCGCCGAAGGCGCGCAGAACCGGACGGCTTGACGAGATCGTATTCTGCCTGGCCATTGCGCTCGGCGGCCGACCCGCCGCCGCTCTGGCCAAGCGCATCGAGATCAAGGTCAGCAACGATACATTGCTGCGCGCAGTCCGGCGCCGCGGTCAGACCCAGCCGTCGCCCCCATCCGTGATCGGCATCGACGATTGGGCTTGGCGACGCAATTTTCGCTACGGCACGCTGATTTGCGATCTCGAGCGCCACAAGACGATCGCGCTGTTGCCGGACCGAGAACCCGCGACAGCGGAAGCGTGGTTGAGACACTGGCCCGATATCGCGGTCATCGCGCGCGATCGCGGCGGCGCCTACGCGCTGGCGGCGCAAAGGGCGCTGCCCAACGCCCTCCAAGTCGCCGATCGCTGGCATCTCATGGAGAATGCAAGCGCGGCTTTCCTGGACGCCGTCCGCAAGTCGATGCGTCCAATCCGGGCGGCCCTCGGCGCGGCGACCGTCGACCCCGCGTTGCTGACCGCCTCCGAGCGTCTCCAGTACGAAGGCTATCTGCGCCGCGAGGAGACCAACGCTTCGATCCTGGCGATGGCGGCGGACGGCGCGTCGATCAAGGAAATCCGGCGCAAGACCGGATACAGTCGCAAGCTCATTCGCGCAGTCCTGCGCGGTCAGAGATCAGATATTTTCCGAACTCGGCAAAGCTCGCTGGAGCCTTGGCTTCCATGGCTGGACGAGCAATGGGCGGCCGGTCGGCGGAACGGCTCCGAGCTCTGGCGCGATCTCAAGCAACGCGGCTTTCGCGGATGCCTCCGGGTCGTGGGCGAATGGGCCGGGCGGCGACGGAGGGCGGAAAAAGCGGAATCGGCTGTCGGTCATGCGCCGTCAGCTCGAACAATCGCGCGTTTGCTGACAACGGGCCGCGATGATCTGACGAAGGCGGAAACCGTCACCGTCGCCGCAATCGAGAGCGGCGTCACACTCCTCGTCGAGGCGCGCGACCTCATCGCGGGATTCCAGGACATGATCCGACGCAAGACGACAACCGAACTCGACGCTTGGCTCGATCGCGCCAAAGGCGGTCTCGTCGCCGCGTTCGCGAATGGCCTGACGAAAGACAAAGCCGCCGTCACCGCCGCAATAGCGTCGCCGTGGTCCAATGGGCAGACCGAGGGGCAAATCTGCAAACTGAAGCTCGTCAAGCGCCAGATGTACGGGCGCGGCAAAATCGACCTGCTCCAAGCGCGCGTCATCGGCCTCGCATGATGAGATTCACGGAAATGCTCAGAGCCCGTACCACATGCCGACCTCGCCGCTGAGCACATGCAGCGCCGTTTCGTGCCGCTCGTGCTTGTGCGCCTTGGCCCGCGCTCCCGGCGGAACTGTGAGGGTCTGCATGTGTATAGCCGTCGCGCCGACCGTCTCCGCCGAGATCGCAGGCGCGTAAGTAAAGCCTTGGCGGCCGATGAAAGGCTCACTCGCACGGAGGCGCGCGCACACCGCGCGTGTTGGGTCGATGTCTTGGGTCGTCATCGCCTTCCCTCCTATGCTCCTCGAATATCCTGCTGCAATCCGGCGACGGCGCGCCCGAGGATGAAGGACGCTAACGGAAAGGCGATGGGCCCGCAATTCTATCAGGCCGGGTCACGCGACGGGAGGGGTCGCGGGGCCGTGGTTGGGCCGTGGTCACGACGCAAGGCCCTTCCGACGGGTTTCTGGCGGGGGACACGAAAGCGGAGGTTTGGTGAAAAACGGGCGCCAGCCAAGCCTGACCGGCAGCGGTGCGCGATCGGTCGTCGCGCACCGATACCGCTAGCGGGCGCTACTGGACCAGGCGCGGGCCCGCGGCCCGTGGCGCCTCATTCTCCTGTACGACCCCGAGACGGCGAGCCACTTCGGTATAGGCTTCGATCATGCCGCCAAGATCCTTGCGGAAGCGGTCCTTGTCGAGCTTGTCGTTGGTCTTGACGTCCCACAGCCGGCAGGAATCAGGGCTGATCTCGTCGGCCAATACAATGCGCATGTTGTCGCCCTCCCACAGGCGGCCGCACTCAATTTTGAAGTCGACAAGACGGATGCCGACTCCCAGGAAAAGCCCAGTCAGAAAATCGTTGACCCGGATCGCCAGCGCCATGATGTCGTCGATTTCCTGCGGCGCGGCCCAGCCGAAGGCCGTGATGTGCTCCTCAGAAACCATCGGGTCGTTGAGTTGATCGTTCTTGTAATAAAATTCAATGATCGAGCGCGGCAATTGCGCACCCTCCTCGAGACCGAGACGGGTAGCTAGCGAGCCGGCGGCGACATTGCGCACCACGACCTCGAGCGGAATGATCTCGACCTCCCGGATCAACTGCTCCCGCATATTGATGCGGCGAATGAAATGGGTCGGCACGCCAATATCGTTCAACCGTTGGAATATGTATTCCGAGATCCTGTTGTTGAGAACACCCTTGCCTTCGATGATCTCGTGCTTCTTAGCGTTGAACGCCGTCGCGTCATCCTTGAAGTGCTGGATGAGTGTTCCGGGTTCCGGACCTTCGTAAAGGACCTTGGCTTTGCCTTCATAGATGCGTCGGCGGCGGTTCATGCGGTGCGACCGTGGCTTGAGGAAATCCATGCGCGTGGCCTTTTTTCGTGCAATCCCGCCTTCGCCGACATGCGGACAATCGACAGGAAATAGGGATTCGGACCGCGTAAACCAAGCATTGGTCTTGTCCGGACCGGGGCCAGATCCCCGCGATGCAACTTATCCGATCGGGAGCGCCGGCACAAACACTCCCTCGATCTCTCTCAGGGGTCGTGTCCGGAACCACCATCTAACTCGGATTAGGCGCGTTGGGGGGTTGGGAGTAGCTTAAACGGCTGATGTTGCTTAGACTCTGGTTATCGAAGCCGATTCGTTGCGTTTTCAGACGAGCTGCCCGCGATTAGCAATTCTATGTTGCCGTTTCCTGGCCTGTCACCTGTTTCGGGCAAGCGGCTCGCGGTCGAATTCGACGGCGGCTTTTTGTCGTCGGACGGCGGCGTTTTGGCGTTGCGGGAAGTCGACCAGCGGCTTCGGGTCGACTTGCGGCTTGCCTGATTGATCCGCGCAATCCCAATGGTCACCCACGGCGTGGCGGACATCCTCCGGTTCCGGATTTTGATGATTGGCGCCGGCTTCGAGGACGGGATCGACGCCAATTGCCTGCGTAGCGATCCGATGTTCAAAATGGCGCTCGATCTGACGCCGTCGCCCGGACAACATGACGTAGCGCTCCTTTCCGCCCTTGCCGCATTCGACCCGGATGACCATGCGGCCGCTGTCGATATCGGCGGCCTTTAGGCTGGTCACCTCCGACACCCGCAAGCCCGTGGCATAGGCGGTGGTCAGGGCGACGCGAGCCTTGAGGCTCGAGACGGCTTCGAGAAAGCGGACGACTGCGTCGGCGCTCGGCGCCGCCGGCCGCTTGCGCGGCTCGCGGGCGTAGGCGATCCGCTCCGGGATCGCGTCGCAGCCGAGCGTCACGCCGTAGAAAAAACGCAGCGCGCACACGACCTGATTGAGCGACGCCCAGGAGATCCCTTTCGAGATCAAATGCACCTGGTAGGTGCGGACGTCTTCCAACCCGAGCCGATCCGGCGAATGGCCGAAGTATCGGCTGAACTTCGAAACCGCGTGCATGTACGATTGCTGGGTCGCCGGCGACAGATTGCGGATCGTCATGTCCTCGACCATCCGACGACGCAGAGGGCTCATCTCGGCCACCTGAAACTCCTGCTTGGGAGAGGGCTTTCAACACCCCATCCTCTCAGGCAGGAGGACCTTCACTCTATCCCGCTCACCCACCCCCCTCCGCTCCCGACGCGATAGCGGCTTCGTTCAATCCCTACGATTCATTTCGCTGGGAAAACGCTCTAGACAAATTGTTTAGGGCCGCCAGAGTCGACGCGAGAAGGAATTGCAAGCTAAATGATATCGTGAAGAGCTGAAGATGCCGATCAAGACGGATTCGCGCATCTGCCGAAAAATAATGGTGGTTGGCGCCCTCGGCGGCGCGCGCGTGCTAATCGGCGCGCGCGGACGACGACCGTCTGAACGACGCCTTTGGAATCGGCGTCTCGGGAAATGCGTCCTGTTTTCCGGACGCCGTGTATGGAATTCGCGTCCCACCATAATGGACGCTGTGGGAGGTACGTCAGTGGATGTTTCAACTCTAAAGCGGATCGAGGCGGATCCGAATTACCAGAAGCTCGTCTCAGAACGGAAGACGTTCGGCTGGGCGCTCGCCACCATCATCCTCGTGCTCTACTACGGGTACATCGCTATCGTGGCGTTTGCTCCGGGCGTGATCGCTGAGAAGGTCTCCGGCGACATCACGATCGGGATCATTATGGGCGTCGCGCTCATCCTGCTGTCGATCCTGCTCACCGGCATCTATGTCCTGCGCGCAAACAGCGTATATGACGACTTGACCAATGCCATCATCAACTCCGCCAAGCTCGGGGGACGGAAGTGATGAACTCCGCCATGCGAACCGGCGCGCTCGCGAGCGCGCTCAGTCTGGGCGCTGGGACGGCCTACGCCGCAGGCTCCATCGAGGCCGGCACGATCCAGCCGACCAACTGGAACGCGATCATCATCTTCATCGCCTTCGTCGCCGTGACGCTCGGCATCACCTATTGGGCGGCTAAGCATACGCGGACGACTAAGGACTTTTATGCGGCCGGCGGCGGAATCACCGGCTTTCAGAACGGCCTCGCCATCGCGGGCGACTACATGTCGGCCGCCTCCTTCCTCGGCATCACGGCGCTCGTCTATACGGGCGGCTACTACGGCCTGATTTACTCGATCGGTTTCCTCGTCGGCTGGCCGTTCATCATGTTCCTGATGGCCGAACCGCTCCGCAACCTCGGCCGCTTCACCTTCGCCGACGTCGCCTCCTATCGTCTGCAGGCCACGCCCATCCGCGCGATGGCGGCGACCGGCACGCTGGTTACCGTCGCATTCTATCTTATCGCGCAGATGGTCGGCGCTGGCCAACTCATCGAGCTCTTGTTCGGCCTACCCTATCTCTGGGCTGTCGTGGTCGTCGGCGTCCTGATGATTGTCTACGTCACCTTTGGCGGAATGATTGCAACGACCTGGGTGCAGATCATTAAGGCGGGACTGCTGCTCGGCGGATCCACGCTTATGGCGCTCCTGGTTCTGTCGCAGTTCGGCTTCGACTTCAACGCTTTGATCGCCAAGGCGGTCGAGGTCCATCCGAAACATGATGCGATCCTGTCGCCGGGCGCTGCCGTTGCCAATCCGATCAACGCCTTCTCGCTTGGCATCGCGCTCATGTTCGGCACCGCGGGCCTGCCCCACATCCTGATGCGCTTCTTCACCGTCGGCAACGCCAAGGAAGCGCGCAAGTCGGTGTTCTGGGCCACCACATTCATCGGCTACTTCTACATCCTCACCTTCATCCTGGGCTTCGGCGCAATCGTGCTGGTTTCCACTGACCCGGCCTATCACGTCGGCGGCGACGTCACGAAGGCGCTGCTTGGCGGTGGCAACATGCCGGCCATTCACCTTGCGCAGTCGGTCGGCGGCGACCTGATGAAGGGCTTTATCGCCGCGGTCGCTTTCGCGACGATCCTCGCGGTGGTGTCGGGTCTGACATTATCGGGAGCCAGCGCCGTGAGCCACGATCTCTACGCGAGCGTGTTCAAGGGCGGCCACGCGGAGGAAGGCGACGAGGTCCGGGTGTCCCGGATCACCACGATCATCCTGGGCATCGTTGCGATCCTTCTCGGCATCGTATTCGAGAAGATCAACGTCGCCTTCATGGTCGGTCTGGCTTTTGCGGTTGCAGCCAGCGCAAACTTTCCAGTGCTGCTGCTTTCGATGCTGTGGCAGGGCCTGACGACCCGGGGCGCGGTCATCGGCGGTTTCATTGGCCTCGTCAGCGCGGTTATATTGACTATCCTCAGCCCGGGCATTTGGGAGGCGGTATTCGGCTATCCGAAGGGCTCTGCCTGGTTCCCATACGTATCGCCGGCGCTGTTCACCATGCCGCTCTCCTTCTTTTGCTGCTGGATCTTCTCGGTCACCGACAGCTCGAAGGCGGCTCAGAAGGAAAAGGCGGCGTTCGAAGCGCAGTATGTCCGGTCGCAGACCGGCATCGGCGCGGACACTGCGGTCGCCCACTGAACCGTTCCGGGCAACGATATCGACGACCGGCATCTGGCTCTTCGGCCAGCACCTTCGTGGAGATCGTGTATGTTTCTCAAAATGAGAAGAGCCGCCCCTTGAGGAACGGCTCTTCCATTGTCGTGGCCCGCGCGGGTTCGCAGGGGCTCTCGGTTACGTGCCTTCAGCGAACGCTACGCGAGCAAATCCTTCGCGGGGGCAAGAACCCAGGCCCTGTCGATCACACGGGGCTGATGACAATGAGACACTGGATCACCTCCTTTCGGCTGTTGACGACGCGCAACATGTTAAGGTGATTCGCGGCTTTTGCCAGCCGCAATTTTCATCAGGCAATCGACCGATTGTTAAGACTTCGCCCCGTCGGGCGGCAGCGCGCCGATCGATTTGCCGCATTTGTCGGCGACATTTTTTCCACCGGACCGCGTCCGGAGCGGCCGCCCGCATGTAGCAAGTGTTTGACAATCGACGGCGCATCTCGGCGGCCCATCGCAGAGGGAGACGCTTTCTGATGTTTAGCTTCCATGTCACCCGCCGGGCGGCGCTGGCCGCAATTATCATCGCAGCATCGTCCCCAACGATGCTGCCGGTATCCGCCGTCGCGCGGCGCGCCCCGGCGGAAGGCGTCCAGGTCGATGTAGGCCCGCTGCTCGAGAACGCCGGCGAACCGACCGCCGGATGGGTTGCGCGTCAGTTGCCAGGCGCGATTGCCGCAGCGCTCGCCGGCTCGGGACAGTTCGGGGGCCCCGTTTCCGTCCGGATCGACTACGTCATCCTGGGGGCGAGCAGCAGCGGGGGCGGCCCGACCGGCTCGACTCTAGACCAAATGGTCGGAGAGGTCACCAGGGGCGGGGTCACGCAACCGCTGCGCGCGCAGACCTTCTACTACCCCGCCGCGTCAGACCCGGCGATGTTCGAGCAGGCGAACTTCGACCGGGTCTCGCAGCTTTGCCAGGCCTTCGCCGGCTGGGTCGCCAAAGGTTACTGAGCCGGCGGGCTCCTCACGCCGCGGCGTGGGCGACCGCGTCGCAGATCTCGCCGACTGCCTCGTCGACCAGAGCCGGGTCGTCCGCCTCGCCCATGACCCGGATGACGGGCTCGGTCCCGGACGGGCGGATCACCAGCCGTCCACGGCCCTCGAGCCGGGCCGTCGCGTCGGCGATCGCCTTGGCCACCGCCGGATTCTCCAGCGGTCTGCCGCCGCTGAAACGGACATTGCGCAAGATCTGCGGCAGGGGATCGAACCGGTGGCAGACCTCGCTGACCGGCCGCCCGATCTTATGCACCACCGCCAGAACCTGCAGCGCCGATACGAGTTCGTCGCCCGTCGTGGAGTAGTCCGAGAAGATGACGTGGCCCGATTGCTCGCCGCCGACATTGTAGCCCTTCTCGCGCATCCGCTCGATCACATAGCGGTCGCCGACCGCGGTGCGTTCGAGGTTGAGTCCCAAGCCGTTGAGATAGCGCTCGAGACCGAGATTGGACATGACCGTCGCGACGATGCCGGGCTTGGCCAAGCGGCCGTCGTCGCGCCAGCTCTCGGCAATCACCGCCATGGCCTGATCGCCGTCGACAATGTGGCCTTTCTCGTCGACGATGATCACGCGGTCGGCGTCGCCATCGAGGGCAATGCCGACGTCGGCCCGCATTTCGCGCACCTTTCGCGACAGCGCTTCCGGCGCGGTCGATCCGACGTCCTGGTTGATGTTGTAGCCGTTGGGTTCGACGCCGATCTTGATGACTTCCGCGCCAAGCTCCCACAGCGCCTCGGGCGCCACCTTGTAGGCCGCGCCGTTGGCGCAGTCGATGACGACCCGCATGCCCTCGAACGTGATGTCCCGGCTCAGCGTCCGTTTGGCGAACTCGATGTAGCGCGCCTGCACGTCGTCGATCCGCTTGGCGCGGCCGAGCTCGGGCGAGCGGGCGAGCATCGGCGCGACCTCGCCGTCCATCAGCGCCTCGATCCGGCCCTCGACCTCGTCCGACAGCTTGTAACCGTCCGGTCCGAACAACTTGATGCCGTTGTCCTCGTAAGGGTTGTGCGAGGCGGAGATCATCACGCCGAGGTCGCAGCGCATCGACCGGGTGATCATCGCGACGGCCGGCGTGGGCGCCGGCCCGAGCAGCAGGACGTCGACGCCGACCGAGGTGAACCCGGCGACGAGCGCATATTCGATCATGTAGCTCGACAGGCGCGTGTCCTTGCCGATCACCACCCGGTGGCGGTGCTCGCCGCGCCGGAACGCCACGCCCGCGGCCTGGCCGACCTTCAGCGCGATGTCGGCGGTGATCTTGACGTTGGCCCTTCCCCGGATCCCATCGGTGCCGAAATATTTGCGCGCCATGCCCCGCGCCCTCCTCGATCCGCCGCCGTCTGGCGGCTCGCTCCGTCTTAATACCCCAGAATGAGTTAAGAAGGCGTCACAAATGTTTACAAAGTGTTCATGGAGGTTCTGTCCCGCCACAATCCTCCGACCGCCGATTTCGGACGGAACCTCATTGATATCAATGCTTTAGATTGCGTTCCCGGGCATTTCCAGTTCAGGTTATCAACGATATCAAAGGCTTAGCCGAAGGTTGACCGTTCGCGTGGCGGCTGGCCCGCAACGGCTCCGTCCAGCCCCCGAGTGCTGTGGGGCCTCCTTTGGCCTCGTCTCGTGACCGGACATCTCCTAGAATGCCGGTCAGCCCGCCCGGAGACCCGAACATGATCAAGACCGTCGCGACCAAACCCTTCGCCGACCAGAAGCCCGGCACGTCGGGCTTGCGCAAGAAGGTTGCCGTCTTCCAGGCGCCGCACTATCTGGAAAACTTCGTCCAGTCGATTTTCGACTCGCTCGAGGGCTTTGAGGCAAGACGCTGGTCGTCGGCGGCGACGGCCGCTACTTCAACCGCGAGGCGATCCAGATCGTCGCCAAGATCGCCGCGGCCAACGGTTTCGGCCGGATCGTGATCGGCAAAGGCGGCATCCTATCGACCCCGGCCGCCTCGGCCCTCATCCGGCATATCGGCGCCTTCGGCGGGATCATCCTCTCGGCGAGCCACAACCCAGGCGGCCCGGAAGGCGACTTCGGCGTCAAATACAACATCGGCGCCGGCGGCCCCGCGCCCGAGAAGATCACCGACGCGATCTTCGCCCGGACGAAGACGATCGACGCCTACACGATTTCCGACGCGCCCGACATCGACATCGACCGGCTCGGCGCGGCGAACCTCGAAGGCGCGACCGTCGAGATCGTCGATCCCGTGACGCAATACCTGTCGCTGATGCAGACGCTGTTCGACTTCGACGCGATCCGGGCGCTGATCGCCTCCGGTTTCCGCATGCGCTTCGACGCCATGCACGCCGTCACCGGCCCTTACGCCCACGCCATCTTCGAGGGCAAGCTCGGCGCTGAGGCGGGGACCGTGATCAACGGCACGCCGCTGCCCGATTTCGGCGGCCATCACCCGGACCCGAACCTCACCTACGCCAAGGACCTCTACGACCTGATGATGTCGCCCGCGGCCCCCGATTTCGGCGCGGCCTCGGACGGCGACGGCGACCGCAACCTGATCGTCGGCCGGGGCATTTACATCGCGCCGTCCGATTCGCTCGCCATCCTCGCCGCCAATGCGACGCTCGCGCCAGGCTACGCCAAGGGCCTCGCAGGCGTCGCCCGCTCCATGCCGACCAGCGCCGCCGTCGATCATGTCGCCGAGAAACTCGGCATCAAGGCCTACGAGACGCCGACGGGATGGAAGTTTTTCGGCAACCTGCTCGACGCCGGGCTCGCGACCCTGTGCGGCGAGGAGAGCGCCGGCACCGGCTCGGACCACATCCGCGAGAAGGACGGCGTCTGGGCGGTGCTGTTTTGGCTCAGCATTCTCGCCAGGCGTCGCCAATCGGTCGCCGATCTCGCGCGCGAGCACTGGGCGACTTACGGCCGCAACTACTATACCCGCCACGACTTCGACGAGGTGGATCTAGACGGCCGCGCAGGGGTTGATGACGCATTTGCGCGAGGCGACGGCGGCCCTGCCCGGCAAGGCCTTTGGCGCGCTGACGGTCGAGGCGGCCGACGACTTCGCCTATCACGATCCGGTCGACGGCTCGGATGCGAAGGCCCAGGGAGTGCGGGTGATGTTCAAGGGCGGCTCGCGCATCGTCTACCGGCTCTCGGGCACCGGCACAGTCGGCGCGACGTTGCGCGTCTATATCGAGCGCTACGAGCCGCCGACGGGCGACCTCGCGGAGGAGACCCAGGCGGCGCTCGCCGATCTGATCGCCCTGTCGCGTAGCCTGGCGGAGATCGAGAAGCGGACGGGACGGATGGCGCCGAGCGTGATCGCGTAAATCGGCGCGCCGCCGCCGGCCTTCGACGGGCGGAGTTCACCTGAGCGGACGTTGACGCGAACTCCCTTCTCCCATCGGGATAAGGGCCGGGGACGAGGGACCGCGCTCGAATTTGAGGGGCAAACCCTTCATCCGCCTCCGCGCCACCTCTCCCATGGGAGAAGGAGGTCGCGACCTTTGACAGCGGGGGCGGTTTGACCGAAAGAGGCGGCGATGGCGCCACTCGTCAAAATCTGCGGCCTTTCCACGCCCGCTTCGCTCGACGCCGCGCTGGCGGCCGGGGCGGACATGGTGGGGTTCGTGTTCTTCCCCAAGAGCCCGCGCAACGTCGACCTTGCGGTGGCGCGGGCGCTCGGGACGCAGGCGCGCGGCCGGGCGCGGATCGTGGCGCTCACCGTCGACGCCGACGACGCGCTGCTCCACGGCGTGGTCGAGGCGCTCGACCCCGACGTTCTGCAGCTGCACGGAGCGGAGAGCCCGGACCGGGTCGCTCGCGATCGGCGCCCGCTTCGGCCGGCTGACGATGAAGGCGATCGGCGTCGCGGCGCCCGACGACCTCGCGGTCGCGGCGACTTACGACGGCGCCGCCGACTTTCTGCTGATCGACGCCAAGCCGCCCAAGGGCGCGGTCGTGCCCGGCGGCAACGGCCTGCCATTCGACTGGCGGCTCGCCCGCGATTTCGCGCCGAAGCGCCCCTGGCTGCTGTCGGGCGGCCTAACGCCCGACAACGTCGCGGAGGCGATCGGCGCGACCGGCGCCCGCGGCGTCGACGTGTCGTCCGGCGTCGAGCGCGCGCCGGGCGTGAAAGACGAAATGAGGATCGCGGCCTTCGTCGCGGCCGCCGCGCGCGGCCTTCGCGCGCGCCCGTTGGAGGGGTGTGAATGGCCAAGCTCGACAAGCCCAATTCCTTCCGCAACGGCCCGGACGAGCGCGGCCGCTTCGGCATCTTTGGCGGGCGGTTCGTCGCCGAGACGCTGATGCCGCTGATCCTCAAGCTCGAGAAGGCTTATGATGAGGCGAAGGCCGACCCGGCCTTTCACGCCGAGCTCACTATCTGCTGAAGCACTATGTGGGCCGCCCCAGCCCGCTCTATTTCGCCGAGCGGCTGACCGAACGCCTCGGCGGGCGCGAAGATCTATTTCAAGCGCGACGAGCTGAACCACACCGGCGCGCACAAGATCAACAACGTGCTCGGCCAGATCCTGCTCGCGCGTCGCATGGGCAAGCAGCGGATCATCGCCGAGACGGGCGCCGGCCAGCACGGCGTCGCGACCGCGACCGCCTGCGCACGCTTCGGCCTCGACTGCGTCGTCTACATGGGCGCGGTCGACGTCGAGCGGCAGAAGCCGAACGTGTTCCGCATGAAGATGCTGGGCGCCGAGGTGCGCCCTGTGCAGGCCGGGCGCGCGCACGTTGAAGGACGCGATGAACGAGGCGCTGCGCGACTGGGTGACCAACGTCGCCGACACCTTCTACTGCATCGGCACGGCGGCCGGGCCGCACCCCTATCCGACGATGGTGCGCGATTTCCAGTGCGTGATCGGCAATGAGACGCGCGCGCAGATGCTCGAGGCGGAGGGCCGGCTGCCCGACAGCCTGGTCGCCGCGATCGGCGGCGGCTCCAACGCCATCGGGCTCTTCCACCCGTTCCTCGACGACGAGAGCGTCGAGATCTTCGGCGTCGAGGCGGCCGGACACGGGCTCGACGTCGACAACGGCCACGCCGCCTCGATCGCCGGCGGCCGGCCCGGCGTGCTGCACGGCAACCGCACCTATCTGCTGCAGGACGACGACGGCCAGATCCTCGAGGGCCATTCGATCTCCGCCGGGCTCGACTATCCGGGCGTCGGCCCGGAGCATTCCTGGCTGCATGATGTCGGCCGCGTCACCTACCTGTCCGCCACCGACGACGAGGCGCTGAATGCCTTCCAGCTCCTCTCGAAGCTCGAGGGAATCATCCCGGCGCTCGAGCCCGCCCACGCGCTCGCCAAGGTGATCGAGCTCGCGCCAAAGCGGCCAAAGGACCACCTGATGGTGATGAACCTGTGCGGCCGCGGCGACAAGGACATCTTCGCCGTCGCCGACCATCTCGGCGGGATGTAGGGGGCGCCCGCGGACGAGCCGATCTGGAGCGCCCCGGCGACCAGCCCGAGAGACTTCGCCTCGTTCGCCTCGATAAACCGGTTGCCCGGGGCGCGGGTGAGCACCTCGTCCATTGTCACCTTGGAGCCCTGGATCAGGTTTTCAAAACCTTCATTCTGACTTGAGATCGAGGTCTCGATCTCGTGGGGCGCGGCGGTGACCGTCGCCACACAAGTCGTCAGTGGGCCGTTGATGTGCAGTAGCTATCAAGTTTCCGCTCGTGGATCATCAGACGAGCGCCGCGGGATACCGATTCTCAATGGCGAAGAAACTCATGAATGTCGTGCCGGCGGAATAGATTGCCGCCTTTCCAACTGCGATCGAAAGGTCCCGCACATGTCGTAATCGAGCGGGCCGCCCAACAGAATTGCGGGCGAGGCAAAATCCTGCGAACCTCGAGCGTTTTCACGGGGCGAGGTTCGCTCCGATCTAGCGGCGGCGCCTGGGCTTGACCGCCGATCGCCAGGCTCCGGTCCAAAACCGGACGGCCTGTTTCGTCAGCGCGGCTTGCTGTTTGCCGGCCTCGGCCGAAGCGGCGCTCCGCGCCCGCCCCGCAGCGGCGTTCGCCCCACTCAGCCACAGGCTCATGAATGGATTTGCCTTCAACCAGGGATTCTTCACGCGCTTGCTCCGTTCGACGCAACTTTGAATTGAGTGTCTTGCTGCTTCGCAATCGACGGCAATCCCGCATGAGCACGCTCACCGCACCGTTCGCCGTCGACACGCTGGCGGCCCGGCGACCCTACTCGGCCGCTCGGGCGACGGAGGGGTTCGGGCTGCTGTCCGGGATCGGCTTGCCCGCGGCCGCCTCGTTGATGGCGGACATCACGTCGTGGGTCGCAGTCTGATGGACCATGTGCCCATTTCCGGGAAGGCGATGAAACGTGCTCTGCGCGACGTCGACGTGCAGCCGAGAAGATTGCGCATCGATGTCGACCAATCGGTCGTCATCCCCCGCGACGATCACGACCGGCATCCTCAAATTCGCGTATTCGTTACGGAAGTGGAATGCGTCCGGAATCATCAGCGCCGACTCCGCGGCGGACGCGCGGATCTGGGAAGGACGGACGGCCATCTCTTTCGGAAAGCCGTCGAATTTCTTGGGCGCAGCGCGGGGACCGAAGACTTTGGCGATCACGAGTGGCCACATCAGCCGGCTGACAATCGGCGAAAGAGTGTGGGCCAGGATATCGCCGATGAGCGGCGCCGCCGGGGCCGACAAGGCCACGACGCCGGGACTGAAAGACGGGTAATAATATCCCGACGCGAGAACGAGGCCCTGGACCAACTCCGGAGACTTGAGCGCCAACGCGACCGCGACGGAAGCGCCCCACGAATGCCCTAGGACGACAGCCTGCGAGACGCCTAGCCGTTCGAGCGCGCGGCAAAGGAGTTCGGCCTGAGCGGCCGGCGTCCAGACCACGTTGCGCGGGCGATCGCTATGGCCGAAGCCAGGCCGATCGAAAGCGATGACGCGATAAGTCTTGGCGGCCAAATCGATCAGGCCGCTGGATTCGAAATCCTGAATCATGCTGCCGTTGCCGTGCAACAGCACCAGAGGCGCGCCGGAGCCTCGTTCGCAATAGTGGAGCCGGACGCCGTTCACCTCCAGGAATTGGCCAATCGGCGGATTGTCGCGCTCGGCGGCCCTGGCAAAGTGGCGGTTCACCAGCGCGGATATCGCCAGAGCTCCGACAGTGGCGGCTGTCGCCAGCGCGTAGGGATGTCCGTTCGCGATCGTTTGGGCCTTTGAGGCGAGCCAGCGCGGCTTGAGGTGAGCTGCAGTCATACTGGTCATTCCCTGGCGTGCACGAGATCCAGGACGACCCAAGAAATATTGCAGCGCACAAAGAACACGCGGCGCCGCCGTTCGTTCCGCGAGAAGATGACGCCGGGGCCCCGTGCGCCGGGCGATCGCGTCCAAGATCTCCGCGATCGCAGGGCCGAGTTGCGGGCTCGCTGCAGCGACGGGCGCCTGGCGGCCGGATGGCGACAGGCGGGCGCGCAGGTCGACCCCAGACTTTCAGAGGGACTCCGGCTCTCGTCGGCCCGCGCCTTTCTCCGCCCCTCAGAGGCTCGGCGATTTGCTCGGCGCGGCTCTTACGCTCGCTGTCGAGGCCCGCGCAACCGGCTCGGGGTCGGCTTTGGCGACAATCACCTTGTTGCCGGTCTCCGTGGATTCGAGCGGGCTGTCGACCAGCCGGTCGGACAGCTGAAGGCCGGATTCGATCTCCACCCGATTGCCGAGATTGCGGCCGAGCACGACCGGCTTCAGCACGACCTTGTCGTCGTCGTCGAGCGCGGCGACCTGCATGCCGTGGGGGCTGAAGACGAGCGCGGTCAGCGGAACCGAGAGCGTGTCCGGATCGGCGGGAATGTGAAAATGAACTTCGGCGAAAGCGCCGGGCCAAAGCTTTCCGTCCGGATTGTCCGCCTGCAGCTCGACCAGCGCGGTGCGCGAATTCTCCGCCAGCGCATTCGAGGTCGACACGAGCTCGGCCTCAAAAGTCTCCTTCTGGCCCGGCAGACGCAGCGTCGCCTTGATGCCCGGCGCGAGCTCGCCGAGGAACGCCTGGGGAACGTTGACGTAGATGCGCATGCGATGGATGTCGGCGATCTGGAACAGGGCGCGCCCGGTTGTGCCGCCGGCGTTGACGAGATCGCCGATATCGACGCTGCGCGCCGTCACGACGCCGTCGAACGGCGCCTTGATCTGCTCGAAGCCAGTCAGCTCCTCAAGCCGGCTGACCGCGGCCTGCTGCGCCACGACATTCGCCTTGGCGACCGACACCGCCGCGGCGCGCGACGGCGGCGGTCAGGTGGTCGGTGTCGCCCTGCTGCTTGCTCGACCACCCTTCCGCCACGAGTTGCGAGGTTCGCTGGTCGGTCACCCTGCCGAGATCGGCGTTCGCCTGCGCCTGCTCGACGGCGGCCTGCAACTGAACGAGCTGCCCCTTCGCCTCTTCGAGCTGCTGGTCGAGATCGGGCGCCGAAATCGTCGCCAGGACCTCGCCCTTCGTCACATGGGCGCCGATGTCCTTGTTCCAGGCGGTGATGTAGCCGCTGGCGCGGGCAAAAAGAGAGCCGGTGGTGAAGGCGGCGACGTTGCCCGGCAGCACCAGCTCCTGCTCCGCCGGCTCCGCGCTCGGGCCGCACGACGCGCACGGTCGGAATGGTCTGGGCGTTGGTCCAGGCGGCGACCTCCTGCCTGCTCCTGGCGCGATCCATGATGCCGGAGACGGCGAGGCCGACGGCGCCGATCGCCAGCACGCAGACGACAAGCAGGACGCGGCGCGTTTTGGGGCTGGCGGAGCGGATTTCAGACGGACATGGAGAGCTCCGGATCAGGCGTGGGAGGGCAGGCCGGCGAGCGGCTCCGGCGCATCGGCTTTGGCTTTGCTCGGGTCGTCGGTGCGCGATCGAGAACACGGTCGGCACGAACAGGAGCGTCGCGAAAGTCGCAAACAGGAGGCCGCCGATGACGGCGCGTCCGAGCGGCGAGTTCTGCCCCGGCTCGATCGCCATCGGCGCCATGCCGATGATCATGGCGAGCGCGGTCATCAGCACCGGCCTGAATCGCGTGGCGCCGGCCTCGAGCGCGGCGTCGACCGCGTTCTTGCCTTCGGCGAGCTGCTCGCGCGCGAAGCTGACGACGAGGATGCTGTTGGCCGTCGCCACGCCCATGCACATGATCGCGCCGGTCAAGGCGGGGACCGACAGGCTGGTGTGGGTGAGGAACAGCATCCAGACGATTCCCGCCAGCGCGGCCGGAAGCGCCGTGATGATGACGAACGGGTCGAGCCAGGACTGGAAATTGACGACGATCAGAAGGTAGATCAGCACGATCGAGAAGGCCAAGCCGATCAGCAGCTGCTGGTAGGCGCTCGCCATCGTCGCCACCTGGCCGCGGATCGTGACGGTCGATCCCTTCGGGAAGCTCGCCGCGCGAAGTCGTCGACGATCTTCTGGATGTCCGCGGCGACGCCGCCGAGATCGCGGTCCTGGGTCGTCGCATAAATATTCGACGACGTTGCGGATGTCATAATGCGAGACGATCGCGTCGAGCGGCTCGGGCGAAAAGGTCGCGAGCCCGCCAAGAGTTGCGTCGAGTTGGGCGGTCCGTCAGCGGCAGGTTTTTCAGGTCTCCAAGCGTATCGATGCCATATTGCGGGGTCTGGACCGAAACGGCGTAGGAAACGCCGTTGGCGGGGCTGAGCCAGTAGGTCGGCGCGGTCTGGGTGCTGCCGGACAAGGTCGTCTGAAGGCTGGTCGAGGCGTCGTTTTCGGTGAGCCCCACGACGCCGGCGAGTTCGCGGTTGAAGTCGACCTTGAGCGCCGGGTCCTGGAACGCTTCCTGGATGCGCGGATCGGCGATCCCGGGAACATGGCGGATCTTCGCCAGGAGCCTGGTCGGCGAAGGCGCGGCTCGCGTTGAGATCGTTGCCGGCGATCTGGACGTCGATCGGCGCGGGCGAGCCGAAGTTGAGGATCTGGCTGACGATATCCGCCGGAAGGAACGAGAACGTCGTGCCGGGAAACGCCCTCGGCAGCTGCTCGCGCAGGGTCTTCACGTAAGCGTCGGTCGGGGTCGCCCCCTCGCGCAGACTGACCAGAATGTCGGCGTCGAAGACGCCGATCGTTCCGGAGTTGCTGTACGAGAGATTGATGCCGCTGATCGGCAGGCCGATGTTGTCGACGATGCTCGCCAGCCGGTCCGGCGGAATGATCGTGCGGATCTTCTGTTCGACCTGATCGGCCAGCAGCGGTCGTTTCCTCGATTCGCGTTCCCGGTCGGGGCGCTCATGTGGATCTTGATCGCGCCGGAATCGACCGAGGGGAAAAAGTCCTGCCCAAGAAACGGGGCGAGGCCAAGAGACAGCAGGGCGACGCAGACGAAGCCGCCGGCGAAGACGAAACGGTGCGCGAGCGCCAATCGCAACAGGCCGAGATAGCCCTGCCGAAACCGCTCGAAATAGGCCTCGAACCCGCGCTGAAGGCGGCCGAAAGACTCCGACGCGGCGGCGGCTCGGCCGAACCGCCGCCGCGCCGCGTGACGATGCTGATTGCGCGAGCAGAAAATGCGCCATCGTCGGCACGAGCGTGTAGGTGAGAATGTAGGAGGCGATCATCGCGAAGACGACCGCCATCGCGAGCGGACGGAAGAGATAGCCCGCCACTCCGCCGAGCGCCAGCAGCGGCACGAAGGCGATGCAGATGCAAAACAAGGCGACCGTCGCCGGCGGCATGATTTCGCTGCGCGCCCTCGGGTGATGGCGGTCAGAATATCCTCGCCGTGCTCCTCCATGTGGCGGTTGATGTTCTCGATGGTGACGGTCGCGTCGTCGACCAGGATGCCGACCGCGAGCGCAAGGCCGCCGAGCGTCATGACATTGATGGTCTGGCCGAGCAGGGACAGCGCGATCAACGAACTGAGCACCGCGAGCGGTATCGAAACCGTGATGATGAGGGTCGAGCGCCAGCTGCCGAGAAAGACGAGGATCATGAACGCCGGTGAGCGCGGCCGCGATCAATCCTTCGCGGACGACGGCGGCTGACGGACGATTTGACGAAGTCGGACTGGTCCGCCGACGAAGTTGAGGTTGACCCCGGGAGGCAGCGTGGCCTCAATTGCCGGGAGGCGCGCCTTGATGCCGGCGATGATGTCGAGCGTGGAGGCGGAGCCGATCTTGAGGACCGACATCAGAACGCCCTTGCGCCCGTCGAGCTGGACGACATTGGTCTGCGGCGGCGAGCCGTCGTGGACGTAGGCGACGTCGCGCATGAACACGACCGCGCCGTTGACCACCTTGACCGGCAGATTGTTGAAGTCCGCGACCGCCTTGGGCGAATCGTTGAGGTCGACGGTGAATTCGTAGGCGCCGATTTTCTCCGTGCCGACCGGATTGATCTGGTTCTGCAAGGCGAGCGCATTGCCGACATCGGTCGGCGGAAAGATCGTGGGCGCGCAGCGCGTTCTGGTCGAGATCGATCTGCACCTGGCGCGTCGCGCCGCCATAGGGATACGGGATCTGCGCGCCGGCCACGGTCGTGAGCTGCGGCCGAATGAAGTTCATGGCGAGATCGAAGAGTTCGACCTGGGACAGCGAGTCGCTGGACAAGGCCAACTGGATGATCGGAACGCTCGAGGCGTTGTAGACCAGGATGATCGGCGGCGTGGCCCCTGCGGGAAGCTGCTTCAGGATGGTCTGCGAGATCGACGTGACCTGCGCCTGCGCGGCGTTGATGTCGACGGTCGGCTGGAAGAAGATCTTGACCACGCCCATGCCGGGAAACGACTGCGACTCGATGTGCTCGACGTCGTTGACCGTGGTCGAGAGCACCCGCTCGTAAGGCGAGACGATGCGGCCGGCCATGTCGTCCGGCGACAGGCCGGTGTAGCTCCAGACGACCGAGATGACGGGAATGCCGATGTTGGGAAAGATATCGGTCGGGGTCCGGATCGCCGACAGCGCGCCGAAAATCATCACCAGAATCGCCATCACCACGAAGGTGTAGGGACGCGCGAGCGCTAACCGAACGACGGCTGTCATGAACCCGGCCTGTAAATGCTATTGAGAAGCTGCGCCCTTTTTGTCGCTCGAGGCGAGGCCAAACCGGCCTCGCCGAGGTGGGCTGTCTACGCTGATCAACATAGTGCGGTTTGAGCGTTAATTGAGGCGGCGCCGGATCACATTGTCTTGAACTTGCGATTGAAGCGTCCGGCCGCTCTTGTGGGCTCGGCTTTGGGAGTTGCTGTCGCGCCGGGCTGAACTCGGTCCTTTTTGGGCTCGCCCGGCGGCGGGAGCGGCGTCGAGACTTCCAGCATGATGCGAGAGGCTTGCGCCGCGTCGCCTTTACTCTTCACTTCCTCTGGGTCGCAGCGCGAGCGGAAAGGCTGCGCTCAGCGCATGACGGGCTCATCGCTCGCGGCTGTCGGCTCGCGCTCAGCCTCCCCAATCCGCCGCCGCCGAGCCGAGGCGACGCCGCTCTGGCCGCCCTCGGGATCCGGGCCCTTTTCCCTGTTCCTCATCGGCCGAAGCGTGGGGTGGGTGGCTCACTTCGTCGAGCGGATCGCGACCGGAACGCGGATTCGGCCGCGCGTCCGCCACCACGGGCCGGAGCTGCGCCTCGAGCAGGGAGCGTCCCGCGCCGCCTCGTAGAAGTCCCGACGACGGGCAAACTCGACGGCTTGAGCGAACGCCACCTCAGCTCGTGATCGCCGGCAGCGGAACTCCTGGGCGTGTCGCTTGTTGATAGGCCGCGGGGCGGCGAAACGAAGGAAATGAATCATGGACAAGGAACACGTCAAGGGCGCGGCCGACAAGGTCAAGGGCGCCATCAAGGACACGGCCGGCAAGATGACGGGCGACAAGTCGCTGCAGGCCGAGGGCAAGATGGACAAGGCCAAGGGCGCCGCGCATCAGGCGGCCGGCGATGTCAAGGACGCGGCTCGCAGAGCGACCGATAAGCCCTGAGCCAAAGCGGACGAGTCGGGGTCGCCTTCGCGGGCGGCCCCGGGCCAAGAGAAAGGCCCCGCCGACATCGAGTTCGAGCGGGGCCTTCGTGTGGGACTACAGGATGATCTCGGTTCACCGGCGGTCGATCGCCGCCGATAAGCTCTGGCCCCCCGCTTACGCGGCCTGGAGATTTCCGGCCGAGCTCTTGCCCGACTTGGCGTCGCGAACCAGTTCGAACTGGATCTTCTGGCCTTCGTTCAGGGTCTGCATGCCGGCGCGCTCGACGGCGGAAATGTGCACGAACACATCCGGTCCGCCATTGTCAGGCTGAATGAAGCCGAAGCCCTTGGTCGGGTTGAACCATTTCACGGTTCCAATCGTCATGACGATATCCTTTCAATCGTAAGTTGGTATTCGCCGTGAACGACGTTCTCACGGCAAACAGGTCGAAATTGAAGGGAAGTGTCGTCAATGCGCGGGAGCGCATAAGAGAGAACTTGGCCGTCCAAAATCGTCACCCTTCTAGATCGGGATTGTGTCTGTGACAAGTCTTTAGATGGCGGAATATCGCGATCTGGGGGGCGCTCTGGCGATCCGGGCGCCTGCCAGCAGGGCGTTTTTTGCCCAATGGGGCGCGCTTCTGTTGCATAAAGCGCTGCACTATCAAAGTATTGCCTGTAATACAACTCGATGGTTGCGTCTGGAAGCGGCCGTGGAACAGGCCCTTAACAGGCGCCGGAACAGGCACGTAACAGGCAGATAACAGGCGCCGAACAGGCCGGGTCGGGCAAGGAACAGGCAGCCGAGAAGGGGCGCGAGGCCAGGTTGCAAAGCGCAGCGCTTCCCTTTCTCACGGGTAAGGGCGGCGCCGGCGAGCGGTCGGGCGAGGGGCGCCGGGCCATTTCGTCTTAACGGGCCATTTGTCTAAAAGGGCGCCGCGACTCACGCCACGCGCCCCGCCCGGAACGCGTCGACAGTCTGCATCACCCCGCGCAGCTCCGCCAGCCCCTTGAGGCGGCCGATATAGGAATAGCCGGGGTTCGACCGCTTCAGCCGGTCGTCGCCCAAAAGGTGGCCGTGGTCGGGCCGCATCGGAATCTCGGCGTCGGTGCGGCCCGCGGCGCGGCGGCGCGCTTCTTCGCCCATCAGTTCGGCGACCAGCGCCACCAGGTCGGTGTCGCCGGCCAGGTGGTCGGCCTCGAAGAACGAGCCGTCCGGCTCGTGCTTGACGTTGCGCAGATGGACGAAATGGATGCGCGGCCCGAATTCGCGCGCCATCGCGACGAGGTCGTTGTTCCGGTTCGAGCCGAACGAGCCCGCGCACAGCGTCAGGCCACAGACCTCCGACGGCACGGCCGAAAACAGCTTGCGCACGTCCGCGGCAGTCGACATCACGCGCGGCAGGCCGAAGATTGGAAAAGCCGGATCGTCGGCGTGGATAGCAAGACGCGCGCCCTCCTCCTCGGCGACCGCGGAGATCTCGCGGGCGAAGGCGAACAGGTTTTCGCGCATAGTTTCGACGCCGACGTCGCGGTAGCGCGCAAGCGCGACGCGAAAGCCGGCCCGGTCATAGGCGAAGTCGCGCGCCGGCAGCCAGTCGATCAGCGCCTTCTCCAGCGATTCCTTCGCTTCGGTCGCCATCGCCTCGAACCGCGTTTTGGCGGCGGCGATCCTGTCGGCCGAATAGTCGGCCTCCGCGCCGTCGCGTTCCAGGATGAACAGATCGTAGGCGGCGAAGTCGACTGCGTCGAAACGCAGAGCAGTCCCGCCGTCCGGCAGGCGCCAGTCGAGGTTGGTCCGCGTCCAGTCGGTGATCGCCATGAAATTGTAGCAGAACACCTTGACCCCGGCGCGGGCAACGTTGCGGATCGACTGCTTGTGATTGTCGATTTTTTGGCGGAAGTCGCCGGTGCGGGTCTTGATGGCCTCGCCGACCCCGATGCTCTCCGCCACCGTCCAGGCGAGGCCCGCGCGCTCGATCGCAGCCCGGCGCTCGAGAATATCGTCCGTCGGCCAGGCCTCGCCGCGATTGTGGTGATGAAGGGCGGTGACGACGCCCGTCGCGCCGGCCTGGGCGACGTTTTCCAGGCTCACCGGATCGTCCGGTCCGAACCAGCGCCAGGTTTGTTGCATCGCGCGTCCCTTGTCGTTCCCGACCGACCATCGGCCTGCCGAAACGACAATTACACCCTCCGGCCGATGGCCATAAACTTTTCCGCCCGCGCCTCGCGGATCTGGTCGGGGCTCATGTTCTGCATCGCCTTCAGGGCGTCGGCGATCGCCCGGCCGGTCGCGGCGACCGCCGCCTCCGGGTCGCGATGCGCCCCGCCGAGCGGTTCCGACACGATCGTATCGATAATGCCGAACCTGAGCAGGTCTTGCGCGGTGATCTTCATGCCGGTCGCCGCTTCCTGCGCCTTGGACGAATCCCGCCACAGGATCGAGGCCGCGGCTTCGGGCGAGGCGACGGTGTAGATCGCGTGCTCCAGCATCAGCACCTTGTTGGCGGTGGCGATGGCGATGGCGCCGCCCGAGCCGCCCTCGCCGATCACCGTCGCCACATTTGGGACGCCGAGGGCGAGGCAGGCGTCGGTCGACCGGGCGATCGCCTCGGCCTGACCGCGCTCCTCGGCGTCGACGCCGGGAAAGGCGCCTGCGGTGTCGACGAGGGCGATCACAGGAAGCTGAAACCGGTCGGCAAGCTCCATCAGCCGGACCGCCTTGCGGTAGCCCTCCGGACGGGCCATGCCGAAATTGTGCTTGAGGCGGCTCTCGGTGTCGTGGCCCTTCTCCTGGCCGATCACCACCACCGAGGCGCCGTCGAACCGGCCCAAACCCCCGACGATCGCCTGGTCCTCGCCGAAATAGCGGTCACCCGCGAGGGGGGTAAAATCGGCGATAAGGCCCTTCAGGTAGTCGGCGCAGCGCGGCCGGCCCTGCACCCGGGCGACCTGGGTCTTCTGCCAGGGGGTGAGGGCGGCGTAGAGGTCGGCCAGCGCCTTTTCCGATTTTGCCTCGAGCTTGGCGATCTCTTCGACAAGCGCGGCCGAGTCCCCATTTGCGACAACCGCCCGCATTTCGTCGATGCGGGCGTCGATGTCGGCGACCGGCTGTTCGAAGCTGAGATAGGTGCGCATGCTGATCCCGCCGCCTGCCGCCCTGGCGCAGGCGGCGGGGGTAACTGGCGGCAGCGGGAGGCGAAGTCAAGGCGGCGGATAGCCGCCCGGAAGCCGCTGAAATGGCGGCGGCGGCTCTTTGTGCGCGCTGCGGCGGCGCGGGCGCGGCAGCGTTCGGACGGGATGCCCTCGTGGGCGGCCGTCAAGGCAAAATGCTCGCGGAGCAGTAGGCGTTGCGGGACGCCGCCGTCCGACTGGCGGCGTAAAGACCCCGCGCTGGCTTTGCCCCGGGCTTATCCTTTGCCGTCGCGCGCGCTAGGATCAAGCGCATCTCGAGGAGGAACGGGTCATGAGCGCAGCGCCGATCGGGAAATTCGTCTGGTACGAATACATGGGGAACGACGTCGCCGCGGCGGTCGATTTCTATGCTCACGTGATCGGCTGGACGTCACGCGACGGCGGCCGGACCGACTTCCGCTACGAGGTCATGCTCGCGGGCGATCAGCCTGTCGCGGGCGTGATGGCGATTCCGGCCGACGCCAGGGCGATGGGGACACAGCCCGGCTGGCTCGCCTATCTTTGGGTCGAGAACGTCGATCTTGCGCTGCCGAAATTGATGGAAGCGGGCGGCAAGGTGTTCAAGGCGCCCTCCGACATTCCGGGCATCGGCCGATTCGCCGTGATCGCCGATCCTTACGGCGGAACCTTGATGCTCTTCCGCGACTTCGAACGGCAATCCGCCCGCGCCGCCCGCGCCCGGAACGCCAGGAACGGTCGGCTGGCACGAACTGCACTGCGACGACGGGGCCAAGGCGCTCGACTTTTACTGCCGCTTCTTCGGCTGGTCGAAGACGAGCGAGTTCGACATGGGGCCGATGGGCGTCTATCGAATGTTCAAGACCGGTTCGGGCGAGGAGGGTGGGATCATGACCCGCATGCCGCAGACGCCGGCCTCGTTCTGGCTCTACTACGTCAACGTCGACTCGCTCGACCCCGCGGTCGAGCGGATCAAGGACAAGGGCGGCCAGATCGCCAACGGGCCGATCGAGGTGCCGGGCGGCCAATGGATTGTCCAGGCGCTCGACCCGCAGGGGGCGCTGTTCGCCCTGGTCGCGCCGAAGCGGTGAGCGAGGCGACGGGTCCGCGCGACTGCGACGACGCGCTCGGGTCCGCGGCCGACCAGGAAGGCCTGGCGGTTCGGCAATTCCAAAGCCGCCGACCTCGTCCTGTCAAAGG
Source organism: uncultured Alphaproteobacteria bacterium (assembly GCA_963816065.1). Lineage (GTDB taxonomy): Bacteria > Pseudomonadota > Alphaproteobacteria > Rhizobiales > Beijerinckiaceae > Roseiarcus. Next base: position 125,982 of record CAWFJG010000015.1, on the reverse strand, counting down.
ACGCCCCAGAAAGCGCACGAACGTTGCGATCCTGGAGCATCCTTCGGCAGTTTGGGATGGGGCTTTACGATTGCAGCACGCTCACGCTTCGGTTCGGCCGTTACTCCATGTGTGGGACAACTTCCGCTTGCGTTCATACCGACCAGTTGGTATCTAACCACGATGACGAGCGTGGCTGTGCGAGAGAAGGGGTCGGCCAAGGCCGCTGCGGGCGAGGCTTCGCTCGCAAAGCTCCTCGACGCCGCTGTCCATGTCATCCGCTCGAAGGGCTATTCGGCCGCTCGAGTCGAGGACATCTGCGCCGAGGCCGGCCTGACCAAGGGCGCGTTCTTCCATCACTTCGCGAGCAAGGAAGCTTGCGCGGTGGAGGCCGCGGCCCATTTCGCGGCCAACGCGGACGCGATTTTTGCCGCCGCGCCTTACTCCGGCCTTCCCGATGCGCGGGCGCGCGTGCTCGGCTACGTCGACTTCCGCAAGGCGATCCTGGCCGGAGCGTTGCCGCAGTTCACCTGCCTGCTGGGCACGATGGTGCAGGAGGCCTACGACACCCATCCCGTCATCCGCGAAGCCTGTGAGCGCTACATCGGCGAGCACGCGGCCCGGCTCGAGGCCGATCTCGCTCAGGCCAAGGCTCTCCACGCGCCGAAGGCGGACTGGAGCCCGAAAAGCGCCGCGCTCTTTTCCCAGGCTGTGCTCCAGGGCGGCTTCATCCTCGCCAAGGCAGCCCATGGACCCGCGGTCGCGGCCGAGTGCCTCGACCATCTGAAGCGCTATTTCGAGACGCTGCTGCCGGAGGGCGGAGCGCACTAAGAAGGGAACGCCATGACCGACCAAAGGATCACACCTTGCCTCTGGTTCAATTTCAACGCCGAGGAGGCCGTCGCCCACTACCTGTCGATCTTCGACAATGGCCGAATTCACTCGACGTCGCGCTACGGGGACGCCGGACCCGGTCCCAAGGGCGCCGTGATGATGATGGCGTTCGAGATCGAGGGGCAGAAATTCCTCGCGCTCAACGGCGGCCCGCAATTCCCGTTCACGCCGGCGATCTCATTGAGCGTCGGCTGCGAAACGCAGGACGAGATCGACCGCTTGTGGGACCGGCTCTGCGACGGCGGCAAGCCTGGCCAATGCGGTTGGCTGACCGACAAGTTCGGCGTCAGCTGGCAGATCGTGCCGAGCATGATTCCGAAGATCGTCGAGACGGGCGACGCTGCAAGCCTCGAACGGGTCATGAGCGCGGTCCTGCCGATGAAAAAGCTCGATATCGCTGCGCTGCAGAGCGCCGCAGAGGGTTAGAGAACTGGAGAGGGAGAACGCTATGGGTGAAGCCAAAAATCTGATGGGCTCGTTCATCTGGTACGACCAGATGTCGAACGACCTGCCCGGGTCGGAGCGCTTCTATGCCGAGGTCGTCGGCTGGACGCTTGCGCCCAATACGATGAACGACCAGCGCTACACGCTGCTGCAAGCCGGCGCCGCGGGCGTCGGCGGGCTCATGCCGATCCCCGAGCACGCTGAGGGCGTCTCGCCGGCCTGGATGGGTTACATCGCCGTCGACGATGTCGCGGCTTATGCGGCCAAGGTGAAGGCCGCGGGCGGGGCGATCCATCGCGGTCCGACAGAGATCCCGAACGTCGGAACCTTCGCCGTCGCCGGCGACCCGGACGGCGCCGGCATTCCTGCTGTTCAAGGGAAACAGCGCCGAGGCGCCCACCTACGATCCAATAGGGCCCGGCCACGTCGGCTGGCGAGAGCTCAACGCCGGCGACGGCGTGAAAGCCTTCGCCTTTTACGAGGGCCTGTTCGGCTGGACCAAGACGTCCGCGATGGCGATGGGTCCGTCGAACGTGTACCAGCTGTTCGAAGCCAAGAGCGGCCAGGACGGCGCCGTGTTCACCAAGGACGCCGAGACGCCACATCCGTTCTGGCGCTTTTACTTCAACGTCGAAGCGATCGACGCCGCGATCGAGCGGGTCAAGGGAGCGGGCGGCAAGATCACCAACGGTCCGCACGAGGTTCCCGGCGACCGCTGGATCGTCCATGCTCTCGATCCGCAGGGCGCGGCGTTCGCGCTCGTTGCGCCGAAGCGGTGAGCGAGGGTCGCTTCCCTTTGCCGGCGCGATCTGCCGTCAGCGCCGGCCCCCAATGCTCCGAATGACCCCCCGGCGCTTCATGCTTCAAGGGGGGAGGATAACAGGGCCGGGGTGAACGCTGCGTCCAATTCTGCCCCGGCGCGAAGCGACGGGGGGAGGGGGACCGTCCAAAGGACGGTGCGGGGGCGCGCCGCCGGTGGATACAGCCACGAGCAACACCGCCGCCGTCCCAATTCTCTGGGCGCGGTCGGCGAGCGCACCGAATATGTCCTCGCAGGAAGGGAGAACGTTTATGACCGCTTCTTCTCTGACCCCCGCCGTCGAACTCGCGCACGCCAACCCCGTGCGCTTTCCGAACGAAAGCCCCGAATATCGCGCCGCGCGCAGGGCGCTGCTCGCCGAGGAGATCGAGTTGCGCCGCCACATCGAGCGGGTCGCCGCCGAGCGGCGCGCCCTGCCGCCCGGCGGCCTCGTCGCGGGCGATTACCATTTCGAGGGGGAGGAGGGACGCGTCGATTTCGCCGCGCTGTTTCGCGACAAGCAGACGCTCGCCCTCTACAGCTACATGTTCGGACCGGAACGCGCCCGTCCGTGCCCGATGTGCACCAACACGCTCGGCTCCTGGGAGGGCAACGCCGCCGATATCGGCGAGCGCATCTCGATCGCCGTCATCGTGCGCTCGCCAATCGAGCGGCTCGTCGCCTGGAAGCGCGAGCGCGGCTGGACAAACCTTCGGCTCTTCAGCGACGTGAACGGCGCCTATTCCCGCGACTATTTCGGCCTCCTGCCGAACGGTTCGGAAGTCCCGGCCTTCAACGTGTTCACTCGGCGCGACGGAACGATCAGGCATTTCTGGTCCGGCGAGATGACTTTGGACACTGCCGACCCGGGCCAGGACCCCCGCGGCGCGCCCGACCCGGCCCCTCTGTGGATGGTGCTCGACTGCACGCCCGAAGGCCGCGGTCCGGACTGGTATCCAAAACTGTCCTACGAGGCATGAGCCGAAGCGAACGACCAACGAGACCAAGGGAGAGAAACTATGCGCGTGATGGTGATCGTCAAAGCGACCAAGGAGTCCGAGGCCGGCATGATGCCGGGGGCCGAGCTTCTCCGGGACATGGGCGCCTTCAACCAGCAGCTGATCGCGGCCGGAATCATGACTGACGGCGGCGGTCTCAAGCCCACCATTCAAGGCGCCAGGGTCGCCTTTTCCGGGAATGATCGCACGGTGTCGAAAGGCCCGTTCGGCAATGTCGAGGATCTCATCGCCGGCTATTGGATCTGGAAGGTGAACGATCTCGACGAGGCGATCTCATGGGTCAAGCGCTGCCCAAATCCGATGCCGGGCCCGTCCGCCATCGAAATCCGCCCGCTCTACGAAATGGAGGACTTCGCCTGACGGCGGCGCCGGTATAGCCTTCGGCATCGTTCACCTCGGAGGCGCGTCGTCGCATGATCTTAGGCAACCGGAAACTCGGCCGGCAGGGCCTCGAGGTCTCGGCGATCGGACTCGGCTGCATGGGTATGAGCCAGTCCTATGGCCCCGCGGACGAAGCAGGAATCGATCGCGACGCTGCATCGGGCCATCGACCTCGGCTGCACGTTCTTCGACACGGCCGAGGTCTATGGGCCGTTCGCCAACGAGGCGCTGCTCGGCCGCGCGCTGACCGGCCGGCGCGACCGCGTGACCATCGCCACCAAATTCGGATTCAAGATCGAGAACGGCCGCCAGGTTGGCGCGGAGCGCGACAGCCGTCCGAAATCCATCCGCGCCGCGGTCGAGGGGTCGCTGCGCCGCCTGGCGACCGACCATATCGACCTTCTCTACCAGCACCGCGTCGACCCGGTCGTGCCGATCGAAGAGGTCTCCGGCACGGTCGGCGATCTCATCCGCGAAGGCAAGGCGCTGTACTTCGGCCTGTCGGAGGCGGGCGTCGCCAACATCCGCCGGGCGCACGGCGAACATCCGATCTCGGCCGTGCAAAGCGAGTATTCGCTGTGGGAGCGCAATCTGGAGGCGGACGTGCTCCCGGTCTTGCGGGAGCTCGGGATCGGCCTCGTGCCTTTCGCGCCTCTGGGACGCGGGTTTCTCACCGGTGCCGTCAAGCGCGCCGAGGACTATCCCGAGGGCGACCACCGGCGCAATGATCCGCGCTATCAGGGCGCGGCCTTCGACGCCAACGTGAAGGCAGCCGCGATCGTGCGCGAGATCGCCGCGGCCAAGGGTGCCAAGCCCGGCCAGATTGCGCTTGCCTGGCTGCTCGCCAAGGGCGACGACATCGTACCGATTCCCGGCACGAAACGGCGAACCTACCTCGAAGAGAATGTCGCCGCCGCATCTTTCGCGCTCAGCCCGGAGGAGATCGCGACGCTCGACGAGGCGCTCGGCCCGGGCAAGGTCACCGGTCCGCGCTACCCGGACTGGATCATGTCGACGATCGACCGTTGAGCGCCGCGCCTCTTTGATTGTCGGTCGCCGATGGGACGCTACCTTGCCATCATGACTTTGGGCGCTACGATGGACGCAAAGGACTTACGCGGACCGGCCAAACTCAAGCGCTTGATCGGCGTCGGTCGGGCGCTGGGAGACATTGAATGGGCAAGGTTCCGACGACGGCGGCGTTCGTCAGTCAGAAGGGCGGCGTCGGCAAGAGCACGCTTGCGCGCGTCCTGGCGGTCGGCGCCATCCACAGGGGGCGCAAGACGCTGCTGGCCGATTTCGATCTCGACCAGCTCACCTGCGTCGAGTGGGGCGCCGCCCGGCTCAGGGCCAGCATCGAGCCGGAGATCGACGCCCGCGCCTTCAAGAGCCTGAAGAAACTGCGCAAGGACGACAGCGTCGTCGACTTCATCGTCGCTGACACGCGCGGCCTCGCCGACGATCTGTCGACCGAGATCGCCGAGGATTCCGATGTCGTCTTTCTGCCGACCGGCGTGTCGCAGGACGATCTGCGGCCGACCTTCACTCTGGCGCGCAGGCTCGCGCGCCGGGGGGCCGAGGGGCGGCTCGTCCTGGTGCTGTCGAAAGTCGGACGGTCGGAGACCCAGTTCGCCAAGGCGGTCGAAGCGATCGAGGACGCGGGCTTCGAGCTCCTGTCCGAACATTGGCCGCAGCGGGACGGCTTCCAGAGCGATCTCGACGCCGGCCGGGCCGGTCGCGAGGCGCGCAACCCCCATCTGCGAGAGATTGCCGAGCGGATGGAGGAGGCGCTCTGGATGCGGGCGCTGAAGGCGAAGCCGAGAGGGTGAGACGAGCGCGGCGAACCCTCACCCTGCCGCTTCGCGGCTGTCCCTCTCCCTGAGGGAGAGGGGCGTCCCTTCCCCCTCAGGGGAAAGGTGGCGCGAAGCGCCGGATGAGGAGTTAGCCCACGATCTCGTTGCCCGAGAACCATTGCGCGATCTCGAGGGCGGCGGTCTCGGGCGCGTCGGAGCCGTGAACGGAATTCTCGCCCATCGACAAGGCGAAATCCTTGCGGATCGTGCCGGCGTCGGCCTTTTCCGGGTTGGTCGCGCCCATCACCGTGCGGTAGCGGGCGATCGCGTCCTCGCCTTCGAGCACCTGCACCACGACCGGGGCCGCGGTCATCATTTCGACCAGCTCGCCGAAGAACGGCCGCTCGCGATGCACGCCGTAAAACGTCTCGGCCTGGGCCTTGGTCATGTGCGTGCGCTTCTGCGCGATGATGCGGAGGCCCGCCGCCTCGATCCGGGCGTTGACGGCGCCGGTCAGGTTGCGGCGGGTCACGTCGGGCTTGAGGATCGAGAACGTGCGCTGGATAGCCATGGATCGGGTCTCTGGATGGATCTGCTGGAAAATCGCGGCGCTTATAGCGACGCGGCGCCGCCCGGGCAAGGCGACCGCGAGGAGCCGTTCCTCGTCCTCTATCGACATTATTTTATAATAGCGTTATTTTATTGACGGCCGCGTCGACCGCCGACGCGCCCGAAACCGTTCGAGGAAACAGCCAGGGAAACCCGCCATGAGCGCAGCCGACCCCGAGATCGCCAACCGCATCGCCGCCGGCGGAATTGAGACGAACTATCATGACCAAGGGAATGGGCCCGCCGTCATGTTCATCCACGGCTCGGGGCCGGGGGTGAGCGCCTGGGCGAACTGGCGGCTCACCATCCCCGCCCTGTCGGGCTCCTACCGGGTGATCGCGCCGGACATGGTCGGATTCGGCTTCTCGGACCGGCCGAAGGGTGTGGAGTATAGCAAAGAGACCTGGATCGCGCAGGCGATTGGTCTTCTCGACGCGCTCGGGATCGAGAAGGCGCATGTGGTCGGCAATTCGTTCGGCGGCGCGATCGCGCTCGCCATGGCGATCCGCCATCCGGAGCGGGTCGGACGGCTCGCGCTGATGGGCGCGGTCGGCGTGCCGTTCCCGATCACGCCGAGCCTCGACGCGGTCTGGGGCTATGAGCCGTCGTTCGAGGCGATGCGCAAGCTCCTCGACATCTTCGCCTACGACCGCAGTCTCGCGAACGACGAACTGGCGGAGCTGCGCTACCGCGCCAGCATCCGCCCCGGTTTTCAGGAGTCCTTCTCGGCCATGTTTCCCGCGCCGCGCCAGCGCTGGGTCGACGCGCTCGCGAGCCTCGAGGCCGACATCCGCGCGTTGCCGCACGAGACGCTGATCGTCCACGGCCGCGACGACAAGGTCATTCCGCTGTCGAATGCGCTGACGCTGCTTCGCTGGATCGAGCGCGCGCAACTGCACGTCTTCGGCCGCTGCGGCCACTGGGTGCAGATCGAGCACGCCGCGCGGTTCGCACAGCTCCTCGACGGGTTCTTCGGCGAGACCGTTTCGTAGGGCGGGACGTTCGCGCTCGGACCGGGTCCGCGAGGATCCGCTTGGAACGCACGGCTGTCCGGGGAAGTGTAAGGGCTGATTTAACGTGTCGCAGCGCATGCCCCGCAAAACCAGGGAACTTGATGAGATTCCTTGGTATTTTCTGGTTGCAGAGACTCAGAAAAGAGAGCGGGGCATGCGCTTTACTCCGACCATTTTCAGCCAACTTGTCGAACCCCTCGACCGGCGGCGGTTCGAGGCGATCGTCAAGCGCCGAAACGCCGACGCCTATGACAAATCGTTCCGCAGCTGGGAGCACCTGATGGTGTTGATCCACGCCCAGCTCACCGGCGCGACGTCGCTGCGCGCGCTCGCATCCGGCTGGAACGCCAACGCCCACGCCCATTATCATCTGCGCTGCGAGGCGATCGCCCGCTCGACGCTTGCCGACGCCAATGCCCGCCGGCCAGTCGAAGCCTTCGCCGAAGTCCTGGGGATGGTCGCGGGTCTCGCCGACCGCTCGACCCGGGCCGAGGCCAAGAAACTGCTGCGCCTGATCGAACTCGACGCCCATCCCATTGGGAAAACTGTTCGATTGGGCCAAGTCCAACGGCCGCATCCGCGGCATGAAGGCCCATGTCGTCTACGATCCCGGCCGCGATCTGCCGCAGATCCTCGACATCACCGACGCCAACGTCAACGACGCCCAGATCGGCCGACAGATCGAGATCGAGGCCGGCCTCACCTATGTGTTCGACAAGGGCTACTGCCATTACGGCTGGTGGAGAGCCATTCATGCGGCCGAGGCCTTCTTCGTCACCAGGCCCAAGACCAACATGGGCCTGACCGTCAAGGCCGAGCGCCAATACGGGCCCTCGCGCGGAGACGGCTTCACCGTGATCGACGGGCAAGATCGAGCGGCCGGGCGCGCGATCGTTTCTCCGCGCCCCGCGTCGTCCGCCCCGGCCGAGTGGCCGTCCCGCCGCTAGTCTTGCCGTTCCTCGAAGTCTCGCCCGCCGCCGCGAGGCCGTGTAGGCTCGGACGCATGAGCCTCACCAGCGAAGAAGTCGAACGCTATGCTCGCCAGATCGTGTTGCACGGCGTTGGCGGTCCCGGACAAACGAAGCTGAAGGCGGCGCGGGTCCTCGTGGTCGGAGCCGGCGGGCTCGGCTCGCCGGCGCTGCAATATCTGGCCGGCGCAGGCGTCGGGGCGCTCGGGATCGTCGACGACGACGTGGTCGCGCTGTCAAACCTGCACCGCCAGATCCTGCACGGGACCGGCGACATCGGCCGGGCGAAGACCGCGAGCGCGTCCGACGCGATCGGTCGGCTGAACCCGCATGTAACGGTCGAGGCGATCGGCCTCAAACTCGATGCGGCGAACGCCCGCGGACTGGTCGCAGGATTCGATGTCGTGCTCGACGGCTCCGACAATTTCGAGACCCGCTACGCCCTCTCCGACGCCTGCTATTGGGAGCGGCGGCCGCTCGTCGCCGCCGCGCTCGGCGCATTCGACGGAACCCTGACCCTGCTGAAGCCCTACGAGATCGGGGCGGACGGACGGCCGAACCCGACCTATCGCTGCCTGTTTCCCGAACCGCCCGAGCCGGGCGTCGTCCCGACCTGCGCGGAAGCGGGCGTGCTCGGCGCGATTTGCGGCGTCCTCGGCTCCCTGATGGCGCTCGAGGCGATCCGCGAAATCGTCGGCGGCTTCGGCGACGACGACCAGAACCTGGTCGGCCGGCTGTTGATGGTCGACGTCAAGGCGATGCGGTTCGAGACTTTGCGCTACGGCTGGGACGAGACGAATCCGCTAAGCGGGACGGGCGCCCGCACCGGGTGAGCGACCCACCGCCGCGTTCGCCCACGCCCGCCGCGGCCGGCCGACTTTCGCCCTATCGGCTGCGGCGCGACCCCATCGGGGCCGCGCGCCGGTGTCACACGTCGTCGAAACCGCCGCCGCCCGAATTGTCCGAGTTGTCGTCGAAGGACGAATCGTCGATGAAGCCGGCGTCGTCCGGCATGCTCGGATCGAACTGGGTCCCGTCGTCCCGTTCGGGAGCGGACTCGAAAATGTTGACCGTCTCGTTTCCGCCCGGCTGGCCGCCGCCGAAGAGGCCCGCGTTCGCCCCGCCGCCGAACAGGCCGCCGCCCGAGTGGCCACCGAACAAGCCGCCGAGCATGTTGCCCAGCACGACGCCGCCGGCTACGCCTGCCGCGGTCGACGCGGCGTTCTGCAGGAAGCCGCCGCCTCCGCTTTGTTGCGGATAAGGAGGCGCCGGTTGCTGCGGATAGGGCGGCGCCGGCTGAGCGCCCGCGCCCCAGGGACCGGGCCGCTGCGGCGCATAGCCCGACGGGGGCGGGGGCGGGTAACCCGGGGCCTGAAGCGGCTGCTGCTGCGGATAGCCTTGATCCATAGACTGGCGCGGCGGAGGCGCCGACGGCGCGCCGCCGAAGATCGAGCGGCCGAGATTGCCCAGGAAGCTCCCCTGCTCCTGGCCGCCCTGAGCCGCATGAGCGTTCGCCGCCTCGAGCTCGGCGATGTGGCGGGCGGCGGCCTCTAGCGCATGCTGCTGAACGAGGACGGTCTGCGCCAGCACATAGGGCGCGAAAGGCGCCGCGCGAATGGCGTCGTTGATGAAAGTCTCGGCCTGCGGATCGCGGGTGTTCGCGCCGGCCGCGTTGACGCGGTCAAACAGTCCGGCGAGCATCTGACGTTCTTCGGGGGTCATCATGGTCTCCCATGCGGGTCTGAACCACCCGCGCCGGGCATATGGACACGGCGGATGACCAATCCAAGACGGGACCGCCGATTTTCGCTCAGACATCCCGGCGAGGGGTCAACCGAGCCGCTGCGGCGACCGTGCGGCTTTACTCGGCTATCCCAATCGTCTAGGCCATTTCCGCAATAAGCCCCGGCCCCTGCTTATTGTCTGGCGCCGGGGTTTCATGCTTTTTCAAGGCGCATGGAGGGCAAACGCCGGTGGCCAATGTCGTGGTGGTCGGCGCCCAGTGGGGCGACGAAGGCAAAGGGAAGATCGTCGACTGGCTTTCGGTCGGCGCGGACGTCGTCGTCCGTTTCCAGGGCGGCCATAACGCCGGCCATACGCTGGTGATCGACGGCAAGGTGTTCAAGCTCGCCCTGCTCCCGTCCGGCATTGTCCGCCCCGGCAAGCTGTCGGTGATCGGCAACGGCGTGGTCCTCGACCCCTATCACCTCATTGACGAGATCGAGAAGATCCGCGGTCAGGGCGTCGAGGTTACGCCCGAAAGCCTCAAGATCGCCGAGAACGTTCCGCTGATCCTGTCGCTGCACCGGGAACTCGACTCCCACCGCGAATCCGCGACGTCGCGCGGCACGAAGATCGGCACGACCAAGCGCGGCATCGGCCCCGCCTACGAGGACAAGGTCGCCCGTCGCGCGATCCGTCTGATGGATCTCGCCGAGCCTGACGCGCTCGACGACAAGATCGAGCGCTTGCTCGCCCATCACGACCCGCTCTGTCGCGGGCTCGGTCTGCCTGCTCCGAGCGCGGGGGCGATCCGCAACGAGCTTCTGGCGGTCGCGCCGAAAATCCTGCCTTTCATGGCCCCGACCTTCGATCTGCTCGACCGCGCGCGGCGGGCCGGCAAGCGCATTCTATTCGAGGGCGCGCAGGGCGCGCTGCTCGATGTCGACCACGGCACCTATCCGTTCGTGACGTCCTCGAACACGGTGGCGGCCAACGCGGCGACCGGATCGGGAATGGGTCCGGGCGCGATCGGCTATGTGCTCGGCATCGCCAAGGCCTACGTCACCCGCGTCGGCGCCGGGCCGTTCCCGACCGAGCAGGACAACGAGATCGGGCGACTGATCGGCCGGCGCGGCGCCGAATTCGGCACCAACACCGGGCGCCCGCGGCGCTGCGGCTGGTTCGACGCCGTACTCGCCCGCCAAACGGCGCGAACCTGCGGCATCGACGGCATCGCGCTGACCAAACTCGACATTTTGGATGGGTTTGACGAAATCAAGGTCGCCATCGGCTATCGGCTGGACGGCAAGGAGATCGATTATCTGCCGGCTTCCCAATCCGCCCAGGCGCGTATCGAGCCGATTTACGAGACGATCGAGGGATGGAAGGGCGTCACGAGCAAGGCGCGATCCTGGGCCGATCTGCCGGCGCAGGCGATCAAATACGTGCGCCGGATCGAAGAATTGGTTGGCGCGCCGGTGGCGCTCCTGTCTACAAGCCCCGAGCGAGACGACACGATCCTCGTCCACGATCCCTTCCAGGATTGACGACCCGGAGACCCATCGAGCGGATGTCGAATGGCTGACTATCAATCGCTGCTCACGCGGGCCGTCGCCAATCTGCCGCCCACGAGCACTGCGGCGTCGCGGCAGGCGATCTACGATCGCGCCCGCACGGCGCTCGTGACGCAACTGAAGTCGTTGCGCCCGCCGCTGCCGGAAAGCGACATCGCGCGCGAAGAAACCTCGCTCGACAAGGCGATTGCGGCAGTCGAGGCCAATTTCGCCCCCGCCGACGCGCCGCCGGGCACGCACGCCGCGCTGCCTCCCGCGAGCGCGTCCTCTTCCACAGCGCCAGCGGCCAAGAGCCCGCCGCTCGCCGCTAGAGCGCCGACCGCCCCATTCGCGAAAGGTCCGTCCACTCCCGCCGCCCAGCGCGAGCCGGCAGTCCAACCGCAGCCGGGCCCGGCGGCGCCGCATTCGCTGGGCCACTCCGCGCCGATCACGCCGGTCGCGGCGTCCTCGCCGGGCTTCGTCCCGGCGCCGGCGCCGGTTCGGCCCGCCGCGCCGCAGAGCCCCGCGTCGGCGCCCCGGGTCGGCGCTCAGGCGGCCCGACCCGCCCCGGGAACGGCGTCCCCGACGCTGCTCGAGCCCAGGCCCGCGCCCTCGCGACCGTCCGCGGCGGTCGGCGCCGCGTGTCCGAACGTTTCGCCGGTTTCGGGCAGGCCTTTCGTTCCGTCTCGCGGCGAGGCCGACGGACCGAATCCGCCGCCTATCCAGGTCGCCCTCCCGGATGCCGAGGGCGGCGCCGCGCCGCCAGTGGTCGCGGCGCAAGCGGATGAAGATTCGTCCGCCGCCGCCAATCTTGCGTCCGTGGCGCCGGGCGACCGGACGGCCGCGATCGAGTCGCCCGATGCGCCTCCCGTCACCGCGGACCGCGCCGAAGACGCTGAGGACGAAGCGCCGGCGCTCGAACCTGCGTTCAACGACGTCACGCCGAGGCCGGAAGCCGAGGGGTCGCGCCCGGTCGCGCCTTCTGCGCCGGTCGAGAAGCGGCGAACCTGGCCGTGGGCGGCGCTCGCGGTCATATTCGGAATTGTGCTGTCCGTCGCCGTCGTTGCGATCGTAATGCGGCAAAAGCCCCAGGATCTTGCGATTCATCCCCCTGCGCCGCCAACCGAGATCGCCCAGGCGCCGGCCAAGATCGCGCAACGCGCGCAGCCGTCCGCCCAAGGCGAGAACCCCGCTCCGCCGGCCGCCGCTCCGCCCGCCGTCGCTCCCGGCGAGGGCCAGCCGCAGGCGGCTCAGCCGGGGGGCGAGGGCGGCGCGCCCTCCGACGCCCAATCCCATGCGCCGGCCGAGGCGCCGACCGAGACGACCTTGCCGACCGCGGCGCGCGCGGCGATGCTGATCGCCTCCGCCGACAATCCTCAGAAGCCGGTCGTCAACCTGGGCTCGACGGTCTGGTCGACGATCCCAGCCCCGCAGGATCAGCCAAGCGGCTTGGCGGTCCAGGCCGACGCCGATATTCCGGACATCAAGATGCATGCCTCGATGATTCTGCGGAAGAACACCGATCCGACGCTGCAAGCGACCCACACCATCGACCTGAAATTCACCTTCCAGGATGGGGCTCCGTTCAAGGGGTTCAGAGACGTCGGCCTCCCGCAGTCGCGTAAACTCGACTCGGCCGCTTCCGAAGCGCTGAGCGCGGCCAAGGTCAAGATCGGCGACGACTACTTCCTGTTCGCGCTCGCCAAGGCCGACCCGGACGCCGCCCGCAACCTGGACCTCATGCAGACGCGAGCCTGGTTCGATTTCCCGCTGCTGCTCAACGACGGACGCATCGCCAAGCTCGTCTTCCAGAAGTCGGCCGAAGGCGACGCGATGCTGCAAAAAGCGTTCGACGCGTGGAAGTAGCGCTACGCTGGAAGATTCTTGGACGGATCGTGTGACGCTCCTCATATAACAGGGCGGTTTTTTTCTAACAGGGCGGTTTTTTCCTCATTGCCGCCGGCAAACGCAAAAATCTCTCCGCAATATCAGCGACCTCCCCGATTTGCAATCCGACGGTTGCGGCCGGAAGCCGGCCAAAGAACAGGGACCTTAACAGGCGCCGAACAGGCACTTATCAGGCGATTTCGCCCGCGAATCAGGCAGGAACAGGCGGCGCCGGCGAGGCGGCGGGACAGGTTGTATCGCCCTGGTTTCAACGCCCATTGCCCGTCTCGACGATGTGGGGTCGGCGGTTGGCAGACCTCCCGCTTTTGGCGGCCGTTCTTGGAAAGGCGCGCCGCGCGCGCTATTGTGCTCGCACGAAAGCGTTATTTTGTCGTCATCGCAGTTGAGCCGCTCGGAACCGTCGACCCGGATTGAGGAAGGGCGAACCCCCCGTGACCCCGGCGCAATACGCCAGCGCATTCCGCAAGCTTCGCGTCTATCTGAACCGTCCTGGCGACGAGAACGATTTTCTTTACACGCCGATGGCCCTGGAGGAGCGCGGCCGCACGCCGCCGAGCCGGCTGTCGCGGCCGCAGCAGGAGATTGTCGACGTTAAGAGCTACCTGCTTGTCCCGAGCAACGGCAAGGGTCCTTCCCAGCCCTACTATGGCAAATTCGGACCGGCATTGAAGAAGGCGCTCTACATCGAGGCGCAGATCGCCCGCGTCGACGGCACGATCGAAACCCGCTCGTTCCAGTACAACGAGATCGCCTACAGCCTCATCACGCCGTTTTGGGGTAAGGGTTATCCGGAGGAGTGCCAGCTCGCGCTGCAGCTCTGGGACCGTCTTCGGCTCGGGCCGCCGGACATCCGGAAAATGGCGGCCGAGGACGGCTCGATCGGGCTCGACTGCAACGGTTTCGTCGGCGGGTTCCTCGAGAGGAACCGGAATCCCGGCGATTGGGTGCGCACGAACGGCGACGCGACGAGCAAGCCGATCAACGAGCTCCTGCGGCTGAACGGCGTGTTCCTGAATTCGATGGACGACTTCGCGCCGCCCGAGAACAATCTGATGCTGATGGCCCGCTGCGACGCCAATTCGGGCGCCGTCCCGGACTATAACTCCACGCCCGTCGGGCATATCGTGATCACCGAGCCCGGCACGACGGTCCGCCAGCCCAACGGCAATGTAACGATCACGGTCTCCGAGGCCACGGGCGTCGTCGGCATCGCGACTTCGACCTACACGATCGACAAGGTCGTCAAGACCACCTCGTCCGGCGCCGTCTTTCATGTCCAGCGCGGGTCCAAGAAGGGCATCGCCGGTGAGTTTGATACATTCAAGGTGCGACGGTTGAGTTGAGGCTGTTGTCGCTGAAAGAGCGCCGCTTGTCCGGCGGCGCGGCACGGGAGGACCGATGAACTGGTTCAATCAGCTCCGCCAGGTCCTGAGCAACTATTATCCGCCTGACCGGCCCGCCGACATCGTCGGCTATCTTCAGGGAAGCGCCAGTCCCGCCGTTTGGCGGTCGATGGACCAGGGCGATCGCCCACGGCAACAGATGATCGTCCTCGGAAGCGTGGAACCGACTCAGGAGGAATGGGTCGCCGCGGGCGTCGCTCAACGCGGTGAGATACAGACAATCCGGCTCTCGTCCCTCAATGGGTTCATCATTCTCTATGGCGGCTTCATGCTCCGCCCGTGGGGCAAGATTTTCACAGCATCGAACGACGCCCTGACAATCGGCTTCAGGGCGAGTCTGGACAGCTGGAGGCGCAACGCCCCGCGGTGAAGCTGGCTCGGTCGCCACGCGCCGCCCGTGTCGCGAATTCGGATCTTGCCGGCGGCGTTGAGGTAGAATATCGACATTTTGGACTCCAGGCGCGTCAATGGCTTTGACCATCAAAGACCCGGAAACGGAGCGGCTTGCACGGGCGCTGGCGGCGGGGCGGCGAGACTCTGGCGATCGCCACCCGGCGCGCGCTCGGAGAGCGGGCGCGCCGGATCGGCGCCAACCCGGGGCGGGCGGACGCAATCGTCGGCTATGACGAGAACGGCATTCCGCGCTGACAATGATCGACGTTTCGGCAACCGTCGCCATTGCGCTGAGCGAACCGGTGGCCGGGACTTTCGAACAGCGCATCGCCGACGCGCCGGTTCGTCAGATCTCGGCGGCGTTCGTGCTCGAAGCCGCGATGGCGATCGAGACTGGGCTTGGCGAACCCGGCGGGATGGAACTGGACCTGTGGTTGCTGAAGGAGGGGCGTTGAGATTGTCGCGGTCGACGCCGAGCAGTCAGACGGCCTGGCGCGCTTGGCGGCGCTTTGGAAAGGGACGCCATCCCGCCGGCCTGAACTTCGGCGACTGCTTCTCCTATGGCCTGTCTGCGCTGACCCAGGAGCCGTTGCTGTTCAAGGGCGATGATTTTCCCGGAACCGCCACGAGGGACGCCAAGAACACAAAGCTTCGGGGTCATTGGCAGCCTTTGGCGAACTGAAAAGTCGAGGTGGGTCCTCCTTGGATTCGCGCATTCGAACGACGCTGCGGTTTCCGGATCGCCGCCCTTGTAGCGGGCGTAGGCCGGCCAAGGGCAGAGCGGACGGGTGCGGGTGGAACTCCAGGTCGCCGGGATCTCCTTGTTGGCCGGATCGATGGTCGCGAGGATCTCATCCGGCGCCTTGCCCTTTTCCACCCAGTCGGTCAGCGCCGTCAGGGCATCGAATTTATCGAGCGTTATGCCGCCATCGCAATGGGTCATGCCGGGAACGGCGAACAGACGCACGGACTTCGGCCGCCTTGCCCCCGGTATTGGCGTCGAGCTTCTCCCACCAGCGGATCGTGTCGTCGATCGAGAACACCGGGTCCGCCTGGCCGTGATAGATGACCATCTTGCGACCCTTGTCGCGGAAGGCGGCGAGCTTCGGATCGTCGACGTCTGGCGGAGTCATGAACGCCATCGCCGATTTGGGATAGCCGGCCGCAGTTGCGAATATCTTCGGCGCGTCGCGGTCGAAATTGAAGTCTTCGAGCCCCCTTCATCAAGGCGTCGTTCGTGCCCTGGACCGCGGTCGGAGGCGTGGTGAACACATACTGGAGCGAGGCCGCGCCCATGGTGGCGATGATCGGGTAGTTATGCCAAGGCGGGATCGGGCTCTCGACTTTCCACATCCGCCAGTTGCCCGTGCCGACGCCGCCGTCGACCGGCCAGTCGGAGTACAACGCCTCGCCCTTGGAATTCACTGGCCCGGCGAAGCTCGCCTTCAGCGCCTCGACCTTGACCTTGGGCAGGCAGTTCGCGGCCGCACCTTTGGCGCAGACGAGGCTGTCGAACGAAAACGCCTTCTGGCAGGCGGCGAGGTCGGATGTCAGTCCGTCGGCGAGCCCGTCGAGCTTGTCGCAGGCGACTGTGATCTTCCGCGCCACCAGCGCCGCGTCCTCTTTGGTGATCGACTTGCGGATGTCCGGGTCCGCCTTGACGAAGGCTTGTGCGTCCCAGGCGTGCTGGAGCGCGGCGCGCGGCAGGTCGAAGCCGGGATCGCCGACCAGGTATCCGTCATACTGATCGGGCATGCGGGAGGCCGCGACCATCGCATGGCGTCCGCCGTTCGAGCAGCCGCCATAATACGAAAAGTCGGGCTTGCGGCCGTAATGGGCGACGAGGATCGCCTTGGCGATCGGGGCGAGCGCCAGGTCGGCGGCGTAGCCGTAGTCGCGCCGCGCCTGGGGATCGAGGCCGAAGGCGACCCCTCCGGCAAGGCCGAGCGACGCATTGGCAGGGTCGGCGCCCCAATGGCCGCTGTCGGAGGAGAGCACCGCGAAACCGCGCGCAAGCGCCGGGACGCCGCCTGAGGCGAGCGTTCCGGAAATGTCGCCGATGGCGGGCTTGACCTCGCCGTCGGCCCCACCGTTGCCCTGATGCAGAAAGCGGCCGTTCCATTCGACCGGCAGCCGCATCTCGAAGCGGATCGCGTAAGGTTTGCCGTCGCTCCCGGTGCGGTCGTTGATCCGGGCGCTGAGGACGCAATGGGCGGGCAGGCCGTTTTCCGCGGGCTGCAGGGTCGCGGTTTCGACAACGAGACCCGGAGCGCCGAGCTTCTCCGCCGACTCGGTCGAGCAAGCCTGGTTGGACGCCGCAGCCCCGGTTGTGATGGAAAGCGCAAGCAAAAGCGCAGCGAGCGCCGAGGACACGAAAAGCGGGCGGAGACTGTCTGACGTCATGGCGAGACCTCCGGAGACCACGGCGCGGGGATCGCCGCAACCGCTCGTTTTTAGCTCAGACTCGCAGGCGCGAAAAATGTCCCGCTGTCGCCGACGACTTTCGCACGTTGGGCCGGGGTCGTCGCCCGCGTTCTTCGGGCAGCTTGAAATTGTGATAGTGTGCGAGCCTCTACAGGATTCCAAAAAATACGTGATCAATATGATAAACTGGGTGCGGGCGCGTGAAAAACTGACAGAAATGTGCGCCTAAGCGCTTGAAAACGCGCCCTCGGCGCCAGTCTGCCGGGGCCGTCGAACAGGCCCGGCCGGAGCCGCGTGAAGACCGAAGTCGGAAACGATGGGTCCGGCGGCTGAGCCGTCGCTTGTGGGTTGGTCAAAACGGCGGCGGAAGGCCAGACGGGGCCGACAAGGTCGGGGAGAGCGACATGGCGGAGGACGACGAGGAACGCCTGCATTCCAGCCTCGACCGGCTGAAGAGCTCGCTGTCGAAGGCGCGCCAGACCCAACAGGTCAGCGCTCCCCTTCGCTCTCAGGCTTCCGACTCCGCCGGGAGCGACTCGGGAATGTCTCTGGGCATGCGGGCCGGCAGCGAGTTCGTGTCGGCCGTCGTGATCGGCGCAGCCCTCGGCTGGGGCGTCGACCGGCTGCTCGGAACCCACCCTGCTTCCTGATTGTGTTTTTCTTTCTGGGGGTGGCGGCCGGGGTGTGGAACGTCATCCGGCTGACTTCGCCCAAAGGCGGGGGATCGGGGCCGAATTCGCCCTTGTCTCATACGAATGCGGCGGATAAAGGGTTGCGGCGCTCGGCTCCGGCGGCGGAGCCCGACGCCTCGCAAAGGCGGGACGCGTCCCGCGGAGCGCCAAGGCCCTCCGGCGGGGCGGACGACGACGAGGATTAAGCGACGTGGCGACCGAAGCGGCACCGGCGATCGATCCGATCGAGCAATTTTCCATTCATCCGGTCGTTCCGATCTCCGATCGCGCGTCATGATTTCTCGCTGACCAACTCCGGCCTCTTACATGCTGCTCGCAGTGGCCGCTGAGCTGCCTGATCGCGGCGATCGGCGCGCGCGGCGGCTCGGGCGTTCCGGGCCGCTGCAGTCGCTGGCCGAAATGGGCTACGAGTTTATCGCCGGCATGGTGCGATCGGCGGCGGGCGAGCACGGCATGCGCTTCTTCCCGCTGGTCTTCAGCATCTTCTTCTTCATCCTGATCTGCAACCTGGTCGGCCTCATCCCCTACTCGTTCACGGTCACGAGCCAGATCGTCGTCACCGCGGCGCTGGCGCTCCTCGTCTTCTTCACCGTCGTCATCGTCGGCATCATGGAGCACGGCGTCGAGCTTCTTCAAGCTGTTCGTCCCCTCGGGCGTACCGATCTACATCTTGCCGCTCGTCGTGGCGATCGAGGTGTTCTCGTTCTTCGTCGCGCCCGCTCAGCCATTCGGTCCGTCTGTTCGCCAACATGCTCGCCGGCCACATCACGCTGAATGTGTTCGGCGCGTTCGTCGTGATGCTGCTCGGCGCCGGCGCCGCCACCAAGGCGCTCGCGGTTCTGCCCTTCGCCATGACGATCGGGATCTACGCCCTCGAATTGCTCGTCGCTTTCCTGCAGGCCTACGTGTTCGCCATGCTGACCTGCATGTATCTCAACGACGCGCTTCACCCCGGCGGTCACTGACCTTCCGACTTCCTCCACGAACCCGATGAACACCATAGGAGCTACGCATGGAACCGCATGAACTCGCCCTCGCCGCCAAGTACGTCGGCGCTGGTCTCGCCGCCATCGGAACCGGCGCGGCCGGCATTGGCGTGGGCACGCTGTTCGGCCAGTTTCTCAACGGCGCGCTGAGGAACCCGTCGGCCGTCGACGGCCAGTTCGGCCGCCTGATCTTCGGCTTTGCGGTGACGGAAGCGCTCGGCATTTTCGCGCTGCTCATCTCCTTCCTGCTGCTGTTCGCCGTCTGATCTGCGCGGCGCCTTCGACCCCCGGGAAGGCGCGCTGAGCCCCGCCTTCCCGCCATACCGTTTTCTGAAGGTCCTTCGATGGCCCAGCCCGAAACAACGCAAACGGAAGTCGGCCACGAGGGCGGAAGCCAGTCCAACTTCCCGCCTTTCGATGCGCAGAACTTTCCGGCGCAGTTGCTCTGGCTCGCCATCGCGTTCGGCTTCCTCTACTGGTTCTTGTCGAAGCGCGCGCTGCCCCAGATCGCGCAAGGTGATCGAGGACCGCAAGGCTCGCATCGCCCGGGACCTCGACGACGCGACCGCGATGCAGCAGAAGGCCGACGCGGCCTCCGCCGCACATGAGAAGATGCTGGCCGAGGCGCGCGCCAACGCCCAGGCGCTCGCCCAGGCCGCGCGCGATCAGGCGGCCGCCGAGACCGAGGCCAGGCGCAAGACGCCCGACAACGAGCTTTCCGCGAGAATCGCCGAGGCCGAGAAGCAGATCGCCGCCACCCGCGCCCAGGCGATGAGCAATGTCGCCGAAATCGCGCGCGAGACGGCCGGCGCGATCGTCGAGCGCCTCGGCGGACGCGCCGCCGATCCAGCGGCCGTCAAGGCCGCCGTCGACCAGATCCGCTCCTGAAGCGGGAGAACACGATGCATATCGACGCCGAATTCTTCGTCCTCTGCGGCTTCATCGTCTTTATCGGGCTCCTCGTCTATCTTGGCGCCCATAAGTCGGTGCTGAAGGCGCTCGACGCGCGCGGCGAGGCGATCCAGAAGGAACTCGACGAGGCGGCCAGGCTGCGAAACGAGGCGACCGCGCTGCTGGCGAGTTTCGAAAAGAAGAAGGCGGACGCCGAGGCCAGCGCGGCGGCGATCGTCGCCGAGGCCAAGGCCCAGGCCGAGCAGCTCAAGAAGGACGCCGTCGAGCGGATGAACGATTTCATCGCCCGCCGCACCAAGCAGGCGGAGGCGAAGATCGCTTTCGCCGAGGCGCAGGCCGCCGCGGACGTACGCGCCGCGGCGGCGGACCACGCGGCCAAGGCCGCCGAGATCGTGCTCGCGACCAGATGCAGGGCGCCGGCGGGGCGGATCTCGTCGCACGCGAGATCGCGGGCCTCAAGGCCCGGCTGAACTGACGCGCGGCGCCCGAGCCGGGCGACGCCGCCCGGCCGCGGAGCGCGCTTGATTTGCCGGACGGCGCGACGCATTGTCCGGCGGCGCTCGGATCCGAGCAGGCCGGGCGCACTGGATGCGTTTTGGGGGCGACCGTCATGTTTCGCGCGATCATCGGCTGGCTGGCGATTCTCGGTTCGGTGACGCTGGCGCATGCGGCGGCGAGCGGACCGCAGCCGATCACGCAATACGAGACCCCGAACGAAGAACGCTGGGCGCCCTTCTCGTCCGACCTGCCGAAATGCGACGACGCTTCCGTCCTCTCGACCATCACGAGCCGGTTCTCTCAGACCGGAGAACACCTTTTGGGGCGGCGACAACGCCATCGCCGGCATCGATCGGGTGCGCGACATCGGATTTCGCGCCAACGGCCTCTCCTACATTCCGCGGCGCTACTGCGTCGCGCGGGCCGCGGTGGTCGATCCCCGCCTGCCGCCGCCTTCGAATCCGAAGGCCCATACGGTCATCTATGACGTCGTCCAGGCCGGCGGGATGATCGGCTGGAGCTGGGGCGTCGAGTGGTGCGTCGTCGGCTTCGATCGCGAACCACGCCTATTCGCCGGATTGCGCCGTCCTCCGGCCGATTCTCGAGCGCTGGCTCGGCGAGCCGAAGGGCGCCGCCTGGGCTGAAGGCGCGCTACTGAGCCGGAAGGCGCGCGATGAGGCGGCCCGCTTCCGCCGCCGTCCTCGCCTGACGGCGCATGGCGCCGCCGGAGGCGATCCGGCGGCAGGCCTACGCGCCGGCCGCCGCTAGCGCGCCGAGCGACGCGGCCGTCTCCATCCAGCGGCTCGCGGCGAGGCCGCGCGGATCGAGCGCGGCCGCGGCTGGCGCCGGCCCGGGCGCGAACCCGCGCCCAAATGAGACCTGTCAACGGGTTGCGGCGAAATCTCCGGGCGCGTCGAGCCGGGCGCGGGCGAGGTCGAACGCCGGCGCCGCGGCCGCCCGCGCCGGCAGTCTCGCCTCGGCCTCCTCCGTCGGGGGCGCGCTGGCGAGGCTCCGGGATTCAACCTTTTCAGGGACTTGCGCCACGATTTGGGACCGGTCGCGGCTGTCGGGAAGCGCGGGCTGCGCGGCGGGCTCGGCGCCGCGGTCGAGAGCGGGCGTCCGCCTCAGCGGCCGCGCGGCCAGCACCGCGGCGTAGCGGTCGAGCGCGCGCACGATCCTGACCACGCGATCGACCGCCTTGAGGTTCATCTCCCCCATGGCGCTGTAGGCGACGAGCAGCGCCTCGTTCAGCCGGCTCGTCTGGATGGCCGCGAATTCCTCGGGGGATTCGGGCATCGAGCGGGCAAGGACGTCGCAGAGCGTCGCGTGCGCCGCGCTTTCCGTCATGCCGAGGCGCCGCGCGATCTCCGGGATCGCGACGCCGCGATTGGCGTAGCTCACGACGATCCGCTCGCGCTCGAACGCTTTTGGGCGCAAGGCCGGGGCGGCGGGAGGATTTTCGGCGGTGGCGGGGCCTTCGGTCAACTCGGTCATGGGATGTCCATGTTCTGAAATTACCAAGATACAGCCCCGCGCCGCGCTCGGCAAGCTTTTGTTTCGGAAAATCTGCAAGAGAAGCTTCGCGCGCCCCGTTGCGGCAGGGCCGCCGTTTGAATTCGAGCTTGGGCGAAAGCGTGGGCTGGACAGCGGCAACGCGCGGCGTTGCGGGCATTAAGCTGGGCTCCCGAACCGGCGGTGGCAGCCCTGTGCGGGAATCAGTTCCGAGTTACCCCAAGGGGAGGAGTCGACGTATTGCTTCCGTTCCAAATCGAGGCCGCGAGTGTTGCAGGGCGGGTAAGCAGGCATTGCCTGTAGGCCCGGAGTCCGTCCTTGCGGAAGTTCGCCGACATTATGAGGCGATCGTGACGCCCTGTTTGGAACCAGGACGGCACCTCAAGAAGTTCGCGTGATCCCTCGGTCCCGAGTGGCGCGAAGCTTTGATATCAACCTTGGCCACCCCGCGGTGGATCGCCCTCCGCTGCGAGCGCCTCCGACTCCTCGTCGGTGAAGACGCGGCTTCGGGTGAGGAAGCGGACCCCCTCCGGCGCCTTCGACAGAGAAGCCCGCGCCCCGCCCGGGCACGACATCGATGATGAGCTGGGTGTGGCGCCAATATTCGAATTGGGCCGCCCCGATGTAGAAGGGAGAGCCCGCGATTTCGCCGATCAGCACGTCCTGGCCGCCGACCTTGAACTCGCCGGCCGGGAAGCACATCGGCGCCGAGCCGTCGCAGCAGCCGCCCGACTGATGGAACATCAGCGGCCCGTGCTGGCCCTTGAGCTTGTCCACCATCGCCGCAGCGGCGTCGGTAATGAGCACGCGATCGACCATGGCGAGCCTCCGTTTTCTGGCCGGCGGAGGAGAACCACCGCCTGGCGCGCCGTAGGCGCGGTCGTTGTCCGCTCCGGCCGCGACCAGCGATCGCGGCTACAGCTTAACGCACTCCGCCGCGCTCAAGCGCGACCGCGATGCAACGCAAGCGCTCAGAAGAAGCCCAGCGCCTTCGTCGAGTAGCTGATCAAGCAGGTTCTTGGTCTGCTGGTAGTGGTCGAGCATCATCTTGTGGGTCTCGCGCCCGATGCCCGACTGCTTGTAGCCGCCGAACGCCGCATGAGCGGGATAGGCGTGATAGCAGTTGATCCAGACGCGGCCGGCGTGGATGCCGCGGCCGATCGCGATAGTAGCGCAATCCGGAGCGGCGTCCATACGCCTGCGCCGAGGCCATAGAGCGTGTCGTTGGCGATGGCGAGCGCCTCGTCTTCATCCTTGAACTTGGTCACCGACACGACCGGCCCGAAGATCTCCTCCTGGAAGATGCGCATCTTGTTGTGGCCGGCGAAGATCGTCGGCTCGACATAGTAGCCGCCCGCGAGCTCGCCCTCGAGTTGCGCGCGCTTGCCGCCGGTCAAGCACTTGGCGCCTTCGCCGCTTACCGATGTCGATGTAGGAGAGGATCTTCTCGAGCTGATCGGTCGAGGCCTGGGCGCCGATCATCGTGGTCGGGTCGAGCGGGTGGCCCTGCTTGACCTTCTTCACGCGCTCGACCGCGCGCTCCATGAACCTGTCGTAGATCGATTCCTGGACCAGCGCACGGCTCGGGCAGGTGCAGACCTCGCCCTGATTGAGCGCGAACATGGCGAAGCCTTCGAGCGCCTTGTCGAAGAACTCGTCGTCCTCCTCCATCACGTCGGCGAAGAAGATGTTGGGCGACTTGCCGCCGAGCTCCAGCGTAACCGGGATCATGTTCTCGCGAGGCGTATTGCATGATGAGCCGGCCGGTCGTCGTCTCGCCGGTGAAGGCGATCTTCGCGATGCGCTTGCTCTGGGCGAGCGGCTTGCCCGCCTCGACGCCGAACCCGTTGACGACGTTGATGACGCCGGCGGGCAGCAGATCGCCGACCAGTTCCATCAGCGCCAGAATGCCGAGCGGCGTCTGCTCAGCCGGCTTGAGGACGACGCAATTGCCGGCAGCGATCGCGGGGCAGAGTTTCCAAACCGCCATCAGCAGCGGAAAGTTCCAGGGGATGATCTGGCCGACGACCCCGAGCGGCTCATGATAGTGATAGGCGACCATGTCGTGGTCGATCTCGCCGAGCGAGCCTTCCTGGGCGCGCAGCGCGCCGGCGAAGTAGCGCCAATGGTCGACGCAGAGCGGCAGGTCGGCGTGTGTCGTCTCGCGGATCGGCTTGCCGTTGTCGAGCGTCTCGACCAGCGCGAGAAGATCGAGATTCCGCTCCATGCGGTCGGCGATCTTGAGCAGGACGTTGGAGCGGTCCGCGACCGACGTCCTGGCCCAGGCGTCCTTGGCGGCGTGGGCGGCGTCGAGCGCCAGTTCGATGTCGAGCGCCGAAGAGCGCGGGATTGAGCACAGGCGCTTGCCGGTGATCGGGCTGGGATTGTCGAAATAGCGCCCCTCGACCGGGGCGACCCATTTGCCGCCAATGAAATTGTCGTACTTGTCGCGGATCAGTCCGCGCGCCGCAATCTTGTCAATCGCCGCTTGATACATGGAGTTCCTCCTGTGAAGGGCGCCGACAGGGGCGGCGCTGAAGGAGAGGATTGCCCGAGCATGCACTTCAAGCATAGCGGGTATGCGCGGAGGTCGACCGTGAACTGTCGCAGCCGTGCGACACTTCTTTTCGGCTTCGATCTCAGCCTCCGCGATACAGGCGGAGCCGTTTCATCGTGGGGCGCAGAGCGGGGCGCAACAGGTTGAGGCCCTTCGGTGCAGCGCGCCTCGCGGCTCCGGCTGCGGCCCCCGCCACGGCCTGCGGCAGACATCTGGAACGCTCCTGTCTTCGAGACATTTCCCGCCATGCGCACGAGAGCGCGCGGCGACACGGCCCGTTCTGCGGCGTCGTGGTCGTCGACTCGCGGCATAGCGCGGGCGTCGCGCGCGGCGAGCTCCGATCGCGTCGCTTCGCATTGTCGCGGACCGGCTCGAAGCGAAGCGTGACGCCGATGCGCGATGTGCGACGTGCGAGGTGCGATGCGCAATGCGCGAGAACGGCGAAAGGCGTTGGTCAGCGCCTCCCGGGCGACGCGGCAGACCCAATATATTGGCTCGCCCGCACTCCGAGCGCCCGACTCTGGGTTGGCCTCGGGTACGCCCGCGCTCGCGTTTTCGGGCGCTTCGCGAGCGGCGCGAAACGCGCGGGCCGGACCCCGCCGCCCTCGTATCAGCCGTGCAACACCGCGCCGACGATCTGCCAGCTCGTCCCGTCGAAGGTCAGGAGCTGCAGCTGGCGAATCGGGCTGAAATTGTCGGGCGACGTGTCGACGGTAATGCCAGGGATCAGCATTGGCGCGGCGAACGCCTTCAGGTTCGCCGCCTGCCGCATCACGTTCTCGCGCGACAGGTCGCTTCCGCACTGCTTGAGGACCTGAACCATGGTCGAGGCCGCGCCGAAAGCGTAGGCCGCATTGGCGTCGCCATACTCTTTCACCGACATGTATTTGTCGGTGAAAGCCTTCCATTCCTGGATCGACGGTTGGTCCTTCCAATGCGGATCGTTGACGTCGATGACGTAGCCGCCGGTGATGAGACCCTTCGACTTCTCGAGCCCGGCGGGCTTCAGGACGGTCGCGATCGATGGCGAAACGTTGCTCAGATAGCGCACGGCGTTCCAGCCGAGATCGTACGACTTGCGGATCGCTTGCGCGGCGAATTTTGGCGTTGCAACGATGAGGAAGATGTCGGCGCCCGACCCCTGCAAGGTGACGACCTGCGAATTGACGGTCGGCTCGCTCGTCTCGTAGGAGGCCTCCTTGACGATCATCGTCGCCGGCCTTGTCGCCGAGCGTCTCCTTCAATGCGTCGAGATAATCCCTGCCGAACCCGTCGTTCTGGAACAGCACCGAGATTTTGCCGTCCGGCTTGGTCGCCAGGATATGCTTGCCGTAGACGTGCGCCTCGGTCTCGTAGCTCGGATTGTAGCCGATCGTCCAGGGAAAGCGCGCCGGGTCGGCAAAGATGTTCGCGCCAGAGGCGACGAAGAGCTGCGGGACATTGTTTTCGTTGAGATATTGCCGGATCGCAAGGTTAGGCGCGGTGCCGAGCGTATTGAAGAGGAAGGCCACCTTCTCGTCCTCGACGAGCCGACGCACCTGCTCGACGGTCTTGGGTGGGCTGTAGCCGTCATCGAGGCTGATCAGGTTGATCTTGCGCCCGTTCAAGCCGCCCTTGTCGTTGATCATCTTGAAGAAGGCGGCCTCGGTGCGGCCGATCACGCCGTAGGCGGACTCCGAGCCGCTGTAGGGCATGGTCTGGCCGATCTTGATCTCCGTGTCGGTCACGCCCGGCGTATCGGCTTGCGCGGCGCGCGCCCCCGCGGCGAGGGCCGTCGCCGCGGCGCCGGATTGCAAGAACAAACGTCTCGTCATCATCGCCTTCATCCTTCGTCCCACGGAATGTCTCGATCGCAGAGCGATCGGCAACCGTAAAAGCCAATACCGGGTTCCGATGCTCTCGGTCCGACGTGCGAGAAACCGCTCGACTACTCCGCCGACTGGATCGCCGACAGGAAGGCATAGATTTGGGCGAGTTGCTCGTCGGTGAACACCTCCTTCCAAGCCGGCATGCCCTTGGTCTGCCGGCCCTCGTGGACGGTCTTCCAGAACATGTTGTGCGCCCCGTCGCCGTACCGCAGCGTCAGGCGGCGCAGGTCGATCTTCTTGACCCCCTGCATCGCGTCCACCCCGTGGCAATGGGCGCAGGTGCCGTTGAACACTTCCTTGCCGGCGGCGATGAGGTCCGGGGTGGAGGGCGGTGGCGCAGGCGCGACGTCGAACTCTCCGGTTCCATCGCCGGCGGGTTTACCGGGATCGCGGGCGCCGACTTCGGCTTTCGCCGTCTGGGTGGGCGCGGCCGCGGGCGTCGACGCAGGCGTCGCCTGAGCGGCCGGCGAAGCAGAGGCCGGCGTCGAGGCGACGGCCGCCTGAGCGACGACGAGCGAGGACTTCTCGATCGCAGCAGGCCTCTCCGCGGCGCCGTGCGTCTCCGGCGCGTCGAGGCCGAAGCCATACTTCGCCAGCAGCGCAGGAAACTGCTTCGCCACCTCGGGCAGAACGGCGTCGATCGAATCGCGCAAGCCCTTCGAAGCCTTGGCGTAGCCGATCGCCGTCGGATAGTTGAGCCTCGGCCCATCGACCGGGACGACGGCGAAGCGTCCCTCATAGGCGGTCTTGTTGAGGTAGCCCGCTGTCGGCGCCCAGAGAAAGGCTGCGTCGGCGCGCCCTTCCGCCAGCGCCTTCATGCCGGCGTCGGGCGAGAGCACGGTAACGGATTCGATGTCGTCACGCGGGCCGACGATGTTCTGCGGCTCGGTTTCGAACTGCACCGCGACCCGCTTGCCCTTGAGCTCCTCGACGTTCGCGATCGACCGCTCTTTTGGCGCGACGATGGCGTAGCCGAGGTTGAACAGCGGCTTCGAGAAGATCACCTTCGGGCCCATGAAATCGTCGCTTTCGGGCAGGCCGATGGTCGCGTCGCATTGTTTGGCGAGCATGGTCACGCGCACCGCGCGCTTGCCGAAATAGGTGCGGTACCAGACATGCGTCACCGGCCGGCCAAGAGCCTTACCTATGGCGTCGCCGATCTCGACATAAAGACCAGGCTTGGCCGGATCGTCACTCGAGAACGGCAGATTGCTGGGGTCTGCGCAGAGGCGCAACGCATTGGCGGGCGCATACCTGCGCGAGCGCGGGAGGAACGCTCGCGCAGGCCGCCAGCAGGGCGGAGACAGCAAACGCCGTGTGTAACGAAACAAAACGCATCTCCGTCTCCTCCCTCTCGCAGTTGCTCAATCGACGGTGAAGACGAACAGCGCGCCGCCTTCGGGGGTCGCCGCGATCATCTTTTCGCCGATGAACCCGACGAAGGCCGGGATCGAGACCGTGCGACCGATGACGACCGCGACATATTGCTTGCCGTTCACCGAATAGGTGATGGGACCCGCGCCGATGCCGGAGCCGAGGTTCTTCTTCCACAGTTCCTGGCCGCTCTTGGCGTCGATCGCGCGGAAGTCGCCGTGAAGGTCGCCCCAGAACACCAGGTCGCCGCCGGTCGTGAGGGTGCCGCCGTTGAACGGCAGATCGGACTTCATGCCCCACACCTTCTCATGCTTGATCGGATCCCACGCGATCAGTTCTCCGAGATAGCCGCCCGGTCCGTCGTGCGGGGGGAATTCACCGCCAAGATAGAAGACGCCCCGCTTGTAGGCGACGTCGCTGACCGACCAGTCCATGCAGACGTTGTTGGAGGGGATATAGACGAGGCCGGTCTCGGGGTTGTAGGACATCGGCTGCCAGTTCTTGCCGCCGATCAGGTTCGGGCAAACGCCTTTCACCGGATGGCCAGGCCCCGGGCGCTGGTCGGCGACTTCGACCGCGCGGCCGGTGTTGATGTCCCACTTCTCGGCCCAGGTGGTCGGCACGTATTTCTCGGCTGACAAGACCTTGCCCGTCTCGCGGTTGGTGACGAAGAAGAAGCCGTTGCGGTCGGCCTTCATCATCGCTGGAACGGTCTCTCCGCCCATCTTGAGGTCGGCGAGGACGAGTTCATTGACGCCGTCGTAATCCCAGGCGTCGGCCGGAGTGCCCTGCACCCACCACTTGATTTTGCCGGTGTCGGCGTCGAGCGCGAGGGTCGAAGCGGTGTAGAGATTGACCAGCTTGCCGAGGTCGCCATTGCCGGTCGAGCGGACGCCGGTGTTCCACGGGCCGGGATTGCTCGTGCCCCAGAACACGGTATTGGTCTTGGGATCGTAGGAGCCGACGAGCCACGGCGCGCCGCCGCCGTGCTGAGCGGAGTCGCCCTTCCAGGTGTCGCCGTTCGGCTCGTCCTTGAGCGGAACCGTCCAGGTCTTCCAGACCTGCTTGCCGGTGTTGATGTCATAGGCCTGGAGCGAGCCGCGCACGCCATATTCGCCGCCGCCGAAGCCGGTGATGACCAGGTTCTTGACCACCAGCGGGGGCGACGAGATGACGGAACCTTGCGTATAGTCGACGACGTCGGCCTTCCACAGCTCCTTGCCGGTCTTGGCGTCGAGCGCCACCAACTTGCCATCGAGGCGGCCAACGAAGATCTTGCCGTCGGCATAACTCACGCCGCGGTTGTCGACGTCGCAGCAAGCGAACTGCAGCACATCGTCAGGAATTTCCGGCTCATAGGTCCACTTGCGCGCGCCGGTCGCGGCGTCGAGCGCATAAACATATTTCGGACCCCACGAGGTCGATACGTACAGCGTGTCGCCGATGACGAGCGGCGTCGATTTGTTCGAGCGCAGTGATGCGAGTTGGAACGCGTAAGCGAGCTTGAGATTGCCTACGTTGGTGGTGTTGATCGACTTCAGCGGACTGTAGCGCGTGTTCGCATAGTCCTTGCCATAGACCGCCCATTCGTCTGGGTCTTGGCCGCCCTTGATGACGGAATCATTTGCGCTGGCTGGCGCAAAGCCAAGCAGCAGAGTTGCGAGAGCTCCCGCGCTCGCGAGGAGCGCGCCCGAAAATTTTCCCATTGCGTTTCCTCCAAACTATTGTCGCGTGAACCCGTTCATTGCCCGCGAGTCCCAGCGACCGCCACCGTCAGTTGGCGAAGGCATGTCAGACTTAGGGCGAGATTGGGGCCACTGTAAGGTTGCGTTTTCTGCGGCTTTGCCTGTGGCGACGGTGGTTTTACTTTGTCCTGAACTCTCCTGTGAGGACACCGCAGACTGCGGCGCTGCACGAAGAGGATTCAAGACATTCCTGCGCCGCATAGGGGGTATGCGCAAGCGTCAGAGATAGAATGTCGCATTTCTGCGACACATCCCTCTCATCCCGGCATCAGCGATGCAGTCCGAGCTGATTTATTCTGCGGTGGAGTGTCGCGCGCGACAGGTTGAGGAGTTTCGCCGCCTTCGAGACATTGCCGCCCGAACGCGCCAGCGCGCGTAACAGCACCGCCCGTTCCGCGGCGTCGATGTTGTCCCCGGCTGGATGAGAGAGCCCGATCACATCCGCCGCGGGGCGCGGCCGGGCGAAGGTCTGCGCAGTGATGCCGAGCGCCTGACGCGCCGCACGGGTCGCCCCGGCGAGGAGATCGTCTCGATCAACCGCCAGAAGTGCAGGGCCAGCGCGCTCCCCTGCGGGCGCCAACAGGAAGCGCGCCTGAGGAAAGGCGACGCGAAAATTCTCGACCTCGATCGCGCGGGCCGCCTCCAACACGGCGGTGGCGATCAGTCTCGCAAACCCAGCCGTCAGGTCGGCGCGGCACGAGGAGACGTCGAGCGCGGCGACGAGGCCGCCGCGCTCGTCATAGATCGGCGCCGTTGTGCAGCCGAGCAGTGCATTGCGGGCGTAGAAATGTTGGTCTCGATCGATCGTTACAGAGCGCTGTTCGACGAGGCAGGTACCGATGCCGTTGGTCCCCTCGAATTTCTCGCTCCAGACCGCTCCCGTCCAAAGCCCCCAACTGTCGAAGGTCGTGTCGTCGGATGGCGCCCCGCGGCGCTCGAGGACAACGCCGTTCCCGTCGGCCAGCAGGACCGAGCAGCCGACCCCGCCGACGGCCTGAAACAGACGATCGAGATGGGATTGAGCAAGGGCCGGGAGCGGACCCAGCCGCTCGCGGGCTTCGGCGATCTCGGCTTGGGTAAGACGCACCGATGGCGCGTTGTTGGCGGGATCAAGCGCATGGAGACGCCCGGAGCGCCGCCACGAGGCGGCAATAGCGGAGCTGGCGGCGTCGCCGCTCGAAATCGCCTTGGTGATGCGTTCCACATGGACGGCAGCGACTGTACGCCCCATCCTTCGCTTCCTCCAGAGTTGACCGTCAGGCGGCGTCTCCGCAGTGGAGCGACGGCCAATTGTGATCGACTGACGAGGTTACATGACGCTGTTGCGGGCTGCAATCCAGCGGAAGGCTTGTAGGCGACTGATCAGCCGTCCCCCCCTTGAGCGCGCACCTCTTGGTTCAGCAGTGTGGCCGTCGGCTTCCGGCCGGTCGGGACCCGATTCCATCCCGCTCCAGAAGAACTCGTTTTCCCCGTCACGCGGCGCTCGGCGAGTTCAGTCCTAGCCCTCCTGCCCGGGTTCGCGTAGCGTCCGGTTGAGGAGGAATCCGCGATGTCGCGTCTGACGGTCCTTGGCGCGAGCGCGCTTGTCGTCGCCCTGGCGGCTCCGCACTTTGCATACGCAGGCCAAGGACGGCCTGATCCCAATGTGCTGCCGGTCCCGCTGGGCGGAACGCGCGAACAGCTTCTTCTTGGAGACAAGATCTTCCACGGCGAGGCGGCGGATGGAAAGTGCGCGGAGTGCCATGGCGCCGACGCCAAAGGCACCGCGAACGGGAACGATCTGACTCTTGGCATGTGGATTTGGGGCGACGGGAGCGTGGCCGCGATAAAAACGACCATCGGCCACAACATGAAAATGGCGCCCGGCATGGACGGCAACCTGAGTCCGGGCGACATCGACGCCGTCATCGCCTACGTCTGGGCGCTCGGGCACCAAAAGAATTGAAGCGTCGCGAGCGCCCTTCAGGGCCGGCTTTCTCGCGTCGAAAGGATCGCCACTGAACAACCGAATAGCTCGAGTGGTTCAGATAAGTCCGCCCTCGCCGTCGGCGACGTAGAACGCTTGATAATGCTCCTCGGTCGCACCTGGGTTCTGCATATCCTTAAATGAGATCAAGGAGCAGGATCAAGATGTCGCGCGCCAAGTCGCGGAGGATATTGCCGCCGCGCTCGACCCGGAGGGTCGCGACGACCGATCCTGCTACATGGTCAAATTACGGCGGTATGACATTATGACGAGCCCGCGCGTCAGGGGCGCTGGGGGAAGGGTCCGGGTATGGCGCCCTCCTGCCGTACCGGAACGAGCGGGAACGGCGGGTAAGAGCCAGAAAGGACACGTTGGCCAAACGGTCCGGCGCCGCGCGCTCTTTGCGCAGTCCGCCGTCCCCGACGGAGAAGGCGAACGCGCAAAGGCGCCGCCCTGCTTGCGTAGCGGCAACGCGCGGTTTCCGGACCCTCCCGTGCGCTCCGGTGCCAGCAGCGAGGGTCGCGCCGGCGCCGAGCCGGTCGTCCGACCGAGGCGCCGCACGCTTGCGCGTTCCGCGGGCGTGAGCGAGAAGCCGCCTGACTTCGCGAGCGACGACAGGCAAGAGGGCGAGCCCGGTCCGATGAACTACCGCCACGCCTTCCACGCCGGCAATTTCGCCGACGTCGTCAAGCACGCGATCCTGGCGCGCGTCCTCGTCTATCTCAAGCGCAAGCAGGCCCCGTTCCGCTTCGTCGACACGCACGCCGGGGCCGGGCGCTACGACCTTGCGAGCGACGAGGCGCGGCGCTCGCCGGAATGGCGCGACGGCGTCGGCCGGCTCGTGAAAGCCTCGCCGCCGAAGTCGGTCGCGGACCTCCTCGCCCCCTACCTGCAGGCGATCGGCCCGCTCGGCGCCGACGGCCTTCCCGCCTCGTATCCCGGCTCGCCGGCAATCGCCCAGGCGCTGCTGCGCAGCGAGGATCGCCTCGCGCTGTGCGAGGCGCACCCGGAGGAGCGGGAAAAGCTGATCTCCGCGCTCGGGCGCGACCGCCGCCTCAGCATCGTCGGCACGGACGGCTATGTCGCTCTCAACGCCTATCTGCCGCCGAAGGAGCGGCGCGGGCTCGTTCTGATCGATCCGCCGTTCGAGTCGCCGGACGAACCGGCGCGGGTCGAGCAGGCGCTCGCCCGGGCGCTGCGCAAGTGGCCGGCCGGCGTCTATCTCGTGTGGCGGCCGATCCGCGAGGCGGCGGCCGACGCCCATGTCCTCAACAATGTCGCCGCCCTCGGCGCGCCGAACATTTTGCGGATCGAGATCGACGTCGGCCCGGGCCCGGTCGGCGCGCACGGGCCGCGCCCGCTCTCGCGCGCGGGCCTCCTGATCGTCAATCCGCCGCATCCGTTGTTCGAAGAAGGGAAGGCGCTGATGTCGTGGCTTTCGACACTGCTCGCGCGAGACGGTCGAGGCGCCTTTGTCTGCCAATGGCTCACGCCGCCGCTCTAGCCAGCGACGACCGCGCGGGCGCCACGCGGCTTCCGGCAGTTTGGAATGCACGGAGGCCAGAGCGACGAGACGGGCGCCGGCTCCTCGCGAGATCCAGTCCGTGGCCAAGGCTCTCCCGGCGTCCGCGCGATGCGACCAAAACTCGCGGAAATGCCGGCGTTACCGCCCGCTTATCGACCGGCGCCAAGGATTTCAGGACCTTGCGACCCGCCTTAGCGACAGTCGCGAAAGTACGGGCGAACTTTGCCCCCGCTAGCCCGCTTCGGCCTCGTCCGCGTCGCCGCCCTCGACTTCGCTCCGCATCAGCGACGTCGCCGGGATCGCGCCGGTCGCCACAGCCACCGCGACGGCATGGGTCAGGTTGATGCAATGAAGCTTGTGACGGGCGGTGTCGAGGTGACTTTTCACGCTGCCGAAAGACAGATCCAGGATATCCGCGATCTCCTGATAAGTCTTCCCTCGCGCTGCCCAGATCAGGCATTGTTCTTCGCGCCGAGACAAGGTGACGCCCCGGGCCGGCAATTTACCACTTTTGTTCGCTGCAGAGTTGATCAAGACCGACAGGAGTTGAAGCCTGACCATGTTGACGCTCTTGTACGCCAGCCATTCGGCGTACGAATGCTCGCTTGAGAAGGATACTAAAGAGAATATCCCTCTCCTGTTCCTTACCGGAATGGATAGGCCATTTCTTCCCATGCCGAAGTTTACAGCATCTTCGAAAAACCCCCGGGACGCGGGATCTACCCGCGGCACGACTTCCCAGTCGAAAGGAAGCAAAGCGTTTGATCCATGCGCGATCACCGGGTCAATGTTGACATACTGCTTCAGGAAATAGCGCGACTGCCATTCCGGAGAATAAGTCACGATCGCCGTGAACAGGCTGCTGTCTGTACTTTTGTTCGTCGCCAGGCGGAGATAAGCGATGTGCCGAACGCCAATCTCCGTCGCGATCAACTTCAGTATCGTGACAAGATCCTGCTCGTTGTAACCAAGTATCGAATCCGTAAGCCGTAAAGCCGCAGAGTCGATGCGTTCAACTGACGCAGTTGCGTCACGAACGATAGCCGAATACGCCAAGCGTCACCTCATCGCGTGCGTGAGCAACTAGATATGAAGCGGCCGGGTCGATCTTCCCCGTCAGGTTGCTGCACAATTCAAGCAAATCGACACAAATATACATTAGCTTGTAAACGTCTTGGCCTGTCAGGTTGATCCCCTCAACGTTCACCCCTGATTTTCTTTCCTCTCGGGGAGCCACGAATGTTTCCCCCCGAAGCGCTTTTCCGTTCCTTGTCATTGTCATGTCCCGCTCGCAAACCCGGAGACATTCTGCTTACGTAAGGGGCAACAGACAAGTGGCACATATGGTGAGAACATAAAGCGAACGAATAGCCGAGAACAAACTGGACATTACCCGCCGCGATCGGATTGGTGCGAGATCGTCAACCCTGCTCAGGCGAATATCAGCTCCTTGGCCCCTGGCGCGAGCACGGAATCGCCCATCCCCAGCGCCACGCGGTAATCCGCCAGCCGGACCGGGTCCGGCTCGAACAGGCCGGCGTAGGCCATGACATCGCCGATGCGTTGCGGCTTTCCGATGATCTGCGGGGGGCAACCGGCCGCCCTCAGCACACGCAGGATGCGCGCGTCGAACACCGAGACGATCTGGGTCAGGCCGGCCAGATGGCAGACCTCGCCAATGCCGGCGATCAGTTCGCTAAGCACGTAGTTGACGCCGTTGTGCATCCGGGTCGGCTGGCCCTCCGCGCTGACGGCGCAGATGCGTGAGCTTTCCCAAATGGTCGCGCTCTCGATCGCCTCGCCCTTTTCCAAGAGCTGCGGAAAGACGTCGCGGAGCATGTTCGGACCGGTGGTGGGCAGGAGCCTCAGCGAACCCCAGTACTGCTCCGTCTTGGGATCGACGGACACCAGATAAAGCGGATTCAGGTCGTCGAACCGGTCCCGCTCGTAGCCGTCCTTGACGGTCACTTCCCAGCCCAGCCGGGTCCAGAACGTATCGGCCCGGTTGCGGAACATGGCGTCCATCTCCCGCGGGAAGAACGAGGCGACGGACCCTTCGATAAGCTTCAACATGACGACACCCTTCCAGAGCTGCGTTCGCATTCGCCGCCGTCCGGCCGCCGCCCCTTGCGTTTCTGGCAGGGGTCGAGTTCGGCGTGCGCCTGGGAGGCGCTCAGCGGAGATGTTTCTGTTTTGTTCCCATGCAAACTCGAAGGCTTTTCGATCGATGAACTCGGCCTTCTGAGAAGACGATTGAGTCCTTGGTCAGACGCGACGCGGATGGATAAGGCACGAACAGGGGGATGGGACCTGTCATGAGACCCAGGATGCCGTCGCCAAGGACATTCGGCGGGCGATTTATTGCAATCCATGGAAATTGATACGGATTCCATGTTTCATTTGTTCGGACCGGACGGCTTCCTCACCTTCCAGAAAGCGGATCTCGATCGGCTGCCGCATGTCCGCCAGCACGTCCGTCGGCAGATACAGTTCGATCACGCGAAGGCGTCCGCGGCGGTCGACGAAGACGGCGCATTTCTTGACGCCGACGACGCCTCCGGCTTCTGAACTGCGGTCG
This sequence comes from uncultured Alphaproteobacteria bacterium, assembly GCA_963816065.1. GTDB lineage: Bacteria > Pseudomonadota > Alphaproteobacteria > Rhizobiales > Beijerinckiaceae > Roseiarcus. The sequence goes on along the minus strand of CAWFJG010000015.1, from coordinate 90,467 downwards.
GCGGCGGCGTCCGCCCCGGTGTCGGCGCGCCGAGGCGCCGGCAGATGTCGCCGGGCTGCGGCGAGCCGTGACCAGAGGCTCGCCCTCGGGCGCGGGGTGGTGGAAATTGCTGCGATGGTCATGGGCTTTCCATTGAGTTTCAGGAAGGGGACGGAGAATTTCCGCCGGCTCAGGAGCGCTCTTTGGTGACCCCCAGCAGGTCGCCGAGGAGGTCGAGCCCGACCCTGAGCCGGTCGGTGACGACGGCGTCGGCCCGCCACGGCGTCACGAGTTCGGGAACGAAGCCGCGGCATTCGCGCACGCCGGCGCCTTCGATGACGATCCGCAGGACGATCGGCCAGGCCGCCGGGCCGACACGATCCGCCGCCTTGCGCATCTTGTCGCGGGCGTGCAGCGCCGCCTCGGCCTGCGGCAGTCCAGGGCGCGGCCCGAAGCCGGTCGAGCCGATCCGCTCGGGGGCGACGGCGCGTAGGGAGTCGAGCTGTGCCCGCTGATGGGTTCGGCGCAGCGACTCGCCGATCAGCCAGCGCACGTCGTTGAGCTTGGGATCGTGCGGCGCCAGCACGCGGTTGGCGCGCATCACGTCGAACGGGTCGAGGATTCGGCGGACGCGCTCGGCGTCCCGGGTCGGCGTCGCTCCCGCCTCCCGGGCCCGGGCGAGCCGTTCCGGCGTCGCGTCGAGCCGCTCCTGGACCCTATCGGCGAGGCTCTTTGGCGAGCGAGTCGGTGATTGTGTTGATTTCGCGCTCATTCGGCGAGCTCCGCGCAGAGTTGGGCCGGGGACGTACACCAGGAGGCGTCCAGGATGGGACAGACGAGCCTTACGGCCCGTCTGCTGGGGAGAGGCACGTCCGGCGGGGGCCTCCCATGCTCGAGCCGAAGGTCGGCGAGATGGGCTGCCGACGCTCGAATTGCTCGCATGCGCGATGTGTCGATCTTCGCCCGCCTGCGGCGCGACGATTTGGTGTTGGCCATGCCAGCCCCTCCAGTTTCGGCTTCCGGTCGAGCGGCCTTACGGGCCGCTGCGTTGGGTTCTTGATTTGTTCTGAAAGAACGACACGCATCCGGCCGCGGCCCCGCATTCCCGCGTCGAAGCCCGCCCGGCTGGGCAACAGTCTGGCCCCATTCTCGCGATCCCGGCTTGGCCTGGCGCCCGCGCTTCGATGAGGTCTCGATCATGGCAAGCTCCGGTTCCAGGGTCCGAGCTGACGGTTGTTCCCGCCGTCGTCAGTTCTTGTTCCTGTTTTGTGCTATATTCTGTAAACCCAAAATAATCGTCAAATTTTTGCTTTTTCGGGATTGCTGTTTTTCGGAAAGCATGGTTAACCACACGGGCCGTTGGGCGTCGCCGATTCGGGCGCGCGCAAACTGCGCCGGACGCCAACGCAACAAGGATGGAGCAAGTGACCGTCGATTGGATCCGCGCCGGCCTCAAGCACACCGGCAAAACCCGCAGCGGCCTCGCCAAGGCGCTCGGCCGCTCGCCTTCCGCCGTAACCGATCTGCTGAACGGGCATCGCAGGCTGCGCGCCGACGAGATTCCGATCGTGGCGGAGTATCTCGGGATCGAACCGCCCCGTCCGTTGGGCGGCGGCGGCAAGCCGATCCAGCCGAAGGCGCCGCTGGTCGGCTACGTGGGCGCAGGCGCAGTCGCGCATTTCTACGCCGAGGGCCAGGGGCCGTTCGACGACGTCGACGCCCCGATCGGCGCCAAGCCGAATACGGTCGCGGTGCAAATCCGCGGACACTCGCTGGGCGCCCTGTTCGACAACTGGCTCGTGTTTTACGACGACGTCCGCGACCCGCCGGACGAAAGCTTGGTCGGACGCATGTGCGTATGCGGCCTGACGGACGGTCGTGTGTTGATCAAGGCGCTGAAGCGGAGTCCGCACACCGGTCTGTGGAACCTCTTGTCGAATACCGAGCCGCCAATCTACGATATCGGTCTCGATTGGGCGGCGCCGGTGCGCGAGATGCGGCCGAGGTAGCGCTCCGCGCCGTCATGCCTGGAAGGCGGGACGTCGTCGCGGGAGCGGCCCGCGCGGGCCATGGGCGCCGCGCCGATCGCAATCGACGCGGCCCGGTCCAGTCCTGCTTCTCGCGCGCGCCGTAGCGAGCCGGCCCAGGCGCGCTGGCGAAAGGATTCGTTGTGCGACAGGCCGACCCCATGCCCGCTCCGCCAACTCCGCTCGAAATCGCGCGCGCCCTCATCGCTTTTCCCACGGTGACGCCAGTCGACGCCGGGGCGCTCGCCTATCTCGCCGAGCTCCTCGCCACGGCGGGTTTTTCGACAGAGCTCGTCGCCTTCTCGGCCCCTGGCGCGGCGGATGTCCTCAATCTCTACGCCCGCTTCGGGACTGGCGCGCCGAACCTCGTCTTTGCCGGTCACACCGATGTCGTGCCGACCGGCGCGGAGGCGGGATGGCGGTTCCCGCCGTTCTCCGCCGAGGTGGCCGACGGCCAGCTTTGGGGCCGCGGCGCTTGCGACATGAAGGGCGGGCTCGCGGCGGCGGTCGCGGCGGCGCTCCGGTTCGTCGCGAGAGGCGACGTTCAAGGCTCGATCAGCTTTCTCGTCACCGGCGACGAAGAGGGGCCGTCGATCAACGGCACGGCGAAACTCCTCGACTGGGCGCTGGCGAAGGGCGAGACCTTCGATCATTGTATCGTCGGCGAGCCGACCAGCGACGAGAGACTCGGCGACACGATCAAGAACGGCCGGCGCGGCTCGCTGACCGGACGCCTTGCGCTGATGGGTCGCCAGGGTCACGTCGGCTATCCGCGGCTCGCCGACAATCCGCTGCGCCGTTTGCCGCTTCTGCTCGCCGCCCTGTTCGAGCCGCTCGATGCTGGCAGCGTCGACTTCGAGCCTTCGAACCTCGAGGTCGTCACGGTCGACGTCGGCAATCCCGCGGCCAACGTGATCCCTGGCGAGGTTCGGCTCGTCTTCAACGTGCGCTTCAACGATCGCTGGACGCCCGAGGCGCTCATGGCGGAGATCGAGCGACGGATCGCGCTCGCCCGCGGCGATGCAAAGACGACGGTGACCTTCGATCCGACCAACGCCGTTTCCTTCCTGACCGCTCGCGGCGCCTTCACGGAACTCGTCTCGGCGGCGATCGAGGACGTGACCGGCCGGCGGCCGCAGCTTTCGACCAGCGGGGGCACCTCGGACGCGCGTTTCATCAAGAACGCCTGTCCGGTCGTCGATTTCGGTCTTCCGAACGCCACGATTTATGCGGTCGACGAACGCGTGGCGCTCGCCGATCTCGACGGCCTGACCCGCATCTACGAGCGGGTGATGGAGCGGTATTTCGCCTCTCCACCGCTACGCGCGCCTTGACCCGGACCTTCACGGCGGCGGTCGGCGCCGCGACGCGAGCGACCAGAGCGCCCGGCTCGCCAGGGCCTCGGCGAGATCCGGGAGGCGCGCACCCTGGCGCTCATCGCCCGCACCGCGGGCAGGCGCTCGGCGATCGCCTCCGAGGTCCAGCCCTCGGCGGCTCTCGCCAGCGCGCGCCGGGCCTCTGGCGGAAGCCTGACGAAGAGCGTCTGGCAGGCGGCGTCGAAGCTCTGTCCCGCCTCCATCTCGAGCCGCAGCCGGTGGAGCAGCGTCATCCGGGCGACGAGCCTGCCGATCAACGGGTCGGCGTCGCCGCCGTCGGCGAAATATCGGACGGCGCAGTCGGCGGACCTCGGCAGGTCGCCCAGTCAGCGCGTGATCGATGAGCTCGTCGAGCGGGGACGGGGCTGCGTCGGACACGATCGCCTCGACGTCCTCGACCTCGATTCTGGATTTGCCCCGTGCGAACAGCACGAGCTTGGCGATCTCGCTCCGGCTCGTCTGCCGATCCGCCCCGAGTTCGTCGATCAGCGCCGCGCGGGCGTCGGGAGCGATGGCGAGCCCAGCGTTGCGCAGCTCGCCGTCGATCAGTGCGCCGAGCGCCTTCGGCTCATCCCCGTAGCATTCGATCGACGCAGCGTTGGCCGCCTTCTCGAACGCGGCGCGCAGCGCGTGTCCCTTCTTGAGCTGCGCCGCCTTGACGACGATCGCGCATTCGGTCGGCGGCCGGACGAACAGCGGCTCCAGCGCCGGCATGAGATCGCGTCCCTGCGCGTCGATCCAGATCGCGCGACTGCCGCCGAACATCGAGACCGCATAGGCCTCGTCGGAAAGCGCCTCGGGGCGGCGGGCGAGCGTTTCGCCTTCGAGCCGCACGAGGCGGAGCGGGTCGGGGTCGGGACCGACCAGCTTGCGCACCATCGCTTTCGAGCGTTCGTGCGCCAGTCCCTCGTCGGCTCCGTGAACCAGGTAGAACTGCACGGAACCCGGCAGCCGCTGGATGAACCCATCCGCGGCGGAGGTGGTGATCGCGCTCATGTTGCGTCTACGGTCTCCGTCTGGCCCCGAGGGACTCCGTCGACGCGCCGATTTTCCGCATCGGCACGGCTTTCATCGCTCCTCGAAATCGTCTACCCCTGCGTTCCTGCCCGCCTCAGCCAACATGAAGCGTCAATGACCTCCTATCACCTCTTCCTTCTTCCTGGCGACGGCATCGGCCCCGAGGTGATGGCCGAAGTCGAGAAGATCATCCGACATTTCGAGAGTCGAGGGCCTCGGCCGAGTTCGAGATCGAAAAGGGCCTGGTCGGCGGCTGCGCCTATGACGCGCACGGCCAGGCGATCAGCGAAGCCGACATGGCACGGGCGGACGCCGCCGACGCGGTGCTGCTCGCCGCGGTCGGCGGCCCGAAATGGGACTGCCGTCCCCTACGAGGTTCGGCCCGAGGCGGGCCTCCTGCGACTGCGCAAGGACCTCGCCCTCTACGCCAACCTGCGGCCCGCCATCTGTTATCCGGCCCTCGCGTCGGCCTCGTCGCTGAAGCCCGAGGTGGTCGAGGGGCTGGACATCATGATCGTGCGCGAGCTGACCGGCGGGGTCTATTTCGGCGAGCCGAAAGCAGATCATCGATCTCGGCAACGGGCAGAAGCGCGCGATCGACACGCAAGTCTACGACACGTACGAAATCGAGCGCATCGGCCGCGTCGCCTTCGACCTCGCGCGCAAGCGCGGCAACAAGGTCACGTCGGCCGAGAAGCGCAACGTGATGAAGTCCGGCGTGCTGTGGAACGAGGTGATGACCGCCCTCCACAAGCGCGAATATCACGGACGTCGCGCTCGAGCATCAGCTCGCCGACGCGCTCGGCATGCAGCTCGTGCGCTGGCCCAAGCAATTCGACGTCATCGTCACCGACAATCTGTTCGGCGACATGCTGTCGGACGTCGCGGCGATGCTGACCGGCTCGCTCGGCATGCTGCCTTCCGCCTCGCTCGGCGACCAGGACCCCAAGACGCGGCAAGCGCAAGGCGCTCTACGAACCGGTCCACGGGTCGGCGCCCGACATCGCCGGCAAGGGACTCGCCAACCCGATCGCGATGATCGCCTCGTTCGGCATGGCGCTGCGCTATTCGTTCGGGGCCTGAACGCGGCCGCCGACCGGCTCGACGCCGCGATCGCCTGCGTGCTCGCCGAGGGACTGCGCACCGCCGATATCCGCGGTGACGGCTGCCGCTCGTCTCCACGCGCGAGATGGGGGACGCGATCGTGATCGGCGCTGGCGCGAAGTCGGGCGAGCTGAGTCCGCCTCGAAGGCGTGGGCAGACGACCCTGTCGCGCCTGCCGCTCGCCGCTGCGGCCGGTCGCCTTTCGTCCGATCCCTTGCGCCCGGCGCTGTTCCGGTATAGCAAACAGCTCGTTCGCCAAAGAGAACGACCTGTCACCGCAGGGGTAAGAATCGGTCGTGGACGATGTCGTTCCAGCCGGCCAACGGCGCGGCCCTTCAGTCGCTCTATCGCCGGACAGCCTGACGTTTCGGGTCGACCAGCCTTCGCCGCTGCGATGGATTCGGGCGCGACCTTGGCGCCGGTGACCATCGCCTACCAGACCTATGGCGCGCTCAACGCCGCGAAAGTCCAACGCCCTGCTCCTCTGCCACGCCCTGACCGGCGACCAGCATGTCGCGAACCTGCATCCGATCACCGGCCGGCCGGCTGGTGGGAGACGATGGTCGGTCCCGGCCTGCCCGTTCGACACCGACCGGTTCTTCGTCATCTGCGCCAACGTCCTTGGCGGATGCATGGGAACGACCGGCCCGGCCTCGCATCAATCCGGAAACCGGCGAGCCTTACGGCCTCGACTTTCCGGTCGTCACGATCGCCGACATGGTGCGCGCGCAGGCGCTGCTGATCGACCATCTCGGCATCGACACGCTGTTTTGCGTCGCCGGCGGCTCGATGGGCGGCATGCAGGTCCTGCAATGGGCGGCGAGCTATCCGCGAGCGCGTGTTCGCCGCGCTGCCGATCGCCACCGCGGCGCGCCATTCCTCCCAGAACATCGCCTTCCACGAGGTCGGCCGGCAGGCGGTCATGGCCGACCCGGATTGGCGCGGCGGGCGCTATCTGATCGAGGGCACGCGCCCGTCGAAGGGCCTCGCGGTCGCGCGCATGGCCGCCCACATCACCTATCTGTCCGACAGCGCGCTGCATCGACGCTTCGGCCGCAATCTGCAGGATCGCTCGGCCCGCACGTTTTCCTTCGACGCCGATTTCCAGGTCGAATCCTACCTGCGCCACCAGGGCGCGATCTTCGTCGAGCGCTTCGATCCGAACTCCTATCTCTACATGACCCGGGCGATGGACTATTTCGACCTCGCGGCGGACTATGGCGGATCGCTTGCGCAGCGCGTTCAAGGGCTCGCGGACGCGGTTCTGCGTCGTCTCGTTCACCTCCGACTGGCTGTTTCCGACCAGCGACTCGCGCGCGATCGTCCGCGCGCTCAACGCCGGCGGCGCGTCGGTCTCGTTCGTCGAGATCGAGACCGATCGCGGGACACGACGCCTTCCTGCTCGACGTGCCGGACCTGATCGACACCACCAGGGGCTTCATCGACGCGGCGGCCCGGGCGCGGAGGCATCGCTTGACCCTTTCGCGCGTCCTCGCGCCCGCCGGCGTCGATCTCGTCGCGGGTCATGGAAATGGTCGACTCCGGGATCGCGCGTTCTCGACGTCGGCTGCGGCGACGGCGAGTTGCTGCGCCTGCTCGCCGAGGAGCGAAGCGTCGACGGGCGCGGAATCGAACTTTCGCAGCAGGGCGTCAACGATTGCGTCGCGAAAGGGTCTCTCCGTCATCCAGGGCGACGCCGACGCCGACCTCGCCGACTATCCCGACGACGCCTTCGATTATCGTGATCCTGTCGCAGACCCTGCAGGCGACGCGCCAGCCGCGCGTCGTGCTCGAGAACTTGCTGCGCATCGGCCGGCGCGCCATCGTCTCCGTGCCGAATTTCGGCCACTGGAGCGTTCGGCTGCAGCTCGCCTTTCATGGCCGGATGCCGGTGACCGAGCAGCTGAGCCATTCCTGGTACGACACGCCGAACATCCACTTTTGCACGATCGCCGATTTTATCGCGCTCGCCGGCGAGCTCGGAGCGATAATCGACGCCAGCGTCGCGCTCGACCAGCGCGGCGCCCTGCTTTGGTCGGCCTGGCCGAGATGGACGTGGAATCTGGTCGGCGAGCAGGCGATCTTTCTCCTGCACCGCGACCACGCGAAACGCGCCGAATTCGCCGCGGCGCGCCGCCGGGAGAACGTCCCCTCGCTCTGAGGCTCGACAAACACGGTTGCGCGCCTCAGGTTGCCGGCGCATGATTCGATCCGTGGCTCCCCGATCCGACCAACCCGACTCCGAGGCCTTCTCGCCGCCCGAGCCGGAGCACGCGCGCTTCGGCCGCGCAATCGGCCGTATCCCGCCCTATCTCAGCGGCCTGAACGCCGAGCAACTCGCCGCCGTCGAGGCGCTCGACGGCCCCGTGCTGGTCCTGGCCGGCGCGGGCGTCGGCAAGACCCGGGTGCTGACGACCCGCATTGCGCACCTGATCGCCTCCGGCCGGGCGCGGGCGCACGAGATTCTCGCCGTCACCTTCACCAACAAGGCCGCGCGCGAGATGCGCGAGCGGGTGAGCGTGTTCACCGGCTCGCATCAAGGCATGCCCTGGCTCGGCACGTTTCATTCGATCGGCGTCAAGATCCTGCGCATGCACGCCGAACTCGTCGGCCTCAGGCCGAACTTCACCATCCTCGACACCGACGACCAGCTCCGGCTCATCAAGCAGGTGCTGCAGGCCGAGAACCTGGACGACAAGCGCTGGCCGGCCCGCGCGCTCGCGGGCCTCATCGACGGCTGGAAGAATCGCGGGCTCGATCCGGCCCATGTCCCGGCGAGCGAATCCCTGTCCTTCGCCGCCGGACGCGGCGGCGCGCTCTACGCCGCCTATCAGGCGCGGCTGAAGACCCTGAACGCCGTCGACTTCGGCGACCTGCTGCTCGAAGCGCTGAGACTCTTTCGCGAGCATCCCGACGTGCTCGCCGGCTTCCAGCGGCGGTTCCGCTACATCCTGGTCGACGAGTACCAGGACACCAACGCCGTCCAGTATCTGTGGCTCCGGCTGCTGGCGCGCAGCGGCGGCAACATCTGCTGCGTCGGCGACGACGACCAGTCGATCTACGGCTGGCGCGGCGCCGACGTCGACAACATCCTGCGGTTCGAGACGGACTTTCCCGGCGCGAAAGTCATCCGCCTGGAGCGCAACTACCGCTCCGGCGGTCACATCCTGGCGGTCGCGGCAGGGCTGATCGCCCACAACCAGGGCCGCCTCGGCAAGACCCTGTTCACCGATGCTCCGATGGGCGAACGGCCGACCGTCACCGGGGTCTGGGACAGCCAGGAAGAAGCGCGCCTCGTCGGCGACGCGATCGAACAGGCGCAGCGGGAGGGAGTCTCGCTCGACGATGTGGCGATCCTCGTGCGCGCGTCGTTCCAGATGCGGGAGTTCGAGGAGCGCTTCATCACTATGGGCCTGCCGTACAAGGTGATCGGCGGTCCGCGCTTCTACGAGCGCGCCGAGATCCGCGACGCCCTCGCCTATCTCCGCTGCATCGCCCAGGCCGACGACGACCTGGCCTTCGAACGCATCTACAACCAGCCCAAGCGCGGCCTCGGCGAGGCGACGCTGGCGCTCTTGCACGAGTTCGGCCGGCGCGCCGGCGTCTCGCTGATGCGCGCAGCCCAGATGCTGATCGAGACCGAGGAGATGAAGCCGCGGCCGCGCCAGATCCTGCGCCAGCTGCTGGCGAACATCGACCGCTGGCGCAAGCGGGCCGAAGACCTGCCGCAGGAGGAGCTGGCGCAGCTCGTCCTCGAGGAGAGCGGCTACGTCGACATGTGGAAGGCCGAGCGCACGCCGGACGCTGCGGGCCGTCTCGACAACCTCAAGGAGCTGGTCCGTTCGATGGGCGAGTTCCCCGACCTCGGCGCCTTCCTCGAGCACGTCTCCCTGGTCATGGACGTCGAGAGCGCCGACGGCGGCGCCCGCGTCTCGATCATGACGCTGCACGCGGCCAAGGGGCTGGAGTTCGACCTGGTCTTCCTCCCCGGCTGGGAGGAGGGCCTCTTTCCCCATCAGCGGTCGCTGGACGACAATGGCCGCGCGGGGCTCGAGGAGGAGCGCCGGCTCGCCTATGTCGGCCTCACCCGGGCGCGCCGGGCCGCCAAGATCTACCACGCCGCCAACCGCCGCGTGCGCGGCCTGTGGCAGACGTCCGTGCCGTCGCGGTTCATCGACGAGCTGCCGCCGGACCACGTCGAGCTCGAGGAGACGGCGAGCGCGTCCGGCTTCGGCGGTTACGGCGTTTCCCGGTTCGACGCCGCCGGATTCGGTTCGCGCTACGAGACGCCGGGCTCGCGCCGGGCGGAGGCGTGGACGCAGCGCGAGGAGCGGCGCGGAGGCTTCGGGCAGGGCTCGACGCGGCCGCGATCCGCGGGCGATTCGACTGCCAGGGCCGGCGACCGGCTTCGCGGCTGGCGCACGGGTCTTCCACCTCAAATTCGGGCCGGGCAGCGTGGTGGCGACGGACGGGCCGAAGCTCACCATCGATTTCGACCGCGCCGGCCGTAAGCTGGTGATGGAGAGCTTCGTCACGCCGGAGCCCTGATTGACCGGCCACGAGCAGGCGGCTCGTGGCCTAGAGCCCCCCCTTTCACGCCGATTCGAGCGCAAGGGTGGCCGCTGCGGTGTTGCTGATCGGGATGTGATAGTTGCAGCAGACCTTGCGCATCGGGCCGGCCGAGGCCGCCGCCCGCGCGGCGAGCCAGTTGATCAGTTCGACGCCCTGCGTGCCGGTCTTCTCGACCAGCTCCAAAATGCTGAACTGCGTCGCCCACTCCGGGTCGTCCACCATGGCGTCGAGGAACTTGAGGTCGAACGCTTTGTTGATGAAGCCTGCGCGCTCGCCCTCGAGCTGGTGGCTCAAGCCGCCCGAGCCGATCGTGACGATCTTCATGTCCTTGTCCCAGCCCGCGATCGCCTCGCCGACCGCCTTGCCCATCGCGTAGCAGCGTTTTGCGCTCGGCAACGGGAACTGGACGGTGTTGATGCACACCGGTACCGCCGCCGGCGCGTCGCCGTCGGGCCAGAACAGCTTCAGCGGCAGGGTGAAGGCGTGGTCGACCAGCATCTCCTGGCAGGTGACGATGTCGAAGTCGCTGGCGACCAGATGGTCGATGATCGCCCAGGAGAGTTCGGGGTTGCCCCTGAACGGCGGCAAGGTCGGGATGCCCCAGCCCTCGTCGTCGTTTCGGTACTCCGCCGCCGCCCCGACCGCAAAGGTCGGCATCTTGTCGAGGAAGAAATTGAGGCCGTGGTCGTTATAGAACACCACGACCGCGTCCGGCTTCACCTTGGCGAGCCATTCGCGGGCCGGATCGAAGCCGTCGAAGAACGGCTTCCAGCAGGGCTCCTGCTGCAGCCCCTTGGCGATCGCGCCGCCAATAGCGGGAATATGCGAGGTCGCGAGTTCGCCGACGATTGTGGCCATTGGTGTTCCTCCGCTCAGAGTGTTTCGGGCTGGTCGTTCTGGGCGACGAGCCGCGCCTTGAAGGCGTCCTTGCTCATGCCGGTCTGGGCTGCGCCGAGGTCCTGCACGTCGAGCCCGAGGATGCCGGCGAACTTGGCGAGGTAGTAGACGTTGCCGCCGGCCGCGAGGAGCCCGAGCACGTCGCGCTTGCGGATCGCCTCGGCCTGCCGATCGTTGAGGCCGTAGGCCCGCATGTAGGACTCCTCGTCGCCGCGAAACGTCTCGCGGTTGGCCGCGCTGTTGAACGAAAAGCACATCTTGTTCAGCGCGTAGCCGCGCATTGCGAGCGCGCCGTCGAACGGCGTCGTTCCGAAAATTGGGTGCGAGGCAGACATTCAATCCTCCCGATAATAACGATTTACCAATCGAATATCGGTGGCATTGCCAAAGAGCAATGCATGGATCATCATGAATCGCATGAGCGATCTCGATTGGTCAGACCTCGACGCCCGCCTGCTGCGTCTTCTCGTGGCGGTCGTCGAGACCGGTTCGGTCACCGGCGCCGCGCAGCGGCTCGGCGTCACCCAGTCGGCGGTGAGCCACCTCGTCGGCAAGCTCAGGCGCATCGTCGGCGACGCCCTGTTCGTCAAATCCGGGCGCGGGATCATCGCGACCGCTCGCGCGGAGGCCTTGTCGCTCCGCGCCCGCGACCTTTTGCGGGAACTCGAGCGGTTCGCCCATTCCGAGACGTTCGATCCCTCACGCTGGCGGACGACCTTTGCCATCGCCGCCAACGACCTTCAGCGGGACGCGCTCTTGCCGGGGCTCCTTGCCCGCCTGCGCCAGCGCGCCCCAGCGGTGACGCTGCGAATCATCCCATCCGACGCGCCGACGCCCGCCATGCTCCGCGAGGAGCGATGCAACCTGATCATCAGCCCGAGGCCGCCCGAAGGGGCGGACATCATGCAGAAGCGCCTGTTCGAAGACCGCTATCGAGTTTTCTATGACGGCGAGCGCCGCGCGCCGCCGCGAACGCGGGCGGAATATCTAGCCGCCGATCATGTGACCGTCGTCTATGCGCCGCAGCGATCGCTCGACTTCGACGCGCAACTCGCCGCCCAAGGGATCAAGCGCCGGTTCGTCGTGACGGTGCCCGGCTTCGCCGGCGTCCCTGCCTTCCTGCGCGGCGGCGATCTGATCGCCACGGCGCCGAGCTTGTTGCGTTTCGGTCCGTTTCAGGCCCTCGCCTGCGCGACCCCGCCCGTTCCCTGTCCGATCCTGCCGATGTTCATGATCTGGAGCCGGCGCGACCACGAAGACGCCGCACACCGCTGGATGCGGGCGGAGGTCGAGGCGGCGGCGAAGCCGGTGGCGGCGCAGGCGAGGTAGACGCCTGGGAGTTTCAGCTCGCCGTGACGCCGCCATGACGCAGGTTCAGCAATTGACAGTGTTTGGCTTGCCAACTTGGCATTCTTGAAGCCGCACAGAATAAGCGCGGACGCCACGGGAGGAGTCCATGCGAATGATGCTGCGCGTCCAGCTCAACGCCCTCAAGGAACCGAGGCGCTGAAGTCGGGGGCGTTGCAAAAGCGGCTCGCGACCAAGATCGCGTTCGAGGAGTTTCATAAGGTCGTGCCACGCTACGCCCGCGTCGTCGACCAGCTCGCCTGGATGCCGTCCTCGACCTTCCGCAGCCCTCTGGCGCTGGAGCTTGCGGTCCACTAACAAAACTCGGCGCGCGCGCTCCCGGAGTCGTCCATGGCGAAAGTCACCTACGTCGAGTTCAACGGCCACGCGACCGCCGTCGACGTGCCCGACGGATGGAGCCTGATGCAGGCCGCGGTGACCAATAACGTCCAGGGGATCGTGGGCGAGTGCGGCGGCTCGATGGCCTGCGCCACCTGTCATTGCTACGTCGACGAAGCGCGGCTCGGCGACCTGCCGCCGCCGAAGGAGGGCGAGCTTGCGATGCTCGAGATAGCGGCGGCCGAAGTGCGGCCGAACAGCCGCCTTTCCTGCCAGATCAAAGCCTCTCCCGTCCTCGACGGCCTCGTCCTCCACCTGCCCGAGACGCAGGGGTGACGGGGAGCGTGAGCGAGCCGGAAGCGACGACGGGGGCGATCGCGTTCATCGGGTTCGGCGAGGCGGCGCAGGCGTTTCTCGAGGGCTGGCGCACCGATTCCAGGCTTTGCGCGCGGTCGTCACCGCCTACGACATCAAGACCGACTCCTCCGACCCCGCGGTGCGGGCGGGCAAGCGCGCCGACTACGCCGCGGGCGAACGTCTTCGGCGCCTCGACCGCTGCCGGAGGCGGTCAAGGGCGCCGCGGCGGTCTTTTCCGTCGTCACCGCCGATCAGGCGCACGAGGCGGCGGTCGCGGCGATTCCGGGCCTCGGCGAAAGGCGTGTTGTTTTTCGACTGCGATTCCTGCGCCCCGCAAACGAAGGTGCGCACGGCGAAGGAAGTTGACGCCACCGGGGCGCGCTACGTCGACGTGGCCGTCATGGCCCCCGTCCACCCGCGCCTGCACCGCACGCCGCTGCTGATCAGCGGCCCGCATGCCGGGCGCTGCGGTCGTGGCGCTTGCCGCGCTCGGCATGGCGGCGACGATCCATGACGGGCCGGTCGGCTCGGCCTCGGCGGTCAAGATGATCCGCTCGATCATGATGAAGGGGCTCGAGGCGCTGGTCTGCGAATGCGTGCTCGCCGGAACGAAAGCCGGCGTCATCGAGACCGGTGCTCGATTCGCTCGACGACACCTATCCGGGCTTCGACTGGAAGAAGCGCTCGGCCTACATGCTCGAGCGGGTGATGACGCACGGGGTCCGGCGCGCCGCCGAGATGCGCGAAGTCGCGCTGACCGTCGAACTGCTTGGCCTCAGCGGCGCCATGTCGCGCGCTTCGGTCGGCTGGCAGCAGGCGATCGGCGAACTGGGGCTCCGGGCGACGCCGGAAGAGGCGCTGGACTATCGCGTCCTGACGAACAGAATTCTGTCTCGCCTCGGCGCGAAGGATCCTGAAAGCTCTTCCGTTCGCTGGCTCCGAGCGGCTAACGTCGCGCCACGATCGCATTCTTCACGACGTTTGCAGTTCACGAGGGAGGAGAAATCGATGATCGGCAAACTCTGTCGATTGGGGCCGCGCTCGGCGCGATCCTGACCGCCGCCCCGGCGCTCGCCGCCGACAACACCGTGACCATCGGCCTGATCCTGCCGATGACCGGCCCGTCGGCATCGACCGGCAAGCAGGAACAGGCCGGCGCCGAGCTCTATCATCCAGCAGCACGGCGACACGGTCGCCGGCAAGAAGATCGCGCTCGAGGTCAAGGACGACACCGGCGCGGCCGACGTCACCAAGCGCCTCGCCGAGGAACTGATCGGCAACGACCACGCCAAGGTGCTGATGGGCTTCGGCCTGACGCCGCTGGCGCTCGCCGCCGCGCCGATCGCGACCGAGGCGAAGGTTCCCGAGATCGTCACCGCCGCGGCGACCGCGATGATCACCGAGAAGTCGCCCTATATCGTCGCGCACCTCGTTCACCCTGCCGCAGGCCTCGGCGCCGATGGCGGACTGGGCGCTGAAGAACGGGATCAAGAAGGTCGTCACCATCGTCACCGACTACGGCCCGGGCGTCGACGCCGAGAAATGGTTCGGCGACACCTTCGAGAAGGGCGGCGGAACGATCGCCGGAAAAGATCCGCGTGCCGCTGAAGAACCCGGACTTCGCGCCATTCCTGCAGCGGGTGAAGGACGACGCGCCCGACGCCGTGTTCGTCTTCGTGCCGTCGGGCTTCGGCGCGATCTTCATGAAGCAGTTCGTCGAGCGCGGCCTCGACAAGTCGGGCATCAAGCTGATCGGCACCGGCGACGTGACCGACGACGACCTTCTCGCCGACATCGGCGATTCCGCGCTCGGCGCGGTGACGACGCATCATTATTCGGCCGCCCACGATTCGCCCGAGAACAAGGCGTTCGTCGAGGCGTTCGAGAAGGCCAACAACGGCATGCGGCCGAATTTCATGGCGGTCGGCGGCCTACGACGGCATGGCGCTCGTCTACCAGGCGCTGGAAAAGACCAAGGGCGACGACAGCGGCGACGCGCTGATCGGCGCGATGAAGGGCATGAGCTGGATGAGCCCGCGCGGGCCGGTTTCGATCGATCCCGACACGCGCGACATCGTGCAGAACATCTATGTCCGCAAGGTCGAGAAGAAGGACGGCGCGCTCTACAACGTCGAGTTCGCGACGATCCCGAACGTGAAGGACCCCTACAAGGCGGCGAAGCACTAGAGCCGGACTTTCCAGTGGATGACCCGCGTTTCGGCGCATGCCCTCCTCTGTCATCCCCGCGGAAGCCGGGATCCAGGCGCTTCCCGACGCCCGCTTTGGCCGGCGCGACGAGGCTAGCCGCCCATGCTGACCATCCTGTTCGACGGCGTCGCCTACGGCATGCTGCTGTTCGTGCTGGCGAGCGGGCTGTCGGTGACGCTGGGACTGATGAATTTCATCAACCTCGCCCACGGCGCCTTCGCCATGGTCGGCGGCTATGTGACGGCGCTGCTGATGAACCGCGCTCGGCGCGCCGTTCCTCGCCACGCTGCCGGCCGCGTTCCTCATTCCGGCGATCCTCGGCGTCGTGCTCGAGCGCACGCTCTATCGCCGGCTCTACGGCGCGAGCCCGCTCGACCAGGTGCTGTTCACCATCGGCCTCGTCCTGATGGCGATGCCGATCGCCAACTACCTTCTCGGCGACCAGCCGCAGCAGGTCCACCTGCCGGCGTGGCTCTGCGGGCAGCGTCGAATTCCATGGCGTCGGCATCGGCGTCTATCGGCTGTTCATCGTCGCTCGTCTGCGGCGTGATCGCCGCGGCCCTGCAGCTCTTTCTCGTCAGGACGCGCTTCGGCGCGCAGTTGCGCGCGGCGGTCGACGACGCGCGCGTCGCCGACGGGCTCGGCATCGACGTCGACCGGATCTTCGCCGTCGCCTTCGCGGTCGGCAGCGGGCTCGCGGGCCTGGGCGGCGCGCTCGCCGCCGATGTCGTCGGCGGCATCGATCCGTCGTTCCCGGTCAAGTTCCTGGTGACGTTCCTGATCGTCGTGACGGTCGGCGGCTCGAACGGCATCCTCGGCGCGCTGTTCGGCGCGCTGCTGCTCGGCGTGCTCGACGTCGCGGGCAAATATTACGTCCCCTCGATCGGCGCCTTCATCATCTACGCGGTGATGGTCGTCGACCCTGATCCTGCGCCCGCAGGGGCTGTTCGCGCGCGGCGACGGGCGATGAGCGGGCCGCGCGCGTCCGCGACGGCGCGCCGCCTCGCGGCGCACCTGCGCCGGCGCGCGCGCTGGCGCTGGCGCCGGAGATCGCCTTCTGGCTCGCGCGTGCTCGGCGTGATCGTTCGTCTTGCCCGTCGCGCGCCGCGCTGATCAACGAAATCCTCATCGCCGGCCTGTTCGCGCTGTCGCTCGACCTCATCCTCGGCCTCACCGGCATCGTCTCGCTCGGGCACGCCGCGTTCCTCGGCCTCGGCGCCTATGCCGCGGCGATCCTCGCGAGCCAGGGCTTCGCCGATCCGACGCTCGGGCTCGTCGCCGGCGCCGCGGTCGGCGCGCCGTCGTCGGCTTCGCGACCGCGCCGCTGCTGCTGCGCGGCTCCGACCTGACCCGGCTGATGGTGACGCTCGGCGTCTCGCTGATGCTCGGCGAGCTCGCCAACCGCAACGCGCTGGCTGACCGGCGGCGCCGACGGGCTCAACTTCTCGATCGGCCGGTGCTCGGCCTGTTTCCGATCGGCTTCACCGGCCAGCGCAACGCGGCGCTCTACAGTCTCGCCGTGCTGTTCCTCCTGTTCGCCGTGGCGCGCCGGCTGCGCGCAGTCGCCGTTCGGGCTGGCGCTTGCGGCGATCCGCGAGAACCGCCTGCGCGCCGGCGCGCTCGGCATCGCCACCAGCCGGCGCATCGTCGCGATCTATGCGGTCGCCGCCGCCTACGCCGGCGTCGCGGGCGCGCTGCTCGCGCAGACGACGCAGATCGTCTCGCTCGACCTGTTCGACTTCCATCGCTCGGCCGACGTGATGCTGATGCTGATCATCGGCGGCGCCGGCTATCTCTATGGCGGCCTGATCGGCGCGGCGGTGTTCATCGTCCTGCGCGACGTCATCTCGGCGGCGACGCCGGAATACTGGGAATTCTGGATCGGCGCGCTGCTCGTCGCGCTGGTGCTGGTCGGCCGCGAGCGCATTCGCGAGGCGCTCGTCGCCGCGCCGCCGCGATCCTGCCGCTGCGGCCGGCGCGCGGAGGCGCGGCGTGAGCGGGCCGGCGCTGGAGGCGCGCGGCCTGTCAAGGCAGTTCGGCGCGCTGATCGCGACCGACAACGTCTCGTTCGCGCTCGAGCCGGGCGCGCGCCAGGCGCTGATCGGCCCCAACGGCGCCGGCAAGACGACGCTGATCAACCTGCTGACGGGCGTGGTCAAGCCGACCGACGGGCCCGGTCCTGCTGGACGGCGCGACGTCACCGCGCTTTCGGCGAGCGAGCGGGTGCGGCGCGGCCTTTCGCGCACCTTCCAGATCAATCAGCTGTTCCCCGATCTGACGCCGGCCGAGTCGCTCGGCCTCGCGATCTCCGAGCGCAACGGCTCGGGCGCGGACTTCTGGCGCGTCGCCGGCACGCGGCCGGCGAT
This sequence comes from uncultured Alphaproteobacteria bacterium, assembly GCA_963816065.1. Taxonomy (GTDB): domain Bacteria; phylum Pseudomonadota; class Alphaproteobacteria; order Rhizobiales; family Beijerinckiaceae; genus Roseiarcus. Next base: position 72,878 of record CAWFJG010000015.1, on the reverse strand, counting down.
CGTCGCCGAGATCGAGGAGCTGCTGACGCGCTTCGACCTCGAGGCGGAGATGGACCGGCCGACCCGGCAAGCTGCCCTACGGCAAGCAGCGGCTGCTCGAAATCGCGCTGGCGCTGGCGACGCGCCCGCGCGTGCTGCTGCTCGACGAGCCGGCGGCCGGCGTGCCGGAAGAGGAGCGGCAGGACATCCTCGCCGCGCTCGCGGCGCTGCCCGCCGACGTCGCGATCCTGCTGATCGAGCACGACATGGACCTCGTGTTCAGCTTCGCCACCCGCATCTCCGTGCTGGTCGCCGGCCGGCTCCTGACCGAGGGCGCGCCGGAAGCGATCGCCGCGGACGAGCGCGTGCGCGCGGTCTATCTCGGCGAGGACGGCGCATGGCTGAGCTGCTCCGCGTCGAGGGCTTGAGCGCCGGCTACGGCGAGGCGCGCGTCATCCAGGGCCTCGATCTTCGCGCTCGAGGACGGCCGCTCGCTGGCGCTGCTCGGCCGCAACGGCGTCGGCAAGACGACGCTGATCGATACGCTGATCGGCGTCACCACCCGCTTCGCCGGCCGCATCGCGCTCGCCGGCGACGACATCACGCCGCTGCCGCCGCACGTGCGGGCGCGGCGCGGCATCGGCTGGACGCCGCAGGAGCGCAACATCTTCCGCTCGCTGACGGTCGAGGAGAACCTCACCGCGGTCGCGCGTCCCGGGCCCGTGGACGCTCGAGCGCGTCTACGCGCTCTTTCCGCGCCTCGAGGAGCGGCGACGCAACATGCGGCCGGCAATTGTCGGGCGGCGAGCAGCAGATGCTGGCGATCGGCCGCGCGCTGATGCTCAACCCGCGCCTGCTGCTGCTCGACGAGCCGACCGAGGGCCTCGCGCCGATCATCGTCGACGAGCTGCTGGCGGCGCTGCGCGAACTCGCGCGCGAGGGCCTGTCGATGATCATCGTCGAGCAGAAGCCGAAGAAGATCCTGCCGTTCACCGATCACGCGATCATGCTCGACCGCGGCGCCATCGCCCACGCGGCGCCGAGCGCCGAGCTGCTCGCCGACCCGGCCGCGCTCGACGCGCATCTGACCGCGGCGAAGAAGGGGTGATCCTCCTCTGCCGAAGGCGGGGGAGAGGGGGACCGGCCCGTAGCCGTCGAGAGACGGGCGTCATTTCGGGCGCCCTGTGGGCTGGTGGTGGGCGCGCGCCGCGCGACCTGGTCGGCCGCCTCCGTCAGCGACTGAACGTCGCGAATTCGACGGGGAGCGCACGGAGCTGATTGCGACCCTGGACGCCTCTGTTCGGGCGGGAAACGGGCCTTCACGACTGGGCCATCGCTCATCCACGATATGATTAAGGATATTATCCTATACGAATGGGACGTCAACGGAGCAAGACAGTAAATTTGTCTGGTACGGATTCATTCCGTATGCTATAGTGGGTCGACGAACTTAGGAGGTTCCCTGCCCCGTGCCCTTACCGACAACGGCCGCGTCGAATTGCGGCTCCGCCCCGAAGACAAGGCGACGCTCACTCGCGCCGCCTCGCTCAAACGCCTCGATCTCACCAGCTACATTCTCGGCAACGTGCTGCCGAAGGCCGAAGCGGATATCGCCGAGGCCGAACGGCTCACCCTTTCGGAGCGCGATTCGTTGCATGTCCTCGCGCTCTTGGAAAATCCGCCAGCGGCTCCTGACCGTCTGGTGCGCGCCGCAAAGGTCGGCTTCACGCTCCCATGACGGCACTCGTCTGGAACGAAGCGCCGATCGGCAAACAACACGATCGCGCCGCCTTCGATTGCGGCGACGCCGATCTCAACCTCTATCTGCAAAAGCTTGCACGCCAAAACCACGAAAGCGGCGGCGCAAAATGCTTCGTCGCCGCGCCGTCCGGCACGCCGGCGCGCATTCTCGGCTTCTACACGCTGAGCCCCGCATCGCTTGAATATGCGCGGACGCCGGCGCTCGCGAAAAAAGGCCTTGCGCGTTACGACGTGCCGGTGTTCCGCCTCGGCCGGCTCGCGGTCGATAACTCAGTGCAAGGCCGGGGCCTCGGGGGCGCTCTCCTGCTGCGTGCCGCCGATCGCTGCATCCGCGTCGCGGAGGATGTCGGCGGCGTCGCCCTGCTGATCGACGCCAAAAACGATCGCGCCACGCACTGGTATGAAAGCTATGGCGCTCTCCGCATGGACGATGCGCACCTATCCCTCGTGCTGCCACTCGCCACGGCCGCCGACGCATTTAAGCGCGGAAGCTAGCCCGACTTTTGCGCCAGACTTCTGGAGCGAAAATCTGCTGCAAAATCAACGGCATTCGCGTGTTCGACAAGTCTTGATTTTTGCACTGCTCGGATTCCTGTACCGGTTGACGATCTTCGTTTTCCACGGCTCTCTTCCGCTATGCGACGGCGTTCCCTCATCCGAATGGTGGCCGGACTATGTGCAACAGGTCTTCGCCGCGATTGGGAGGGCTATGACCTCGAAACAACTCTATCCAGAGAACCTTGACGCGATCCCCAGAGGCATTGGGGCAGTCGTGCCCGACCATTTGGTGAAGATTGTCCATGTCTCAGGTGCGGAACTCGGCAGGCGCAAAGGGCATTACAGAATTTTCATCGACGGACCGCGCATCGCCGGTATGTGGACCTTTCAGTCGGGCGAACTTGCGCGGCTTGCTCTATCTACATTGGACAGCTCCGCGCCGACAAATCCGACCAAGTGACGCATCAAGCCCGATCTCTCAAAAGTCCCGGAATTTCCGGCGAAACGCGCTTCGTCAGACTTCTTGATTCCTGCACCGCCCACTTAATCCGTGGGGTAAGTGCCTTGCTCCCGCACGAAAAGTCTCGCATTATCCGATGTTTCCATACTGCGGACACTAACAAATGGATACCTACAAAAATCCTTTGTCCGGCAAGACCTATTTCAGCCCGAGCCTCAAAGCTTTCGGTCAACTGAATAGAAAAGTGCGGATTGCAACGAAGGCAATCGTCTCCTCGATGCTTATGCATTCGCTACCATCAACGATGAAGTTATTCTTCGTCACAAGGAAGGAGCACAAAGGACTATCATCGCCAAATTTTTTGAAGATGATCGTGGGCTATTCGTTCTGTCTATACAGGGATACACGGTCGCAACACAAAAGCCGCACAACGCGTCGTTCTCATTCATCGGTAGCGAAATTGATACACTCCTTGCCTTCATTGCGGACATTCGCTCTGTCGCTTTGACTAATTCACATGCATTCAGCATAACAGACGACGACTTGCGTAGTCTGATACTATCACAACAGCAGGCCAGGAGCGCTAATAGCTGATAATGAGGAGCTTTTCACGGAAGTAATGGCTCACGCTATTACAAAACGTGATGTCGTCACCCTCGGATATCGAAAAAAACAGCTTGAGGTATTTCGGCGTTTACTCGACGATTCTGACTATTTTGCTAAGGTCAAATCAGTCAAAACAATGCAAATCAGAGGACGTATGGCAGAAGTTTTTCGAAAAAAATCCTTGGCTTTTTGGCTATGGTCTCAACTATATTTTTCTGGAAAATCTTGATCGCAGGAAGCTAGAGCAATACGTGCAGGGTTACCACGTGGGCGGGCATGGAAAGTGCGTCGATGGTTTGATGAAGACAAAGGGCGCCGTCTCCAGCCTCTGCCTCGTTGAGACGAAAACCCACGAAACCCCGCTTTTTGGTAACAGCAGCTACGCGGGCGGTTGCTGGCCTGCGTCGTCTCATCTAACCGAGGCCATCGCGCAGGCCCAAGGCACGGTCGCAGCGGCTATGGATACCATCGAGGGTCACTGAAGCCGACGATGACAAAGGTTATCCCACCGGCGAGGAAGCGTTCAACTACGCACCAAAGTCCTACCTCGTCACTGGCAATCTCGCCGAATTCAAGGGCGAGCACGGCGTCAACAGAGATAAGCTTAAGTCGTTCGAGCTTTTCAGAAGAAACCTTCATTCCCCCGAGATTATTACCTTCGACGAGCTTTATGAGCGGGCGACATGCTATAGTCGGGCAGATCGAAAAGCATAAGCGCGAACCTGCCACATCAAAAAATGTCCCATAAGCTCCGGCAGCAGATGACGCTGCCGATTTTCCGCCCCCGCCGAAGGCCTGACCCATGTCGCATAAGCTCCAATATGGAACCCATGCCGCATCCGGGTCCTGTTCGCGTTTGCCGATTGACTTTCGCACCACGCGAGACGGCCGATTCCCGGTCGATTTGGCCCGCTCGCCACGGCACTGGCGAACTCCCCCGTCTTTCGCATTCCGGCCGTCGACCGTGTCGGCTTCGAACGCCCGTCCCCGGCCATCTGCGAAAGGCCCCGACAGGGCGCTTGCCCTCACATCAGCGGCTTGCCGTCCGGGGCCGGTATCCCGACCCGGATCAGGCGGGAGAAATCCGGCGACTGGTCGGCGGCCTTGGCGCGCTCGGAGATTCGCGCCCGTTCCATGAGCTCGGCGAGCGGCATGGCGGTCGTCACCGCGCCGTGGTCGTACAGGTAGCCCGGCAGAAAGCCGTTGACGATCAGCCGCCAGTCGAACGGCAGCGCGCCGCCCAGGCTGCGGATCATCTGCGAGACGGCGGTCGTGCAATTCGTGGTGATCGAGTTGTACCACCGCGGCTGGCGCTCGAGGCTGTTGGCTTCGTCCACGTAGCCGATGAGCAGCGTCCGGATCGCCTGTGGCGACGCCCGAAGCCGGTAGAGGCGCACGTCCTCCTTGCGCACGTTCGAGCGCAGCCGGACCGAATCGCGCTCGTCAGTGGCGAGCGAGACGAGGGTGTGGGACCGGAAAGCGTCGGCGACCGGCGAATAGACGCCGTCCTTCTCGCGCCGAACCTCGATCGACCAGGCCAGCGCCTGCCCGTCCGAGAAGCCGAAACTCATGATCAGGTGGGCGATTTTCGGTCCCGCCCAATAGGACAGGATGAGGTCGAGCGAATCGAGCTTCGAGAGGTCGTAGGAACGCGGCTCCCACCGCTGCGTGAAGTCGTCGTCGCTGCGCCAGTCGAAGTCGCGCACGTCGGAGAGCGTTAGAACCTCGCCGTTGACCGTTCCGGTCGTCTGCCGGGCGACGTCGGGCGCCCAGTCGCCGTCGGCGGGCGGCAGGATCGTGCTCCACCAGACGACCACGCACGCGAAGGCGAGCGCGAAGCCGCCGAGCGCGCGCCAGCGAAAGCGCGTGAAGAGCGCGATCATGGTGACAATTGCCGCCGCAGCGGCAATTGCGGCGGCGAGCGCCCGGACCGCCTCCGGCGCCGGCAGCCGGAACCAGAGCGCCAGCGCGCTCCACAAGCCCACCGGGGCGATGATCAGGATCGCGAGAAGAATTCCCACGATCGCCGATACGACGCGACTGGCCCTCATGGATCCGCCCCCTCCTGCGCCGCCGCCCGGGCGCCCGGTCCGTCCTTACGGGCAGTGGCGCGCCGACGCAAAGCGCAGGCGGGCCGGCGCGGCGTCAGGGTTTGACGAGGCCGAGCTTGATGAGGCTTTCGGCGGTCGCGACGAGCGCGTCCTCGCGCGAGCGCGGCGACCAGCCGAGGAGCCGCTTCGCCTTGTCGGATGTCGCATTCTTCGATTTGCCGAGTTCGGGGACGATCTGGCGGACCGACGAATCGGCGAGCGAGGCCAGGCGCACGAGCCAGTCGGGCAGCTCCCGGGTCGACGCCCGCCGGGCAGCCTCGCCCAGGCGCGTCTTCAGGATTTGCGCGATCTCTCGCAGGGTGATGAAGTCGCCGGCGACGGCGAGGAAGCGCTCGCCCTTGGCGAGCGGGATCGGTCATGGCGCGCAGGTGCAGGTCGGCGACGTCGCGCACGTCCACCACCCCGAATGTCATGTGCGGCAGGCCGGGCATCGAGCCGCCCAGGATGCGCTGGACGATGACGATCGAGGTCGAGGTGTCGGGTCCGAGCACGGGACCGAACACGCCGACCGGATTGACGACGGCGAGCTCCGGCCCGCCGTCCTTGACGAAATCCCAGGCCGCGCGCTCGGCGATCGTCTTCGACTTGACGTAGGCGGTAGCCCTTCGCCCTGGAGATTGGTCCAGCTCGTCTCGTCGAACGGCGCCGCCTGCTCCTTATGGCCGTAGCCGACGGCGGCGAACGACGAGGTCAGCACGACGCGCCTGATTCCCGCCGTGCGGGCCGCCTTGAGCACGCGAAGCGCGCCGTCTCGGGCCGGCCGGATCAGCTCGTCCTCGTGCTTCGGCGCAGCGAGCGGGAACGGCGAAGCGACGTGCAAAACGAAATCGCAACCGGCGACCGCTTCCGGCCAGCCTGCGTCGCGTTCGAGGTCGGCGGCGGCGAAGGAGAGCCGGTCGAGACCGGCTGCGCCTGCGCGCTCGAGTTGGCGGCGAACTTCGTCCGCGCGCGCCGGATCGCGGAGCGTCGCGCGCACCGAGTGCCCCGCGGCCAGGGTCTGCAGAATACAGTGTCCGCCGATGAACCCGGAACCGCCGGTGACCAGAACCAGACTCAGCGCGCCCTCCTTCCAGACCGGCCGACCCGGCGCTACCCGTTGTCTCCGCCCGCCTGATGGCCGCCGCTCAGCGGCACGAACGGGATGACCTTGCCGCCGAAGATGTCGGAGCGCGCCACGGTCGGCGTCCCGTCCGCGCTGGACCTCTTGACCACCTTGAGGATGTGCTGCGCGCCGGGCGGCCCGACGGGAATGACCATGATCCCGTCCGGGCGCATCTGCTGCAGGAGCGGCGGCGGGATGTGATCGATGCCGCAAGTGACGATGATCTTGTCGAAGGGCGCCGCTTCCTCCCAGCCGAAATAGCCGTCCGCGCTGCGGGTCACGATGTTGGCGTATTCGCGGTAGCCCGCAGCGATCAGCCGGTTGTAGACGCCGCGCGTGCGCGCCGCGAGCTCGGGGACGATCTCGATCGAATAGACGCGCGGGGTCAGATAGCTCAGCAGGGCCGACTGGTAGCCGGAGCCGGTGCCGATCTCGAGCACCTTCTCGCCGTTCGCAACTGGAGCGCGCTGGTCATCCGCCCCATCGTGCCCGGCGGGGTGATGGTGACGCCGAAGCCGATGTCGAGGTAATGGCCGACATAGGCCTGATCCTTGTCCTGGGGCAGGACGAATTCCTGGCGCGGCGTCAGGAGGAAGGCGCGCTTCTCGGCCGGCGTCCACAGGTCGTTGAAGGCGAGCACCTCCTTGTAGCGGTCGAAACGCCGCTCGAGATAGACCGGGTCCTCGTTGAGATGGGCCTTGCCCCAGAGAACGAAGGCCGCCTTGTCGGTCAGCGGCGGCGACAGTTCGCCGGCGGAAGCCAGCGCGGTCGAGCCGGCGCGGCGAATGCCGTCGCGGCCGCTCCGATCAAGAATTCGCGTCTTAGAATCATCCCCTCGATGGCCCTCTTCCAATTCCTCGGCTCCCGCTTCGGCCAATTTTGTGGCGCAAGCGTGAAGTCCGATCGCCGAGCGGCGGTTTATTGCGCGATATTCTTGTGTAGAAAAGCGATCAGACTCCGTCATGGCGCGGCGCGCAGCCGCGGGGTCGTAGGCGAGCGTCATGCCCAAGACCCGCTTGCCCCCGGCGAAAGCCGGATCGTCGAAGCAGTGGCCGGCCCGGGCAGGACGATCAGCCGGACGCCGGGCTGGCCCTCGGCCAGCCGCCGGCAATCGGCCGCCGGCGTCACGCGTCGGCGGCGCCGACGACGATCAGGGTCGGGATCGCCAGGCGCTGTCCCGCCTGATTGGCGCAGGGCGGATAGAAAGCGGCCGCCGCCCGGAACGCGAGGCCGTCCGGCACGCCATGCGCCCTGCCGGACGGCGACGCGGCCACGGCCAGCGCTCCGTCCGCGCCCTGCGAGAAGCCGAAGACCGCGATGCGCCCCGCGTCCACGTCAGGTTGGCCCGCCAGGAAGCGGAGCGCGCCAAAGGCGTCGGGCGCAAGCTGCGCAAAATCGACGCTGCAGGTCTCCTTGAGGCCGCGGGTCGAGAACTCGTCGACGAATAGCGCGACATAGCCGGCGCGAACGAGCGCGGTCTCGATCGCCGCCCGGTTCGAGGGCAGCCCAAGGCAGGAGGGGAGCAGCACGACCGCCGGAAACGGCCCCGCGCCGGGCGGCTTTGCGAGATACCCGGCGATCGGCTCCCCGGCCGCGTTGGCGAAGCGCTCGAGCCGGTCGGCCGAGGCGGGCGAAGCCGAGAGGAGGACCAGTGCGGCGAGCGACGCGATGACCCTTGGCGCCGGCGGCAAGACGACCTGGCGCCAAGTCCACGCTGACCCGAGCCAAGTCCACGCCGACCAAGTCCATGCCAGCATTTTGCAAGCCTTCCCCATTGCCGTCTTGAGCCTTTCAAGGATGACGCCCGCAAAGCATGATTTTTGTGACCGCGAACGACGACGCCCTTCGGCCAACACCCTCCACGCCAGCCCCAAACAGATTCCCTTGGCCGGCCCAACGAAGGGACCGAGTTGGAGTTCGACTCTCGCCGCAAAGGACACGAAGGACACCAAGGAACGACAGGCGCTTGGCGCGTCTTCGGGATTCCTTCATGCTCTTTGTGGTGAATTTTGTCTCGCTCGTTCGTGCCCAGCGTGGCCAATTACAACCCGAGCGCGCTCCGATTCTACGGCCCATGTTCGTCCGCCTGTTTTCTGCCTGTTTCGAGCCTGATAAGTGCCTGTTAATTGCCTGTTCCGAGCCTGTTCGGGTCGCCTGTTCCATGCCGCAACTGTTTGGTTGTATAGGTGTCAGGGCCATGAAATGGCTAGAGTTTTTGGAATGGTTGGAAGGGAACGCCGGCCCTGGCGAAATAAACCGCCCTGCTAGCAGGCAAACCGGATCGGCCCCGTCCGGGCGATAAGGCCCCGAGCACGGCCTTTCGGCCCCCCCCCCACGGGCGCGAGGGCGTTCGCATCGGGTTTCGTCGGCGGCGGCCCCGGCCCACCCTGAAAGGACGTCAAACGGAAAGCGAGATGGGGGGGGTAGGCCTGCGCCTGCAACGCCGACCCCAACTCAAGCATAGCGCCGGGTTCACCCGGATTTCGGAGCAGGCAATTCCTGTCGCAGCGCACCGATTTGGCTTGATCTCCCATTCGAGCGGCACGCCGCTGGTCTCGAGCACCCGCCGTCGCACCTCCTCGCCGAGCGTCTCGAGGTCGGTCGCGGTCGCCTGGCCGCGGTTGATCAGGAAGTTGCAGTGCATGATCGAGACCTCCGCGTCGCCGACGACGAGCCCGCGGCAACCGGCCCGGTCGATCAACTCCCACGCCTTCATTCCCGGCGGGTTCTTGAACGTCGAGCCGCCGGTCTTCTCGCGGATAGGCTGCGAAGTTTCCCGCGCGCGGGTGATTCGCTCCATTTCGGCGAGAATCGCCGCCCGATCCCCGGGACTCCCTTGGAGCGTCGCGCGGGTGAAGATCACGTCGTCCGGGGCCGAACTGCGCCGGTAGGAATAGCCCATGCCGGCGTTGGCGAAGACCCGGCTCGCGCCCGAGCGGTCGAGCCCACGCGCCTCGACGAGCACGTCCTTGATCTCGCCGCCGTGCGCGCCGGCGTTCATCCGCAAGGCGCCGCCGATCGCGCCGGGAACGCCGCGCAGGAAGGCGAGGCCGTCGACCCCTGCGGTCGCGGCCGCCTTGGCCACGAACTGGTCGGGCGCCGCCGCGCCCGCGACGATCCGGCAATCCTCCATCAGGTCGATGGCGTTGAACGCCCGGCCGCCGAGCCGGACGACGACGCCCTCGATTCCGCCGTCGCGCACGATGAGGTTGGAGCCGAGGCCGATGACGGTCACCGGGACCCTGGCCGGCAATCGAGCGAGGAACCCGGCGAGATCGTCCTCGTCCGCCGGCGAGAAAAGCGCTTCCGCCGCGCCTCCGACACGAAACCAGGTCAAGGGCGCAAGCGGAGCGTCGAAGGCGACGCGGCCCCGGACCGCTTCGGCGGCCGGCCGGATCGCCTCCAAAAAGCTCATCGGCTGAGCGCCCCGAGCCAGTCGGACAAGACCGCCCGCCCGGCCGTCGCAGTCGCCGCGCCAACTCGCAGCGCGTCGGCTCGCAGGACCCGCGGATCGACTCCGGCCTTGCCGAGCTCGGCCGCGTGCCCGACAAGCCACGCCTCGATCCGGTCCGGATCGGCCTCGACGTGAAATTGGAGGCCGAGCGCGTTCCTCCCGACCCCGAACGCCTGGACGGGACACAGAGGGGTCGAGGCGAGCGGGTCGGCGCCGGGCGGCAGGTCGCAATTGTCGCCGTGCCAGTGCAACACCGGCAAGCCGTCGAGGCGCGCGAGCGGCGACGCGCGGCCGGCGTCGGTCAGATCGATCGGCCCATAGCCGATCTCCTTACCCGGGCCGGGCGCGACCCGCGCGCCGAGCGCCGCCGCCATGAGCTGCGCCCCGAGGCATATGCCGAGGAGCGGCTCTTGCCGCTCGAGACGGCGGCGGACCGCTGCAATCTCTTCGAGCAGAAACGGGTAGGCGTCCGTTTCATAGACCCCGATCGGTCCGCCGAGCACGATCAGAAGATCCACGGCCATGAGCGCCTCGGCCGCGAGGTCGTCGACGCCCGCCTCGACATAGGCGAGCTTGTAGCCTTCGTCGGCGAGGACGTCGCGCCAGACGCCGACGTCCTCGAAAGCGACGTGCCGGATCGCGACCGCGGCTTTGGACATCAGCCGCTTCCGTCCAGCGCGGCGAGTTCGGAGGGCAGGGCGTAGGCCCATTGCGTCACCGTGCCGGCGCCGAGGCAGACAACGGTGTCGCCGGGCGCGGCGAGCTCGCGCACCATCGGCGCGAGCTCGGCGGGCGAGGGCAGAACGAGGGCGTGTCGGTGGCCGTGCGCGGCGATCGCGGCGGCGAGGTGGGTCTTGTCTACGCCTTCGATCGGCGCCTCGCCCGCAGGATAGACGTCCGCGACGATGACGCTGTTGGCGTCGTTGAAGCAGGTGGCGAAGGCGTCGAACAGCGAGGCGAGGCGCGAGTATCGGTGCGGCTGCACGACGGCGATCACCTTTCCGACAGTCGCGTCGCGCGCGGCCTTGAGCACCGCGGCGACCTCGACCGGGTGGTGGCCGTAGTCGTCAATGATTGTGACGCCGTTCCATTCGCCGGTGCGGGTGAAGCGCCGCTTGACCCCGCCGAACGCGCCGATCGCCTTGCGGATGACCCCGACCGGCGCGCCGAGCAGATGGGCGACCGCGATCGCCGCCGTGGCGTTGAGGGCGTTGTGTCGCCCGGGCATCGGCAAAGCCAGGTCGTCGATATAGGTCGCCCGCCCGGTCGCGCGCTCGCGAATGAGGACGGCGAAACGGGTCACGCCGCCGCTCGTTTCGACGTCGAGCAGGCGAATGTCGGCCTGCGGATTCTCGCCGTAGGTGAACACGCGCCGGTCCTCGATCTTGCCGACCAACTCCTGGACGGTCGGATGGTCGAGGCACATCACGGCGAAGCCGTAGAACGGCAGATTCTCGATGAGGGCCAGGAAGGCGTCCTTGATCGCCTCGAAAGTCTTGAAATGGTCGAGGTGCTCCGGATCGATGTTGGTGACGATCGCCACATCCGCCGGGAGTTTCAGGAACGTGCCGTCGCTTTCGTCGGCCTCGACCACCATCCAGTCTCCGGCGCCGAGGCGGGCGTTGGTTCCGTACGCGTTGATGATGCCGCCGTTGATGACGGTCGGATCGAGCCCGGCCGCGTCGAGCAGCGTCGCCACCAGCGAGGTGGTGGTTGTCTTGCCGTGGGTGCCGGCGACCGCGACGCAGCTTTTCAGCCGCATCAGCTCGGCCAGCATCTCGGCGCGGCGGACCACCGGGATGCGCTTGGCGCGCGCCTCCGCGAGCTCGGGATTGTCGCGCTTGATCGCGGTCGAAACGACGACGACTGCGGCGTCGCCGAGATTGGCCGCGTCGTGGCCGACGAACACCTTGGCGCCGCGCTCGCGCAGGCGCTTGACGTTGGCGTTTTCGGCGGCGTCCGAACCCTGGACGGTATGGCCGAGATTGATCAGCACCTCGGCGATGCCCGACATGCCGATGCCGCCGATGCCGACGAAATGAACGGGGCCGATCTTTTCCGGCAATTTCATGTTTGAAAGCCTCCGGGTCGGGGCGGCGGACCGGTCCCAACTCATGGGGCGCAGGCAATAGGCCAAGTCGGGCGGTTTGGGAATTGCGAGAGACAAGGAGGGCGTTCCGGGGACTGGGTTTCGGACACACTCGCGACCGCGTTGCGTGATAGGCGATTGCTTCAGGCGCTCCACAGATCGTAGATAGGCGAGAGGCGCTGGTGACCCCATGACGGAGCAGAAACTGGATCCCGCCGCTGTCGAGCGCCGTCAATCAGCGCGCGGATTCAAGTCCACCGCCGGATTCCTCGCAGGCGGCGGCGAAATGGGCGCGCTCATGCGCGCGCATGACTGGGCCGCGACGGCGCTCGGTTCCCCCGAAGCGTGGCCGGCGCCTTTGCGGACGGCCGTTCGGCTGATGCTCAACACCGGCCACCCGATGTACATCTGGTGGGGACCCGACCTGCTCTGCCTCTACAACGACGCCTATCGCCGTTCAATCGGACCTGAGCGTCATCCCTCCTCGCTCGGCCGGCCGGGGCGGAGGTGTGGGCGGAGATATGGCCGATCATCGGGCCGCAGATCGAGCAGGTGATGTGTGGGGAGGGCCCGACATGGCGCGAAAACCATCTCGTTCCGATAACCCGCCACGGGCGCCTGGAAGACGTCTATTGGACCTATTCGTACAGTCCGATCGACGACGAGAGCGCGCCAAAGGGGATCGGCGGCGTGCTCGTCGTGTGTACCGAGACGACCGCGGCCGTTCAGGAGAGCGGGCGGCAGGCTTACTCGCTCGCTCTGTCGGAGAGCCTCCGCAACCAGTCTGACCCCGAACCGATGATGGACGCCGCATGCGCGGCGTTGGGTCGTCACCTTCGTGCGGCCCAGGTCGGAATCGCCGAGCTGGACGCGGACCGCGAGCATGTCGTGGTCCGGCGCGACTGGAATGACGGTCGCCTTCGGTCCGTCGTGGGACGGTGGCGGATGGGGGATTTCGGACAGGCCTTCGTCGAGGCGATGAGATCCGGCGCAACGATAGCGATCCCCGACGTAGCGGCCGACCAGCGCACGAACGCCCCGGAGGCGCTCTCGATGTATGAGAGCATTGGCACGTACGCCTTTCTCGACGTGCCGCTCATGCGTCAGGGCCAACTCGTGGCGGTGCTGTTCGTGAACCACCCCGAACCGCGGATTTGGACCGCCGACGCGCTCGAGCTTGCGGAGGAAACGGTCCGGCGGTTGTGGGACGCGGTCGAGCGCGCGCGGGCCGAGGCGCGACTGCGTCGGAGCGAGGCGGAACTCCTGCGCTGGAATCAGGAGCTGGAGGAGCGGGTCCGCCAGGAGGTTGCCGCGCGAGAGGAGGCTCAGGCCCGCCTTTCGCACGCCCAGCGGATGGAGGCGCTGGGCCAGCTCGCCGGCGGCATCGCCCACGACTTCAACAACGTTCTCCAGTCGGTCGGCGGCGGCGCCCGGCTGATCGAAGCGAAGCCCGACGATCTCGCCCGGGTTCGCCGCATCGCAGGCATGATCTCCGAGGCGGCCGCGCGCGGCTCGGCGATCACCAGCCGGCTCCTGGCCTTTTCGCGCCGGGCCGACTTGCGCGTCGAGCCGGTCGGTGCGGCGGAACTGCTCGCTGGCGTCCAGGAAGTCCTTTCGCACACGCTTGGCGCGGGCCTTAAGGTCGAGGTCAAGGCGGCCGATGCGCTGCCCCGCTTCCTTACGGACAAAGGACAGCTGGAAACGGTGTTGATAAACCTCGCCGCGAACGCGCGTGACGCCATGGAGGGACAGGGCGCTGTCACCCTGACTGCCGAAGCGGTCAGCGTCGGCAAAAGTGGAGAGGCATTCGCCCACTTGCCTTCCGGCGACTATGTGCGCCTTTCCGTCACGGACACCGGCTGCGGCATGACGGCGGAAGTGTTGGCCCGCGCGTCGGAACCGTTCTTCACGACCAAGCCGCAGGGCAAGGGAACCGGCCTCGGTCTCGCCATGGCGAGGGGCGTCGCGGAGCAGTCCGGCGGCGCGCTGCGGATCCGGAGCGCGCCGGGCCAGGGCGCTACGGTCTCGCTATGGTTTCCCGCCGCTCCCAACGTCGCGCCGAAGACGCGCACGAAGTTTCCGTTTTCTTCGCGATCCTTGCGAAGAGGAAGCGAAGAGTGCGCGCGCGTGCTTCTCGTCGACGATGAGGAGGCGGTTCGGGAGATCGTGGCTGAGCACCTGCTTCAGGCCGGCTACGCCGTGCGGACCGCGGCGGACGGGGCGGAGGCGCTTGCGCTGATCGGCGGAGGCTGGCCGGCGGACGTGCTGATTGCCGATCTCTCCATGCCGGACATGGATGGGCTGACGGTCATCGCCGAGGCGCAACGGCGCCGGCCCCGCCTGCCGGCCATCGTCCTGACCGGCTTCGCCACCGACGCCGCGGAGATCGCGATGCGGGGCGCCGTGTCGGGATCGTTCTCGCTGTTGCGCAAGCCAATCGACGGCGTCGCGCTGGCCGAGCACGTCGCGGCGCTCCTGGCCGGCGCCGAAGGGGTGGTAGGCGCAAACCACAGATGAGCGCCGGAGCGCGCGGCCTGTCAAGACGCAACGGAGCCAGCCGCCGCCGCTCTCGGCAGATTTCCTCCTACGGATGGGGCTGTCGGGCCGAGCGGGCCTTCGGCGATTGCTTCGGCGCCCGCCGTTCGGGCGCAAAAACCGACAGCGTCGGCAAGCGAGCCGAGGGTCGCGTCCGCGCGGGACGCTTCCGCCATCGATGATAAATTCGCGCCGCCCCAGAGACACACGGCGATGGGGACGTCGATGAATTTCTTCCGCAACCGACGCACCGAGTAGCGCACCGCGGCCAGGCTCCGGTGATCCAGGTAAAAGACGCAGATCGCGCAGACCCCGCTCGCGTTCAATGCGAAGATGCCGCTGGCGAGCGCTTCCGGCCCCGCAAGCTCGGCCGAGACGCCTTTGCGATGCAGGAGTTGAACCAGGATCGCGCAGCCGGCTCGTTCGAGAGGGTTACGGCCGGCGATGCACAGCACGCGGCGCTGACGCTCCGCGCTCGGTTCGACGGCGCCGGCCGCGGCCTCCGGCGCGCCCTCTGGCGAAGGCTTTTCGACGTCCTTTTCCTCAGCATCGACATGGTCGGAAAGGTCGTCGACCACCCGTTCGACACTGTCGCAGACCTCGACCTGGCGGCTCCTATCGAGGACGCCGCGCGTCACGTCGAACTGCGCCAGCGCCAGAGCAGGCAGCGCGACCTCCTCGTAATAGTCGATGAGCGGCATGGTCGCGAGAAGCGTCTCCGCCTGGAACGAGACCTCGTCCGGGTCGGACGCGAGAATGCGCTGATAGAAGCTTTGCACCGGCGACAGAGGCGGCTTGTCGCCGAGCATCAGCTCGATGAAATTCAGGCTTTCGACGTGGCGGCCGAGCACTACCAGACAGGCCGTGATCGGGGTCGAAAGAAGCAGACCCGGCGCGCCCCAGATCAAGGTCCAGAATGCCGCCGCGACGATGATCGCCAGCGGCGACAGGCCGGTCGTATGGCCAAACAGTCGGGGCTCGACGACCTGCCCGGCAATCCCTTCGACGACGATGAAGAGCGCCGCGGTCTCGACCACCATGGTCCAGCCCGGATCGACGGCGGCGGCAAGGGCGAGCGGCAGCGCGGCGGCGACAAAGGCCCCGATATAGGGAACGAACCGCAGGACCGCGCCGACAATTCCCCACAGGACGGGATTGGGGACGCCGATGAAACTCATGCCGATCGCGATCGCAACGCCGAAGCCGGCGTTGACGCCGGTCAGCGCCAGGAAATAACGGCTCAGGCGGAAGGCCGCATCGTCGAGCGCCTTCGTGGTGCGGTGAAGGTCATGCGAGCCGATGAGGCTGATGAACCGGTCGCGCAGATCGCTCCGTTGCAGCAGGATGAAGACCACGAAGATGACGACGATTCCGGTCGTCGCCAGCGGCGGCAGGAGCGCCGAGACGATGCTGCGCAGGATCTCGACGGGACCCGGGGCGGGTTGGTGCACTTCCACCTCGAGCAGACGCTGACCGGGAGAGATCGGCGCAGCGGGATTTGGAGGCTCCACGCGAGTCGGGGCCGGTGATTTCACCAGATTGTTGTCGAGCCCCTGGATGGCGTCGGCAGCCTTCTCGACCACTCCCTTGCTGAAGGCGGAAGTCCTCACCGCTTCCAACTTCTTCTCGATGACGGCCTGGTACTGGGGCAGGTTGTCGCTGAGCTGGGCGACCTGCCTGCCGATGACGGCGCCGAGGCCGATGAGGATGGCGAAGGCGAGCGCGACAGCGAGCAGAACCGAGGCGACCCTTCCGATCCTCAGACGCCTCAACGCCGCGGTCACCGGCGCCAGGACGAAACTCAGCAGGACCGCGATGGCGATCGGGACCAGCACGTCGCGGGCGAAATACAGTCCGAGCACGATGGCCGCGACGATGATGACCGTATCCGTCGCGTCGGCCCGCCTGCCGAGATCGGCCCGCGCCCCGGCAAACGGGCTCAGCGCCTCGGCCGGGCGTTCGCGTTTGTCATCCGACATGAGGCGCCCCCGAGAGAAAGACCGCATTGCCACCGCTATGGTCGCGGCCTTGACCATGAACGTCGACGGAGGCGTTTGGTTGCGCCGAAGGCCAGATTTGTCCGGAAACGGGAAAATTCGGCATTCGATTTCCGGCGCATGCCAGACGTTTGGGGGCGACCATGTCACCGCCAACGTGAGCGCGTTCCGACGCATCCGCGGCCTCGCCGTGGAGAATTGGCTGGCCTGAAGGCGGCCTCGAGCCTCACACCGCGCGCGAGTGGCGTGGTTTGTCGGTTGCCTGGGCGAGGTAGGCGTCGAACAACGCCGCGACCGAGCGCACGAAGGGCCGGCCGCGCTCGCTGACCACGATCCGCCGCCCATCCCAGGAGGCGAGCCCGTCCTCGACGAACTTGCCAAGGCCCTCGGACGCCGCGTCGACGAGCGGCGTTGGATCGGCGCCATGCGCCGCCGCAACCGCCTCGAGATCGACCTCGAGATCGCACATCACGCGCTCGACCACGTCGCGCCGCAGCCTGTCCTCCGGCGTCAACGCCACGCCTCGGACCGTCGCCAGGCGCCCGGCCTCGATTTCCCTGCCGTAAGCGGCGGCGGATGGCGCGTTCTGCACGTAGCCCTGCGGCAGCGAGCCGATCGAGCTTGCGCCGAACCCGATCAGCGCCGGCGCGGCGTCGGTGGTGTAGCCCTGGAACGAGCGCCTGAGCCGGCGCGCCGAGGCCGCCTTGGCCATGGCGTCGCTCGGCAGCGCGTAGTGATCGAGTCCGATCGCGACATAGCCGCCCTCTTCGGTCAGCACGCGATGGATGGCGTTGAGCTGCGCAAAGCGTTCGGCCGGCCCGGGCAATTGCTCGTCCGGGATCAGCGCCTGGTGCTTTTTCATCCAGGGAACATGGGCATAGCCGAACACCGCGACCCGGTCGGCCGCGAGGTCGAGGGCGCGCCGGGCCGTGCGCGCGACGCCCGTCTCGGTCTGCAGCGGCAGGCCGTAGATCAGGTCGAGGTTCAGTGAACCGACGCCGAGCGCGCGCGCGGTCTGAGCGCAAGCCTCCGTCTCCTCGTAGGACTGCATGCGCCCGATCGCGCGCTGCACGGACGGTTCGAGATCCTGCACGCCGAGACTGATGCGGGTCACGCCCATCGGCCTCAGCGCATCGCGCCGGTCGTCAGGCAGCGACGTCGGGTCGAGCTCGATGGCGATCTCGGCGTCGTCGCGGAACGCGAACCGGTCCTTCAACCGGTCCATCACGGCGATCAGGCAGTCGCCCGGAAGCGACGTCGCCGTGCCGCCGCCCCAATGGACGTGCGAGACCGGCGCGCGCCGGCCGATCTGAGCCGCCACCGCGTCGATCTCGCTGAGAAGCCGCTCGGCATAGAGGCGATGCGACGATTCGAGCCGCACGACCGATGTGTTGCAGCCGCAATAGAGGCAGAGCCGGTCGCAGAACGGCACGTGCAGGTAGAGCGACAGGGGCGTCTCTGCGGGAAGCTCCTTGAGCCAGCGGGCGTAAACGCTCGGACCGACTGCGGGGGTGAAATGCGGTGCGGTCGGATAGCTCGTGTAACGCGGCACCCGGCCGTCGTAGCGGGCGACCAGGCGCTCGATCTCCAGGTTGGCGGCAGCGGGCGCGTCAGACATTGCGCTTGCCAAGGATGGTTCCCTGAAATGTCTGATGCAACCCTCCTGTCATCCCCGCGAACGCGGGGACCCAACGCCTTGGCGCGGGCCCGAGTCCCCTATCGCCGGATTGCGACGCTCGCGGCGCTGGATTCCCGCGTTCGCGGGCATGACAACCTTGGAAGTTTCGGGGCGTTGCAGTCATGCCCTCAACCTTATCGTTTCCCAGCGCTTTTCGCCAGCAGCCCGGCGCGGATCGGGGCCGTCTGGCGGCTCTCCGCCTGCGACGCATCGCCGCGAGCAGGGTTGCGTGGCGAGGCGCCTTACGCGAACAATGGGCTCGCCGACTGGGAGAGGGAGATCGCGCGCTATGAACCGCCACGAGCAGTTCTACATCGGCGGCCGATGGGTCGCGCCGCTCCGGCTGGAGACGCTCGACGTCATCGACCCTTCGACCGAACTGCCCTTCACCGGCATCGCCCTCGGCTCGGCGGCCGACGCCGATCGCGCGGTCGCTGCGGCCCGCGCGGCCTTCGAGTCCTTCGCCCTGACTTCTCGCGAAGACCGCGCTGCGCTGCTCGAGCGCATCCTCGAGAGCTACGACGCCCGCGCCGACGATCTCGCCGAGGCGGTCTCGCGCGAGATGGGGGCGCCTCTGCCGTTCGCCCGCGCGGCGCAGGTCCCCGCCGGGCGGGTGCATCTCGAGGCGACGATCGAGGCGCTCAAAACTTATGCGTTCAGCCGACTCCGCGGCTCGACGATGATCGTCCGGGAGCCGATCGGCGTCGCCGCCCTGATCACCCCGTGGAACTGGCCGCTGAACCAGATCGTCTGCAAAGTCGCGCCCGCGCTCGCGGCAGGCTGCGCCGTCGTCCTGAAGCCGAGCGAGATCGCCCCGGTGAGCGCCCTGATCTTCGCCGAGATCGTCGAGGCGGCCAAGGCTCCGGCCGGCGTCTTCAATCTCGTCAACGGGACGGGGATTGAGGTCGGCCAGGCGCTGGCGGCCCATTCCAGCGTCGACATGATCTCGTTCACCGGCTCGACCCGAGCCGGAATTCTGGTCGCCAAGGCGGCGGCGGACGGGGTGAAGCGGGTGACCCAGGAACTCGGCGGCAAGTCTCCGAACCTCATCTTGCGCGATGCGGATCTCGAGGCCGCGGTCGGCGACGGCGTCCGGTCGTGCTTCTCCAACAGCGGCCAATCCTGCGACGCCCCGACCCGCATGCTCGTGCCGGCCGAAAGGCACGACGAGGCGGTCGCCATCGCCGCGGCGGTCGCCAACGGCCTCAAGGTCGGCGACCCGCGCGCGCCCGGCGCCGATCTCGGACCGGTCGCAAGCGCCGCGCAGTTCGACAAAGTCCAGCGCCTGATCGAGGCCGGCGTCCGGGAGGGCGCGCGGCTCGCCGCCGGCGGCCCCGGACGGCCGCCCGGCCTCAATCGCGGCTACTATGTACGCCCGACGGTTTTTGGCGACGTCCAGCCGCACATGACCATCGCGCGCGAAGAAATCTTCGGCCCGGTCCTGTCGATCCTGAGCTACGAGGATGAAGACGAGGCGATCCGCATCGCCAACGACACCGATTACGGGCTTGCGGCCTATGTGTCGTCGGCCGATCTCGGTCGCGCCCGCGAGGTCGCGGCGAGGCTGCGCGCCGGCACGGTGAGCCTGAATTCCCCGGCCTGGGATGTCCACGCCCCGTTCGGCGGCTTCAAGCGTTCGGGCAACGGGCGCGAATACGGCGAATTCGGCATCGACGACTATCTCGAGTGGAAGGCCGTCGTCGGCTACCGCTGATCCGGCCCAGCGATCCTTTTGGCCTTTGTGCCGACTATGCGCCGCCGCAAAAGCAGGGTAGGGCGAAAGCATGTTCACGCTCGACGATCTCGCCGGGATCATCGACCGGCGCGCGGAGGCGTCGGCCGATCAATCGTACACGCGCAGCCTGTTGGACAAGGGCGTTGCCCACTGCGCGCGCAAGTTCGGCGAAGAAGCGATCGAACTGACGGTCGCCGCGGCGGCCCAGGACGAGTTCGCCGTACGGGCGGAGGCCGCCGATGTGCTGTATCATCTTCTGGTGCTCTTGCGCGTGAGAGGCGTTGCCTTCGACTCGGTCGTGCGCGAACTGGAACGCCGGACTCGGCAAAGCGGCCACGAAGAAAAGGCGGCCCGCGAGGCCTAAAGGGACGGTGACGCGAGGGAACGACATGGATCAATTCGTCAAGCGCCCGCCGACCGTCTCCCCTTTTCGCCGGTTCACCCGCGACGAATGGGCGACGCTGCGCGCCGACACGCAACTCACCCTGACGATCGACGATCTGCGCAAGCTGCAGTCAACCCATGATCCAATCTCGATCGACGAGGTCGTCGCCATCTACCTGCCGCTGTCGCGCCTGCTGGCGCTCTATGTCGCGGCGACCCAGGGCCTGTTCAAGGCGACGCAACGCTTCCTCGGCGCGACCGACGGCAAAGTCCCCTACATCATCGGGATCGCTGGCTCCGTCGCCGCCGGCAAGTCGACCACCGCACGCGTCCTGCAGGCGCTGCTGACGCGCTGGCCGAACACGCCCAAGGTCCAGCTGGTGACCACTGACGGGTTCCTGCTGCCCAACGCGGAGCTCATTCGCCAGGGCATGATGGACCGCAAGGGCTTCCCGGAGAGCTACGACGGCAGCGCGCTGATCCGCTTCCTATCGGCGGTCAAGGCGGGCGAGCCGCATGTCGCGGCGTCCGTCTATTCGCACCTGACCTACGACATCGTGCCCGGCGAGACGACCATGGTCGACCGGCCGGACATCCTGATCGTCGAAGGCATCAACGTGCTCGCGCCGAACCGCCTGTGCGCGACGGCAAGGAGGTGCCGTTCGTCTCCGACTACTTCGATTTCTCGATCTTCCTCCACGCGGACGACGCTCTGCTCGAACAATGGTACATCGAGCGCTTTATGAGGCTCAGGGATACGGCCTTCCGCGACCCGCGCAGCTACTTCCGGCAATACGCCGATCTCGACGACGCGGAAGCGGAGGCGACCGCGCGCTCGATCTGGATGCGGATCAATCTGGTCAACCTGCACGAAAACATCCTGCCGACCCGGCCACGCGCCGATCTTCAGCTGACCAAGGGCGCGAGCCACCGGATCGAGGAAGTGGCGCTGCGCAAGCTTTGAGCGGGAAGCTGACCGACCAAATGGGCGGAGGCTCGCACTGCCCCAGCAGGCGGAGGAGGCCGGGCTACGGCCCCGCAGCGCCACATCGGTGGGCGCGTGATCGCACGGGCCGAGCCGCGCTGTCTTCTTTTTTCTAGATTGATGGCTACGATATCTTGCGTATTTCAGAAGCAGCGGCTAGAGTGATCCCGTCGCCCCCCGGATCGAATCCCTGATGCCGCTCGTCATTTTCGCGTCCATCCTCTGTTGTATTGCGCGGGTCGCTGGGATCGCTCCCGTCGCGGGCGCTGCAGCCATTCTTGGTGGCTTGGCGTGCCGTGTCTCGATCGTCTCGCGGTCTTCGCGCCCTGCGTTAAACATGGCCGAAATACGGCGAACGACCCCTCTCCAAGCCCCTGCGAATCAGGATCTTGCAGCTAAGCCCCTGAGATCGCACGGCCGCTCTCGAAAAACGAGCGGCTGGATCGCGCTTTCTGGGGTCAAGAACGGGAATTTTGGGCCCAAATTGCCCCTTCTTCGGCCCGAAAACCGGCCTTCGCGCGCGATTTCCGGCGCCTTTTGCAGTCGGAAGGGCGGTCTTTTTGCTCGAAATCGCGACCGCGCTCGCTGGTCTAATGATGGCGGCGGCGCCCGTCTTCGCCGAGACGCCGCCTCCGTGCGGCGGAAAGGACCTCCGCCATGTCGCCGGCCTCGCTAAAGCCGAGGCGCGCCGCGCCGACGACCTCCTCAACGCCGATGGACTTCTCTGGCGGGTCGACAAGGGGACCCTTCCGCCCTCCTACCTCTTCGGCACGATCCATTCGACCGACGACGGCGCGCTGACCACGGCGCGGCGGGCGGCCGAGGCGATTCCGGGCGCGAAGGTCGTCATCACCGAACTCGGCGGTCCGATGGACGCAGTGGAGAAGGCCAGGATTGGCGCCGAGATGCTCGCCCGGGCGCTTGATCACGACCGCGACACCTTTGTCGAGCTTCCTGACGGGGATCGCGCCAAAATCGAGAGCATGATCGGCGAACGCGGCTATCCGATCCCCTTCGCGCACCATCTCAGACTTTGGTTCCTCGCGATCCTGACCGCCGCGCCGACGTGCGAAGCCAAGCGGGAGGCTCTCGATCTGCCGGAGGTCGACCAATTCCTGGCGGAGCGGGCGAAGGCGGCGGGGGTAAGGGTGGTCGCGCTGGAAACGCCGCAGGAGCAACTCGACGCCGTCGCATCGATCAAGCCCGAGGTCGCCGCCGCGCTGCTTGCGGTCGCCGCGCGCGAGCCGGAGATGAACGACGACGTCTACGCCACCCTCCTCAAGCTCTACGGCGAAAGCCGGCCGGCGGAGATCCTGGCCGTCGGCGATGCGGTCGGCGGAGTCAGCGCGACCGAGCGCGCGGCCGAGGACGCGTTCACCCGCCTCTTGCTTGTGGAGCGCGATGCGATCATGGCCGAGCGCCTCGCGCCGTTCCTTAAGGCCGGCGGCGCCTTCGTCGCCGTCGGCGCGCTGCACCTCACCGGCAAGGACGGTCTCGTCGAGCGCCTGCGGGGCCTTGGCTATACCGTCGCCAAAGTCTGGTGAGCGTCACTCGCCGTACGGGGTCCAGATGGCCTTGATTTGGGTGGCGTGTCTGCGCCCGTCGCGCCCAGGCGCGCCTGCTACCTCGGCGCGAACAACTCCTCGACAAAGAAAGCGAGTCCCGGCGGATCAAGGCGCAGCGGGCCGTCCGTCACGACCTGCGATTCGATCGTCCCACTCTTGTCGCGCTGGTGGCGGACGACAATGCGGCGTTCCGGATCGACGATGAGATAATGGGCGACGCTCGGGACGGAAAAGTAGCCGGCGAGCTTTGGCCCCTGGTCACGCTCCGCCGTCCCGTCCGAGAGGACCTCGACCACGACCACCGGCTCCGGGATCTCGACCCTATCGCGCTCTACGCGCGGACTACAGTAGACGACAGCGTCCGGCTCAAACGCTGTATCTGACGAAATGCGGACGATCGCCCCGTCCTTCGTAACGTGGCAAGGGGCGCCGACGTTACGGATGGCGCTTTTCAGGGCGGACGCCACCTCGCGCTTCGTTTCCGTATGAAGCGGACGCTCTGGTCTCTTTTCGACGAGTTCGCCGTCGAACAGCTCCCAGCGCCCCTCCCGTCCCGCGGTCCAGCCGAGGAATTCGTCCACCGTCATTCGTCTGTTCCCCGGTGAAGCCCAGGATGATCCTCTGAGCATTCCCCCCAGGGCAATCGTTTACCACTGTTCGCGGCGGCGGAAAATACGGCGCCAGGGGATCACAATCTCCCAAAGATCCTGTCGAGGAAGGCGTTGGTCTTCCGGCTTGGCTCGCCGCTGGGCACTTCGGCGGGCGGGACCGGAGCGTCGGAAGCTGACGGAACAACGATGGGACGACCGGCGGGCTGCGCCGCAGGCGTCGGCGCAAGCGGCGGTCCGGCCGCGACCGGCGCCGCCCCGCCGCGGCCGCGGGATTGCGGGATCGAGGCGGGCGGCTGCGGAGGCTGCCCGCCTCCCCCGGCGAACGGCGCGAGCAGGGGCGCGAAGGGGTTCTGCGGTCCGCTCTGCCAGACGCCGCCCGGCAGCGCCGCGACCGGCACGCCCTCATGGGCGGCCTTCATGAACCGGCTCCAGATCTCGACCGGCAGATTGCCGCCCGACACCTTCTTGGTCGGGCTGTCGTCGTCGTTGCCGAGCCAGACCGCCGGCGACGAGATAGCTTGTGTAGCCGACGAACCAGGCGTCGCGGAAATCCTGGCTGGTGCCGGTCTTGCCCGCCGCCTGCCAGCCCGGCAGCTCGGCCTTGCGGGCGGTGCCGGTGAGCAGCGTCTCCTGCATCATCGCATTCATCATCGCCACATATTGCGGTTCGATGACGCGGCCGAAGCTGGCGTTGCGCCGCGTATAAAGCTGCTTGCCGTTGGCGGTGCGGACCCTGGCGATGACGTGCGGCTGGACGCCGATGCCGCCGTTGGCGAAGCGCCGCGTAGGCCGAAGCCATTTCGAGCGGCGTCACCGTCGGATGTGCCAAGCGCGATCGTGGCGTTCGGCTCGAGTTCTGACGTGATCCCCAGGCGATGGGCGGTCGGCACCACCGTCTTGGGGCCGACTTCGAGGCCGAGACGGACCGCCACGGTGTTGAGCGACAGCGACAGCGCCTTGGTCAGCGTCACCGGCCCGAAATACTCGCGGCTGTAGTTCTCCGGATTCCAGCCCTTGACCGAGATCGGCGCGTCCTCGCGCACGCGTGTCGGGCGTCAGGCCCTTTTCGAGCGCGCCAGATAGACGAACGGCTTGAACGACGGAGCCGGGCTGCCGCTTGGCGGCGACCGCGCGGTTGAACTGGCTTTCGGCGTAGTTGCGCCCGCCGACCATCGCCTTGATCGCGCCGCTGGGATCGAGCGCGACGAGCGCGCCCTGGCCGACGCCGTACTTTGCGCCCTTGGCGTTGAGTTCGTCGGCCAGCGCGCGCTCGCGCATCGGCCTGCATCTTTGCATCGAGCGTGGTGGTGACGACGATGTCCTCGTCGATCGCGCCGACCGTGTCGTCGAGCATGTCCATCACATAGTCGGCGGCGTAGTTGATCGAGCCCGCCGTCTTGTCGCGCCAGATCTGGCGCCGGATTGGCGAGCGCCATCTTGGCCATCGCCTCGGTGATGTGGCCCTGCTCGGCCATGGCGGTGATGACCTGCGCCGCGCGCTCGTTGGCGCCGCTTGAGATTGCGGTTCGGGGCGAGCTTTGTCGGCGACTTCATCAGCCCGGCGAGGAGGGCCGCCTCCGACAGCTGTCACGAATCGCGCGCTCTTGCCGAAATATTTCTGCGCCGCCGCCTCGACCCCGTAGGCGCCGGAGCCGAAATAGACGCGATTGAGATAGAGCTCGAGGATCTGGTCCTTGGAATATTTGCGCTCGAGCCACAGTGCGAGGATCGCCTCCTGGATCTTGCGCGACAGCGTCCGCTCCTGGGTCAGGAACAGGTTCTTGGCGAGCTGCTGGGTCAGGGTCGAGCCGCCCTCCACGCGCCGCGCCCGGTCGATGTCGCGAAGCACCGCGCGCGATCGATGCCGATCGGGTCGATGCCGAAATGCGAATAGAAGCGCCGGTCCTCGATGGCGACGAACGCCTTGGGCAGGTAGGGCGGCAGGTCGATGAGCCGCACGGCCGGCGCCGCCGGTGTCGCCGCGATTGGCGATCAGCGTGCCGTCCTCGGCGAGGATGGCGATGTTGGGCGGGCGCTTCGGCACCGCGAGCTGGTCGATCGGGCGGCAAGCTGGCTGGCGTAGTAGGCGACGACGCCGCCGAGCGCGATGCACGCCCCAGACGCCCATGACCGCCGTCCAGTAGAGCGAGGCGCCCGAAGCACGGCGCCGATCGCGGGCGCCTGCGCCGGCCTTCTTGCTGCGCGATCGCGGCTTGTCGGACTTCGTCGCGGCGGGCGGTCGCGGGACGGTCGGCAGGGTCGGCGCGCAATTGGTCGATCGCTCGCCGCGCTCGCGCCGGCCAGTCGAGGCGCGGCTCGATCCGCGCTCGGTTCTTCCTGCCGCCTCGGCCAAACATGGCTATCCCGCTCGCCGCGCCCTAAGCCCTCCGAATTCGGCCGCAGCGCCTCACGCAGCGAAAGAGCTAAAGCGGACGATTTAAGGGCCGGTAAAGGTTTCGCAGAATTGGGCAGCGAATTGGCTAAGGACGGGCATGCGAGCGGACCCGCCGACGAAATCGGCTTCGATCGGCCGAGCGTCTTGCGCTTGCCGCACTCGCCTTGGCAAAGTCCGGCCCCTGCCGCGGCGTGTCGCGCGTCGGTTGGAGGAAGTAGCGGAATGATGTTGCGATGAAGGTCACGATCGAGCGTTCGGTCCTGCTCAAGGCTCTGGGGCACGTGCATCGCATCGTCGAGCGCCGCAACACGATCCCGATCCTCGCGAACGTGCTGATCGAGGCGCGCAGACGGCAAGGTTGCGCTGAAGAGCACCGACCTTGACCTGGAGGCGACCGAACAGGCGCCGGCCGACGTCGCGCAGCCCGGCGCGACGACCGTTCCGGCCCATGTTATCTACGACATCGTCCGCAAGCTGCCGGAAGGCGCGCAGGCGAGCCTCGAAATCGCCGGCGACACCGGCCAGCTGCTGCTGCGCTCGGGCCGCTCGCGCTTCTATCTGCAGGCGCTGCCGGCCTCCGACTTCCCCGACCTGACCTCGGGCGAATTCTCGCACCGCTTCGCCATGCCGGCGATCGAGCTGAAGCGCCTGATCGACAACACCCAGTTCGCGATCTCGACCGAAGAGACGCGCTACTATCTCAACGGCATTTTCCTGCATACGGTCGACGTCGACGGCACGGCGATGCTGCGGGCGGTCGCGACCGACGGCCACCGGCTTGCGCGCGTCGAAACGCCCGCGCCCGAGGGCGCGGTCGGCATGCCAGGCGTGATCGCGCCGCGCAAAGCGGTGAACGAAGTGCTGAAGCTGCTCGAGGATCTGGCGCAGGACGTGCGTATCGAGATCTCGACCGCCAAGGCGCGCTTCCAGTTCGGCGACGTCGTGCTGACCACCAAGCTGATCGACGGCACCTTCCCCGATTACCAGCGCGTCATCCCGACCGGCAACGACAAGCGGCTCGTGGTCGACAAGGAGCCGTTCGAGAAGGCGGTCGACCGCGTCTCGACCCTTTCGTCGGAGCGCGGCCGCGCGATCAAGCTGTCGATCGCCGACGGCCGGATGACGCTCTCGGTCAACAACCCAGATTCCGGCTCGGCGAGCGAGGAGATCGAGGTCGACTACGATTCGACGCCGATCGACATCGGCTTCAACGCGCGCTACCTGCTCGACATCATCGGCCAGCTTGCCGAGCGACACCGCGCTGATCAAGATTCGCCGATCCCGGCTCGCCGACGCTCATCCAGGACCGCGACGGAGCGAGCGCGCTCTACGTGCTGATGCCGCTGCGGGTGTGAAAAGGTCTGGCTCGAACAGCAAACCGCTTCGGTCGCCGACGGCGCCAATCGTTCCGAACGCAGATTGATTGGATCCTCAGGCAGGCTCGCGCGTTGTCCTTCGCGATCGCGGACTGCGATCGGACTGTCCACTCACGGCGGAGACGCCGATTGGAGGCGACCATGCCATCCACATGGAAACCGCACGAGAAGCAGGGCGACTGACCGGGCGAAGCGATTTGCCGGCAGCGTCTATGCCTTCCCCAAACAACGAAAAGAGCCGAAGACAGATGCGCGCCACGTCCGCAACGCCATCGCGCGGTTCGATCAGGTGACCGGCGTGTCGGACGACGAACGGGACCTAGTGGCCCGAGTCACTCGAACTGAGGGTACAGCCTAGCGAGTTTGATGCGGGCGTCGGCGGTTGTGAATCGCCAGTTGGCTTTGGTTTGTTTGCGGCGCTGTTGCCAGGCGGCGACTTCCTCGGTCAGTTCCTCCTTGTCGGGGATGCGGCGATCGAGGCACTGGGTCGAGAGGACGGCGAGCTCGGACTCGGCCATGTCGAGCCAGCTTCCGTGCTTGGGCGTGTAATGCCACTCGAACCGTTCGACGAGGCGGCGCGCTTCGGCGGCGGGGAAGGCTTCGTAGAGCGACGCAGTGGTATGCGTGCTGAGATTGTCCTGAACGAGCGTGATTTTGTCCGCATCGGGAAAAAGCGTGTCGGACAGATCCTTGAGCGCATGGGCGTAATCGACGGCCGCCCGGCGGTCGGTGACTTTCACGTGACGCCAGCCTTCCAGCGGCGCGAACATCATGAACAGATTGGCCACGCCATTGCGTTCGTATTCGTAGTCGTGACGCGCCGGTTGTCCCGGTCTTGCGGCGATCGGCGTGCGCGTCTCTTTGATGAGTTGCTTGTGCGCCGGGAAAGCTGGCGCTGTCTAGCCGGTGGAAGTCCGGTCCGGGTAAGCCGTAGCGGGCGCCCGGTAGTGAGTGTTGCGGGGTCGTCGGCGACGGCGGCCGCGAAGCGTACACAACAATCGCGTGGGGTGGGCTATTGAGCCACGAAAGCCATGAAATCGCGGGGGCCGAGACGGTAAGCAACGTCGAAGGCGACCTGTGCGGCGTCGCTATGCGAGACGCTGACGCCCCGCCGGGGTCGCAGACCCCATCACGCGCGAACAGACAGCGTCGGAAACCGGGAGATCTCCGGTCCGGCCGGGCGGCCTCTCGCCGCGCCGGTCCGCGTCGGGAAGGCGAGGAGCCGTAGCCGACGATGAACAGGCCGGAGAAGTCAGACCCCGCCATAGTAGCGTCGAAGCCGACGAACGCAGCGGAGCGATCCGGGGCGGAGCCGGGGGAGCCAAGGGCGGGGACCGAGGGGAACGCGAGACAGGACGGCACGCTCCGGACGCCGAGCCGGGAAGGCGCGTCACACGGGCTGGATCGCGTACGGACAACGGCAAGGGAAAGGAAGAAGGAGACGTTCACCGCGCTCCTGCACCACGTCGACGTCGCAGCGCTCGAAGAGGCGTTCCTCGACCTGAAGAGGACGGCCGCGCCGGGCGTGGACGGATTGACGTGGAAGACCTACGAGGCGGACCTCGGGCTCCGGCTCGAAGACCTGCATTCGCGGGTTCACAGAGGGGCGTATCGGGCGTTGCCGAGCCGGCGGGTCTTCATACCCAAGCCGGACGGACGGCAGCGTCCGCTGGCGGTCGCCGCGCTGCAGGACAAGATCGTCCAACGGGCGACGGCGACGGTGCTGAACGCGATCTACGAGGAGGATTTCCTCGGCTTCAGCTACGGGTTCCGACCAGGACGCGGCGCGCATGACGCGCTGGACGCGCTCATGGTGGGGATCACGACCAGAAGGGTGAACTGGATACTCGACGCCGACATTGCGAGGTTCTTCGAGACGGTGAGCCAGGACTGGCTCGTCCGGTTCGTCGAGCACCGCGTCGGCGACAAGCGCATCGTCCGCCTGCTCCAGAAATGGCTGAAGGCGGGTGTTCTCGAAGACGGAGCGCTGAAGACGAGCGACAGGGGAACGGGGCAGGGCTCGGTGATCTCGCCGCTGCTCGCCAACATCTACCTGCACTATGTCTTCGACCGCTGGGCCGAGCGCTGGCGACGGCGCGAGGCCAAGGGCGACATGATCATCGTGAGGTACGCCGACGACATCGTCGCCGGCTTTGAGCACGAGAGCGACGCCCGGCGCTTCTGGGACGCGATGCGCGAAAGGCTGAGGGCGTTTGCGCTGTCGTTGCATCCGGACAAGACCCGGCTCATCGAGTTCGGCCGCCATGCGGCGGCGAACCGGGAGCGACGCGGGCTTGGCAAGCCGGAGACCTTCGCCTTCCTCGGCTTCACGCTCATCTGCGGCAAAACCCGCAAGGGCGGCTTCCAGATCAAGCGGAAGACCCGGGCGGACCGCATGCGGGCGAAGCTGAAGCAGGTCAAGGAAGGTCTGCGCCAGCGCATGCACCGAACCGTCGCCGAGCAAGGGCGATGGCTCGGGCAGGTCGTGGCGGGGTACTTTCGCTACTTCGCCGTGCCGACGAACACCGCCGCGCTCAGCGCCTTTCGGTTCCATGTCGTCGACCTCTGGCGACGGACGCTCAAGCGCCGCAGCCAGCAGGACCGCACGAGATGGGATCGGATGAGCGGCCTGGCGCGCGAACTTCTCCCCGCGCCGCGAAGTCCTTCATCCCTGGCCCGAACGCCAATTCGCCGTCAGACACCCGAGGTGGGAGCCGTATGCGGGAAAGCCGCACGTACGGTTCTGTGCGGGGGGCGCACAGTGATGTGCGTCCCTACCGCGATCGACGTTTCGTCGAGGCAGACCAGGGGGCGCTTGGCGTCATGCGGCCTTTGGTAGACTTCCAGCACGTCTTCCATGTTGGCGACGAAGGCCGCGCTGGCCTCGGGCGCGATCACCCATTGCTGCTTGAGATGGGGCTTGAGGATGTTTTTTTGAGCGTCCGCCCGATCGTGTTGTCGCTCGCCCTCTCGACAATCTGCAGTTCGATGACCTTCTCCTCCAGAAGACGCAGGGTCCATTTGGCGCAGCCAGCCGGGGCCGGCCCGCAAGCCAAAGCGATCAGCTTGGCTTCCGCGGCCCCGTCGAAAATCCGGCGCGGGGCGGAGTTGGGATTGTACTTGCGCGTCAGGACCGCTTCAAACCCTTCCTCGACGAGTTGCCGCCGCGTGCGCTCGACCGTCGGGACGCTGGTGTCCAGCGCCTCGGCGATCCGGCTGTCGCTCCATCCGTCGCCGACCTCCGACACGTCCGCTTTCAATAGGATGCGGGCTTTCGTCAGCAAATGCGCGGCTCGCTTGCCCTTGCGGACAAATTCCTCAAGCCGACCGCGTTCCTCCTCGCTCAGCCTGACCACGTACTTCTTGACGGCAACCTCTTTGCTGGCCACGAATCACCTCCGTCGCTTCGATCGCGACGGCATAAATTCAGTCAACGCCATCAAACGCAATGACGTGATCTACTAGCTTTCGCCAACATCAAGCGGGCCGCGGATCTCTATGGCGTCGGCATTTGACGGAGACGGACCGGCGGCAAAGGTTCGGAAGCCATGGACCGGTCGGACGGCTGAGGACCGCAGGGAGGCGGCGCGCGAGGCGGCGGACACGCGCCGTCGGCGCGCAAAGGGTGAGCGGTAAGGGAACAGAGTCGTTCGGCGCCGTTTGCAGCGCGTTCGGCGCCGGTTCCAATGTCGTTCAGAGTGCTTTCGGCATGCGTTCAGCATCCGAAAACGCCCCTTACTCACCCGAGTTTCCTGTCTCTTCAAGAGCTTGCATCGAAGTTCAGAAAAGCGCGCGAGCGCGATCCAGGCGCTCGCGCGGGTCGCCGCAAAGTGGGTCAAGCTATGGACGTCGGGGTCCTTGGCGCCATCGAGGCAGGTTACGACCACGTTCTCTTTTTTGAAAACATTTACCGCATCAATTCCATAAATCTCTTGTCCTCACGCGCGCCGTGGCTCGGGCCGTCAGGCCGAATCGGCTGCCGCAAGACGCGTCAGCGCGATCGGGCGCCAGTCGACGCCGGCGCCGTGTAGCTCCGCTCGATGATCTCGCGCATGGCCTTGCGCGACTCCGCCGGGTCGGCGGCCTCGTCTTCGACCTGTCGGGCCTCCGCCGCCAGCGCCTCGTCCTTGATCGCCTCGCGAATCCAGCGCGAGACATCGTGCGCCCGAAGGTGATGGAGCCAGGTTCGCTCGTCCACCCCGTCGGCGATCTGCAAGAAGATCGTCAGGTTCTGCGCCCGCAGTTTCAGCGTCTTGTCCGGCCCACGGAAGTAGAAGCTCTTGTCCTCGCCGAGCTCGCCCTCGGCGTATTTGCGGGTGTGGCGTTCCATCTTGGCGGCTGGGGCACGCGACGTGACGAATTCGGGCGCCTGGCCCGAACGCGGGCTCCAGAGGAGAGCCCGGCCAGGCTCGGTCGGCCCCTCTGGCAGCGGCGGCGCCTCGAGCGAAAGCGCCCGGCAGAAGGCGCGAATCGTGTCCGCCGGACGGGTGCCGACCGCAAAAACGTCCTCGACGCCCTGCAACGCATGGGCTGCGACCGCTCCGGGATCGACCGTGACCAGAATCGCCGGGAGGGTCCACATCGCCCCGCTCGCGCTGACGTTCCGTTCCGCCGGAAGCACGTGATGGGCCTCGTCAACCAGAATCCAGTGCGGGTGGCCGGTGCGTCCGCGCATCTCGGCCAGCGCCGCGACGAATCCCGCGAACGCCGCCGGCCGGTCCTCGACGCTGACGGCGAGAATGTTGACGACCACATTCTGCTCCGGGCGCTCGAGGGTATTGAGCATCTCGGCCAGACGCGGCGGCGCCTTCGCCTCGCCGACCGCAACGGTCGACGGCAGGTTGGCGTAGTCGCCCTCGGGATCGAACACGCAAACCTGGAAGCCGCCCGCGATGACGCCTTCCAGCAGCGCCGTCGACAGCGTCGACTTGCCGCCTCCCGAAAGACCGGCGATCAGCGCGCCGCCCCCATGCGGACGCATGAACACGGGCGACCCGTCCGGTCGGACGGCCGCCTGAACGAGACCGCGCCGCTTGAACGGGGCGAACGCGTCCACGTCCTTTTCGAGCAGGAGGTCGATCAGTTCGACCACCCCCGCACCACGCGGGCTCGCCGTGACGAAATCGGCCTCCTCTTTGACCGCCGGCAACGCGTTGGCGACGGCGACCGAAAACCCGGCGGACTGCATGAAGGCGTGGTCATTTTCCGCATCGCCGACCGCGACGACATTGTGTTCGGACAGGCCCAGGTCCTCGAGCGCCGCGTTGAGGCCGCTGGCCTTGTTTACCCCGGGCGGAAGGATCATCACCGCCCCTTTGTTGAAAACGATCTGCAGCTCGAGCCCGAGGTCGCGAATCGCGGCGAGGGCCGCGGCTTCGTTCGGCTCCCAGGTGGCGATGATGGCCCGTCCGACTGACAAAGGCGCAACGCCCTCGGCGCGGAGCCGGGCGACGAAGTCCGCCGAAGGCTCGGGCGCGAGCGGTCGTTCCTGCGTCGTCGCCGGGTCGTAAAGGAGCGCGCCGTTTTCCGCCAACACCCGGTCGAAGAGGTCGAGCCGGGGACAGACGGCGACAAGATCGGGAAGCTCGCGGCCGGTGACGAGCATGAGCTTGCGTCCCGAGCGCTTGAAGCGCTCGAGCGCCTCGACGGTCGCCGGCTCCACCAACCCGTCGTGCGCCAGCGTGCCGTCGTAGTCGCTCGCCAGACAAATAATGTACATGGAATCCCCCTCCGGAACCATGGTAACGCAGGTTGGGACGTCCAGGTTCCGGGCGACGGCTGCATGGCGGGTTGGACGGCAAGGCGAGGCGCGTGGGGCTGCGTTCCAGCAGGATTTCAGCGGTTTCCGCCCCCGACGGCCTCTTGCTTTCGAAATCCGGTTCGGCTTTCGCGGCTCACGCAGTTGGCGTCAGGCAGGTGACGTCGCAAATGAGAGGTAACGTCAGGAGTAGACGTGAGGAACTGCTGATTGCGGATCGCGATCACGAACGTCGAAGTGAGCAGGACAGCTGGCCGTTCCGTGGTGACACCGCGCGCCAGCTCAGATCCGGCGAGCCGGTCCACCGGCGGAACGCGCGGGTGAAAGTGGCCTGATCGGAATAGCCCAGTTACGTCGCGATAGCGGCGATTGTTGGCGCGGATTCTTCAGATCTTTGAAAATAACTCAGGAAAACGACGGTCTCGTCAAACGCCGCGCAACCCGCCCCCGTCAACGCCATGGCTCGTTCCCTCATGCGAATCGAGGGTCGTCATGGATTCAGCACTTTCGCGATTTGTCACCTAACTCCTTCACGCGATTACCCTGGCTCCGGTTCCCTGCCAGATTGCCGACAGCGCGGCTGCTCAATTGACGTCGTGACGAGGCCCCTGGATCGCCTCGCCCTTTCGGGTCTCGCTATAATGGTCTGGGCTCTGTCAGGTCCTCGCCATGACGGTCCACGAGGATATCCGCGTCAAGCTCCTTCGCCGGATCCATTAGCCTTTGCCGCGGCGCTTGGGGTGGAGAGCCCGGCGCTCAGCGAAGCGGCCAGCCTCGACGCCGCTGCTTTCGAGGCGCAAAGAGAAACGAGAAGTCAAGCGTCCGGATGGTCCACCACGAGGCGGCGCGATCCTCCTCGGCTTCGGGGCGCCCCTCCCTGGCCGAGCGCGCCATCCTTACCGTCGAGTCCACATGAGCGGCAAATCTCGAGTTCGTCTTGGCCTGGAACTCTTCCCATTTCGCCCAATCGCCATTGGCCTTCAGCCGCGCCTTTTCCATCGCGATGTCGGCGCGAACCAGTTCCCATTCGACCGGATCAAGATCACTGTTGGGCATGGGCTCAATCCTATCCCCGTCAATCCTGGAACGCCGAGCGAAGTTCCCATGTCGGGCGGACTTTGTCATCCTCGATAATCCCGTTCCGCCAGGAATAGGCGCAGCCGAAAGCGTTGGCGAGCGTTTTCCTGGCGGCTGGAACCCGGCTCGTTGGCCGGAGTTGATGACCAATTGAGTCATCAATGCGCGCAGCAACCGGCCGCTCCCCATGGCGCAGGCGCAAACAGGCCAGGCCCGCCGAAATCACGGCGGCGGCCCTGGAGGCGTTCGCCGACCATGGCTTCGCGGCGGCAAGGCTCGATGACGTCGCCCGTCGGGCCGGCATCGCCAAAGGTTCGATCTACCGCTACTTTTCCACCAAGGAGGAACTGTTCCGTGCGGTGGTGCGCTCGGCCGTCGTCCTCAACGTGGAGGCTGTTCGCGGCGCAGCCGACAGCGACGACGGGTCTTTCTCCGAATTCGTTCCCCGGCTCCTCACGGCCGCCGCAGCCGTGCTGAGCCGGCCCTTGATTGCGCGCTTCGTGCGGCTGGTGATCGGAGAGTCGCGCAACGTCCCCGACGTCGCCCGCATTTGGCACGATGAGGTCGTGGCGCCGGTGATCGGCGCCGTGACCCGCGTGATCGCGCGCGCCCAGGCGGCCGGCGAGGTGAGGGACGGCGACCCGCGCCTCTTCGCCTTCACCTTGGTCGGCCCCCTGTTCACGGCCTTGCTTTTCCGCGAGGCGTTCGGAGAAGCGTCCAACAACCTTCCCGTTCTCGCCCGCCTTGCCGACCAGCACGGCCAGATCGCCCTTTGCGGTCTCCTGGCCGCGCCGCCAGCCCAAAACCGATAGGAGCAGGCATCATGGCAAAGAGCGTACTGATTGTCGGCGCCGGTCCGACCGGACTGGTCCTAGCCCTCTGGCTGACGAAGCAGGGCGTCCCGATCCAGATTATCGACAAGGCCCCAGGGCCTGGCGCGACGTCGCGGGCGTTGGCGGTCCATGCCCGAACGCTGGAACTCTACCAGCAACTCGATCTCGCCGGCGCCGTCGTTGCGAAAGGCTATGCTGTTCCCGGCTTGCGGATGTGGCTCGGCGGTGAAGAAAGGCGCGTGTCCCGTTCGATGAGATCGCCTCCGACCTGACCCCGTACGGCTTCCTGCACATCTTTCCGCAAGACGAGCACGAACGCCTGCTTGTCGAACGCTTGCAAAGTCTTGGCGTGCAGGTCGACCGCTCGACCGAGTTCCTACAGTACACGGACGAGGGCGATCATATCAGCGCGCGGTTGCGCGGCCCCGACGGAACCGAGCATACGATCGACGCCGCCTTCATCGCCGGCTGCGACGGCGCGCATTCGAAGGTCCGCGAGGCGATGGGGACGGGTTAACCGGGCGGGAGTTATCCGCAGGTCTTCTACGTCGCCGACGTGGCGGGCGCCGGACCGGCGTTCAACGGCGACCTCAACATCGAGCTCGACGAAGCCGACTTCCTGGCCGTCTTTCCCTTTGGCGGACAAGGGCCGGATCCGCTTGATCGGCGCGGTCCGGGCGGGCGAGGGGCAAGACCTCGACAAGTTGACCTTCGCCGACATCAGCGACCGGGCGACCCGACAGCTCCGCCTTGAGGTCGACACGGTGAACTGGTTTTCGACCTACCACATCTCCCATCGGGTTGCGGAGCATTTCCGCAAAAATCGGGCTTTCCTGCTGGGCGACGCCGCCCACATCCACACGCCGGTCGGCGGCCAGGGGATGAATACCGGCATCGGCGACGCGATCAACCTGGCCTGGAAGCTGCAGGCCGTCCTCGCCGGGCAGGCCCCCGACGCGCTGCTCGACACGTTCGAGGCCGAGCGGCGCGCCTTCGCGCTGCCGCTCGTCCAGACGACCGACCGATTCTTCAACGCCGCCGCCGCCGAAGGCCACCTGGCCGAGAACGTGCGCACGCGCATCGCGCCCCTCGTCCTGCCGCAGTTGGTGAAGTTTGACGCGGCGCGCGAGTATCTTTTCCGCACGGTCTCCCAGATCACCTTGAATTACCGCGGGAAGGGGCTCGATCAGGGCCACGTCGGGCCGGTCCGCGGCGGCGACCGCCTGCCCTGGGTGAAGCTTGGCGAGGGCGATAATTACCAGGCGCTCAAATGCATCGGCTGGCAAATCCACGTCTATGGCGCCGCCGAGGCCTATCTGCAGACTTGGTTCGAGGCTCGAAACGTCCCGTTTCACGTGTATGCATGGAGCGGCGCAATGCAGCAGGCGGGCCTGCGCGAGAACGCGATGTATCTCATCCGTCCGGACACCTACGTCGCTTTGGCCGAACCCGCCGCGTCCGTCGACGCCGTCGAGCGATATTTCTCCAAGCTTCAGATCAAGCCGTAACGGCCATCGAACCGTCGCCGAAAAGAGGCGCCCGGGCGTGGCGATCAGTGGGAGGAGTCGGGTTTTCGCTCTCACCCCGTGTCTACGGCCCCCGCGGCCCAAATGGGGCCGGGGAGCCCGCCAGGCTTAGCGACCTTCGGAGTCAGCGGGCGGCAAATCTGGCTCGATCGGACGCTGGCGGCGATCGGCCATGAACTGATCGAACTCGGCGCGGTCCTTGGCGAAGCGCAGCCGCGCCAGGAAATCCTTGAACTCGCGCTGCTCGTCTTCGAGGCGCTTCAACGTCTCCGAGCGATAGTCGTCGAAAGCGCGGTTGCCGCTCGTCGACGGGCCGAACCAATCGCAGCCGCCGCGGACCCGCTCCATTCGGGAGCGCATCATTTCCATCTTGTCCTGCAGGCGGAACATCTTGCGCTCCCAGCGATCCCGGCCGCGTTCGCCGTCGACCATCGGTCCATCCCACGCATAAGCGTGGCGCCAGCAACCGAGCCGGCCCCGTCGCGCAATCAGAAGGGCGAGAAGGAGGAGCCCCACCGGCCACCACCACAGAAAACCCAAGACCGTCAGAAGGATTGGCATGGCGACGTCCTCGCGTGTGAATGTAATGAACATTTACTTTTTTCGAGACTTTGTCAAGCCCCTCTTCGCAGGTCGCGGACCCCGGCTTGCGATCGGCGCTCACGGCTGCGCCGCGTTCACCCCGAGGCCGCGCAGATAGACCAGCAGGTCCGCCTCCAAAAGTTCCGCCGGCGACATCGGCATTGCGCGCCGGGCGGCGTCGCCGCGGCCGAACAGCGAAGCGATTCCGTGCGCCATGGCCCAGAGGTGGAGCGCGACCATCAGGGCCGGCGGCCGTCCGGCCGCCGGCATCGCGACGCAGATCGCGTCTGCGGCGGCGCGCAACACGGCGAAGGCCCGCTCGCTGGCTTCCCGCAAGGGGGGATTGGCGCCCACCGAGACGCCGCCTTCAAACATCGCCGAGTAGAACGCCGGCTGCGCGCGGGCGAATTCGAGATAGGCCTTGCCGAGCCTGTCCAGCGCCGTCGACGCGTCGGGCCGTCCGCCGTCCCAGGCCCGCGCGAGCGCGGCCTCGAGATGCTCGAAGCCGCGCAGCGCCACGCTCGCCATCAGTTCGTCGCGGTCGCGAAAATGCCGATAAGGCGCGCCGGGGCTGACGCCGGCGTACCGCGCGGCCTCGGCGAATGTCAATCCCGCGATCCCTTTCCTGGCGATCAGTTCTAGCGCCACGCGGATCAGCGCCTCGCGCAAATCGCCGTGATGATAGCCGCGCGTCCCATCGCGCGGCCCGGGCTCGTCCTTGCTCCAACTCATGTAAGGTGGATTTACATCATGGCAGCCGAGGTGTCGATGCCGCCGGACCCACGCGACGCCGTCGCCCTGGCCCTATAGCGTCATCTGGGTCTGGACGACGAGCGCGACGAGCTTGCGGTCCTCGGATTCGACGCGGGTCTGCAGCACCTGGGTCCGGCGGCCGCGATGGACGACTGCGCATGTGCCGACGAGCGTCGCGCCGACCCGCGCCGCGCCTACGAAATTGGTCTTGCTCTCGACGGTCGTCGTGCCCGCCGCGCCCTCCGGCTGGCCGATGAAGGCCACAACCCCGCCGAGCGTATCGGCGAAGCTCATGATCGCCCCGCCGTGAGCGACGTCGCCGAGGGTGCAGAGATCGGGGCGCACGAGCATGCGCGCGACGACGGCGTCCGGTTCGGCGCTGACAAACTCGACCCCGAGAAGGACGGCGAACGGCAGCGGATGGGCGCGGATGCGATCGAGCGGGGTCATCGAGCGTTCCTCCTGGTTCGACGGACGAGCCTGGCGCGCTTTCTTCGCCGTGGCGAGTCCGGAAACATCCAGCGCCGCCGAGGACTTGCTATAACGCCTCATGCGCCCGTCGCTTCTCGACCCCCTGTTCGCCCCGGCCGCCTCGCTGCCTGGGATCGGCCCCAAGAACGCTAGGCTGTTCGATCGGCTGCTCGACCGGCCGCAGGGCGCGCGCGTGCTCGACGTGCTGTTCCATTTGCCCTACGCGACGCTCGACCGGCGGTCGCGGCCAAAGATTCGTGACGCCGTCCCGGGGACTCTCGTCACCATCGAGGCCGGGTCACCGAGCATCAGGCGCCGCTGAACTTGCGCTCCCGCGCGCCATTCAAGGTGCTGGTCGAAGACGACACCGGCGATGTCGTGCTCGTCTTCTTCCTCGCCAATCCCGAGTGGGTGCGCGCCCGCCTGCCGGTCGGCGCAGTGCGCTGGATCTCGGGCAAGCTCGAGCTTTACGACGGCATCCGCCAGATCGTTCACCCCGACCGTGTTCTGGACGCCGACGAGTTCGCCCGGCTGCCTTCGGTCGAGCCGGTTTATTCGCCTGACCGAGGGTCTCTACCAGCGCGTCGTCGCGCGGGCGGCCGAGGGCGCGCTGAAGCGCCTGCCGCGCCTGCCCGAATGGATCGCCGAAGGCACGCTCGAGCGTCTCAACATGCCGGGCTTCGCCGTGGCGCTGGCGGCGATGCACCGGCCCGGCGCGCCGGAGGATGTGGACCCCGCCGGCCCGGCGACGACCCGTCTCGCCTACGACGAACTGCTGGCGAACCAGCTTGCCCTGCTGCTCGTGCGCGCTCGCTTGCGCGAGACGGCCGGCCGCGCGCATGTCGCGGACGGGACGCTCGGGGCGCGGCTCGAGGCGGCGCTGCCATTCGCCCTGACAGGCGCCCAAAAGACGGCGCTTGTCCGAGATCCGCGCCGACCTGCAGTCCGAGAATCGCATTATTCGGCTCCTGCAGGGCGATGTCGGCTCGGGCAAGACCGTCGTTGCGCTCCTCGCCATGGCCGAAGTGGTCGAAGCCGGCCGGCAGGCCGCGATGATGGCGCCGACGGAAGTGCTGGCGCGCCAGCATTTCGACCGGATGGCGCCGCTCGCCGCCAAGGCGGGCCTCAGCATGGCGCTGATGACGGGCCGCGACAAGGCTTTGGGGCGGCGCGAGACGCTGGCGGCGCTGGCCTCCGGCGCGCTCAACATCGTGATCGGAACGCACGCGCTCTTCAGGACAAGGTCGTGTTCGCCGATCTCGGCCTGGCGGTTGTCGACGAGCAGCACCGCTTCGGCGTCCGCCAGCGGCTCGCGCTGGCGGGAAAGGGGAGGCGACCGATCTCTTGGTGATGACCGCGACGCCCATTCCGCGCTCGCTGGTGCTCGCCTATTTCGGCGACATGGACGTCTCGGCGCTGCGCGAAAAGCCGCCCGGACGGCAGCCGATCGACACCCGCGCACTGCCGATCGAACGGCTCGAGGAGGTGGTCGCCGCCTTGTCCCGGGCGCTCGGGCAGGGCGCGCGCGCCTACTGGATCTGTCCGTTGGTCGAGGAGAGCGAGACCGTCGACGTCGCTGCCGCCGAGGCGCGCGCCGAGGCGTTGCGGGCGATGTTCGGCGACCGTGTCGGGCTCGTGCACGGCCGCATGGCGGGGGCGGACAAGGACGCCGCGATGGAGCGCTTTCAGCGCGGCGACAGCCGGGTCCTGGTGGCCACGACCGTGGTCGAGGTCGGCGTCGACGTGCCGGAAGCCACCATCATGATCGTCGAGCACGCCGAGCGGTTCGGCCTCGCCCAATTGCATCAGCTGCGCGGCCGGGTCGGCCGCGGGACCGGGCGATCGAGCTGCCTGCTCATCTACAAAGGGCCGCTCGGCGAGACGGCCCAGGCGCGGATCGAGATTTTACGGGCCACAGACGACGGCTTCCGGATCGCCGAAGAGGACCTGCGCCTGAGGGGCGAGGGCGACGTGCTCGGCGCCCGCCAGGCCGGCGCGCCCGGCTTCCGCTTCGCTCGTCTCGACCTCCACGGCCCCCTTCTGCCGCGCGCCCGCCAGGAGGCGCAGGCGGCGCTCGACCGCAGCGTCGGACTGGCGAGTGAGGACGGCCCAAGCCTGAGGCTGCTCCTCCACCTCTTCGAACGCGACGAGGCGGTGAAGCTGGTCGAGGCGGGGTGAGCGAAACCCGGATTTGGGAATGTCACACGCAGCGCAACGCTAGCCCGACTTCCGACCAAGACCGCCGTCAGGGTGATTTCCGAAGGGCTCCGGATGGAGGGCAAGCCCTACAACATCCGCACGACCGTGATCTCGCCTGGCGCGATGGCGACGGAGCTTCCCCACAGCGTCACCGAGCCGGACGTCGCGCGCTGTTCGCGCCCGGCGACCTCGCCTATGCCGCATCGAAGGCCAGCGCGCCAGTGGACGGCCC
This sequence comes from uncultured Alphaproteobacteria bacterium, assembly GCA_963816065.1. Lineage (GTDB taxonomy): Bacteria > Pseudomonadota > Alphaproteobacteria > Rhizobiales > Beijerinckiaceae > Roseiarcus. Next base: position 32,126 of record CAWFJG010000015.1, on the reverse strand, counting down.
GAAAGCGCGTGCTCGGGGGCTTTATCGCCCGGATCGGCTCGATCGGGTTTGCCTGCTAGCAGGGCGGTTTATTTCGCCAGGGCCGGCGTTCCATTCCAACCATTCCAAAAACTCCAGCAATTTCATGGCGCTGACAGCCATACAACCAAACAGTTGCGGCATGGAACAGGCGACTCGAACAGGCTCGGAACAGGCAATTAACAGGCACTTATCAGGCTCGAAACAGGCAGAAAGCAGGCGCATGAAATGGGCCGTGAATTGGAGCGCGCTCGGGTTGTAATTGGCCACGCTGGGCAACGAACGAGCGAGACAAAATTCACCACAAAGAGCATGAAGGAACCCCGAAGACGCGCCAAGCGCCTGTCGTTCTTGGTGTCCTTCGCGCCCGGTGCGGTGACAGTCGAGGTCGAACTCGGTCCCTTCGTTGGGCCGGCTAAGGGAATCTGCCTGGTCGCCAGCTTGTCGAAGGGTGGTCCGGAACTCGACGATCGTGACAGCGCACCCGCTTTCGCCGACGGCTCGTACCCGGCGACGCTGGCAGGGCCTGGCCGTATTGGCCACGACAGGTTGGCGCCGCAGGCCACGCGCTCCCGACGGCGCCACGGGGAGCGTCCCTGGCGCGGTTTGCTCGGTCGGGCGTCCCCGCCAGCCGGGACACGGCCCGCGGTTGAGGAATTCTTTACCATCACGATGTCGAAGTTGCGAAATTGGTAACCGACCTCTCAGTCTTAGCGTTGGGTTAAGACGCGCTTGCGATCAATCGGGCGGAACGCCTGATCGCGACCTCGGTTATCCGGTCGCGGCGCGGACCCGCGTCCCAGGAGACGGCAGATCGGAGAAACCACGATGATCGAGGCGCTCGCTCGGATCCGTAACGATTCCATTCTGTCGCGACCGGTCAAGAAGGCGGTCCGCCACGGGGGCGCGCTTCGGCGCGTTGCAGACCGGGCCCTCGCCTTGCCGCCTCGCCTCTATATTGGCGCGATCCTGTCGGCTCTGCTCGCCGGCATCGGAGTGAACGCGCTCGTTCTGCAGCGCGAGCGGCATCCAGCGCCGCTGTTTGCGCCGGCGCCGGCAAAAAAAGTCGCCTTGCCGGCCCCGGTCGCGCCTACGCCGACGCCGCCGCCGGCTCCGACCGTCGCGCACGAGGCTGCTGCGACGCCCGTCCCGGCGGCTCCGGCGCCTGCGGCTCCAAGCGGCGGCCAGCGGTCGGACCCGATCGGCGAAATCTCTAGCGCGGCGAATCCCCGCCGGCCGATGAATTCCCATCTGGTCGTTGCGGCGCAGACCGCCCTGGCGAGGCTCGGCTACCCGGTCAAGGCCGATGGCGCCCAGGGCGGCGCGACCGACCAGGCGTTGCACGATTTCGAGCGCGCCCACGGGCTCCCGATTTCGATTGAGATCACTCCGCATCTCGTCAAGCAACTGATGTCGTCGGCGCGGGCCGCCGCGCGCTGAGGTGCGCCTGCGGTCCGACATTTGGGTCGCGGCCTATTTGCGCCGGCGCAACGCCGAAAGCTCGGTCGCCGTGCTCCGCCGACGGGGCGCGGCGGAAGCGGGGGCGATCTTCGTGAAAATCGACCGTCTGGACGGCCGCATCGCGCTTTACGGACCCGCGCCGCAATCCCTGTCGACCGAATTGCCTCGCGGTGTCGACCGGCTGTTTCAGCGCACGCACGCAGCGGAGTGGATCGACCCCGTCGATGCGGAGGAGCGGCTCGCGCGCGAGGTCCGCTTCGACCCCGATCTGTGGATCGTCGAGGTCGAGGATCGCGAGGGCGCGCCGCAGATCGACCTCGCACACTGACAATGCCGTCTTGAACTTCAGCTCACAGCTGAGATGACGGGGTCGCGCGGATTTGCGATAGATCCTTAACGGGTCTGAAAACGTTGAACGCTAGTGTATTTTTGTGTCGGTCAATGAAGCCGAAACTTACGTTAGGTAAAACGGTCAACCTAGGAGTGCGTGTCATGCTTAATAGGCTCAGAAAGCTTGTCCATGATGAGTCTGGCGCCACCGCCATCGAATATGCATTGATTGCATCGCTGATCGCCGTCGCCATTGTCAGCGCGGCCGGGACTCTGGGGGGAAAAATCGCCAATACATTCAACACGGTCGGCAGCAATCTAAGCTGAAGGCCGCTTGCCAACGTAATCATCGAAGGCGTCGACGGGCCGCTCTTTCGCCGACGCCATCGGCCGCCCCGGTGGCCATACCGTCCTCGTCAGTTCATCGTGTCGCAGTCTCCGCCACACCGTAGCCGGATCCGGAACTGAATAGCCGTTTCCCGATGCCGTCCGCCCTCGTCATCTCCCTTGTCGCGGCCGTCTTTCCCGGCCTGATGGCGCTGTCGGCTTCGATGGACCTCATGACGATGACCATCCCGAACGCCATTCCGCTCGCGCTGGCGCTCGGCTACGTCGGGCTGTCGGCGGCGCTCGGTTTGCCGGTCGAGACCGTCGCCTTCGGCCTCACTTGCGGACTCGCGGCGCTCGGCCTCGGGTTTTTGATGTTCAACTGCAACTGGATCGGCGGCGGCGACGCCAAACTGGCAGCCGCGATCGCGCTGTGGCTCGGATGGGGCGGCATCCTCGAATACGCCGCGACCGCCTCGATCGCCGGCGGGTTGTTGACCTTGGCGATCCTCGCCACCCGGACGCAACCGCTCCCGGAGGCCCTTGCGCGGCAGACCTGGATCGTGCGTTTGCAGCGTCCCGACGCCGGCGTGCCGTACGGGATCGCGCTGGCGGTGGCCGGGGTCGTCCAGTACACGCACAGTCCTCTGTGGCTCGCTGCGGTCGCCTGAGCTGTCGGCGCCGACGGCCCCGCCCCGCCTCGTCAGCTGTCAAGTCATCATGAAGCTTGCGCCAAACTTATGCTTTCCGCAACGGAACCATGACGACCTTATATACGATTCGGACAGCGACTTTCTGCATAGACGATACGCTTCTTTAACTGTGTCTTGACGATTTTCAGCTTGATTGTCTCGGTGGGACGGAGTTTCTCAGGGTCGGAGTCCGATGAATAGAAGGCTCGGCATCGTCGTCGCGATCGCGATTGCGACCTTCGGCGGCGCCTACGCGCTGCTGTCCGGCGGCGGGGAAAGTGTGCGCCCGGCCGCTCCGGTTGTCGGGCAGAACCCGGAGCCTGCGGCCGATCAGGTTCTGGTCGCCGCGCAGGACTTGCCGATCGGCGTGGTGGTCGGAGAGAACGCGCTGGTCTGGCAGGCTTGGCCGAAGTCCGACATCTCCGAGCAAATGATCGCCCGCTCAACCTCCGCCGACGCTGTTGGGGAGATGAAGGGGTCGATGGTCCGCGCCAGCTTTCTGCGCGGCGAACCGATCCGGCGCGAAAAGCTGGTCAAGGCCGAAGCCGGCGGGTTCATGGCGGCAATCCTGCCGAGCGGAAAACGGGCCGTGGCGATCAAGATCGACAACGGCGGCGACGCCTCCGCCGGTGGCTTCATCGTGCCGGGCGATCGGGTGGACGTGGTGCGGCTTGCCCGCGACGACGATGCGACCCGGGCGCGTGGAGCCGAAGTGGTGACCGCCCGGACGGTTCTCGAAAATGTCCGCGTGCTGGCGATCGGGCAGAACGTCGAGGAGCAGAACGGCAAGAAGGTCGTCACCGGCGCGAACGCGACTCTCGAGCTCGAGCCCCAACAGGTCAACCTGATCGTGCTCGCCCAGCACACGAGCGCAGGCGGCCTTGCCCTGGCGTTGCGCAGCCTCGCCGACAGTGGCGGAAACGCAAAGACCGTGGCCGTCGCGGAACATGCCGGCCTGACCGTCATTCGCTTTGGCGCCGCGCAGCAGGCGGCCCCATGATCCGGTGGCGATCGCTCGTCAGCGCAGCGCTTGCGCTCGGCTTCGCCGCGGCGCTCTGCGGGCCGGCGGCAAACGTCCGCGCAGCCGAGCCCGATACCCTAGCAGTCGTGCCGAATCAGTCCGAAGGCCTGGTCAGGAACCTTCAGCTCGGCGTCGGCAAGTCGGTGATCATCCCATTGCCGGAGGAAGCTGCCGAGATCTATGTGGGCGATCCGAAGATCGCCACCGCGATCGTCCGCTCTGCGCGCCTCATCTATGTTGCCGGCGTCGCCAACGGCCAGACGACGATCTTCGCCCTCGCCCCGCACGGCCGCAAGATCGAAACGATTGAGGTCTCGGTTGGACGCGCGGTGGGAGACCTGAAACGTCTCCTTGACGTCGCGATGCCCGGCAACGCCATTCAGGTTCATACGGTCGCCAACTCAGTCATCCTGATGGGCACGGTCGCGTCGGCGATCGAGGCCCAGAAGGCGGTCGACCTGGCAAACGGCTTCGTCAACGACGCCAAACAGTCCTCCGGCTCGCCGACGGGGATGAACCCCACGGTCGGCGGACCCGCAAGCGGCGCGGGCGACAGCAACGAAAAGAACTCGACCGAAGCGACTGGACGAGTGATCAACTCGCTGACCATCCGGGGGCTCGACCAGGTGACGCTGCGGGTCACCGTCGCGGAAATCCGCCGCGACATCGTCAAGCAACTTGGCGTCAACCTGAGCGGCAGCGGGCCGAATGGCAGCTTCAACCTCGACAATCCCTTCGCCATCAATGGAGCGCTGACGAGCACAGCGGCAACGCTGCTCTGGACCAAAGGCGCCAGCACGCTGACCGCCAACCTGCAGGCTTTCGAGCGCCAGGGCGTCGCCCATACGCTCGCTGAGCCGAACGTCACGGCGGTGTCGGGCGAAAGCGCCAAGTTCATGGCGGGCGGCACCATCCCGATTCCACAAAGCGAATCCTGCGGGAACGGCCTCGGCAACACCTGCACGATCGGCTTCATCCAGCAGCCCTACGGCGTGACTCTCAACTTCACGCCCGTTGTCGTGTCCGCCGGCCGCATCCAGTTGCGGATTGCAACCGAGGTCACCGACATCGACTATTCAACGCAACTGACCATCCCCGTCGCCAACAACGCCAACATCACCGTCCCCGGTTTCCGCACCCGCAACAACGTCACGACGGTCGAGCTGCCCTCGGGCGGCTCGATCGCCACCGCCGGCCTCATCTCGACGCAGACCCAGCAGGCGATCAACGGCGTGCCGGCGCTGATGAACCTGCCCATCCTCGGCGCCCTGTTCCGCTCGCGCGACTACCAGCGCAACGAAACAGAGCTGATGATTGTGGTCACGCCCTACGTCGTGCACGCCATCGACCCGAGCCAGGTTGTCAAGCCGGATCAGAATTTCCAGGACGCCAGCGACCCGCAAGCGTGGTTTCTCGGCCGTGTCAATCGGCTCTACTCCACCTCCGGCGCGCTGCAGCCCCTACCGGGCTACGCCGGCAAGATCGGCTTCATTACCCAATAGACCGAGACCCGCCATGCGCGTACTGGAACGTCAACGAACTCGCGGGCGAAGAACGCGCCATACGCTTGCACCCTGTCCTCAAGGTTCGCACGGGCCTCGCTCTGGTCTTGCCGCTCGCCGTGACGCTGGCGGGCTGCGGGGGCGCGCGCTATGCCTCTTCCGATCCGGTCTTCCCCGGCAACTTCGAGCAGCGTCATCCGATTGCGCTAATCTCTGCGCCAACGACGGTCGACGTCTTTCCCGCTCACGGCCAACTCGACGGCCGGACGTTCGCCAATCTCAGGGCGTTCGTCGAGCGCTACCGCGCCTTCGGATCGGGTAGGATTGTCATCCTCACCCCCGCAACAGAGCGGCCGGACGCCGCGGCTGTAGGCGCCGTGCGACGGGCCCTCGCCAGCGCGGGAGCGGCCGAAGTCGGGGTTTCGACCTACGCGTCCGCACCAAGCGGCGGAGCGCCCATCCGCGTCGCCTTCATAAGCCTGAAGGCGAAGGTTGCGACTCCGTGCGGGAACTGGCCCGAGGACCTCGCCTCGGGCTCCTCGCTCGAAGGTTGGCAAAATGAGCCCTACGCCAATTTTGGCTGCGCGTCCCAGGCTGTGCTGGCCGCGCAAGTCGACGATCCGCGTGATTTCGTCCAGCCACGGGCGCTTAGCCCTTCGGACCCCGTCATGCGGATGCGAGCGATCGAAGCCGTTCGCAAAGGCGAGGATCCCGGAACGAAGTGGACGACCGATCTCGTCCCGATAGGTGGAGGCATTTCGGGCGGCGGAAGTACGGGCGGTGGGGGCTGACCGATGAGTCTCGTCGAGCCCTGCGCTCGTCCAGATCGACCCTGTGCCGCGGATCTCGATCCAGGCGTTCTGCGAGTTGGTCGAAGCTTCCGCCGTCGTCGCTGAAGCGGCGGCCGACCGCAGGATGGCCAAAGCGCAGGTGAAGCAGAACATGGGCGGCGCCGCGGCGGCGCTGGAGGCTTATCGCAATTCCGCCACGCCCAACGTCATCGTAGTGGAGGCGCCGGCCGACCGGGAGGCGTTGGTCGCCCAGCTCGACGAACTCGCCCACTGTTGCAACTCGGGAACCAAGGTGGTGGTGCTCGGGCGGGCTAACGACGTTTCGCTCTATCGCCAGCTGATGGCGCGGGGGGTCAGCGAATATCTCGTGCCGCCGTTCGACGTGGTCGACTTCGTGCAGGCGATCTCGCAGCTCTTCCGTGCGCCGGGCGCAAAACCGCTCGGCCGGATCGTCAGCGTGATCGGGTCGAAGGGCGGCGTCGGCGCTTCGACCGTCGCGCACAATCTCGCCTGGTCGCTTGCCTCGATCTCCGACAAGGCGACCATCATTGCCGATTTCGACCTCGCCTTCGGCACGGCGGGGCTCGACTACAACCAAGACCCGCCGCAGGGCGTAGCGGACGCGGTGTTCGCCCCCGAACGCGTCGACGTCATGCTGGTCGACCGGCTGCTCGCCAGATGCGGCGACAATCTCGGCCTGCTCGCGGCGCCAGCGATGCTCGATCGCTCGCTCGACTTTTCCGAGTCCGCTTTCGACACGCTGATCGACGCGATGCGCGCCTCGACGCCCTGGATCGTCGTTGACCTGCCGCACCAGTGGAGCGGCTGGGTCCGCCGAACGCTGATCGCCTCCGACGACGTGATCGTGATCGCCGCGCCGGACCTCGCCAGCTTGCGCAACGCCAAGAATTTGATCGACCTGCTCAAAGCGACCCGGCCGCACGACCACCCGCCTCGCCTGGTGCTCAACGGCGTCGGCATGCTGCGTCGGCCCGAAATCACGGCTGCGGAGTTCGCCAAGACGGTGGAAGCCAAGCCAGTCGCCATTTTCCCACACGACGCCAAACTGTTCGGCGCCGCGGCCAACAACGGCCAAATGATCGCGGAAGTCGAGCCGAAGGGAAAGGTCGCCAAGACTTTCGACGAGCTTGCTGCGTTGGTCGCCGGGTGGAGCGAGACGACGCGGTCGAGGAAGGGCTTTCTCGAGCCGCTGAAGTCGGCGCTCGCCTGGGTCCGGGGATAAAGAGGTCTTTGGCCATGTTCGGAAAGCGCGCCAGCCCCGGCGCAGACCCCCCGCCCCCGGAACGCGGCGTTGCGTCGCCGGACCCGTCGGTCACAGACAGCCGGCCTCAGCCGCACGTGGACGGAAAGCCGGAGACGTACTTTCAGACCAAGGCGCTCATCTTCGGCGCGCTCATCGAGGCGATCGATCTCTCCGCCTTGTCCAAGCTCGATCCCGACGAGGCCCGCGACGAAATCCGCGACATCGTGCACGAAATCGTCACGGTCAAGAACCTGGTCCTGTCGATCGCCGAGCAGGAGGATCTGCTCGACGACATCTGCAACGACGTGCTCGGCTTCGGACCGCTCGAGCCGCTGCTCGCGCGCGACGACATCGCTGACATCATGGTCAACGGTCCGGGGCGCTGCTTCATCGAGGTTGACGGCAAGATCCAGCTCACCAGCGTTCGCTTCAGAGACAATTCGCAGCTGATGAACATCTGCCAGCGCATCGTCAGTCAGGTCGGCCGCCGGGTCGACGAGTCTTCGCCGATCTGCGATGCGCGCCTGCTCGACGGCTCGCGGGTGAACGTGATCGCGCCGCCGCTGGCGATCGACGGCGTAGCCCTCACGATCCGCAAATTCCGCAAAGACAAGCTGACCCTCGACCAGCTGGTGCGCTACGGCTCGATCTCGCCTCCCGGCGCCGAGATTCTCAAGATCATCGGCCGGGTGCGCTGCAACGTGCTCATCTCCGGGGGCACCGGCTCGGGCAAGACGACCTTGCTCAACTGCCTCACCCGCTTCATCGATTCCGGCGAGCGCATCGTCACTTGCGAAGACGCGGCCGAACTCCAGCTCCAGCAGCCCCACGTGGTGCGGCTCGAAACCCGCCCGGCCAACCTCGAGGGCGCGGGTCAAATCACCATGCGAGATCTCGTGCGCAACTGCCTGCGCATGCGCCCGGAGCGAATCATCGTCGGCGAGGTGCGCGGGCCGGAGGCTTTCGACCTCCTCCAGGCGATGAACACGGGCCACGACGGCTCGATGGGCACGCTGCACGCCAACTCGCCGCGCGAGGCGCTGAGCCGCCTCGAAGCGATGATCTCGATGGGCGGCTACACACTGCCGACCAAGACCGTCCGCGACATGATCTCCTCTTCGATCGACGTCATCATCCAGTCGGCTCGCCTGCGCGACGGCTCGCGCCGCATCACCCACATCACCGAGATCGTCGGGATGGAGGGCGACGTCATCACAACCCAGGACCTGCTCGTCTACGACATCGTCGGCGAAGACGCGAAAGGCAAGCTGAAAGGCCGCCATCGCTCGACCGGCATCGGCCGGCCCCGCTTTTGGGAACGCGCCCGCGTGTTCGGCGAGGAGGAGCGCCTCGCCGCCGCGCTCGACGCGAGCGCGATGGACGAGGCGCGGTGATGGGGGCCGAAGTCGATCCGAGCCGGCGAAGGCGCAATCAGCGGGCGCATGCAACGCCCCGGCGGGGCGTTGCATGATCTCGCCGATCCTTCTCGCCGGCGGCGCGGCGTCCGCCGTTGGAGTGCTCGCGCTGCTGATCCTTGGCGGCAATTCGCGCGCCGATAAACGCCGCGCGGCGGTTCAGCGACCGGCCGCCACGACGATCGGGCCCACGGCCCAGGCCGACAAGGCTCTCCGGCGCAAGCAGGTGGCCGACGGCCTGCGCGATCTGGAGAAAGCGAACCGCCGGCGGGCCACCCTGCGCAGCCGAATCGAGCAGGCGGGTCTTTCCTTGACCCTGTCGCAGTTCCTGGCCGTGTGCGCGCTCGCGGCGCTTGCGATCGGAGCGGCGGCCTGGGTCCAGTCCGGCAGCTTCGTTGTCGCGGCGGCCGTCGCGGTGGCCGGCGGCGTCGGCCTGCCGCAAATCGCGCTCAACTGGCTATGCAGGCGCCGGATTGCCAAGTTCATCGCCAGTTTCCCGGCGGCCATCGACATCATCGTACGCGGCGTCAGGTCCGGTCTGCCGCTCGGCGACACGATCCGCATTGCGGCCGAGGAGTGCGACAATCCAGTGCGCGGCGAGTTCCGCAAAGTCGTGCAGGCCACGACGATCGGCCTCACGCTGGCTGAAGCCGTGGAGCGCATGACGCATCGTGTCCCCGTGGCGGAAACAAATTTCTTCTCGATCGTCATCTCGGTCCAGGGCCAGGCGGGAGGCAACCTCTCCGAGGCCCTGGCCAACCTGTCCCGCGTCCTGCGGGAGCGCAAGAAAATGAAGGCGAAGATCGGTGCGATGTCGATGGAAGCGAAGGCGTCGGCGGTCATTATCGGCGTCGTCCCATTCCTGGTCGTGGCGGCGCTCTACGTCTCGTCTCCCAAATACGTGTCGCTCTTGTGGACCACGACGCATGGCCGGTTGATCGCCGGCGTCGCGGTCGGCTGGATGGCGGTCGGCGTGGCGATGATGAAGAAAATGGTCTCGTTCGATATCTGAGGAGAATCGCGCGGTGGCGTACCCGATTCCAGCCCTCCTGTCCGATCCGCACCGGATCGCGCTCCTCTTGGCGATCGCGGGCGCCGCCGCCGCCATGGCCGGCGCCGTCGCCCCCTGGCTTAGGCCCGATCCGCTCGCCCGGCGGATCAAGGCGGTTGGCGTCGAGCGCGAGCGCATCCGCGCTCGGGAGCGGGAGAAGTTGACGGTCGCCGACAAACGGATGGCGGTGCGGATGAAGCCGGGCCGTCTCGCCAAGCAGCTGGTCGAGCGTCTCGACCTCCAACGTTGGCTGGGCCTCGCGACGGCCAAGAAGCAGCTGGCTATGGCGGGCTTCCGCGGCCCCGGCGCCGAATACGCCTTTCTCGCCTTCCGCATGGCGGCGCCGATTGCCTTTTTCCTGATCACCATCATCTACGTTTTCTTTGTGCTCAACTGGAGCCAGCCGTTCTTGGTCAAGCTGGGCGCGGGGATCGCGGCGGCCTATCTCGGCATTCAGGCGCCGTCGCTGTTCCTCACGAACACGATCGTCAAGCGCAAGAAGGCCCTCGAGCGCGCCTATCCCAATGCGCTCGATCTGCTCTTGATCTGTGTCGAGTCCGGCATGTCGATTGAACTCGCGGCGCGTAAGGTCAGCGAGGAAATCGGCATCGAGAGCATCCCCATGGCCGAGGAAATAGGCTTGCTTGCCGCCGAAATGTCGTATCTCGCCGAACGGCGGATCGCGTTTGAGAATCTTGCGACGCGCACGGGGCTCGATTCGATACGCGCCCTGACGACCGTCCTGGCGCAGGCCGAGCGCTACGGCACGCCGCTGGGCGCCGCCCTGCGCGTGCTCGCTCAGGAGAGCCGCGATTCGCGCATGACGGCTGCGGAGAAGAAGGCCGCGGCGCTGCCGCCGACGCTGACCGTCCCGATGATCCTGTTCTTCCTTCCGGCGCTGTTCGCCGCCATCTTGACGCCCGCGGCGATCCAGATCAACCACTGGAATTGAGTGGGAGCGGCGGCCCCTCCGTTCCGGACGTCCGGATGAGGCGGCCGCGCGAGGTCGAGGGTCCCGCCTATCCCCAGGCGCTCGCCGGGCCTTGAATAGCGGCGCCGGGTGCAAAGACCAGCTCTGCGTCGTCCATGACATAGCGCACATATCTGGTGTCGCGAATGAAGCTGATTTGGCCGTCCCGCCACTCCAGCCACATCAGATAGCTGGGCTTCGACTGAAGATCCTCGTAGACGGCGATCACCTCACGGCCTTCGAGCCACGCGGGGGCAAGCCGCGACGGGGGCTTGCGCGAATAGATGCCGAAGAACATGCCCACGTTCGCGGCGCCCGCACGCTGCGGGTGCGCAGACTGGACCAGCCGCACGTCGTCGGTCAGCATCGCCCGCAGTCCGTCCCAGTCACGCTGATTGAACAGGGCGACATAACGGGCCACTTCGGGCGACGGCGGACGCGGCGAGGGACGATCCGGCGCTGTGGCGTTGATTGCCTTGAGGCGGGCTCGTCCCCGCGCAAGGTGGGCCTTCACCGCATTGACCGTGAGATCAAGCATCGCGGCGATCTCCTCGAGAGACTGGTCGAGCACGTCCTTGAGGATGACCACGCTGCGCTGGGTGGTCGGAAGCGCAGCGAACCGTGACACTGCGGTCTCGACCGCCTCCCGTCTCATTATGGCCTCCAGGGGATCTGGGCTCGCTGGGTCCGCGACTTCATCGGCCGCGTCGAGCGGCTCGGCCGCGCGAATCGCACGGCTGCGCAGCAGGTCGAGCGCGCGATTGTGGGCGATCCTGAAGAGCCAGGCATGCAAGGGCGGGAGCTCCTCGAGGTCTTCCAGCGCGGTCAAGGCCCGCGCGAACGTATCCTGCACCACGTCCTCGCCGTCGATCACCGAGCCCATCAGGCGCGCGCAATAGCGGTGAAGCTCGGGCCTCAACGAGCCGGAAAGCGCAAGGAGTCGCTCTTGGCGCGGCGTCGACGATGACGAGAGGATTCGCTCAAGTCGCTTCTTCCTCCAGGATCGTGATTCCAGTATCGCCTTTCACGCCGAAGGCGACGCCGGATGCGAAGTGGGGATCATCCAGCACCGCGACGACATAGTCGCCAAACTGGCGAGGCGGCAACGGCGCGCCGAACCGGGCGAGGTACGCCTCGCGCTCCACGCCCAGCGACCTGGCGTAGGCGCGGGCGGCCTCGTCCCCGACCCCGGTCCCGCCGACAATCTGCATCGGCAAGATCGCCTGGAAGCGGACGTCCAGGCCCTTCTGCTTGGCGATCCCGTTCGCGTACTTCGCCATGAGCCGAAGCATGTGCTTTGCCCCGGCGTAGCCGCCCGAGAGCGGCGAGCCATTCAAGGCGGCGCCGCTTGAGCCCACCAGAACTCGGCTGCCCGGACCGAGCGGCAAGTTGAGCGCGGCCTGGAGCCAATAGAGGCCGGCCTTGACGTCTGTCTCCCAGATCGCGGTGAAGTCCGCCCAGCCTAACAGGTCAAGGCTGCCCATGCGCGGCGTGGCGCCGGCGTTCAGCACCAGGACGTCGGGGCGGACCTCGGCGAGAATGCGCTCTGCGGCCCCGTCCTGGCCGACATCGGCCGAGATGACGGCGACGCCGAGCCTCTGCTTCACGGCCGCGAGCGCGGTCTTGTCGCGCGCGACGACCGTGACCCTGGCGCCGCGATCCACAAGCGCCTCGACGACCCCGAGGCCAAGGCCCCGGCTTCCGCCCGTCACAATGAAGGTCTTGTCCTTGATGGTCATCGTTCAACTCCGGTGTTCGCGCCCGCCAGGCAAAGACGGCTGGGCTGACCGATAGGAGTCACCTGGCGCATGCCGTCCGGGCGATAGTCGACCTCTATCGCGAGTCGTTCGCCAGGATTCCCGAACAAATCACGCTCGACATCGACGACACCTTCGATGCGGTGCATGGCGGCCAGCAATTGCGGCTGTTCAACGCCCGCTATGACGAGTACGGCTTTCAGCCGATCGTGGTGTTCGACGGCGAGGGCCGGTTCGTCACCGCCGTGCTTCGTCCCGCCAAACGGCCGAGCGGCGCCGAGATCATGTCCTTCTTGCGCCGGCACTCGACTACCCCGAAGGACCCGCCAGACCTGTCGGCATGCTGCATATAGGCCAACGCCTTTGCGCCGCCGCGTTCAGCGAGCGCGGCTACAGGGGCCCTATCCGTCGCTCCAGAGCCTCGTAGAGCGGGTTCCTCGCGTCGAAAGCCTGTTCGAGCGCGACCACGCTGACGCGCTTGGCGCCCCTTTCGAGGAGCCAGCTCGCCAGGTCCGCCGCCTGCCGCCTTGGCGCAATGGAGGGCGACGAAGCCCTCGGGGTCGGCCTCCTCGCCGAAGGCGGGGACGGCGCCGAACCGCTCGCGCCGCCTCTTCGACCACCGGCCGGGTCGGCACCGGCATGCGCGAGCGCACCTCACGCGTCTTGCGCGCTTCTTCGCTCGCGGCGATGCGGTCGAGGATGATCGCGGGCGCTCTGTCGCGCGCGCCGGGCCCCAGGAGGCGCCGACGGAGGCGACCAGCATCGCCTGCGAACGCAGGATCGACGCCGTCTTCGAGGGGTTTCAGCGCATTGGCCGCGAGCGTCGCGCCGGTCGTGGTGATGTCGACGATCAGTTCGGCGGCCCCGGCCGCGGGCGCGCCCTCGGTCGCCCCGAGGCTTTCGACGATCCGATAGTCGCCGACGCCGTGCTCGGCGAAGTAACGGCGGGTCAGATTGACGTATTTGGTCGCGACCCGCATCCGCTCGCCGCGCCGCGCCCGAAAGGCGGAGGCGACGTCCTCGAGATCAGCCATCGTGCGCACGTCGATCCAGGCCTGCGGCGCGGCGACGACCACGTTGGCGCTGCCGAAGCCGAGCGGGGCGAGCAGCTCGAGCCGAGCGTCGGCGTCCGCAACCTTCTCGCGCACCAGGTCCTCGCCGGTCACGCCGAAATGCGCGGCGCCCGCAGGCGAGCTGGCCGACGATCTCCGAGGCCGAAAGAAAGGCGACCTCGACTCCGCGGCAGCCCAGCGACCGCGCCGCGGTAGTCGCGCGCGCCCGCGTCCCTGCGTCAGCTCGAGGCCGGCGCGGGCGAAAAAGGCCGAGGCGTTTTCCTGCAGCCGCCCCTTCGATGGGACCGCGAGCACGAACGGCGCGTCGTTCGTCGCGGTCGAGGGTCATCGACGCGCTCCGCCGGCCGGCAAGCGGTCGAGCGTGATCGCCGCGCCGACCGCGGGAATGTCCGCCCTCGCCCCGAGCTTGCGCGCCAGGCCGTCGTAGCGTCCGCCGCGCGAGCGCGGGCCGTGCCTCAGGCCGGGACGGGATCGCGCGCCTCGAACACAAAGCCGGTGTAATAGTCGAAATCGCGGACGAAAGCGGCGCGAAAAGCGGGTGTCCTCGATCGCCACGCCGCACGCGGCGATAAAGCCGTTGCGCCGATTCGAAGGCGTCGAGCGCCCGGCCGAGGTCGAGCCCGGCGTCGCCCGCGAGGTCGTCGCAGCTTGTCAGCCGCGACGTCCGGATCGCCGGATACGGCGAGATAGGCGTTCCAGCACTTGCCGCTTCTCGGTCCCGATCGCGCTCGCCCGAGCGGAGGGCGGCCTGCTCGAGGAACCGGTCGGCGATCTCGCCTGCGGTGCGGCCGCCGACGGCGTCGATGCCCGCGATCGCCAGCAGATCCTCGACCAGCGCCTGGGCCCCGGCGTGGTCGGCGCTTTCCATGCGCGGCCAGCACGCCGGGCTGGGCGAGCGCGCTCGGCCGCGCCCATCGAGAATGGCGGCGAGGTCGCGCCCTTGCGCGAGCGCCGCGGCTGCAGGCGCCGCCGCCAAACGTCCGGCAGCGCGAGCGCCGTGAGAAGGCGTCGAACAGGCCGGCGTCGCCGAGTCGCGCCGCGAGCTGTCCGCCCGCCGCCTCCGCCGCCTCCATCGACAGCGCGAAGATCTCGGCGTCGGCCGCCTCGACGTCCTTGCGGCCGAAGCTTTCGAGGCCGGTCTGGATGCGTTCGCCGCTGCCCTCGGCCTGGGCGCGGAAGACCGGTCCGAGGTAGGAATATTCGGCCGCTCGCGCCTGCCTTGTCCGAGGCGAGATAGGCGCGGCAGACGGGGATCGTATATTCGGGCCTCAGGCACAGTTCCTCGCCCGAAGGGTCGGCGGTCAGGAACAGCCTGCCGCGAATCTCCTCTCCGGACATGTCGAGGAAGATCGACGCCGGGTGCAGGATAGGCTGGCTCGATGCGCTGGAAGCCCGCGGCCAGAAAATGCTCGAGCGCCCGCTCGCCGGCGCTGCGGGCGATGGTTGGCGTGGCGTCGAACGGGGTCGCGTCCAACTGGGATTATCCTCAATTTGGCCGCCTCCTTTAACAAAGCGCAAGCGGAGGCGCAGCCCCTTTCCCATCGGAAGGTGAACGCCAACTCCAAAGCCTCCGTCGCGGCGCGGCTCCTCCGCCTTCGGGCGGTCCCGCTCCCCGTTTCGCTGGCGCTACACGGGGGAGGAGATGGCGGCGCCCTTCCTCCCCAGTGTCAGCGCGCAGAGAGGACTGTCCGAAGGTCGCTGGTGGGGGCTTCCCGAAGGGCGGACTCCGTGGGCGTTGCGGTGGACACAGAATTCTGCGGCGGCTGGACGCCATTGGCGCCACGGCGCGGCCATGGTCCGATGCGTAGAGGGGGCGCCGTCCCCAAATCATCGGATCACTCCTTGCCACAGCCGACGTTTCAGACCACCCTCGGAATTCTGCGCTGCCTCGTCCTCGCTCTCATGCTGGTTCTAGCCGGCCGCGTTGCAGCGCAGGACCAGGGGCCGCTCGATCTCGACGCGACCGCGAGCCGCGCTCACGGCCATCGAGACCACGCTGAAGCAACCGAACCTCAGCGATGCCGAGCTACAGCGCCTGCGGGCGCAGAATGATCCGCTCGGGATCGCCCTGCAGGCGGCGATCGCCGAAATGACGCCCCGGCTCGCCGCATCGACGAAACGACTCGCCGAGCTTACGCCGAAAACGACAAGGACAGCCAGGCCGCGCCGGCGAACGACGCGGCGGCCGCCGAAATCGCCGGCGAGAAGGAGAGGCACGACGCGCTCGACGCCGAGCTGCGCGCCGCCCGCGCCATGCTCTACCGGGTCGACGACAACGCGACCCGGATCTGGCGCCAGGCTGCGCGCGAACTCTTCGCGCGCCAGACGTTCGCGCGCTCGTCAACTTCCTGTTCAACCCACAGTTGTGGCGGAACGTGTCGCGCGAAGCGCCAGCCGACCTCGCCGCCGTCGGGGCGATCGCCGGCGCGTGGACATCCGAGCTCGGCGGCCGCGTCACGGCGGCGCAGGCGCTGGGCGGGGTCGTGGCGGTCCTGGCGTTCGCGCTCGCTCGCGGTCCTCATCCGGTGGATCGGGCGCCGCTTCCTTGATCGCAATCCCGACGCCGAACCTCCGACACGGCTGCGCCGGGCGCTGGCGGCGGCCTGGACGATCTGCTCGCGCTCGCCGCCTGCCCCTCCTGGGCCTATGGACGCTGACGGCGGCGCTCGACCTTTCCGAACCTGTCCGAGCCACACGTGCAGGGCGTGCTCGACGCGGTCCTCGACGCTTCTCGCCTGCTCATCGTGGTCAACGCGCTCGGCCGGGCCATGCTGGCGCCGTGGGCCGAGGCGTGGCGGCTCGTCCCGGTCGGCGACCGGGCGGCGCGGCGGATCTGTTCGCGGCGCGATGACGATCGCGGCGATCTGGGCAGCGGAGCGGCTGATCGAACCGGCCGCCGACGCTGTCGCCTCGCTCAACATCGTGGTCGCCGGGCGTGCGGTCGGCGCGGCGCTGGTCGTCGCTGGTCGTCGCGCTACACCCTGCGCCGGCTTGCGCCCGCGCCGCAGAGCCGCCGCGCCGGCTCCCGACGCTGGGCGCCCGCGCGGACGGTCGGCTGGGCCGCCGCCATCGTCATCTTCGCCGCGACCGCCACCGGCTACGTCGCCTTCGCCACTTTCCTCGTCAACCAGGCGATCTTCCTCGCGATTGTCGGCTGCTGCCTCTATCTGATCGACGTCCTCGTCCAGGACGGCACCGAGGCGCTGCTCCAGCCCGGAGGCGGAGGTCGGCGCGAGGCTCAGGGCGCTGTTCGGCCTCAGCCGCAACGTGCTCGCGCAAATCGCTGTTCATCGTGCAGGGCGTCGCGCGACTGGCGCTCGTCGTGATCGCCGCGGCGGCCGTCCTCGAACCCTGGGGCGTGCAGTCGCAGGACTGGTTCAGTTCGCTCCGCGCCGCCTATTTCGGCTTCTCGGTCGGCGGCGTCACCCTGTCGTTGTCCTCGATGCTCGCCGCCGTCGGTCGTGTTCGGCGTCGGCGCTGTTCTGCACCCGCGCTCGTCCAGAGCTGGCTCAGCGACCGCCTCTTGCCGCAGACGCGCCTCGATCGCCGGCGTCAGCAACTCGATCAGCACGATCTTCGGCTATGTCGGCGACGTCGGTCGCGGTGCTGCTCGGCGGCGCCCAGGTCGGGCTCGACATGCAGAAGTCTGGCGATCGTCGCCGGCGCGCTTTCGGTCGGCATCGGCTTCGGCCTGCAGTCGATCGCCAACAATTTCGTCTCCGGCCTGATCCTCCTGTGGGAGCGCGGCATCCGGGTCGGCGACTGGGTCGTCGTCGGCGCAGACCAGGGATTCGTGCGCAAGATCAACGCCCGCGCGACCGAGATCGAGACCTTCGATCGCGCGACGCTGATCGTGCCGAACTCGAACCTGGTCAGCGGGCGTCGTCAAGAACTGGGTCCACACCGACCGCGATCGGCCGCATCATCATCGCGATCAACGTCGCCTACGAGAGCGACGTCGAGGCAGGTGCGCGAGATCCTGATCGCCGCCGCCAAGGCGCAGGACCTGGTGCTGAGCATTCCCGCGCCGACGGTGCTCGTTCACCGAATTCGCCGACTGGGCGCTCAAGTTCAACCTCGTCTGCTTCGTCGACGAGGTCGAGACGGCCCCGCGGACCCAGAGCGACATCAGTTTCGACGTCCTGCGGCGGCTGCGCGATGCCCGCGTCCGCGTCCCCTACCCGACGCTGCAGCCGGGGCAGACGTGGTAGGGGGTGGAGACGGAAGCGCCCGCGGACGCCCCCGACGAGGGCGGCGCGTTCCGGCGAACGGGCAAGCCATATCAACACGCTTCAGGCGCCGATTTCTCGATTCGCGCACGTCCCATTAACCATGAATTGCCGCCGTTTCGCCGCATTTCCCCCCGGAAAACCAAGGGGTCGGCCTCAGAACAGTGATTTTTTTGACCGCAGATCGGGCCCGCCCGCGTCTTGCGCTCAGCTGGCGCCGACCCGCCCGGCCTCCCAGCCGATGATCGCCTGCTTGCGCGCGAGGCCCCAGTGGTAGCCGGTCAGCGCGCCCGAACGCCCGAGCACGCGATGACAGGGGACGACGAACGAGATCGGATTGCGCCCGACCGCGGCGCCGACCGCGCGCGCCGCCTTGGGCTTGCCGAGCCTCACGGCGATGTCGGAATAGGTGGTCGCGCATCCCATCGGCACCGAGAGCAGCGTCTCCCACACCCTGACCTCGAAGTCGGTGCCGATCATCACGATGCGCAGCGGCGTGTCCGGCCGCCATTGCTCCGGGTCGAAGGCGCGCGCCGCGGCCGGGGCCGTGCGCCTCGTCGTCGGCGACGAACTGCGCCCGCGGCCAGCGCCGCGTCATGTCCGCCAGCGCCGCGGCCCTGTCGCCGTCGTCGACGAAGCCGAGGCCGGCGATGCCGCGCGCGGCCGTCACCACGATCGCCTCGCCGAACGGCGAGGGGTGGAAGCCGTAGCGCAGGACGAGGTCGTCGCGGCGATAGTCGCCGGGCGTCAGCGCCTCGTGCGAGACGAACAGGTCGTGCAGCCGGCTCGGACCCGAAAGCCCGACGTCGTAGGCCGCGTCGAGCACGCTGGCGGAATCGCGCAGAAGCTCGCGGGCGCGCTCGATGGTGATCGCCTGCAGGAACGCCTTCGGCGTCAGGCCGGCCCAACGCTTGAACACATGCTGGAAGTGGGAGGGCGACAGTCCCACCTCGGCCGCGACCTCCTCGACCGCGGGCTGGTCGCGCCAGCGGGTCGAGAGGAATTCGATCGCGCGCCTGACGGTGGCGTAGTCGGCGCTTTCGGCGGGAAGGGAAGGCCTGTCGAGCATGGTTGCGGATCCTGGCGTCATCGACCCGAATCTGGCGCAATCGGCCGGCGGGCGCCACCCGAAAACGATGGCCGCGCCTTCACTTCGCCAAGCTTTCGGGGGCTTATTCGACGGGTTCAGGCCGAGGCGCCCGTCGCCGCGATTGCGCATCGCGGGGACGCATCGGGCCCTTGGCGAAGACGGGTTTCCCCTTCTCCGCGAAGCGGGGAAGAGCCTGCCCCCGGGCGGAGACCCCAACGTGGCCGAAGGCCCCCGGATCAAAGTCCGAGGGTCGCGCGCCCTTCCCAGCGCACTGGAGAGGGGGGTCCGCGCCGCGATGCGGGACGTGAACCCTTCGGGCCGGCGACCGGGTCTACAGAGCGGAGACGGAAGAGCAGTCGGCTTCAATTCGGGATCACCAAGCAAGAAGGATCGAACCGCCATGGCCGTCGATGAACTCGTTACGCTGGCGAGCAAGAGGAACCAGGCCGAGACGGTCGAGCGCCTGATCGCCGCCGTGACTGCGCACGGCGCCGCCGTGCTGGCGTGCATCGATCACGCCAAGGCCGCCGCCGCGGTCGATATGACCTTGCTGCCGACCGAGGTCATCCTGTTCGGCAACGCGCGCGCCGGCACGCCGCTGATGCAGGCGGTTCAGACGACGGGCCTCGACCTGCCGCTGCGCGCGCTGGTGTGGACCGACGCCTCGGGCGTGACTCGGCTCGCCTACAACGACCCCGCGTGGATCGCCGAGCGGCACGGCGCCGCCGCCGGCCACGAGGCGACGCTGACCGCGATGCGGCGGTTCCTGGCGGCCGTGGCAGGGGAAGCGACAGGCTGAGCGGAGGCCCATGCGTTCTCGAAGGGTGCGGCCGACCTTTCCGGCCAGCCCATTTCGCCTGACCCTCCGCCCCCGGCGAACCTTTGCCGTCTTTTGAATACGTCTCGCTGCAAAGGCGGCAATGCGCACGGAGGGGCCGTCGGCGGATCGCTCGGCGAACGGGTCCTATCGGGCGCATTGCCGCCCTCGCGATTGGCGTCGCGTCGGCTGCCGACCAGACCCAGGAGCAAGCTCGGCGAAGCCTTCCGCCCGCACATCTGGCTGTGGGAGCAATCGGCTGGCGGCCTGCCGGCGCCCCTCACGCCCTGCCGCTCGCAGCGCTGAGGTCATTGAAGAGTTGCAGCGCTTTGTCGGGCTTCTCGCCGCCGTGCACGACGGCGATCACCGCCTTGATCATCGCCACCGGGTTCTGCGACTGAAAGATGTTGCGGCCCATGTCGACGCCGGCGCCGCCCTGGTCGATCGCCTTGTAGGCCATTTCGAGCGCCTCGAACTCGGGGAGTTTCTTGCCGCCCGCAATCACGATCGGGACGGGGCAGGCGGCGGTAATTCGCTCGAAGCCCGGCTCGACGTAATAGCTCTTGACGTAATGGGCGCCCAATTCGGCGGCGATGCGCGTCGCGAGACCAAAATATCGGGCGTCCCGCGCCATGTCCTTACCGACGCCGGTAACGGCCAGCGTCGGGATCGAAAAGCGCATGCCGGTGTCGATCAGCTTGAGGACGTTGGTGATCGACTTGTGCTCGTATTCGGCGCCGATGTAGACCTGCGCCGCCATCGCGGCGGCGTCGAGGCGCACGGCGTCCTCGATATCGACCGCGACAGTTTCGTTCGACAGCTCCGTCAGGATGGAGTTTCCGCCCGAGCAGCGCAGCACGACCGGCTTGGTCACGGTCGGCGGGATCATCGAGCGCAGCGCGCCGCGGGTGCACATCAGCACGTCGGCGTATTCGGCGAGCGGCAGAATGCTCAAGTCGATCCGCTCCAGCCCGCTCGCCGGCCCCTGGAAGTAACCGTGGTCGAAGGCCAACATGACCGTGCGGCCGGTCTTCGGATTGAAGATGCGGCTCAGGCGGTTCTTGATGCCCCAGTCGTAGTTTGCGACGCCCTTGAGAAAAAAGCCTTGGGTGGAGGCCGGCCTGTCCAGGCCGAAGTCCTTGCCGTCGGTGATGTCGTCGAGGTCAGCCATCTCGCAATTCCTGTTTCCTGGATCGGCTCGTATCGCCAATGGGCGCCCGGACTCCTTCCGAGCGCCCATGCCTCAATCTTCGACCGTTTTTAGAAGTCGAACTTGTCGATGTTGTCCTTGTTGAAGACGGTCCGTTCCGGCAGAAGGATGATGCCGTTGTTGGGCGCCTCGAAATCGTAGCCCTGGATCTTGTTGGGCGAGATTTCGACCGATCCGATCCCCGGGACGTCGAGCTTGTCGCCAACCTTGAAGGTCTTGCCCTTGACGAGTTGGTCGGCGATGTAGACCGACAGCTTGCCCTGCACGACGACGTCCCACAGCCCGAAGCGGTTGACAGTTCCGCTCTTCACGTATTGCCGCATCACGTTCGGCGTCGAGAAGCCGGTGATGATGACCTTGCCGGGAATCTTCAGGTTCTCGGCCGCCTGCGCCGAGCCGGGAAGGGCATTCGCGTCGGGGCAGATGATGGCGTCGAGGTCCGGATAGGTCTGGAACAGCGCTGTCGGGACCTGCACCGCCTTCTGCGCGTCCTCGAAGCTGAACTGGGTCGCGACGACCTCCCAGTTCGGATACTCCTTGGCGATGATGGCTTTGGCCACCTCCGCCCACTGGTTCTGGTCGGTCACGGTCGGGCTGGAATAGTGGAACGCGACTTTCTTCTTGGCGGTCTTGGCGTCCGGCATCTGGTCGGCCGCCATGGTCACGAGGAGCCTGCCGAGTTGTTCGGGAGTGCCCTGATCGATGTAGTAGGAGCGGCACTTCGGATTGACGTCCGAGTCCCAGGTCAAGACCTTGATGCCCTTCGCCGCGGCGCGGTTCAGCGCAGCGCACAGGCCGTCCGGCGAAAGCGACGAGATGGCGATGGCGTCATAGCCCTGGTTGACGAAATTGTTGATGAACTCGACCTGGCCGGAGACGCTCGCTTCCCTCGGACCGTCGTACTTCACCTCGGCGCCGATCTGCTTGCCCATCTCGACGGCTCCCTTGCCGCCGGACTCGAAGAAGCCGACGCCGGTCAGCTTCGGGATGAATGCGATCTTCGCCTCCTTGGCTTCAGCGCCGGCGAAGGAAAGCGATGCAACTATCGCCGCGACGGCGACGCCCAATACACCCAGCCTCGTGTTCATATTCATCACTCCCTGCTTCCTTCTTCACACACACAAGTCCCTCTCAAAGAGCTTGTGGGACTGCTCAATTGACCCTTTCCCCCGCGGCGGAGCCTTCGCCGGCCTTGAGGATGCGGTAGGCGCGCTGATTGCGCCTCTTCAGATTGAAATCGGCCGTCAGCAACTTCGCCGCGACGATGGCGATGAGGAGACCGCCGACGACGACGGGGACGACGCTGCTGATGACGCCGAGAGCGAGCAGTCCCTGGCGCAGGAAGCCGACGACCAGTCCGGCGAGCAGAGTGCCGACAACGGTGCCGCTGCCCCCGAGAATGCTGGTGCCGCCGAGCACGACCGCCGTGATCACCGGCAGGAGCGCCTCGCTGCCGAGGTCCGACCGGGCCGAAGTGAAGTAGGACGTCAGCATCACCCCGGCCACGGCGGCGCAGAGGCCGCTGATGGTGTAGACGCCGATCAGCACCGTGGTCACCGGCGCGCCGCTGTAGCGGGCGGCGCCCGGATTGACGCCGATCAGGTAGAGATAGCGGCCGAAGGCGGTGCGATGCAGGACAATCGACAGCACGGCCGCGATCGCCAGGACGGCGATCAGCGGATGAGGCACGGGGCCGACGCTCCCCAGCGCAACCTCGCCGAATTGCGCCGGCAGCCCGGTGATGCCCTCATACTGATAAGCCGCGAATCCGCCAGCGCCATAGGCGTGAAAGCCCAGCCAGGCGAGGATGCCCGGCAAGCCCGTCGCGATGCCGGCGAACATGAACATCGAGCCGAGCGTGATCACCAGGGGCGAGATGTCTGTGAAGGCCACGAACGCGCCGTTCAAGGCGCCGGCGAAGCAGCCGATCGTCAGCGCCGCGACGACCGCGAGATCGATATCGCCGCTCGCCACCCAGGTGAGGCCCAGGGTGATCGAGGCGAGTCCCATGACGGAAACGCCGGAAATATCAATTCCGCCGGTGATGACGACCAGCGTCAGCCCCAACGCCGCGAAAATCACGTGCGTGAAGTCGCTGGTCGAGAACAACAGGTTGTTGATGCTGAGGAAGCTGGGATTGATCGCGCCGAGGACAAGAATCTCGACGACCAGCGCGACCACGAGCGCGAATTCCCAGGTCTTCAGCCATCTGATCCCGGTCATCCGGCCTTCTCCATGGACGTTACGGTCGCGGCCTTGCCCTGGCTGACGGGAGAGGCGCTGGAGCGCTTCAACTCGGATGCGCGCGCGCGCCGCCGCTGCTCCTCGACCGTCCGGCGAATGCGGTAGTCGACCAGCACGACGGAGAGAAGGATGGCCCCGCCGACCGCATTGTTCCAGAACCCGGGAACCTTGAGAAAGATCATCATGCTGTCGACGGCGGTGAGGAACAACGCGCCAACGACGGCCGACGCCACCGTGCCGACGCCGCCGGACAGGCTGACTCCGCCGAGAACCAAGGCGGCGATCGCCTTCAGTTCCTGCCCGTTGCCGGTCTGCGTCGGAACGAAGCCGATCTGCGCGACGAAGACCACCGAGGCCGCGCCGGCGAATAGCCCGGCGAGGCAATAGGCGGAGAAGATCGTAGCCTTGACCGGAATGCCGAGGAGATAGGCGCCCTCCTCGTTGTCGCCGACAGCGTAGAAGTAGCGAGCCTGTTTGAGCGCGCGCAGGGCC
Source organism: uncultured Alphaproteobacteria bacterium (assembly GCA_963816065.1). GTDB lineage: Bacteria > Pseudomonadota > Alphaproteobacteria > Rhizobiales > Beijerinckiaceae > Roseiarcus. Next base: position 8,372 of record CAWFJG010000015.1, on the reverse strand, counting down.
ATCGTCGTGGCGACGGCGATGGCGATTGTCACCCAGACGAGGAAGGGAACTTCGAGGAAGCGCCATCCGGCCACCGACTTGATGCTCTGGGGAATCGTTTCGATCCAGCTGCCGCCGGTGATGAGAAGCATGATCCCTCGGTACACCCCCAGCGTGCCGAGGGTCATGATGATCGGCGGAATCCGGAGGAGCGTGACACCGACGGCGTTGGCCATGCCGGCGGCAAGACCCGTCAGCAGCGCCAGGACGACGGCCAGCGGCAAAGGCGAGCCGAAATTGAGCGCGGAGCCGAGAATCACGGCGCTTAGGCCGGTGATCGCGCCTACCGACACGTCGATGCCGCGCGTCAGCAGGACGAACATCTCGCCTATTGCGATCAGCATCAGTACGAGGCTCGAATTGGCGACGTTGATCAGCGTCGCCGGCTTCAGGAAATTGGGACTTAAGAAGCCTATCGCCAGCACCAGCGCGACGAGCAGCGCGATGACGACGGCCTCTCTGTTTTTCAGGACCCGGATCATGCGGAGCCGTCCCTCATGAGGCCGAACGACGCGGCCGAAATCCGCTCGAGTCCGAGGTTCTGACCGGAGAGCTCCTGCAAGCGTCCGCGGTACATCACCAGCACTCGATCGCTCAGGTCCGCAATTTCGCCGAGCTCGGACGAGATGAGAAGCACCGCGACCCCCCGCTCGGTCAGCTCGCGGATGATGCGATAGACGTCCTGACGCGCCCGCGCGTCGATGCCGCGGGTGGGCTCATCGAGAATGATGATCTTCGGGTCCGCGGCGAGCGTCTTGGAGAGGACGATCTTCTGCTGATTGCCGCCGGACAACTGGCCCGACAGCTGCGAGCGGCTCGAGGTGCGGATGTCGAGCTGCCCGACGAACCGGTCGGAGAGCGAGCGCTCCCGGCTCTGGGACAGGAAGAAGCGCCCGAGCTTGCGGAGCACCGACGCGCTCGTGGTTGCAGGGTGCGGCAACTCGAGGAAGATGCCATGCGCGTGGCGGTCTTCCGGAACGTAGCTGAGGCCGCGCTCCTGGCATGACCGCGGGCTGCGGTTGTTGATGGGCGCGCCGGCAAGGATCACATCGCCCTGCACGTTGTTGTCGAGGCCGACGATCGCTTCGGCGAGCTCGGTGCGCCCGGCGCCGACCAACCCGGCGACCCCGACGACCTCGCCCGGCCAGACTTTGAAGCTGATCTCCTGGAACATGTCGCCAGTCAGGCCGCGCACGTCGAGCACCGGCGCGCCCGCCTGCCGGACCTGGGACTTGGACCGCGAAGCGCCCGGCTTTGCCACGCCCGAGGAGGCCGCGGCCGGCAGCATCGCCTCCACCAGCTTTTCGGCGGTCAACGTCTCAGTTGCGGCGCGGAGGACGAAGGCGCCGTCTCGGAGCACGCTGACCCGATCGGAGATCTCCAGCACCTCGTTGAGCCGGTGCGAGATGAACAGTATGGCGATGCCGCGCTGCTTCAGGCGTTGCATGTGCTGGAACAGGCTCTCGACCTCGCGAACGGTCAGGGCCGAGGTCGGCTCGTCGAAGATCAGCAGCCGGGCGTCGCGCATGAGGCCGCGAAGGATCTCGACGAGCTGCTGATTGGCGATGCTGAGGAATCCCCCGGCGCTGGAGAAGTCGCCCTCGAAGCCGCTTTCCCGGGCGAGCCGTCTCGCCTTCTCGGCGGCGCCGTCGGGATCGATGCCGTCCCCTAGCAGCAGGTTCTCCTCGACCGTCAGGTGGGGGAAGATGTGCGGCTCCTGAGGCACCATGTACACGCCGTGGCGATGAGCGTCGGACGGCTTGTCGAAGCTGACCGAGCGCCCCTGCATCTCGATCGCGCCAGCGGTCGGCTGATAGACGCCGCACAGGATCTTGACGGTCGTCGACTTGCCCGAGCCGTTGCCGCCGAGCAGCGCATGGATCTCGCCCGCGCGGAGCGCAAAGTCGATCCCCTTGAGAACCGGAACGCCGGCGAACACTTTCCAGATGTCGCGCAGCGCTGCGACGACCTCCCGACCGGGTTCCTCGGAACGCTCGGCCATGGTCAGCGCCCCGTTCTCGAACGGGCCGCCGCGGCGGCTTGAAGCGCCGCCGCGAGGCGCGCGAACGCCGCCGGAGGATCAGGCGCCGCGAACACCGCGCTGCCGCTGACGATCAGGTCGGGCGCGGCGGCCGCGACCGCCTCGATTGTGGAGAGCGTGACCGCCCCGTCGAAGACGAACCGCGGCGCGGCCTTCCAGGGAAGCTCCTTGAGAGCGGCGAGCTTTGCAAGGGCGAGGTCGACGACCGGCGGGGCCTTCTTGCGCGGGTCGACCGCGAGAACCAGGATCACATCGGGCGCAGGCGCGAGGAGGTCCGAGATCGAATTCGACGCTGGTGTCCGGCATCAACCCGAGACCCGCCAGGATCGGGCGGCCGAGTCTGACCGAAGCTTCACGAACCCGGCCCATCGCCTCAAGCGCGTCGGGCGCCTCTGCGTGAACGGAAATGATGTCGGCGCCGGCTTCGGCGAACGCGGCGATTTTCCGGCTCGGCGCATCGACCATGAGATGCACGTCCCGCGGCGAGCCGACGTCGAGCGCCGCGACGAAGCCGGGGCCGCCTGTGATCGCCGGCGTGAAGACGCCGTCCATCACGTCGAAATGCAGCGCCGCTGCGCCCCATGCGGCAGCTTGACGAGCCGCCTCTCGCAACCGGCCGAGGTCGGCCGCGAACACTCCGAGGCTCAGCCCGGACAGTGCGCCGAGCGGGCCCGGTTCGTCGGTCATGCCGCGTGCTCCTGCCCTTTCGCAAGGAGCAGGCGGTAGAAGTCCTTGGTGCGCGGCCCCTGCATCAGAGGGTCCAGTTTGGCGACCGTTTTCTTGTAGTGCGGGGTCTTGCGATGTTCGTCCACCGCCGCCTCGGACTCGAACATTTCGTAGATCACGAAATGCGTGTCGTCGTTCGGGTCCTGGAGAACGTCGAACCGGACATTGCCGGGCTCGCGGCTCGTGCCTTCGAAATTGATGCGGAAGACGTCGAGGAACTCGCTGACCTTGTCTGGCTTGATCCGGATATGCACGAACTGAACCAACATATCCTCGCCCCGCATTTGATCATTTTTTCAACTATTGATCAAAAGTTCATCTGTGTCAATTGGCTGGCGTTTTCCGTGAGGAGATCCCGAACCGCTGGCGCGCCGAGCGGTCTCGGCATTCCGTTCGGGAGAGGATTGCAGGTCGCCGCATGGGCCGACGGATCGACGCGGAGACTAGGGCCATCATGATGCGCTTCAAGGCGTTGGCGACTTGTCGCGCTCTGATGCTCTCGCCCCGCCCGGACCTTCCTTTCAGTTCGGACCGGTTCCTGCCCGCGGCCGCACGGTTCCGCGTCGGCCGGGAGACTTCGGCGTCTCTGCGACTTTTAGCCGCTGCCAGGTCGACGCTTCGACACAGGCGGCCGACGGAGCCGACCGAGTTTCGTCCTCCGCCGAACATCGGTCCAGATGCGTTTCGCAGTGAGAATGCATCTTGACGCCGTGGCGTCGCAGGGCGACTATTTGCACAGCATATGAACTTTTGTGCGTCGCTGCCGATGACACAGGCTTCGTTGAAGGGCGTGATGGTCGACGAGGACGAGGATTGGACGGACCCGTCAGCCGACAGCGAGGAGTTGGTCGCGCGCGTCGCGTGGTACTACTACAATGACGGGCTGAGACAGGGCGATATCGCCGACCGGTTGGGCCTCTCGCGCGTCAAGGTGTCGCGTCTGCTCGATCGGGGCCGTCAGACCGGGCTCATCGAGGTCCACATCAACTCCCGTTACGAAGGCTGCCTGCGGTTGCAGGAGCAACTCGTCAAGCGTTTTGGCCTCGCCGACGCACGGGTGATCCCGGAGTACCCGGAAGCGCGCGCCGATCTACGGATCGGCCGCGCGGCCGCCAAGTTCCTTGCGCAGCAACTCCAGCCGCACGATCTTCTGGCGATCGGCTTTGGCCGGGCGGTCAACGCGGCCCTGCGCGCCCTCTCGCCGATCCTCGTCAAGCGCGAGATAACGCTCGTCAGTTTGACCGGAGGGGTCTCCTCCTATGTCGCCGGCGTCGGCGTCAACGGCATGGGAGGCGAGGTGCATCTGATCCCGACGCCGCTGCGCGTCTCGACGCCGGAATCCGCGCGGATGCTCTTCAAGGAGCCTTACGTGCGCAATGCCCTGTCGATGGCGCTGACCGCGAGGTTCGCGGTTGTCGGGATCGGCGCCACCACGCGCAGCGCCACGATGGTTCACGACGGCTACTGCACGGCCGCCGAGATCGACCTTTTCGCCCGGATGGGCGCGGTCGGCGACATCTTCGGCTACTTCTACGACCGCGAGGGTCAAGTGCTTTCCCTCGACCTGCACGACCTCGTCGTCGCCGTCCGTCCGGATGAACTCAAGAGCATCCCGAACATCGTCGGCGCCGCCGCCGGCGCCGAGAAGATCGAGCCGATCCTCGGCGCGTTGCGCGGCGGGCTGATCAACATCCTCGTGACCGACGAGACGACGGCCGGGGAGATCCTGGGGAGGGCGAGTTGAGCGACGATCTGTTGGTGATCGACGCCGGAACCGGCAGCGTCCGGGCCGTCGTATTCGATGCCGGAGGGCGCCAGCTCGGCGTCGGCCAGGAGGAATGGACCCATGTCGCGGAGCCGGGCGTCCCCGGCTCCATGTCGTTCGACACCGACGCCAACTGGCCTCGGGTGGGCCGCTGCATCGCCAAGGCGTTGAAGGAGGCGAACGTCTCAGGCGACCGGATCCGGGCCGTGACCTCGACCAGCATGCGCGAGGGCATCGTGCTTTACGACGGCGGCGGCAAGGAGGTCTGGGCCTGCGCCAACGTCGACAGCCGCGCCGAGGCGGAAGTCCGCGAGCTCAAGGCGCAGGCGAGTGGGCTCGAGCGCGAGTTCTACGAGGAGACCGGCCAGACCTTCGCGCTCGGCGCGCTGCCCCGCTTGAACTGGGTGCGAAAGCATCGACCGGAGATCTTCGAGCGGGTGCGCGCCGTCTCGATGCTCAACGACTGGGTTACGGCGCGCCTGACGGGAGAGATCGTCGTCGAGCCGACCAATGGCGGAACGAGCGGCCTGCTCGCATTCCGGACCCGCGATTGGTCGGATCGGCTGATCGAGCGCGCCGGCCTCGATCGCAGCATGTTCCCGCGCGTCGTCGAGCCGGGCGCGCCCCTCGGCGCGGTCACAGCCGCGGCGGCGCGCGAAACCGGGCTCGGCGCCGGAACGGCGGTGATCGCGGGCGGGGGCGACGCGCAACTCGGCGCGGTGGGCATCGGCGTCGTGCGCCCCGGGGACGCCGCCGTGCTCGGCGGCACGTTCTGGCAGCAGGTCATCAACATCCCGGCGGATCGCGTCGACCCGCAGATGCGGGTGCGCATCAATCCGGCGGCGATCCGCGGCCTCAACCACGCGGAGTGCATCACCTTCTTCGTCGGCCTTTCGGCGCGTTGGTTCCGCGACGCATTCTGCGCAGAGGAGAAGCGTCTCGCCGATGCGACCGGCCGCGACCCCTACGACTTGATGGAGGAGCAGTCCGCCGCCGCGCCGGCGGGCGCTCACGGCGTCATTCCGATCTTTTCCGACGCCATGGACTTCAGCCGTTGGTATCACGCGGCGCCGTCGTTTCTGAACCTCAGCCTCGATCCGGAGCGCGCCAGCAAGGGGGTTCTGTTTCGCGCCATGCAGGAGAACGCGGCGATCGTGTCCCAGATCAACATGGAGCGGGTGCGCGAGTTCGCCGCCGCCAATTCTTCGGCGCCGATCATATTCGCCGGCGGCGCCTCCAAGGGAAGACTATGGCCGCAAATCCTCGCCGACGTCACCGGCCGTCGCATTCGCATTCCAAAGGTTCGCGAAGCCACAGCGCTCGGCGGCGCCGCGGTGGCCTCCGTGGGACTCGGCCAATTCGCCGACTTCGCTGAAGCGGCCGACGCCCTGGTCCGCTGGGAGCGGGATGTCGAGCCAATCCCGCGCATCGGTCCACCTACGACGAGGCCAAGGAGCGATGGTTGGCGGCATATTCGGTCCAGAAGTCGCTGGTCGACCGCAAGATCACCACGCCGCTCTGGAGCGCTCCGGGCGCCTTGGAGACTTGACTCGCCGCTCGACGCCCTCTCCTGGGTCGCACGGGAATCGACCTCTCTGCTCCGCCGAAAGGCGGGGGCCGCCGGCGCCGCAATGAACGAACGGGGTCCACAGGCCCAGCCTGGTGGACCCGCCTCAGGCCCATCTGCGCCGTCCCCGGCCGGGCGCCAGGCGCTTGTTTTGGGCTCTGACGCATTTTCCGTGAATCTCATCATGCGAGGCCGATGACGCGCGCTTGGAGCAGGTCGATTTTGCCGCGCCCGTACATCTGGCGCTTGACGAGCTTCAGTTTGCAGATTTGCCCCTCGGTCTGCCCATTGGACCACGGCGACGCGATCGCGGCGGTGACGGCGGCTTTGTCTTTCGTCAGGCCATTCGCGAACGCGGCGACGAGACCGCCTTTGGCGCGATCGAGCCAAGCGTCGAGTTCGGTTGTCGTCTTGCGTCGGATCATGTCCTGGAATCCCGCGATGAGGTCGCGCGCCTCGACGAGGAGTGTGACGCCGCTCTCGATTGCGGCGACGGTGACGGTTTCCGCCTTCGTCAGATCATCGCGGCCCGTTGTCAGCAAACGCGCGATTGTTCGAGCTGACGGCGCATGACCGACAGCCGATTCCGCTTTTTCCGCCCTCCGTCGCCGCCCGGCCCATTCGCCCACGACCCGGAGGCATCCGCGAAAGCCGCGTTGCTTGAGATCGCGCCAGAGCTCGGAGCCGTTCCGCCGACCGGCCGCCCATTGCTCGTCCAGCCATGGAAGCCAAGGCTCCAGCGAGCTTTGCCGAGTTCGGAAAATATCTGATCTCTGACCGCGCAGGACTGCGCGAATGAGCTTGCGACTGTATCCGGTCTTGCGCCGGATTTCCTTGATCGACGCGCCGTCCGCCGCCATCGCCAGGATCGAAGCGTTGGTCTCCTCGCGGCGCAGATAGCCTTCGTACTGGAGACGCTCGGAGGCGGTCAGCAACGCGGGGTCGACGGTCGCCGCGCCGAGGGCCGCCCGGATTGGACGCATCGACTTGCGGACGGCGTCCAGGAAAGCCGCGCTTGCATTCTCCATGAGATGCCAGCGATCGGCGACTTGGAGGGCGTTGGGCAGCGCCCTTTGCGCCGCCAGCGCGTAGGCGCCGCCGCGATCGCGCGCGATGACCGCGATATCGGGCCAGTGTCTCAACCACGCTTCCGCTGTCGCGGGTTCTCGGTCCGGCAACAGCGCGATCGTCTTGTGGCGCTCGAGATCGCAAATCAGCGTGCCGTAGCGAAAATTGCGTCGCCAAGCCCAATCGTCGATGCCGATCACGGATGGGGGCGACGGCTGGGTCTGACCGCGGCGCCGGACTGCGCGCAGCAATGTATCGTTGCTGACCTTGATCTCGATGCGCTTGGCCAGAGCGGCGGCGGGTCGGCCGCCGAGCGCAATGGCCAGGCAGAATACGATCTCGTCAAGCCGTCCGGTTCTGCGCGCCTTCGGCGCAACGGCCCCATCCAAGCGCTCCGCGAACGTGCATCGGGGACAGGATGACGCATCGCAAAAGTACCGATGGGCGTGGACGATGAGGCGAACGCGTCGACCACCGATCGGCAAGTCGTCCACTTTGCGCATGTATCGACTATGAACCCGCGCACTCCATGTTCCGCAATCCGGACATCTGCCCCAAGCCAATTCTCGATGAGCGCGGATGATCACGCCGGCCCCGCCATCCTCGACGCCGTCAACGGAGAGGCCCGCCGGAACGAGGCGCGAAAAGTCGAATGAAAACATGGCTTGGCTCCGAATCAGAAATGAAGCCGAGCTAAATCTGAGATTTCACCGATTTTAAGTCAGAGCCTGGTTTGAACCATGCCTATCCGGTTGACACATACACCCACTAAATCTAGATGTGGCGACACTCGCGGGTGAGGCCCCCAGCCAACTGGCGGTTCCCCTTTGCGCGAAGGGCGTGCGTGAGGCTGGACGGGGAAATGACTGGAGAAACGGCCGTCGTGATGGACGTCGGGGGCAGCAGCGCGCGGCGCTGCCATTTCCACGGTCGCTGCCGGAGTTTGGGCGGGCTTTCCCGGATGATGCGGCGTGCGCTTCGTATCTCGAACAGGCGCGCTGGGAGCGCAGGCCTTCGTCTGCCCGCGCTGCGAGGCTCGCGGCGAACCGTTCCGCATTGCGAGCCGCCCGGGCGTGCTGACATGCCGGAAATGCCGCAGCCAGACAGGACTGACTGTCGGCACGGTCATGGAGCGCAGCCGCACGCCGTTGTCCATCTGGTTTTGG
>CAWFJG010000014.1:0-19936 GCA_963816065.1 uncultured Alphaproteobacteria bacterium | reverse complement strand
TACATCAGAAGCGGACGTATATTGTCATCGCGAGCGAGGCGATCTTGCGGCGTCATCTCTCGTCCGAAGCGCGGCCTTTGGCTGGCGATAGTGTAAGTCGCTTTTGACGACCGCCTCCGAGCCGTCCAGCCCGAAAGCGGTTTCACGGCGGCGATGATTTCGGGCGCCTGAAGGCGGCGGTCGGCGTAGATGACGAAGCGCCGCGCCGGCTGTTCGTAGACGATCCGGCCGCGCGGCCATTCGTCGTATTCGGTCGATGCAATCTGAGCGGGAAGCCCGAGCGCCGCGAGGCGCGGCGCGCCCAGCCTGCGCCATTGCTCCCAAAGCTCATAGTGGCCGGCCGCATGGGTCAGGCAATCGCCGTAGGACTCGGCCTTGGCGAGGGTCGACCGGTCGACCACGAGGACGCGGCCGACGCGCCAGAGGATGCCAACACACGGCCCACCCCTGAGCACCTTCCTGCATCACGTCGGAAACCTATGGCGGCGTGCGCTCCAGCGCCGAAGCCAGAGGGACTGCACGACGTGGGCGAAGATGCGCGGGATCATCGACCGCTGGCTGCCCTCGCCACGCATCCTCCATCCCTGGCCTCGAATACGTTTCGCCGTCAAACATCCAAGGTGGGAGCCGGATGCCTTAATTGGGCCCGTCCGGTTCTGTGCGGGGGGCGCTCAGCAATGAGCGTCGCTACCGCGATCGACCGTCTTTAACTTTTCCCCGAAGCTCACCCGCAAGTCGAAGTGGCGTTTACTTTGTAGTTGGAGCGTACGGCGAACTCAGGTTTGCTCTTCTTCCGGCGGGTTCTTGGCAAGTCCATTCGGCATATCCAAGATCATCATAGAAACGTCTATAGAGCTACCATGCTCGACTTTCTACAGCGTGTTGAAACGCCGCTAGGCGGTCTTCATTCCATCTCCGATCAACCAATTTCTTAGGTCCAGATACTCGCCTCCAAAGTTTACGATCGTCCGCAGGAAAGGCCCATTTTGCCATTTCCTCGTCGACGCCGCATTCAGACTTAAGGAAGCACATTTTCTCAGCAACATCTGCATCCTGATCGCTCCTGTTTGCCGAGGACTCGATCAGCCGAAGGTTGCCGATTCCGTTGCCGACCGCGTCGCGAGCGGCGTACATTGCTTTCTCCAAGTCCGCTACGTCGACCCGATTTTTCACGTTGCGCCGGTCGTCTCCCCAGTCTTTGTACGGACAGATGTGATCAACGTCGTAAGGAAGATCGTCCTCGTGGTCCGTCAAGGGCGCATAGTCCGCAAAAGTCGATCTAATGTAGTCCCTCTGTAGCCAGGGCAGCATCTTGCGGCCATTCCACCACCAATGTGCACCGATCTCGTTTCGCGCACCGCCCTCGTGGAAACGTTCGGCGTCATTTCGCCAAGCCGCCTGTTCCGCACACGGAAGCCGCCGTTCGAACTCGTCAGCAGAAATCAGCGCAGACGCGCAATTCTCCGTAACAAGGTGCCTGTACAAGGCGTAATCCGGGAATTTGCTTTGCAACTCCTTCGAATCAGACAATCGCTCGAAGCATCGCGCGGCGGCCTTGTCGTCGTTCCAAACACAAGGATGCCAGAAAAGCGCGAGCCTGACCATCTCTTGCCGATTAATACTGTGATTGGCCGAATTCTTTACCGTCTAAAACACTAGAACCTGCCAGAGCCAAGGATTAAATCTAGCAAGCATAACGTCAGGTATCCAATAATCGCCAGCGGCATTGTCCCACGAGAGGCTGCCCTTTACTCTTCTGAACGCGATTGACAAATCAATGTCGGCTCGTCGCTATTTCAAATGGGTGAATGAGCGAGCACGTCGCCGGCGATGAGGTAGACGATGGCTTTGAGGTTTCGCTTGGTTCGGTAGCCTTTGGCCTTGCGCTTGGCGGCCTGGACATTGCCGTTGATCGCCTCCAGGACCCCGTTGGACAGGCCGGTGGCGATCGATCTGAGGATGCCGTCCGCCTTGGCCATGATCGTCTTGGCCAGCTTCTTCATCGGCCCGAGGTCGCTCACCTGAACCCAGACGTTCCAGCGGTCGAGGAAGCGCCGGGCCGATTTGACGCTCATCGTGAACAGCTGTTGCAGGTTCAAGCGGATCTGCATCGCCTGGATCGTGTCCAGGTTCTGCGCTTCCAACCGAGACAGCGCCTCCTTTTCCTCCTGCGTCAGATGGTCGACGTTCTTGAGGAAGATGTAGCGCCGGCCCTTGATCTGGAAGTTGTTCCGCGCTTCCTCGCGCCGAACCTGGTCGACCGCATCGTTGGCGAGCTTGACGACGTGGAACTTGTCGAACGTGATCTCGGCGTTGGGGAAGTTCTCCTTGATCCCCGCCTCGAATGCAGCCCCCATGTCGATGCTGGCGTCGGTCACCGCCTCGCGCTTGCCGCCGTGCGCCTCAAGGAAATCCGCGAACTCCCTCACCGTCGCCGCGTCCTTGCCGTCGGCGACGTAGACCACCTTGCGCCGCGCCATGTCGACGAACAGGCTGATGTAATCGTGGCCGCGCCGCGCCGAAGTCTCATCGGCGGCGATGCGCCGCACCTCCGACAAGTCCAGCTTCTCGACCGCCCGCCAGACATAATGCTCGACGATGCGCCACAAGCGCGTATCGTGCTCGCCGAGCAACCGCGCCGCATTGGCGATCGGCATCGCCTTGGCCAGCGTCAGCATGAAGGCCTCAAACAACAGCGTGAAGCCCGATCCCGCGCGCGCCCACGGCGTCGCCACCTTGCGCACGCCGCACTGCGGACACGTCACTCTCGGCACACGCGCGTGCAACAATGTGCGGTGCTGGAAGAAATCCAAGTGCCGCCAGGTCTCGTCTTTCGTATCGTGGACCGCGCAGCCCTCGTGCCCGCACTGCGCACAGGCGAACCGGCTCCCCCGCGCAAAATCCACGTACAAATCAAGCCGACCGTCCCCCGCGTCGAACGCGCTGCGCCTCACCACCCACGGCGACGAAAGACCAAGGGCCAACTGGAAAAGATCAGTGTCTCGCATCCCCCCTGATTAGATCCCGATCCCACCCAGCGATCGCTAACCCGCCCCCAAATTCCGACTTACCCACTCCTTTCAGCGAGGAGCCTTTCGCGATCTTCTCGACGCTTCGGAACCCTTCCAGAATCGATGCTCGCATCTTGTGGAGGCGCCGACGCATTGGAAAGACCTCACGGGTCGATGCTCAAACATTGTTCTCCGCTTGAAAAAGCGGTTTCTTGTGCGATCGCGTTGGCTGGCTAGTTTGACGTTATTCCGCCCGCCCGGCGGTCAGCCCTGAGCCACGGCCTCGCGCCGGCGGGGACCTCGCCCGCGACGCTGCTTGGCTGGTAGTGGATCACCGGACCTGGCAGATGGCCTGCCTTGAGCGCTGCGAGCGTCGGCGCGTCCGAAACCTCGAACGCGTCGAAGCCGCAGCGCAGCATCAGCGGAATCTCGTCGATCAGCACGTCGCCGGTCGCGCGCAATTCGCCCTTGAAACCGTAACGGTCGCGCAGAAGCCGCGCATAGGAGAACGCCCGGCCGTCGGCGAATTTGGCGAAGGCGAGCGCGATCAGCGGCCGGCCGGAAAGGTCGACGAGATGCATCTGTGCGTCGGCTCCCGCTTCGACCGCCACGCCGACCGGGGCGAGGCGCTTCGCAAGTGTCTCGCGCTCGTCGAGCCAGCGCGGGAGCGACACGATGACCGCGCCCTCGGCTGGCGCCGGCGCGTCGTCGGCGAGATCCGTCCAGACATCCTCGACAAAACCGTCCCTTCGCCAGAGCGCCATCAGATGTCCGCCCCTGCGTCGAGAACCGCAGTGTGGATGCCGCACTCCGTCTTGCCGCGTCCGCGCCAGCGGCCGGCGCGCTCGTCTTCGCCGGGCAAGACCCTGCTCGTGCACGGCATGCAGCCGATCGACAGGAAGCCCTTGGCGACCAGCGGGTGGCGCGGCAGGCCCGCCTCGCGGATGTAGTCGAGCACGTCCTTCGCGCTCCAGCCGACCAGCGGGTTGACCTTGACCCGCTCGCCCTCGGCTTCGAACAGCGGCAGGCTCGCCCGCACTGCGCTCTGAAACCCCTTGCGCCCGGTGATCCAGGCGTCGAAACCCTCCATGGCGGCGGCGAGCGGCCGGACCTTGCGGATGTCGCAGCAGCGGTCGGGATCGCTGGCGAACAGCCACTTCTCCGGGTCTTCCCGGGCCACGATTTCGGCGACCGGCGTCGCATTGACGACATTGGTCAGGCCGAGCAAGGCGCAGAGCTCGTCGCGATAGGCGAGCGTTTCGGGAAAATGCTGGCCGGTGTCGACGAAGACGACGGGCGTCGCCTTGTCGATGCGCGACACCATGTGCAGCAGCGCCGCGGCGTCGGCGCCGAAGCTCGACACCAGCGCGATGCGGCCGGGGAACAGGTCCTCGATCGCCAGCCGTACGAGCGAAGAAGCCTTGAGCTTGGCGAAGCGGCTCTCCAGGCGCGAAGCCGCGATCTGGTCGCCGAACAGCCTGACGTCGTGCGCACTCATCAGATGTCCGATCCGGCGCTGCGGTCGTAAAGCGCCTCTCGGAACGGAGCGATTCCGACCCTGCGGAAAGCGTCGATGAACGGCTCGGTCTCGCCGCTCCTGAGGCCAAGGTAGGTTTCGACAATGGTCTCGACGGCGCCGACCACGTTTTCCGAGCTGAAGCCCGGCCCGACGATCTGGCCGATGGCGGCGGTTTCGTCGGCCGAGCCGCCGAGCGTGATCTGGTAGGTCTCCTCGCCGGCGCGCTCGAGGCCGAGAATGCCGATGTGGCCGACGTGGTGATGGCCGCAGGCGTTGATGCAGCCGCTGATCTTGATCTTCAGCGGACCGATCGCCTTGGCCTTCGCGCCGTCGCCAAAGGTTTTGGCGATACGCTCGGCGACCGGGATCGAACGGGCGGTCGCGAGCGTGCAATAGTCGAGCCCCGGGCAGGCGATGATGTCGCTGATCGCGCCCGCGTTCGGCGTCGCGAGGCCGACCGAGGCGAGCCGGTCGTAGACCGCCGGCAGGTCGTCGAGCGCGACATGCGGCAGGATCAGATTCTGCTCGTGCGACACCCGGATCTCGTCGTGGGAATAGTCCTCGGCGAGGTCGGCGACGGCGTCGAGCTGGTCGGCGCTGGCGTCGCCGGGCGGCGCGCCGATGGCTTTGAGCGACACGGTGACGACGGCGTAGCCGGGCGCCTTGTGGGTCATGACGTTGGCGTCGCAGAAGCTCTTGAATCGCGCATCCTTGCCCTTGCGCCGCTCGACGCGGTCGCTGACCGGCCGCTTGGGATCGAGCTTGGGCGGGGCGAAGAACGCCGCGACCCGCGCGACCTCGGCCGGCGGCAGGTCGAGCAGGGTCCGGTCGCGCGCCTCGAACTCGGCGTCGATCTCGGCCTTCAGCGTCTCGAGGCTCTTCTCGTGCAAGAAAATCTTGATGCGCGCCTTGAACTTGTTGTCGCGCCGGCCCTCGAGATTGTAGACGCGAAGGATCGCCTCGACATAGCCGAGCAGGTCGCGCTCGGGCAGGAAATCGCGCACCTTGCGGCCGACGAACGGTGTGCGCCCGAGGCCGCCGCCGACATAGACGGTAAAGCCCAACTCGCCCTGGTCGTTGCGGACCACCTGCAGGCCGATGTCGTGCGCCTGGATCACCGCGCGATCGTGCTCCGCGCCATTGACGGCGATCTTGAACTTGCGCGGCAGGAAGCTGAACTCCGGATGCAGCGACGACCATTGCCTGAGGATTTCGGCATAAGGACGCGGATCGGCAATCTCATCATGCGCGACGCCGGCGAAATGGTCGGCGGTGACGTTGCGGATGCAGTTTCCCGAGGTCTGGATGGCGTGCATCTCGACGCTGGCGAGTTCGGCCAGGATATCCGGCGTGTCCTTCAAGGCGGGCCAGTTGAACTGAATGTTCTGTCGGGTGGTGAAATGGCCGTAGCCGCGGTCGTAGGTACGCGCGATCTCGGCCAGCTTGCGCACCTGGCGCGCATTCAGCGTGCCGTAGGGCACGGCGACGCGCAGCATGTAGGAATGGAGCTGCAGGTAGAGCCCGTTCATCAGCCGGTGCGGACGGAATTGCTCCTCGGTCAGTTCACCCGAAAGGCGGCGGACGACCTGGTCGCGAAACTGCGCCACCCGCGCATCGACAAAAGCCTGATCGAAGGCGTCATAGTGATACATGGTCGGCCTCCAGGACGGCGGTCGGGCCGGACAGCGGCGCGAGACCGTGCGCCTGCTTGCCGAGATCGCGACGCACCGTCGGCCCGGCGGCGCGGATCGCCTCGCGTAGCGCCTTGGGGACGACATGGCCGTTACGGACCTCGACGGCAAAGGCATAGACGTCGACCACGACATTCTGCGCCGCATCCTTGAGCGCCAGCGCGGTCGCCGCCTTGGTCGCCTCCGCGTCCGCCAACGTCGCCGCGCGATTGAAGTCCTCGCTCCAGCCCGCTTCCGCGGTCTGGAAGACGACGACGCCGTCCGCAAGGCGGTTGGCGGTAATCACATCCGGCATAGGAACTCTCGAGCGTCGCGACAGCGCCGCTCACATAATCTCTAACAGATTTTACGGCAAGCCTCTATGACTAAATTTATGTAGCATAGAAATTACGTTTTATTATGCGCCGAGAATCAATCGTTCGCGGCGCGGCGTCGCTCACCGATACGTCGCTGCGAGATAGTCGACGATGACCGAAGCGTCAGCGGAATCGATCGGCGCGTGGAAGACCTTGATCATCTTTTGCGCTTCCGCCTCCCAGAAGGCTCGCCCTTTCCCGGACGGCTGAGTCGAGATGTAGTCGGCGGAGTGGCAGGCGCGGCAAAGAACCGCGGTTTCGACTCCGGGGCCGGGCTTCAGTTCAGCCGTTTCGTCGGGGAGCGAATAGGTCAGCGGCGAGGGCGCCGCAGGCCCCATCACAGCGCAGGCGAACAGGGCGGCGAGAAGGAAGCGTCGCATCGGAGTCACGCGGCCGTCACGGTCACGGTCTCGACCACATTTCTCATATAGCCGGCCGGGTTCCATAGGGGTTCGAGCGGTTGAGACTGGCCGGCCCTATTGGTCGCTCGGACCATCAGCCGATGCGCGCCGGCGGGAAGCGCCAAATGCGCGGTCCACGGACGGAAGGCGTATTTTCCGAGATCCTCTCCGAGCGTGGCGGCGATCCACGAGGCGCCGCCGTCCGTCGAAACGACCACGTCCGAAATCCCATAGCCGTCGTCGAAGGCGAGCCCGCGCAGGGCGAAGTCGTTGTTGGCTGCGACCGTCGCCCCGTTCTCGACACTGGTGATGAACGAGCGGACGTCGAAGCGGCCGATCGGAACCGTACTCGCGGGCGTCGCGCCGGGCTTCACGCAGGCGCAGGAATTGTTGGGTATGCGATAGGACGACTTCATCCAGAAGGTGTCGAGCGGCGCGTCGAGGACCTCGATCCGCTGCAAATGCTTGACCCAATACGTGCCGTAATAGGCTGGGACCACGAGCCGTATGGGAAATCCGTTGAGCCAGGGCAAATCCTCGCCGTTCATCGCATAGGCCACCATGACCTCGCCGTCCCGGGAGTGATCGATGTCGAGCGCCTTGACGAAAGCCGGCGTCTCCGGAAGGACCGGCCGGTCGAGCCCCTGGAAAGACACCTGGACCGCGCCGGCCTTCACTCCGGCCTTGTCGAGAACCGCCTTCAGGGGGACGCCCCGCCAGCGCGCAGCGCCCATTGCGCCATTTCCCATTTGGCCGCCCGCGACCCGAGGATCGAAGAAGCCCCTCCCGTTCCCGGCGCACTGGTTGACCGCGACGAATTCGATCGGCTCGAAACCGGTCTTCAGGTCGTGAACCGACAGCGACAAAGGGCTTTCGACTCGGCCTTCGATTGCGAGCCGAAAAGCCTCGGGGTCGATCGACAGCGGAATATTCGCCAGGTGGTAGCGGACGAAAAACGCGTCATTGGGCGTGATCGGCCCCTCGTCGAACACGCTCATCGGCGTTTCCAGCTGCGGCGGGCGCGTCGTCAGCCTGATGAGCGGCCGCTTGCCGGGATAGGTCACGAGCGGGCGCTCGCCATTCGCAAAAGGCAGCGACACGGAAGGCGCGCCGGCGATGGCCAGCGAGGCCTTGCCAGCGGTCCACGCGCTCAGGCCCGTCGCCAGTGTCGACTTCAACGCTTCCCGCCGGCTCAACATCAGCGAATCCTACTCCCTTAGCAGCCTACATCCATCAGCCTTAGGGAAGACGGTGGCTAAAAAGCGGCCGACGCGCAGCCCCGGTGCAGCCGCGCGCTTTCTGCGCCGCTATCAGGGGGAGTTGTCGCCGCAGCCGCCCGGAGCTATTGCGTGGCCCAGCGACCGCCGCACGCAGAGAGAGCCGAAGTTGAGCCCTGACGAACCGAGAGTCGACGAGGCGCTGGCGATCGCGCATGGGCTCAATGCCGACGAATTCGCGCGTTTCGTCGCGCTGATCGGCCGCACGCCGACCTTCACCGAACTCGGCGTCGTCTCGGCGATGTGGAATGAGCACTGCTCCTACAAGTCCTCCCGCCTGCATCTCAAGGGCCTGCCGACCAAGGCGCCGTGGGTCATCCAGGGACCGGGCGAGAACGCCGGCGTGATCGACATCGGCGACGGGCTCGCCTGCATCTTCAAGATGGAGATCGCACAACCACCCCTCCTTCATCGAGCCCTATCAGGGCGCGGCGACGGGGGTCGGCGGCATCCTGCGCGACGTCTTCACCATGGGCGCGCGGCCCGTCGCCAGCCTCAACTTCCTGCGCTTCGGCGCGCCCGACCATCCCAAAACCCGGCGGCTGGTCGCGGGCGTGGTGGCGGGGATCGGCGGCTACGGCAATGCCTTCGGCGTGCCGACGGTCGGCGGCTCGGTCGGCTTCGACAGCCGCTACGACGGCAACATCCTCGTCAACGCGATGGCCGTCGGCGTCGCCCGAACGGACGCGATCTTCTATTCCGCCGCGACCGGCGTCGGCAATCCGATCGTCTATCTCGGCTCCAAGACCGGGCGCGACGGCATCCACGGCGCAAGCATGGCCTCGGCCGCCTTCGAGGCCGACGCCGAGGAGAAGCGCCCGACGGTGCAGGTCGGCGATCCGTTCGCCGAAAAGCTGCTTGCTCGAAGCCTGCCTCGAACTCATGGCCTCAGGCGCGGTCGTGGCGATCCAGGACATGGGCGCGGCGGGCCTGACCTCCTCGGCTGTCGAGATGGGAGCCAAGGGCAACCTGGGGGTCGAACTCGACCTCGACGCCGTGCCCTGCCGCGAAACCGGCATGACCGCTTACGAGATGATGCTGTCCGAGAGCCAGGAGCGCATGCTGATGGTGCTCAGGCCCGAGCTCGAAGCCAAGGCCGAGGACATCTTCCGCAAATGGGGGCTCGACTTCGCCGTCATCGGCCGGACGACCGACACCAGGCGATTCGTCGTCAAGCATCGCGGGCGGGTCAAGGCCGACCTGCCGATCAAGGAGCTCGGCGACGAGGCGCCGCTGTACGACCGGCCGTGGACGCCGACCCCGCCCTCGCCGGAGATCGACTCCGCCGCGATCGTCCCGCCGCTCTCGACCGGCCCGGCGCTGCTGAAACTCCTGGGCTCGGCCAATTTCAGCTCGAAGCGCTGGGTCTATGAGCAATACGACTCGCTCATCCTCGGCAACACCGTCCAGGGGCCGGGCGGCGGGGCGGCGGTCATCCGTCTCGGCGACGGCCCGAAGGGCCTGGCGCTGACGACCGACTGCACCGAGCGCTATTGCGAGGCCGATCCGCGCGAGGGCGGCAAGCAGGCGGTGGCGGAAGCGTGGCGCAACCTCGTCGCCGTCGGCGCAAGGCCGCTGGCGCTGACGGACAACCTCAATTTCGGCAACCCCGAGAAGCCGCACGCGATGGGCCAGCTGGTCGGCGCGATCGCCGGCATCGGCGAGGCCGCGCGCGCGCTCGATTTCCCGATCGTCTCGGGCAACGTGTCGCTCTACAACGAGACAATGGGCGCGGGCATCCCGCCGACCCCGGTGATCGGCGGCGTCGGGCTTCTCGCCGACGTGACGCAGAACGGCTTCGCCGTCGTTCAAGGCGACCGGCCAGGACATTTTGCTGATCGGCGGCGTCCCCGGCTGGCTCGGCCGCTCGGCTTGGCTCGCCGTGGTCGCCGGCCGCGATGAAGGGGCGCCGCCGCCGGTCGACCTCGCCGCCGAGCGGCGCAACGGCGAATTGGTGGCGGGGCTCATCGCGGCGGCCCGCGTCACCGGCGTGCAGGACCTGTCGGACGGCGGCCTCGCCGTAGCGCTGGCCGAAATGGCCATGGCGGGCGGCGTCGGCGCGATCGTCGCGCTCGATGGCCCCGAGCATGCAGTGTTCTTCGGCGAGGACCAGGGCCGCTATGTCGTGACCACCGCCCCGGAGGCGACCGGAACCGTGATCGCCGAGGCGGGCCGCGCCGGCGCGCCCGTCCTTCGCATCGGCGTCACCGGCGGCGACAGCCTGACCCTCGGCCGCGCGGCGCCCGTCCTCCTTGCCGCGCTCACTCGAAGCTACGAAGGTTGGTTCCCAACCACCATGGACCAACCCGAGGGGACCGGGCATGATTCCGTTTCTGGTCGTGAAGACGCGCGCGGGCTTCGCCTATGTGCGCCCGGAACACGTGCTGGCGGTGAATTCGAGCGATCCGGCCGATTGCACCTTGTTGATGACGGGCGGCGTGTCGATCGCGGTCGCCGAGCCGGCCGAGGACGTCATCGAACGGCTGGAAGCGGAGGCGCGCGAGGAAGACGACGCGCTGCTGATCAGGGAGCGTCATAACCATGGCCATGTCGAGCGCTGAGATCGAGACGATGATCCGGGTGGCTTTCCCCGACGCGCGCGTCGAGGTGAGGGCGCTCGCCGACGACGGCGACCACTACGCCGCGACCGTCGTCTCGGCGGCGTTCAAGGGCGTGAGCAAGGTCAAGCAGCACCAGATGGTCTACGCCGCCCTCAAGGGCAAGATGGGCGGAGAGCTGCACGCGCTGGCGCTGACGACGGCGGAGAGCTGAAGCGAAGACGTGGAACGGATGAAGCCCGTCTCGCAACGCCGCCGACCGGATGAAGGCGGCGGGCGGTCGTGCTAAACAGGATGCATGCCCGTCTCGCGCCGCCTCGCTGCGATCCTCGCCGCCGACATCGTCGGCTATTCGCGCATGATGGGCGAGGACGAGGCCGGCACGGCGACGGCGGTGCGTGATAGCCGCGAGGCCGTACAAGTGCTGGTCGCCGAGCACGGCGGCCGGATGTTCAAGACGATGGGCGACGGATTCCTGGTCGAGTTTCCGTCCGTTGTCGCCGCCGTCGCCTGCGCGCTGGCGGTGCAGGCTGGCGCCGGGCGCCGGAACGAAAATCTGCCTGAGGCGCGACGGATCACCTACCGGATGGGAATCCATCTCGGCGACGTTCTGGTGGAGGGCGACGACCTGATCGGCGACGGCGTCAACATCGCCGCCCGTCTCGAAGCCATCGCGCCGCCGGGCGGAATTTGCATGTCCGGCACGGCCCAGGAGAACGTGCGCGGGCGCCTCGACGTCGCGCTGACGGATCTGGGCGAAAAGAGCTTGAAGAACATCGCCCGGCCGATCCGCGTCTACGCCACCGCCGCCGCCGGGACCGGCCAGGGCGACGGCGCCGCGCCCGACGGCCGGACCGGCGCGCCTCGCCTTTCGATGGTCGTTCTGCCGTTCGCCAACCTCGGCGGCGGCCCTGATGAGGAGTATTTCGTCGACGGCGTGACGGAGAGCCTGACCACCGACCTTTCCCGCATCTCCGGCGCCGTCGTCATCGCCCGCAACACCGCCTTCGCCTATCGCGGCAAAGCGATCGACGTCCGCGAGATCGGCCGCGATCTCAATGTGCGCTATGTGCTCGAAGGCAGCGTCCAGCGCAGCGCCGACCGGATGCGGGTCAACGTGCAGCTGATCGAGGCGGAGACCGGAACCCATCTCTGGGCCGAGCGATTCGACAAGCCCGTCGCCGGCTTGTTCGACATGCAGGACGAGATTGTCGCCCGGATCGCCAACCAACTCAGCGCGGAAATCGTGCGTGCCGAAGCGCGCCGGGGGGAGACGTCCGCCAACCCCGACGCGATCGACTTTTGGCTGCGCGGCTACGACTGGATCAATCGCGGCGTGAATCCCAAGTCGTTGGCGCAGGCCCGCCTGTGCTTCGAACGGGCGCGAGCGATCGATGATTCGAACGTCCACGCGATGCTCGGCCTCGTCATGGTCAGCGCCGTCGAAACCCGCATGCTTTCGTCCTCCGGCGCGCCGGGAAGTCTCGGCGATTCGGAAGCGCTCGCGATCCGGGCCCTGGCGCTCGAGCCGGGCAACGCCAGGGCCCACTATTGCCTTGGTCTCGTCTTCCTCTTTTCCAGGCGGCTGGAGGAGGCGATCGCTGAACTGGAGCGGGCGCTTGCGCTCGACTCCAATCTGGCCTTCGCCCACGCCCAGATCGGCTTCGCCAAGTGCGTTCTCGGCCGGGCGGACGAAGCGGAGGCGCATGTGACGGAGGCGCTTCGGCTCAGCCCGAAAGACAGCGGCGTCTACATCTGGTTCGATTTCCTTTGCCTAACCAACCTGCTGCTCGGGCGGGACGGGGCGGCCGTCCCGTGGGGAAGGATGTCGGTCGAGAACAACCGCGGCTACCCCATCGCCCATTTTCATTACGCCGCCGCTCTCGCCCTTTGCGGCCGAATGGCGGAGGCTCAGGCGCAGGTGCGGGCGGGGCTCGCCTTGGCCCCGAATTTCACCATCCGATTTTATCGGGAGGACCGGCTCAGCGACAACCCGGCCTATCTCGCCCAGCGCGAGCGCATTCTCGACGGCCTTCGCTTGGCGGGCGCGCCGGAGGCGTGACGGGCGGCGACGGCGCCGCCCGTCGGATGGCGTGAGGAACTCAGGCAGCGCCAGGCTTAAGCGCTTGCCGCGCTCTCGCGCCCAGGATGCCCAGAACGCCGAAGCCGGCGATCGCCATCGCCCATGTCCCGAGTTCGGGGACCGCGTCCTCGATCGGACCGCCTCCGATATTCAGTCCGGAAAACGCCAATCCGCTGTCGTAGATGGTGTCGCCCCAATTGGTGACGCCAAAGACGAGTTCATAAGTTCCGCTCGACGGCATTGCGTAGTCGGATCGGATCCACCCGCTGAATCCACAACCCGGGCCCCAGCACCAGCCGGAATAACCGGCGCCCGGGGGGCCCAGCGGCGCCCACACCGGTCCGCCTGACTGATTCCCCTGGGTCCCGCTGCCCAGAGTCATGGGCGCACTCGCAGGCGTCAGGGTCACGCCGGGATCGATTGAAGGCAGCCCCTGCCCCGGAACCGTCAGGCCGGTCGGCTCGGCCCGCGCATTGAACAGCATGGTCGTTTCGCCGGTGTTTACGTTGACAAGCTGCACGAACGTATAGTCTTCGTAGATGAACGATCCCGGCACGGACTGCCCGTCGGAGGATATGAAATTGAAGTCGTATTGCAGATTCTGTCCTGCAGTTGCGCTGAACGGCGACGTCGTCAGGGAAGAGCCGTCCGTTCCGCCGACCGTAGCGATTTCACCGGCTCCGCCTACCCCGCCATAGGTTGAGATCCAGCTGTAGGTCGCGGAGCCTGGAGGAGCGACGACATCGCCGTTCGCGCCCATATTGTTTCCGCAGGACCCAACGCAGCTGGCGGCAAAGGCGGTCTGCGCCATCACGGTGAGCGCAAGAGCCGAAACTCCCGTGATCAACAACGACGTCTTCATAAGCGTCACTCACTCGTTTTCGACGTGCGAGTTCCCCCTGACGCTGTCAACAATTATCCCAATCCGCTCCTGTGGCAAGCGAATTTGCTGCGACAATCAGCCTCAGGCGGCCTGCGCGACGTGTTGCGGCCAGGCAAGGAAAGGCCGTGCGGGTCGGCGCCACCTCTCGAGGCGGCGCTCACGGCGAGCGCAGGCTGGCGCGACTCGTCAACGACGCCCGGGACTGGACCGCCGTATTGAGCTTCGCGACCGGGTTCGACAAACGCGATGAACGCGAGACGCGGGCCATCCGCCGAATGCGCAGGCTGGTCACACGCCGACGGCGCAGGGCGTTGGTCGGAATGTCTTCCCTCAGGCCGGACGCCAGTCGCGATCGATCCGGACCGGCGCCCCCGTTCTCAACGACACGATCGCCGCCTCGGCCAGCCTCTGCGCCTCGACCCCGTCGCGGATGTCGGCCAGCGACGGCGCCCCGCGCGCGATCACGGCGACGAACGTCTCCATTTCGGCGCGATACGCGTCGGCGAAACACTCGATGAAATGGTTCATCGGCGGCGCCGACGCAAAGCCGGCGGCGGACCCCACCGTCACCGCATCCCGCAGGCGGTTCTCGATGAAGAAGGCCTCCTTTGCGCAGAACGCTTCCAGTCGCTGGTCATAGCCGAACGGCGCGCGGCGCTGGTTATTCATGCTGACGAGCTAGCCGGAAGCCGTGGTCAGCACGATCATCGCGCAATCGATGTCGCCGGCCGCGCCGATCGCGGGATCGATCATCGAGCCGCCGACGGCGTAAACGGTCGCGATCTCCTCGCCGGCCAGATAGCGCGCCTGGTCGAAATCGTGGATGGCCTGATCGCGGAACATCCCGCCGGACCACTCTATGTAGGCGATCGGCGGCGGCGCGGGGTCGCGCGTGTGCATGACGATCTGTTCGAGATCGCCGGCGGCGACGCTGGCGATCCGGTCGCGCACCGCCTTGAAGTTGGGATCGTACCGGCGCTGAAAGCCGAGCATGCAGGGAACGCCTGACGCCTCGACGGCTTCCGCGACCTTCAGCACGGTTGAAAAGTCGAGGCTGATCGGCTTTTCGCAGGAGATCGGCGTTCGCGCGGCCACAGCTTTGAGGACCAGCTCGGCGTGCGTATCGGTCGAGCTGGCGACTCCCATAAGCTGGATTGCCGGCGAGCCTATCCGCGCGCTAATCGTCGGAATACGAATTTCTTGAAGAGATCTCTTCAAACGAAGGGGGTTTCATGGCGCGCAAGGCGACGGCCCGCGACGTGGCGCAGGCGGCCGGCGTTTCGGCGTCCACCGTCGATCGGGTGCTCAACGGCCGCGGCGGCGTCGACGCCGACAAGGAAAAGCGCGTGATCGAATGGGCGCACAAGCTCAAGCTCGACCGGGCGCTCAGCCATCGACCGTTGCGCGCCGTGCGCATCGCCGTGCTGTTCCAGCCGCCGGAGAACCCGTTCTACGCCGAGGTGCAGCGCGCGTTCGAGGCGGCGTCGCGGGTCTACGCCGACTTCAACATGCAGTTCTTCATCCATCACTTCGATGCGCGCCAGCCCGACGCGCTGCCGGGGAAAATCCGGGACCTCGGGGGGAAGCACGACGGGCTGATCCTCACCGTGCCGCAGAGCGACGCGGTCGCCGAGTCGATCCGCACGGTCGCCGCCGGCATCCCGGTGGTGACGCTTGCGACCGACGTGCGCAATTGCGCGCGCCAAGCCTATGTCGGCCCCGACGATCGGCGCGCCGGCCGCGTCGCCGGCGAATTGATGGGGCGGTTCCTCGGCCCGGACGGCGGCGACGTCGCGATGATCGCCGGCCTCCTGTCGCTGATCGGCAACGAAGAGCGCGAGATGGACTTCCGTTCGGTCTTGCGCGAGCGGCATCCGAAATGCCGGGTGGCCATTGTGCTCGAGAGCGGCGAGCGGGCCGAGCGCGCGGGCGAATTGACCCGCGACGCGCTCGCGGCCAACCCCGGCATTCGCGAGATCTACAGCGTCTCCTCCGGCGCGGAAGGGGTCGTCGCGGCGCTAAAGGCCCTCGGGCGCGAGGACGTCGTGTTCATCACCCACGAACTCACGCCCGACCGTCGCGACCTGCTGCGTCAGGGCCTGATCGACGCGATCATCGACCAGAATCCGGAATTCGAAGTGCGCGCGGCGATCGAAACCCTCGCGCGGCTGGTCGGGCGCCTGGAGGGAGAGTTGGCGTCGACGATCACGCCGGTCCACATCCATACGATCGAAAACGCTTGAGACGATTTCCGAACTCGAGGGCCCAGCGACGGCCTCCGCTCATTCGAAGGGACTGTCCCGTCGACATAGCGACGGCGCGTCGGGTTCGCGCGGGCGGACAGCAGAACTTGCAGGCGACCCGCCGCGCCGGTCGTCCCGCCGTCCGGCGGCCGAGGAGCGCCCGCCCTGACGGGGCTCGAAGTCGCCCCAGCCCCTTCACGCCGTCTTCTCCTCCGCCAGCGCCAGCTCCTCCATCATCGCCTTGCGCATCAGGAACTTCTGCGCCTTGCCGGTGACGGTCATCGGGAAGGCGTCGACGAAGCGGACGTAGCGGGGGACCTTGTAGTGGGCGATCGAGGCGCGGCAGAAGGCGACGACCTCCTGCTCGTTGAGGTCCTGGCCTTCCCGGCGGCGAATCCAGACGCACAGTTCCTCGCCGTATTTGCGGTCGGGCAGGCCGAACGCCTGGACGTCGGCGATCGCCGGGTGGCTGTAGAGGAATTCCTCGATCTCGCGCGGATAGATGTTCTCGCCGCCGCGGATCACCATGTCCTTCAATCGCCCGACGATGTTGCAATAGCCCTCGGCGTCGATGGTGGCGAGATCGCCGGTGTGCATGTAGCGGGCCGCATCGATCGCCTTCGCCGTTGCGCTCGGATCGTCCCAATAGCCGAGCATGACGCTGTAGCCGCGGGTGAGCAGTTCCCCCGGAACGCCGGGCTGCACGATGTGGCCGTCATGATCGACGATCTTGACTTCGAGATGCGGCAGGATGCGCCCGACCGTTGAGACGCGACGCTCGATCGGATCGTTATAGGCGCTCTGGAAGCTGACCGGGCTCGTCTCGGTCATGCCGTAGGCGATCGTCACCTCGCGCATGTGCATCTTGTCGACCACCCGCCGCATCACCTCGACCGGGCAGGGCGATCCGGCCATGATGCCGGTGCGCAGCGTCCTGAGATCGAAGCGGCCGAATTCCGGATGGTCGAGCATGGCGATGAACATGGTCGGCACGCCGTGCAGTCCGGTGCAGCGCTCGGCCTCGACCGCCTCGAGCGCGGCAACCGGGTCGAAGCCTTCGGATGGGCTCACCATCGCGGCGCCGTGGGTGACGCAAGCCAGATTGCCGAGCACCATGCCGAAGCAGTGATAGTACGGCACCGGGATGCAGAGCTTGTCGTCCGGGGTCAGGCGCATCGCCTCGCCGATGAAATAGCCGTTGTTGACGATGTTGTGGTGAGTGAGCGTCGCGCCCTTCGGCATGCCGGTGGTGCCGGAGGTGAACTGGATGTTGATCGGATCGTCGAACTGCAGCGTCTCGCCGAACACCGCCAGCGTCTGGCGCTCGGCCGCGCTCGCCGGCCGCGCGACGTCGGCGAAATTGAGCATGCCCGGAGTCGTCTCGGTCCCGAGGCGGATGACGATCTCGAGGTTCGGCAGCCGCGCCGCCTCGAGCCGGCCGGGCTCCGCGGCGTCGATCTCCGGCGCGATCGCGCGCAGCGAGGCGAAATAGTCGTTCGCCTTGTGGCCGGGGCTCAAGATCAGCGCGCGGCAGCCGGATTTGCGCGCCGCATATTCGAACTCGTGCACTCGGTAGGCCGGGTTGATGTTGGTGAGGATGAGCCCGGCGAGCGCGGTGCCGAACTGGGCCAGAACCCATTCGCTGCAATTGGCCGCCCAGATCCCCACCCGGTCGCCCTTCTTCAGGCCGAGCGCCTGCAGGCCGACGGCGAGGTCCTCGGAGCGGCTGAGCAGTTCGGCGTAGGTCCAGCGGACGTTCTGGTGACGGGTGACCTGGGCGATCCGGTCCGGCCCCTCGGCCGCGATCCGGCGAATGAGCGCGCCAATCGTCTCGCCGATCAGCGGCGTCTCGCTCACGCCATGGACATAGGACTGGGTCAACGGCACCATTCTTTGCTCCTCCCTCTCTCCGCCCCGATAATCGCCCAAGTTACCACATTGGCGCGGGACGGATGTGCTCTTAGGATGGGCCTTGTCTTCACGGAGCGTCACCATTACGAAAATTTTTAACAGTAAGGGGAGATTTTCTGGCAAAGAGAGGAAGAGTCAGGGCAGGGAGAATTCCGAATGACCGTCTACGCACTTTGGAATAATAAGGGGGGTGTTGGAAAGAGTTATCTGACTTTCCAGATAGCATCTGAATATGCCCGGACGCACCCGAACGAAAAGGGCTCGTCGCTATTTCAAATGGGTGAATGAGCGAGCACGTCACCGGCGATGAGGTAGACGATGGCTTTGAGGTTTCGCTTGGTTCGGTAGCCTTTGGCCTTGCGCTTGGCGGCCTGGACGTTGCCGTTGATCGCCTCCAGGACCCCGTTGGACAGGCCGGTGGCGATCGATCTGAGGATGCCGTCCGCCTTGGCCATGATCGTCTTGGCCAGCTTCTTCATCGGCCCGAGGTCGCTCACCTGAACCCAGACGTTCCAGCGGTCGAGGAAGCGCCGGGCCGATTTGACGCTCATCGTGAACAGCTGTTGCAGGTTCAAGCGGATCTGCATCGCCTGGATCGTGTCCAGGTTCTGCGCTTCCAACCGAGACAGCGCCTCCTTTTCCTCCTGTGTCAGATGGTCGACGTTCTTGAGGAAGATGTAGCGCCGGCCCTTGATCTGGAAGTTGTTCCGCGCTTCCTCGCGCCGAACCTGGTCGACCGCATCGTTGGCGAGCTTGACGACCTGGAACTTGTCGAACGTGATCTCGGCGTTGGGGAAGTTCTCCTTGGTCCCCGCCTCGAATGCAGCCCCCATGTCGATGCTGGCGTCGGTCACCGCCTCGCGCTTGCCGCCGTGCGCCTCAAGGAAATCCGCGAACTCCCTCACCGTCGCCGCGTCCTTGCCGTCGGCGACGTAGACCACCTTGCGCCGCGCCATGTCGACGAACAGGCTGATGTAATCGTGGCCGCGCCGCGCCGAAGTCTCATCGGCGGCGATGCGCCGCACCTCCGACAAGTCCAGCTTCTCGACCGCCCGCCAGACATAATGCTCGACGATGCGCCACAAGCGCGTATCGTGCTCGCCGAGCAACCGCGCCGCATTGGCGATCGGCATCGCCTTGGCCAGCGTCAGCATGAAGGCCTCAAACAACAGCGTGAAGCCCGATCCCGCGCGCGCCCACGGCGTCGCCACCTTGCGCACGCCGCACTGCGGACACGTCACTCTCGGCACACGCGCGTGCAACAATGTGCGGTGCTGGAAGAAATCCAAGTGCCGCCAGGTCTCGTCTTTCGTATCGTGGACCGCGCAGCCCTCGTGCCCGCACTGCGCACAGGCGAACCGGCTCCCCCGCGCAAAATCCACGTACAAATCAAGCCGACCGTCCCCCACGTCGAACGCGCTGCGCCTCACCACCCACGGCGACGAAAGACCAAGGGCCAACTGGAAAAGATCAGTGTCTCGCATCCCCCCTGATTAGATCCCGATCCCACCCAGCGATCGCTAACCCGCCCCCAAATTCCGACTTACCCACTCCTTTCAGCGAGGAGCCACAAATCATATCCATCTCTCTTCAGCCAAATCGATCGTCCGTCAATTCGAGCGGCTTCGCGTGAACCTGATGACGGTACGAGGTAAAATGTTCCAATAGGTAACCCGCTCAGCACCGAATCCAATAGATCAATTACTTGCTTCGGGCGCCACACCGCTGTCCTTTGGTAACTAGGAAGCACAAGAATTGGCATTTTGTCATCGACCGCGGTGTCTGAGTTCTTTATTACTTCTTCTGAGCTCAAAAGCCAGTCAATGAAGTCGAGTAAACCCCAGCCAATGACTGAATCACGTTCAGAGAATGGCCATTTTAACATCGTTGATCTCCGGTAATATATTCCAGGCGTGGTCAAGATGCCAGCGAAAGAAAGACTTTGTCAGTCGCCATGCGCCTCGAAAAGACCGTCGCTGTTCTGACCCTCGCCCGCGAACTTG
>CAWFJG010000013.1:0-45180 GCA_963816065.1 uncultured Alphaproteobacteria bacterium | reverse complement strand
AGTAGGCCCAGTCGCTCGAACTGAGGGTACAGCCTAGCGAGTTTGATGCGGGCGTCGGCGGTTGTACATCGCCAGTTGGCTTTGGTTTGATGTTTGTTGCGGCGCTGTTGCCAGGCGGCGACTTCCTCGGTCAGTGGCTCCTGCTGAAAGGAGTGGGTAAGTCGGAATTTGGGGCGGGTTAGCGATCGCTGGGTGGGATCGGGATCTAATCAGGGGGGATGCGAGACACTGATCGTGTCGGGGCTGTAGGGCGGCAGATATAGCAACTCGGCTCCGGCGGCTTTGATGAGTTGCTCGACCTTTGGCCCCTTGTGGCTCGACAGATTGTCCATGACGACGACGTCGCCTTGCGAGAGCGTGGGAACGAGGCATCCCTCCACCCAGTCCTCGAACGTGGCCGCGCTCATCGGCCGGTCGTAGGCCTTTTGCGCCACGAGACCGGAAAGGCGCAGGCCGGCGACGAGCGTGATGGTCTTGTAATGGCCATGCGGAATGCCGACCCGCAGTCGTCGCCCGCGCCGGCATCGTCCGCCCTTGCGCGCCAGATTGGTGGAAGCCCCCGTTTCGTCAATGAACACGAGCTTCCTCGGATCGAGATCGAGTTGCGCCCCAAACCACTCCTGGCGCCGCTTCAAGACGTCGGGGCGCTGCTGTTCCTCGGCATGCGCGGTTTTTTTTGAATGTGATCTCGTGCCGATCGAAGAAGCGCCAGATCACCGACAAAGAAAAACGCTCGCCGCAGTTGGCGATCAGCCGCTCCTGGATTTCCAACAACGTGATGTCCGGCTGGCGACCAATGAGACCAAGCAGATAGTCGCCATGCGCCTCAATGCGGTCCGAGCGCCGATCCCCGCCCGTCGGAGCGGGGGAAATCTCGCCGGTGGCCTGGAAGCGCCAAACCCAACGTATGGCGCTGGCGATGCTGACCCCGAAACGCTTGGCCGCCGCGTTGCGCGACAGGCCGCCGACCACAACAGCCTCCACGACACGTGTGCGAAGATCTTCGGATAGCGCCATCCCCGCCGCCTCCTTAACGCGGCGGAGCCCATGAATCATGAACAGCCCTGATTCGGGAATCCCCCGCAATTCATTTCGCTGGGAAACCGCTCTAGCCCCGGAAGAGTATGGCAGACGCGCGACCGCGATCGTTCTGCCTTACCCCGCCCATCCCCCAAGCTCCCGTCGCGCCACCGCCTCGATCACCGCCATGCCGTCGGGGCTGTCGTTGAGGCAGGGGATCGCGGCGAAGGACTCGCCGCCGGCGTCGCGGAAATAGCCGGCGTTCTCGACCGCGATCTCCTCCAGCGTCTCCAGGCAGTCGGCGACGAAGCCGGGGGTGATGATGGCGAGGCGCCTGACGCCGCTTTTGGCGAGTTCTCGCACCGTCTCGGCGGTATAGGGTTTCAGCCAGGCGCCCCGGCCGAAGCGCGACTGGAACGTCATCCGCAGCCGGCCTTCGTCCCACCCAAGCGCCTCGCGCAAAAGCCGCGTCGTTTTGGCGCATTGGCAATAATAGGGATCGCCCTTGTCGAAATAGGCCTGTGGGATGCCGTGGAAGGAGGCCAGCACGACCTGCGGCGCGAAATCGAGCCGGGCCAGTCCCTCGCGGGTCGAGCGCGCCAGAGCCTCGATGTAGATTGGCGTGTCGTACCAGGGCGGCGCGAGTTGGATCGACGGCTGCCAGCGCATCCTCTTCAACGTGTCGAACACCTTGTCGCCGACCGTCGCCGTCGAGGCCGCACAATATTGCGGGTAGAGCGGCACGACGAGAATGCGGTCGCAGCCCTTGGCCTGCAGCGCCGCCAGCCGCTTGGCGATCGGAGGTTCGCCGTATCGCATCGCCCAGTCGACTTCGACTTCAGGGGCAAGGTCCTTCAGCGCCTCGGCAAGCTTTTGGCTCTGCGAGCGGGTGATCGTCTTCAGCGGGCCCTCGTTCAACTCCTTGTTCCAGATCGTGGCGTAGTCGCGGCCCCTTGCGGTGGGACGACGCAACAGGATGAGCTGAAGGATCGGTCCCCAGACGAGGCGCGGCGCCTCGATCACCCGCCGGTCGGACAGGAACTCGGCCAGATAGCGCCGCATCGATCGATAGTCGGTCCCTTCTGGCGTGCCGAGATTGACGATCAGCACGCCGATGCGGCCATTGGCGACCGGCGGGTGGCTAGCCGGGCGGATTGTAGCCGCGGTCGTTGACCGCGGGCTGCCGCGGTCCAAAGGGCGACCGAATGGACGCCCGTCTGTCGACGGGCTCCGCACCGCGCCTACAGGCTCGCCCGGCGCTGTCATTCGGCGGGCGTGAAAGTGGTCGCCACGCCGTTGATGCAATAGCGCAGGCCGGTCGGCGGCGGCCCGTCGGGGAAGACATGGCCGAGATGCGAGCCGCAGCGCGCGCAATGCACCTCCGTCCGCGACATGCCCCACGAGTCGTCGACGGTCTTGCCGAGCGCGCCGGGAACGGGCGAGGTGAAGCTCGGCCAGCCGGTGCCGCTGTCGAACTTCGTCGCGCTCTCGAACAGGGGCTGGCCGCAGCCGGCGCAGCTGAATGCGCCCGGCCGCTTCTCGGTGAGCAGCGCGCAGCTTCCCGGGCGCTCGGTCGCGTGCTCGCGCATGATCGAATATTGCTCGGGCGTCAGCAGGGCGCGCCACTCGGCGTCGGTGTGGGTGACGGGGAACTGCTCCTGGCTCATCGCGGTCTCCTTACGAACGATCCTGTTGGCCCTCGGCGGCGGCGATTGGCCGCCCTGAGCGGGCCAGAGACCCGCCGATGAAACCTGATTCTCCCGCTAACACGTTGAAGTCATCGAGTCGTTCGACTCAGCGGAGGCCAAAACGAGTCCTTGAAATTGTTCAACGTTGGACAGAAAATCGCGGTCATTCCCGGCAGGACCCAAGACATGGCCCCGCCGGCGCCCCTCGCCTATAGCACGGCCGCCGCGATCGGCGGCAGGCGTTCATTCGCGCCCTTGGGACCGGTTGTTACATCGTCACGCGTGCGGGATCCGTCCCGACCATGAACTGCGCCCGGGCGAGGGCGGCGAAGGCCCCGTCGCGGGCGACCAGCTCGTCGAACGACCCCCTCTCGATGATGCGGCCCTGATCGAACACCAGAATATGATCCGCGTTGCGGATGGTCGCCAGCCGGTGGGCGATGACGAAGGTGGTGCGCCCGCGCATCGCCGCGTCCACCGCGGCCTGAACCTGCCGCTCCGTCTCCGCGTCGAGGGCGCTGGTCGCCTCGTCGAGCACCATGATCGGCGGGTCCTTGAGGAGGGCGCGTGCGATCGACAGGCGCTGGCGCTCTCCACCTGAAAGATTGCGTCCGCGCTCGCCGATCACGGCTTTGAGGCCATTGGGGGCGCGCCGCACGAAGTCCATCGCCCGCGCAGCCTCGAGCGCCCGCTCCATTTCCGCCGAGGTCGCGTCGGGCTTGCCGATGCGCAGGTTCTCCTCGATCGAGCGGGCGAAGATGAACGGTTCCTGGAATACGACGCCAATGTTCTCGCGCAAGGACTCGAGCGTCATCGAGCGGATGTCGCGGCCGTCGATCGTCACTTGGCCCCTGGTCGGGTCGAACACCCGGTGCAGGAGGTTGAGCGTCGTCGACTTGCCCGATCCGGTCGCGCCGACGAGGGCGACCGTCTCGCCGGCGCGCGCCGCAAAGCTGACGTCGGTGAGCGTCTCGCGCCCCTTGTCATACGCGAACGACACGTCCTCGAACTGCACATGGCCGACGAGCCGCCCGACCGCGACCGCGTCGGGCCCGTCACTGACGTCGGGCTTCGTGTCCATCACGTCGAAGAACATGCGGATGCGTGGCGACTGGCTCAGCATGTAGTTGGCGAAGCCGACCGTCTGCTCGAGCCGGCCGACCAGCATCTGCGCGAGCGACATGAAGGCGACGATCTGGCCGACCGTCGTCAGGTTCTGCATCATCAGCCACACGCCCGTGACGAGGATCGACACCAGCGCCAGCGTCGAACTCGAGCGGGTCGCGACCGAGGCTAGCGCCCACCAGGTCAGGACGGGCATTTGGGCGTTGAGCATCCGGTCGATCATGTGGGCGAGCGCGCTCGTCTCCTCGTCGGCGCGGGCGAAGCTCTGGATCGCCGGCATGTTGCCGAGCACGTCGCTGACCCGTTCGGCGACGTCGTTCGAGTAGACGTCGGCGGCGCTCTGCATGACGTCGGTCCTGCGCAGGACGACGTTCATTAGGACGCCGAGCACGACGACGAGGGCGAGGAGGATGCCGCCGAGGCGCCAGTTGACGATCAGCGTCGCCGGCAGCAGCACGCCGAGCGCGACCAGCCCGGCGCAATGCTCGCGGAAGAACGACAGCCAGACGCCGAACATGCCCGAGGCGCCCTCGATCATGATCTTGAGCAGCCGCCCCGTGTGAGCGTGGGCGTGGAAGCTCATCGGCAGATGCAGCACATGGTCGAAGAAGGCCGCCATCTCGACCACCCGGCGGCGATGGGCGAGGCGGTCGGAATGCAGCGCGACCGTGACGCTGGCCACGATCGAGAAGATGCCGAAGCCCGCCCAGGCCGCGAGCCAGGGCCCGATCCCCGACCATTGCAGGGCATTGCCGGGACTCATCGACCGGGTCAGGTAGTCGATGATCTTGCCGAACAGCATCGGCTCGGCGAATTGCGACACTGCGAGCGCGACGTTGGCGATGACCAGCCCAGCCGCGAGCCACTTCTGTGGCCCAAGACGGGCCAAGACCCGAGCGTAAAGTCCGATGAAATCCATGCGCGCCCTGTCCAGCCGGCCGCCCGCAATGTCTTCAGGCTCCGTTGCTATTAGGCGAGTCGGACCCCAAAATCACGGGGATGGGGCCGCCGAGATTCGACCGACGCCGTGCGCTCGCCGTCGCCGCGGCGGTCGTTTCGGCCTACGTTCTCGTCGCCTACCTCGTCGCGCCCGACGCCTGGCGCCACCACGAGCGCCAGCCGGGCCTGGCGCATCTCGGCGCCCGCACCGTCACCGCCCAAGGCATACCCGGAGATGCGATCAACGTCGGGCTTGAGGGCACGGAGGAGGACCTGATGTGCGCCATGAACGCCGCCGGCTGGTCGCCGTCCGATCCGGTGACGCTCATGTCCTCGCTAAAAATCGCCGGCAGCGCGGTGTTTCATCGACCCTATCTCCGCGCCCCGGTGAGCCCGCTCTTTTTTGACGGGCGCAGGCAGGACTTCGCCTTCGAAAAGGCGTCCGGCGGCAGCGCCAGCCGGCGCCATCACGTCCGCTTCTGGAAGGCGCTGGACAAGGGCGACGGCGGGCGGCCGGTCTGGCTCGGGGCGGCGGTGTACGATAACGGCGTCGGGGTCAGCCATTACACTGGGCAGATCACCCACCACACGGCCCCCGACATCGACGCCGAGCGCGATCTTCTGATCCGCGACCTCATCGAAGCCAAGCGCGTCTCACGGACCTATTGGGTGAGCGGCGCCGGGCTGATGCTGTTCGCCCGCAACGGCGGCGGCGACCCGTTTTATACCAACCGCCCTAGACATTGACTGTCGCCCAATCCCGGGCGCCGATGGACTTGATACGGTCTGTGTCGTGGACGAACCAGTTCCAGGCTTGGGCGCAAGCGTCGAGGATGTCATCGTAGCTGTCCCACACAGTCGCGGAAAGTTTGTTGGCGCGCAGAAATTCCCAGACGTTCTCCATTGGGTTGAGTTCGGGAGAATAGGGCGGCAAGGGCACGAGAACGATGTTGTCGGGCAGTTCGAGCGCGCCTCCGGTCTGATGCCAGCCTGCGCCGTCGCAGATCAGCGCGGCGACGGAGCCTGGCGCGACTTGGGCGCTGATCTCGGCCAAATGGAGGCTCATGCATTCGGCGTTGACCGTCGGCAGGACGAGCGCGGCGCCGACGCCGCGCGCCGGGCAGATCGCCCCGAATAGGTAGGCGTTGGCGTGGCGATTGTCGCGAACCCTCTCGGGGCGTGATCCAACCGGCGCCCAGATGTAGCTCAGCGATCCCTTCTGACCGACGCGCGCTTCGTCCTGAAACCAGATTTCAACCGATGTCGCGGCCGTCGAGCCAAGCAACGCTTGCTTCACGCGGCTTGGAAAGTTTTTTTAAAAGCGTCCTGCGCCGCCTCATCCTTCTTGGGATGGCGCGGGCGAGGCTGCAGGCGCGTCAGGCCGAGCTTATGCAGCCACTTGCCCATCGTGCGCTCGCGCACCACCACCGAGAAGCGCTTCTCGACCTGCCCGCACAAATCAATGCAGCGCCAGCGTACGACTTTGTCGACTTCGGGATTCGGACCCGCCAGGACCAGCTCGCGCAGCTCGGCCATTTGCGCCGCCGTCAGTTTGGCGGTCGCCCCGGGGGCCTTGCGCGACGCCAAGCCCGCGACGCCCTCCTCGTTGTAGCGATGCGCCCAGTCGCGCAGGGTCTGGCGGTCCATCCCGGTCCGGCGCGCCGCCTCCAAACGAGACGCGCCCTCGAGAACCATCGCGATCGCCAGAAGCCGCCGCACGACTGCCGGGTCGCCGCATTTCACCGCAAGGCCGCGAAGCTCCGCCGCGCTATGCCGCCCATACGTGATTTCAACCGCTGCGCTCATCCCGCCCTCCGACACGGCGATTCGCCGCCGCCGAGCCAGAGAATCCTACTTTCCCGCCCAAGGGAATCCCGACAAAGTCACCCTCACAGGCGGTTGGTATTACACCGACGGAGAGATCGCCTTCGTCGACCTCGCGCCGGGATGCGAGACGCATGAGGCGCCGACAGTGGCCGAGGCCCCGCCGCCGCGGATCGGGGCTAAGAACGAGGTGTTTAGGTCGCTCGCCGCGCTGCGACGGCTCTTGCCGTAAGCCGGCGCGGTCCAAGGCAAGACAAAAGGTAAAAGCCGCCCTGGCGTAGGCGGCTTTCCGAGCGTTGGACTCTTCGTGTCAGGCGGCGACCGGGCTCTTGCGTGAACCGCGATAGCCGGCGAATCCGAGGCCAACAAAGCCGGCGAACATCATCGTCCAGGTGGAAGCCTCGGGGACGGCGGTGAAGGTCAGGTTCGCGTCCGCCGCGGGTCCCGTCCAGGCGGGGTTGCCCGGATAAGGATCCTGATAGTCGAGGATCTGGGTCCCGTTTGCGACGGCGGCGCCGTAGATCATGTTCCCGGAGCCGCCGTCGCTCCAGATGTCGACGACGTCTCCGTTGTCAAGCGTAACGAGCAGGCCGTAATTGTCCAAATATCCTCCCGCCGGCACGCCATCGCACGTGACCGGGGCCGCCGCTCCCGCATAGAATAAATTGTCAAAGGACAGGAGCGTAGAGGCGGGGTCCACCGGGAACCCGCTTCCACTGTACCAGCTGAAGCTGAAAGGCAAATTCGGATCTGGCGCGAAGTGCGGCAGGTAGGTGTTCGCGACGACCCCAGTAATTTTAGCATTGACGATATTGAGGCCAAAGTTGTTGTCCGAGAATGTCCCGCCAGCGCCCGTAATCATTTGGGCGTTGAGCGGGTCGGCAAGGCCGACAAACCCAGGTCCTTGGGGAGTAAACCCGGTCCCGAAGTCCGCGCCAATATTGGAGTCGGGACCGACAGTAAACCATCCGCTGGCTGTGATTCCGTTGCCGCTGAGGGTGAATTCGTAAGCTTGGGCTTGTGATGCAAGGATCACCGCGCCAATGAATGGCAGCGCGGCCAGTTTTCCGTACCTCGGCATTTTCTTCCCCATTTCCGTTGCGATCGCCCCGGCGTTCCCCGGAACAACGTGAACCTAACGCACCGCAGGGCGCAAACGCAACTTGATGATTGTATGCTCTCAGTCCGTAGTTTTCTGCCGATCCGAGGAGAAGGATTACACGACCAGGTCGTAGGCCTTTCGTCTGCCTCGCGGAAAAGGCGTAGGGACAACTCGAAAACCGAAGCTGCTCCGGTCACACCGGCATGACGAGATTTGCGTCGCGGGTGATGCGCCATCGGCCGTCCGGTTCCTTACGCAGGATGCTCATGGCGTATCCCGCCATCGAACGCTCGGGTTCGCCGCGCGGCGTTACGATCGCCCCGATGCGGCTGCGGGTGTAGGCGCGATCGCCAAAGGTCTCGATTTCCAGAACCTCCACCCGCGCCTCCACGGCGACCTCCGTCACGCGCTCGTTGTCGGCAACGAACTCCGCCTTGCCGAACGGCGCTCGGCCCGGCGTCATGAAGATCACGTCGTCCGTCAGCATCGCGAGCAGGGCCGGAAGGTCGCGGGCCTTGCTCGCGGCAATCCAGGCGTCGATCAGTTCCCGGATCGCGCGCTTGTCATCGGGCGCTACCGCAACCTCTTGCTTGTCGCGAACGAGCCGTCGAAACAAACGCATGGACTAAGCCTCCGGTTCCAGCAAATCCTACCTGCTTGGCCTTGCGGTAGCGGCTATTCCTTACCGGCGACCCCCGCCTCGGCGAAGGTCGCCATGCCATTGTGGCAGGCGACGGCGGCCTTGATCACACCGACGGCGACAGCTGCGCCAGATCCCTCGCCGAGCCGCATGCCAAGGTCGAGAATCGGCCGCTTGCCCAATCGGTCCAAGGCTTGCTGATGGGCGCGCTCGGCGGATGCGTGGCCGGCGAGGCAGTGGTCGATCGCCTTCGAATCGAGCGCTTGGAGGACGGCGGCGGCCGCGCAAACGACGAAGCCGTCGAGCACCACCGGCGTGTTCCTGACCCGCGCCGCGAGAATCGCCCCGACCATGGCGGCAATCTCCCGGCCGCCGAGCCGGGCCAGGATGTCGAGGGGATCGGAGGCGGACGGTTTGTGCAGCGCGACGGCGGCGCGCACGGCCTCCGCCTTGCGCTTGAGGCCGGCGTCGTCGACGCCCGTGCCGCGGCCGACCCAATCCTCCGCTGCGCCGCCGTAGAGCGCGTGGTAAATCGCGGCTGCCGCAGTGGTGTTGCCGATCCCCATTTCGCCAAGAACGAGGAGGTCGGGCCCGGAGGCGAGCGCTTCCATGCCGAAGGCGATGGTGGCGGCGCAATTGCGCTCGTCCATCGCCGGCTCCTTGGTGATGTCCCCGGTCGGGTGCTCGAGGGCGAGCTCGTAAACCTTGAGCGACAGGTCGAAGGTCTTGCAGATCTGGTTGATCGCCGCGCCTCCCGCGGTGAAGTTCGCCACCATCGCCTGCGTGACCGACTGCGGGAATGGCGACACGCCTTGCGCAACCACGCCGTGATTGCCAGCGAACACCGCGACCAGTGGCGTATGGACATGCGGGCGGGCGGAGCCTTGCCAGCCGGCGAGGAAGGCCGAGATGTCCTCGAGCCGGCCAAGCGACCCGGCGGGCTTGGTCAGCTCGGCCTCGTGCGCCCTGACCGCGGCGATTGCGACCTCGTCCGGCCCCGGCAAGTCCTGAAGGAGCGAGCGGATATCGTCGAAAGGTCGGGCGTCGGCTTTCATGGATCGCTCACAGTTCGAGGGAGCGACCCCTATAGTCGAAAAGCAGGCAGCCGCGAAAGCCGTGGCTTTTCCAAGGCGCCTTTTGGAGCAAGACCGTCGTGACGCGCCTTGCCGATTTGTGACCACGACACGCTGAACGAAGCATTTGCGCTTCAGGCGCACCGTGCAAGGCCCCGCAGCGGACGAGCTGCGGCGATGCAACCGTATCGGGACGGGAGCCAAACTCCGCCGCGTACGGCGTCCGCGTCAAATCCTTCCGCAGATCGTCAAACCGCGAGAACCTGCATCCAAACCGAAGGCGGACCCGTAAAGCACGCGTCGGGCACAGAACCGGGGAAGCGTGTCACAGTCGCTGGAACGTTCATTCCCTGTCCCGCCTGCAAATGCGCCAAAAAACTTCCTGCCAAGCGCGGCCCCTCTTCCGTCGTTTCAAGTTCCCTGTTCCTCCATCCCATTGCCACGAGCTGATCTCTGACTAAAGTCAAAAAATGGACTCCCAGTCGATCCACCGCGTTCGCAGCTTCAACCGCGCCGTCACCCAGGCGGCCGGAGCGCTTGACCTGAGCTATCTCGAGCGCGGCCGGCCGCTCGGCGAGGCGCGGGTTTTGTTCGAGATTGGCCCCGAGGGCGCCGACGCGCGGAGCTTGCGCGCCCGACTCGGCCTCAATTCCGGCTATCTCAGCCGCCTCCTGCGGGCGCTCGAAAGCCAGGGTCTGGTCACGGTCGGCCCAGACGCATCGGACGCCCGCCGGCGGCGCGCCAGGCTGACGCGCGAGGGCCGGGCCGAGCTCGCCGCCTATGAGGCGCTCTCCGACAGGCTCGCCGCCTCGCTCATTGCGCCGCTCGACGAGACCCGGCGCGCTCGCCTCGTTGCGGCGATGGGCGAGGTCGAGCGGCTCCTCGACGCGGCGGCAGTGGTCATCGCTGTCGAACCGCCGGCAACGGCCGACGCGCGCTTATGCCTGGAAAGCTATTTTCGCGAGCTCGCCGAGCGTTTTGACGGCGGCTACGACCCGGCGAGCGACCTTTCGGCTCCGGCTGAGGACCTGACGCCGCCGTCGGGCCTGTTTGTCGTGGCGAGGCGGAAGGGCGAGGCGATCGGCTGCGGCGCGCTGAAGCGCATCGACGCGGAAGTCGGCGAAATCAAGCGGGTGTGGACGGCGCCCCGGCGCGCGGCCTCGGCGTCGCGCGCCGCGTGCTGCACCGGCTCGAGGCGGAAGCCGCCCATATGGGTTTCAACGTCCTGCGCCTCGACACCAACAAGGCGCTGACCGAGGCTCACGCCTTCTATCTCAAGGAAGGCTACCGCGACGTCGCCCGTTTCAACGACAATCGCTATGCCCACCGCTGGTTCGAGAAGCGGCTGGGCTGTGCGTCTCCCGGAACGGACGCCTGAAACAATCCGTCAAAAACGGGCGACGGTTTCGGCGGGGTTCAACGACGGATCCCGGCACGTCCGCCGGAGAACAGCGCCGAGATCGACGCCATCTATGACTTCTCCCGTAAGGAGCGTCGCGCCGGTCCCGACGAGAACCGTTCGCCCGAAGATGATCGGGCGGTCGACCCGCCAGCTTCCATCTGTCAGCTCTGAGACCGCTCCACATCGCGGGTCGGAATACGAACTGATGACAACCCCGCCTCGTGCGCACGCCGACAAAGAGGCGATCAGGGCCGTTACGACCCCTAATCTGATCCCGTTCTTTACGAATATGGATGCCGACGACAAGGCCGTTGCTCGCTTTACGTTGCGACCCGACGTTGGCGAAACATGATTAACAACGAATTAAGCCGCCTAAAGCCGTATGGCGGCCCGGGCGTCGCTCGCGGTCTCGGCACAGGTCGTTTCGAGCCAATCGCGCGAATCCGCGAATCCGAAATGACGCCCGGCGCGCCGGCTGCGTCGAGCCCGGATTCGCTCCCTGCCGTCCTCAGGCGCGCCGACGGCTTGAAACGGCCGTCGATGTCGACCACACTCTGGCGTCGCCAAGGAAACCCGTCATGAGCGCTCCTGACCGGGCCGCAGTCGTCGCGCCCTCCATACTGTCCGCCGACTTCTCCAGCCTCGGGGAAGCGGTGCGCGCCGTCGATGCGGCCGGCGCCGACTGGATCCACCTTGACGTCATGGACGGCCACTTCGTCCCCAACATCACATTCGGCCCTCCGGTGATCGCGGCGCTGCGCGAGCACTCTGCGAAACCATTCGACTGCCACTTGATGATCGAGCCGTGCGAACCCTACCTTGAGGCGTTTGCCCAGGCCGGCGCTGATCACATCACCATCCACGCAGAGGCGACCCGGCACCTCGACCGTTCGCTGCGCGCCATCCGCGATCTCGGCCGGAAGGCCGGCGTGGCGCTGAATCCGGCGACGCCGGAAAGCGCGATCGAATACGTGCTCGACCGGCTCGACCTGATCCTGGTGATGACGGTCAATCCCGGCTTCGGCGGCCAAAAATTCATCGCCGCCACGGTCGACAAGATCCGGCGGATAAGGGCCATGATCGGCGGTCGCGACATCCGCATCGAGGTCGACGGCGGCATCGGGCCGGAGACCGCCCCGATCGTCGTCGCGGCTGGCGCCGACACGCTGGTCGCGGGCTCGGCGGTGTTCCGCGGCGGGTCCTCGGCCTATGCGGCCAACATCGCGGCCATCCGCTCGAGCCTCAACGGTGTGCACCGCGCGGCATGACAGGGCCTCCGGTCGGCGGCGGCGCCTGGAGCGCTCATGAAAACAGGCCTCCACGCGATCCGGCGACCGCGCCGATGATGGTGAGGGCGGCCGCCGCCAGCAGGACGAGGTGGACGCGGAAGAGGCGGCGCATCAAGCCGTTCGGATCGCGCGCGGCCTGCGCCTCGAGACGGCGGTGGGCGAAGGGCTCGATGACGAAGACGGCGAGCATGAACAGCGCCCAGAGGAGGACCATCGCATCCATCCACCAGAACGAGGGGTCGGAAAAGCGTGGCCAAAGCTCGAGCCGCCACGTCATCCAAAGACCGGTCGCGCCGGCCAGGGGGATTGTCCAGCGCACCTGGGCCGAGAAGCGGTTCTCGATCGATTCGAACAGCGCCCAGCCCTTTCGAGCGTCGGACGCCGCGCGGGCGAGCGGCAGCGCGACCAGGGTCACGAACGAGACCCCGCCGATCCAGTGTGCGATGAACAAGACATGAAGCGATCGCGCAAGCTCGACGTCGTCAATCACCATGAATTCCTTCCGTGTCTTGCGCCGCCGGGCCGCAGCATCGGGGTCCGAGCTTACCGCATCTCCGACCTCGGTGGGTGCGCGAGGCGCGGCCGATTGGACTTAATTGGAAGTCGCGCCGAATGCCGCCGCCTCTGGAAGGTCCCCTGGACGGTCAGAAGTGCGCAAAGAGTGGAAAGCCGGCGATCGCAGGGACTTCCAGCTTGAATATTCCCAGGCGAGGTCCGCAAGGTGCAGTCGCCGCGACCCGAGCTGGAATCGCCATGTGGTTTCGCCTGCTCATCCTGGCTTTGCTTCTGCTGCCCGCCCCCGTCCTGGCCGGCGTCAGGGAGAAGGTTGCGGCGCTCGCGCCGTCGGGGTTGGTGCTCGTCATGGACGCCGACGGCGGCGAACTGGTGGCCCAGAATGCCGATCAGCCCTTCGTCCCGGCGTCGGTCGCCAAGATCGTGACGGCTTGGCTGGCGATGGAGACCTTGGGCGGCGACTACCGCTTCGAAACCCGTTTCTACCTGGACGACAAGCGGGTGCTGTACGTGCGAGGAGGCGGCGATCCGTTCCTGATCTCGGAGGAGCTTTCGCAACTCGCGACCGAGCTCGTCGCCGCCGTCGGCAAAGCGCCGCTCGCCGGCATCGTCGTCGACGCGAGCTACTATCCCTCGAGCCTCAGAATCCCGGGCATCGAGGACGACAACGAGGCTTACGACGCGCTGAACTCCGCGCTGGCGGCGAATTTCAACACGGTTTACGCCGTGCGCAGCGGCGACAAGGTGCGGTCCGCCGAGACGCAGACCCCGATCACTCCGATCGCGATCGCTCAGTTCCGGGCCCGGGTCCCGAACGGAAGCGGTCGCATCAGCCTGAGCCAGGACCCGGCGGTGAGCCTCCAATACGCCGGCGAGCT
The DNA here is from genome assembly GCA_963816065.1 of uncultured Alphaproteobacteria bacterium. GTDB lineage: Bacteria > Pseudomonadota > Alphaproteobacteria > Rhizobiales > Beijerinckiaceae > Roseiarcus. The sequence goes on along the minus strand of CAWFJG010000013.1, from coordinate 31,687 downwards.
GATCGCCGCGTTCATCCAGCGGGCCGGCGGCGGCGTGAAAGGCGCAATCTCGACCGGAACCGTCCCCGTGGGACTGGAGCCGGTCTATGTTCACAGGCAGTCGCGTCCTCTTTCAGCGATCCTGGTCGAGCTGTTGCGCGCCTCGAACAACTACATCGCCAACCAAGTCTTCCTCGAGATTGGCGCGCATCGGCTTGGCGGCCCGGTCAGCCTCGAGAAATCGCTCGAAGTCGCCAACGCGATGCTCGCCGAGCACGGACTCGCTGAGGCCATCCATCTCGAGGAGGGCTCCGGCATCAGCCGCAACAACCGATTTACCGCCCGCGGTCTGGCCCAGGTGCTCCAGCTCTTTGCGCCCCATGCCGACCTGCTTCGCGGCCACGACGGCGGTTTGAACAAGACCGGCACCATGGAGGGCGTCCGCACGCTCGCCGGCTATGCGGACACCGCTGGCCATGGGCGGGTCCGGTTCGTCATCGCGCTCGCGAGCGATGACGGAGCGATGCGGTTCCGGCTGCTGCGGGCGATCGAAGTCCGGGCTCTAGCTCGACCCGGCGCCGATCCGGTTCGCCTGCTATAACAGGCTGTTTTTCTTTCGCCCGCTTCGGCGGTCCGGCGGTCTCTTCCAAAAAATCATGTAATATCATAGCTATTGCTCGTTATACAACCCGATACGTGCGGGCTCGGAACAGGCTCGGGAACAGGCAACTTAACAGGCTCGGAACAGGCTATTAACAGGCGCCTATCAGGTCGGAACAGGCGGGCGAAGCGGGACGTGAAATCGGGCGCGGCCGGGTTGTATGCGCGGCCGGAACTCCCGCCTTCCTTGCGTGAAAAGGAGGCCATGCGAGCGGTCGGGTCGGGGCGCCCGGGAATTCGCCGCGGAATGACGGCTCGCGCCGCCCCGCCCTCCGGCCTCGGGGGGCGTCTATGGACAAGCCTCGTCGAACAGCGCCCGAACGCCTTTCACGCCCGCAACGTCGAAAGTGACTGTTCGAAGCGCGACCGCGGCCGCCGAACCGGGCGTCACAACGATCCGCCCGTGCCCGGCCAGCGCGCAGAACCGGGCGCGTGGGATGACGGCGCTCGCAAGCCCGGGCCGGGCGGCCTTCAGGGCGAGCGGCGCTCCTCCGGTCAGTGCGGCCGTCCAGTCGGCTGCAGCGACGTCCGTCCCCTGGCTGAACTCGTTCAGCGCGAGCTCCAGCGCGCCGCCGCCGCGACGATAGGTCAGCGTCAGGCCCGGACCGGATCCGTCCGGATCCTCGACTTTCGCGGTCATGACGTCGGCCGTCGCCGGCCGGCCAGACCCGATCGCGTTCAGGCCGTTGGCCGCCGCGCCGAGGATGGGCTCGGCCGGATCGAGCGTCCCGGTCGCAAGGCTGGACGCCTTGATCTCGTCGACGCTGAGCCAGCGTATGCTCGCAGCCGACGTCTTGCGGAGAAGCGACATCACCGGATCGGTGACGCCCATCGTCGTCAGGTAGGTCTCGACGGTCTTGTCGACCCAGTCCTGCTCGTACAGCTTGACGGTCCTGGTGAGGCCCTCGACACCCTCCGTCTCCTTCACCACAGTGGTGATCTGATGCACGCCGACGAGCGGAGTCGGGCCAACGAGCCGCGAAACGCCGCCCGCCAGCACCAGCGGACAGGCGGAGGCGCAGACGGCGCCGCCAACAATCGCCTGGCCGCGCGCGCCGTCGCAGGCGCGGGCCCGCGAAGGGCAGTTGGCGATCAGTGTGCGCGCGACCGCAACGGCCAGGCCCCTGGCGCGGATCAAGGCGCCCATTTCGAGGGCGTCGCGAAGCGAACCGCCATGCGAAGAGATGAGCACGGGGAGGCGCCGTCCGCCGAGACCCGCGACGACCTTCGCGAAGGCGGCGCCCGTGCCCGGCGCGATCGTCCCTTCGGCTGAAAGCCACTCGGGGCAGTCCGGCTCGCAGGCTGGGTCCGAGCTCATCACTCTGAAGATGCGCATCGGCGGGTCGGCGCGGGCCCGCGGCGGGGGGCCGAGTCCGACGGCCCGGGACTCGGCGGCTCGCGCGTCGACGATCGGGAGGCAGGCCGCGAACGCCAGCGCGACCACGGCGAGCCCAGTAAGTTTGGCGAAGGGGGGCAGACGGCTCATCTCAGTGTCTTTCGGCTCCGCCCGATCAGGCGGCGGCCGCGACCTCGCTGCGCAGACGCTGGTACTCGAAAGCGACGAGGCCGGCGCCATGGCGCCGTTCGAGCCGGCGCACGATGAAATGGCCGCGCGCGAGCGTCTGGAAGTGCGCAGCGAAAGCGGCGTTGACGGCCGCGCCGCCAATCGCGCCGAGCAAGGGAGCGGCCTGAGCTGCAGCCTTCTCGCTCACGATCACCCCGAAGCGCGCCGCGATCTGGGTCATCAGCCGCACGAGCGCCGGCGCCGATTGGGCGCCGAGACCCTGGCTGGCTACGAAGCGGGCGCTCTCGCTGACGGACTTCGCAAGCGCGGCGCGGACGGCGAAGTAGCCGCCCTCGAAGGCGGCCTCTTTCTCCTCGCCGCCGAGTGCGAACACCTCGATGCAGGCGAGCGCGCCGGTGGGCTCGGTAAGATCCTCGCCTTCATCGCGGGCGATCTCGGCGATGGAGCGCATGAGGATGGCGGTCGACAGCGGCAGTTCGAGCGGCAGCGCCGCGAATCCGAACGCCCCGCCCAAAGCTCCCGTCGCCGCTGCGGCAAGCGTATGGGCGCGGCCGGCCGGTTTGGCGCCGCGTTCCCGGTCGATGGTCCTGAGCGCAAGCAAGAGCGCGCCGCGCAGGGCGCCGTCGGTGGCGCGCGCCACGAACCTTCTGGCCGAGGCTGGAGCGTTGCGGCTCAGAACGCCGATCGGGCGACCGATAGCGCGCGTGAGGCTTTGCGCGAAGCTTGCTCCCTCGAGGCAGGCGATCGCCCGTTTCAGGTCCTCGGCTTCCTCGCGCGTAAGCCGCGCCGGCATGACCTCGATGGTGGACATATCGCCCTCGCTCGCGCCGACGCTGTCCCCGTCCGCGATTGCGCAATATAGGGCGGCCGGAGTAAAGGCCAAGGCCCCGGCCTCAGGATCAGGCGAGCATGATGATCCCCAGGAACAAGACCCCCGCCGCCCAGCAATAATAGGCGAACGGGCTCAGAGCCTCGAACTCGTTCTTGCGGAAGTAGCGCATCAGGAACAGCACGCTGACATAGGCGACCACGCCCGCGACGATCCCGGAGAGGATCGCCATCGGCCCCAGCGTAGCGCCCTCCTTCAAGAGCTTCGGCGCCTCGTAGACGTTGGCGGCGAAAATGATCGGGGTGCCCATGAGAAACGAAAATCGCGCGGCGTCCTCGTGCTTCAGGCCGGCAAGCACGCCGGCGACGATGGTCGAGCCGGACCGCGAGATGCCTGGAATGAGAGCCAGGCACTGGGCGAAGCCAACCGCCAGCGCGCCCTTCCAGTTGAGCTGGTCGAGCCGGCCGGTGGTCTCGCCGGAGATGATGTCTCCAAAGTACAGCAAGAAGCCGTTGACGATCAAAAAGACCGACGCGATCGCCGGCGATCCGAAAGCCTCGGCGAGAATCTTGTGCAGGCCGGCGCCGATGACGACGGCCGGAATGGTCGCCAGCACGACCAGCCAGAACAGCCTACGGTCCGCAACCGCACGGTCGCCGCGGAGTCCGAGCAGGGAGAAGCCGAAGTTGAACCAGTCGCGCCAGAAGTAGGCGAACAGGGCGATCGCGGTGCCGAGATGCATCACCGTCAGGTAGGCCAGCCAATCGGGGGCCCTGAGGTCGACGTTCCAGTTGAGCAGCCGCGGCAGGATGACCGCGTGGCCGAGACTGCTGATCGGGAAGAGTTCCGTCACGCCCTGCAGCACGGCCATGACGATCGCTTGAACGGCGGTCACTGAAACCTCGCCTGTTGCTTGGAAAAACCGCCAGTCAGGCGCGTGCAGCGACCGTAGTCCCCATGGAACGCGTCCCTAGCAGGTGGCGCGTCCACACTTGTGAACCGAATCGATCTTGCTCTTCAGCTGGTCGAAGCCGACAGCGCCGACCACCAGGTCCTGACCCAGAACGAAGGTTGGCGTGCCATTGATCTGCAGCGCGTCGGCGAGTTGCATCGTTTCGTCGAGCCCGGTCTTGATGTCGGGGCTCTCCATGTCCTTGGCGAGCTTGTCCATATCGAGCCCAAGCTCCTTGGCGACGGCCAACGCTTCGGCCTTGCCGACCGGCCCGTGGCTGCCGAGCAGCTTCGTGTGGAACGCCCAGAATTTGTCCCCCGGCAGCTGGTTGCGGGCCGCGGCGGCCACCTTGGCGGCTTCCACGGATCCCGGTCCGAGCACCGGGAAGTCCTTCAGCACAACCTTCAGGTTCGGATCGTCCTTGATGAGCTTGGCGATATCCGGCAGCGCGCCCTTGCAGTAATGACAATTGTAGTCGAAGAACTCGACCAGCGTCGCCGAAGCTTTCGGGTTGCCGACCGTCGCCTGGTACTTCGAGCTGAACAGCGGCCCGGCCTGGCTCGTGACGACCTTCTCGCGAGTGGCCTCCGCGGTCGCCTTGTCGTGCTTGTCGAGCGCCTCGATCGCCTCGCGAAGAACTTCGGGATTGTTGACGAGATAATCGTGAATGAACGTCCCGAGCTCCTGTTTCTGGGCGTCGGTGAACGAGTCGGCGCGCGCAGGGGCGGACGACAGGGCAGCGGCCGCGAGCGCGGCGGCCAAGCCAAGGGCGGCGATCAGTTTCATGCCAAACTCCAAATGACAAAGGCGCCCGGTCGCGCCAAACCGTCCGGGTCGCTCGTCGTTAGGGGCCACGATTGCGCCATTGTCGTGTCAGCGCGCCTGCCTTCTAGCGGATTTCCGCCAGCGTGTCTTCCCGCGCGAGCGAACTGAAGCGTGTCACCTCGGCGTCGAATTGCAGTTCGAGGGTTCCGGTCGGCCCATGGCGCTGCTTGCCGATGATCACCTCCGCGCGGCCATGCGCGCTCTCCATCTGGGTCATCCAGTCGATGTGCTCCTGGGTGCCGGGGCGCGGCTCGCGGTTCTTGAGATAGTATTCCTCCCGAAAGACGAACAGGACGACGTCGGCGTCCTGTTCGATCGAGCCCGATTCGCGAAGGTCGGAGAGCTGGGGCCGCTTGTCGTCGCGGGACTCGACCTGGCGCGAAAGCTGGGAGAGGGCCAGGATCGGCACGGCGAGTTCCTTGGCCAGGGCCTTCAGCCCGGTGGTGATCTCCGTCAGTTCCTGCACACGGTTGTCGCCGCGCGACTTCGATCCCGTCAGAAGCTGCAGATAGTCGATCACCAGGAGGTCCAGACCCTTCTGGCGCTTGAGCCGGCGCGCGCGCGCGGTCAGCTGGGCAATCGAGATGCCGCCGGTCTGGTCGATGTAGAAGGGAATCGACTGCATCTCGGTGACGGCGTCGGCGATCCGCCGGAAGTCGCCCTCGGTGATGTCGCCGCGCCGGATCTTGTAGGACGCGACGCTCGACTGCTCGGCGATGATGCGGGTCGCCAGCTGCTCCGCCGACATTTCCAGCGAGAAGAAGCCGACAATGCCGCCGTTGACGGTCTCGACCACGCCGTCGGCGCGGGTTCTCCCCTCGTAGGCGCGCGCAATGTTGAACGCGATGTTGGTCGCGAGCGCGGTCTTGCCCATGCCGGGGCGCCCGGCGAGAATGACGAGGTCGGACGCCTGCAGGCCGCCCATGTAGCGGTCGAGGTCGAGAAGGCCCGTGGCGATTCCCGACAGCGAGCCTTCGCGTTCGTAGGCTTTCGCGGCCATGTCGACCGCAATCTTCAGCGCATCGGTGAAGCGCTGGAAGCCTCCGTCGTATCGACCGCCCTCGGCGATCTGATAAAGGCGCCGCTCCGCGTCCTCGATCTGCTCGCGCGGGCTCGAAATCGACCGGAGCGTCGTAAGCGACGTTGACCACCTCCTCGCCGATGGCGATGAGTTCGCGCCGGAGCGCAAGGTCGTAGATGCTGCGCCCATAGTCGTAGGCGTTGATGATCGTCGTGGCCTCGGTGGCGAGACGGGCCAGATATTGCGGCACCGTGACGCCGCCGATGTCGTGATCGCCGAGGAAGGTCTTCAGCGTGATCGGAGTGGCGAGCTTGCCCTGCCGGATCATGGCGCCGGCGATCTCGAAGATGCGCCGATGGATTTCCTCGACGAAGTGTTCGCTGCGCAGGAAATCGGAGACGCGGTCGAAAGCGTCGTTGTTGATCATGATCGCGCCGAGCAGGGCCTGTTCGGCCTCGACATTGGCGGGCGGAACCCGATAGGCGCGCTCCGTTGCGGCGGGCGGGCGCTGGAGTAAGGCTTCGATGGTCGCCATGGGCGTTGAGCGCGCTTTCGCGAGTCGGGGTTGAGGGGAACGCGCAGACACGCGAATCACTGCAGGAGGATACGCGCGAGGGCGCCCGGGACAACAGAAGCCGAACATCCGCGCGAAATCCGGGCGGGGCATAGCGCCGGAGCACGGCCCAGCCAATGGCCGTCTGCAGCAAGCCTCCGCCTTGTCCCCGCTATTCACGCCGCGTCAACGGTCGGCCGAGATCGGCTTGACTGTGAATGGGAAAAGGGTCTCGTCCAGGACGAGAGCAGGTCGGCTGTCCCTGGCCTTGAAAAGAAAAGGTCTTTCGGTCGGCCGTTCGTCCTCGGCGGCCGTCGGTCTCAGCCGCAGAGCCGCCGCTTGGCTTCGCGGTACTCCCGTTCGAGCCGGGCGACGAGCGTGGACACCGGCTCGACCGCCTTGACAGCGCCGATGCCCTGGCCGCTGCCCCAGATGTCGCGCCAGACTTTGGCGTCCGACGCTCCGCGCGAGGCGAAATTCATCGTCTTCGCGTCGCCGTCCGGCAGGTTGTCGGGGTCGAGCCCGGCATTGGCGATCGACGGTCGGAGATAGTTGCCGAAAATGCCGGTGAAGAGACTCGAACCGACGATATCGGACGCGTCGCCGTCGACGATCGCCTGCTTGTAGGCGTCGTTCGCGCGCGCCTCCTCGGTGGCGATGAAGGCGGAGCCGATATAGGCGAGGTCCGCCCCCATCGCCTGAGCCGCAAGGATCGCGCGCCCGGTCGCGATCGCGCCCGACAGCAGCAGCGGTCCGTCAAACCATTCGCGGATGTCCTGGATCAGGGCGAACGGCGAGGTCGATCCCGCGTGGCCGCCGGCGCCGGCCGCCACCGCAATCAGCCCGTCGGCGCCCTTCTCGATCGCCTTGTGGGCGAAGCGGTCGTTGATGATGTCGTGCAGGGTCATGCCGCCGTAGCCGTGCACCGCCTGGTTGACGTCCTCGCGCGCGCCGAGCGAGGTGATGACGATCGGGGCCTTCCACTTGACCGTGAGTTCGATGTCCTCATCGAGCCGCGCGTTCGATTTGTGGACGATCTGATTGACCGCGAAAGGGGCGGCGGGGCGCTCCGGATTGGCCTTGTCGTGGGCGGCGAGCGCCTCGTTGATCTCGTGCAGCCATTCGTCGAGCTGTGAAATCGGCCGGGCGTTGAGGGCCGGAAACGAGCCGACGATCCCGGCCTTGCATTGCGCGATCACCAGGGCCGGATGCGAGATGATGAAGAGCGGAGCGCCGACGACCGGCAGACGCAGCGTGCTTGCAAGACGTGTCGGCAGCGTCATCCCGGACCCCGTTGTGGTTATGGTTCATAGATAAACCTTACCGCGCGGTTCCGGCAAGGCCCCCGCGCGCCGCCGCCCCGCCGTCGACGCGCCCCGGCGGCGCCAACGCGTATTGGGGAAGGCCTCAAAGCACTTTCCATTGACGGAAGAAGAGCTTGTTGGCGCCGCTCGCGGTCAGCCGGCCGATCGTCTGCACAAAGGCGTTCAAGACAGCATGCAGCATCGTTGGCCGGATGATGTCGACGAATAGGCAGTAGCGTGGCTGGTCTGATTCGTTGATAGATTGATGAAATAGTGTATCATCGAAAATGAACAGCTTTTCGGACCGCCAATAGTGTTTGTTGCGACCTACCACAATATAGGCAGAATCGTCGATCATATCGTTGACGTTGTAAAGAACACGAAAGGTTGCGCGCAGGTTTTCGCGCGCGCTTGCGTTTGCCGTTGCGGGGTGAGGATGAGGGCGCCGTTCATGCGCGGAGGGCTCGCCTGAAACGGCGGGACGAGCCGCCGCTCAGGCGACGGCTCTCTTGGGGATGGTTTCCATCGGCAGGCCTGCGCGAGCGGCGGCGATGAGGCGGCATGCGTAGCCCCATGTCTCGACGCCTCGCTTGCGGCAGGTGTCGATGACGCTGAGCGCGGCGGCGTAGAACCGGCTGCCTTCGTCGGTGCGGGTTCCGAAGCTGATGCGCCGGGCGATTACGGCGTGGCGCAACGCGCGCTCGGCGTCGTTGTTGGTCGGCGGCAGCTTTGGATCGAAGACGAAGGCGACGATGGCGTCCCAATCGTTGAGGATTTCGCCGGCCAGTTCGCGGACTTTCTTCTCGTCCTCGTACCGGTTGCACTGGCAGTTCCATTTGAGGCGCGCCATCAAGCGCTTGACGGCCGGCGTGTCGCCGCTCTGGCCGTCATGGACGCGCTCGATCAGGCGGCGCAGGTCGCGCACCAGGTCGCTACCCAAGCCGGCGCCGGCGCCGTAGTAGCCTTCGGCGAGCGCCAGGCCCTTGCGGATCAGATGCGCCAGGCAGCGCTGGCGGCGGGGATGGTCGCGATAGGCGACGTAACCGTCGGTGACCAGCCAGCCCAGGAACGCCTCGCCGATCAGCTCGGTCAGTTCCTCCTTGCGGCGGCTGCCGATGCGGAAGATGGTGGCGAGCGCGGTCGTCGCCACCCACATCCAGCGCAATTTCCCCTGCTGATACCAGGGGGTCTCGTCGAGATGGACGATTTCGGCGGCGCGAACCTCCTGGATGAGTTGCTCGACCACGGGCTCGCTGGCCAGACCGAATTCGTGGACGCAGCGATTGATCGTCGCGGCTCCGAGTTCCAGGCCCAGCCAGTCGAGAAGAAATTCCTGGATCTTGCGCCGCGAGAGGCGGAAGCGGAGCGACAGGGCCGCGATAAAGATCGCCAGCATCGGGCCGACCAGACAGCGCTCGCTCAGCGCCAAGTTCCGCCGACGCCCCTCGATCTCCGAGTACAGCCCGACGCCGGGGCGCGCGACCGTCTCATGGCCGCAAGGGCAACACACGGCGAAGTAGACGTGCTTGGTCGCCGTGACCTGAAGAGACATGAAGCCGCGGGCGAGTTCGAGGCTGTCGTGTGCGCTAACGCATCGGCGCTTCAGGTCGCGACCGAGGGATGCCTGGCAGGCGGCGCAGGTCGTGGGCGCGTGCGGGGCGTCCGCGCTCGTCACGATCCGTTGCGAACGCCAGAACCCTTTCGATCCGGGCTGCTTGCCGGCCTTCTTGTTGTCCGGCTTGCCGGTTTTCTCAGGCGGGGCGGCGGGAGTCTTGGCGTCGCCGCCGTCGTCACGCCGATAGGGGTCGTCGCTCGACGGCGGGCGCGAACTCGTCCGCGAATCCGCGCCCAAACGGTTGGCCAGTTCCCGCGCCAACTCGTGTTGCCGCCATCCCCACGCCTCAACCTCCTCGCGCGACATCGCGGCGAGGTCGGTTCGACGGATATCCTTCAGGCGGGGGTCGAATCGGCGAGGCACGCAAATCGTAGAATCCCGTTCGAGCCCGAGCGCAAGCCCAAACTCGATCCTCACACCGAGCCCGATTCCACCTCACGCGACCGACCGGTCCGAAATGTTTCGACACGGATTGCCTCCGGTTGAAGACGGAAACGCCAATTGTAACAATCCATTTGTACTCTTCATGAAATTCGGAGAAATTTCCAGCCTGCCCGACATTCGTCCGATAATATTTGAAGAAGAACATACTGCGTTTCTCCGCCGACGCGGCCGCCCGCAACTGTTCGATCAGTTCGTGGGAACGCGTCGAGCGAATCAACCTGACGATTTCGTCCTGATGTTCCCGAGGGAGGTCGTCGAGCGTGAAGACGCCCTTGTTGAGATAGGGCAGTGAGAGGAGGTCAAGAAGCGCGTTGAGCGGAGACATCAGCCAAACCGGCGACGGAAGCCAGAACGGCAGACCCTCGCCGAGAAAGTATTTCTCAAAGAGTTCCGGGGTTCTTTCCGTGTTGCGGAGGACGTCGTAAAGTCCGCAAGCGATGTAAATCAGGGCAATCTTCGGGAACACGCCAACCAGCACGGCGAATATCAGAACGACCTTCGTCATCGGCCCAGCCAAGCGCGGCATCTCTGTCAAACCTTGCATGTCCACAGGGCTCCGCTCGGCCCGGATCGAGTCGCCGCGCCTTCGGGCGGCAGGCTGACCGGCCCTCTGGCGTTCGGCAAGCCGCATAACGGTCGGCGCCCGGTCGGCGCCGCGTCGCGTTCGCGCTATGATCGCCGCCGAAGATCTCGCGAACAAGGACTGCGTCATGAGCTGGAATCCCGCGCTCGGCCCCGGACATCCAGATACGGCCGGTCCGGAGTTGATCGAGACGCTGATCGTGCCGCGGGCGCGCGACATCGGCGGCTTCGAGGTACGGCGCGCGCTGCCGGCGCCGGGGCGCCGGATGGTCGGACCGTTCATCTTCTTCGACCAGATGGGCCCGGCCGAATTCGTCACCGGCCAGGGCATCGACGTCAGGCCGCACCCGCATATCGGGCTCGCCACCGTGACTTATCTCTACCGCGGCGAGCTCCAGCACCGCGACAGCCTCGGCTCGAACCAGATGATCCATCCGGGCGCCGTCAACTGGATGGTGGCCGGAAAGGGCATTACTCATTCCGAGCGTACGGGCAGCGAAACGCGCGCCGCGCCGCACGCGCTCTATGGCGTCCAGACCTGGGTCGCCCTGCCGGAGGCGAACGAGGACGACGCGCCGAGTTTCGCCCACCACGCCCGCCACGACTTGCCCGAACTCGTCGACGGCGGCGTCAGCCTGCGCCTGATCCTCGGCCGCGCTTTTGGCGAAACAGCGCCGGCAACGGTCTTTTCCGACATCTTTTACGCCGACGTCGCGCTCGAGCCGGGCGCGCGGGCGCCCCTGCCCGACGATCACGAGGACCGCGGTCTCTATGTCGTCGAAGGCTCGATCGCCGTCGCCGGCCAGACCTTCGACGCGGGCCGGATGATGGTGTTCCGGCCCGGCGACCGGATCGCCGTCATGGGCGGCGAACACGGCGCGCGGCTGTTGATGCTCGGCGGCGCGACCCTGGGGAAGCGCTACATCTGGTGGAACTTCGTCGCCTCCAGCCAGGAGCGGATCGAGGCGGCCAAGGCGGAATGGCGCAAGGCCGACTGGGGCCACGGCCGTTTCGACCTGCCGCCCGACGACCACGGCGAGTTCATTCCCGCGCCGGAGAAATAGGCCTTCTCCCGCCTTCGGCAGGAGGGGTCGGCGAAACGCGCAGCCAGACCGGCGCGCGCCTTCCGCTTTCCCCGCTCGCCGCCTTCGGCGCCTCCCCGCCCGCGCCTCATCGCTTCCCCCCTGTCCGCACGCGGTGGGCGGCCATAAGGAGACCGGCGAGGTCGCGGCCTGCGCCGTCACGCCAGGGAGTGGCGCCATGCATCCCGTTCCCGCAGCAGCGTCCGGTAGGCGGCGAGGCCCGGGCGGCCCGCTGCGCAGTTCAACAGGCTCAGGACCGGGTCGTAAGCCGGCGCGGGGCTCGCGGAAGCGACCCCGGCGCAAGTCCCGATCCTGGGCGCAGATTGAGCCTTTTCAAGGCCTTGCGCCGGAATTTCCGGGGTTCCCGGCCGATTGTCGACCGGCGCATCGGAGGCGCGGTCGTCGACCGCGTCGCCGACCCCCGCGCTCAGACCCGGGGGGAGCGCGGCTGCAGGGTTCGCCGAAATCCCGGGCGCGTTTTCAATGTTTTCAAGGCTTTGCAGAGGAATCTCCGGGCGATCGTCGCTCGACTCCCGCGCCGCCTCGTCTTCGGACAGCCACGCCTTTGCGAACGCAACGTCCGCTTCCGTCGGCGCTTCAAGTCCCGGGCACGCGGTCCGCGACCCGGAAAAGCCTTCCCCGGAGGCGTCTGGCCGCGCCCATTCGGCTGCGAAGGCGCCGCCATAGCGGTCGAGCTCGCGCACGATCTTGACCACCTGGTCGACCGCCTTCAGGTTGGTCGGCGACATGGCGCTGAACGCCACCAGCAGCGCCTCGTTGAGGCGACTGACCTGGATCGCGACAAACTCCATCGGCGGGTGCGGCATGCGTCGCGCCAAGATCTCCCGGATGACCGCGCGCAGGCGCTTCTCGCCGACCCCGACCCGGGCGGCGATCTCGGCGACGGAAACGCCGCGATTGAGATAGTCGACGACGATCTGCTCCCGCTCGAACCTGGCGAGCCGTGCGGAGCGGGCGGCGGCGGACGGGACGGCGACGCGGGCGACTCCGGCAGCGAAGGCGACGGGCGCGGCGACTGCTGTGGGGGCGGCGGAGGCGACGGCGGTAGCGCTGAAAGCAGAGAAATTCTGACAAGCTGACATGGCGGGAACCTATCCTTCTGAAAAACGACTATAAGTCGCCATGCTTCGCTTGGCAAGAATTTGTTTCCGTTATGTTCGCATCGGACGCGCGTCCTCCACCGTGGCGCGCGCCACCCGGCGGGTTTCCCAGGATCGGCCGACCATAAGCGACGAAGACTACGCGACCGCCCTCTTCAGGCTCACCGGCGGTATTGAATTGTCGGGCACGAAGAAGTCGGGCGCGAGGTCGACGCTCGGATCGACCCGGTATTGGTCGAAATCCCTGACGCCGTTTTCGTACATAAGCGTATCGTCGATTAGGAAATTGCCGGTGAAGGTCTTGGAATTCTTCAGGAAGATCATGTGCGCGGCGTCGGCCAGAATGTCGGGCGTGCGCGAGGCGCGCATCACCGCCTCGCCGCCGAGGAGGTTCTTGATCGCCGCGGTCGCGATGGTCGTGCGCGGCCAGAGCGCGTTGACGGCGATGCGCTTGCGCCTGAGTTCGCCGGCGAGGCCCAGCACAACCAGGCTCATGCCGAATTTGGCCATGGCGTAGGCGGTGTTGGGGGCGAACCATTTCTCCTGGAAGTCGAGCGGCGGCGACAGCGTCAGGATGTGCGCGTTGGCGGACTTCTCGAGATAGGGGACGGCGAATTTCGACACCATGAAGGTCCCGCGCGCGTTGATCTGATGCATCAGGTCGAACCGCTTCATGTCGGTCGCCTGGGAGTTGGTGAGCGAGATGGCGCTGGCGTTGTTCACCACGATGTCGAGGCCGCCGAAGGTCGCCGCGGTCCTTTCGAGAGCGTCGCGCACCTGCGCCTCGTCGCGTACGTCGACGGCGAGCGGCAGCGCCTTGCCGCCGGCCTTCTCGATCTCTTCCGCCGCCGAATGGATGGTGCCGGCCAGCCTGGGGTTGGGCTCGGCGGTCTTGGCGGCGATCGCCACATTGGCGCCGTCGCGCGCCGCGCGGAGCCCGATCGCGAGCCCGATGCCGCGCGAAGCGCCGGTGATGAACAGCGTCTTGCCTGAAAAAGTCTCCGCCATGGTCCTGCCTCCCGGGATTTGTCGTTGACGAACGTTGGCGCCGGACGCGCAGCGCTGCAAGCCCTGGCGCCCGGCCGCTGTTGCTTCGGTTGCGCCCGCCGGCGGCGCGGTCTCGGCGAGTTTCGGGGGGGCGTGCGGCCAGATAGGTCGGCTCGCCGCCCCCAGCCCGTCACGTGTGGCTATTGCGGAACCTTGTCGAGGAAGCCGATCACCTCCTTGATCTTGCCGTCGGCGAGCACGAGAACGTCGCTGCCTTCGATTGGCGCCTCCAAGCCGTCAGGTCCGAGCGTCCAGGCGAGCCTGACGACGCCGTCGTATCCGCTCGCATTCGGCTTCAGTGCGAACCGGAAGCCTGGAAACCGGTCCTGGACGCCGGAAATCAGCGCCTCGATCGCATCGAGGCCTTCGACGCGGATCTGCGGGTCGCGATAGGCGGCCGTTCCGGCCCAGTGGGAGGCGAGCTTCTCTTTGCGCGTCGTGGCGCTCCGCTCGTTCCAGGCGGCGATATAGGCTTCGGCGATGGCGGCGGGTTCGGTCATGGTCTTGTCTCCTTGCGGCCCGCTCTTGGCGGATCCGAGCGCGAGTTTGACCGGCCGCCTGCGACATTTCGATTGTCTCGGAGGTCATAGCGACGCGGATTCTCCGTCGAACGATGACCTCGGAGGGAATTGACGTGGGGCGTCGCCGCGCACAAAGACCTTAACATGCAGCAGGCCCCAACGCCGATCGGCCGGATGGTGCGCTCCTGGCGCGAACGCCGGCGCGTCAGTCAGCTGGCGCTCGCCGCCGAGGCGCAGGTGTCGCAGAGGCATCTGAGCTTCATCGAGAGCGGGCGATCGTCACCGTCGCGGGAGATGGTGACGCGGCTGGCGAATTCGCTGGACGTACCGCTCCGCGAGCGGAACGCCCTCCTGCTGGCGGCCGGATTCGCGCCGGCCCATCGCGACCGGCCGCTCGACGATCCGGCGCTCGAGCACGCGCGGGCCAGCGTCGACAGACTTCTCAAGCTGCAGGAGCCGTTTCCCGCGCTCGCGCTCGACCGCGCCTGGAACGTCGTCGCGGCCAACGCCGCCGTTCCGATCCTGCTCGCCGGCGTCGACCCGGAACTCCTGAGGCCGCCGCAGAATGCGATCCGGCTGAGCCTCCACCCCCGCGGCCTGGCGCCGCTCATCGTCAATTTCGGCGAGTGGCGCGCGCATCTCATCGAACGGTTGCGCCGCCAGCTGCGCCTCACGGGCGACGCCGCGATCGCCGCGCTGATCGCCGAAGCGGAAGCCTATCCGGCCAAGGCCGCCGGGCCGGCGCGTCAGGAGGACGTCGCCGTTCTCCTCAAATTGCGATCGCAGGCAGGCGTTCTGTCCTTCCTGAGCACGGTCACCGTGTTCGGGACGGCGATCGACATCATGCTGGCCGAGCTGTCGGTCGAATCCTTTTATCCGGCGGACGAAGCGACCCGGCAGGCGCTGCGCGCGCATCCCGGCGTCGCATGACGACTGCGGCGACTTGCGGGTGGCCAAGCGCTTTCCGGCTTGCTATCACCGCGGCCCACCGGTTTCAGGCGGAAGGTTGATGCGCAAGGGCGCCGTCGCACGCAGAACGAAAGAGACCAGCATCGAGGTCGGGCTCGACCTCGACGGCTCGGGCGTCTCCGAAATTTCGACTGGAGTCGGCTTTTTCGACCATATGCTCGATCAGCTCGCTCGCCATTCGCTGATCGACATGACGATCCGCGCCGAGGGCGACCGCCATATCGACGATCATCATACGGTCGAGGACGTCGGCATCGCGCTCGGGCAGGCCCTCGCCCAGGCGCTCGGCGACAAGAGGGGCCTCACGCGCTACGCCGATTGCCTGCTGCCGATGGACGAGACGCTGACCCGCGTCGCGCTCGACGTGTCCGGCCGTCCCTTCCTCGTCTTCCGCACCGAGTTTCCGACCGAGAAGATCGGCGCGTTCGACACCCAGCTCGTCCGCGAGTTTTTCCAGGCCCTCGCCGCCAACGGCGGGCTGACCCTGCACATCGAGACGCTGCACGGCGTCAACAGCCACCACATCGCGAAGTCGTGCTTCAAGGGCGTCGCCCGCGCGCTGAAGAGCGCCGTGGCGATCGATCCGCGCCAGTCGGGCAGCGTGCCCTCGACCAAAGGCGCGTTGTAGGATCGGGCCATGACCGTCGCCATCATCGACTACGGCTCGGGCAATCTGCACTCGGCGCAGAAGGCCTTCGAGCGCGCCGCGCGCGAAGCGGGGCTCGATCGCGCGGTCAAGGTCACCGCGCGCCCCGAAGACGTGCGCGCCGCCGAACACATCGTGCTGCCGGGCGTCGGCGCCTTCGCCGACTGCCGGCGCGGCCTCGACGGCGTTCCCGGCATGGTCGGGGCGCTGACGGAGGCGGTGCGGAAGGAGGGCAAGCCTTTCCTCGGCATTTGCGTCGGCGCGCAACTGCTCGCGACCCGCGGCCTCGAATACGAGGTGGTCTCCGGCCTCGGCTGGATTCCGGGCGACGTCGCGCCGATCCGGCCAAACGACCCCGCGCTCAAGATTCCGCACATGGGCTGGAACACGCTCGAGGTGAAGCGCGCCCATCCGGTTCTCGCGGGGATTCCGACCGGGCGCGACGGCTTGCACGCCTATTTTGTCCATTCGTTTCAGATCTATGCCGAAAATCCCGAGGATGTCGTCGCCACAGCCGACTATGGCGGCCCGGTGACGGCGATCGTGGCGCGCGACAACATCGTCGGGACCCAGTTCCATCCCGAAAAAAGCCAGACCCTCGGCCTCAGGCTGATCGCCAATTTCCTGAAGTGGCGCCCGTGATCCTGTTTCCCGCGATCGACCTGAAAGACGGTGAATGCGTGCGCCTGCTGCGCGGCGACATGGCGCAGGCGACGGTGTTCAATACGGACCCCGCGGCGCAGGCGCACGCTTTCGCCGAGCAGGGGTTCGAGTACCTGCATGTCGTGGATCTCGACGGCGCCTTTGCCGGGCGGCCGGTCAACGCCGAGGCGGTTAGGCGCATCCTCGCCGGTCTCACGATGAAGATGCAGCTCGGCGGCGGCGTGCGCGACATGAAGACGGTGCGCGGCTGGCTCGAGGCCGGGGTGACGCGGGTCATCATCGGCACCGCGGCGGTCCGCGATCCCGACTTCGTGCGCGAGGCGGCGCGCCTGTTCCCCGGCCGGATCGCGGTCGGGATCGACGCGCGCGACGGCCGGGTCGCCGTCGAAGGCTGGGCCAAGAGCGCCGACGTGTCGGCCCTCGACCTCGGCCGCCGCTTCGAGGACGTAGGCGTCGCGGCGATCATCTACACGGACATCGCGCGCGACGGCGCGCTTCAGGGGCTCAATCTCGCGAGCACGGTCGCGCTCGCCGACGGGCTCTCGATTCCCGTGATCGCCTCGGGCGGCCTGGCCTCGATCGAGGACGTGCGCCGGCTGACCGAGCCGGACTGCGCAAGGCTCGAAGGCGCGATCGCCGGCCGGGCGCTCTATGACGGGCGGCTCGATCCGGGCGAGGCGCTGGCGCTATTGCGGGGCGGCGATGAGAGCCGATGAAATTATCAGGAGCGCCATCGACCGGGCCGGGGTAATTCGCGTACGGAACACAATGAAATCCGTTGCTCTGGCTTTCGGCGATCGTTCCGCCTATTTTTCTGGGCGCCGCCTACATATTTCGCGATGATTCGATCTTGAAGTATTGTTGCGCAGCAGTCGCCTCCATGCTGATCGCACTTACGCTTATCGCATATTTTCTCTGGCTGGTTCGCGACCCTGATCAACTCCAGTCTGAGGAGTTTGTTCTCAGACAACGCGCGCTTAAAATGGTGTATAGAAGAGGGGACAGCCCCCAAGCTGATGATGTTACACGCGAAATCGTCCGGATAGATGATCTGACAGGGATCTTAGGCAATCGAGATGATCAATGAAGACCTATCTCCTCGTGTTCGATGACGTTAGCGACGCTCCTGAATTGAAAAAATTCGTCGAATTCCCTCGACAAGAATGCGGAAATGTACACACTTGATAGTAACGTGTGCTTTCTTAAATCTACTCTGTCGGTATCTCAAGTTGCCGACAGATTCTCTCCGTTTGCGGGAGCGCGCTTGTTTTTCGTCGCGGACATAACTTCCTCCGAGTGCGGCGGAAAGATGCTTGGTGGTTTTCTCGACTTCATCAAGCGCCCAGCGCTCGCGGACGCCGCGGAATAATGCTCAAAGCCCGCGTCATTCCCTGCCTCGACGTCAAGGACGGCCGCGTCGTCAAGGGGGTCAACTTCGTCAACCTGCGCGACGCGGGCGATCCGGTCGAGAGCGCCGTCGCCTACGACAGGGCGGGCGCAGACGAACTCTGCTTCCTCGACATCACTGCGAGCCACGAGGACCGCGGCATCCTGCTCGACGTCGTGCGCCGCACCGCCGAGGTCTGTTTCATGCCGCTGACAGTCGGCGGCGGCATACGGACGCCCGACGACATTCGCAAACTGCTGCTCGCCGGAGCCGACAAGGCCTCGATCAATTCGGCGGCGGTCGCCGACCGCCAGTTCGTGCGCGCGGCGGCGGAGAAATTCGGCAGCCAGTGCGTCGTCGTCGCCATCGACGCCAAGCGCGTGTCGGCCGATGGGGCGACGGGCCGGTGGGAGATCTTCACCCATGGCGGGCGGCGGCCGACCGGAATCGACGCGGTCGCCTATGCGCGCGAGGTCGCCGAACTCGGGGCGGGCGAGATCCTGCTCACCTCGATGGACCGCGACGGCTCGAAAATCGGCTTCGACCTCGAGCTCACCCGCGCGATCGCCGACGCCGTGCCGATCCCGGTGATCGCCTCGGGCGGCGTCGGCAATCTCGAGCACCTGGTCGAAGGGGTGAGGGAGGGTCACGCGAGCGCCGTGCTCGCCGCCTCGATCTTCCATTTCGGCGAATTCACGATCCGCGAGGCCAAGGCGCGGATGGCTGCGGCGGGCATCCCGGTCCGGATGGACTGAGCCGGTGTACGGCCGCCGCCCAGCGCGCTAAAATACGGCCACCTCCACGGAGATCTCCAGATGTCCCCAAGCGCCGAGCACACGCATTTTGGCGAGCGCCAGGTGCGCCTGGCGGAGAAGCAGGGTCTGGTGGACGCGGTGTTCCACAAGGTCGCCGACCGCTACGACGTGATGAACGATCTGATGTCGTTCGGCCTGCATCGCGTCTGGAAGGACATTCTGGCCGCCAAGGTCCGTCCGTCGACGTCTCGCCCATTCAACCATTTGGACGTCGCAGGCGGCACCGGCGACGTCGCCTTCCGCATCGCGCGGGCGGGGGGGCGCCAAACCCGCGTGACGGTCGCCGACATCAACGCCGACATGCTGCGCGTTGGGGCCGAACGGGCCAAAAGACGCGGCCTCGAAGACCGTGTGACGTTCGTCGAGGCCAACGCCGAGGACCTGCCCTTCGGCGACGGCGCTTTCGACGCCTACACGATCGCCTTCGGCATCCGCAACGTCCCCCGGATCGAGAAGGCGCTCGCGGAGGCCTTCCGCGTGCTCAGGCACGGCGGACAATTCCTGTGCCTCGAGTTCTCGCAGGTCGACCTGCCGGTCCTCGATCGAGCCTACGACGCTTACTCGTTCGCGGCCATTCCGGCGATCGGCAAGGTCGTCGCGGGAGACGGCGCGCCCTACCGCTACCTGGTCGAGTTCGATTCGGAAGTTTCCCTCCGCCGAGCTTTTCGCCGACATGATCGCCGGAGCCGGCTTCGCCCGCGTGAGCTATGTCCGCCTCACCGGCGGGGTGGTCGCGATCCACTCGGGCTGGAAGCTCTGATTGATGTCGATCCTCACGGCGGTCGGGCACGGCCTGAGGCTCGCCCGAGCAGGCTTCGTGTTCGCTCGGGAGGGCGCGTTCGTCGACGTCGACCCGACTTTGGTCCCCCCCGGCGCGCGCCTGCCGCTGGCGCTCGCCAACCTGATCGCCCAGCGCGGCGTGACCGGCCTTGCCGAACTCTCGCGCGCCATCGACCGGCTTGGTCCGTCTTACGTGAAGATGGGGCAGTTTCTGTCGACCCGGCCCGACATCGTCGGTCCGCAAGTCGCCCTCGAACTCGAAAGCCTTCAGGACCGCGTGACGCCGATGAGCCGCCAGGCGGCGGTCGACATCATCGAGACCGCCTTCGGCGCCAAGATCGACACGATCTTCGAAGAGTTCGGGGAGCCGGTCGCGGCGGCCTCGATCGCACAGGTCCACCGCGCCGCGGTCGCGTCGGCGCAGGGCCGGCGCGACGTGGCGGTCAAGGTGCTGCGAGTCGGCGTCGAGCGGCGCTTCACCCGGGATCTCGCCGACATGTTCTTCGCCGCGCGGCTCGCCGAGCGCGTCGCGCCGGTCAGTCGCCGGTTGCGTCTCGTGCAGGTGGTCGAGACGCTTGCGCGCTCGGTCAGGATGGAAATGGACTTCCGGCTCGAAGCGGCGGCCGCCTCGGAATTCGCCGAGAACTCCAGGGACGACCCCGATATCCGGGCGCCGACGATCGATTGGGACCGAACCACCCGCGAAGTGATGACGATGGAATGGGTGGATGGGACGCCGCTCGCTGACCGGGAGCGTCTCGCGGCGCACGGATTCGACCCGCGGGCTCTGGCCCGAGCGCTGATTCAGACCTTCCTTCGCCACGCGTTGCGGGACGGCTTCTTCCACGCGGATATGCACCAGGGGAACTTCTTCGTCAATTCGACCGGCCGCATCGTCGCCGTCGATTTCGGCATCATGGGCCGCCTCGGCCGCAAGGAACGGCGCTTCCTGGCGGAGATCCTGTACGGATTCATCCGCCGCGACTATCAGCGCGTCGCCGAGGTTCATTTCGAGGCGGGCTACGTGTCTTCCGTCCATCGGACCGAGGACTTCGCCCAGGCGATCCGCGCCATCGGCGAGCCGATCCATTCGCGCACCGCCGACCAGATCTCGATGGCGAAGCTCTTGACCCTGCTGTTCGAGGTCACGGCGCTGTTCGACATGCACACCCGCGTCGAACTCGTCATGCTGCAGAAGACGATGGTCGTCGTCGAGGGCGTGGCGCGCAAGCTTGATCCGCACCTGAACATGTGGTCGACGTCGGAGCCCGTCGTCGGCGCCTGGATTTTGGAGAATCTCGGCCCGAAGGGCCGTCTGGAGGACGCCGGCCGCGGCGCCGCCTCGCTTCTCTCACTGATCACCGAGGCTCCCGGGCGGCTCGAGGGCGTGGCCCGCACGCTGGAGGCCATCGAGGCCGCGCGCGAGGCGCCGACGCGGTCCGAGGTCGCCGCGGTTCGGATCAGCTTTTTTATATACGGCGCATTGTTCACGGTCTTTTTAATTGCGTTCGGCCGCTGGATTTTGTAGAGTAATTACGTAAGTCGCTAGGCCATTCGAGCGGCGAGCGATCGCGAAGACGAGAGCGCCCGAACGCGAATGCGATCTCGCGGAGCGGACGGCGGGGCAAGGACAGCCGCGAGAACACCTTCAGGTGCGTGTATTTTGTGCTAACATGCTTGCTTCGGCATGACGATGACTGCGACCCGCATATCCGATGCACGGATCCTGCTTGTCATCAGCGGCGGGATTGCCGCCTATAAAGCGCTTGAACTCATCCGTCGCCTTCGCGATCGGGGCGCCACGGTCAAGGTTGTAATGACGGCCGCCGCGCGCGAGTTCATCACGCCGCTGTCCGCGGCGACCCTCAGCGGCCAACCGGTCCGGCACGAGCTTTTCAGTCTTACCGATGAAGCGCTGATCGGTCATATCGAACTTTCGCGCTCGGCCGATCTCCTTGTCGTCGCCCCGGCCAGCGCCAACCTGCTGGCGCGAATGGCGGGCGGCCTCGCCGACGACCTCGCCACCACGCTTCTGCTGGCGACCGACAAGCCGGTGCTCGTCGCCCCGGCGATGAACGTGCGGATGTGGCTGCATCCGGCGACCCAACGGAATATCGAGCGGCTGAAGGGCGACGGCGTTGCTTTTGTCGGCCCTGACGACGGTCCGATGGCCTGTGGCGAGTTCGGTCCCGGACGGATGGCCGAGCCTGCGGCCATCGTCGAGGCCGTCGAATCGGCGCTTGCAGCCCGTCCAGGCGGCCCGGCCGATTTGCCTGGCGCGCTCGCCGGCCGCCATGTGATCGTGACCTCCGGTCCGACTTACGAGGCGATCGACCCGGTCCGGTTCATCGGCAATCGGTCCTCGGGACGGCAAGGCCATGCAATCGCGCAAGCCGCCGTTGGCGCGGGCGCAAAAGTGACGCTCGTCACCGGACC
The DNA here is from genome assembly GCA_963816065.1 of uncultured Alphaproteobacteria bacterium. Taxonomy (GTDB): domain Bacteria; phylum Pseudomonadota; class Alphaproteobacteria; order Rhizobiales; family Beijerinckiaceae; genus Roseiarcus. The sequence goes on along the minus strand of CAWFJG010000013.1, from coordinate 9,931 downwards.
GGTTTCGTTGCCGGATCCGCCTGGGGCAACGGTCGTCCACGTCGAGTCGGCGTGCGAAATGCAAGTGGCGGTTGTGGCCGCCCTGCCGGCCGATGCGTTTGTCGGAGCGGCCGCCGTCGCCGATTGGCGGGTCGACCATGTCGAAACCGCCAAGTTGAAAAAGGGCGGCGAAGGTCCTCCGGCCCTCAGGCTGGTCGAAAATCCCGATATCCTTGCGGGGGTGGCGAAGAATGCGTCGGCGCGTCCGTGGGTCGTCATCGGCTTCGCCGCCGAAACGGATCACGTGATCGAGAACGCCAAAGCTAAATTGGCACGGAAGGGCTGTGATCTCATCGTCGCCAATAGTGTGGCGAATGGAACTACGGCTTTCGGTGGAGAATTCAATGAAGTTCAGCTAATCAGCGTGGACGGGGTCGAAATCGTGGCCGTCGATGAGCAAGGCGGCGGTCGCCGAGCGGATCGTCGGCCGACTGGCCGCGGAGCTCGCAAAGCATCCATGATCTCAGTTGTTTACACACGACTTTCGCACGGTGAGGGCTTGCAATTGCCGGCCTATGCGAGTGAAGATGCTGCAGGGATGGATTTGGTCGCAGCCGTGCCGCCGGGGGAGGATGTCGTTTTGGCTCCCGGCGCCAGGGCGCTGATACCGACCGGTTTGGCGATCGAGTTGCCCAGGGGTTTTGAAGCGCAGATCAGGCCTCGTTCGGGCTTGGCCTTGCATGAAGGAGTTACCGTTCTCAATAGTCCGGGAACCGTCGACGCCGATTATCGCGGAGAGATCGGCGTCATTCTGATCAATTTTGGAAGCAAGCCTTTTGTCGTTCGGCGCGGCGCGCGCATAGCGCAACTCGTCGTTGGTCCTGTGGAACGCGTCGCCCTGATTGCGGGCGAGCGGCTCACTGCGAGCGTCCGGGGCTTGAACGGATTTGGCTCTACCGGGCGCTCATCGAAGGAGAGTTGAGATGAACCTGCTGTCGCGACGGAGCGTCCTCGCCATCGCCGCCGTGGTCGATGTCGCGCTGCATTCGAGGTCTGCGCCGGTTGCGGCGAAGGCCCTTGCAGCGCGCCACAAGCTGCCGCCCCGCCACCTGGAGACTCTGCTCCAGGGGCTTGTTCACGCCAAGATTCTCAAGGGCGTGCGCGGACCGCGGGGGGGCTATGAACTCGCACGCGAACGCCGACGCATCACCGTGGGCGAGATCGTGCGCACGGCCATGTCGCTGAGCACCGCCGATCCGGACGATCTGGGCGCGAACTCGCTGCTTCTGGAGCGGGTGATCGACCCCACCGTCAGAAAGGCTGGCGAGTCGTTTCTCGCCAACCTCGACGCGATCACCGTCGAGAGCATGTGCGAATTGGCCGAACAGGCTCACGTGCTCGACGACGAGAAGACCGCCGGCGATTTTGCTATCTAGCAATGATATAATCGTCGTTATATAGATAGCTTCGGTTAAAGTGTCGCCGGGCCGCGCTGTCGAGGCGCGCGTCCGGCGCTGCTCACATAGGAGCGCGTGATGACGACAGTTGCAGGCGCCCGATCCAGGCCCGGCCGCGGAAGGGTGTACGAATCGATCACCGAAACGATTGGGGACACCCCGCTTGTCGCGCTCGACCGACTGGCCAAGGAAAAGGGCGTTGTCGCCCGGCTCCTCGGCAAACTCGAATTCTTCAACCCGATCGCCAGCGTCAAGGACCGCATCGGCGTAGCGATGATCGACGCGCTCGAGGCGCAGGGCAAGATCGCTCCCGGCCGCGGTGTGCTGGTCGAGCCGACTTCCGGCAATACGGGGATCGCGCTGGCCTTCGTCGCTGCGGCGCGAGGCTATAAGCTCATGCTGGTCATGCCGGAATCGATGTCCATCGAACGCCGCAAAATGCTGGCGCTGCTTGGCGCCGAGCTCGTGCTCACCCCGGCCGCACAGGGCATGAAGGGGGCGATCGCGAAGGCCAACGAAATCGTCGCTATGACCCCGGGCGCCGTCATTCCCCAACAGTTCGACAACCCGGCCAATCCGGACATCCATCGCCGCACGACCGCCGAGGAGATCTGGAACGACACAGATGGAACAGTCGACATCGTGATCTCGGGAGTTGGAACGGGCGGAACGATCACCGGAGTGGGTCAGGTGCTGAAAGCGCGCAAGCCGAGCGTGCAGATGATCGCGGTCGAGCCAGAGGATTCTCCAGTGTTGGCGGGCGGCTCTCCCGGTCCCCACAAGATCCAGGGGCTCGGCGCCGGCTTCGTGCCTTCGGTTCTGGACCGAAGCGTGATCGACGAGGTCGTCGCGATCGGCAATCAGACGGCCTTCGATACCGCCCGGCTCACCGCGCGGATCGAGGGAATTCCGGTCGGAATCTCGTCGGGCGCCGCCATCGCCGCCGCCATCGACGTCGGCCGGCGACCCGAGAACGCCGGCAAGACGATCGTGATCATCATCCCCTCCTTTGCCGAGCGCTACCTGTCGACAGCGCTGTTTGAAGGCTTGTGAAAAGTCGAGGGCGGTTTTGCTGCGGACGGGGAATCGTTGGGGCGGCCCCTTGTGTGGCCGTCGGGTCCTCGACCGAGGCGAGGCTCTTCTCCCTTTGACAGAACGGGAGCCGCAATTCCCTCCGCTCTCTACCCGACCGAAGCGACCCCCGAGGCCCGAGCCGTAGAAGTGCGCCGTTAGCGGCCTAGCTGCGACGCACTCAGCGAGCCGCGCCCCTACCCGCTATTCCTCAAGCCGGCCGAGATGCCGTTGATGGTGAGCTGGATCCCCGTCAGCACCTTCTCGCTCGAGGCGCGCGAGCGATGCAGCTTCAAAAGCTCGACCTGCACGTGGTTCAGCGGGTCGAGATAGGGGAAGCGATTGCGGATCGAGCGGTCGAGCAGCGGGTTACCGGAGAGCAGCTTCGGCTGCTCCATGATTGCGTTCAGCGCGTCAACCGAGTTCGCGCCATTCCTGCGAAATGCGGGCGAAGATCTTTTCCCGCAACGGCACATCGTCGCAAAGCCGGGCGTAGCGCGAGGCGATTGCGAGGCTGGACTTCGACAACACCATGTCCATGTTGGACAGCAGGGTCTGGAAGAACGGCCAGCGCTGGTGCATGGCGCGCAGCGCCTGCTGTCCGCTCTTCGGATGCGCCTCGAGATAAGCCTTGACCGCCGAGCCAAAACCGAACCAGCCCGGCAGCATCAGCCGGCACTGCGCCCAGGAGAACACCCAGGGGATCGCGCGCAGATCCTCGATCGCCTGCGTCTTCTTGCGCGAAGCCGGGCGTGAGCCGATGTTCAAGGAGGCGATCTCGGTGATCACGGTCGACGACCAGAAATAGCGAACAAAGCCCTCGGTATCGTAGACGAGGCCGCGATAGGCGGCGTAGGCCGCCTCCGACAATTCCTCCATCGTCTCGAGAAAGGCCGGGTCGGGGGCCGGGCTCTCGTCCCGCAACAGCGTCGCCTCGAGCGTCGCCGAGACCAGGGTTTCGAGGTTGCGGCGGCCGACGTCTGGGTTGGAATATTTGCTGGAGATGATCTCGCCTTGCTCGGTGATGCGAATCTGCCCCTGCACCGCGCCGCCCGGCTGGGCGAGGATCGCGTCGTAGCTAGGGCCGCCGCCGCGGCCGACCGAACCGCCGCGGCCATGGAACAGCCGGATGCGCACGCCGTGCTTGCGGAACACTTCGACGAGGCCGATTTCGGCCTTGTACAGCTCCCAGCCCGAGGTGACGAAGCCGCCGTCCTTGTTGGAATCGGAATAGCCGAGCATCACCTCCTGCTCGCCGCCTTGCGACGTCACCAGCTTGCGATACTCGGGGATGGCGAGCAGCCGGTCCATCACCCCGACGCAGTTACGCAGGTCGCTGATTGTCTCGAACAGCGGCACGATGGCCAGCGCCGTCGAGCCCGCCGCCGTGACGAGCCCGACTTCCTTCAAGAGCAACGCCAGCTCCAGCATGTCGGATACGCTGTCGGTCTTCGAGATGATCGAAGTCCGGATCGCGCCGGCGCCGTAACGGGCGCGGATCGCCGCGGCGCAGCGGAAGAGGCCGAGCTCGCCGGTCGTCTCCTCGCCATAGGCGAGAAAGGGCGAGACGAGCGGCCGCGCAGAGACGAGCTCGCGGCTCAGCAGCGCGATCCGCTCATCCTCGTTCAAGCTTCGGTAGTCGAGGCCCGGCGAGACCGCGGCGAAAAGCTCCGCCACCGTGCGTTCGTGTACGTCGGAATTCTGCCGAAGGTCGATCGGGGCCAGGTGGAAGCCGAACACGTCCACCGCGCGCTGCAGCGCCCTCAATCGCCCTCGCGCGATGATCGTCCCGCCGTTCGCCCTGAGCGAGGCGTCGATGACGTCAAGATCAGCCGCGAGCTCCCCGACCGACGCATAGGCCGGCGCCTCGACGATCGGATGGCGCAGCGCCACGACGTGGTCGAGGTCGCGCGCGGTCGCAGCGAGGCGAGCATACATGCCGGCGATCGCGCGCCGGTACGGCTCCTTGCTGCGAGTGAGCGCATCGTCGTCGGCGCGGTCGGCGAGCGCGGCGAGTTCGGCGCTGACCTTGGCCAGGCCCGAGGCGAGCGAAAGTTCGCCGCCGAGCTCATGCAGCTCGTCGAGATAGTAGGCGAGAGCGCGGGCGCTCTGGCGCCGCACGGCTTCGTCGAGCACTTCGGAAGTCACGTACGGGTTGCCGTCGCGGTCGCCGCCGATCCACGAGCCGATGCGCAGGAATGACGGCACGCGCGCCCCGCGCCGGCCGGGATCGAATGCGCCGAGGGCGTCCTCGATCTCGCCGTAGAGTCGCGGCAGCTCGTTGAAGAAGGTGTAGTCGTAATAGGAGAGGCCGTTGGCGACCTCGTCTATCACCAGCAGCCGCTTCTGGCGCAGCAGATTGGTGCGCCACAGGATAAGCACCGCGCGCCTCAGCCTGTCCTCGATCGCGGCGAGCTCGGCGGCGTCGCTTCGGGCATGGTCGCGTTCGTCGAGCAGGTCGGCGATCTCGAGTTCGCGGATCAGCGTGCTCTTGCGCCTGACCTCGGTCGGGTGGGCGGTGAGCACCGGGCTCACCAGCGCGCCGTCGAAAAATGCGCTGACCGCCTCGGGCCCTATGTCGGACCGGCTGATGTGATGGCGGATGTGATGGAAGGCGTAGGCGAGCGAGCCCGGACGCGGCGCGGAGCCGGCCGCAACATGGGCGCGGTTGCGGCGGATGTGATGCTGATCCTCGGCGATGTTGGCCAGATGCGAGAAGTAGCTGAAGGCCCGCACGATCGCCAGCGTCTGGTCGGCCGACAGGCTGTCGAGGGTCGCCTCGAGCTCGCGCCGGGCGCCGGGCTCGTTGTTGCGATGGAAGCGGATCGAGGCCTGGCGGATATGTTCGACGAGCTCGAAGGTCTCCTCGCCCTCCTGCTCGCGCACCGTATCGCCAAGGATGCGGCCGAGTAGCCGGATGTCGTCGCGCAGCGGCTTATCTTTGTCGTCGGGGTCGGCCTCGGCGTGGGACTGCGCGGAAGCGGGCGTCGGTTCAAAAGCCATCGAGGGCGCCTCCAAGGGCCTGGAGCGAGGGGTGTCGCACGCGGCGAAGGGATTGTGCAAGGCTAGCAAGATCAAGACCATGGGCCGGCCGGCAGCGGCGCCGGCCATCCGCAGCGCTCGCCTGGCGTGAGATCGAGACGCCGCCCGCAAAGCGGGCGCCCGTGCCGCTTTCCCGCGCCATTGACAGCGCCCCTCCCCGGCAACTATGAAGCGCGCCATGCCCAGGTGGCGGAATTGGTAGACGCACTGGTTTCAGGTACCAGCGGTGCAAGCCGTGAAGGTTCGAGTCCTTTCCTGGGCACCAACACGAGCGTGTTAATCGCCTTTCGGATCGAGCAGTTATCGCTGCGACACTACCTCACTGGCACGTCGCGGTCACAACTGCGGTCATAGGACCTCTGGACGGCCTTCTTCGCCGGGGCCGTCACACCAGCCGTGCGGCCCAATCCAAGAGACTCCGCGAAGGGTTGACCTTTGAGCGGCATAGGCAGGCGCAACGATGGATAATCGCTCTTGAAGTCTGAATGCCTCGCGATATTCGCCGGGGTTGAGTTCATGAGCCGATTGCAGATGACGCCTCAGGGACTTGAATTTTCCACCACAGACGAGACAGGTGATTACGCTGCGAAAGTCACGCCCTTGGTAGGTGGCGTGGTGGATGCACGCGAGGTCGCCGGTTTCTGCAAGCTTGCCGCCGGGGTCGGGCTCTCCGCCGCCGCCATCATTCAAAACGCCGCTGCTCTGATCCAGGCGGAGGAAATCGCCAACGTCTGCGGAACCCTGTGGATCGACGCCGCCGAGACGATCCGCACCGTCTACGGCTTTCCAGCCGAAGTGCTGCAGGCGGCCGCGCACATCATTCCCCGTCCGCACAACGATATTGCGGGGATCCTCAGAAGGCCTCCGGTCAGGTAGCTTGCCGCGCCAGCGCTTTTCCCAACGGTCGCAACTTAATATAGGCATTTCAATGATATAGATGTTCGCAGTTTTGTCCTGGGTGGCGCGTTAATCCCGAATTGGGGGCTTCTAATGTCGCGCCATGTGCGGTCGCCCGACCGCAGCCAATGGTCTGACAATGTCTTATGTCCGATCACTGCCGGGATCGTCCGGAACAGTCGAAAGCGGTCGCGATTGAGATTAGATTGGAATATGAAAGAAATAACGAAGAAAATAGAGCGCCTTTGGTCTCAACATCAATGATTTTAGAGGAAGTGGTGATCCTAGAGACAGCTATGAAATCTGTAAGGAGCGCCTTCAGCGCTGCCAACGTGTTCGCGTATGCCGACCGCGTTTGATAACGACGCAAACATTAACGTCTTTTAACTTTTTCTTGACTCCGGTTCGCCGCAAAGTTGGCCGTTCGTCGGATGTTGGAGGTTTTTGCGGCACGATTTGGTCAGGCCGAGGTTGGCGCCTCTGTTTGACCTACCAGTCAGTCGTATGCAGCGGGAGGTCATTCATGAAAAATGGAACCGTAAAATGGTTCAACCTGCGCAAGGGGTTCGGGGTCATCCAACCTTTTGACGGCGGATTTAATGTTTACGTCGACTTCGAAGCCGTCGAGCGGGCCGGATTGGCGGAATTGAAGGAAGGACAGACGGTCAATTTCGACATTGCTCTGGATGAACGAACAGGTGAAGTTTTCGCCAAGAATTTGAGTGTTCCGTTGACGAGCCAAGAGAACAGTGTCGTTGGCCGAACCGGTTTCGTTGAAGACGAACGTCGCAAGCTTCGGATGAATTGATCAGGCGACCCCATCGGCGCCCGCTCCGGGTCGAATGGCGCGGGCAATATCGTGAGGTTCCAACCCGAGGGGCCAGCGCCACGGGAACCCTCGGAAGACAGGGCGGCCCTTTCGATCCCACTTTTCTACTAGGCCGAACTTCCGAGAGGGGTAAGGCGGGAAGCTGAGGGTTTCTGCGGGAGGGCGGGAATATTTGCCGAAAAACGCAAGCATGTAAAAAGCGCTTGATTTGGCCGTGGGCCCATGATTTAAGCTGATCAGCCACAGGCACGGCCGCAGATCGTCTTCGGGCTCATGTGCACGCCGGACGGCTGTCCGGTCGCCGTCGAGGTGTTCGAGGGCAACCTCGGCGACCCGACCACGCTCGCGGCATCAGGTCAAGAAGCTGCGTACGCGCTTCCGGCTGAAGCGCATCGTGCTTGTCAGCGACCGCGGCATGATCACCAAGGCGCGCATCGACGCCGATCTTGCGCCCCCCGCCGCCTCGACTGGATCACCGCCCTGCGCGCCCCGGCGATCAAGGCCCTGGTCGCCGAAGGCGGCCCCCTGCAACTCTCGCTGTTCGATGAGCGCGACATGGCGGAGATCGTCTCGGACGACTATCCCGGCGAGCGCTTCGTCGTCTGCCGCAACCCGGAATTCGCCGCCGAGCGCGCGCGCAAGCGCGTCGAACTCCTCGATGCGACCGAGACCGGTCTCGTCAAGATCCGCGCCATGATCGAAAAGAAGCGCGCCGCTCAGCGCTCATCCTCCGTCGCCAACGCGCGGCAGGTCATGAAGCGATCGAAGGGCCCGCATTTCGCGGTCGCCGAGATGAGCGCGCTGACGCGCAACGAGCGCAGGTTCTACGACGACCAGAGGATCGAGATCATCGACCTGCCGCTCGTCGAAGCCGCCGAGGCGATCGTCGGCTGAGGGCGTCGCCGCCTCACGTCTCGTCGGGCCAGAACTCGGGATCGAGCGCCCGCTCGATCGGCCAGGGAAAGGCGGCTGGGAACACTGCCCGATCGAGCCCGGTTTCGGCGATGGCGGCGTTCAGCGCGTCGAGCCAGATGTCGTCCTGCCATTCCGGATCACGGAGCGTCGCCTTTAGGCTGGGGGTCGCTTCAATACGACGCCCGATGCTCTTGCGCTGAATGTCGATCATGTCGCGCCAGCTTTTGGTCCGCAACTGCGGCTGAAATCGCCATTTCAACAGATGTGCGAGCAGCGCGGCCATCCTGCTGGCGAGCTCCCGCTGTTCGGCTTTGCCCACGTCTTCGATCTCGTCCGCAATGTGTTCGATGTCGAGGCGCCCGAAATCGCCCTCGCGCAGGAGACGCGCCTGCTCCTGCGCCCAGCGCACGACATCCCTTTCGTAAAGCGCCCGCGCCATTCTGCCGATGATCCTCTCGCCGTTCCGAGGATATGCGATCCGGGCCCTCAGCTCAACCGCTCGACACGCCCTGTCGGGTTTTGTCGCGGTCACGACACGGCCTCGATAAAACCTTTCTATAGCGGGATTTCTCGGACATCCGAAAATCGTTTGACCGAATCAGCAGGATCGAATTCCAGTCGCCTGGTGAAGATGAACGGTAGTTTCCTCAGTGCAGCGGACCGGGCCGACCTGGTGAAGATCGCCAGGGACGGGCTGGAGGAGCATCGCATCGCCCGCAGGGCGAACGCGGTGCTGCTGCTCGACAAGCGCTGGTCCTTCGCCGAGGTCGCCGAGGCGTTCTACATCGACGACTCCACCGTCCGCGCCTGGCTCAAGGCATTCCAGGACGGTGGCGTCGAGGCGCTCGTCCTGTTCGATCTGAACGGCGGCGCCTGTGCGCTGTCGCCCCTCCAGATCGATGAATTGCGCGCCTGGGCGACCGAGGCGCTGCCGACGTCGACCACCGAAATCGGACAGTTCATCTTGGAGCGGTTCGGACTGGACTACACCCGCTCCGGACTGATTAAGCTGATGAACCGCATCGGCTTCGACTGGAAGAAGCCGGAATCCGTGCCCGGCAAGATCGACGTGGAAACCCAGCAGAAGTTCATCGACGCGCACGAGGACCTGCGCAATTCGCTCGGCCCGGACGAGGCGGTCGTCTACGTCGACGCCGTCCATCCGACCAACCAGTCCAAGCCCGCGGGACGCTGGCTGCCGCGCGGACAGCGCTGCGCGCTCCCAACGGCGTCCGGACGCGACCGGCTGAACCTGCACGGCGCGATCGACCTGGAGACCGGACGGACCAGCATCATGGACGTTGAAACCGTCGATGCACAAAGCACGATCGCCCTGTTCGAGGCGCTGGAGCAGACCCATTCGACGATGAGCCGTATCCACGTCTTCCTCGACAACGCCCGCTACCATCACGCTAAAGTCGTCCAGGGCTGGATGCAGCGGCCAGGAAGGCGCATCGTCCTGCACTTCGTGCCGTCATACTGTCCGCATCTCAACCCGATCGAGCGGCTGTGGAAGGTGATGCACGAGAACGTCACCCACAACAAATGTTACGCCAAATTCCGCGACTTCGCCGACGCCATCCTCTGCTTCCTGCGCAAGACCGTGCCGCAGCGGTTCGATGAGTTCTCGTCGACCATCACCGACAATTTCCGCGTCATCGACCCGAAGGAATTTCGGATCCTCGCGTGAGGCCGCTATATCCCAGGATATTTTCTCAGTGGAGGATTTTAAGGTTTCAAA
>CAWFJG010000012.1:0-12123 GCA_963816065.1 uncultured Alphaproteobacteria bacterium | reverse complement strand
AAAGGGCCGTCGCCTTTGCGCGCCCGCTCGACGAGCTCCTGCGCTATCCGGCTGACAGCCAAAACGTCCTGTCCATCGACGACATGCGCTTCGATCCCAAAAGCCGCCGCGCGCGCGGTGAGGGAGCCGGCGGCCATTTCCTCGACCTTGGTGTACTCTCCGTAGAGATTGTTCTCGCAGGCGTAGATCACGGGCAGCTTCCAGAGCGCGGCCATGTTCATCACTTCGTAGATCAGGCCCTGGCCGAGCGCGCCATCGCCGAAGAAGCAGACCGTCACCGAATTGTTGCCGAGACGTTTGGCGGAAAGCGCGGCGCCAGTCGCGATGCCGGCCCGCCGCCGACGATCGCGTTGGCTCCGAGATTGCCGTGATCCTGATCGGCGATGTGCATCGAACCGCCCTTCCCACGGCAATACCCCTCGACCTTGCCGAGAAGCTCGCAGAACATCAGTTGGATGTCGGCGCCTTTGGCGAGGCAATGGCCGTGGCCGCGGTGTGTGGAGGTGATCTTGTCGTCTTCCTTGAGCGCGGAGCAGACGCCGACCGCCACTGCCTCCTGCCCGCTGCTCAGATGAGTGAGGCCGGGCATCTTCGCCGAGAGATACAGCTGATTGGCGTTGTCCTCGAAGGCTCGGACGCGAGCCATCTGCCGGTACATCCCCAAATACGTCTCTGAATTTGGCGTCTTCCGCAGGGCCTCTGCGTCGCGCTCAGTGTCCGGTGTAGAGCTCATCAGGGTCCCCTGCGCGATCAGTAGCGATTGGCGATCGGCAATTCTTCGGCAGGAAAAAGCGTGATGACCGTGCATCCCTTGTCGGTGACGACGACCTCCTCCTCGATACGGGCGGCGGAAAATCCGTCGGCCGCCGGGCAGTAGGTCTCGAGCGCGAAGACCATGCCGGTCTTGATCTCCATCGGGTTGTCCAGACCGACGACGCGGCCGATGATCGGCCGCTCGTGAGCGCGAGGCCGAGGCCGTGACCGAACTGCAGGCCGAAAGCAGAAATTTCGTCGGGAAAGCCGTATTCCGTGGCTGCCGGCCACACGCGCGCGACGACGTCAGTCGTGACGCCCGGCCTGATCAGCTCGATCGCATGCGTCGAGCCATTCTCGCGCCCTTCTTGTAGGCGTCGTGCTGGGCATCCGTGGCGCGTCCGAGATTGAAAGTCCGGTAGTAGCAGGTGCGGTAGCCCTGATAGCTTTGCAATATGTCGAAGAACGCCTGATCTCCCGGGCGAAAGATCCGATCGGTGAAATTGTGCGGGTGCGGATTGCACCGCTCGCCGGAAATCGCGTTGATCGCCTCGACGTCATCCGATCCCATCTCGTAGAGCATCTCGTTCGCCATGCCCACGATGTCGTTCTCGCGGACGCCCGGCTTCAGCTCTTCCCAGATCACGTGGTACACGCCGTCCACCATCGCCGCGGCCTGGTTAAGCAACAGGATCTCGTCAATGTTCTTGATCTCGCGAGCGTCGAGCATGATCTGCTGACCGTCGACCACCTTGAGCCGGCCTCCTGCAGCGCGAAGAACATCGCCGTCTCCGCATAGTCCACGCCCACCGGCATCTCCGTCACCTCCGCCTCCCGGAGCAATTCGCGATCTCCTCGGCATGGCGCTTCATCAAGCCGGCGGACGGCGGGATCGTGCCGCGCATGCCCAGCATCGCCAGCGCGGCAATGCGACGGATCCAGCCAGTCGCAATAGAGACGATGATGCACCGCCGCCGATCCAAAATCCCAGACGAACGGCTCCTCGTCGCGCGTCAAGAGCGCGAAACGGCAAATCTTGTCCCGCTCCCACTCGCCGATTTTCGTGGCGGTGACGTAACGGATGTTATTGACGTCGAACAGCAGCAGAGCGCCGCATTGCGACGCCTCCAACGCGTGCTTGGCGCGGGAGAGGCGGTAGCGCCGCAGGCGGTCGTGATCCACACGGCGCTCGAAATCCACGGCGGTGTGGCCGAGCGCTGGAATATGCCGATCCCATCGCCAATTCGGATCGGCGTCCGAAGGCCGCAGGATGCGAGGGCTAAGGGCCGCGAGCTCGTTCATAAATTGACATCCTCGTGCTAGGCAATTCGGTCAGGCTTTGGCTGGCGCGGCGTCTCGCGGCAGATGCGCTCGGCGCTGGGCGACCTGACTGATCGCCGACCAGTCGACGTCGCCAAGGCCGCCCGCGATCGCCTCGAGGAACACGTCTCGCAGCGCCGCGCCGAACGGCAACGGCACGCTCGAGCGCTCGCTCGCCGCCAAAGCCAAGCGGACATCCTTGAAGCCGAGCTTCACGCGGAAGCCGGCAGGTTCGAATTTCTGGTCCGAGATGATCCTTCCGTAGATCTGGTAGGCGGGCGCAGCGAACAGCGTCGAGGTCATGAGCTCGAACAACGTCTTCGTCGAGACGTCGTTAGCGTTGGCCAGCGCCGAAGCTTCGGAAAGCGCCTCGATCGCCGAGGCCAGCATGAAGTTCCCGCAGATCTTGACGACGTTGGCTTATCTCGGTCGATCGCCCACGACCCAGGTCTTCTGCCCAATTGCGTCGAACAATGGTTGGACCTTGGCGATGAGCGCGGGATCGCCAGCAGCGACGATGTTGAGCTTCGCGGTTGCGGCGGCCTCGGGGCGGCCGAACACCGGCGCGGCGAGGTAGGGAGCGCCGACCTTTTGGTGCAGCGCGGTCATGTCCTCGGCGCACTCAACCGAGATTGTCGCGCAATTGACATGCACAGTCTCGGTCTTCTGGGAAAGCGCCCCACTCTCGACAACGACGGCGCGCACGGCCTCATCGTCGGAAAGCATCGAGAAAAAGGCGTCGCCCTGGAACGCGGCGGCGGGCCCATCGACCACACGGGCGCCGAGTTTGCGCAGATGTTCCGCTGGTTGCGGACGGCGGCTCCAGACCGCGACCTCGTGCCCTGCCTTTAAGAGATTGGCGGCCATGGCCGATCCCATTCCGCCCAGTCCGACAAAGCCTACCTTCATGGTTGCTCCTCCCCTGGTGACCTTCAAAACCTATCCAAGAGGACATCGGCCGAGTCGTTGCGCGACGACCAAACGACGCCTTCGAGAACTTTCGCATTGTCCAAGATCTCTGCCGCGCTGAAGCGATAAGGCGCCTCGTTGAGGACGGCTGCGGCCCAGGAATCGATGTTGGCTCGCACCGTGGGCGCAGCGGCGAGGGTTCGCATCGTGCGCTCGCCCTGCTTGTCGCAGACGACAAGCTCGGACGGCAGGCCGCGGTCGACGTTGCCGCTCTCCCGCACTTCGATCCAGCCCCCTTGGCTGAACGCGGTGAGCCTGCCGTAATAGGGCGTGACCGATAGGCAGGTGAACGCCCCAGTGGCGCCGGATGCGAACCTGAGATCACAGGATATGAAGTCCTCCGCCGCTGGAATGTCTGTCGTCTTTCCGGTCGTAGCGCGCAGGCCGACCGGACGCCCGGCGAAGGAAATGAAGAGGTCGGTCAGATGCACGCCGAGCCCGGTCATGGCGCCCGCGGGGGCGTCGGCGGGATTATGACGCCAGTTTCCCGCGGCGATCGTGGTAAAACCATCGTGGCTGACATTGGCTTCCATGTGCAAAAGCCTTCCCTGTCGTCCGCTGCGCAGGATTGTGAGCGCCTCCTCCATAGCCGGCTCGAAGCGACGCTCACGCCCGACGCCGAGGACCAGAGCCTTTGCTTCGGCCGCGGCAAGGATCCGGCGCGCCGCGGAAGCCGTCATCGCCACGGGCTTCTCGCAGAACACCGCCTTGCCTGCTGTAAGCGCAGCCAGGGCCTGCGCCTCGTGCAACGCGTGCGGCGTCGCGACGATCACGGCGTCGATCGCATCGTCGGCGAGAATGGCCTCGAAGGACGGAGCGAGCGGCAAGCCGTGCTTGTCGGCGAAGACTTTCGACGCCTCCGTCGCGGGATCGAAGGCGCTGACGATGCGTACCCGGCCGCTCTCCCGCAGCGCCTGCGTGATGTGACGCCCCCACCATCCGAGACCGAGGATCGCCGCGCGCACTATGCGGGCATCGTGCTTTCGAGCGGTCTCCATCAGCCAACTCCTCCGAGAAGCGTGGCGCGGATCGAGTCCACGGATGCGTTCGCCTGCTCTCGGTCGAGCTCGCGGGCGATCCGGCCGTGCGTGATCAGATAGGAACGGTCCGCGATCGCAATCGTCTGCACGATGCTCTGTTCGGCCATCAGCACGGCGAGCCCGCGCTCCCGCTGCAGGCTCTTGATGCTCGCGAAAACATGGTCGACAGCCACCGGCGCCAACCCGACGGACGGCTCGTCGATGAGCATGATGCGCGGCTCCGCCATCAGCGCACGGGCGATCGCCAGCACCTGCTGCTGGCCGCCGCTCATAGTGCCCGCCCGCTGCCTCCGGCGTTCGGCGAGCAGCGCGAACGTCGAGAAGGCGAACTCGAGGTTCTCTCTCAGCCGCGCGCGCGCGCGCCTGCCCGAGCCGCCGAGCGTCAGGTTCTCCTCGACCGTCAGATGCGGAAAGAGGCGGCGCCCCTCCGGTACGAGCGTAACGCCATGCGCAACGATCTGCTCGCCGCGAAGTCCGCCGAGCTCGATCGTCTCGCTTTCCCATTCGAGTCGAGCTGAGCCTGAGCTTAATCGAATGAGACCCATAATCGCATTCAACAGCGTGCTCTTGCCGTTGCCATTCGTGCCGAGGAGCGCCACGAGCTCGCCTTGCCGCACTTCGAGCGACAGGTCGCGCAGCACGGATACGGCGCCGTATCCTGCCGATAGATTCTCGACAACCAGCCTATTTGCCAAAATAAACTCTCCGCACTTCTGGATCGCTTCCCACCTCTTGGGGCGTGCCGTCCGCGATGATCCTGCCAGTCTCCATGCAGATGAGTCGCCGGGAAAAGCGCATGATCGCATGCATGATGTGCTCGATCATGACGACAGTGACCCCCTGATTGTTCAGCACGAACAGCGTCTCCAGCACTTCGTCGATTTCGCTCTCAGCAAGTCCCGCCATCACTTCGTCCGCGATCAGGAGGAGCGGCTCGGCTGCGAGAGCGCGCGCGAGCTCGAGCTTGCGCAGTTCGAGGTGGGTAAGCGATTCGGCCAGATGAGTGGCGCGGGCTTCGAGGCCGACCAGCGAGAGCAAATGGTGCGCGCGCGTCGCATCGTATTGAGCGCGATGCACATAGTCCAGCGGAACCCTGACGTTCTCGAGCACGCTAATGCCTACGAAGGGCCGCGGAATCTGAAAACTGCGCGCCATGCCGAGCCGGGCGCGTCGATATGCCGGCCATCCGGAAACGTCTCTACCGTTGAAAATAACTGCGCCTCGTTCGGGGCGCAGCACTCCCGTGACGCAATTGATCAGTGTCGTCTTTCCTGACCCGTTAGGGCCGATGATGCCCAGCTTTTCGCCGCGCGCGACCTCGAGCGTAACGTCGTTGACCGCTACAAGCGGCCCGAACCGCTTCGAGAGATCGTGAACGGCGAGAATGGTCTCGCTCATCGGCGCCGGCCCCAGGCCGCCGCCTGGCTGGCCAGGCCGAGCAAGCCATCGGGCGCCAGCGCGACGAATCCGATCAGCACGAGGCCGACGATCAGCAGATTGATCTCCGAGGGAATGGTCACGGTCGCCGCCTGCTCGACGCCGCTCAAGATCAGCGCGCCGATGACCGGACCGGTCCAGTTGCGGGTGCCCCCGATCAGCGGCATGGCGAGCGCGTTGAGGGCATAGTTGATCGAGAAGGCCGAGTCCGGCTCGACGTAGGACGCGTAGTAAGGATAGGGCGCGCCGGCTGCCGCCAGCAGCGCTCCGCTGATCGTCGCCGCCAGCAGCTTCAGCTTGAGGGTCGGCACGCCCGCGCATTCCGCCGCGTTGCCGTCGGCGCGGATTGCCGCGAGGCCTCTCCCTATCCACGAGCGTTCGATCCCGCGGGCGATCGCCACGCTGATGACCGCCAGCGCCAGCATCGCGAAAAATACATAGCTGACGACGTCGTGGAACCAGAATGTCGGGGTCGGCGCCATGACCGTCTCCCCGCGAGCGGCGCCGACGAAGCCCCAGTTGACGATGACCGTGCTGACAACCGTTGTCAGCGCGAGCGTGCCGATCGAAAAATAGACGCCCTGGATGCGCAGCGTCAGATAGCCCATGCCGAGGCCCAACAGACCTCCGGCGAAGGCGGCGCCGGGAAGCTGTGCCCACAGCGGCGCGCCCCAGGCCTTGAACAGGAAGACCGCGGCGTAGACGCCGACGCCGACGAAGGCGCCGCTGCCGAAATTGACGAAGCCCGCATACCCGCCCAGGATGTTCCACGCCGTGGCGATGACGACGTATTGCAGCGCGATGAAGCCTGCGTAAAACACATAGCCGTTGCCGACGACATGCGGCGCGATCGCGCCGAGCGCGATGACTGCGACCGCCGCTGCAAAGAAATAGGCCGTGTTCATCGCGCGATCCCGAAAATGCCCGAGGGCCGGATCGCGAGCGTACCCAGGAGCGCGGCGAAGGCGACGCCCGGCGCCCAGGTCGCGCCGACAAAGGTGATCACCAGACTTTCCACAACGCCGACGGTGAGAGCCGCGACCAGCGTGCCCGGCACACTGCCCATTCCCGCCAGCACGACAATCGCGAATGTGCGCCCGATGTATTGGATGCCCGAGAACGGATCGACGGGGCTGACGACGATGAGAGCCGCCCCCGCCAGCGAGGCGGTGGCCATGGCGATTCCAAAGCCGTTCGCTTTCGCGCGGGTCGGGCTGAGGCCGCACGATTCTCAACGCGTTGGCGTCGTGCGCGACCGCGCGCAGCGCGAGCCCTGCACGCGTCCGCATCAGGATAAGCCACATGCCAATCCCCACCGACGCCCCCATGAGGAACGGGATGACGAGGCGGTAGGGCATCATCACCGTGCCGATCCGAAGGCTCTTGCCGATATAGGGGGCGCTCACAGAGGTCAGATCGACGCCTGCGATCAGGATCAGCGAGACCTGCAGCACCAGTGCTATGCCGAAAAAGAAGGTGAAGCTCTGCAGCGTGTTGCTGCGGCCTCGCCGTTCGAAGGTCTGGTAGTAAACCTGATAAAACAGCACACCGCCAACGTAGAAAAGGGGAGCGAATAAAAGACCGCCGATGATGGGGTCGATCCCAAACGCGTTCAGAAGCGCGGCGCAGTAGGCGCCCAGCACAATGAAGGTCGGATGCGCGACGTTCGGGATTTGCAGCAATCCGAACATGATCGTCAGGCCGAGGCTGGCGATCGCGTAGACGCCCGCGAGTAGTACGCCGGAAATGATCGCGTTCAGCGCGAGATTGAGCGTCATGCGCGTCGATCACTGGTGAGGTGCGCCGGTCGCGACGAAGCGAAACCGGCGGCGGAAATTTCGGTCAAGCTCAGCCCCGAGCCTTGTTGTATGGAGCGGCCAATTTTCCCGTCTCCAGGGCTTCCGGTTGCAGGATGATCTGCCTGCCTGGCGTGCGGAACTGGTCGATGTCATTGTCCCTGACGTCGCGATACTGCGCCCAAACGATGCGGCTCTCGACCCAGTTGCCGTCGGGGCCAAATTTGATTGGTCCGACGATCGTGTCGATGGAATTCGCATGTAGCCACTTGGCCATCTTGTCTTCGTCGACGCCGCCTATGGCCTTCACCGCCGCTGCGATCAGTTGACCGCCGGCGTAGAAGAAAGGCGGGAGGAAATGACCGAGCGCATCGACCTTTTCGCGCTCGGCGGCCTTCTGATAGCGCTCGAGGAAATCCGCAATTCCGGGAAAATTCATCGTCGGCGCCACGACGTAGGTGTCGTAGTTGGTGACGCCGTTAAGCGCAGAGCCAAGGCTTGCGAGCTGCTGGGCGTATTGAATGCCGACCATCGCGCCGCCGAACATCTGCACGCTGTCGGCGATGCCGATCTCCGAGATACCTCGGATCAACGCCGCCGACTCCGCCGGATAGGAGGCGACGAACACGAAGTCGGGCGTCGCCGCGTTGACGCTGCGCAGGACGCCCGAGAAATCGACGGTGTTCGGCGGATAGTGCTGAACCGACAGCACCTTCATGCCGTATTCCTCGGCGATTTTCGCTCCCGCGCTGGCGGCGTTTGCGGAGAATTCGGCGTCGGAATTGACGATGACAAGGGTTTTGTAGCTGTGGCGCTTCGCGAGGTCGAAGTAGCCCCGGCACCAGTTCGCGCCCGGCTTCGGACCCCAAGGGGCGATCTCGAAGAACTTGTCGAACCCGAGCTTGTCATTCTGGCCGATCTCGAATTGACCGAGGATAAAGCGGTTGCGCTGCACGATCATCGGCATCACGACCGCGGTGAGATTTGTGCCGTAGGGGGCCAGCAGGAGATCGACCTTGTCGATGTCCATCAGCTTGGCGTAAATGCCCGGCACGTTGCTCGCCTGGCTCTGGTCGTCATAGGCGACGAATTCGACCTGCCGGCCGAGCAGGCCGCCCGCGGCATTAACGTCGCTGCGCCACAATTCAAGCGCTGCGAGTCCGGCCTTCCCTCCCGACGCGATATTGCCGGTCTGCGCGATGCTGAAGCCGACGCGAATCGGTCCTTCGGCCGAATTCGCGAATCTGAGCGGCGAAGCGGCCGTGACCGAGGCGGCGACCGCAAGCTTACCAAATGTCCGGCGCGTAACCAGGCGCATTGTTTCCTCCCTTGTTATGACTTGCGACCACTATGACTTGCGACAGGCGGGCTCCGCGGCGCGACGCCCCACCCTCACTTGTCAAAGTTGTTCTTGTTGCCCTTGCGGACGTAGGCGACGGTGTCGCCGATGTGTTGCCTTCCGTGCACAGCCGCCTTCTTTGCGAGATGGGCGAACATCTGGATACCGAACCCGCCGTCGAGGTCGTTAGTGATCCGTTGCCGCCACGGACGTCGGACGATCTGCGTAGTGAGGCGGCGGGTCGTGCGCGGCTGGGTCATGACGTGATCCGCCAGCGTATAGGCGCGCTCAATCAACTTCTCGCGCGGGGCGATCTCGTTGATCATCCCGTATTCCGTAATTGCTCACGTCCTCATTGTTGGGGTCACGTGCGGCAGCGGGGCGCCCTGGAGGGTGAGACGTATAGCGTCGAGGGCGCGAATGGATCGTCTTCGCCCGGTCTCGATGACGGATCTCAGGTCGGCGTAGAATTTGGCGCCCCACTCGCTTCGGAATCCGTTGGTGATTTTCCGGTAGACCGCGCCGGGGCGTAATGCGCGCTCGGAGCCGTTGTTGGTGGCTTCGATCTCCCGGTTGGTCATGAAGACGAAGAGGTTTCCTCTGATCGCCTTGATGGTTTTCTGGAGTTTTCGCCCCGCCGCATGGGCGGGCTCGAGGCTGAGGAGGCGGGTGAGCCGGCGCTCGAGGTCGGCGAGGTAGACCTTGAGGGTGGAATTGGCGAGGTCGGCGCGCCGCCGTCCGATGGCGCAGGCGCGCTTGAGCAGACCCTTGAGCGCGGGCGCGAACACGGCGTCGCTCTCATCGACGGCGTACTGGACGTCGCGAATGAGATGGGCGAGGCAGAACTGATGGCCGCGGCGAGCCCAGCCGGTCTGGCTGCCGAGCCGATCCGACAGCCACACGTCGGGCCGCCATTCGCCCAGGAAGGTCTCGACGACCGCCTTGGAGCGGTGGGCGTCGGCGATGAAGGCGGCGCTGTCGCCGTGGTGGAAGACCCAGAGCCACCAGTTGGCCTTGCCCACGCGCATGCTCGTCTCGTCGCTGGCCAGCGCCGTGCCGGAGAGCAGCCGCTCCTTGATCAGGCTCGTCTGGGTCGCGAAGGCCGGGCGCGCGGCGTCGAGGACGTTGATGAGCGCGCCCTCGCTGATGTCGAGGCCGAACAGATCTTTCAGGACGTCGGTCAGCCGCGCGATCGGGATGCCCTGGACCGAGCGCAGATAGATGACGAAGGCGCGAAGGTTCGGCCCGAACGGCGAGCCGGGCTCCAGGCCTTCCGGCGCGGCCGCCTTGAAGCGCCTGGCGCAGCACGGGCACACCCCGCCTTTGAGCGTCACGCGCGTCACGTCGGGCTTGACCTCGGGAATCTCGATCCGGTCGTAAACTTGAACCGCGCTCTGCGGCGCGATCGAGACATCCGCGCCGCAGCCCTGGCAGACGAGCGCGGAAACGACCCGCTCGCGCGTCGGGTTGGGATGGAGCGGGCGATGGGCGCCGGCGTGCGGATTGGCCTTGGCCTTCGGTTTCGAGGGCGCCGACGCCTTCTGGCCTTTCGAGGGCGGAAGGCTGGAGTTGTCCGGCGTCTTGGGCGGCAGGCCCAGCTTGGCCTCGAGTTCCGCGACCCGTGCGGTCAGCGCCGCGACCTGCGCCATCAATGCCGCGATCAGCGCATCCTTCTCATCATGCGAGAGCAGGGAAAGGTCGGGGCCGCCAGCCATGCCCCCGTGGATTCAAATTCGTCGCCCGCGCGCCAGCCCTTTCTCACGCCCGAGTCAATTCGCCGCACCGGTCCGCCGAAAGGGCGGGACGTGAGCAATTACCGTATTCCAGCGCGGTCTTGGCGTCGATCGCCTGGCCCGTCAGCAATGCGTAGGCTGCGCGTTTAACGCCGAGCAGTTCCTGAAAGCAGCTGTGAATGCCGTCGCCTGGGACCGAGCCGATGTCGTAGTGCAAATCGTAAAGGATCGCGTCCTCGGCACAGATCGTCAGATCGCACATCAAACACATCTCGGTGTGGAAGCCGGGTCCGTTTATGACGCCGATGGTCGGAATCTCGAGATCGTTGACCAGGGAGCTGACATTGATGCGACCGTCCTTGTAGGCGTATTCATAGGCCCAGTAGGCGAGATCCTTCTTCTCGAGCTCGAAACCGTCGGGGTCGGCGTCCATCATGAAGTCTTCGCCGCTGCCAGTAAAGATCAAGAGCTCGTTTTTTGGATCTGCGCCGATCGTCTTGAACAGCTGACCGACCGAGCGATGATTTTCCACGCTGAGCTGGATGGGGCCACCGCGCGTGTGCGCCTGAGCGAGGATCACGCCATCCGCTCGGCGCTCGAGTTTGTAATGGTTTTTGAAGCGCTCCTTGTATTCCTCGAAGTCCGGTGTGGGGACAAATGGCTGCAACGACATCGCGTTCCTCCCTGTCAGATTGGTTATCGACCCGCCGATTAAACCGGCGCGTAGGCTCCCGGCGCTACCTCGAAGGACGGCGCGCATGGCGGCGGCCGGTTGATCACGAAGTCCCGTCCAGACGGCGTCGATTATGTCCTGAGTGCCGAGCCCGTAACGGCTGAACAGGTATTCGCGGCTGCCGGCCTCCGCAAAGACGTCGCGCACCCCGATGCGGCGCAGCGGTGCAGGAACGCCAGCCTCCGCCAGCGCCTCGGCGACCGCCGAGCCGAGGCCGCCGATCACCGTGTGGTTCTCCGCCGTCACGACGATGCGGCTCTGGCGCGCCTTGGCCACGATCGTCTCCGCGTCCAGAGGCTTGACGACGGGGGCGTTGATGACCGTGGCGACCACGCCGTTCTCTTCCAGCGCGCGCGCCGCCGCCAGCGCAGGGGGGATCATCATGCCGGCGGCGACGATCAGCGCGTCGCCGCCTGCGCCGCCGCGGAGGATCTGCGCTTTGGCGAGATCAAGCCGATGGCTGGCCTCGAAAATCATCGGTGTTTCGCCACGCTTGAGGCGCATGTAGACCGGCCCCGCATGGTCGGCGATTAAGTCTACCGCCTGGGTGACCTCGAGCGCGTCAGCGGGCTCGACCACCGTCATGCTGGGCAGCGCGCGCATCAGCGCGATGTCATCGATGGCCTGATGGCTCGGCCCTCCGGGACTCGACAGTCCCGGCATGAAGCCGATGATTTTGATGTTCAGCTTGGGATAGGCGATGGTCATGGCGATCTGGTCGAAACATCGGCGTGTGCAGAAAACTGCGAACGTGTTGACGAAAACGATATGGCCAGCCCTTGCGAGGCCGGCGGCGATACCGATCATGTTCGCCTCGGCCGCGCCAACGTTGATGAAGCGCTCGCCAATCGCGTCGCGGAACATGTCGGTCTCGGTCTGACGCGTCAGGTCAGCCCCGAGGCAAATGACCCTCGTTTTTCGGCGCGCTAGGGCGAGCAGGGCCTGGCCGTAGGGCTTCAGGACTGTCTCGTAGGGCGGATCAAACAAGGGCCGCCTCCAGTTC
>CAWFJG010000011.1:0-177645 GCA_963816065.1 uncultured Alphaproteobacteria bacterium | reverse complement strand
CGTTCATCAAATGGGCGGTCGACCAGGGGCATACGGTGTTCGTCATCTTCGTGGGTCAATCCCGACGAGAGGCTCGCCGAGAACTCTTCGAAGACTACATGACGAAGGGGCCGCTCGCGGCGTTCGACGCGATCGAGGCGGCGACGGGCGAGCGCAACGTCAACGCGATCGGCTATTGCCTCGGCGGGACGCTGCTCGCATCGACACTCATGGCGTATTTGGCGGCGCATGGCGACGACCGCATCGCCAGCGCCACCTATCTTCGTCACGCTGGTCGATTTCACCGACGCCGGCGACATGGCGGTGTTCATCGACGAAGAGCAGATCGCTTCGCTCGAAAAGCGGATGCAGGAGCGCGGCTATCTCGACGCGCACGACATGGCGACGTCGTTCAACATGCTGCGCGCCAACGACCTCATCTGGTCGTTCGTCGTCAACAACTACCTGCTCGGCAAGGAGCAGGTTCCCTTCGACCTCCTGTACTGGAACTCCGACTCGACCCGGATGCCGGCGGCCATGCATTCCTTTATCTGCGTAACATGTACCAGCAGAACCTGCTGGCGAAGCCGGGCGGCATCACCCTCGCCGGCACGCCGATCGACCTTCGGACGATCAAGACGCCGACGTTCCTCCTGTCGTACGCGCGAGGACCACATCGCGCCGTGGAAATCGACCTATGCGGCGACGCAGACTCTATTCCGGGCCCGGTCAATTTCGTGCTTTCGGCGTCGGGACACATGGCCGGCGTGATCAGCCCGCCCGGCAGCAAGTACGGCCACTGGACCAACGATAAGACTGCCCGCGACGTCCCGACGAATGGTTCGCAGGCGCGGAGGCGCATAGGGTTCGTGGTGGCCGGCCTGGGACGCGTGGGTGACGCGGTTCGAAGTCGGCCGCGTTCCGGCGCGCGTTCCCGGCGATCGATAAGCTCCCGGTGATCGAGGACGCGCCCGGCTCCTACGTTCGGGTGCGGGCAGTCTGAGATTCTGCGCCGCGAAGGCCAAGCGCTCTTCGTGTCCCTTCGTGACCTTCCGTGGTGAAGCCTGATCTGCGCGCCGCTCCGCGCCGAGCCTGCCCCTTGACTGTCTATAACATAACTGTTATCGTTTGTTTATGGCCGCAAACACCAAGACGGCTAGCGCTGTCCAGATTCTCTGCGTGATCGCATACAAGGGCGCCGGCGGCACGACCGCGGAGGCCGTCGCGCGCAGCCTCAAGACCAATCCGGTCGTCGTCAGGCGGATGATGAAGGATCTCGAGCGTGCAGGCCTGGTCGACGTCCGCCCCGGAAAGGACGGCGGCGTGCAGTTGCGGCGCGATCCCGACGCCATCACGCTCGAAGACGTCCATAACGCCGTCGAGGGCGGCGCTTCGGTGTTGGCGCTGAGGCCCGGCGGCAATCCGAAATGTCCGGTCGACCGCCACATGAAGAGCGCGTTGCCGCCGATCTTCCGCGCCGTCGACGAGGCGGTGGCGGCGAGGCTGCGCGCGACGACTCTCGGAAGCCTTGCTGCGCCGATCGCTTAGCGCCGTACACGGGTGCAGGCGCGGCCGATGTGGGACGGAATGTCGCCCCGCTTAGGTTCGCTTGACACTCGCCGCCTGCATTGTTGGTCTGTCAATAACAAAATTGGTTATGTTATCTTATCGAGGAGCTCGCCGCAATGTCAGACGCCGTTCAGCCCGATCTTGTTAGCGCTCTCGCGGGAAGGAAAGCGGTGGCGCCCGACCCTCGCCCAGCAGGGCTCATGCGCCGCCTCGGTCGCGCCGGCCCGCGCGAGGCGCTGGCGATCGTTTGCGTCGGCATCGTGCTCGCCAACCTCGATCTATTCATCGTCAATGTCGGCCTTCCGGCGATTGCCCATGATTTTTCCGGCGCGAACCTCGAAGACCTGTCCTGGGTGCTGAACGGCTATGCGATCGCCTATGCCGCGCTGCTCGTCTTTTTCGGGCGGCTCGCCGAGCGCTTCCGGCGCGACCGCAGCTTCCTGCTCGGGGTCGCGCTGTTCACCGCCGCCTCGGCCGCTTGCGCCTGCGCCAGCGGCGTCTGGCCGCTCGTCGCCTTCCGGGTTCTCCAGGCCGCGGGCGGGGCGCTCATGACCCCGACGTCGATCGCCCTCCTCCTGGCGACGTTCCCGGCGGAAGGCCGGGGCGGGGCGGTGCGGGCCTGGGCCGCGATCGGCGGCCTCGCCGCCGCGCTCGGACCGGTTGTCGGCGGCGTTCTGATCGTGGTGAGCTGGCGCTGGATCTTTCTCGTCAACGTGCCGATTGGTCTCGTCGCCCTGGCGGTCGCCTGGCTCCGCCTGCCGCCTGCGCCCGGTCACGAGGTCGCGCGGCCCGATCCGCTGCCGGCGCTGCTCGCTACAGCCGGCGTCGGCGCGCTGACGCTGGCGATCGTCAAGGGCAACGATTGGGGCTGGGACTCCCCCGCTGCCGGCTTCACCTTCGCGGTCGCGTTCGCCTGCGGCGCGGCCTTCGTGCGCGACTGCCTCCGATCCGCCAATCCGTTCGTCGATCCGTCGCTGTTCCGCACGCGCCCCTTCGCCGGCGCGGTTCTGGTGATGGCGCCCTATTCGATCGCCTTCGGCGCAATGCTGTTCTCGATGGCCGTGTGGGAGCAGACCGTGTGGGGCTGGTCGGCGCTGAAGGCCGGGCTGGTGATCGCGCCCGGACCGCTGCTCGTGCCGGCGACCTCCTTTCTGGTCGCCAATCGGTTGATCGCCCGCCTCGGCCCGGCGGCCGTGGTCGGCGCCGGCATCGTGTCCTTTGTCGCGGGCCTGATCAGCTGGGCGATGTTCACCGGACCTGCGCCGAACCTCGGCCCCGCGATCGGTGGAATCGCATTGACCGGAATCGGCGTCGGCCTGACCTTTCCGACCCTGATGGGAATCGCGACCGCAGCGCTGCCGCCGTCGTCGTTCTCGACTGGCTCAGGCGTCATTAACATGATACGTCAGTCATCACTGGCCGTCGGCGTGGCGATCTTTGTCGCCATTGTGGGCTCTGCCTCCTCGCCAGCGGAGCGTCTGGCTGCTTTTCATCGGGGATGGTGGCTCATGGCGGCGATCACCGCGCTCGGGCTCATTCCCACGTTTTGGCTGATCCGGCCGCCACAGCCGTCGCATTAGCTCCGGCAAGGCCGCTTGAACAGGGCGAACGGCATGCGGATACTGGTCGTCGGCGCCGGCGCCACCGGCGGATATTTCGGGGCCCGTCTCGCCAACGCGGGACGGGACGTCACGTTTCTGGTGCGACCGGCAAAAGCCGAGCAGCTTCGGCGCGACGGTCTGCGTGTCTTGAGCCCGCTCGGCGACCTCAATATCCAGCCGAGCCTGCTCGTCGTCGGCGAGCCGGCGGGGCCGTTCGACGTCGTCATCCTGGCGGTCAAGGCGCTCAGTCTTCAGGGGGCGTTCGACGCATTCGCCCCGGCGGTCGGGCCGGACACGATGGTCCTGCCGTTCCTCAACGGCATGCGCCACGTCGAGCTCACCCGGGAGCGCTTCGGGCCCGGCCCGGTGCTCGGAGGCGTTTGCGTGATCGCCAGCACGCTCGACCGCCATGAACGCATCGTCCAGCTGACGGGAGGCACGCAGAGCCTGACCTACGGCGAGCTCGACGGCGCCCTGACGGACCGCGTCCGGGCGCTCGACCGCGCGCTTCAGGGGGCCGGCTTCGATACGCGGCTCAGTCAGACCATCATGCGCGATATGTGGGACAAGTGGGTGATGCTGGCGAGCGCCGGCGCGGCCACCTGTCTCCTGCGCGGCAATATCGGAGAGATCGCTGCGGTCGAGGACGGGGCGGAAACGACGCTGCGCTGTCTTGCCGAGGCGGCGAACGTCGCCGCGGCCTCGGGCTATCCGCCGAACGACAAGTTCATGGCCACCACCTCGGCGATGCTGACGGCCAAGGGATCGGCGCTCGCGACCTCGATGTACCGCGACATGCTGATTGGTTCGCCGGTCGAGGTCGAGCACATTTTGGGCGATCTCATAAGGCGGGCGCGCGAGCTGGAAGTCGACACGCCGCTCCTCGAGGCCGCGACTGTTCGCCTGCGCGTGTATCAGAACCGGGTCGGGCCGGAGGAGTGAGGCGCTCGGCGGCAAGGGCGGAGTGCAATTCGCCTTCGCGAAGCTTAATTCGGACCACGAAATAATTAAGCCCGCACCGAAGCCGCGGCGGCGAGCGCCTCAAGCTGGCCGGACGCCGGCTTGACATGCGCGGCGATGCGTGGCTAGCATTAGTGCGGGTCTCGAAATTAATATTCGGCCAAAACTGGCCGTCGGGGCCGAACAAAAAGCACAAATCCGGGAGGAAATCGCCATGTTTCAGGGCTCGAGCCGCCTAGATCGCACCCTCGGCTGTTTGATCGGCGCAGGCGTTGCGATCGGCGCAAGCTCCGCGACGTTCGCCGCAAACGCCGACGATATAACGATTGGCCTCGCCATGAAGGCGCACACCGAACTTCGCTGGAAGTTCGACGAGGCGATCATGAGAGACGAAGCGGCGAAGCTTGAAGTCAAGCTCAACTTTCAATGGGCTGACAATAGCCCGACAACGCAAGCTTCCCAGTTCGAGAATCTCCTGAGCCAAAAAGTCAACGCAATCGTCATCATCCCGATCGACAGCGCGGCTGCTGGCAGATTGATCGACGATGCGCACCAGCAAAAGGTCCCGGTCATCAGCTACGACGTGCCGGTTTCGTCCGCCAAGCTCGACTTCATGGTCGAGCGCAACAACGCCGAAGTTGGCGTGCTACAGGCGAGTGCCGCTCTGCGCTTCGCGCCGAAAGGCAATTACGTGCTGATCAAAGGAGACCCCGGCAATAGCGTAGCCGCAACGTTCGGCGAGGGCGCCGAAAAGATATTGAAGCCGAACAATAACATTAACATCGTCTACGATCAGTTTATGACGAACTGGGACCAGAAGGGAGCGGAAGCGGTCGCGGAAAATCAACTGAGCGAACACAACGACGACATCGCCGCATTCGTCACGTCAAATGACGGAATGGGGCAAGGAGTGGCCCAGGCCGTCATTGGACGCACCCTCGGGGGCAAGGTCTTCATATCCGGCCTCGACGCCGACACGGCGAGCCTGCGCCTGATCGGCCAAGGGATACAGACCATGACGGTCTGGACCGACCTTGAGGAGCAAGACCGGTCGGCGATCCGCGCCGCCGTGGCGCTCGCAAAGGGTCAGAAGCCCGATATGGCGGTCGAAATGACCGACGATGGACAGGGTCCTTACCCCTACCATCCGATCAAGGTTCTCGAAGTCAACAAGGACAATCTCTGCGACTTCGTCACCAAGATCGCGCCAAAGGGCTGGGTCGCGGTGAAGGACGTTTTTCCGGACAACCCGAACGCGTGCAAGTAGAAATCGTCGTTGCGACGGAGAGCGGCGGCGAGCCGTATCCTCTCCTGCCTTCGAGCTTTGCGCGCCCGCTCGGACATGCCGATGAGTTCGAGCGCGAGGATATCGAATCGTGACAGCTGAATCGGCCGCAGCGTTGGACAGGAGTGAGCCCGGCTCGGTGCTCGCTCTGTCGAACGTCAGCAAAGCTTTTACCGGCGTTCAGGCCGTGGCGGACGTCGACCTCGCGGTGCGGCGGGGTGAAACCGTCGGCGTCGTCGGAGAAAACGGCGCCGGCAAATCGACATTGATGAAAATCATATCCGGAGTCTATCCGGCTGGCTCCTATGACGGCCAGATCGTTGTTGATGGGCTCCCGCGGCAATTCAGCAACGTTCGACAGGCCGAAGAAGCGGGTGTCGTTCTTGTGCCTCAGGAACTCCTTGTTGCGAGGGGTCTGAGCGTCGCCGAGAACATGTTCATGAACCGGTTGCCAGGACGCTTCGGCTTCCTGGATCGCGAGGCCCTCCACAAGGAGACGCGGGAGTGGCTTCGTTTCTTTGACATCGATGTGAAACCGGACGCGCTTGCCGGCATATTGAGCGCGTCCGAGCAGCAACTCGTGATGATTGCTTCGGCCCTCTCGAAATCGGCCAAGCTCATCATTCTCGACGAGCCCACCGCCGCGCTCACCAACTCCGAAACCAAGCGGCTTTACGCGCATATCCGCCAAGTCTGCGCGAAAGGCGTCGGTTGCCTCTACATCTCTCACCGGCTCGATGAAATTGAGCAGATCGCCGATCGCGTCGTCGTGATGCGCAATGGCCGGGTCGCCGCGCGGTTCGAAACTGCGATCGGCAAGAACCGGGACATCGTTCGGGCAATGATCGGCCGGGATCCGGAGGCCGCGCCGCCGAGAAAGTACGACTCCAACGCCAAGCCGATGCTGACGGTCGAGGACCTCACGGCGCGCGATCCTCACAATTCTTCACGAGTGCTCGTCGACAGGGTCAGCTTCATTTTGCGTCAAGGCGAGATTCTGGGCCTCTTCGGACTGGTCGGGGCTGGACGGTCGGAATTGGCGCAGGCCATTTTCGGTGTTTGGTCCGGGGTGACCGAAGGCTCCGTGCTTATCGAGGGGAGCCGCAAACGGCCCGGTTCGCCACGCGAAGCGATAAACGCGGGCATTGGAATGCTGACGGAAAACCGCAAGCAAACCGAACTCATGGAGGGCCAGAGCGTAACCTTCAATATGAGCGCCGCGAGCATCGACGCCGTATGCGGCCTGCTCTTTGTCGATGCGCCCAAAGAGACGGCGCGAAACAAGCAATTGGCTCGCTCCCTCGACGTGCGTCCGGTCAACCTCGACGCCGTCATCGAGTCCTTGAGCGGGGGCAACCAGCAGAAGGTGCTGCTTGCCCGTTGGCTGGCGACGCATCCCAAGGTCTTGATCCTCGATGAGCCGACGCTTGGCGTCGATGTCGGCGCTCGTTTCGAACTTTATCAACTCATTCGCCGCCTCGCCGATGAAGGGCGCGCGGTGCTCATGATCTCGAGCGACCTCAACGAAGTGATCGCCGAGTCGGATCGCATTCTGACGATGTACAAAGGACGAATCACCGGCGAATTCGAACAGGGCGCATCGCGCGCCGAGATCATGGCGGCAGCCGCCGGGGACAGCCAAAGCTATGCGCGAAATCGGTAACTTGAACTCCCCGCAACGGCTTCCCATCCGGATGTCAGTCATCCAGCGACTGGCGGGAGGCCGCCTCGCGGCCATGTTCCTCGTGCTTCTGCTGCTGGCGATCTATTTCCATATTGCGACCAACGGCATTTTCTTCAGCCCGCGCAACTTGTCCCTGCTTCTACGCCAGGGCTCGATTGTGGCCGTGGCGGCGGCCGGGGTGTCGATCCTGATCGTCATGGGCGAGATCGATCTCTCGATCGGGAGCGCAGTCTATCTATGCAGCGTCATTGCAGCCACGCTTCAGGCCAACATGGGGGTGGCCACGTTTCAAACCGTTCGTCGTAACTGTGCTCGCCGGAGTTCTGATGGCCGCATGGCAGGGATTCTGGGTTGTAAGGGTCGCTGTCCCATCCTTTGTCGTGACGCTGTCCGGGCTGCTCGCTTTTCGTGGCATCGGATATTACGTGAGCGACGCGCGCACCATTGCTCCGATTTCCAAATCCTTCAGCTTTCTCAGCGAGGGATTCATTCCGCCGACCGCTTCGTATTTTGTCCTGCTCATTGTTTACGCGATCGCCGCGGCCGCGCTGATTTGAGGTGGCGGGGCTCGGACGACCATGATCCGACCAAGCTCGTCGTGAGGCTCGGGATCCTGGCGGCTTCGGGCCTCCTGCTGGCCTGGATTTTCGGCGGTTACTTGGGGATCCCATCCGCCTTGATCTGGGTCGCCGCGACCGGGATCCTGCTCACGATCGTCATGGATCGCACGAAATTCGGCCGCAACACCTACCTCATCGGATCGAACCGGGAGGCCGCGTTGCTCGCCGGAATTCCGCTGGCGCGGCACCTGTTTTTTGGATTTCTCCTGATGGGCGCCCTCTATGGGGTCGCAGGCGTCCTGATTACGTCACGACTTGGCGCGGCGACCCCGAGTTCAGGCCTGTTTCTGGAACTCGATGCGATTGCGGGCGCGGTGATTGGCGGAACCTCTCTCCGCGGCGGAGTCGGCAGCCCGGCAGGCGCGATGGTCGGGGCGCTCCTGCTGACGACGATCGACAACGGGATGAGCCTCCTCAACGTTTCGTCCTTTATCCAGCTCGTCGTCAAGGGAATGGTGCTGCTCGCAGCTCTTTCGGTCGATTCGTACCTGATCCGGCGCCGCCAATACCGGCGATGACGCGCTTGGCGGCGCCGGACAAGAAAGCCAAGGCTTTCCGAGGCCGTCGCTGCCAAAATCCTCGCGTGCATTCGACCCGATGCTGCCGTTCCCGACCAACCAAGGTACGGATGGTCAACTTCGGATAGCCGCCTTAGGAGGAACGCGGCCAATGCGCAATGAGTTCGGCGTTGCGGCGTCGGTCAGGCCGACGATGCAATCGGCGTTGCGAATATTCGCGTGGTCACGGGAAGACACGTTGGCCGGCGCGCCCGATGCTGTACCATGAGGCCCGAATTAGGACCGGAGCGGGATTTCAGGAAAGCCAGCAATGAAACCCTACACTCGCTCGATCATAGAACTTTTCGATGGCAAGAAAAGGTATTTAATTCCCTTTTATCAAAGGCAGTATGCTTGGCGAGTTTCACCACAACTTGATTTACTATGGGAGGACATTGAGCGTTCCGTGCAGCGGCTCAGCACCGACCCAGCTTCGCTCTCACCGCATTTTATGGGCGCGATTGTCATAAGCCAAATAAAGACTTTTGGGAAACAGGTTCAAGCATTCGAGATCATAGACGGGCAGCAAAGGTTGACAACATTTCAGTTGCTTCTAACTGGACTACGGGATGTAGCCGCTAACAACGGTTCCAAATACGCAGCTGAACTGCAAAAATACCTTCTCAATGATGGTGTAATGGAGGCACCCATTTTCGAGAGATATAAGGTGTGGCCCTCGTTAACAGATCGCGGTGCCTTCGTGTCGCTGATAGACCCGTCAGTCGATCTTGACACTATCTCACGCAAGCCAACTGACGAAGACAAGCTTCTGCGTCGTTCCACAGAAGCTCACGCATATTTTGCTAACAAGATCAACGCGCATGTAAGCGTAAATGGTAGTTACGACGAGGATCGATTGGAAACGTTGTTCGAAGCTCTCAAAGAGGGCCTGGCAATCGTTTCCATTGAGTTAGAAGGTGGCGACGACCCACAAACAATATTCGAAACGCTAAATAGCCGGGGCGTCGATCTCTCTCAAGCTGACCTACTTAGGAATTTTATATTCCAACGTGCAAAAGGACTTGGGCAGACAGCCTCTTCACTGAATGTCGATGCTTTATACGAGAAACATTGGCTTCCGCTCGACCGAGCCTTTTGGAGCCAATTTGCATCAAGAGGGCGTCAATCGAGGCAGAGATTGGATTGGATGTTAACTGATCATTTGTCGATGCATATAGGAGAGATTGTATCAGTCGAGACGCTTTTTGAAAGGTATCGACGATGGATTGTTAGAAGCTGTCCGTTTGATAGTATTGGCGTAGAGCTAAGCGTCATAAGCGCTACCGCTGAGGTTGAGAGACGACTATTCGAGCAGAAGAGAGGTGATATCGTTAGCAATTTTGGGCGCTTTGCAGATGCATTTGATGTCTCCACGGTGATGCCTTTAGTTGTGTATTTGTGCACCCAGCAACTCAGTGCCGATAAGATACAATCTGCCCTTGGCGCACTAGAAAGCTACATTCTGAGACGCGACATTTGTGGACTAACTACTAAGAATTACAATCGATTCTTCGTCGGCCTCGTGGCACGATTACGATCAGCTGAAGGAGACAAAGTTGATCAACTTTTCTTGTATCTTTCGACGAGAACTTCTGATCTGGAGAGATGGCCAGACGATTCCGAACTGCGGCAAGGGTTGCTTGATTCCGGACAATATAAGGGACCCCGGCAACCTCGGCTCCGTTACGTTTTTGAGGCTATAGAAAGAGTGAAGCGCTCAAAGCTGAGCGAAGATATTGAAATAAAGTCTGCCCTAACCATCGAACATATTATGCCGCAGAAATGGAAAGCGTCTTGGCCCTTACCGGGGTTTGACGATTTCGTAAAAGACGAGTTTGATCCTGTCAGGATTAAGGCGGAGGCAGCTCGCGACGCGGCCGTGGACAAGCTCGGCAATCTCACCCTCCTCACAAGTTCGCTGAACTCAGTAATCTCTAACGGCCCGTTTTCGGTAAAAATGCCAGCTATACGTGCGCATTCCAGTCTTGCACTAAACCGTGAACTAGATGCAGTAGACAAGTGGGACGAGACGCAGATTGCGGAACGTGGGGCGTCACTCTTCAATCTGGCTCGAGAAATTTCGGGGCGTCCAAGCGGGACGGCGCGACGACGCTGGACAAACCCAACATTACCAATGGCGTTGGACAAGCGAAAATAGCGTTGCCTCCAGAAGGAACACGCTGTCGGTTTAACCACGGCGGAAAGGAATTCCTCGGTTTCATTGAGAACAGCGCATTAATACTTGAAGGATTTGCCGCCTCATATCAAACATTTTCGGCAGCCTCGGTTGCAGTTACCCATACAAGTCGTAATGGATGGATGGATTGGTACCTCCTCGACGAGAATGGTAAATGGGTGCTAGCAGACGAGTGGCGAAAGCGGCAGCAGACAGCGCCAAACCCGTCTAACGGTCGCCCTGGAAGCCAACAAATTCTCATTCTCCTGAGCGAAAGGGGGGCGATTTCGGAGTCCACAGGAGTTGAGCGGGAGTGGCTGGACGATCAACTCATTGGCAAGGTGGAAGGCGTTCATGGAAAGGAAGCCGTTAGTTTTGCAATTAAAGAACTTAGAGATAAGAAAAGAAAAATTGCTACTCAGGGCGGAAAAGAAATCTGGTATTCCCGTTGGGAAGGTGTAGCTTCAGGAAACGCTTGAAGAAAACGATTTTGATCTAGACAAGGCTATCGAGGCGCAACACTTCTGGAAGGAGTTTCTGAACGAGCTCAAGCTTGACGATCTGGAGCAACCTGTGCCAAGTCCCGCTCGACTTGGGTATCTGTCCTTCATGATGCCCGCTCCGGGTGGCAGTAGTTGGCTCACCGTCTACCGGATCTTGAAGCGGGGTGAGGTTGGAGTTACGCTGTCGTCTCATCGCGACACTGCCGGGGATTATGCCAGTCAGGCAATTGTAGACGATTGGGACTCGGTAAAGGCTCAACTGGGAGGAACCGTCAAGTTGGTGCAGGAAAATGGACGGGATCTCTAATTCGCGACGCTTATACGGTTGGGGCGCTTGACCAGATAGAGGTTCGGGAGAAGGCCTTTGAGTGGCTATCCGAACGGGTGAATACATTCGTGAACACTCTACGGCCCCGTGTGCGGTCTGCTGTGGCCAATTTTCGCTAGGCGCAGCAGTACCGCGACTGCAGAAAGGTTTCGCTGTGCGCACTAGTGGATCGCATCTGACATTTGAATCCCGTCAGGGATTCCCGGCGGACTCGCGGCGTGCGAGTTTGCGGCATGCGATCTGGTATTTCCCTTTCCGTCACGTCGGCCGACCTTGATCGGCTCCGCGCTCTGGTCAGGGACCGCAACGCGCCGCAGAAGCACGTCTGGCGGGCGCAGATCGTCCTGCTCAGCGCCGCAGGGCGTCGGCACGAACGCGATCATGCGCGAGACCGGCAAGTCCAAGACCTGCGTCTGGCGCTGGCAGGAACGCTTCGCCGCCGAAGGCGTTGACGGGCTGCTGCGCGACAAGACGCGGCCCTCGCGCATCGCGAAGCTCGATCCCTCTGTCGCCGAGCGCGTCGTGGCGCTGACCATGGAGCAGCCGCCGGACGAAGCCACGCATTGGACCAGCGCGGCGATGGCCGAGGCAGCCGGCGTCAGCGTCACTTCCGTGCAGCGCATCTGGCGCTCCCACGGGCTCCAGCCGCATCGCATCCGGCAGTTCAAGCTCTCCAAAGACCCCGCGTTCGTCGACAAGTTGCGCGACATCGTCGGGCTCTACGTCGATCCGCCGGCGCACGCCGTCGTCCTTTCGCGTCGACGAGAAGAGCCAGATCCAGGCGCTCGACCGAACCCAGCCCGGCCTGCCGATGAAGAAGGGCCGCGCCGGAACCATGACCCACGATTACAAGCGCAATGGGACGACGACCCTGTTCGCCGCGATGAACGTGCTCGACGGCACCGTCATCGGCCGCAACATGCAGCGCCACCGGCATCAGGAGTTCATCCGCTTCCTCAACGCCGTCGAGCGCGAGGTCCCGGCCGGCAAGACGGTCCATGCGATCCTCGACAACTACGCCGCCCACAAGCATCCCGAGGTGCGACGATGGCTGGCGCGCCATCCGCGCTGGACGTTCCACTTCACCCCGACCTCGGCCTCCTGGCTCAACGCCGTCGAGGGCTTCTTCGCCACCCTGACCAAGCGCCGCCTCAAGCGCGGCGTCTTCCGATCCGTCGTCGACCTCCAGGCCGCCATCAATCGCTTCCTCGACGATCACAACGCCAAATCAAAGCCCTTCCAATGGGTCGCCGATCCCGACAAAATCATCGCCGCCGTCAGGCGCGGGCACCAAGCGTTAGATTCGATCCACTGCGCGCAGCCCTTTCGGGGCCTACGCGGCCAGCATTCGCCAACGAAAACATACGTTTATGGACTGACACTAGCTAGAACTCCCGCCAGTCGTCGCTCTCCGCCGCTGCGGCCGCGCCGCCTCTGACGGCTGGGCGCGTGACGGCTCTCGTTCGAGCCGCGGGGGCCGGTTCGGCTTTCGCCGGGAAGGCGTGCGGGGCGACGGCCTTGAGCTGCCGGCGCAAGCTGTCCTCAGAGACCTGCGAAACGGCGAACTGACCGATCAGGCGGGCGAGCTGTTCGCCCTCGGTTGCGAGCGACTGGCTGGCCGCGGTCGCTTCCTCCGCCATCGACGCGTTCTGCTGCGTCATCTGGTCCATATGAGCAATTGCGGCGCTGACTTCGGCCAGCCCGGTTGCCTGAGCGTGCGCGTCCGCCGCGATCGCGGAGACCGCGCTGTCGATCGCGGCGACGCTGGTCTCGATCTGCGACAGGGATTGGCGCTGTCGGAAACAAGCGTCACACCGGCCTTGACCTCCTGGTGAGACTGGGCGACGAGGCCCTTGATTTCCTTGGCGGCGTCGGCGGCTCTCTGCGCGAGCGCGCGCACTTCCGCCGCCACCACGGCGAATCCGCGGCCGAAGTCCCCGGCGCGCGCCGCCTCGACTCCGGCATTGAGCGCGAGCAGGTTGGTCTGGAACGCGATCTCGTCGATGGCCCCGATGATTTCGCCGATTTTGCGCGACGATCCTTCGATCTGCTTCATCGCATCGGCTGCGCGCTGCACCGTTTCCATGCCTTTCCTGGAGATCTGGCGCGTGGTCGGCGACGGCTGCGCTGGCCTCGCGCGCGCCGTCGGCCGCCTGGGTCACCCGCGATGTGATCTCGTTCAACGCGGCCGTCGATTGCTCGAGGCTGGAGGCCTGCTGCTCGGTGCGCTTCGACAGGTCGTTCGCTGCGACCGCGATCTCGTTCGTTCCATTGCCGACCGCCGCCGCCGATTGCGCAACGCTCGAGAACGCCTGCTGGAGCTGGTCGAGCGCAGAATTGAGATCGGCGCGAAGCGGCTCATACGAGTCCGCCAGGCGATCGGTCACACGAAACGCCAGCTTCTTGTCCGCGAGTTTCGAGACCGCGATCCCGAGCTTTTGAATCGCCTCTTCCCGTTCGGCGGCCGCGCTCGCCTGGCGCCGGGCGTTCGCCTCGCGCTCGGCGGTGACGGCGGCCCGAGCCTCGGCGGCCTGCGCTTCGAGTTGCTGGCGTTCGATCGCATGATCCTTGAAGACCTGCACGGCCGACGCCATCTGGCCCACTTCGTCGCGCCGCTCTCGGTTGTCGATCTCGGTCTCCAGGTTTCCGTCGGCCAAACGGCGCATCCGCTCGGCAAGCCGCGTCAGCGGCAGCGCGATCTTCCGCGACGTGATCCAGATCGACAGGGCGCCCGCGATCAGAGCCGCAATGAATCCGACCGTCGCGAGCAGGACGATTCCGGAACGTCCCTTGGCCTGAAGGTCCTTGGCGGCGGCGGCGTTCTCCGCGCTCAGCGTGTCAGCCAGCGCGGTCATGGCGTCGATCAGCGCCGTCGACGCGTTGTCGACGTGGTAAAGCTGGCGGGCGCCCTCGGACAGTTTGTCGAGATCCTCCGGCGAGGTGTTCCGACCGTTCGCAAGCCCCGGAGTGTCAAGCGCAGCATTGAAAGGCGACTCTGCGCTTTCGACGATGCCGTCGAACTGCTTGGCAAGGTCGGAAATCTCAGGCGCATGCTTTGGAAGAAGCCTCATGGCCTCGGCGAGGAGGGCGTCGGTTCGGGTACGCGCGTCGACGAAAGCCTTCTTTTCCTTGTCGCTGCCGGAAATATCCGAACCATCGTAGATCAGCGACTGGAACACGGTGACCTTCAGACGATTGACTTGCCGCGTGGCCATCAGGATCGCCACCAGCCCGCGGTCCTGCCGAAAGGCCATGTCATTGGCGGCGGCGCCGAGCATGGCTGTCTGATAGCCGCCGACGACCACGATCATCAGCACCATGAGGGCCATCACGACGACCGGAATCAGGGCCTTGGTTCGAATGGCCAGATTGTCGAGCAACATAGCGGAGTCCTGCGCCGGCCGTGGGGTCGAGGCAGGGCGGCGGCGCTTGGAATGGGAGGGGACAGCCCTCAGCAGGGCGCGTGCGCGGCGTCATGCCCGGGCCGGAGAGACCCGGCTGCACCTGGGATTTAATAGTCGGCATGGGTTAACAGCGGCTTAGGGAGACGCCGCCGGCGAATGCAACTGTCATCACCTGGTCGCGGCGCACGCTCGCCTGACAACCCTGTGCATGGGATCGAGAACCCTGCTGACGTGCAGAAGCTGCGCCGCTTGTCGGATTCTGAATACAAGCAGCTTCGGACCGCGCTCGAGACTGGCAACAAAGCCGCTTCTGACGTGTTCCTGCTTTTTGGCCGTTACCGGCTGGCGAGCCGGCGAGGCCAAGAACCTGAAATGGTCCGAGGTCAATTTGGAGCGCCGCGTCGCGACATTGGGCGACACGAAAACAGGATTGAGCGTTCGGCCGCTTAGCAGCGGCGCAATCGACATCATCAAGCGTCAGCCGCAAAAAAGGACCATTCGTTTTCGACTACGGACTGAGCAAGCCAATTTCGAACCTGACGCCGCACTGGACCAAGCTCGGAATGCCGGACGCTGTGACGCCGCATACCCTGCGCCACTCGCTCGCGTCGCTGGCCGCCGACATGGGCCTTCCGGATCACACGAAATCCGGCCTTCTGGAACATACGCGAAAGGGCATAACGAGCCTCTACATGCACCTGGGCGACAGGGCGCTGATCGACGCTGCGGACACGGTTGCGAACGAGACGCTGAGGCTGATGCGCACACAAAGCACGTCTGGCAATCCGATACCAGATTGACCCGCGTCAATGTCGTTGGAGAGGGAACAGGTATTTTCCGTACGGAGGCCATGGGCCTCGAAAGGTCGCTTAAATGGCGCGCCGGTATTTAGACGAGGATCAGCTGAGAATAGCGGAAGCTGTGCGGTCTGGCAATCGAGCCTCAATGAATGACGCAGCGGGGGTGGTTGCGACATACTATATATACCGCGTAGTCTTTTTCTTCACCCATCCTATGGCGCTTTTTTCGAGTATCGCCATAGGTCACATGGTAAACGGGTACTGGGGTTGGGGTTTATTCATTCTATATAATCTGTTTGCAATAACTTATACAAAGACAGCGGTGCTGCTTGCCCTTTTGATGACGATCTTTGCGCTAGCGTTGGCTTCAGGCCCATGAAGTTAAAAAGCAAATCGGTGATTTCCATCTGACGGGGAGAGATGGGCTACGTTCGACTTGCTGCGTCTGGCCAGTTTTTTTGGGCGCTCTTCTTGTTGTGAGTGGCGTCGGTCGAAGAGGCCATTCCTTTGCCGTTTTC
This sequence comes from uncultured Alphaproteobacteria bacterium, assembly GCA_963816065.1. Taxonomy (GTDB): domain Bacteria; phylum Pseudomonadota; class Alphaproteobacteria; order Rhizobiales; family Beijerinckiaceae; genus Roseiarcus. Next base: position 161,661 of record CAWFJG010000011.1, on the reverse strand, counting down.
CTTCTTCTGGCGCGCGATCTTCGAGCGCGACAAAGTGTCCCGGGGCGCTCATACGTAATGTCTGCTATGCTCACGTTACTCCGCGAAAGATTAAGAAGAAACTGGAGGACGGCGCCGATGACATCATTAAGTTCTGACTCGCGCGGCAAGTTGTTAGGCGACGCTTTTGTCCAGACTATCCGGGGATCGCACGATTTCCAGAAGTTCTGCGGTAGGATCCACCAACGCGACCGCATCCTGGTGTCGGTCGGTTGCGACGTCTTCATCCTGGGCCGTGACGGCTTGCTTCCGATCAACCTGACGTCGGCGACCGAAGCCGAGTGGCTTTCCAAGATGGGCCGTGTTGCCTGAACCGCTTGCGAATTCTGCAGGATCCGTCGGGCCTAGCCGATGAGTTGGCATCCGCCGATCGCTCGCGAGACAGAAGCGCAATCACAAACGCTGACGAGGTCATGGCCAGGATCGGGGCCCAGGGCCCACGGGCCAGGGCTTACAGAGCACCTGAATGCGCCGGCTTTGATCTGCGTCTCGACTTTCTCGGTCCGGTCGCGCTCGATTCTCACCGCGCCGACCGGAGGCATGGAAAGATCGCATTCGAAAGCGGCGAAGGCGATTCCAATTTGGATGCGTCAGTGTTGACGGCTATCCAGCGTTTGATTTCAGTATTGCTGACAACTTCGCCTTTCGGGCCCTCAATCCTTTGCACCTCATGACCAGCGTCTTCGAAGGACCGGGCGCGGGATAGGGCCGCTTCTTTCGTTGGAAGTCTCGGGGCTCATTTTTGCTTGACCTCCCGGAACAGGATTCTTGTAAACAACTGTCCATCCGGGCATTGCCTCCAGCTCCGGACCCCAGGTGAGGTCACAGGCAAGGCCCGAGACGATGTCCCGGCCCTGGCCGCAATAGCCAGCGCTATGTTCCTCGGCCTGTGCAGCGACAAGCCGTTGCTCAATAGATTTCAATTGGAGCAGCCGCTGCGAGCGCAAGTGGACGGGACCCTCGACCACAAGGGGAATCAATCGGTCGCGCCGGTGCTCGAGGATCTTGATTGCGCCGGCGAGATGCTGAGACCAAGCCACGTCGGCCGAGGCGTGTGTATGCACCAAGAAACCTCTCAGGCCCGTTCGGATGGCGGCGGAGCGGGCGACCGTCCTTTCCTCCTGGGACGAGAGGCAAATAGCCTCGGCACGCGTCAATCGCGATGTGGCATTCTAGCGCCTGCGCTGACACGACGCAGGGGTCGTCCAGTTTCGGAAAGGTTCCGATCGTTACATGACGGCGACGACGAAATCGGCCCACCCGTTCGAATGCCTCCGAACCGGTGGCCAGCCTGACCGCGAGCCTTGCTGATTTCGTCGTCACGAAGTCGCTTCTCGTGCGCGCCGGCGATCGGAGTGCGGGGCGTTCGCCGCTCGCTGGCGATCCGGGTTGTCGATCTTGTTCAGCGACAACGCCCGGCGTTACAGCCGGTAGGCTTCGATCTTCACCTCTCGTGCAAATCTTCCTGACCGATCGCCGATACCCCCGAAGGGAAGTCGTTGGCGTCGCGCTCCATCCGACGCGATTTGGAGAGCGCGCCGGGCCCGTGAAGCTGGATCCGTGATTCTGCCTCCGCTTCGATCCATCCCGCTCTTTGTCGCCCCCGTTCCAGAATTGAAAGCATCTGCTGGCCATCACAAACAGGCCGTGGCCCATTCGCCGCGATTCACTTGCGATTCCTCACCAGGCCGCTGGCGCATACTGCCCGCTGCGGATCTCGCGCCCTCAGCTCGATTGGACACAAGCCTGGCTAGGATACTTGCCCTTGCCGCATCGGACGCAGCGTCGAGCGCTTTGAACCAAATCTGAACGACCACCGGCTAAATCCGGTGGCTTCGGGTTACGGCTTAAAGCCGGATTGGGTCGGCCCTGAGGGCCGACGTGCTACACAACATTGAGTGATCGTCCGGAGTTTCAGCTTTTTGGTCCTCGATGTACTTCTTCCACACCTCGTCCGTGACGTTGCCGCTCGTCGCCACCCAGTAGCCGCGGCCCCACAGATGCTGGCCCCAATAGCGCTTCCGAAGCGTTGACCCTCCGACAGAATTGCCTGAAATGCGCACCCTTGTCGAGCGCGCGACCACCTGCCGGTACTCGCTTCCGGCTGTATCTCGCATCAGCATCCGGCGAAATCTCCGCGAAAATCACCGGGCATCGTTCCTGTTCCGGTTCGCCCGGCGGCAGTTCCCACTCCAAACAGCGAGGACGCCATGACAACTTAGCCGATGATCATGCGCTTGGACGAATGGACTAAAATGGCGCAGGCTGTCGCGGCGTCGGCGGGACAAATCGACGACTTGCAAAAGCCTACGCCAAGCACAGGGGCCTACTCGGCCTTTGCCCGTACTCGTCCTCCTCAATGTTTCCTCACGGGGAAGCTCTTCTAACAAAGATTGTATTGAGGAATCCATGCGCCGAATTGTCGCGTTGTGAAGTTATCGCTGTCTACGTGCTTTGCTCAACCCAGCGCAACCTGCCATCAATACCAGTACAACCTGTGCGCGGGATTGAGCGGGGAGGTCGGGCAATAGTTCGCATTGCATCTCGGCAGTCAGGGAAACTTTGTGAATGCGATCGTGAGAGCGCCGAAAATGCAATACCAGACCGAGCTCCTCGGCGACGCAGGCGCTATCGTCCGCATGATGAATACGAAGGCGGAGAGCCCTGCGATTGCGTTTCGGCTTGCTCGGGGGGCGGGTAGCGGCGTCTCTCCCGCGGGAACCCGGCTCCTCGACAAAGCGTTGAATCCGGGAGTGGGCGCAGCCGAAGCGCGAAGCCGATCCGATGGACCGACATCGAGAAGGATCGACGACTGGGTCTCCGAAGACGACCCGATGACCGGAGCGCAGGCCTCCCAACTCGAGACGCTTTCGGAACAGGCGCACGACCCGACGCCAACGCTCCGAACCTGACCAAGGCCGAGCCGATCGACGCGCTCAAGCGGAAAATCAAGGAGCGCGGCGCCGGAGCGGGCGGCGGCTAGGGCTTGCCGGTCGCTTCCCCTCGCATCCCCCGTTCAAAGCCGGGCGTCCTGCGATGCCTTGTTTACCCGTTGAGAGACGGGCGTCGTTTCCACGCCCTGTGCGGGCCCGTCGCCAGGGATCTCGCCGACCGGGCGACGAACGACGCCGGTTCCCCACCGCCAGACGGCGCGTGGGCGCGCAGGGGGAAGCGGCGATCGCGGTTTTCCTTCGCGGAATCATATGGATAATCGAATCAGAAAAATAATGTCTTTCCAAAAATCAGAAATTTGGCTACAATGCGCATATTGGCCCCCTTGAAACAGCCAGGAACGCGAACATGACCGATACCCAAAACATCCCTTCCGCCCGCGATCAGGCGCGCCTGCGGCGACGGCAGCGGCGGGCGGCGAAGCTCGAGGTGCGCGAGGCCTGTCTCCAGGCGCTGGCGGCCGGATTGACCCAGGAGCGGATCGCCAAGGCGAGGGGCGTGAGCGTGGCGACGATCCGGCGCGAGATCGACCGCGCCATCGCCGCGCGGCGGGTGCGCGGACTCGAGGCCCACATCCGCCTGCAGATCGAGCGCGCGACCAAGGCGCTGGCGCTGCTCGACGTCCGCATCAGCGCCGGAGAGACGGCGGCGGTCGGACCCTACCTAAAGACGCTCGCCGTCCTCGATCGCTATCATGGGCTCGAGGCGTCCTTGGCCCCGGCCGCCGCGGAACCGGCCCGCCGCGCGCCGACCGCGCTGCCCGCCCCGCCGCTCGCCCTCACCCACGCCGCGGCGGCGTCGGCGCCGCCGCTGGCGGAAACGGCCGAGCTCGCCTGCGGCGAGACCTGAATGGACGCGGTTTCGTCCGCCTCATGCTCAGACGTAAGGTGAGCAAACACCCACAAGCCGTTGTGATGATTGGAAGCATAGGACGGTTCGATGCGTCATAATATGGCTAAAATATGGCAAACCGCACCCCAAAACGGCGCGCGAATCACGATCTGGCGCCTAACGTCATGAAATCGTTGCCTCGGTCGGCAAAACCGGCGCCCGCGCCGTCAGCCGCTGCTGGCCGCCTGGAGTTCGGCGGTCAGACGCACCACGTCGTTGATGACGATCGCGCCGCGGCGCCGCTCGATCAGGCCGTCGCGCTCCATGGCGTTGATCTCGCGCGACACCGTCTCCCGGCGCGTGTTGATCCGGGCGGCGAGCTCGGACTGGTTCGGCGGCGTCACGATGATCGCCCGCCCGGGGTTCTCGCGGTCCCGCCGCGCGAGCCGGAGAAGCTCCGCGTGGACCCGCGAGCGCACATTGAGGGCGCCGAGCTCGCTGACCCGGCCGGACATCGCGCGAAGGCGCTCGATCAGCGTCCCGACGACGGCCTCGCAAAGCGGGCGGTGGGAGTACATCGTCTCGACGAACACGTGGGCGGGCATTTTCGCCACCACCGAATTGACGATCGCGAACACGCTGGCGGCGCGGGGCGCGCGGTCGATCGCCGCCATCTCGCCGAAGATCGAGCCCGCCTTCATGTCGTTGAAGATCAGGTCCTGGCGCGCGGTGTTGTAAACCGCCCGAAGTTGCCCGGTCATGATGAAATAGACGTCGCGGTCGTTGGCCGACTGGTCGACGATCCAGGCCCCGGCGGTCGTGCGCAGCCAGATGCATTGCCGATCGAGGACGCGGCAGGACTCCGCGTCGAGGGTCCGGAAATAAGGATGCGCCGACAGCGTACTGGGGATCGACATCGTTTTCCGCCCAAGGCTACGGACAGAGCGTGGACGACCCCGGCCGCCGCGTCAAGCGGCAGGCAAAACACCAAAAGCCCCGTCCGCCGACGCAGGTCGGGGGGTGCGCATCCGGCCGGCGGCGCGCTCCTCATTGGCGGCCGCCTCGACCCGCCGACTTTGTTGGACGGCGATCGTTCCGGACTGTGACGGGGATCACACTCCAGGCTTCCCGGCCGGTAGAATCCGCTGCGCTGTGAGGGGCCTCACAGCCCATCGCCGTCAATACGGCTATTGGAGGGCCGTCGCCGGATAGCTCCGGCCGATCGACGGATAGCCGCCGTGAGCCGCGTGAAGGGGGCGCGGTTCCGGCGGCGCCCCGCGCGGGGCCTCCCACCGCGCAGGGAGAGGGCGCGGCGCCTCGGCCATTCCGCGGGTTTGAGCGCCGCGCCCGTACTCCCTGACATGGGGCTATCGGATCCGGAATTCCATGTGGATGCGGCCGTGGCGCTTCGCGACCGCGGGAAACCGCCGCGCCGGCCTTGCCGCCGCTTCGGCGGGCGCTCGGCCAACGCGGTCGCTCTCGGCGCCGCTGCCCGCCGGCTCCGGCGAGACCGCGACATCCCTGGCCCGCGGCCCGTGAGCGGCCAAGCACGCGTTATAGGCGAGCGACTCCTCGATTTTGGCGCAGGCCGAACCCCCGTCCGCCTGCGCCCGCGCCGGCAGCACCGCCGCCGCGACGACGAGAATCAGCACTGCGCGCATCGCCCGCTAGGCCCTCAGCGCCGCACCGGTCTTCTTGGACACCTCGGCCACGATCCTGGCGACCGCCGCCTCGATCTCCGCGTCCGTCAGGGTCCGTTCGCGCGGCTGCAGGGTGACGGCGATCGCGATCGACTTCGTCCGCTCCGGCAGGCCCTTGCCCTGATAGATGTCGAAGACCTCGATCTTCGAAATGAGCGTGCGCTCGGCGCTTTGCGCGGCCTTGAGAATGTCGCCCGCGCGAACGCCTTCGGCGACGACGAAGGCGAGATCGCGTTCGACCGGCATGTAATCGGACCGTTCGAGTTTCCCCTTCGCCTTGGTCGGCCTTGTCTTCGGGGCCGGAACCGCGTCGAGAACGATCTCGAAGGCGACGATCGGCCCCTCCACGTCAAGCGCTTCGCAGACGCTCGGATGAACCTGCCCGAACCAGCCGACGGCGAGCTTCGGCCCGAAATTCAGCGTTGCCGCCCGGCCCGGATGCAGGAAATCGGGGCCCTCGGGAACGACCTGGACCGCGTGGGCCACCCCGAGGGCGGCAAGCAGCGCCATCGCGTCGGCCTTCGCGTCGAAGGCGTCGACGGGGCCGCAGCCCCGCCAGCTGCGACCTTCCTGGCTCGCTTTAGCGAGGCCGCGCCGCACCCCTGCCGCCGCAATCCTCTGGTCCGCGTCGCCGGTCCCAAGAAAGATCTGGCCGACCTCGAACAGCGCCACGTCGCCGAGCGCCCGACGCGCATTGCGCTCCGCCGCGGCGAGGAGGCCGGGAATCAGGCTCGGGCGCATGTCGGAAAGATCGGCGGCGATCGGATTGGCGAGCGTCAGCGTCGGCTTTCCTCCGCCGAACCGTTCGGCCGCCGTCCGCGAGATGAACGACCAGGTCACCGCCTCGCGCAGGCCGAGCGAGGCGAGCGTGCGCTTGGCGAGACGCGTGCGCTTCTGCAGGAGCGTCAGCACCGGCGCGGCGACGCCGTCGTCGAGCCGGGGCAGGGGCGCCGGCGGCGCACGCTCCAGGCCGGCGATGCGGATGATCTGCTCGACCACGTCGGCTTTGACCTGGACGTCAGGGCGCCACGAGGGGATCTGGACCCGGCCGTCCTCGACTCCGAAGCCGAGCCGGGTCAGGATCGCTTCGCCTTCGGCGCGCGGGATGTCGACGCCGATCAGGCGCTTGACCTCGCTGTAGGGGAAGTCGATCGCGCGACGCGGCGCAGAAGGGTTGCCGGCGACGGTCATTCGCGAAGGCTCGCCTCCGCAGATCGTCAGCACTAGTTCGGTCGCGAGATCGCAGCCGGGCAGGCAGAAGTCGGGGTCCACGCCACGCTCGAACCGATAGCGGGCGTCCGTCACGATTCCGAGCTTGCGGCCGGTCTGGGCGATGTTGGCCGGGTCCCACAGCGCGCTCTCGATCAGCACGTCCCGAGTGCCTTCATCGCAGCCCGAATGCTCGCCGCCCATGACGCCGGCGATCGATTCGACCCCGCACTCGTTGGCGATGACGATCATCGTTTCGTCGAGCGCGTAGGTCTTGCCGTCGAGGGCCACCACGCTGTCGCCCGGATGCGCCCGGCGGACCGTCAGGTCGCCGCGGACCTTGGCGAGGTCGAAGACGTGCAATGGACGGCCTCGGTCGAAGGTCACGTAATTGGTGATGTCTACGAGGGCGCTGATCGGCCTGAGCCCGATGGCGCGCAGGCGCTTCTGCATCCACTCGGGCGAAGGCCCGCTTACGACGCCGCGCACCAGCCGCAGCGCGAAGGCAGGACAGAGATGCGCGTCGGCCGGCGCGAAATCGAGGTGAACGCCAGTCGGGCAATCGAAGGCGCCTTCGAACGTCTTGGGCTTTGGCGTCTTGAGCGTGCCGAGACCGGCCGCCGCGAGATCGCGGGCGATGCCGGCCACCCCCGTCGCGTCGGGGCGGTTCGGCGTCAGCGCCACGTCGATGACCGGATCGTCGAGTTCCGGCGAAGCTTGCGTAGGCGACGCCGACCGGCGCGTCGTCCGGCAGCTCCATGATGCCGTCGTGATCGTTGCTGAGTTCGAGTTCAGCCGCCGAGCACAGCATGCCGTTCGAACTCGACACCGCGGATCACGCCCTTGGCGAGGGTGATGCTTTTTCCGGGGATGTAGGTCCCGACTGGCGAGAAGACGCTCTTCATGCCGGCTCGCGCGTTGGGCGCGCCGCACACGACCTGCATCGGACCGGAACCCGCCTCGACCGTGCAGACCCTTAGCCGGTCGGCATTGGGATGCTGTTTGGCCTCGATCGACGTAGCCGACCACAAAGCCGGCATATTTGGCGCCCGGGTCCTCGACGCCTTCGACCTCGAGGCCGATGCGCGTCAGTGTGTCTACGATCTCGGCGAGCGACGCCTGAGTGTCGAGATGGTCCTTGAGCCAGGAAAGGGTGAATTTCATTGGGCTGGAATTGTTTTTCGGGTTCTTGGGACAAGTCGGGTCGCGAGTTTCAACCGCACGTCGTCGTCAAACCGATCGACGATCGCCACGGCCTCAGCCGCGAGGTCGACAAGTCGCAAAGCTTCCTGGCGGGTGAAGGAGGAATCGTTTGTTCCTGGCTGGTAGTCGGGCCGCGGCTCGGGATTGTAGTCCGCCCATTCGCGAACGCTCTGAAGTTCCTTTAACAGCGACCCGAGACGGCGCAATTCTGGCGTCATCGCGAAAGAGGGTTGCCGCAGCGCCCTGGTTGTTGCGTAATGATCGAGCGCGCGAAAGACGGGCGTATACACGTCCCACGGCTGCCTCCGTCCGACCAGCCGGTCGGCGCACACGGTGCAAAGCGCTTGAAACACCGCGTAATACGCAGTCGACACCGCACGCCGCAACGAAGCTGAACGCGGGCGACCCTTGTCGGTCGTCGCAAGCAGACGGGCAGCGTCGATCTGATGCTGGAATTGAAACAACATGGCGGACCTTACGTCGTCGGCCGCGGGTCGTCTTCCGCGTGCTCATATCCTGGCGCGAGGAAGGTTACATACGGGAAGCGACGATCGTCGATGTCGTTCAGCGCGTCCGAGACCGCGACGATCGCGTCGCCCAGACGCGAGCCCGACACGTTCTCGTCAGCTGACTTGAGGAAGACCGTAACCGACAAACCCTCTTCGCCGGACGAATCTTCGGTCGGAAACACCTCGATCCGATCGATCGATTGCTCTCCGAACAGGCGGAGAATCGTCGACCTGGCGACCGCTTCGGCCGCTTTATCTCTCCGGGATTGCAACATCGCATCGCCTGCACGAAAACATCTTGAGATTTCTTAGCACGATCAAGCGCCTGAGCGCGCCCTTCTGCGTCCCACTTCACCCGCTCAGGCCACCAGCGAGCGTCGGCATGTCGAGCGGCTCGAAGCCGTAATGGTCGATCCAGCGCAGATCGGCGTCGAACAAGTCGCGAAGGTCCGGCATGCCGTACTTGAGCATCGCCATGCGGTCGATCCCCATGCCCCAGGCGAAGCCCTGATATACCTCGGGGTCGATGCCGCAATTGGTCAGCACGTTCGCATGCACCATGCCGCAACCGAGAATCTCGAGCCAGTCCTCGCCCTCGCCGAACCGGATCTCGCCGCCAGAGCGACGGCACTGGATGTCGACCTCCATCGAGGGCGAGGTGAAGGGGAAGAAGCTCGGCCGGAATCGCATGCCGACCTTGGGGACCTCGAAGAACGCCTTGCAGAACTCCTCCAGCACCCACTTGAGGTTGCCGAGATTCGCGCTCTGTCGATCACCAGGCCCTCGACCTGGTGGAACATCGGCGTATGGGTCTGGTCGAAGTCGGTGCGGTAGGTCCGGCCCGGGCAGATCACCCGGATAGGCGGCTTCTGGCTCAGCATCGTGCGAACCTGCACCGGGCTCGTGTGCGTCCGCAGGAGCTTCCGCTCGCCGTTCGCGTCCGGGCGCGAGGAAGAAGGTGTCGTGCATTTCGCGCGCCGGATGCCCGGGCGGGAAGTTGAGCTTGGTGAAGTTGTAGTCGTCGCTCTCGATGTCCGGCCCCTCGGCGACCGAAAAGCCCATGTCGGCGAAAATCGCGACGATCTCGTCCGTCACCTGGCTGATCGGATGGATGCGGCCGGTCTCGACCCCGGCGGCCGCGTGGGCAGGGTGAGGTCCAGCGCCTCGGCGCTCGAGCCGGGCGTCGAGCGCGGCCCCCTTCAGGACGCCACGGCGGGCGGCGAGCGCCTCGGCCACCGAATCCTTGAGCGCGTTGATCGCCGCGCCCCGGGTCTTGCGCTCCTCGGGCGACAGCTTGCCGAGGGTCGCGAGCAGGGCCGAGATCGAGCCCTTCTTGCCGAGCGCCGCGACGCGCACGGCCTCGAGCGCCGCCTCGTCGGCGGCGCCGGCGATGGCGGCGAGGGTCTCGTGCTTCAGGTCGGCGAGGTCGGTCATGGAGATCTCGAGGTCGGACGGCGCCGCTCGCCGCGCGCGGGGACGCATGGCGGCGGCGGCCGATGAGGCGCGTTGAGCCCTCGGCGGCCTCTCCGCCGTCAGGCCGCCTTTGGCAGATGGCCCCTCGCCTGCTCGACGATCGCGGCGAACGCCGCCGGCTCGTTGATCGCGAGTTCCGACAGCACCTTGCGGTCGACCTCGATCCCCGCCGTCGCGAGCGCCGAGATGAACCGGCTATAGGTCAGGCCGTGCTCGCGCACCGCCGCGTTGATGCGCTGGATCCACAAGGCGCGGAACTCCCGCTTGCGGTTCTTGCGGTCGCGGTAGGCGTACTGCATCGACTTTTCGACCGCCGCCTTGGCGGCGCGGATGGTGTTCTTTCGGCGGCCGAAAAACCCCTTGGCCGGCTTGAGAACCTTTTTGTGCTTGGCGTGGGCGGTTACGCCCCTCTTGACGCGGGACATGCTGCAAAACTCCGGGAACGATGGGATCAGTCGTTCGGAAAGAAATACTTCTTGACGTTGTCGCCGTCGGTCTTGAACAGCACGGCCGTGCCGCGCAGGTTGCGGATCTGCTTCTTCGTCCGCTTGATCATCCCGTGGCGCTTGCCCCTCTGGGCGTAAACGACTTTGCCGGTCCCGGTGATCTTGAAGCGCTTCTTCGCGCCGGATTTCGTCTTCAACTTGGGCATTTGGCTCTCCCGGGCTTGACGCCCTGTTGGAAGGAATGCGGAGCCGGTGAGCTCCGTCGCGTCGGAACGAGCGAAAAGAACCGCCACGGCAGCCCGGCCGGGCGGTTCTGAGGGGCTGGCTCATACGCGAAAGGGACGGGGAGCGCAAGGGGCTCTCCGAGGCGCGACCGCCATTTTCGGACAGAAGTCTAATAAAATCAATATGTTAAGAGGCGAATTGGTCGCCTCTCGAGCGAGCGATTTAATGATTTCAAAGGATTACGGGAGGGTTGGCGAACTCCGGGACTGCCGGCGTCGTCATGGCCGCGAACGCGACGCGACCGCGGGCGTCCATGGCGGCGAGCGTCGCACGGCGCGGTTGAGCACGGAGCGGCGCCAAGGCTCTGGATCCCCGCTTTCGCGAGGATGACAGAGGGGCGCTATCCGGAGTGTCAGAGCCTCCTCGGGATTGGGGCGCCGACGCTCAGCCCGTGAAGCCGCGCGCCGGCGCCCGTCCCTCAGCAACCTGACGGCGCGCCCTAGCGTAAGCGGGAGACCCCCCGGCTATGCCGGGGTGGCAGTAGCAGTTTGACGTTTCCTGCAGTCCATCAGCGAAGTTCCAACGTGAGCAGCCACTCACACGAAAGGAACTCCGCCGATGGACGAGTACGAAAGCCTAAGCCACACGACTTGGGACTGCAAATATCATGTTGTCTTCATCCCGAAATGTCGCCGCAAGACTTTGTATCAGGAGCTGCGGCGGCATTTGGGCGAAGTGTTCCGCAGGCTTGCGCTTCAGAAGGAATTGAAGGTCGAAGAAGGGCATCTGATGCCCGATCACGTGCACATGCTGCTATCGATCCCGCCGAAATACGCGGTGTCGCAGGTGGTGGGTTTCATCAAGGGCAAGAGCGCGATCCACATGGCCCGGGTTTACGGAGAGCGCAAACGCAATTTTGTGGGGCAGCATTTTTGGGCCCGGGGATTCTTCGTCAACACGGTCGGGCGCGACGAAGAAGCCATCCGCGCCTACATCCGCAATCAGGAGAAGGAAGATCAGCGGTTGGAGCAGATGAACCTCTGGCGCTGACAAGCCGCCTTGGGCGGCTGCAATTTCGAGGGGCCGCGTCAGCGACCCCTTCTGCCGCTTCGAGCGGCTCAAATCCTAAAGCCCCCGGCTTTGCCGGGGGATACTTACTCCTCCCGCTCGCCGAAGGCGTAGGCGGCCCGGGCGTCGTCGCCCGCGTCCTGCGTCGCGTCCTGAGCTTCGGGCGCGGCGACGTGGGCGATCGCGAGCGGCGGGGCGGTCAGCGCGACCGCCTGTTCACGCGACGGAAGGCGGCTCGGCGCCCGTTCGGCAGGAGCGCGCCCGGCGCCATGGTAGCGATCGAGCGCCGTCACCAGCTTCACCAGCGGTCCGACCGCCGCCATGTCGCCTTTTTCGATGCGATGCGTGACTACCGCGAGGCCCCGCGTGAGGCGGACGATCTGCAATTGCGCATGGCCGTCGCGGGTCTCGATCTGGCGCGCCCGGATCGCCCTGGCGATGTCGCGCCGGACGGCGGCGACGCTCACCTTGCGCACGGCGGCGATCTCCTGGTGGGTAAAGCCCTTGGCGAGCCAGTCGAACGAGGCGTCGCGCAGCGCCGCCGCCCGGGTTCGCCGGGCGCGCCGGTCGAGGCGTCGCTTCGCCTCCGGGTCGGCGACAAGCGCGCCCTGGTCGATGGCGCCGACGGGACCCTCGGGCGCAGGCGTCGCCCCCTGCCTCGGTTCGAGAGTGGAATTGTCCCGGGGCCCTCCGTCGCCGCCGGGCTCGACAAAAGAGGGATCGGTCGGATCCGCGCAAATATTCGGCAATTCGGTCATGGATGGCTCCTTATCTGGCTCATCGGAATCACATTACAACAGTTTCTGATTTTCGAAAACAATTTGTTTCGCGCGAGAGCCGCCGGGGGCCCGTGCGCGTGCATTTCTTGCCGGCGGCCGGGCGTCTGGACGCCGGATTTGCGCCACGCGGCGAACGGCTCGAGTTCGAGCGGGGCAGGGGTCCGACCCGCGAGACGTTCGCCACGGCCGACGGCGCCCCTGCCGCGTTCGCAACGCCCGTGACGCCATCGGCGCCGACCGCTCGAACGCGCGCCGCCGCGTCAGGACGTCGTCGCGACGAAACCGTAAAGGCGACGCGCGATGTCGCGGTGACGCGCGCTCTTGTCACGGTAGCGCGCCGTGTGGCGAGGGCGCGGCGAAAACACCTTGCCCGTGCGCACGATGGCTGCCGCAGCCTCCTCATAGCTGCGGAACACGCCCATACCGACGCCGGCGGCCATCGCCGCGCCCGCGCAGCTGGCCTCGCCGGGAATGGCGACCACGTCGCGGTCGAAAATATCCGCCTTCATCTGCAGCCAGCGTTCGGAGCGGGAACCGCCGCCCACCGCATGGATCGGGCCAATCGCGACGCCGATCGAGGCCTGCAGTTCCAGATTCCACTGCATTTCGAGCGTGATGCCTTCGAGTATCGCCTTGGCGAGCTCCTCGAAGCTTGTCTCGGCGCCGATGCCGATGACCGCGCCGCGCGCCTTGGCGTCGAGCCAGGGGGTGCCGGTCCCGATGAGGTGCGGAAAGACGAGAAGGTCGGTCGGTTCCTCCGGCAGATTGGCCAGGATCAGGTCATAAGGGTCCGAGCCGGCCGTCGCGGCCTGCTCGATATGGTGCCGGCCAATCACGTCGCGGAACCACTTCAGTGCGACGCCGCCGGCGATGTAGGAGAGCGTCAGCAAGAGCGAGGGCACGGCATGCCGCTCAGTCGGGAAATTGTAGAGAAGCGCCGCCGCCGAGAGGCGGGCGCCTTCGACGGGAATGGATACGCACTCGAAAGTGCCTGTGCCGTCGACGGCGCTTCCCTCCTTCACGCCGCCGCCGCCGAGCGAACAACACGCCTGGTCATGTCCGCCGGCGACCCACTCGACGTCCGGCGGGAGGCCGAGTTCGTCGCACATGCCGGGGGCCGCGCGGCCAAGCCGCGCGCCTGACGCAACAGGCACGGCTAGGCGCCTCGGTTCGATCCCGGCGAACGCGAGAAGATCCTCCGCCCATTCGCAGCGCTCGAGGTCGAGGCCCATGGTTCGCGAGGCGAGCGACGTGCTGATCCATGACCCGACGCCGAGCCGCGCGAGCACGTAATCCTCGACACAGGAAAACCGGGCGGCGACGGCGAAAACATCGGGCCGATGGGCTTTGAGCCAGGCGATCTTCGGCAGCGTGTACATGGAATGGACCGGCAGACCGGTGCGCTGGAAGATCGCTTCCTTGCCGAAGGCGTCGGCGTACGCGGCGGCTTCGTCGATGGCGATCGGCGCCGTGTTGAGGATGAACGGCGCGATCGCAATGCCGGCGCCATCGACTGGAACGAAACTTTCGCCATGGCTGGATATCGCGGCGGCGCTGATGTCCGCCTGAGGCGCGACGCGTCGAACCCGGCGGATGACGGCGCCGAGCGCCTGCCAAAGGGCATCCGGCTGCAGTCCGTTTCCGCTCCCGGAGGCGCAATATTCCAGCGCGGCGCCGGCGAGCGTGGCGCCGTCCGCCGAGTAGAGCGTCGCTTTCAGGGCCGTCGTGCCGATATCGATTCCGAGTAGCGCCGCCATTGTCCGCGTCCTTCGAGACGTTGATTGCTTATCGCCTCGAAGTCCGTGTGGCCATTACGCGGGTGACGGCGGCTGCCGAACGGCACGAATTTTTCGGGGCGCCGATCGCCGGCCACCAGGTATGGGCAAACCCATCGTGCAATAAAGCAGGCCGGCGAATGGTCTTCTTGTCGCTTTCGTAAACTCGGTATATAAAAACATCGGCGAGAATGAAGAGTGATCAACGCCGCCGATATGGCGTTGTCTTGCTTCGCTTACAAGCTCCGTGAGGCCAAGCGGAGCGAGAGTTGCCGCCTCATCTATATGTCTTGATCGTATTGTTGATATTCTGAGATACGCGACCGCCGTTGTGACCAGGAATGACGCCGTCCATTCGATGGCGTCTTCTTGCGCCTCGGATCTCGGCGGACGATTGGGTCGGCCAGTCAACGTGGTGGACATCTGCAAACCGCAGTAACCGCGTCCTGAAGTCAGATTGATCGCAAAGCGAATCCGCCAATCGAAGGAGGAGATGCGCATGCCTCACTCTTCGCAGTTCAGCACCGATCGCACCCATCCGGGCCGGTGGACGATCAGCTTCAGCAACCCGCCGATCAACATGTTTCTTCCGACGACGATCGACGAATTGGGAAAGCTGATGACCGACATCGAGACAGACCCGTCTGTCAAGGTCGTCGTGTTCCAGTCGGCCAATCCCGATTTTTTTGTCGCCCATCTCGACGTCGCCAAGGCCACCGAACGGCCGGGGGTTCTCGACGTTTGGCGGGACTTTGTGTTGCGGCTTGCGTCATCGCCAGTCGTGAGCGTCGCCAAAATCCGCGGCCGCACGCGCGGCATCGGCAACGAGTTCGTGCTGGCCTGCGATATGCGCTTCGCCAGCCGGCAGAGCGCGATATTCGGCAATCCGGAGGTTGGCGTCGGATTGGTCCCGGGCGGCGGAGCGATGGAATGGCTCCCGCGCCTGGTCGGCCGTTCGCGCGCGCTCGAGTTCGTGCTCAGCGCCGACGATTTCGATGCGGACATCGCCGAGCGCTACGGCTGGGTCAACCGCACGCTGGACGACGGCGACCTCGACCAGTTTGTCGAAGCGCTCGTGCGACGGGTGGCTTCGTTCGACCGTCAGACGCTCGCCGCGGCGAAGGCGCAGATCAATCGGTTCGGGATGCCGACAGCGAGCGAGCTTCAGTCGAGCAACGACATGATCTTCCCGATGCTGGCCCGGCCCGACGCGCAGGCCCGCCGCGCCAAACTCCGCGGCGTCGGCTACGGCGTTCAAAGCGACTTCGAATTGAATTTCGGCCGCTACCTCCCCGGGTTCGGGCCCGAGAGCGGCGATGACGGGAGTCCTCCAGGCTAGGCCGCACGCGGAGGAGATGGGAATTGGGCGTCAAGGGAAAACGGCTCTCATCACCGCTGGCAAAGGCCTGTTCTCGACGATGACCCAAAGATCAACCCAGGAGCCGGAAATGAGCAGCGCCGACATCCCCAGCATGAGCCCCGCCGAAAGGCCGAACTTCGACATGAAGCTCGAGGTCGTCGTCATTCCGGTTTCGGACGTCGATCGCGCCAAGCGCTTTTACGACGGACTGGGATGGAGGCTGGACGCCGATTACGCCTCCGACGACGGCTATTTCCGCGTCATCCAGTTCACGCCTCCAGGATCCGGATCCTCGATCATCTTCGGCAAGAACGTCACCGCGGCGGCGCCCGGCTCCGCCCGGGGCCTGTATCTGATCGTCTCCGACATCGAGGCCGCCCGCACGGAACTGCTCGGTCGCGGCGTGCAGATCAGCGCCGTATTCCACGACGGAGCCGGCGCCTATGCCGGCCAGGACGAGCCTTACCTGTTCGGCCGCGTCCGGCTTGCCGGGGCCGACCCCGAGCGTCGCAGCTACCGAACGTTTGCTTCTTTCAACGATCCGGACGGCAACGGGTGGCTGCTCCAGGAGATCACCGCCCGATTGCCCGGGCGCGTGGAGTCCGACACGACCTTCCCCTCGTCGACCGATCTCGCAGCGGCGCTGCGACGCGCCGAGGCGGCGCACGGCGAGCATGAGAAGCGCATCGGCCAACGCGATGACAACTGGCCCGATTGGTACGCCGCGTATATCGTGAGCGAGCAAGCCGGCGCGCCGCCGCCGTCGTGACGGCGAGATTCGGCGCACGGGCAAGCTCATTGAGGCGGACGCAGGCTTCCAAACGCGCGTAGGGCTCTGCCTTCGTTCCCAAGGAACCGGAGGACGCGAATGCGGATCTCGATCATCCTGGCGGTTGCGGCGCTCGCGCTCTCCGGCTGCAACGCCAATCAGGGGGTCAATCCCTCGACGCAGGCGCGCTCCCAGGTCTGGGCTGGGCACTACGAGGAGACCAATCCTTACGATCCCACCAGCTACGCACAGAACAACACCGGGCGCGGCGGCGGGCGATAGGAGCCGGGCGCGCGATAGAGGCTGACGGCGTCGCCGGGCGGCTCGCGATCAGGGCTGCGGTGTCAGGTTACGGGTTCCTATCGTTTCGAAACTCCAGAATATGAGCCTTCGCCTGCCGCTGCGCGCCTGTTCGTGACGTCCATCAACAGAGATCTTCGCTTCGCCCCGCCTTGTAGCTGCGCTGGCTGAGCGCGGCGGCGCCCGCTGCACGGCGCCTCGAAGACGACCCTGTCAGGGGGCCGGACCCGCCCTCCTGAAGCCGAATTCAGCAAGTCCGATTTGAATCGTCGTCGCCGATCCTGAGATCCATGCGTGGGCGCCTTTCGCCTTGCGGAATGCGGCTAGGCCCGCGGCGCCTTTCGCGACGCCCAACGGGCTCGCCTCGTTGGCCGCCATGAGCAGCGGCAGGTCGCGCGCGTTCTCAGCCTTGCCGATCTCTCTCAGGGAAGTTTCCACGTTCTTTCGGATTGCGGCGTCGTCAAGCTCGAGATCGTCGAAAACCCTGCGAATTGCCGTACGCGGGAACAGAATGAAGCTCACCGGGAAGTTGTTGTCCCAATGCCCTGGTCCGAGTTTGGTCACTCCGAGGTCCAATCCGACGCGGTGCGAGCATTCGCCGAGAGCATGGTTCCAGCCGCCGGCGTCGACGAAGTAAAACGCCGACTGACGGTCCTGATCGTGGCGCACCGCGAGTTCGAAGTCGCCCATTTGAACGCCGCGGTCGCGCTGCAGGTAGAGGTCCAGGGCGCCGAAGGCGACCTCAGAGGCGTCCACATAAACAAATTGCCGGTATTTGGTGACTCCGCCGATGAACGCCAGCTTGTTGCGCGGCGTCGTCGAAACGTAGAAACCCTGTTTGGGATCGCCAAACTTGGTTTGCTGCACCACAGGAAACTCGACGGGCAAAGCCTTGTTTCCACCCGGATGAAGGCCGGGCGCGTCGGTGTCGATCACGACGAGGCCTTCCCGCACCCAGTAGTTGCCGGGCGCCGCGCTAGCGACCCCGAAATACCCCTGCGCAATGTTGCCGGCGTTGCCCAATTTGTCGTCGGGATGGACCTTGAGCGGGCCATAGGCGGTCGGGGAGCCGTCGAAATCCAGGTTCACATGTCCGAAGAACACGAAGGCCAGCACCTTGTTCGGATTGTCGTCGGCGCTCACCTGCGTCAACGTCACATCCAGGAAATCCTTGCCGTTTCGCCAACCGGAAAAGTCCTTGAAGACCAGCTTGGACATCGGGCTGCCTCCCGTTGGAGTTCTGGCTCGCCTTGCCCGCTCACGCCTGTTCCCGTCGTAGGCGGATTGAGGCGTCGTCATCGGCCGACCCGCGCCTGAGCGATGCAGACCGGCCTGTCGAGATAAGGCTTGCAACCTGGTTGGCGTAATTCTCAACGGCAGGCGTCGCAGTGAGGGGTGTCACACTTCGGCGACCGTCGCTCCCGGCGGGATCAGGCGGCGACATGAATGCGACATGCGATCTGATCCAGACCACAGTCCTATCCAGCGTCGCGACGGGATTGGTCTCGTCGTGAACTCACAGGCTGCAGGGAGACATTTCGTTTCGTTGAAGGGGAGGGAGCGCGCCTTCGCACGGCAGCGATCCGCCGACAGACGCCGGGCATCAAAATAACCACAGCCGGAATCTCATCGAAGGCGCAGCTTCTCCGCCGCCCTCGGCGCAAAGTACGTCAGCACCCCGTCGGCGCCGGCGCGCTTGAAGGCGATCAGGCTCTCCATCATCGCCCTGTCGCCGTCGATCCAGCCGTTCAGCGCGGCGGCCTGGATCATCGAATATTCGCCGCTCACCTGATAGGCGAAGGTCGGGAAGCCGAATTCGTCCTTCACCCGTCGGATGATATCGAGATAGGGCATGCCGGGCTTGACCATCACCATGTCGGCGCCCTCGTCGAGATCGAGCTCGACCTCCCGCAGCGCCTCGTCGCTGTTGGCCGGGTCCATCTGATAGGTGCGCTTGTCCCCCTTGAGCGCGCCCTTGGAGCCGAGCGCGTCGCGGAACGGCCCATAGAAGGCCGAGGCGTATTTGGCGGCGTAGGCCAGGATCTGGACGTCGAGAAAGCCTTCGTCATCGAGCGCCTCGCGGATGGCGCCGACCCGGCCATCCATCATGTCGGAGGGCGCGATGACGTCGGCGCCGGCGCGCGCCTGGTTGAGCGCCTGGCGGACCAGCGCCGCGACGGTCTCGTCGTTGAGGATGCGCAAGCCGTCGCCATGCTCGCGCACGAGGCCGTCGTGGCCGTGGCTGGTATAAGGGTCGAGCGCGACGTCGGTGACGAGGCCGAGCTCCGGGAATTCCGTCTTGATCGCGCGGCAGGCGCGGCACACGAGATTGTGCTCGTTGTAGGCCTCGCTGCCGCGCTCGTCCTTCAGGTGGGGCTCGGTGTAGGGAAAGAAGGCGATCGCCGGGATGTCGAGCGCGACCGCCCGCTCCGCCTCGCGCACGGCCTCGTCGACGCTCAGCCGGTCGACGCCCGGCATCGCGGCCACGGGCGCGCGCACCTTTTCCCCCTCGATCAGGAACAGCGGCCAGATGAGGTCGGCGGTCGTGAGCGTGCTCTCGGACACGAGCCGCCGAGCCCACTCCGCCTTGCGGTTGCGGCGGGGGCGATGGGTGAGGTCGAGGCGACGGGCTTCGGCGATCCGGGACGGTCTGTTCATGGGCGAAGGCTCCTCGCCGCCCCTCTTATGCCGCGTCGGGCCCCGAGGCGCGATTCGCAGCGAAGCGGCGGCGCAGCCGGAGTTACGCGTACTTGCCGCCTTCGTACATCTTCAGCCACACGGCCGATTGTCCTTTGATCCATCTGCGGGCCTCGGCTTGGGTCCTGAAGCCGTCGATCTGGGGTTGCTCTCCCCCGGGCAGCATCAATCGGACAACCCATTGACCATCTTTTGTTTCGACCGCGTCGAACCGGGTCTTTGTTTTGGAAGAAGAAGTCATGGCCCCATTATGGGGAACGGCGGTCCATCGCGCCAGAGTGAATTTCGGGCTGCGGCGCCGAAACCGACGGGTCCGCGGGGCCGCCGCTTGACCGGATGCCTGCGGCGCCCAATCCTCCATCGCCGGGCGGCCAGCAAGAGGAGGGCCTACGATGGCGTCTGCAGTGCTGGCGGCTTACCTCGACCGCATCGGCCGGATCGGCGCGACGGCGCCGACGCTGGATACGCTTGCGGGCCTCCTCCGCGCCCACATGCAGGCCATCCCATTCGAGAATCTCGACGTGCTCCTACGGCCGGCCCGTGAACCTGGACCTCGAGGCGATCGCGACCAAGTTGGTCGACGCCCGACGCGGCGGCTATTGCTTCGAGCATGCGACGCTGTTCGCCCATCGTGCTCGAAACGCTCGGTTTCGAGGTGGCTCGGCATTCGGCGCGGGTGACGCTCATCTTCAAGCGCCACGAGGTTGGTCGGCTCCATATGTTCCTGACAGTTGCGCTGTCCGAGGGCGTGTTCGTCGTCGATCCCGGCTTCGGCGGACCGGCCGCGCTCGCGCCGTTGCCGCTGACCGACGAGGGCGCCATGGGACCGGAGGACGCCACGCACTGGATGATGCGCGACGGCGATCTCTGGGTATTGCGAACACGCGTTGGCGGCGAGGCTCGGGACGCCTGGGTCTCGACGCTGGAACGCGACCATCCGGCCGATTTCGTCGTCGCCAACCACTATACCGCGACCCACCCGGGCTCGCCTTTCGTCAACCGCCTGATGCTGAGCCGCTTTACGCCCGAGGGCCGGGTCAGCGTGATGAACCGAGACGCGACCATCCGCGGCGCCTCCGGGACGCGGACTTTTGCGCTCGCCGACCGGGCCGCTCTCGGCGCCTTCATCGCCAGCCAACTGGGCTTCGACTTCCCGGACGTCGGCGCGTTGCGCGTTCCGTTCATCCCGGAGTGGAACTGAAGCTGTAGGCGCCGAGCGGTTTCACGGGCAATTCAAACGTGGGGAGAGCGAAATATGGCGGCTTTGAACTTGGGCGTCGCGCGTCCGGCGTCGGGCTACTATGGCAAGTACCGGGGGACGGTTCTTGGCAACATGGATCCTGAGCAAATCGGCCGTATTCAGGTCGAAGTCGCCGATGTCGGGGAGGCGCTGTCTTCCGGCTGGGCCATGCCGTGCGTACCGATCGCCGGGCTGCAGTCCGGAATCTTCGTCGTCCCGCCGATTGGCGCGCAGGTGTGGGTGGAATTCGAGGCGGGCGATCCCGATCGCCCGATCTGGACCGGCGGGTTCTGGGCGAACGCCGCCGAGATTCCCGCGTCCGCGTCGGCGTCGCCGATGACGCTGGTTCTGCAGACCACCGATCAGGTCGCTCTGATCCTCAGCGACGCGCCGCCCACAGCCGCGAGCGGCGGGCTGATCATGAAGAGCCCAGGCGGCGCGACGATCGTCGTCAATGACGCCGGCGTTTTCATCAGCAACGGCAAGGGCGCGACGATCACCCTGATCGGGCCGACCGTCGACATCAACGCCGGCGGCTTGACGGTCGATTAGGGGGGATGGGCGCTTGGCGACGGCAATTCTGAACGACCGCTCCGACGTCAGATGCGCGCATGGCGGCGAAGCCAGGCCAACCGCGATAAGCCAGCGTGTGACCGTTGCGGGCGCGCCGGTGGTCACGATCGACGCGGACTATGCGATTTCCGGCTGTCCCTTCAGGCCTCCCGTCGGCGATGGTCCTTGTGTGACGGGTCGCTGGATCACCGGCGCAACGCGCGTTCTCACCAACGGTCGGCCGGTCGCCGTCTCCGCCGCACATTCGATCTGCACGCCGACCGGCGCGCCCATGGTCGCCCTCCACACCCAAGGCCGGGCGCTCGCCTCGTGACGCGGGTTCGCGCCAACCGAATCTCGCCCTTCGGGCGCGGTTTGATCGGATTCAGGCGGATGAGTGCCGTTTGGCGAACGCCGCGACAAGCTTCTTGAGATCCGGCTCCTTGATCAAAGCGACCGCCTTGCCCGGCTCGACCCACTGGGTGATCCGCTGTCCGAATTCGGGCCAGGTCGCGCTCTGCCTTTCCACCAGCAGGGGATAGACCTTCACTTCGCAGGTCGCCACGACGCCCGATTCGTCGAGCACCTTCTTGTAGATGAAGAGCCCGACCGCCTTGCCGCCGACCTTTCCCCGCACGCCGGCCTCTTCGAAGGCTTCGCGGGCGGCCGACTTCGGCGGTTTCAGGCCCTTGATCGGCCAACCCTTGGGAACGATCCAGCGTTGGCTTCGCCGGGTCGTGACGAGGAGCACTTCGAGTTCCTCGTCCTCGACGATTCGATAGGGAAGGGCGCCGTACTGGACCCGAACCACCGCCTTGGTTTTGCGCTTGCCGGGTTTGCGTGGAATTTCAAGACCTCCCCGAACGCTCGCGCCTGTGGGTAAAGTCCGCGCTGTAGCGCCTGAGGGGGACGAGTGCAATGCGCCCGGAAAGCCGTTGCCTTGTTCAATCCGCGACCGACTGGCCCAAATCGTCGCTGACCGGGTTGCCTGCTAGCAGGGCGGTTTTTCTGCTGCGGCCGACCCTCCGCTTCGGAAAATTATGGAATGTCATTGGGTTGCCGACGATGCAACCCAACGGTTGCGTGCCTCGGAGGGGGTGCGGAACAGGCGCCTTAACAGGCACGGAACAGGCAGTTATCAGGTCGGAACAGGCAAAGAACAGGCGGCTGAAGCGGGGCGCGTGATTGGGCGCGGTCAGGTTGTAAGGCCCCGCCGGAATTCCGATTCTCGCCCGTGCTTCGCTACGGCGACAGTTCGCCGAACACCGTCGGCAGCAGTTCCGACACGGTCGGATGGATCGCGACGACGCGGGTGTAGGCGGCGGCGCCTTCGCCGGCGCCCATCGCCTCGATCACGGCGTGGATCGCCTCGTCGCCGCCGACGCCGAGAATTGCCGCGCCGAGAATCCTGTCGGCGCCGCCGTCGACGACCACCTTCATCAAGCCCTGGGACTCGCCCTTCTCGACGGCGCGGGCGACGCGGGTCATCGGGCGCCGGCCGACGCGGACCGCATGGCCTTTCGCCCGCGCTTCCGCTTCCGTCATGCCGACCCGTCCGAGCGGCGGATCGACATAGAGCGCATAGACCGGAATGCGGTCGGTCACCTTGCGCTCTGCGCCGTCGAGGAGGTTCGCCGCGACGATCTCGTAGTCGTTGTAGGAGGTGTGGGTGAAGGCGCCGCGCCCGTTGCAGTCGCCGAGCGCCCAGATGTGCGGGACGCTGGTTCGGAGCGTGTCGTCGACGGCGATATACCCGTGCGCATCGACGGCGACGCCGGCCGCCTCGAGGCCGAGGTCGTCGGTATTCGGCCGCCGTCCGACCGCGAGCAGCACGTGCGAGCCGGCCACGGCGGGGTCGCCGCTCCGGCAATCGACGCCGACCTCGATATCGTCGCCGCGCGGCGCGAAGCGGATGCATTCGGCGTGCAGTCGGATCGCCACGCCTTCCGCCTCCAGGATCGTCTGGATCGCCTCCGATATTTCGGGGTCCTCGCGGGCCACCAGGCGCGGCGCTTTTTCGATCACCGTGACCTCGGCGCCGAGCCGGCGGAAGATCTGTGCGAACTCGAGCCCGATATAGCTGCCGCCGACGATCACCAGGTGACGCGGCAGGCGGTCGAGCTCGAGCAGGGTCGCGTTGGTCAGCGTGCGAACCTGGTCGACGCCCGGGAAGCCGGGGACGATGGCGCGGGCGCCGACATTGATGAACACTTGAGCCCCCTCGAGGGTCTCGCCTCCGACTTCGACCGCGTCGGACGAGACGAACCGGGCGGCGCCGTGGATCACGGTACAGTTCTTGGCGCCCCGCAGCCAGGACTCGAGTCCCGAGCGCTTGTCGCCGACAACCCGGTCCTTTCTCGCCATGACGGCGGCGAAATCGACCGTGACGGGCCCTGCGCCGACGCCGAAATCGGCGGCGCGGCGCGCGAGATGCGCGGCGTAGGCGCTCGCCACCAGCGTCTTGGTCGGCGTGCAGCCGGTGTTGACGCACGTGCCGCCGAGTTGCTCGCGCTCGATCAAGGCGACGGTCCGGCCCGCGGAGGCGAGCCGGGCCGCCAGCGGCGGTCCGGCCTGACCGGCGCCGATGACGATTGCGTCGAACCGGCGGCTCATCGGAGCGCCACGACGACGATCAGGCCGAGGACGACCGCCGCGACGTCCTCGATCACCGCGGCCGGCAGGTCGCGGCCAAAGGCCTTGGCCATGCGCGCGCGGATCTCGGCGCCGCCGAGGGTTCCGATCACGGCGCCGATGACGCCGACGACGAGCCCGACAATCCAGGACGCGCCCGAGGCGCCGATCGTCGCGCCGCACAAGGCGCCGCTGACGATGCGGGCGCCGAACTGCATCGGGACCTTGCGGCTCGGCGTCGACGGCAATTGGTCGGTCACGAATTCGACGATGGCCAAGGCGGTGAAGATCCAGGCCGCCCATTTTGAAGCCATGAAGGCGAGCCACGTCCCGTCGAGATGGAGGGCGCCAAGAGCGGCCGCCCAGCTTACCGCCGCCGGGGCCGTCATGGCGCGCGAGCCGGCGACGACGCCGGCGAGCAGGGCGAGCGCGTAGAGCATTGCGTCATCTCCATAGCTGGGGAGCGCCGCCTCTGGGCGCCTGAAGAGTTTTCGGCGACAGCGCCCCGGCACGGTTCGATGGGCAAACATGCCGCGGCGACGGGGAAAGACGATCGTCTGATGAAACAAAGAAACGGGGCGAAAGAGGCCGCCATAAGCCCCCAGGGCAAGCGCGCAAGACGCGCCTGCCGGTCACGATCCGAGAAGGCTAACCCGGCCGTTTCCGGCTCGCAAGGCGTCTGTTGCGAGTTTCGCCAGCCCATGGCGTGACGCGGGTTTCGGGTCGCGGCACATCCGGGCCGACGGCCTGCCCTCGGTGGACCTGATCCTCGGATCAAGTCCGAGCGCCACCGTGGACGACGCCATGAGCGCCGCATGACCAATTCGGCGCGCGTCGTCGGCGGCCTTCGCCCCGGAACTCAACCCGAAGAAGGCGGGTCACGCGCCACAAGACCACGACAGGTCACGCGCTCCGGCAGGCGCGCGCGCCGGCGCTCCGCGAGGCGACCCGCTCGACGAGATTCGGCTTCACATTAAGGACACATTGATAGTTAGTTTCGCGGCACGTCACGTCGATCAAACGTTCGTGACCGTACCAAGAAGATCGATAGCGTCATCACCTTCGTACATCAGAAGGTCGATCTGATGCGATCTCCCCGATCCGACTTCTTTGGATCATAAATAAACATATAGGCTAGCTAGGAAAACGCAGAAGGCCGAATGCGACATTCGGCTGATCTGTGTTTTTTTAAGGAGTATTGGTTTGAAGGCACGCATAAGAATTCCCGCCGTCCTGGCCATGGTCACGATCTCGGGCGCCGCTGCGGCAAGTGGACGCATGACGCCGCGCTCAGGTCCGGTCGCGTCGGCGTCCGGCTTCTCGGCGGCTCGGGCTGAGGCGCCGGCGCCGTCCGGCGCCGTCGACGTCGTCGCCGAGGCGGAGCGCTGGCTCGGATCGCGCAACATGACCGGAAAGGGGGGACCGTGGTGCGCCCACTTCGCCTCCTACGTCTTGAAGCGAACCGGGCGGCGGCCGCTCGCCAACGGCCTGGCAACGTCGGCGCTCGCCTACGGAAACCGGCTTCAGGCCCCGAAAGTCGGGGCGCTCGCCGTCGTCACGACGCGGATGGGCTACGCCGCGCACGTCGGCTTCGTCGCCAACGTCAACGCCGACGGCTCGATCGAACTCGTTTCAGGCAACTGGGGGCGGCGGGTTTCGGACGCGCCGATCCCGCGTCGCGCGGTGGTTGCGTTCGTCGACGTACGGTAACCGCGGCCCGCGTTCCGGCCTCGCGCCGGAGCGCGCGGCGATCCGTCGTATGGCGACGAGGCTCACGCCTCCCTGGGGTGCGACAAAGTTGTATAGTTGACGCCAATACAACTTGTGCTTATGCCGGTGGCTGCGAGTTCTCGACCAGGGCGCGAACAGACGTTCTTGTTTCCGCGGCGTAACCCTGACGCTCGACTCTGGCGTCAGGTGAGTAAGCGATAGGTCGGCCTGTCGAACGGCCTGAAAGGACGGTTCGACGGAACAATGCTTATGCCTACGAATTGCAGCGGTATGACCACGGTTGCACCACGGTTTGACGTCACATCTGACGCAAAAGGGGGATTTGCTGGAGCCCAACGGGGCGGCGACGTGCGCTCACAAGGCGCACAAGGCGTGGCGAAAGGCTTGTTCAAGTGAGCGCGCTCGGCAAGATTGTCGCGGAAGGACGCACGGCGGTGCCGCTGCAATTCCTCGCAGATATGACCGTCAACAGGGCCTTGTCCCGCGAAAGCTTCGAGATCGGCGAAGAGTTCCTCGATGAGGACGGCGGTCTGGATGTATTCGACAACGACGATGCGCATTATGTCATCGTCTACGACAAGGCGGATGGCGGCTATCTCGGATCGGTCCGCATGAACCCGACGACGGGGCCGACCCTGCTGCGCGACGCCGTGCCCTACCTGCTGGCGTGCGGGGCGACGGTCGAAAGCCCGAGCGTCTGGGAAATGTCGCGGATGTGCGCCATGACCAACGCCCGCGAGGGGGAGGGGCGTTACAGCGCCGATGCCGTCGTCGGGGAGCTGCTCACCGGGGCCGTCGAGGACGCCACGCGGGCGGGAGTCCGGGAGATCGTCTGCGTCGCCGACGATTCTACGCTCGATACGCTCGGCCGCCTGGGCTGCCTGCCGAGACTGATGCCGCGGCCGGCCATCGGGGCCGCACGGGCGCCGCATGTCGCGGTCTTCGATGTTGGCGAAATCCCGCTGCGCAGGATCGCGAAAACGACCCAGACGAGCGGGACCGTGGTCGAGTTCGGCCGCAGGCTGAGGGACGGCGGCTAGACGGGGATCGACCAGCCCCGAAGGCCAAGGCCTCATTGAGAAGACGGTCGCTGCGCCTCGCGATCCATCCGAGCCTGCAGCAAACCGCTCAGATGAAAGGCGTGCCGCTCCGTTCAGCCCGCGGCGCGCTCGCGCTTGCTCGCCTGCCAGACTTTGAGCTTTTCGGCAGCGCCGCTCCTTGCCGGGTCCATCGCCTCGTCGTGGCCCGCGTCCTTGGCGGTCAACTCGATGACATAGCCGTTAGGATCGCGGAAATAGATCGAGTGGATGATTTTGTGATCGGAAATGCCGCGCGTCTCGATTCCGGCCGCCTTGCCCTTTTCATACATCTTCCTGAGGTCGGCCTGGCTCACCTCGAGCGCGATGTGAAGATCGTAATCATGCTGCGGCTTGAAATCGAAGGGCATATCCGGCGCTTCGAAGAAGGCGAGGCAGGAGCCGTCGTCCATACTGTAGAAGCTGTGCAGAACATGAGTTGCCCGGCCTGACTTGGTCTCGGTGATCTCGAACGCGTTGGCGAGCGGCAGGCCGAGGAAATCCTGGTAGAATTTCCGCGTCTCCTCCGAATCCCGGCAGCGATACGCATTGTGATGCAGCCCTTTGATCATGGCGCGCCTCCTCGTGGCGTCGATTCTTATCCGCATACGCCCCCGACAGAGGCGCTGAGATCTGCCGACCGCGCGATGTTAATCGAACGCCGCGAGAAGTTCCACCGTGCGGGAAGGAGGTCGCCGCTTCAACGAGTGAGTTATGGATGTTCCGCTTGATCCGGACATGCGCAAGCGGTCAAAGCCGCCTTTTTCGCCGGCGCGCGTTGACAGGACGCTCGCGGATTCTTAACATGCGTGTGACGTATTGTCATACAAATAGCGGCGGCAAATCGCGAGCTTGCGCACATTCAAGCCTCGCACGTGGGGTTGGGGCGGCCTGGGGCACACGGCGATGAATTCGACTCTGGGAGGGCAACGCGGGCATCGAGGCGGACCCACACAATCAGAGGAGAGTCGGCCGGGGACGGGCGCCGAAGAGCCTGACGACGTCGTTGATCGACATCGACGTTGCGATGACGGACATCGTTTTTCAGCGCTTGACGCACGATCTCGAAGTCCGTGGTTCGAAAGCGGTCGACTACGCGATCGAGGGTGTCGTGACCCTTGCGCCGAAAGCGGAGGTCGGGCCTTCGGAGCCTTTCGTCGTCTACGTGTCGGGCTACGAGCAAGCCGATCGGCTGGACCGGGGCGAGGACTTCGATCAGCGTTCGGTCTGCTATATCGCGACCGATTGGCGCCCGGACGGCGCATGGCGGGCGAACATCTATATCGAGCGTTTCATCTTTCGCCGCCTTGTCGAACTCTACGCGTCGAGGCGGATCGACTCCGCGAGGATCTCGGTCCTGCTGAAAGTGCTGCGCGATCCTTCCGGCGCTGTCGAAGTGCCGAGCCTGATGCATCCGATGTTGCGGACGGCCGGCGATGATCGACGCCAGCGGCACAGTCGCGCCCATCTCATGTCGGTCCAGACCTCCTTGAGCGCCGCGTCGCAGGGCGACTCGAGCGATCCTGGCCCATGCGTCGGCGTGGCGCGCGCGAATGGGTCGCTGGCAGCCGCTCGATTTCAATCCGTTGACGAGCGCCGGTCGCGCCTGAGGACGCGCCTGCGCCACGGGCGGAGCGACGCGATCCGGAAAGCCTGAAGCTAGGCGAGCGCGTCCCTGGCCGCCCCCCGACGCCAGCCGACGAACCCGAGGGCGGCGAAGCCGAACGCCATCATTGCCCAGGTGGCGGACTCCGGAACCGAGGGCGCGAACGACACGCCGCGGATGGCAAAGCCCTCCGGCGCCGAATGCAGGGTCGTGAACGATTCGCCGCTGGCCCGAGCGGACGTGGCGTTCGAAGGGCTGTCGATGATCTCGGTGAAGACAGGTCGGCGAGAGTTCGTTGAGGCCGTACGCGCTGGCGAATAGTTCGGCGTTCACGCCGACGACCTCGTCAAGTCACGCCGAACTGGCCGTATTTCGCAATCCCGAGTCGACAATTCAGCATTTGTAATTTTTATTTATCCGAAATCCGCTGCATGGTCGTGGACTGGCCTCATTGGCGTGGATCTATCGCTGCGTTGGCGCGGTGAGAACTGTCGCGGCGAACAAGCCGGAAACGGCGATCCATGTTTATTGGAGATTAGCATGATCCAAACCCGAGCGCGCCGCGCGATGACCGCGATTGTGTTCGCGGCGGCGACCCTCGCGAGCTCGCTTCCGGCGGCGGCCGACGGTCAATGGCGGCACAGTGGCGGCTGGGGCGGCGGACATGACTGGCACGGCGGCTATCGCGGCGGCTGGGGCGGCGGACACGACTGGCATGGCGGCTATCGCGGCGGCTATGGCGGCTACAACGGCTACAACGGCTACAACGGCGGCGCCGGCGCGGCCATAGCCGGCGGCGTTGTCGGTCTTGCGGCCGGCGCACTTCTCGGCGGCGCGCTCACCGGCGGCTACGGCGGCGGCTATGGCGGCTACGGCTACGGAGCGCCAGGCATCGGTTATGCGCCGCCGCCCGTCTACTACGGCGGCGATGACGATGATTGAGCCTTTCCCCTTTTCGCGTCAGCAGAACGGAACCTATTTCATGCGAATCAAATCATCGCTTTTCGTCGCGGCGACTTTGGCGCTGGGCCTGAGCCAGGCGACCGGCGCCTTCGCGCAGGGCGCTTCGCCCACGCCTGCGGACCGGCAGGCTCGGGTTGAGGAGCGCATTCGCGACATGTACGCAACCTTGCACGTGACCAAGGCGCAGGACGCCGAGTGGAACGCCTTCGCCCAGGTCATGCTCGACAACGCGCAGGCGATGGACACGGCGCTCAAGCAGTACGGCGGCGACCGCGATAAGCTCAGCGCGCCGGAAATTCTCGAAAACTATGCGGCTCTGAGCGCACGGCACGCACAGAATGCTGCGCGCATGTCGTCGGCGCTTTCGATGCTCTATGCGAATTTCACGCCCGACCAGAAAAAGCTGGCGGACGAGATGTTCCGCAAGCGTCCGCCGGCGCGGTCGGCGGACGCGCACTAGTCGTCAGCGGCGTGAGGCGATGGTTCGCGCCGGCGAGGGGTCGGCGCGAAGCCGCTCGCGTCGGAGCCTCCCCTTTACAATCACGGTGCAGCGATGGGGCGAACGCCCCGTCGCGCGGCCCCAGCCGGCGGGAGAGAGGCCGGCGAAGCCCGGGGCGGTCATCCTCCGGTCGCAGACTCCGGAACTGAGGCGGCGAGCGATGGGCCGCGGATGGAATCGCCGTCCGCCGGGGCATAAAGCGTCGTGAACGACACGCCGCCGCCGGTCACGGAGTCCGGGGCTTGCGGCGATTTGGCGCAATCCTCACATACGCTGGGAGGCCTTTCCCTTCATCCATCCGTCGTCGTAGAGCACTAAGAGGGCGTCGCATCACCCCAGGGAGCGTCCAATGACCGATCGACCGATTGATCCGCTGCCCAAGGTCTGGGATCCGGACGCCGCGATCGGCGAGATGCTCAAGGGCAAGAAGGGGCTCGTGGTCGGCATCGCCAACGACCAGTCGATCGCCTACGGCTGCGCCGTCAAACTGCGCGCCTTCGGCGCCGATCTTGCGGTGACCTGGCTCAACGACAAGGCCGAGCCGTACGTTCGGCCGCTGGCGGACCAGCTCGGCGCGTCGATCGCCGCTCCGCTCGACGTCGCCAAGCCCGGCGAGCTCGAGGCCGTGTTCGACACCATCGCCAGGGAATGGGGCCGGCTCGACTTCGTCATCCACGCCATCGCCTTCGCGCCGAAAGACGATCTCCATGGTCGCGTCGTGGACTGCTCGTGGGAGGGCTTCGCCCAGGCGATGCAGGTCTCCTGCTGGTCGTTCATCCGCATGGTCAAGCTCGCCGAGCCGCTGATGCGCGACGGCGGCGTGCTGGTGACGATGAGCTACTATGGCGCGGACAAGGTCGTGAACAGGTACAACATGATGGGGCCGGTGAAAGCGTCGCTCGAGGCCTCGGTGCGCTATATGGCCGCCGAGATGGGGCCGAAGGGCATACGGGTTTTCGCCGTGTCTCCCGGCCCGCTCAAGACCCGTGCGGCGAGCGGAATCGCGCATTTCGACGAGCTCGTCCAAATGGCGAAGGATCGCGCCCCAACGCAACGTTTGGTGGATATCGCCGAGGTTGGCCGCGTGGTAGCTTTCCTGGTAGGCGGCGCCTCGTCGGGCATGACCGGCGATACGATTTACGTTGACGGCGGCCTGCACAACATGGCCTGAGGCGCGTCCCCAGGGAGAGGAAGAGAGACCATGGAAGAAATTGTCATCGCATCTGCGGCGCGAACGCCTGTCGGCAACTTCAGCGGCACGCTTAGCGCGTTGTCCGCTCACGAGATGGCCATTGTGGCGCTAAAGAGCGCGTTTGAGCGCGCCGGCGTTGCGCCCGCGGACGTAGACGAACTGATCCTCGGTCAGATTCTCGCCGCGGGCGAGGGCCAGAACCCGGCCCGCCAGGCGGCCCGCGGATGTGGCATGCCCGACGACAAGACCGCCTTCGGCATCAACCAGCTCTGCGGCTCGGGCCTCCGCTCGGTTGCGCTGGCGGCGCAGCAGATACGGACCGGCGAAAGCAAGATCGTCGCCGCAGGCGGCATGGAAAGCATGACCAACGCGCAGCACGCGGCCTATCTGCGCAACGGCGTGAAGATGGGTCAGATGGATTTCCTCGACACCTTGCTGCGCGACGGCCTGTTCGACGTCTTCAACGGCTATCACATGGGCGTCACCGCGGAGAACATCGCGACCCAGTTCCAAATTACCCGCGATGAGCAGGACGAGTTCGCCCTCGGCTCTCAGCAGAAGGCGAGCGCGGCTCAGAAGGGCGGCAAGTTCAAGGACGAGATCATTCCGGTCACGATCAAGACCCGCAAGGGCGATGTCGTCGTCTCCGACGACGAGTTCATCCGCCACGACGCGACACTGGACGGTCTGAAGAAGCTCCGCCCTGCCTTCAGCAAGGAGGGCACCGTCACCGCCGGCAACGCCTCCGGCATCAACGACGGCGCGGCCGCGCTGATCGTCATGAGCGCCGCCGAGGCCAAGAAGCGCGGGATCGAGCCGCTGGCGCGCATCGTCTCCTTCGCCACCGCCGGCGTCGATCCGAAGATCATGGGCACCGGACCGATCCCGGCGACGCGCAAGGCGCTCGAGCGCGCGGGCTGGAAGGTCGGCGACCTCGACTTGATCGAGGCCAACGAGGCCTTTGCCGCCCAGGCGTGCGCCGTCAACAAGGAGCTCGGCTGGGATACCTCGAAGGTCAACGTCAATGGCGGCGCGATCGCGCTTGGCCATCCGATCGGCGCGTCGGGCGCGCGCATCCTGACCACCCTCCTTTACGAGATGCGGAAGCGCGACGCCAAGAAGGGCCTCGCCACCCTCTGCGTCGGCGGCGGGATGGGGGTCGCGATGTGCGTCGAGCGCTGACAGCCCGGCGACTGCACGTGTTGGAGTTTCAACCCCACAAGGGAGAATAGTCATGGCTGACAAAGAAAATCCCGCTTCGACCGCCGCGAAAATGGCCGAGCAGATGTCGTCCCAGTTCGCCAACGCCGCGAACCTCTACGGCAGCGCCTTCGCCGGTCCGTTCAAGGCGCTGCAGGAATATCAGACCAAGCTCATGCATCTCGTGCAGGAGAACGCGACGGCCAATATGCAGTTTGCGCAAAAGATGATGCAGCCGCGCTCGCCGTCCGAGTTCGTCGAGTTCCTGAGCACGCATATGCGCGAGCGCGCCAACGCGATCACCGATCAGGCGAAGGAACTCGCCGCGCTCGGTCAGGAGGCGGCGAAGAAGGCCGCCGAGTCGTTCACGCCGAAGAGCTGAGCGAGGCCGCAAACGCTCGATCGTCCCTGCCGGCCGCCTTGCGCGGTCGGCCGCTCGACTTTTTTGAAATCGGGCGGTCGCGTCCGAACTGCTGCCCATTGTGCGTCAAGGCTTCCGGAACTCCGCTTGGGCGCCAGATCGAACGATCGTCCGCGCGACATTTCTACCGCTACAAAGTCCTTTCGACCCCGCTCCCGGTGCGCGACTACGTCGGAGAGCTGCGCGTCGACGACAACGGCGACGGGACCAGCGCGGTCGTTTACTCGGCGCGTTTCGAGCCGACGCTGTCGGACTTCCACAGCCTCGAAGAGATGCAGGGCTTTCTGAAGACCGGACCGGGCGGCATTGTCGATTTGCACCGCAAAGCGCTGAACCTCGCCGCCATTGCGACGCTGATCGCGATTGGCGCCGACCATCCTGCTGGCCTTGGCTGGCGACAACGCCGAAGCGTCGGTGCGCAGGGCGATGGAGGAACCGCGACGCTACCCCTCCGATCAGATTGCCGCCGCCATGGCGGTCACTGCGGCCGCGCGGAGGCTTGCCGGCATGGCCGCGCTGATCATGCTGGCGCCGCCGCCTCGACGGCGACGGCGCGCGTCGCCAGTCTGCGACCGTCTCTTTCCGCCACGGCCGCGTCCGCCGCGGACGCGATCGAGCACGGACGGGCGCCGCCCGCTGACCGTTTCGATGCGTTGCCGCCAGACTCTGCAGGTCGAGAGGCCCTGAACGGAGTTTGCGGCAGTTCAGCGCGGCGTCGGGAGCGGCGCGCCGCCTCGCCCCGCCTGAGCCGCCCTCCATTTCGCCGCGTTTCGGCCCGCCGGGCGGCTCCCCGTCGTCAATCGCCGTTTCGGCGCCCTTCGCTTCGCAGCGGCCCTTCGGGTCTCGCCGCTCCGAGAGGAGGGACGACGACGCCGTTTTAGGCCGTAACCCGAAGCCACTGGCTTTAGCCGGCGGTCGTTCAACCCCGGGCCCGCGCGACCCCTTCGAGACGGGCGAACAAATCTTCGACCAGGCTCATGTGATGGAACATCGCCGCGTGGGCGGCCGCGGCGTCGCAGGCGAGGATCGCCTTGACGACGGCGGCGTGCTCGACGTGCGACCGCGACGTTCGGCCCTCGGTTCGGAACTGGGCGCGGCGGAAGGGCGCGAGGCGCCGCCGCAGTCCCTTGGCGAATTGCGCCCAGAATCTCGTTGTGCGCGCCGAAATAGATCTGCGTATGGAACTCGACGTTGGCGGCGGCGTAGGCCTCGCGGTCGTCGCGCGCGACCAGCTCGGCCATCGCTTCGTGCCGGCTTTGCAGCCGGCGGCGCTCGATCGGCGTCATGCTCACCGCGGCGAGCCGGGCGCAGGTCGCCTCGATCTCCGCCATCGCGCCGAACAGCGTCTCGAGTTGAGCCGACGTCGCCGTCGCGACGCTCGCCCCCCGCCTCGGCTTGACCTCGATCAGCCCGGTCGAGGCGAGCAGGCGGATCGCTTCGCGCACCGGCGTGCGCGACACGCCGAAGCGCTCGGCCAGCGCCGCCTCGTCAAGACGGAAGCCGGGCGGAAACTCGCCCGACAGGACGGCTCCGCAATCGAACCGGCCAGACGTTCGGCCTGCGTCGACGTCTCGGATTTGCTGTCGCTTCAAGAGCGCGCCCCGATCCTGTTCCAGCCTGTTTCTTGCGCAGCCATAGCATCCAATTTCAGCATACAAAATGACAATATAGGCATACAGAAATCCGAAGATTGCATACATAATGATGGCGAGCATACGGCTTTCCGCAAGCGGCGAGAGGGGAACCGGAAGCCGATGGAGATCGCAGCCGAGCCCTATCCGTTCGAGTTCGACGCCCGAGCGCTCGCGCGCTGCTGATCATCGACATGCAGCGCGACTTCCTCGAGCCTGGCGGCTTCGGCGAAATGCTCGGCAACGACGTGTCGCAGCTTCGCCGCACGATCGAGCCCAACCGCCGCCTGCTGGCGGCCTGGCGCGCGGCCGGCCTGCCGGTGATGCACACGCGCGAGGGCCATCGGCCGGATCTCTCCGACCTGCCGCCGGCGAAGAAGATGCGCGGCCGCTCGAAGACGAGCATCGGCGATCCCGGGCCGATGGGCCGCATCCTGGTGCGCGGCGAGGCCGGCTCACGACATCATCCCCGAGCTTTATCCCGCGCCCGGCGAGCCGGTGATCGACAAGCCCGGCAAGGGCGCGTTCTTCGCCACCGACCTGCACGCGATCCTGCAGAACCGCGGCATCACGCAGCTCGTCGTCACCGGCGTCACCACCGAGGTCTGCGTCAACACCACCGTCCGCGAAGCCAACGACCGCGGCTACGACTGCCTCGTGCTCGAGGACTGCGTCGGATCGTACTTCCCCGAATTCCAGGAGATGGGCCTGAAGATGATCAAGGCCCAGGGCGGCATCTTCGGCTGGGTCACGAGCTCGGCGGAGCTGATCAGTCGCATCGGCGTGAGCGTTATTCAAGATCGACGAAAGGAGCTGAGCGATGAGCCATGGCGGCGACGGCAAGACTCGTGGAGCGCTTCTGGGTGCCGGGCGACTGGAACGCGTTCTTCGGCTTCGGCACCAACATCCTCGTCAACGTGCTGGTGCTGACCGGGCTGCTGCGCTTCGTGCTGAAGATGCCCGACGCGCTGGTGTTCGGCCGCATCCTGCCGGCGCTCGGCCTGATGCTGTTCCTCAGCACCGTCTACTACGCGTTCCTCGGCTACCGGCTGGCGAAGAAGACCGGACGCAACGATGTCTGCGCGCTGCCCTCGGGCATCAGCGTGCCGCACATGTTCGTCGTCACCTTCGTGGTCATGCTGCCGATCCTGGCCAAGACCAACGATCCCGTTCAGGCCTGGGAGGCCGGCCTGACCTGGGTGTTCGTGCAGAGCTTCGTGCTGATGGCCGGCGGCTTCATCGCGCCCGTCATCCGCAAGATCACGCCGCGCGCCGCGCTGCTCGGCTCGCTGGCCGGCATCTCGATCACCTTCATCTCGATGCGGCCCGGCCTGCAGATCTTCGCGACGCCGGTGATCGGCGTGGTCTGCTTCGCGATCATCCTGGCCAACTGGTTCGGCGGCGTGCGCTATTTCGGCGGCGTGCCCGGCGGCCTCGTCGCCATCGCGGTCGGCACGCTCATCGCCTGGGGCTCGAACCTGTTCGGCCTCGGCTACGGCGGCCTGAGCGTCGGCGCAGATCGGCGACGCGGTGTCGCATTTCGGCTTCTCGTTCCCGATCCCGGCGGTCGGGCACGTGTTTCACGGGTTCAAGTACCTCGGCGTCATCCTGGTCACCGCCATCCCGTTCGGCATCTACGATCTCGTCGAGGCGATGGACAATGTCGAGAGCGCCGCGGCCGCGGGCGATTCGCTTTCCCGACCACGCGGTGCTCACCGCCGACGGCGTCATCAGCCTGATCGGCTGCCTGCTGGGCAATCCGTTCATCAACGCGGTCTATATCGGCCATCCCGGCTGGAAGGCGATGGGCGGGCGCATCGGCTATTCGGCGGCGACCGGCATGATCGTTCTCGTGCTCACCTGGTTCGGCATCATCGCGCTCATGTCGAGCCTCATCCCGGTCGTCGCGATCCTGCCGATCCTGCTCTACATCGGCATGCTGATCGGCTCGCAGGCGTTCCAGGAATCGCCGCAAGGCGCACGCGCCGGCGATCATGCTGGCGCTGCTGCCGCAGATCGCCGCCTGGGGCAAGACGCATGATCGACAACGCGCTCGGCGCGGCCGGCACCAACGCCGCCGCGGTCGGCCTCGCCAAGCTCGGCGCAGGTCGGCGTGCTCTACAACGGGCTTGGGACGCTGGGCGGCGGCGCGACGCTCGCGGGCATCATCCTCGGCGCGATCACCGTCTTCATCATCGACCGGCAGTTCGAGAAGGCGGCGGCCTTCGCGCTCGCCGGCGCGATCCTGACCTTCTTCGGCTTCATTCACGGCGAGGCGATCGGCGTCGGCCAGTCGCCCGTCGTCGCGCTCGCCTATCTCGGCGTGTCGGCGATGCTGTTCGGCTTCGCCCGATACGCCCACATCGCGCCGGCCGAGCCGCATCAGGAGCACGACCACGGCAAGCTCGCGGCGCAGCCGGCGGAATAGCTGAGGGTCGATTTCGGGGACGATCGGCCGAAGCATGGATCGCGACAACTCTCCCGGGCGCCGCGATTTTCTGTCTTAGGCCGCTGTCCCGGATTACGCGAATTCCTTCCCCAGCTCACTTGGGAAGGTGGCCGGAGGCCGGATGGGGCGTGGCGCGCCCCCTCGGCCCAGATCGGATTGCGCGACCATCACCGCGAACCTTCGCGGGATCATATCGGCTTTCCGCACCCCCATCCGGCGCTTCGCGCCGCCTTTCCCACTTCGTGGAGAAGGAGCCGACGGCTGGAAGAGTAGTCGACCTCCGAAGACCGCTCTGCAAGTCCCGCCCGAAGGCCTACGCGGCGAGCTCCCTCAACCTGGCCGCCGCGGCCTCCGGCGTCAGGTCGCGCTGGGGAGAGCCGAGCATCTCGAAGCCGACCATGAACTTCTTCACCGTCGCCGAGCGCAGGAGCGGCGGGTAGAAATGGGCGTGCATCTGCCATTCGGCATGGACGGCGCCGTCGGTCGGCCGTTGATGGAAGCCCATCGAATAGGGAAAGGACACGTCGAACAGCCGGTCGTAGCGGCGGGTCAGGTCGGAGAGGGCGGCGGCGAGCGCGCTCTTTTCCTCGGCGGCCAGCTCGTCGAACCCGCCGATCCGCCGGCGGGGTAAAATCATCGTCTCGAACGGCCAGATCGCCCAGAATGGCGCAAGCGTGACGAAATGCGCGTTTTCCGCCACGATCCGCTCGCCTAAGCGCAGCTCCTGAGCGAGATAGTCGACCAGCAGCGGCCGCCCGTGCGCGATCAGATATTGCGCCTGGGCGTGGGTTTCCTTCTCCATCTCGTTGGGCAGATGGCGGGTCGCCCAGATCTGGCCGTGCGGATGCGGGTTGGAGCAGCCCATGATCTCGCCGCGGTTCTCGAAGATCTGCACCGCGCCGATATCCGGACGGCCGCCGAGCGTAATCGTCTCCTCGACCCAGGCGTCCACCACCCGCTCGATGTCGGCGACGTCCATCATGGCGATCGTCAGGTCGTGGCGCGGCGAAAAACACAACACCCGGCAAACGCCCGACTCGCCTTGGGCGAGGAGGAGGCCGTCGTCGACCCGCGCGTCGGGCGCGTCCGGCGCGAGAGCGGCGAAGTCGTTGTCGAATACGAAAGTGTGCCGGTAGTCGGGATTGCGCGCGCCATTGGCGCGCAGGTTCCCGGCGCAGAGATAGCAATTCGGGTCATGAGCCGGCAGACCCGAAGCGGGGATCGCTTCCCGCTTGCCCTGCCAGGGGCGTTTCATCCGGTGCGGCGAGACCAAAACCCATTCGCCGGTCAGCGGATTGAAACGCCGATGCGATGTGTCGCCGAGGTCGATCGTCATGGCCGGGCGCTGAAATCGACGAAGCCCGCGCCGTCGGACGGCGAGCAGACGAACACCTCCGCATCGAGCCCGAAGGCGACCCGATAGGCGTCGACGAGCGCCTTGTTCAGGCTGTCGACCGCGTCCGCTTCGACCAGGCTCACCGTGCAGCCGCCGAAGCCGCCCCCGGTCATGCGCGATCCGTAGACGCCTTCGACGCCTTGCGCGAAATCGGCGAGGAAATCGATTTCCGGACAGGTGATGGCGAAGTCGTCGCGCATCGAGACCTGCGAGGCGTTCATCGCCGCGCCGCAGGCGGCGAAATCATTCGCCTTCAGCGCTCCCTCGGCCTCGAGCACGCGCGCGTTCTCGGTCACGATATGGCGGCAGCGGCGATAGACGAGGTTGGGCAGGGCGCGGCGCCAGCGTTCGAGATCGCCCGGCGACACGTCGCGCAGCGCCTCGATCGGCCCGAGATGCGGCTTCAGCAGCCAGACGCCCTCCTCGCAGGCTGCGCGGCGGTCGTTGTACTCGCCGCCGGCGTGCTGATGGCGGACGTTGGAATTGGCGATGACGAGGCGGAGATTCGGCGCGATCGGCACGGGGCGCGAGGTCAGCGAGCGGCAGTCGATCACCAGCGCCGCGCCCGCCACGCCGCAGGCCGCGATGTACTGGTCCATGATGCCGCAGCGCATGCCGACGAAGTCGTTCTCGGCGCGCTGGCAGATGCGGGCGACCGCGACTGGGTCGAAGGGCAGGCCGGAAGCCGCGAGGAGCGCGTGGGCGACGCTGACTTCGAGCGCCGCCGAGGAGCTCAACCCCGCTCCGAGCGGCACGTCGCTCGAGATGACGAGGTCCGCGCCGGCGAGCCGCCGGCCATCCAGTTCGATCATGGCCGCGACGCCGAACACGTAGTCCGACCAGTCGTGACGCCCGCTCGGCGCGGGCCGATCGAGGTCGAACTCGCGCGTTTCGTCCATGAACACGGAATAGACGCGGATGTTGCGGTCGGCCCGCGGCGCGCCGCCGACCAGAGTGGCGAAATCGAGCGCCGCCGGCATGACGAAGCCGGCGTTGTAGTCGGTGTGCTCGCCGATCAGGTTCACCCGGCCGGGCGCGCGACTGACCCTGACCGTCGCCGCTCGGCCGAAGCGCAGGCCGAACTCCTGCGCCACGTCGCGCGCTTCGGACGCTCAGCGAAGACATGGCGCGTCCCTCTAGAGCCGTCAGCCCTTGCGCTTCTGATAGACGTCGACGTAGACGGCGGCGAGCAGAACGAGGCCCTTGACCACCTGCTGCCAGAAGATGCCGAGGCCGATCAGCGACATGCCGTTGTTCATGACGCCCATGAACAATGCGCCGATGACCACGTTCATCACCTTGCCGACGCCGCCCGAGGCCGACACGCCGCCGATGAAGCAGGCGGCGATGACGTCGAGTTCGAAGGAGTTGCCGGCGCTCGGGGTCGCCGAGTTGAGGCGCGCCGCAACAACGATGCCCGCGAGCGCGGCGAGCAGGCCCATATTGGCGAAGGTGAAGAAGATCAGCCTTTCGGTCTTGACGCCGGAGAGCCGCGCGGCGAGGACGTTGCCGCCGAGCGCATAGATGCGCCGGCCGATCACGGTCCGGGTGGTGATGAAGCCGTATAGCAGCGCCAGCACCGCCATGATCACCAGGATGACCGGCAGGCCCTTGTAGAGCGCGAGGTTCCAGGCGATGCCGACGATGATCGCGGCGAACACGACGTTCTTGCCGATCAGAAGCGCCAGCGGCTCGACTTCCATCGCATCCGCCTTGGACCTGCGCCAGCGCCGGAAGCTGGAGACGAACATCGCCAGCGCGCCGACCACGCCGATCAGGAGCGACACCCAGCGGATCTGCGCCCATTCCGGTAGCGTCTGCCGAGCCGGCCGAGGTCCGTGAAGTCGGGCATGAACCCCGAGGCGATATTCTGGAAGCCCTTCGGGAAGGGTCCGACGAACTGCCCGAGCAGCATGTTGCCGGTGAGGCCGCGGAAGATCAGCATGCCGCCGAGCGTCACGATGAACGATGGCATCTTGGCGTAGGCGACCAGATAGCCCTGCGCCGCGCCGATAATGATCCCCGTCGCCAGACAGATGACGATCACCAGCGGGTAGGGGAGCTTCATGTAGACGATCAGCGTGCCGCCGACCGCGCCGACGAAACCGACGATCGAGCCGACCGAGAGGTCGATGTTGCCGCCCACGATGATCAGCAGCATCCCCAGCGCCATGATGACGACGTAGGAGTTCTGCATGATCAGGTTGGTAATATTGACCGGCGCGACGGACGCGTGGTCCGCCGTTATGAAGTAGAAGAACAAGACGATCAGCAGCAGCGAGCCAAGCAGCCCGTAGTCGCGCAGATTGTCTTTCCACAGCTGGCCGCGGACTTCGGCCTTGAGGGCGGCGGCGTCCGCCTGGATTTGCGAGCTCATTGGAACGCCCCTGCGTATTGGCGCATGATCGACGCCATGATCTTCTCCTGGCTGGCTTCCTTGGCGGGCATTTCGTCGACGAACCTGCCCTCGTTCATCACGTAGATCCGGTCACAGATGCCAAGAAGCTCGGGCATCTCCGA
The DNA here is from genome assembly GCA_963816065.1 of uncultured Alphaproteobacteria bacterium. Classification (GTDB taxonomy): domain Bacteria; phylum Pseudomonadota; class Alphaproteobacteria; order Rhizobiales; family Beijerinckiaceae; genus Roseiarcus. The sequence continues at coordinate 121,219 of CAWFJG010000011.1, read as the reverse complement.
GGAGATGACGATGACGCCTTTGCCCTGCGACGCGAGGTCGTTGATGATCATGTAGATCTCGTACTTCGCGCCGACGTCGATCCCGCGTGTCGGCTCGTCGAGCATCAGGACCTTCGGCTCGGTGAACAGCCATTTGCTCAGCACGACCTTCTGCTGGTTTCCGCCGGAAAGGTCGAGCGTCCGCTGATGGATGCTCGAGGAACGAATGCGCAGCGCGCTGCGATAACGGGTGGCGACCTGCTCTTCGCGCGCGTCGTCGATGACGCCGCTTTCGGAAACGCCCGTCGAGTTTGGCGAGCGTGATGTTGTGCTTGATGTCCTCGTTGAGGATCAGTCCGAGTTGTCTTGCGATCCTCGGTGACGTAGGCGAGGCCCGCCTCGATCGCATCGTCGATCGTGTCGAGCTTGACGTCGCGCCCCTCCAGCATCGCCGCGCCGGTGATGTTGCGGCCATAGGCGCGACCGAACACGCTCATGGCGAGTTCCGTGCGGCCGGCGCCCATGAGGCCGGCGATCCCGACCACCTCGCCGCGCTTCACATGCAGGTTCACACCCTTCACCACCGCGCGGCCCGCGTGCTGCGGGTGCTCGACGCGCCAGTCGCGGATCGAGAACAACTCCTCGCCGATCGCTGAATTGCGAGGCGGATAGCGCTCCGTCATCTCGCGGCCGACCATGCTCTTGATGATCCGGCTCTCGCTGACCTGCCCGGCGCGGCAGTCGATGGTCTCGACGGTCGAGCCGTCGCGCAGGACGGTGATCGAGTCCGCGACTTTGGCCAGCTCGTTGAGCTTGTGCGAGATCAGGATCGACGTCATGCCCTGCTTCTTGAACTCGAGCAGCAGGTTGAGAAGGGCGGCGCTGTCGGCTTCGTTGAGGCTCGCGGTCGGCTCGTCAAGGATCAGGAGCTTGCACCTTCTTCGACAGCGCCTTGGCGATTTCGACCAGTTGCTGCTTGCCCACGCCGATGTTGGTGATGAGCGTATTGGGCAATTCCTTCAAGCCCACTTTCTGCATCAACTCACGGCTGCGGCGGAACGATTCATTCCAGTCGATGACGCCGTTCCGGCCGGGTTCGTTGCCGAGGAAGATGTTCTCGGCGATCGAGAGCTGCGGCGCGAGGGCAAGCTCCTGATGGATGATGATGATGCCGACATGCTCGCTGTCGGCGATCCGGTGGAAGCGCCGTTCCTCGCCCTTGTAGAGGATCTGGCCTTCATAGCTTCCGTAAGGATGGACCCCGCTGAGCACTTTCATCAGCGTGGATTTTCCAGCGCCGTTCTCGCCGCAAAGGGCGTGAATTTCGCCCTCCTCGACCGCAAAGTTCACGTCTCGCAGAGCGATAACGCCTGGGAATTTCTTGGTAATTCCCTTCATTTCCAGGATTACAGGCATGTCTCGGCCCTGACCATGTTTTGTCGCACTTTAGCCACATCGCGGACGGCGGGCCAAGCCTAATCGGCGGCCTCCGCGCTGGACGCACGGAGGCCGGTTTCGGCAGCTGCTTACTGCAGCTGGTCGAGCTTGTAGTAGCCGCTGTCGACCAGAACGTGCTTCCAGTTGGTCGCATCGACCGGCACCGGCTTCAGCAGGTAGGACGGCACGATCTTGACCTTGTTGTTATAGGTCGTCGTGTCGTTGATCTCCGGCTTGCCGCCCTTGACGATCGCGTCCACCATGCCCGCCGAGACCTTGGCGAGGTCGCGGGTGTCCTTGAAGATCGTCGAATACTGCTCGTGTCCGATGATCGACTTGACTGACGGGATTTCCGAGTCCTGGCCGGAGATGACCGGCATGGGCTGGTCCGCGGTGCCGTAGCCGACGCCCTTCAGCGCCGAAATGATGCCGATGCTGATGCCGTCATAAGGCGACAGGACCGCATCGACCTTCTTCTTGGTGTAATAGGCCGAGAGGAGGTTCTCCATGCGGGTCTGGGCGGTCGCCGCGTCCCAACGCAGGGTCGAGACCTTGTCCATGCCCATCTGCTTCGACTGGACGACGAGAACGCCCTTGTCGATGTACGGCTGCAGGACGGACATGGCGCCGTTGTAGAAGAAGAAGGCGTTGTTGTCGTCGGCCGAGCCGCCGAACAGTTCGATGTTGAACGGACCGGTCTTGCCCTGGTCGAGACCGAGGCCGTGGACGAGCGTCTTGGCCTGCTCGACCCCGACCTGGAAGTTGTCGAAGGTGGCGTAGTAGTCCACGTTCGGCGAGCCGACGATCAGTCGGTCATAGGAGACGACCTTGATCCCCGCGTCCGCAGCCTTCTGCAGGGCGTTGGACAGCGTCGTGCCGTCGATCGCCGCGATCACCAGGACCTTCTCCTTCTTGGTGATCATGTTCTCGATCTGGTTGAGCTGGGTCGGAATGTCGTTGTCGGCATATTGCAGGTCGGTGTTGTATCCCTTGGCCTGCAGCACCTTGACCATATTGTCGCCGTCCGCGATCCAGCGCGCGGAAGACTTGGTCGGCATCGAGATGCCGATTGTCGGCTTGTCGTCCGCCTGAGCGGCGGTCGCGACGGCGAGAACGCCGAACGCTAGCGCCGCCGCAAATTTCATCAACTTCATGCCTTCCTCCTCGGCCAACTCCTGGCCTCTTCATACCCGCCCGCCGGTCGGCGGACTTCCTGCGTCGGCGAAGCCGGCGCACGGAACTCTTGCGCCGCCCGGCGCAAGCGCGTCCGCCTGGCCACGACGACGATAATTGCCAATATCGGTTCGGCTCGACGGCGGCCGCCATTGGATGAGGATCGGCGCCGTTCTGTCGCCCTACAGCGTTATCCTCCCGCTTGCGCTGTCGCCGCGCCCGACGCCGTCTATCGCTCAACGCGCCGGCATGCAAGCATCTGCTCCAGCGCGCGCGCTGTCCCGATTTCCGACGTTCCGCCTGTCCGGTCGGGCTCCTTTTCGAGATCCTGGACGCACCGCCTCTCGTTGTGGTCGACGCGCATTCGCTGCGCGCAGTCCCGCGAGGCGCTAATCTCATATTGTAATACTATTGCTTGGGTCAACAGGGGTTTGCCCGCCAGATCCGTCGGCCGCTCCTGGTCGTGCCCCCGAACGAGGCCGGAGCCGATTGCCAGCTTATCGGCGGGACCGTCGCGTCGCTCGCAGCGCCCGGCGAAGGGCGCCGGCCGGCGCCGCGCCAGTCAGCCCGAGGCCAGCCGCCAGCGCCGGAAAATAGACGGCGATCCCTAGCGTTGCGAGGAGAAGGAGGCGGATTTCGCGGCCGAACCGCGCATGCGTCAGCAGAGTGATCAGGCCGGGATCGGCGAGCGTCAGAGCGAGCGCGAGGGCGCCGGAAGCAAACACCGTCGCGGCGGCTGCGCCCAGGAACTTGTCGTCGGGCGCCGTCCAGCCGCGCCGGCGGGCAAGCGTGTAGGTTCCCGCGACTTTTAGCCACAGACCGGCCGCCGTCGCCACGGCAAGGCCCGGCGCGCCGAGCGGCCGATAGAGCAGGACCTTGAGTGCGACGTTCAGCGCGACCCCGACGAGCGTCACCTTCATTGGCGTCGCCGTATCGCCACGCGCAAGAAAGCTCGCCGCAACGATCCGGTCGACGAACAGGGCCGGCATGCCCAGCGAGTAGGCGGCAAGCACCGCCGCGGCCTGATGGGTCGCGCTGGCCTTGAACGCGCCGTGCTCGAAGGCGGCGCCGATGATCAGGTCCGGAATCAAGAGGAAGACGACGACGAACGGCGCGCCGAGCGCGACCGTCAGCGCGGCCGCCCGATTTTGCGCGTGCAGCGCCGCATCATCGTCGCCTCGCGCGATCAGGGCCGCCATTTCCCGGAGCAGCACCGATCCGGTCGCGATGATGATCACGCCGCCTGGCAGTTGATAGAGGCGGTCGGCGTAGCTGATCGCCGAGAGACCGCCCGTCGGCAGGAGCGAGCCGACGATCTGGTCGGCGAGCGCGCCGATCTGATAGCTCGCCGAAATGCCGATCGCCGGACCGAGCATCCAGAAGAACTGACGCACCTCGGGCGTCCAGCGCGGCCGGGTCAGGCGCTCGAGCAAGCCGCGCCGACGCGCATCGACCATGGCGATGGCGAGCTGTGTCGCCCCCGAGGCGAGAAAGCCCCAGCTCGCCATCGCGGCCACGCCCGGCGACGCCTTCGGGAAGTACGTCGCCCAGGCCAGAAAGGCGATCATGCACAGGTTGGCCGCGGCCGGCGCGGCGGCCGGCACGCTCCAGGAATTGTTGGCGTTGAGCGTGCCCTGGTGCAGGGCGAAGACCGCGATGAACGTGATGTAGGGGAACATGATCCGCGACATCGCGACCGCGTTGGCGAACTTCTCGGGTTCCCGCACGAAGCCGGGCGACGTGATCTGCACGAGCAGCGGCATGTCGAGATAGACCAGACCGAGCAGGACGACCTGCGACAGGATCAGCAGCGTGAACACCTGGCTGGCGAAATGACCCGCCGCCTCGGGCCCCTTGGTCGCCAGCACGCGGGTGTAGGTCGGGAGGTATGCGGCGTTGAACGAACCCTCGCCGAAGATCTGGCGGAACTGGTTGGGCAGCTTGATCGCCGCCACATAGGCGTCGTTGAGCGCCCCGCCGCCGAGCAGCGCCGCCAGCGCCATGTCGCGGCAAAAGCCGGTCAGGCGGGAGACGACCGTCCACCCGCCGACCGAGAAGATATTGCGGACCATACCCGGCATGCCTCGGCTTTAGCCGGATTCGGGCGTCCGCGGCAAAGCGGGAGGGTAGGCGGTCGGAAGCGGGCGCGCCCGGCGCCCGTCAGCGATTCACCGGCAGGGCGGCGCGCCGGGCTAGCCGCACTCGCGTTCCCGGCCTTCGGGCCGCGGCAGCTTGTTTTGGGCCGCGCCGGGCGGACCCTTGGTCTCGGGCCGCGGACGTTCGGCGGCGGGCGCAGCAGCCGCCGGCCGAGGTCGCGGCGCCTCCGGCGCTTTCGTTTCCCGGGTAGGCGCCGGTTCCGGCCGAGCGAATTTCTCGGCCCCTTCCGGCTTCGGCGCGCCGGGAGCCTTCGTACCCGGTTTGAGCTCACCGTTCGGACGGACTGGCTCCTTGGCGCCCTCTGGCTTCGGCGGGGCGCCGGGCATCTTCTGCTCGCGGGCTTTCTCGTCCGTCCTGTTTGATTCTCGTTCGGCGCCGTTTTCTTCGCAGCGTTCGGCTTCTCGGCGGCGTTTGGTTCTCGCGGCTCACCGGGCGTGACCGGCTTCGGGCCAACTGGCTCGTCGGCCGCTCGTGGCGGCTTCTCGTCGGACCGGAGCTTCTGTCCGCCGTTCGGCGCTGGCCCGGGCTGAACCTCGGCCGAGCCTGCCGCCTTCGCCGGCACTGCGCCCGGGCCCTTCAGTTCGCCCGGCCGCTCAGTCGCCGCGACTGCGGGTTTGCCCTTGTTGGCCGAATTGAACTGCGTCGCGTCCATGCTCGCGGCGCGGGCCTGGGTCACCTGAAGCGGGGTCGGCCGCACGTGCTGCTCAGTCGTCAGCCGCTCCTGTTCCGGCGTCGGCTTCAATGCGACGCCGCCGGGGCCGCCGTTGTAACTGACGCGCCCGGCGCCTGGGGCGACCGTCACATTCTGAGTGTAAACATTTGTGATATGGGCGCCGCCGAAATTGTTGACCGTGGTGTTGTAGACAAAGCGAGAGCCTTCCCACCGGCCGCCCTCGTATCCGAGGCCGTTGTAGCCAAAGCCGTAGTTGACGCCGCCGTAAAAGCCGACGTGCGGCCCCCAAAAGCCTTGATGGAAGCGGTAGACGCCGCCGACGAAGGCCCAATATCCCGGCGTCCACAGGAGGTTCGGCTGTGGCGGGGGCACCCAGACGCCGGGCACCCAGTAATAATCGTAGTTGTTCCAGGCCCAGTATCCCGGGGTCCAGATGGAACCCGGCGACGGAATGGGCGGCTGCTCATAAACCGGCAGCGGCGGAGGCGGCTCCTCGGCCTCGATCACCGGACCCGAGTAGGACGCTCCCGCAGCCGGTGGGCAGGCGCAGGTCTGAGCGAAGGCGGGCGCAAGGAGCGCGGGCGTTGCGGCGCCGATCGACAGTGCGGTCAGCGCCGGTCGCAAGAAACGCATGGCGAATCCTTTCCGTCGTTGATTGAACAGAAGCTTCAGAGGTTGCTGCGTCGGGGCATGCGCCGAATCAAGGCTGCTCCCGTCGGGAATGCCGACCAGCTCTGATGGTCTCCGAATGTCCGGCCAACCCACGACAGAGAACCATGGTCCCCATGAACGACACTTGAACGAAGCGGCGCTTGGCTTTCGCCTCCGTCGGGAGGCGGCCGCGTTTCGGCCGCGCAGACATCTGGTCAACATTGGCTTGATCGGCTTGGCCCCATCGGCGCAACGCCTAATCGAGGTCGTCAAAGGTAATCGTCCATCCTCTACGCCCGCTGAGCAGGCAAATCCGTCGTCCTCGATCAGAGGTCAATTGCGCCAAGCGCCTGCGCCGCCGGTATGCGCGGGCGAAGGGGCGGATCAGAGCGGAGCGCCGCGCAAGAGGCGGGGCGCTCCACGGCCGGCGCCGCCCGCTTCGAGAATGAGTTGGTCCTTGAGGAGAGGGGCGCGATCGACCAGGCGAAGGCCAAGGTCGCGGACCAGACGCAGCGGCCCAATGTCGTTGGAGAAGAGCCGGTTCATCAGGTCCATGCCCATGCCGCTGACCGCCACGTCGAAGCGCCGCGCCCGTTGATAGGCGGCGAGCGCGCCCGCCGCGCCGGGATCGAGGCCGAGCTTCATCGCATCCACGATCGTCTCGGCAAGCGCTGCGACGTCGCGCAGGCCGAGGTTGAGACCTTGGCCGGCGATCGGGTGGACGACATGGGCGGCGTCGCCGACAAGCGCGAGCCGTTCGCCGACGAAGCGGCGCGCGACCTGAAAGCGGAACGGGAAGGCCTCGACCCGCGAGGCGAGGTGGATCTCGCCGAGTTGCGGGGTAAAGCGCAAATTGAGCTGCCTTATGAAATCGTCGGGCTCGAGTGCGATGAGCGCGAGCGCGTCCGCGCGGCGTTCGTTCCAGACGATGCTCGACTGGCGGCCCGGCAAAGGCAGGATGGCGAAGGGTCCGGCGGGCAGGAAATGCTGCTCGGCCACGCCCTCGTGATCGTCCTCGTGGGCGATCGTGGCGACGATGCCGGACTGGTCGTAGTCCCAACCGTAGGCCGGTATCTCGGCCAGCGCCCGGAGCTTCGAGCGCGCGCCGTCCGCAGCGACCGCCAGCCGGGCGCGCAGCGTGCGGCCGTCGGCAAGGCCAATCTCGGCAATTCGCTTGCCCGGGCGCCAAGCCGCAACCGTCCCGGCGATGCGGATCGCGCCGAGCCGGTCGCACGCCGCCGAGAGCGCGGCGACGACGTCCGCATTGAACGCCATGTGGGCGAGCGGCTCGCCCTCGCGCGCGTCGAAATGGAGATGGGGCAGGCGCACGGCGTCGCGCACCCCGCCGTCCATGATCTGCATCTTGACGATCGGCTGAGCCTTTGGCGCGACGTCCACCCAGGCGCCGATCCGCTCGAGCAGCCGCCGCGGTCCTTCGGCGATCGCGACGGTGCGCAGCGCCGGACGGGGCGCGGGCGGAGGCGCTGGATCGACGAGAGCGACCGACGCGCCGTCGCCGAGCGCCTGCTTGGCCGCCGCCGCCAGGGCGAGTCCGGACGCGGCGCCGCCCGCAACAACGAGATCGAAGACCGGAACGGATTCAGTCACAGGCTGCCTCCTCGCGCGGCGGCCATTTTCGTCCGTTTGCCTGATGCGCGCAATCGGGGCCCGTGGTCGGGTCGCGGCGCTGGCCTTCATCTTGGCGTCGCGCGCGCGTAGTCTCATGCGGTCTTTCATGACCGGAGGCGCGGGATGGCGGGGCACGAGATCGAGGTGACGCGGCGCGAAGTGCTGATCGGCGCCGCCGGCGGGCTGGCCCTGGCCGCGATCGAGCCGGGCGTCGCGATGGCGCAGGGAGCGACCGTTTCCGGCGTGGTGTTCGACGACCGCGACGGCTCGGGCGCGGCGGGCCCGGGAAATCCCGGCCTGGCGGGCGTGCTCGTCTCCAACGGTCGCGACGTCGCCGTCACCGGCGCCGACGGGCGCTACACGCTGCCGCTGCCCGACGCAGCGACGATCTTCGTCGTCAAGCCGGCGGGCTTCATGCCGCCGCTCGACCCCACGACCAATCTGCCGCGCTTTTATCGCCTCCATCAGCCGCAGGGTTCGCCGGCGTCGCTGAACCTGCTGTTCGAAGGGATCGCGCCGACCGGGCCGATGCCCGCCTCGCTCGACTTCCCGCTCAGGCGCCAGGACGAGCCGAACGCGTTCGATGTCGTGCTCGTCGCCGACCCGCAGCCGGAGACCGAGGCGGAGGTCGATTTCGTCCGCGAGGACCTGATCGAGGCCCTCGCCCATACTGACGCCAAGTTCGGCCTGACCGCCGGCGATGTGATGTTCGACGACCTGTCGCTCTATCCGCGTTTCAACGCCATCATCGGCACGATCGGGCTGCCGTGGTGGAACATCGGCGGCAATCACGACCTCAATTTCGAGGCGCCGGATCGCGCCTACAGCCGCGAAACCTTCAAGCGCGTCTACGGGCCGAACTACTACGCCTTCTTCTATGGCCCAACGCTGTTCCTGATGCTCGACAACGTCGACTATCTCGGGCCGGACCCGGCGAAGCCGCGCGGATCGGGCAAGTATGAGGGCCGGTTCGACGAAGCTCAGCTCGACTTCGTCCGCAACGTGCTGGCCCATACGCCCGACGACACGCTGATCGTCGCCGTCATGCACATTCCTCTCCGCACCTTCCTCGGGGCGGACGCCTACCAGAATACGGCCAACAAGGCGGCGTTGTTCAAGCTCTTCGAAGGGCGAAAGGCGACCGTCAGCTTCTCCGGCCACACCCATACCACCGAGCATCACTATTTCGGCGCGTCCGACGGCTGGACCGGCGCGACCCCGCACCACCACCACGTGCTGACGGCGCTGTCCGGCTCGTGGTGGAGCGGGCCGTTCGACCACCGCGGCGTCGCGACCGCCGACAGCTGGGACGGCACGCCGAACGGGTTTCACATCCTTTCGGTCGACGGGACTCGCTATGCGACGCGCTTCGTGCCGGCCAAGGAGCCGAACGGGCGGCAGATGCGGCTATCGATCTTGAGCCGGTTCCACGGCGTCAGCCGCGAGGCGGACGTGGACTTTCGCGAGGTGCAACTGCTCGGCTCGCCGGTTCGGCAGGCGGCGCTCAGGTCGTCGACGCTGATCGCCAATGTCTTTGACGGCGGCGAGAAGACGAAGGCGACCATGAGGATCGGGAACCGAGCCCCGGTCGAGATGGTCCGAACCGCCCGGCCCGACCCGTTCGTCGAGGAAGTATTCGACCGCAACGAGGCGACGAAGAAGGCGTGGGTGAAGCCGCAAAACTCCTCCCATCTCTGGAGCGCGCGACTGCCGGCCGATCTCGCGCCCGGCGCCTATCGGGTCGAGGTCGAGGCGGTCAACGAATACGGCAAGCCGGTTTCAGGCCGGTTGGCGCTGGAGGTGACGGGGTAACGGCGCCTGATATGCCTGCTTTTCGATTTTTTTGCCTGGTCGGGCGATGATGATGGGGCGAAAACATATTTGATATCAGATGTTTGCCTGATTACAATCCATCGGTTGCGGTCGGTGCGGGGGCCAGGAACAGGCATTCAAAACAGGCAAATAACAGGCTCGTAACAGGCTCGTAACAGGCTGCGAACAGGCTGCAGCAAGGAAGCGGCGAAGCCAGCGCCATCAGGTTGCATCGGCGGTCGACATATGCGGTGTCATGATGTCATTTCCCCCCGAAGGTTTGATGTCATTTCCCCCCGAACGGTTTCGGCGCCGCCATCCCGGGGTGTGGCGACGTCAACTTACACCATAAACTTTCGGGCGGCGGTCAGGTCAGTCGGCAGACGACGTCGGGCCGAACGAACGGGAATTGGGCGGGGCTCGAAAAGCTCTTATTCGCCGTTCACCGTCCAATGGCGGCGAGCACGCCGGCGAACTGGCAGGCGGCGGCGATGGTGACGAAGGCGTGCCAGATCGCGTTCTGGAACTTGAGGCTCTCCCACAAGAAGAACGCGACGCCGATCGAATAAGCGACCCCGCCGGCGGCGACCAGCGCCAGCGTGTCCGTCGGCAGCGCCTCCGCCAGCGGTTTGATCGCGAAGATCGCCGACCATCCGAGCGCCAGATAAAGCCGGACAGCGAACCGGTCGAGCCGGCCGGGCAGGAAAATCTTGATCGCTGCGCCCACAAGCGCGGCGATCCAGACCACCGTCGCCAGCGCCACGAGGCCCAGCGAAGCCCGCGCCTGGGAGAGGAGCGCCGTATAGGTGCCCCCGATCATGAGATAGATCGACGCATGGTCGAAGCGCCGCAGGAGCGCCTTGGCGTGTGACGGCGGCGTCATGTTATAGGCGCAGGAAAAGCCGAACAGCAGGAAGAAACCCGCGGCATAGGCCGCCATCGCCAGGCCGTCCCCAAAAGCCCCGCGCAGCGCGATCGTCTGGAACAGCACCGCAAAGCCGATCATCCCGGCGATGATTGCAATCGCATGCACCGCCGCGTCGGCGATGATCTCGCCCGGACTGTAGTCGCGGGACCTCGGAAGAAGGTGTGGGATAGGAGTGGACACGCGCTTCGCCCCCGTTGCGCCCAATAGAGCTTGGGAGGCAATTGTGGCGTGCGCAAGAAGAACAGCGTTCTCGAGCAGTCACGCTTCATGAACGCGCCGGTCACAAACGCGTCCCGCGTCTCGCTTTGCGCCTACCTCACCGGGAAGCGAGCAAGGCGCCCGAGTGGGCGCCTGAAAGACCGAAGAATTGCCCGAGCGGATCGAAATCCTTTGCTTCTTCGAACTCGACCAGAAAGTCTGCGTCGCTCCCCGGGGCCTCGGAAGAGGTGGCGGCCAGTGGGGCGTCGAGACGCCCGTCTCTCGACGCGCGATCGGCCGCCGGTTGAGGGTTAGCCGACGCAAACCCGGTCTCATCGCGCCCTAGGGCGGCCGTTCGGCGCCGTCGAGCATGACCCTGTCCGCAACGACGCGCAGCGCAAAGTCGAGGCCGGCGCTGAGTTCGTAGACGCCGGGCGCAATCCGCCAGCGTCGCGCGGCCTCGTCGAAGGTCGCCAGCATCCGGGGGTCGACGGCGATCTCGACACGGCGCGCCTCGCCCGGGGCGAGCTCGAGCCGGCTCCAACCCGCGAGCCTCAGGCCGACCCCGCTTCCGGCCGGCCCGGTCACATAGAGCTGCGGGATCGCGGCGCCGGCCCGTCCGCCCGTGTTGGTCACGTCGAGCGCCGCCGTCACAGTCGGGCCCTCGACCTTCGCCGTGAGGGCGCCCAGCCGGAAGCTCGTGTAGGAGAGGCCATAGCCGAAAGGAAAGAGCGGGCGTTCGCCACGTTCGGCGAGCGCGCGATATCCGAACGACGGACTCCCGTCGTAGCGGACGAAGGGGCCGCCGGAGTCGAACTCGCCTCGCGCCGGTCTGTGGAGGCTCTCGTGCCGGGAACGTCAGCGGCAGGCGCCCGGACGGGTTGGCCACGCCGGTCAGGATGTCGGCGATCGCCTCGCCGCCCTTCTCGCCCGGGTACCATGCCGAAATCACCCCCGCCGTCCGGTCAAGCCATGGCATCAGCACGGAACCGCCGGTTTCGAGCACGACGACGGTGTGCGGGTTGGCCTCCGCGACCCGCTCGACCAGACGGTCCTGTCCGCCCGGCAGGGACAGGTTCGGCGCGTCGGCGCCTTCGGTCCGATATTGATCGACGAACACGACGACGGCGTCGGCGCCCGCGGCCGCCTTCGCCGCGCGCTCGAGATCGAGCCCATCGTCCCAGTCGACCTTCGTCGAGGGCAGGTTGCTCCGCAGCGCATCGAGCGGCGAGGACGGATCGTAGATCATGGCGCGGTTCTCGCCCTCGGGCGTCGTGAACGGGACGCCGCCATGGGGAATCACCTGAGAGGATCCGCCGCCCGCCGGAACGGCGCGGTCGGCGTGAGCGCCGACGACCAGCACCCTTCGCAATCCGGGCGTCAGCGGCAACAGGCCGTCATTGCGCAACAGCACGGCGCCCTCGGCCTCGATGGTCCGCGCGGTCGCTTCGGACGCGGCGAAATCGGGCGTTGCTTTCGGCCTTGCATCGGCGAGGCCGCAGGCGAAGATCGATCGCAGGATGCGCTCCGCCATGTCGTCGAGACGCGCCTGCGGCGCCTTGCCCGTCTCGATCGCCTTGCCGAGGTCGGCGAAATAGGGGCGCCGATCCGCCTGCACGGCTGATTCCTGATCGAGCCCGGCCAGCGCCGAGGCGATCGTCGAATGGACGGCGCCCCAGTCGGACAGGACAAATCCGCGGTATCCCCAATCGGTCTTGAGCACGTCGGTCAAGAGCCACGGATTCTCGCAGGCGTAGGTTCCGTTGATCCGGTTGTAGGCGCACATGACGGCGCCGGGCTTTCCACGCTCGATCGCGATCTCGAACGCAAGCAGATCGGACTCGCGGGCCGCCGCGCGGTCGATCCGGACATCGAGCCGGCCGCGGTCGGTCTCCTGATCGTTGAGCGCGAAGTGCTTGACGGTCGACAGGACTCCGCCGTCAGCTTGCACGCCGTCGATCACGGCGCCGGCCATCCGCCCGGTCAGCAGCGGGTCTTCGGAAAAATATTCAAAATTCCGTCCGCCACGCGGATCGCGGACGAGGTTGGCCGCGCCGCCGAGCAGCACGTTGAAGCCCTTGGCCCGCGCGTCCGCGCCGACCGCTTCGCCCTGGCGGCGCGCCAGCTCGAGGTCCCAGGTCGCCGCCAGCGCCAGATTGGAAGGCATCGCCGTCGCCGTGTCGCCGCGCCGGATGTCGCCCGGATTGGCGACGCCGAGGGGACCGTCAGTCTCCTGCAAGGCGGGCACGCCGAGGCGCGGAATTCCCGCGACGTAGCCCGCCGAGCCGAGCGCGCCCTGGGGCTTCGCGCCGCCTTTCCACGGCGCGCCGAGGTCGCCGCGGACGAGCGCCAGCTTTTCGCTTTGCGTCATCGCCTCGAGCGCTTGCCGGGCGCGCCCGTCCGCCGGCGCCGGAGGCCCGCCGCAGGGCGTAGCGGCCAGGGCCGGCGCCGCCATGAGAAGGACGGCGCAGGCGCCGAGGCCGAAGCGGGCGTGGGGGAAAGCGGGGAGAGTGCAAAATCGGATCGCCTGCATCGCATGCTCTTGCCAGTCCGAGCTGCTTGGACGACGACCGCCCGTTTGCGTTCAATGGGACCACGTACGCGGATAGGAACCGAAGCTGACGGCGCGGACTGATCGCCGCTCGTCCTGGTCCGCCGCCCTCCTACGCCATTCGCTGTTCACCGGTAAATCGTGAGCGGTTGGATTGCCGGGGCGCGAAACGTCTGCCTGCGAGGCGAGCGCATGCGCGACCGTCGTCGTTATTTTGCGTCGGGCCCGAGAATTGCGGAACGCTTCGATGCGACAATTCGCGCGGCCATAGAACGCTTGAGCGCCCTTCCCGTTTCGCCGCTGCGCGGCGTATCCTCCTGGCAGGTCGCTCGGGCCGATGGCTAGCGCGGTCTCTGCGACTTAGACAGCGCCGGGCGGTCTGCAGGTCGCCCGGTGCGGTCGTTTTGTCTATCGCCGGTCGCGCTGTGGCGTTTCTGCGGCGCGCGGTGACGTGTTCAAGCGCCTGGTTGCGCCTGTGCGCTGAAATTGGCGCGCGCTTCGGGACCCAGACGCGCTCGCCTTCGCCGAGACGATTGGGGCAAGATCCAGGCCCGCTCAACTCAATTCCAGAGCAGAAGGCCATTGGGGTGACGGATCTTTGCCGCTGCGCAGATGCGGCAAGACTTGGCCGGTAAAACACGCGCCCATTGCTGCGGCGCGATGTTCCTCGGAACGACAACCAGGCCGTTAATACGTGCCGCCTGTACAACCGTAGCCGCGGCCGAGCCGTAAGTTCTCCCTGCATGAAATGATTATGACAAGAAGTGGATTCTCCTCTTGCGTGTGAAACAATTCGTCCCTAGGTTCACTTGCAGTGAGCCGCGCCGAACACAGTGTTCGGGAGCGAAGGGTTCTGAACCCCCTCTTACCCTTCGTGGTATGCGGCCTTGGGAGGCGACGGGTCCGCACCACCCGGAGGGAGCAAATTGCTTTTCCGCCGGTGATCCAAAGGCCTCCCGCAACTCGGCGGCCGGACGCATGCACCCGGCCGCCAATGTCTTTTCGGCGCGCGTCCGGATGATTTCGCCAGGGGCGAAGCGCGTCCTCGTGACCGAAAGCTCGGCATCGTGACCAATTGACGCTCACGCTGGCCACACGATGGCCACTTTCTTGCCGTTTGGACGAAAGGGCGCGATTGCGCGACGACGGGAGCCAGAACAGGAGGGGCGGCGCGACGGGACAAGGGCTGGCGATTCGACAAAGCCGGCGCGGGCAGGGAAACAAGCGGATCGCGCCGGGCGAAGTCGGCATGATTCGTTAGCGATATCTCAACCATGCGGGATCAAGAGTGCCGAGCAGCGTGACGGACTTCGTGAAATTGCGCCCCTTGACGGATTGTCGAATGACTTCGGCGCGCAAGCGGTCGCTGCGTGCGAGTGAGCCTCGATGAGCGTATCGCGTCGTGACATGCACGCCGTCGCAGCCAGACGCGGATGGCTCGGGCCTGGCGAGCGTCGCCCTCGCCCTTGCGCTTTCCGGATGCGCCGCCGAGACCGTTCAGCACTACGCCCACGGCAAAGAGCATTTCTCCGAGAAGAAATACGGCCACGCGAGTCCGAAAGTGATCGCCGACGGCCAGCCGGTCCCCAAGGGCGGCGGTCAATACCTCGTCGGCCACGCCTACCATGTCGCCGGGCACACCTACGTGCCCTCCGAGATGACTTCGTACACCGCCGTGGGCATGGCCTCCTGGTACGGAGCGGCCTTCCACGGTCGGCGCACCGCCAACGGCGAAGTCTACGACATGGGCTCGATCACCGCAGCCCATCCGACCATGCCGCTGCCGAGTTACGCCCGGGTGACCAATCTCGACAACGGATATTCCGTGATCGTGCGCGTCAACGATCGCGGGCCCTATCACGGCGGCCGGGTGATGGACGTCTCCTCGCGCGCCGCCGATGTGCTCGGCTTCAAGGGCGCGGGCACCGCCAAGATCAAGGTCGACTATGTCGGTCGCGCGCCCATGGAGGGTTCCGACGACGGCATGCTGCTGGCTTCGCTGCGCACCGACGGCAGTCCGGCCCACATTGACGGTCTTTCCGAGCCGGTGATGGTGGCGGACGCCCAGTCTCAGCCGGGACCGTCGATTTTCGCGGCGCTGTTCGGCTCGGGCCGCGCCGAACCGCCGCCGCCGCGTCTGCCGCCGCCGGCCCCGCCTGTCTTTGCCCCGCCGCCGCCCGCGCCAGTCGCGACGCCTCAGCCGCCGCCGGAAAACGTCGAGGTCGCCGCAGCGGAGCCCGAACCCGCGCCTGCGCGCGCCTCCGCGGAGACGAGGCGCCTGATTCGCGGGGTCGTGCCGCTGCCTCCGCCGCGACCGTTCGACCTCGGGGAGCCTCGCACCGCGACGGTGGCCGCTGCCGCGGCCGCGGAGAAACGTATCCCTACAGGTGCGAACGCGGTCCTGCCGCCGCGGCGTCCGGAGCTGCACGCCAGCGTCGAGAGGGCGCTGTATTTTTCCGACCCGGCCTCGGATCGGGTGAGGCGTCTGACCCGGTCCGCCTTCGAGCGGGTGAAACCGGCGCATGCCGGCGCCGACGACTGAGACGCGCTCGCGATGCCGAGGGCGGGTCTCGGGCTCTTCAGCCGACGCCACGTCGCTACTTCTCCCCTCCGATCCTCGTGCTATAGGCGCGCATGATCGAACGACGCAGGGGCCGTTTCATCACGCTCGAGGGTGGCGAAGGAGCCGGCAAGTCGGTGCAGGCGCTCCGGCTCGAGGCGCGGCTCAAGGCCGCCGGCCTCGAGGTCGTGCGCACGCGCGAGCCGGGCGGCTCGCCGCACGCCGAGGCGCTGCGCGAGGTCATCCTCAGCGGCTTCGCGAGGCCGCTCGGGCCGGAAAGCGAGGCCATGCTGTTCGCGGCCGCCCGCATCGACCATCTCGACCGGACGATCCTGCCGGCGCTCGAACGCGGCGCGTGGGTGGTCAGCGACCGCTTCGCCGATTCGACCCGCGCCTACCAAGGGGCGGCGGGCAATCTCCCGGCCGCGTTCGTCTCCCGCCTCGAACAGGTCGCGGTCGGCCCGAGCCGGCCCGATCTGACGCTGATCCTCGACATTCCCGCCGGGATCGGGCTCGAACGGGCCTCCCTGAGACGCGGGCGACGCGGCCCTGACCGGTTCGAGGGGGAAGGCGTCGCCTTCCATGAGGTTCTGCGCCGGGCCTTCCTCGACATCGCGGGCGCGGAGCCGGCGCGTTGCGCGGTGATCGACGCGCTGAAGTCCGAGGTCGAGGTCGAGACCGCGATCTGGGCGGTGGTCGAGGCGCGCCTCGATCCGGCCGGCGCGGGGGAGGGTCAGCGATGAAGCGCCCGGAGGGCGACGATCAGCCCGAAAGCGACGCCGCTCCCGGCGCGCCCCATCCGCGCCACGCTCGGCGGCTGATCGGCCACGAGAACGCCGAGGCCGAGATGCTCGCGGCCTACTGCGAGGGGCGGCTGGCCCACGCCTGGCTGATCGGCGGTCCCGAAGGGGTCGGCAAGGCGACGCTCGCATGGGCGTTCACGCGCTTCCTGTTCGCCAATCCCGATCCCCGGGCGCCGGCCGTCCAGGCCGCGCGCGACCTCACGGTCGATCCGGCGAGCCCCGCCGCGCGTCATCTCGCGGCGCTGGCGCATCCGGATTTCTCCCTCGTTCGGCGGGTGTTGCAGGCGGACAAGAAGAAGTTCTACAGCGAGATCCGCGTCGACGACGTGCGCGATGCGCTCCAGGTGTTCCAGATGTCGGCGGCCTTCGGCGGCTGGCGGGTCTGCGTCGTCGACTGCGCCGAGGACCTCAACGCCAACGGCGCCAACGCGCTCCTGAAGATGATCGAGGAGCCGCCGGCGCGCTCGCTGATCCTGATCGTGTCGCACCGGCCGGGGCAGGTGCTGCCGACGATCCGCTCGCGCTGCCGCCGGCTGAAGCTCGAGCCGTTGTCCGAAAGCGCGATCGTCGAGGTCATAGGTTCGCTGGGGCCGCCGTGGAGCGACGCCGATCCCGCCGCGGTCGCGGCCGCGGCCGAACGCGGCGCCGGCTCGGTCCGCGAGGCGCTGGCGCGGCTCGCCCCGGACTCGGAGGGGGTCGGCGCGTTGATCGACGCGACCGTCGGCAAACTCCCCCATCCCGATCCGCGCGCCGTCGCCAGGCTCGCCGAGGCGCTCGCCGGCCGCGCCTCGAGCGAGGCGTTTGCGGCGTTCCACAGGGCCCTCTACGACTGGGTCGCCGCTTATGCCGCGAGCGCCGTCTCCTCGCCGCTCTCGGCCTGGCAGATCGGCGGCCTCTGGGACCGCCTCCGCGCGGCGGAGCGCGAGACGGAGGCCATGAACCTCGACCGCAAGCTGCACGTGCTCGCCGTCTTCGCCGAGATCGCCGCGGTCGCTCGCCGCCGGCGCTGAGGCTGCGACCGACGGGTCTTCAGTGCGAACGTGAGGATATGGCGCTGGCGTGAGGACGATCTGAACACAAATCGCATCGCGCGGAATGTCGCAAATGAGGAGCGGAATGAGCAAGGCCTATGTTCTGGACGGCAAGGCGATCGCGGACGAGGTGATCGCGCGGGTCGAGCAGGAAACGGCGGCGCTGGCCGTCCGCGGGGTGACGCCCGGCCTCGCCACTGTGCTGGTCGGCGAGGACCCGGCGAGCCAGTCCTATGTCGCCTCGAAGGGCAAGGCGGCCAAGCGCTGCGGCTTCTATTCGGAGCAGCACACGCTGCCCGAGACGACGGGCGAATCCGAACTGCTGGCGCTGGTCGCAAGGCTCAACGCCGACCCGGCCGTGCACGGCGTCCTGGTGCAGTTGCCGCTGCCCAAGGCGGTCGACGCGGTGCGGGTGCTCGAGGCGATCGATCCGAGAAAGGACGTCGACGGTTTCCATCCGATCAACGTCGGGCTCCTGTCGATCGGCGAGATGGGGCGGGCGCTCGTCCCCTGCACGCCGGCGGGGGCGATGATCATGCTCGACAGGGCGTGCGCCACGCTCGGCGCGACGCTCGCCGGCAAGCAGGCGGTGGTGATCGGCCGCTCCAACATCGTCGGCAAGCCGATGGCGCAACTTCTGCTTCAGCGCCACTGCACGGTGACGATCGCCCATTCGCGCACCCGCGATCTGGCCGGCGTCACCCGCGGCGCCGATGTGCTGGTCGCGGCCGTCGGGCGTCCGGCAATGGTGCGCGGCGATTGGGTGAAGCCCGGCGCGATCGTCATCGACGTCGGCATCAACCGGGTGGCCGCCGAAGGCGCCGACGCCTCGGGCAAGCCGAAGACGCGCATCGTCGGCGATGTCGCCTATGCGGAAGCCGCCGAAGTCGCCGCCGCGATCACGCCCGTCCCCGGCGGCGTCGGCCGCATGACGGTCGCCATGCTGATGGCGAACACGCTTGAAGCGGCGAAGCGGGCGGCGGGGTAGGAGCGGCCGCCGGTTCCATGCAACACGTGAGAAGCCATGACATTGAAACTCGGAACCGTTCAGTTCCATCATCGCGCCAACGACAAGGCCTACAACCTCTCTGTCGTTGAGCGCTTCGCCCGCCAGGCCGCTGCGACTGGCGTCAAAATCCTCGCATTTCCGGAAATGTGCGTCACGGGATATTGGCACGTGCGCAATCTCGGCCGGTCGGATCTCGACGCGCTCGCCGAGTCCGTTCCCCATGGCGCATCGACGCGGCGGGTGATGGCGCTCGCCCGCGACCTCGACGTGGCGATCGGATTCGGGCTGATCGAGCGCGGAGAGGACGGAAGGCTGTTCAACTCCTATGTCTTCTGCCAGCCGGACGGCTCGTACGCCTGCCATCGAAAGCTTCACGCCTTCGAGAATGAGCACATTGCCAGCGGCGACCGTTTCACGGTGATCGATTCTCCTCTCGGCGTCAGAATCGGGATCCTGATCTGTTACGACAACAACCTTGTGGAGAACGTCAGATCGACCGCGTTGCTCGGCGCCGACGTTCTGATCGCGCCCCACCAGACAGGGGGTTGCGATTCGCGCAGCCCGTTCGCGATGGGACTGATCGATCCAAAACTCTGGCGCGAACGCGAATCGAACCCGCAGGCGGTCGAAGCGGAGTTCCGAGGCCCGAAGGGCCGGGAATGGTTGCTGCGGTGGCTGCCGTCGCGTGCGCACGACAACGGCTTGTTCCTCATGTTCTCCAACGGGGTCGGCGAAGACGACGGAGAAGTGCGGACCGGGAACGCGATGATCGTCGACTGCTACGGTCGCATCCTGGCCGAGACCTGGCTGGCGAAGGACATGTTGGTCGTCGCCGAGGCGGACCTCGACCTGTTGCCGAAGTGCACGGGCCGCCGTTGGCTGCGCGCCAGACGCCCCGAACTCTACTCGGTCTTGACCAAACGCTTCGGCGACGAGGTCTCGGCGCGAGAAGCTCGATTCTCCGACGAACCGGTTGGACGAATTTCCGATGGCGGCTCGATGAAAGGCTCGGCTCCCGACTTATAGGGACGACGCGGAAGTCGCCGCCGCGATCGCGCCGTCACCGGCCTCGGCCGCATGGCGGTCGACATTCTGCCGCCGAATACGCTGGAAGCGGCGGCGGGTAGGGGAAACGCGGCGGCCCGCGGGGCTTTCCCTTGTTGACGCTGTCGACGTTTCCGACGCTGCGCGCGGCGACGCCGCAACATGCCCTCTGCAAAGTTCGGGCGATTGACTCGATACCTCCGCTTCGCCAATCATGCGGCAGCTGACATGCCAGTAGGCTAACTGCGCGGTCGCTGCAGCTAGAAAGATTTGTCAGGGAGGAAGACATGAAGGACCGTTGGGTTTCCGCGTGCGTGCCGGCCGTCGCAAAACCGAAGTGGCTCGCCGCCTGCGCAGCCATTGCGCTTGGCGCTGTCGTCGCCTTTTCTCCAACATCGCAGGCCGCGGACGCCGGCAATTGGGTCGGCTCCTGGGCCGCGAGCCCGCAACCCGCCTGGGCGCCCGACTTCCCGGTCCCGCTCGGACTGCCCGCCAACCTGTGGAAACAAACCATCCGCCAGGACGCCCGCCTGAGCATCGGCGGCGGCAGAGTGCGCATCGTGCTCTCGAACGCATACGGCGCGGCGCCGCTGACGGTCGGGGCGGCGCATATTGCGCTGGCCGGGGAAGCCGGCAAGATCCAGGACGGCTCCGACCATGCCCTGACGTTCGGAGGACAATCCTCGATCGTGATCCCTCCCGGCGCCCCGGCGATCAGCGATCCCGTCGACATGAGCGTTCAGCCGCTCGCCCTGGTGGCGGTCAGCCTCTATCTCCCCGACATCACGCCGACCAGCACCATCCACTGGGACGGCCACGAGACCGCTTACATCGCCGCCGGAAACAAGGTCGCCGACGTGGACTTCAAGGCCGACTCCAAACTTACGCAGCGCCTGTTGCTGAGCGAGATTTTGGTCGATGCGCCGGCGAACGCGCGCGCCATCGTCGCTTTCGGCGACTCGATCACCGATGGCGACGGCTCCACGGTCGACGGCAACGACCGCTGGCCCGATCGGCTGGCCGAGCGGTTCGTAGCCGCGGGAGGCGCGCCGGTCGCAATCCTCAACGAAGGTATTTCAGGCGCCAAGGTCCTGTCCGACCGCATGGGCGTCAATGCGCTCGCTCGCTTCGACGCCGACGTCCTCAGCCAACCCAAGGCCGACACGGTCATCCTGATGATGGGCATCAACGACGTGGGCTGGCCCGGCAGCGGCCTCGCGCTGCACGATCCCGAGCCCACCGCCGAGGCCATCATCGCAGGCTACAAGCAATTGATCGCCCGCGCGCACGATCATGGCATGAAGATCATTGGCGCGACCCTCACGCCCTTCGGCGACTCCTTTGCGGGAACGCCGTTCGAGGGCTATTACACACCGGACAAGGAGAAGATCCGTCTCGCCTTGAACGACTTCATCCGAAGCGGCGCCTTCGACGGGGTGATCGACTTCGATAAGATCATCGTCGATCCGCAGAGGCCCGGCTATTCCCTGCCGAAATACGACAAGGGCGACCATCTCCACCCGAACCCGGCGGGCTACCAGGCCATGGGGAGCGCGATCGATCTCCAGACGCTGACGACGAAGTGATGAGCACGCTCGGCCGAGACTGACAAAAAGCCCCAGCGCCTTTGCAGGCGCCGGGGCGGCCCTTTTGGAGCGACCGGCGCCCCGCGACGAGGGGCCGATTGCCCAAGCCTCTTACTGCGCCGGCGCCACGCAGGCGTAGCTCGCGGCGGCGCTTCGATCGCCCTGACCCGAGTAATGAGCCGCCGCCGGATAGGCGCACCATGGCCGTTGGGCCGCGACCCCCTTCGAGGGATCGTTGTCGCGGTATAGCGTCGCGACGATCTGATCCGGCGCAACCCCGTCCTCGACCCAATGCGCAAGCGCGGAGACGACGTCGTGCCCGGGATCGCGGCTGATCGAGGGCAGGCCGAAGACCCCGCCGATCGCATTCGGGCCAGGGCCGCCGCCGCAGTGATCCATGCCGGGGGCCATGAACAGCCGGTAGAAGGATTGAGTCTCCTTTAGTCCGCCGATGTTGTCCGAGACCTGATTGTAGTAATTGATTGAGCTTTGGGGCGGAATCCCCGCATCGTTCCAGCCGTGATACTGAATGAGCTTGCCGCCGGCGGCCCGGAAGGCGCTGAGATCGGGGCTTGAGGAATCGAGCGTCTCGCCCGTCTTCTTCGTCGCCGTGGCGAGGTCATCCACGACGTTCCGACCGCCCATCCGCCAGCCGGCGTCGTCGAACACCATGTTGGCGAAGTATCCGGTCCCGAAGCCGTTCATCAGGCTTCCCGCCGTGCGGTTCGGTTCGCTGCCGGTGATCCAAAGAATCCAGGCCGTCGGACCATCCTCACTTCCTGGCGAATAGCCCGGAAAGATCGGCTTGCCATTTGCGTCCTGAGCGCCGGAGTAGATCTTCTTCAGCGCTGCGACCTCAGGATCGGTAAGGCAGCCGTCTGATTGGCCCGCCTTGCAGACGAGGCTCGCCGGATCGAAATGGCATAGCCCCGGATCTTCGACATAGCCGCTCTCGCCATGGCACTCGGCGAACACGGCTTTGCTGATGGTCGCGAGCTTCGCGGGCGATAGCCAGGCCCCCGGCTGATTGAGGGCCTGCTCGGTCCAGATCGCGTTGCTGAGCAATTTCGTCCAGGAATTCGCTGGCGCTCCGGCGACGATGCCGTCGTAATCCTTCGGGAACCTTTGCGCCTCCATGAGCGCCTCGCGCCCGCCGTCGGAGCAGCCGCTGAAATAGGCGTGCGCCGGAGGCTTCTGATAGTAGTCGGCGACTATCGCCTTGGAAGCTTCCGCCGTCCCGTGAATCGCTCGCCAGCCAAAGTCGACGATCTCTTCCGGGTGGCCAAGCGCCCAGGCCGCGTCCAGCGTGCCGCCGTTGTGGCCGGTGTTGGTCGCCGAGACGGCGTATCCGGACTGAAGGGCCCAGTCCATCGGCCCCAGGATTAGCGAGCCCGCAAAGCCGCCGTTGCCGACGCCTTGAACCTTGCCGTTCCAGTCGCCTTTATTCGGCAGCCAGACCTCGAACCGCGCTTGCGATTTGTCCGAGGTTTTGATCATTCCCTCGACCCGGCAGAACGGCGCGTGAATGGCCACGGGCGCCGGAGGATCGAGCCCCATCAGGCTCGAGGGCGGCGATACGTTCGTCGCCGCCATGATCGTTGCCGCGCCATAGGTCTTGCCGGCGAGGTCGCCGCAATCCAAGGCCGACGCCGGCTCGACCGCAAGCGCCAAAGCTCCGACGGCCGTCGCGCCGGCGAGCCCGACTCTAGTCTGTTTTGTTCGCCAATTCGTCGATCTCCGCATGTTCCGCTCCTTGTCTCACTCCCGGGATGGCTCGTGGGCCGCGCTCGGAGTCCAATGGACGCTCTGAGCGGCCGCAGCCGTGCGTACGGTGCGTCGTTTTGGCCGGTGACGCAATGTCACAGTGCGGGATGCCATTCATGCGGCGGCCGGCGGTTGACCTGCGGCCGGCCGGCATGGGAATATGCTGGAGGCTGAGAGGCGCGGGACTCCTTGGTTTAATGCCTACCACGGTATTGCACAGATTTCGTGTGAGTGCGCTTGCCAAATACGCAATCGTTCTGGCGTCGGGCGTTGCGATTGGGGTCTACATCAATGGACCGGGAAGCTTCGAGCGGGTCGCCAATCTCGCGCGAGTTGATGAGATCAATATCCACATCAACAACAGCTTCGCGTCCCCGGGACCGGAGGCGGCCGCAATCGTCGTCGATCCGACCGACGTAGGACGCGTCAACGAGGACTTGGACTATCTGATCGCGAAACGGACCGGGAGCCTCGCCGGGTGGGAGGCGTTCCTTACCGCTCATGGAAACGGGCCGCGCGCCGCATCCGCGGAAGCGGAAATCGACAAGCTGTCGCTTCTCGCCAAGGCGTCGACGCCGGCTGCTATCGAAGTTTCGGACCCCGGCTCCCCCCAGGCGAAGGTCGCGAGAGGTGTGGCGCGTCCGTCGCCGCCTTCCGAAGCCGCGACGTTTCCGCACGATGAAGACTGCGTTCATGACGGGAACTGTCCGGGGAGACCGCGCATCGACCCCTCCAACGCGATCTTTGCGAGCAATCCGCAGTCCGACGGCATTCGGCCGCAGTTCGCGAGTCTCGTCGATGGCATGGTCGAGGCCCCTCTTCCGCCAATTTATGCCGCGAAGGACGAGCCAGACCCAGGGGCAAAACCTCGGGCGCCTGCCGTTCGCCATGAGCCGACCGTTTCGGCGCCCGTCGTATCGGGCCAGCATCGGCGGTCGTGCGCGAACAACTTTCAATGTCGTTTGAAGACCCGGACCTTGCCGCCGATCATTCTTGCGATTCTTGGTGTCAAGATGAAGCACCCGACGGGGGCAAACGAGCAGACGCTGGCTGACGCGAGGCCAGCTGACTTTCGGGGAAGATGACGCCTGTGGCCTTCGGCCTCCCACGGGCCGAACGGATATGCGCGCTGTCCGGTCCCGAAAAGCAGTCGATTTCGGGACCAGCATTGAGGCTCACGCCGCTTGGGACTGGTCGACGTGCCGTTGGGAGTTGCGGCTCCCGCCGCACCTGGCTCCGGCCTGTTTGCTTGGCGACGACCGCTTCTGCCGCTCTGCCGGGGCGACTTGACGATGGGCGCCCGATGCGTCGGTTGCCACCCCTCGCCGCGGTCAGAGGTAATACGCAGGCTCGCCCGTGAGGCCGGCCTTGACTGCGGCGCTTGTGTCGTCCGCGAGCAGCTCGCTCTTGTTCTCCCTGATCGCCTGCACGATCTGTTCGGCCACTCGACGAGGCGAGACCTTCGGCGCCTGGATGTTTGCGGCCATGTCTGTATCCATGAAGCCGACATGGACGGCGAGAACCGAGGTCCCTTGCGTCTTGAGCTCCCGGCGCAAGCCGTTCGTCAGCGCCCATGCCGCGCTCTTCGAAGCGCTGTAGCCGGTCGTTCCCTCGATCGTCAGCCAGGACAGGGCCGAGAGGATGTTGACGATCGCGCCGCCGCCGTTCGCCTTCAGCACCGGCGCGAAGGCTCGGCTCATCGCCCACACGCCAAAGAAATTCGTCTCCATCACGGATCGGCCCGATTCCAGCGCGCCATCCCCGGCCGCAGGGGTAGTCTGGAACACGCCCGCGTTGTTGACGAGGATCGCGACATCGGACAGCGTTCGCGCCGCCGCTTCGACGGATTTGGGGTCGGTGACGTCGAGTTTGACGAGCTTGGCGCCTGCGACGTCGACGCCCTCCAGGTTGCGCGCGCCGACATAAACCTTCGCGGCCCCGGCGGCGAGCAGCGCCTCCGCCAGCGCGCGCCCGAGGCCGCGGTTGGCGCCTGTGACCAACGCTGTCTTTCCTTCGATGTTCATTTGCGTCTCCTGTATCGGGCTCGCTCGAGAGCGGCTGCGACTAGATGTCAGTCGACATCTTATTAGATGTCGACTATCATCCTGTCAACAGGTAGGCTGCAGCCGATGCGCAACACCAACAAGGAAGCGGCCCGCACGCGCGCGCGGATCGTCGCCGCCGCGGCGGAGAAATTCCGCGAGAACGGGATCGTCGGGACCGGGCTGAACGGCCTCATGGCGGCCGCGGATCTGACGCACGGCGGCTTTTACAAGCACTTCGAGTCCAAGGATCAACTGGTCGCGGAGGCCTGCGGCCTCATGATGCGGGCCTCGCTCGAGTCGATCGTGGGCTCGGACCAGTCGCGATCGCCGATGGAGCGGCTGCGCGGTTTCGTCGACGGCTATCTCTCGCCCGCGCACCGGGATCACCCGAAGACGGGGTGCGGTCTGGCGGCGCTCGGCGCGGAAATTGGCCGTCTCGACGCCGCCGCGCGCGCGGCCGCGACCGAAGGCTTCGCGGCCATGGTTCGAATTTTCGCGGAGGCGGATCCCGCCTTTCTCGGCGTCGAAGGCGGAGCGCGCGCGAATGTCTTGCTCGCGACGATGATCGGCGCCTTGATCTGCGCCAGGGCCGTCGGCGACGAGCATCTGTCGGACGCCATTCTGACCGACGCGCGCGCGAGCGTTCTGGCCCAACTCGCCCCCGAACCGGCGCGAGACGGCTGAGACGCCGCGGCGTTCCGGCGCGCGGGATCGGGCGGAGCGAGTCCCCTAGCGAGCGCTCCTCGTCAACGCGTTCCAAGCCGCAAGAAGTCCATGTAGTCTCTCCAGTGGACGATTTTCCGACCTTCGATCGTCACGATCGAGCAAAACCGATTGTTGTAGGTCACGCCGGTCGCGATGATCGTCCCATGGACTTCGTATTCGATGATGACGACCCGGCCGTCCCCTGTCCTGTGCGCGATGAGCTTGTCAGCGGATTGAAGCGCGATGTTCTCGACATAGCCCTGAACCGGTTCATCAGGTCGGCCCGCCCCTCGACGATGCGGGGCCAACCGGGGAAGTCGTAAAGGACCTCGTAGACGACGTCGTCGGCGACGGCGTCGAAGAAGTGCTCGCCGTCGACGAGCTCGCCGAGCGCCCCTCGAACCAGATCGAAGTATGGCTCGGCGGCCTCGTAGGCGGCGTATTCCAATCTCGGCATACCGGCTGCTCCCGGGCTTCCCATGGTCGTTTGCAGAAGGAGCGCCGCGCGGCGATCGATTTACAAGAGCTTCGCCAGTTCCTCCTTCTTCACCTTGCCGGTCGCGGTCATCGGCAGGGCGTCGACGATGTGGACCTCGGGCGCCTTGTAGACGGCCATGTTGTCGCGGCACCAGGACTGAAGCTCGGCCTCGCTGAGGGAGCCGCGGACCTTCTCGTGCAAGAGGACGAAGGCGACCGGAACCTGCCCGCGCTCGCTGTCCTCGCGCCCGATCACGCCGGAGCCGACGATCGCCGGATGCTGGCCGAGCAGGGCCTCGATCTCGGCCGGGAAGACGCTCATGCCCTTGACCTTCAGCATCTCCTTGCGCCGTCCGAGAAAGTGGAGGAACCCGTCCGCGTCGATCAGCCCGATGTCGCCGGTGTGCAGCCAGCCGTCGCGTAGCGCCGCCTCGCTCGCCCGGGTGTTCATCCAGTACCCCTTCAGGTTCGAGGGCGAGCGCACGCAAAGCTCGCCTTCCTCGCCGAGCGGCGTCAATGCGCCGGTCGCGAAGTCGCAGATCTTGAATTCCGTGCCCGGCACGGGCAGTCCGACGAAGATCGGCTGTGACTCGAGGTCGAGGTCGTCGTCTTGCAGGCCGGTCGTGAACGTGTCGCAGGTGTGCGTTTCGGTCATGCCCCAGGCGGCTTCGATCAGGGTCGTCCCGGTCAACTCCCGCCAACGTTGGCGATAGGGGACGTTCAGCTTCTTGACGAAGGACGAGCAGCGCACCTGTTCGAGCGACTTGAGGTCGAACTCGGCGACCCGCGGGTGCTCCATCACCTCGACGGCGTTGTCGACCAGCAGGGTCGCGACGGTGACCTGGTAGCGCTCGACCGCCGTCATGAACGCGACCGGGTCCCAGCGCGCCAGCAGCACATAGGTCGCGCCGGAAAAGATCGGGAAGATGAGCCCCATGTCTTCGCCGGCGATCCAGAAGACCGGATAGAAGTTGAGTCCGATGTCCTCGGGCTTGAGGTCGATCGCGATCGAGCAGGTTGTCGCTGCCGTGTAGATCATGTCGCGCTGCGTATGGACGCAGCCTTTCGGCATGCCGGTCGTGCCCCCGGTGTAGTTGAGCGCGGCGATGTCGTCGAGGCCGGCGGCGACGTCGGGCGGGGCTTGGGTCGCCGCGGCGAGCGCAGGCAGAAAGTCGATCGCGCCCGGGCAGGGCCTTGGCGGCGCATCGAGGCCAGGGGGCAGGGGGATCGTCGGCGTCTCGGGAAGCATCGCGCCTGCCGAGGTGACCAGGATCGTCTCGACCGCGGTCTGGCCCGCGACCTCCGCCAACAGCGGGAAGAGCGCATCGAGCGCGACCGCCACCTTCGCCCCGGTGTCGTTCAGCTCGTAGATCAGCTCCTGCGCCTTGAACAGCGGGTTCACCGGGACGTGGACGGCGCCGATCTTGAGGACGCCGAAGAAGGCGACATGAAACTGCGGGCAGTTCGGCAGGAACACGGCGACCCGGTCGCCCTTGCCCACGCCGCGCGCGTAAAGCCACGCCGAAAAGGCGTCGCTGAGCCGGTCGAGCTCGGCGTAGGAAACCTCCCGGCCATAGTAGATCAGCGCCGCCTTGCCGGGCGTGCGGCGGGCGCGCTCCCTGAGATATTCCGTGAGCGGGATTTCGCCGAGCGGATAGACGGGCTCGCGCGGCGCGCCCTTTGGCCAGTTGCGGCGCCAGAGCGCGTTCAGAGTATCGAGATAGGCGGCTTCTTCGGCGGTGGGGGTCATCTTTAGCCTCGTCTCGGCGGTTACCGGCGACGCCCGAGGACGCGCCTTTACGACACGACCTCGTCCTGAGGAGCCCGCGAAGCCGGCGTCTCGAAGGGCGTTCCATATGGCGCCGGCGCGCCCACTGGAGCGTCCTTCGAGACGCGTCGCCTGCGGCGCCGCTCCTCAGGACGAGGGCATAGCAAAATGCCCGTCGTATGACGGTTTCCTACTTCAAAAGGCCGCTTGGCGCATTGGTTCACATCGGATCGATTCGACGGCGGCTCTCGCCCCGGTCACAATCGCGCCGTCTTCAAGGACCTCAATCGCCATGTCGCACCCGCCCTTCCGCAAGCTCCTCATCGCCAATCGCGGCGAGATCGCCGTGCGCATCGCCCGCGCCGCCGCGGATCTGAGGATCGAAAGCGTGGCGATCTATTCGGAGGACGACGCCCAATCGCTTCACTTGCGCAAGGCCGACGAGGCGCACGCGCTCGGCCGCCGGGGCGCCGCCGCCTACCTCGACGGGGCGCGGATCGTCGCGCTCGCCAAGGCGACCGGCTGCGAGGCGATCCATCCAGGCTACGGCTTCCTCGCCGAGAACGCCGCCTTCGCGCGCGCCGTGGCGGAGGCGGGCCTCGTCTTCATCGGTCCGTCGCCGCAAGCGCTCGACCTCTTCGGCGACAAGCTGCGCGCGCGCGAGGCCGCCAGGCGTGCGGGCGCGCCGGTGATCGAGGGCGCCGTGGTCGCGCGACGTCGAGGCGGCGCGGGCCTTCTTCGTCGCCCTCGGCGCGCCGATCATGCTCAAGGCGGTCGCGGGCGGCGGCGGCCGCGGCATGCGCGCCGTGCGCGGCGAGGCCGAGATCGCCGAAGCCTTCGCCCGCTGCCGGTCGGAGGCCGCGAGCGCCTTCGGCGACGGTTCGCTCTACGCCGAGCGCCTGATCGCCAGCGCCCGCCACATCGAAGTGCAGATCCTCGGCGATCGGCGCGGCGGGCTCGCCGACTTCGGCGAGCGCGAGTGCACGATCCAGCGCCGCCACCAGAAGCTGATCGAAATCGCGCCGAGCCCGTCGCTGACGCCGCGCTTGCGCGATCGGATCATCGGCGCCGCAATGCAAATTGCGCGCGCGGCGCGATACGACAGCCTCGGCACGTTCGAGTTCCTCCTCGACGCGACGCGATTCGACTGACGACGCAGGGTTCGCCTTCATCGAGGCCAATCCCCGCCTGCAGGTCGAGCACACCGTTACCGAGGAGGTCTTTGGCGTCGATCTCGTTCGGGCGCAGATCGAGGTCGCGGCCGGAGCGACGCTCGCCGAGCTCGGCCTCGACGGCGCAAGCGCAGCCCGGGGCTTCGCCATTCAGGCGCGCGTCAACCTGGAGACGATGACGGCGGCCGGCGAAGCCGCGCCGACGGCCGGCCGGATCACGGCGTTCGACCTGCCCTCCGGTCCCGGCGTCCGGGTCGATACCTTCGGCTATTCGGGCTATCGCGCCGGCGTGGCGTTCGATTCGCTGATCGCCAAGGTCGTGGCGCACACGGTCTCGCCGGATTTCGCGGCCGCCGCGGCCAGGCTCGGGCGCGCGCTCGCCGAGTTCCGCATCGCCGGGGTCGAGACCAACATCGGCTTCCTGCAGGCGCTGGTCGCCCATCCCGATTTCGTCGCCGGCCGGATCGACACCCGATTCATCGAGACGCATCTCGTCGGGCTCCTCGATCAGGCCGCGAGGGCGCATCGCAAGCTCTATTTCGACATCGCCCGAGGCGGATGCCGGCGACGCGCGGGCGACCGCCATCGAAGGTCCGGAGGGGACCGTCGCCGTCTCCGCGCCGCTGCAGGGGACCGTCGTCTCGGTCGATGTCGCCGACGGCGATCGCGTCCGCCCCGGCCAGCAGATCGCCGTCCTCGAATCGATGAAGATGGAGCATCTCGTCACCGCCCCGGACGGCGGGATCGTGCGCGAGACGCGCGCCCGCAAGGGCGACACGCTCTACACGGGCGACGCCATCGTCTTCCTCGAGCCGGCCGAGGTCGGCGGCGAGACCGAGGCCGCGACGGCGGCGGCCGACCCCGACGCCATCCGTTCCGATCTCGCCGAGATGCTGGCGCGGCAGGCGTTCGGCGCGGACGCGAGCCGGCCGGAGGCGGTCGCCAGGCGCCGCCGGACCAACCATCGCACCGCGCGCGAGAACATCGCGGCGCTCATCGACCCGGGCAGCTTCATCGAATACGGCTCGCTCGCCGTCGCGGCGCAGGCGGCGCGCCGGTCGCGCGACGATCTCGTTCGCAACACGCCTGCCGACGGCGTCGTCGCCGGCCTCGCCAGCGTCAACGGCGACCGCTTCCCGCCCGATCGCGCCCGCTGCCTCGTGGTCGCCTACGACTACACCGTGCTCGCCGGCACGCAGGGTGCGTTCAACCACAAGAAGCAGGATCGGATGTTCGCGCTCGCCGAGAGACAGCGGCTGCCGGTCGTCCTGTTCGCCGAGGGCGGCGGCGGCCGTCCGGGCGACACCGAGGGGCTCGCCGTCACCGGCCTCGACGTGCCGACCTTCGCCCAGTTCGCCAGGCTCAGCGGGCTCGCGCCGCTCGTCGGCGTCGCCTCCGGCCGCTGCTTCGCCGGCAACGCCGCGCTGCTCGGCTGCTGCGACGTGGTGATCGCGACCAAGGATTCGAGCATCGGCATGGGCGGCCCGGCGATGATCGAGGGCGGCGGCCTGGGCGTGGTCGCGCCCGGACGAGGTCGGCCCGGTCAGCGTGCAGGCGCCGAACGGCGTGATCGACGTGGTGGTCGAGGACGAGATCGAGGCCGCCGCCGTGGCCAAGCGCTATCTCTCGTATTTCCAGGGTCCGACCGCGGCCTCGGCCGCGCCCGACCCGCGCCGCCTGCGCTCCGCGATCCCGGAGAACCGGCTGCGCGTCTACGACATTCGCGCGGTCGTCGCCGCGCTCGCCGATCAGGGGTCGGTGCTGGAGCTGCGCGCCGCCTTCGGCCTCGGCATCGTCACCGCGCTCGTGCGGATCGAGGGCCGGCCGTTCGGCCTGATCGCCAGCAACCCGAAGCACCTGGGCGGCGCGATCGACGCCGACGCCGCCGACAAGGCGGCGCGCTTCCTGCAGCTCTGCGACGCCTACGATCTGCCGATCGTCTCGCTGTGCGACACGCCGGGCTTCATGGTCGGGCCGGAGGCCGAGAAGACCGCGCTCGTGCGCCACGTCTGCCGCATGTTCGTCACCGCCGCGAGCCTGACGGTTCCGTGGTTCACCGTCGTGCTGCGCAAGGGCTACGGCCTCGGGGCGCAGGCGATGGCGGGCGGCGGCTTCCACGCCCAGGGCTTCACGGTGGCGTGGCCGACCGGCGAGTTCGGCGGCATGGGCCTCGAAGGCGCGGTGCGGCTCGGCTTCCGCAAGGAGCTGGCGGCGATCGAGGATGCGGCCGAGCGCGAACAGCTGTTCCGCGCGATGGTGGCGAAATATTACGAGACCGGCAAGGCGGTCAACATCGCCTCCGTACTCGAGATCGACCAGGTGATCGACCCCGTCGACACCCGCCGCTGGATCCTGCGCGGCCTCAACTCCTGTCCGCCGCCGCCCCGGCGCACAACGCGCAAGCGCCCGTTCGTGGACACCTGGTGAGCATGGGGCGCGCGCTCGGCCTGCTTTCGACGTCGGTTCGGACTTGCAATCTGTCCTTGCGCGCCATATTGTAGGCAATATCACTACATTTCTTGGAGCCGTTATGGACGAAGCCGTTTCCGCTGCCGACGCCAACCGCAGATTTTCGCTTCTGCTGCGCGGGGTCCGGGAGGGCCGCAGCTATGTCGTGACCAGCCACGGCAAGCCTGTTGCGCGGCTGATCCCCGCCGGCAGGCGCGAAGAGGCGGCGAAAAGCGCCCACGCGACGCTGCTTAAGCGGCTCGAGAGCCAACCCGTCGTCAATTCGGGGCGATGGACGCGCGAAGAGCTGTACGAGGACGACCGGTGAGGGTTGCGCTCGACACGAACGTGCTCGCCTATGCGGAAGGTGTCAACGGAGCCGAACGGCGCGACGCCGCCATTGACGTTATTCGCCGGCTTCCGCCGGGCGCCGCCGTTGCGCCAGCGCAAGTTCTCGGCGAGCTCTTCAATGTGCTGGTTCGCAAAGGCGGGCGATCTCGCTTCGACGCCCGCGGCGCGTTGTTGAGCTGGCGCGATACGCTGTCCATTGTCGAAACCTCGCCGGAAGCCCTGCTCGCCGCGGCCGACCTCGCGACGGACCATCAACTGGGAATATGGGACGCCGTGATCCTGGCGGTGGCGTCGCAATCAGGCTGCAGGCTGCTGTTGTCCGAGGACCTTCAGCAGGGGTTCAGCTGGGGCGGTCTGACGGTGGTCAATCCCTTCGGCCTTCCACATCACCCCCTGCTGCACGCGCTCTTGAGCGAAGACGACGGGCAATAGACTTGAGCCTGCCCGAATGGCTCAATTCGACCCGGGCACGCATTCCAGAATTGGACCTGGTACGGCCGGAGTGCCATTCTCAGCCAATCGAGGCAAGCGACGGTTGCGCCGGAGCATCGATAAGGCGTCCGTTAAACAAGCTGTGAATGTGTCGTTTGACCCGAAGCAAACATCCGTTGTGACAGGGTCAGCCAGTCCCAGTCGTTGAGGAGGGCGAATGTCGAGCCAAGAAGGCTGTCAACAGCAGGTGCAAAATGACGGCCGGCCATAGGAAGATGCCGCTCGACCCGCCTGACAGGCCGAGGTAGGCGAGGTAGAACGTGACCATTGCACTGTAGATCAGCATGCCGACAAGTGGCGGCCCCGGCCAGCAGGCGACCCCGAGGCCGAGCAGAGCGATGCCGGCCACGCGCGCTACCTGGATCGCGACGCCGACAAGCGGCTCGCCCAGCAATAGCTGCGCGACCAGCGACGGAACGATCAGCAACGCAAGGCCCGTCGCCGCTTCGGCGACGCTTGCGAAAATGAGCGTCGCCTTCATGCTTCGCCGGGAACCGGCCCCTCTCTCGCCGGCCGACCGGCCGACCTCGTCACTTCTTAGCTTCCGACGCCAGATCCGGACCGAGTTCGAACGTCAGCCTGTCGATCTTGCCGGTGAACTTGAACGGCGGATCGTAGCGATATTCGAGCAGCGCGACCCCGGTGCGGGTGTCCATCCCGATATCGAAGGTCTCGTCTTCCGGGAAGGTGATCGGGGTCGAGTGGTCCATCGTGTTCCTGGCGGCCTCCTTGCCGTCCACCGTGAGCACGCCCGTGCCGCCCTTGCCGAGGCCGGGGCCTTCGGGGGTCCATTGGAACACGATCGTGTGCCGACCAGGCTCCAACTCGGGCCCCTCCCACATGGTGCGCTTGAGGTCGAGCAGATTGTAAAGAAACACGACCCGGCCTCGATCGAAGCCGAATTCGCCCTTGCTGAGGAAGAGGCCGTAGCCGCCGAAGCGGCCGCCTTGGGTGACGATCATGCCCTCCGCTCCGCCCTCGGGAATCTGGACTTCGGCGGTGATCGTGTAGGCCCGGTTCAGGATGCTCGGCGCGCCGCTCGCCGGCACGCCGCTCAATTCGCCTGAATAGGTGAAGGTCTTGCGGCCAGCGGTGAGGCTCGGGCGGGGCGCATTCCAGCGAGTGAGCGACGAGTTGTCGAGCGGAAGCACATTGTTCTTCCTCGCCTCGGCGTAAAAGAGGTCCTGCATGTCCTTGAGCTTGTCGGGCATCGCCTGAGCGAGGTCGTTGGACTCGGTCGGATCCTCCTTGACGTTGTAGAGCTCCCATTTGTAGCCCGTGATCACGTCCGGAGCGGGCTTGGTGCTGAGTTCCCAGGGAAGGGTCGCCGGCGTCGTCGCGGCCACCCATCCCTCGTGATAGATCGCGCGATTGCCGAGCATCTCGAAATATTGCGTCGTCCGGCGGGAAGGCGCGTCGGCGTTCGCCTTGTCCCACGTGTACGCCATGCTCACGCCGTCCATCGGATTTTGCTTGATCCCGTCGACCGTGTCGGGCTGCGGAATGCCGGCCGCTTCGAGGATGGTCGGGGCGATGTCGATGATGTGGTGGAACTGGCGGCGCACGCCGCCGACGTCGTTGATGTGGCCGGGCCAGGAGATGGCCATGCCCTGGGCCGTGCCGCCGAAGTGCGACGCCACCTGCTTCACCCATTTGAATGGCGTGTCGAACGCCCACGCCCACGGCGCGGCGAAATGCGGGTACGTGCTTTCCGATCCCCAGAATGGGTACCAGAGGAACTGGTCCTTCACCGGCACCTCGACCCCGTTGAAGGTGGTGAACTCGTTCGGCGTCCCGTTGAGCATGCCCTCCGCGCTCGCGCCGTTGTCGCCGCTGATGTAGATGATCAGCGTGTTGTCGAGTTGTCCGAGATCCTCGACCGCCTGGATGACGCGGCCGATCTCATGGTCCGTATACGCCTCATAGGCGCCGTAGACGTCCGCTTGCCTGATGAAGAGCTTCTTCTGCTCGAGGCTCAGAGTGTCCCACTGCGGCAGCTTTGCCCCGCCATACTCGGCCTGTCCGTCCGGCCATGCGGTCAGCTTGGCGTTTTCGGGCATAATCCCGAGGCGCTTCTGGTTGGCGAAGATCGTCTCCCGCAGTTTGTTCCAGCCATCGTCGAACAGGTGCATGTTGCTGATTTTTTTGATCCATTCCGGCGTGGGGTGGTGCGGCGCATGGGTGCCGCCGGGCACGTAGTAGACAAAGAACGGCTTCTCCGGCGCGATCTCCTTGAGCTGCTTCATGTAGTGGATGGCCTCGTCGGCCATGGCGGTCGTCAAATTCCAGCCCGGGTTGTCCTGGAAAGGAAAGATCGCGGTCGTATTGCGATAGAGGTTCGGCTGCCACTGGCTCGCGTCGCCGCCGACGAAGCCGTAGAAAGTGTCGAAACCCATTCCAACCGGCCACTGGTCGAACGGCCCGGCCTGGGTCGCTTGATAGGATGGCGTGTTGTGGTCCTTGCCGAACCACGCGGCGCCGTATCCGTTCTCCTTCAGGATCGTGCCAATGGTGCCGTTGGCTTTCAGGATGATCGAGTCGTACCCCGGATAGCCGGTGCCAATCTCGTCCACGACGCCGAAGCCGGCGACGTGGTGATTGCGACCCGTGATCAGCGCGGCCCGAGTGGGCGAGCAGAGCGAGGTCGAGTGGAAGTTCGTGTAGCGCAGCCCAGCGTTCGCGATGCGATCCAGAGCGGGGCTGGGGATGACGCCGCCGAAGGTGCTCGGCACGCCGAAACCGTCGTCGTCCGTCATGATCAGCAGCACATTGGGCGCGCCCTTCGGCGGCACGATCCGCGGCGCCCACCAGGGCGTCGACTCCGAGGCTCGCTCCTTGATGACGCCGCCAAAGGGCGGATTGGGCGGCGGAAGCTGTTTGCCGTCGATCGTCGTGGTGGCGGTCGGCGAGCCGAGAACCCCGGTCACCTGCTGGGCGAAGCCGGCGGACGAGCCGAGCGCGAGGGTGAGGGCGGATACGGCGGTCGCGAAGATATGCTGGACCGGTTTCATTTGGCGTCCTCCCACTCGTTGATGTCCGTGGCGCGCGGCTTGCCGCATCTTCAATCCGCTAGTCCTTCTCGTCCTGCCGCGAACGCGTTCTTTCCGTAGTCGTTCTCGGAATTCAGTCCTGTATCGACGTCGAGCCAGGAGCCCAGGCACCAATGGTCCAGTTGCGGGGCCTGACAGTCACGAGTCACCGGACCGGGGTCGCAGACGCAGTATTTGTCGGCGTGAGGCGTGACCCTAGGCACCTCCTTTCTCTCGCCGGAAGGCAACGTGAAAGAGATTTGAGATCCTCCGGTTTTCACGGCGAACTGGCACGTGTGCCCGGCCGGCGCCGCGCACAGAAACGTCACAGTTTGCTGCGCGCTCGCCGCGGTCGCCAGACCGATAGATGCCACGGCGCAGAGCGCCGCCGACAGAAGCAGATTTCTCATTGATCCCCCCTTACTTTTCCTGCATCAGCCCTTCGGCGCGCATGTCCTTCAAATTCACAGCAATGGCGTGAATGATCTTCTCGTCCGGATGCGCCTTGCAATATTCGATGACGAGATGCTCGAGCTCGCGGCCCTTCTTGAAGTCCATCTCATTCTTGTGAGCGAGGCCGTTGTACCAGCCGCTGTACCAGGCCATGAGCGCGTTCGCGTCTTCCTGATAGGTGTTGGCGAGTTGCGCGCAGGTCAGATGCTGCACTTTGATAAAACCGTTGGCGTCGACATAAGCCGACAGATCGACCGGATCAGCCTTCGCCGCTCCGGCAATCGACAATACCGCCACAACGCCCAACAATGCTGATTTTGACATGCTCGGCTCCCTTCCAGCCCCATTTCTCCATGCCTGTCTCTAGGGACACGCCGGAACGCCGGCTTGGCATTTGACGCCAAAATGTGCCTAGACAACCCGATGGAATTTTCGGAGCAGGGAGCAACGTAAGGCGATGCCGGCCGCCATTCCATTGATACGCGGCTTCGCGCTCTTGCCGACCCTGCACTGGCTTGCGGAGGAAGGCGCATCAATCGAGCGCGCGCTATCGGAAGCAGGGCTGTCGTCGAGCCCGATAACTGATCCCTTTCGTCCGATCCCATTGGTGCATGCGGCCGCTCTGCTCCGCAACGCCGCACGCCGGCATGGCCCGGATCTACCATGCCGTGTCCTTTCCCGCTCGGGCAGCCTCGAGATCGCCATGCTCGGGAAGGTCGCCCTCGGCGCCCGAACCCCCGCCGAGGCGTTGGGCAGGGTCGTCGCAGCCTTACCTTACTATTGTTCCCACGAGCAGGTGTCGTTCGAGCGAAAACCCGGTCAATATGTGGTGCGCGAATTCTTTGCCCACAAGTTCGATCCCGAGACGCGGCACCTGCTCCTTCAATACGCCGCCGCCATGATCGATCGCATCCTGAGCATGGCCGGCGACCCGGCGCATCGGATCGCGCGCATCGAGATCCCCCCACATCCCACGCACGGTGTTGCGCACCTTCATTCCTGGTTCGGCGACGGCGTCGTTGAGACGAGGTCTCGTGGAGTTACGCTCGTCGTTGACGACCGCGTCATGGAGCGCGCGTTCGGCAAGATGGCGAGAGACCGTCTCAATCCCAGGGGGCTCGACGGCAGGGCTTCGCTGCGCGGCGGCGAGACCTTCGCCGAATTCGGTGAAGTCCATGCTGGGTCTGATGATCGAAAGCGACGAGACGCCGACCATGAAGCGGGTCGTCGCTGCGGCGGGAACGAGCGCCCGCACATTTCAGCGTCAGCTTGAAGAGGAGGGGACGAGCTTTTCAGAACTGCTCGCCGACGTGCGGCGGAGCCAAACGTTGAGGCGGCTAAAGGAACGAAATGTCACGATCGCCGCCATCGCCGCGCATCTGGGCTATTCTGATCAGGCCTCTTTCACGCGCGCGTTCCGCCGGTGGACCGGCTCCCCTCCAGGCCAGTTCCGCGCCAGGACGACCTTCAGGCTCTAGATGACTATTCGCGCACGGATCGGAGCGGGCGCGGTTTCCCTCAACAATGTCCGCGGTGCGCTCGGCATGAGCTTTTCCGAACGAGGTGCGGAAGGACGGATCGTCGGCTCCGGCTTTGGAATAATCCAGCCGCCATTCGAGTCGATTCTCAGTGCTACGAACTTGCAGCGCATCGAAATGCGCAGCTTCCGCTGGCGGACGGTTGCCCTTCCGGTCGCGCAGGTCTACGACCGCTCGCCCTCCCACTGGCGCCGTTCGCGGTCGCGCTCCGCCACGACCGCGATACATCGAGTCCTGCCTTCCCGGACATCCGTTTGGAAGGGAGGAGTCCGCCTAATTTGCGGGTTCAAGCCCCGCCATCGGCTGCGTCCCCAATCCGTCGATTCGCGGCGTTCATATGGGTCGCGACGAAACGCCCCTCTGGGTCGCCTCCGGGCCCACGAGCCGCCAATCCGAGCGGACGCCGCGCGCAAAGCCTTGCAAGGAGCGCCAACTTCTGATAAACAGTATCTATGCGACTATGCTTTCATGAAACGACCGGACTGTGGGGCAAGTCTCTTGTCGGCGCCGCTGCGCAGGCGCATCGGCTTGCTTTCCGCCGAAGGGCCGTTCGAAATTTATTTTCGTCGCCATGAGCCGCTTAACCTATTGAAAACACTCATTTCGGACGAGAGAATCCAAGGAAATCCAAACAAATCCAAACGGTAAAAAGGCCCAATTCGCGGAGCCCGGGGGCGCCGCCGCGGAGCGCTGAGGACTTCCAAATCTGCCGTCCGGGCCAGCGCGTTCACCCCCGCGCCTTCCAGGGTCAGACCGGCATGTTGGTGAGCTTGCGCGCGGTGATCTCGTCCGTCACCAGCGCGGTCGGCTTCAGGAGCTTGATCGCGCCCTCGACCGCGGTGAACTTGCCGGCGCCGCCCGCGGCCATCACCCGGACCGGAGTGGCGCGCACCAGGTCCAGGGGCACCGACATCACCCGCT
This sequence comes from uncultured Alphaproteobacteria bacterium, assembly GCA_963816065.1. Lineage (GTDB taxonomy): Bacteria > Pseudomonadota > Alphaproteobacteria > Rhizobiales > Beijerinckiaceae > Roseiarcus. The sequence continues at coordinate 82,835 of CAWFJG010000011.1, read as the reverse complement.
GGTTGAGCGGATGGTCGACCACCCGTCCCTCGCGGTCGAACACGTTGCAGAGCAATTCGCCGACCGCGCCGTACTCGCGCAGCACCTGCCGGTCCGCTTCACCGATCAGCTCGAACCGGGAGGGGGTCGAACTCGGGCCCCAGCGACCCGACGCCGACCACGACCGCGTCCAGCGTCTGGGCGAAATCGTAGACCGCGCGCAGGCCGCAGCGCTCGATCAGCGCCGACTTGGTCGCCGGGCTGTCGACCAGTGCGGGGGCGGGGATGAGATAGCACTCGGCGCTGAAGGCGCGGGCGAAGGCGGAGGGGAACTCGGCCGGGTTGTCGTGGGCGAAATGGGTCACGCCGCCGACCAGCGACACGACGTTCAAGCCGCGCAGCGTCCGCTCGCGCAGGTGCTCAAGCGACCGGTTGAGCGTCCGTCCCCAGCCCAGGCCGATCTTCATGTCGTTGCGCAGCAGCGACGACACGTATTCGCCGAGCACGGCGCCGATCGGCGCGGTGGCGTCCGCGTCGGCGGCCGAGAGCGGCGCGACCAGCGCGTCGTCCAGGCGGTAGATCGAGCAGAGCGCGGCCTCGAGCCCGCCGAGCTCGGCATGGCCGCGCGACAGCGCGATGCGCACCTCGCCGAGGGCCTTGGCCTCGGCCAGCATGCGCACGACCGTGACGCGCCCGACGCCGAGCGCGTCGGCGATGGCGCTCTGGGTCATCTCCTCGACGAAATACATCCAGGCTGCGCGTTGCCTCAGGCGCTCGCTGCGGCGGGGCCCGCGCAACTCGAACGGATGATGGTCAGGCTTCATGACCGCAATTCGGTCGCCGTCCCGCGCGGGAGAAGTCAAGACCTTTCGCATGGCTGCCGCGGCCGCTGGGGCGCCGCTCCTCATGTCAGGCTGTCGTAGAAGGCTGCAACGAAGATGATCAGGCCCGCCAGCACGGCGAGCAGAATGAAGCCGGCGATGACGAGCCGCTCCTCGTTCAAGACCGCGCGGCCCCGGGCCGCCGGCGCCTCCGAGGCGAACCCAGGCATGGCGTCGCCGGACGGCGAGGGCGCAACCGGCGGCGGAATGGGCGGAATGGGCGCGATGGGCGCGGTGACGCGGGGCGGCGCCGCGACCGGCGACGGCCTTTCGCGGGAAGGCGCCGCGGCGGCGAGCGGGAGCCCGATCCCCCGAGGCAGGGTGGGGTCGAGCGCCGAAGGCGCCAAAACCGCCGGACGCGGGTCGCCCCTCCCAGCGGCGAGCACGAAGAGGGCGCCGAGCGCGGGGGCAAAGACGCCGAGCGCGGGGGCGTTGGCGTCGATCCACCCCCCGACGAGCGGGTCGGTGACCGCCATGGCCCCGGCGATCCAGCCGAGAAAGGCCGCGCCAACGACAAAAACCTCGGGCGCATGCCGCATGATCCGGGTCAGGATGACGGCGCCGTAAACGAGGATGGGGATGCTGATCAGGACGCCGAGCGTCAGAAGCCAGAAGTTGCCGCCGGCGATCGCCGCCAGCGCCACCACGTTGTCGAGGCTCATCGCCGCGTCGGCGAACATGATGACGACGGCGGCGGAGAGGAAGTCCTGCGCGCCCGCGCGCCCGCCGGCCGGCCCGTCGGCGGACTTGGCGCCGTTCGTGCGCACATTGAGGGCGATGACCAGGAGCATCCAGGCGCCGACCAGCTTCACCAGCGGCACGCCGAGCAGCGCGTTGGCGAACAGGAGCATCGCAAGCCTGAGCAGGATCGCGCCAGCGGCGCCGAACAGAACCGCCCGGCGCGTGTCTTCCGGCGGCAATCGTCCGCAGGCCATCGCGATGACGATGGCGTTGTCCGCGCCGAGCAGCAGGTCGACGAAGAAGATCTGCAAGAGCAGAAAGAGCGAAGCGGCGAGGTCGGTCACGCGCCGCCGCCCGAGCCGCCGATCGCGCTCGACCTCAAGGTTTGGGACCCTCCGCCGCCCCCGTCGCGGGACCCGATTTCAGGAGCCGCATGAACTCGGCCTCGGGGCTCACGATCACGGTCGGCCCCGAACCGGCGAGCGCGCCCTTGTAGGTCTGGAGCGCACGGACCATCGCGTAGAACTGCGGGTTTTGCGAAAAGGCGTCCGCAAGCGTCCTGTTCGCCACAGCGTCGCCGTCGCCGCGCGCAACCGCCGCAGCCTGCTGCGCCTCGGACAGGAGGATGGTCCGGTCGTGGTCGGCCTTGGCCTCGATCTGCTGGGCCCATTCGTACCCTTGCGCCCGCAACTCCTTGGCCTCGCGCTGCCGCTCGGATTTCATCCGGTCGTAGATCGCCTGACTGGTTTCGAACGGCAGGTCGGCGCGCCGGAACCGCACCTCGTCGACCGAGACGCCGAGCGGCGCCGCCTTCTCCGCGACCTCCTTGCGGATGGCGTCCAGGATGCGCCCGCGCTCATCGGTCAGAAGCGCGCGCAGGGGCGCCTGTCCAAGCGAGCGCCGCGCCGCCGAGCTGACCATCAGGTTGAGCTGGATGTCGGCCGCCTCAGGCGTCCGCAGGGCCTGATAGAAGCGCAGCGGATCGACGATCCGGTAGCGCGCGTAGGGCTGGATTTCCAGCCGCTTCTGATCGCCCATGATCGCCTGCTCGACTTGCGGCTCGAGCAGGAGCGAGCGCGTCGAGGTCAGGTTGACCGTATCGATGAACGGAACCTTGAACTTGAGCCCCGGGGTCTCGACGACTGCGACGGGCGCGCCGAGACGGACGACGAGCGCCTGCTCGCCCTCGCCGATCTGATAGATCGAGGCCAGGGCAAGGGTCAGCGCCAGGGCGATCGCCGCGAGCGCCGCCAGCCGCCAGCGCCTCATTTGCCCGCTCCCGGCGGCGGCGCAGCGGTCGGGGCGGCGGCGGGCGGCGGGCCTTGCGGCGCTGGCGGCGACGGCGGCGGCGGCGGCTTGAATTCGCTGATCGGCAGATAAGGCATGACGCTCGAGACGCCCTTGCCGGACGTGTCGACGATGACCCTGGAGGCCTTCCGCAGGACCTCGTCGACGCTGTCGAGATAGAGCCGCCAGGCCGTGACGTCCTTGGCCCCCTCGTAGCTCTTCAGCAACGGCAGGAAGGCGTCGGCGTTCCCGTGCGCCAGGTTCTCGACTTGCACCCGGTAGGCCTCGGCGTCCTGGCGGATGCGCGCCGCCTCGCCCCGGGCGCGCGGCAGGATGTCGTTGGCGTAGGCCTCGGCCTCGTTGCGGGCGCGCTCCTGATCGGCCCGGGCGCGCTGGACGTCGTTGAAGGCGTCGATCACGGCGAGGGGAGGCTCGACTCGCTGCAACTGCACCTGGGTGATCTCGACGCCCGCCTGCTCGTCGTCGAGCAGCTTTTGCAGAGCCTCGCGCGTTTGATCGGCGATTTGCTGGCGCTTGTCGGACATCGCGTCCTGGATCGGCGTGCGGCTGATGACGTCGCGCAAAGCGCCCTCGGCTGCGGTGCGCACGGCCAGCTCCGGATTTTCCACCCTGAACAGAAACCGGCCAGGATCTCGAATCTTCCAAAAGATGGTGGAGTCGGCTTCCACGATGTTCTCGTCGCCGGTCAGCATCTGGCCGCCCCGGCTCGGCGCGCCCGGGCCCGCGCCGGCCGACGGGCCCACGCCGATCTGGATCTGGTTGACCTGGGTCACCTTGGGCAGCAGCACCGTCTCGACCGGGTAGGGCCAATGCGCGTGCAGGCCCGGTTCGGTCGTCGCGACCCATTGGCCGAAGCGCAGCACCACGCCCTTCTCATCGGGCTGAACGCGGTAGAGCGAGGTCGAGAGCCACGCCAGGATCGCGACGCCGAACGCCGCGAGAAGACCGCGCCATCCGAGCCGCGGCACACGGAACATGTCGGCGAGAGCCGTCCTCGCCATGCTGAAGGCGTCGGTCCGGCCGCGCTCCGTGTCGCTGATCGCCGTCTCGTCGGCCGACAGCGAAAGGGCGTCGGCGTCAATCTTGTCCAACGGCCAGGCTTTCTTCGAGCATCAACCGGGCGCGCGCGCCGAGCTTCTCGCTTTCGCTCTTGAGTTGTCCGCAGGCCGCCAGGATGTCGCGGCCGCGCGGCGTCCTCACCGGACTCGCGTAGCCGGCGTTGAACACGATCTCCGAAAAGCGTTCGATCGTGTTCCAGTCCGAGCAGGCATAGGGGCTGCCCGGCCAGGGGTTGAAGGGGATGAGATTGATCTTGGCGGGAATGCCCTTGAGCAGCCGGACGAGCGCCCGGGCTTCGGCCGGCGTGTCGTTGACGCCCTTCAGCATCACGTACTCGAACGTGATCCGACGCGCGTTGGACGCGCCCGGGTAATCGCGGCAGGCCTCGAGCAGGCGTTCGATCGGGTGCTTGCGGTTCAGCGGCACCAGTTTGTCGCGCAGCGCGTTGTTGGTCGCGTGCAGCGACACGGCGAGCATCGTCCCGCATTCGGCGCCGAGGCGCGCCATCTCGGGGACCACGCCCGAGGTCGAAACGGTGATGCGGCGCTTCGACAGCGAGAGGCCGTCGCCGTCGGTCAGGATCGCGATGGCGTCGCGCACGGCGGCGAAGTTGTAAAGCGGCTCGCCCATGCCCATGAAGACGATGTTGGACACCGCCCGCACGCCCTCGCCCGAGGGTGTGAGGCCCTCCGTCGGCCTTGCGCCGCCGGGAAAATCGCCGAGCCGGTCGCGCGACGCCATGACCTGCCCGACGATCTCCGACGCCGTCAGGTTGCGCACCAGCGGCATCGTGCCGGTATGGCAGAAGGTGCAATTCAGCGTGCAGCCGACCTGGCTCGAGACGCACAGCGTGCCCCGGTCGGATTCCGGGATATAGACGCACTCGATCTCGGCGCCCTTGTCGCCGGCATGGGCGGCGGGCAGGCGAAACAGCCACTTGCGCGTGCCGTCGGCCGAGACCTGCTCGGCGACCGTCTCCAGGCGGCCGAGGTCATGCCGTTCGGCGAGCTTTTCCAACAGGGGTCGGGCGATGTTGCGCATCGCTGAGAATTCGTTCACGCCTCGATGGTAGATCCAGCGCCACAACTGCGCGACGCGCATGTTGCGCTCGCTCTCGGCGACGCCGAGGTCGGCGAGCGCGGCGGCGATTTCGGAACGGGTCGCCCCTGCGAGGCGCCGAGGCGCGCGAACCCCGGCGGCGGAGACGGTTGCGGTCATGGGCGGGCTTCTATCATGCGGCCGGGCGGGCCTCCAACGGCGAAGTGTCGCAAAACGCGGTTCCGGTCAGGCGCTCGGCGCCTGCAGGGGAGGGTCGCCGAGCCCACTGTAGGGCGGGGTCGCTGACCCCGCCGCCGCGGCCGGCGACCGCGGCTGCAGCGGCCAATCTTCGGCCCCGATTGGGGCTTATTCGCCGCGGCGAATGACGAGCGTGGAGTTTTGGGATGCGGGCAAGACTTTGGGCGATCCTGGCGTCGACGGCGCTGGCGGCCGTTCTCCATGCCGCGCCGCCGGCGCTGGCCGCCCAGTGCGGCGACAGTCCGGAGGGGTTCGGGGCGTGGCTCGACGACTTCAAGCAGGTGGCGATCAACGACGGCGTCTCGCCGGACGTGGTCGACGAGGCGCTGGCGACCGCCAAATTCGACCCTTCGGTGCTGGCGCACGATCACGGGCAGGGCTCGCTGCAGGGCGACTTCGTGACTTTCGCCGCCAAGCACATCACCGCGGGCCGGCTCAAGAAGGGCAAGAACATGCTGATCGCCTACGCCGAGCCGCTCGATCGGATCGAGCAGCGCTACGGCGTGCCGGGCCCGGTGCTGGTGGCGATCTGGGGGCTGGAGACGGATTTCGGCGTCGGTCTCGGGCGCTATCCGACCTTCAGCGCGCTGGCGACGCTCGGCTACGACTGCCGGCGCGGCCCGCTCTACCAGGCCGAGCTGATCGACGCCCTGATGATCGTCCAGCGCGGCCTCTTGACGCCCGACCAGATGCGCGGCGCCTGGGCGGGCGAGCTCGGCCAGACCCAGTTCATGCCGTCCGCCTATCTCAAATACGGCGTCTCGGCCAACGGCGGACGCGGCGGCGACCTGATCGGCAATTCGGCCGACGCGCTCGCCTCGACCGCCAATTTCCTGCACGCGCACGGCTGGCAGCGAGGCGCCGGCTGGGACGAGGGCCAGCCGAACTTCCCCGCCCTGCTCGAATGGAACGCCGCCCCGATCTACGCCAAGACGATCGGCGAATTCGCCGACCGCCTGGCGCAGCCTTAAGCTCGGCCTTCCCGAGAAGAGACGGGCTCCAGCGCGTTCGTTCCGATGGGCTCTCAACCCGTCGGAGATCGCCATGGGAAGTCGCCAAGGGGCTCGGGGCGCGCCCCCTCCACCACCCTTCGGGTAGTCCGCCTCCCCCGTTCGCTCGGCTACACAGGGGCGGAGAAGCGCCGGCGCCCTTCGGCCTCATGAACGTCTTGGTCAAGGACGGCCACGGCGTATCAAGTTCGCGCGAAACGACGCCGCGCCGTTGCCAAAATCATCGAAATCGACAAACCTGACCGCGGCAGAGCTGACATCCGGCGAATGTCGGTTGAGATCAGACTGTGGGGTCGGGAGGAAAATATGGCGCTAGTGATCATCAACCAAAATATCTTGGCGTTGTCCGGCGGGACCTTTGATCGCGAAAGGGCCTGCGGTGTAGCGTGTGTTCTCAGCGTCCTAAGATCTCTTGCCTTCAATCCTTTCCCTCAAGCAGAAACCGTCTTCACAGCAATTCAAACAGTCAGCGCCACCCGGGCGCTTGGTTCGACGCCAGCCAACATTGCGAATTACCTACATAAACTTGGACAGCAAGTCAGGTACTTCACCCACAATGTGGCCCATTCTCCGATTGCGACGTCGCTGGAACTCGGTCTCCACACTTCAAAAGCACATCGAGTGAGTTATGCAAATCTCGTGACGACCCCGGGAGGACCACCTTACCTGATCCATTTCCTAAAGATCAAGGGAGTGCTGGAAACCGAAGGTCATTTCGTAGTCAGTGATGGTCAACAGTACATGGACCCGGGTCATAATAGTGGGGAAATCGTGAAATCACTTGCCGAATTGGAAGTCGTTCTATGACACCGGCTTGACGGTTGTCGTCGGGTAGTCTCAAAGTCGGGACTCGTTCCTTAGAGCCTTGGGCTGCTTGCAGAGGGCAGGCGTGAGATCAATGGCGTGAGGCGGGCTCGTAGTGGGCGCTGGGGCGGGACGCGAATTCGCCGATCGCCTGGCGCAGCCGTAGGCGTTCCGCCTCCGCGTCGACCGGCTCGGTTCCGGCGAAGGACGCCGTGCTGGAGTTGGCTGAACCGATCCGCGAGACCCGTCGACGACGATGGGCTGAAGGGCGGATTGCGGTCGTGTGGCGCCGCCATGGACGGCGGCAATGCGCACAGGAAGCGGCCCCGCCCCCTTTGGCTTGCCGAATGGCTCGATTCGACCCGCCGCCGTTCATGATCGGCCCGAGGCGCGCCCGTTTACACCGAAACCTGCGCGTTGGCGGAACGGAAGCTGGGCACAACGCCAGGCCTTCGCATGAGCGATCTTTCCGGGTTGCACGTCACTGATTGAGACCTGCCAAAGGGATGGGCCGAAAGAGCTGCCCGCCAAGGCCGACCATTGAGAAGCTCGGGCTTGACGGGCGCATGCGCTGGCTCCACGACGCGCCTTCCTGCGCGCGATGTCGAAACGGGTCGAGACCCTGTCGCTCCAGCATATGGAGAGCATCGAAAAGTAGTGATTCCCTCGTCACCGACGACGGCGCCGCGACGAAAACGCGCCCGCCTACGACAGTCGGGGATCAAGATGACCATGCCGGTTGAACAGCATGTTAAGCCGTTCGGGTCGCAAGGTCTGCTCGCAGGAAACACGACAAATCGCAAATAAAACGAATACCATAACGCCCTCGACGGCCCACGACCAGGTCTCATGAGTGAGTCTCGCGGAGGACCTCGGAGGTGTTTTCCATTGCAAGCGCCGCAAGTTTCCAGCGCAACCCGGCACAAGCGGTATTGACTTGTGATCGAAAAAATGCTTCAAAAATCGATAGCAAACGATAGCCGACCGACAGTCGTCGGTAGAACAGGCAACACGGGGGGATCCGGATGCGCGTTCCTACGAAAAGGTTGCAATCGGGGTCCCCGGCCGGGCTTTCGGTCAGCGCCGCGAACCATACGAACGCACACCGAAATTGACCAATCACCGGCATGCCATTCGCGTCAGTTTCCGCGAAGCTCGTCATCCGGCTGAGCGCAGCTCTTCGCGACGCGCCGAACACCCGCCCGCGAACCGCGCGATCCGGTGGCAGGGCAATATATCCTCAATGGGAACTGTCTGCGTCGCAACGACCGCCAGCGTCCGCATCTATGCGTCGCAAAGGATTCTCGGCCCCGCACGAGAGCTTTGCCGCCAGACGGCGAGCGCAGGCGGACATTCAATCCGACAAGTCTTGGAGTTCCGGAAAAGCCGGGCTCACGAGAAGGAAAGTCTAATGAGAAAGAACGCTTTGTTTATTGCGGCAGGACTGACCAGCCTGTTGGCGTTGACCGGGCCGTCTTCATCCGCCGGGTTCGACCAGGCGACGTTGATCAAGGCGCCGACCGGACCCATCACCATCATCTTCATCCCCAAGGTTGTCCACCCCTGGTACGACGTCGTTGAAGCCGGCGCGAAGGCGGCGGCCGCGGAATTCGCAAAGGAGGGGATTACGGTCAATGTCACGATGGACTCGCCGGCTGTCGCCGACATCACCGAGCATCTCAAGAAGATCGAAGCGGCGACGAGCCGGCGGCCGGACGGCCTCGCGGTCGCCTGCCTCGATCCTGCATCCGATACCCAGGCGATCCGCGACGCGTTGAAGGCGGGTCTTTCCGTCGCGACCTTCGACACGGACTGCCCTGACAGCGGGCGTATCATGTATGTCGGACACAACAAGGACTTCGAGGACGGCTATGAACTCGGCAAGTTCCTCGCTTCAAGGGTCGGCGAGACCGGCAAGGTCGGCGTGCTCAGTGGTTCCCTGTCGGCGCCGAACCACAAAGCCCGAGTGGCCGGGTTCAAGAAGGCGATCAGCGAATACCCCAAGATGCAGATTGCGTTCGACCAACCCGACAACGACGATCTGCAAAAAGCCGCGGACCTGACCGAAAGCGCTCTGCAAGCCAACCCTGACCTTGTCGGCGTCTTTGGAAGCAACGCCTCCGCTCCGATCGGCGCAGCGCGCGCGGTCGAGAACGCCAAGCTGAAAGGCAAGGTCCATGTGGTCGGCATGGACGATCTGCCGGAAGCGATCGGCTACCTGAAGTCCGGTACGATTGACGCGCTCAAGGCCCAACGCCAGTGGGAGATTGGCTACTGGACCGTCAAGTATCTGGTCGCGAACGCCGAAGGACACACAATTCCGCGTGAGCACGCCACTGGGTCGCAAATCCTGACCGCGGATAAATTGAAGTAAAGCGCCCGAAAGAAGGCGTGCAGGACGAGAAATTCTGCGCGCCGTCTTTCGTCGATCGCGTGGTGTCGAGATGCATGAGATCTCCGCGAGGGGAGTTTCTTCTCCTGAACCCTTCTTCGAGTTGAGCAACGTGTCGAAGCGGTTTCCGGGCGTACGCGCGCTGTCGAACGTCAGCGTTACGTTTCGCGCGGGCGAGATTCACAGTCTGGTCGGCGAAAATGGGGCCGGCAAGAGCACGCTCGTCAACGTAGTCATGGGCCTCCAGCGGCCTGACGAGGGGCGTTTACTGCTGAACGGCAAGGACGTGCATTTCCAGCGGCCGGCAGACGCACTCGCGGCCGGCATCGCCATGGTGCCGCAGGAACTGAATCTCGTTCCGCACATGTCGGTCGTCGAGAATATCATGCTCGGAGCGACGCCATGTCGCGCGGGTGGTGTTCTTGTGGACTGGGGCGCCATGCGAGCCCGCACCGCCAAGGCCCTCGACACGATCGGCGCGACCGTGGATCTCGACGCGTCGGCGGCGAACCTCAGCGTCGCGCAACAGCAGTTGGTCCAGATCGCGCGTGCGCTCGCGCTCGGCGCGAGGCTGCTCATCCTGGACGAGCCGACCGCCAGCCTTTCGTTGCCCGAAACCGAGCGACTGCTCGCAGTGATCGCGCAACTCCCGTCGTCCGGATGCGCCATCATCTACATCTCGCATCGTCTGAAAGAGGTGCTTCGGATTTCCGACCGCGTGAGCGTCATGCGAAACGGTCGCTTGGTCGCCGAACGCGCGAAGGGAAGCACGACCGAGGCCGACCTGATCCGGTTCATGATCGGAAAGGCGGGCGAAATCGTGAGCGCCGGCCGTCGGCCCCTCTCCGCTGCACGCCAACCCGTGCTCGAGGTCGAAAGCCTAACGCGATTTGGCGAGTTCTCCGACATCAGCTTTCGATTGCACGCCGGCGAGATTCTCGGCGTCGCCGGATTGGTCGGCGCCGGGCGTACGGAATTGGCTCGCTGCATCTTTGGCGATACGCAACCCAATTCAGGACGAATACTTGTTGCCGGACGCGCAGCTTCCCACAGGCGCCCGACCGACGCCATTGCCAATGGTATCGCGTACGTTCCCGAAGAGCGTAAGAAACTGGGCATCTTCCCGGCGCTCGGCGTCGCGGAAAACATGACGATCGCCACCATGCGTCGATTCCGGCGAAGGGGAAAGATCGATCGTCGACTGGTGGCGTCGGCAACAGCCGAGTACGTCGCCAAGCTTGCGATCCGGAGCACAAGCCAAGATCAGCGGATAGCCGAACTCAGTGGCGGCAATCAGCAGAAGGTGATTCTCGGCCGGTGGTTGCTGACGGGATGCAAGATCCTGATCCTGGACGAGCCGACGCGAGGCATCGACGTCAACGCCAAGTTCGAGATTTATGCATTGCTGCGCCGTCTCGCCGATGCCGGCATGGCGATCCTGGCGATCTCTTCGGAGATGGAGGAAGTGCTTGCGCTGTCTGACCGCATTCTGGTCCTGCACGAAGGGCGTCTCAAGGGAGACGTCGCCGCGATCGAGGCGAACCAGGAGACCTTGCTGACGTTGGCCATATCGGACGCGGGCCGACTAGACCCGCACAAGATCAAAGGCGCAATCCAATGACGGACTTGCATCCTCAAAGCCGACCCGCGCCGCAATCGGATTTGGCGTTGGCTGAGGAATTTGGAATCGCAGGCGAAGCGCGCGTCGACGCCTCGAGCGCGACCTCGCCGCGGCGGACTCTCGCTGTGCTGCTGCGCCAGCGCGAGAGCGGCATCCTGCTCGCCCTGATCGCCCTGTGCGTTCTCATCAGTCTGATGACCCCGAAATTCCTGACGAGCTACAATCTCTCCATCGTCGTGCGCCAGGTCTCCTTCGTCGGCATCGTGGCCGCCGGGCAGACGCTCGTGCTCCTGCTTGGCGGCATTGATCTGTCGGTCGGCGCGATCGCCGGGCTGACCGCCATCCTCGGCGCGTTTATGATGACGACTTTGGGGTTCAATCCGTTCGTAGCGATGGTTCTGGCGATCCTGCTCGGCTTCCTCTTGGGGCTGACGAATGGCTTCATGATCGCCCGGATGAAGCTGAACGCGTTCATCGTGACGCTCGCCACCGGCGAGGTCTTTGCGGGATCGATTCTTGTCCTGACCCGCGGCTACTCGATCACAGATCTTCCGCCGTCGTTCGCGATCGTCGGCCAAGGCATGGTGGGTCCAGTGCCGGTCCCGGTCCTGTTCATGATCGCGGTCTATGCCGTCCTGGCTTTCGTATGCTCCAGCACGCCGTTCGGACGCAGCCTTTTTGCGATCGGCGGCAACCGCGACGCCGCTCGATTCGTCGGGCTGCGCGTCGAACGGGTCGAGATGCTCGTCTATGCGTTCGCCGGAATGCTGGCGGCTCTCGCGGGCATGCTCTTCGTCAGCCGCGTGGCTGCGGGGCAACCGACCACGGGGGCGAGCTGGCTGATGCCGTCGATCACCGCTGCGATCATAGGCGGAACGTCGCTGACCGGCGGGGTCGGCACGATCTGGGGTACGCTTCTCGGAGCGCTCTTCATGGGTGTCCTGGCTAACGGGATCGTGCTGATGAACGTCTCGTCGTACTGGGAGCGGGTAATCATTGGCCTGTTCGTCCTCGTTGCCGTCCTCGTGGACCTCGTTCGGCGTCGCGGCGACGTTCGCGCCTGGCTGCCGAGATGGCTCGGCCGTCGCAAGGACGTATAGAACCTGTCGGGAAGCCGAGCGGCCTTCTTTGTCGCCGTGGCGACGATGTTCCGTTACCGAACGAGCGACGCTACAAAGCGACAGGAAGCGCCGAACGGCAGGATTGGGCGGATACCGCGCCTACAGGTTCAGGGTTGGACGCGCACTGTCGGTGTCGTTCGCGAAGTTCAATGATCGGTCGCTTCCCGTCCAATTAAGGCGTGCAATCCGGCGTCAGTCTCGCTTACGGTGACACGCGCTCAAATCCCTTTTTCGCTTACGGTGACACGCGCTCAAATCCCTTTTTGCATGGCGGCTTCCGATCTCGCCATGCCGGTCTGCGTAGGGATATTGGCATGCGGCATAACGGTAAAGACGGTCGCGTCACCGTAATACTAAAGATCAATGGAGTGCTGGAAAGCGAAGGCCATTTCGTAGTCAGTGATGGTCAACAGTACATGGACCCTGGTCATAATACTGGGGAAATCGTGAATCACTTTCCGAATTGGAAGTCGTTCTATGACACCGGCTTGACGGTTGTCGTCGGGTAGTCTCAAACTCGAGACTCGTTCCTCAGAGCCTTGGGCTGCTTGCAGAGGGCAGGCGTGAGATCAATGGCGTGAGGCGGGCTCGTAGTGGGCGCTGGGGCGGAACGCGGACTCGTTTTCCACTCTCTTTCAAAGCATGGGCGGCGCCTTGAGCGGGGCGAACTCGGGGAGAGACCCAGTTCATGCCGTCCGCCTATCTCAAATACGGCGTGTCGGCGAACGACGGACGCGGCGGCGACCTGATCGGCGCCTCGGCCGACGCGCCGGCCTGGACCGCCAATTTCCTGCACGCGCACGGCTGGCGGCGCGGCGCCGGCTTTGACGAGGGCCAGCCGAATTTTCCCGCGCTGCTCGAATGGAATGCCGCCCCGATTGACGCCAAGACGATCGGCGAATTCGCCGATCGCCTGGCGCAGCCTTAAGGTCAGCCTTCCCGAGAAGACACGGGTTCCAGCGCGCCGGTCCCGATGGGCGATGAGTGCGTCGGATGTCGCCGGGGAACCGCCTTAAAGAAGGCCCGCCGCTTTGCGCGGCCGGCCCCCTTTGCGGCCGTTCTCCCTCGCCGCGGCGGCCTTCGCTCCTGAACGGGCCTTGCCGCCGGCTTCCCCGAGTTGCGCGGCCATCCAGCGTTTTGAGCCGAGCGCGCCGTGCAGGAGCGACGGCACATACAGATCGGCGTCGAGTTTCGGCCAGTGCAGGCCGAGGCCAGCCGGACTGATTTCGATTTCGGCCAGGTCGTCCGGCGACGCGCCGGCAAGACCTTCCGCCAGACGGGTCGGGAAAGCGATTTGCACGCCCGTATTGAGATCTATGACGATGCGCGCCGTGCGGCGATCATAGCGCGCGGATACGGCAAACCCGTTGGCTCGAAGCCCCGACATCCGCCTCTCGGCCTCATGAACGTCCTGCTCACGTACGGCCATGAATTGATCTCCATTTCGCACACAGGATCGCCAAAGCGCCGGTCAGTTCCATCTCGATGCGGCTCAATTCGGCTCCGTGGAAGCCGAAACTCTCGCGTAGCGTCGGTGGACCGTCGGGGCAATGCAGGATGAACACAGCCTCTCCGGCCGCTCCCTTGACGTGAACGTGCGCCGGGCGATGATCGTTCGAGTAAACGATGACGCGCAGCCCATCGAAGCGGAAGACGGTCGGCATTGCATCTGATATCAAAACCCAAGCGCTTAGGAAATTAGATAGTAGAGCCGAACGCAATGACAGACCAAGAACTGAGCTCAGAACAGCGCGCCGAATTGGAGCGGATGGGCGTCGAGCGTGTAACTCTCCTGCTCAGCGAATTGGGCCGGCGGGCATGCTGGCCCCGAAAGTCCGATTGGCGGTTTCGCGTCCGCCGGCGATGTCAGACGAAAGGCGATCGACCATTGGTTGGCCGAAAAGCTCGATGAAAAGAGAGCCCAGGAGGAGATTGATCGTCGCAAGCAGGAGACCGATCGTATCTGGCTCCGGTTCGCGACCGTAGCCGCTATCGTCGGGGCTGTAGCCGCCGTTATCAGCATCTGGCGCTGAGCTGCGCCACCTGGCCGTTTCCCTTTCGCGCCCCACCGCGCTTCATTAAATCCTCTTTTTTTAGGGCGGCGGCCGATCTTTCGATGCCGTCCATGCATAGGGATATTGGCATGCGGTCTAACGGTAAAGACGGGCGCGTCACGGTACTCCCGGTTCTGGCAGAAACGTTCCTCCGCGTCATGGCCGGGCCTGTCCCGGCCATCCACGCGGCGCCGCTTCACCTTATCGTCGTCGCTGGATTCCGTCATACCGTCGGCGACTTACGGCCAGTCGGCAGTGGTCTCGGGGATGGCCGGGTCAGGCCCGGCCACGACGGCTTAGCAGGATCGCCCGGCGGGCTCGGTAAACCAGCGCGGAACGCGATTAGCGCGCTGGCCGCCTTACGAGACTGGCGGACAGGGACCAATATCTTGACAATTAGGGAATGTTGTTCCTATAATGTTCTCATACGCCCGTTCCCGGAGAACACCCCGCATGTCCGATTGCCCCAACGCCCTGTCGGCTAAGCCCTTGCCTGCGCCCACCGACGCCCGCGCCGCGCGGCTCGAGAAATTTCAGCGGGAACAGCTCATCGTCGACTATCTCAACCGCGGCGTGTCGGTCGCCGAGATCGCGGCTCGGGTCGGGGTCGGCGAGAAGCGGCTGCGGGCGATCATGAGGGAGATCCTGGCGCGCCGCATGCCGCGCCCGCCGATGGAATTTGTCGCGATCCAGGTCAGTCGCCTCAACGAGGCGCTGCTGGTGGCGTTCAGCGCCATGTCGCCGACCAACCTCAAGGCGGTCGACCAGGTCGTGAAGATCGTGCGCGAACTCGACCGCTACGGCGGCGCCTTCGCCGCCGAGTGGGCGCGGCCCGAGGCCCCGCGGCTCGACGCGCCGGCGGAGGAGGACGTCGCCTTCGCCAAGGCGTGGCTCGGCGGCGGCGAGCTCGAGGACGACCGGGGCGGCGACCGCCCGGAAAACTCGGCGCAAGGCCTTGAAAGGATTGATTCCGCGCCCGGAAACGCGGACGCCGCGGCGGCCTCGCGCCTGGCTCGAGAGGCCGAGTTTCGCATCGCTTCCGAGCCTGACGACCGTGAGGTTCTCGCCCCGGCCGGCGCCGATCCGGCGTCGTCGCAAGGCGCAAAGGAGCTTGGCAATGGACCGGCCGAGCTTTTCGCCTCAGGACGTTGCGATCGCCCGGAAAACCCTGCGCAACTCCCTGATAACATGGATTCCGCGCCCGAGACCGCCCGGCCCGCCGCGGCGCCGGTTCCCTTCGACGTCCCGATGATCCTGACCCCGACCGGCTGGAAGCCGGCGACCATGCGGATGCTGCAGAACGGCGTGGCGGCCTGAGGAGGCGACGTTGGAGGCGCATCTCTGAAGGGCCACCCGGAGCGTGGCGGGCGCGCCCGTCGGCTGCGTCCCGAAGTCGCCGTTACAGGCTCCCGAACACGTCGTTGGTCTGCGCGGTGACGCGGACGAAGGTCGTGCGCTTGGAGACTTCCTTGAGGTGCGCGGCGCCGATATAGGTCATCATCGAGCGCACGCCGCCCATGATCTCGCCCATCGTGCCCTCGACCGGACCCCGGTAGGGAGTCTCGACGGTCTTGCCTTCGGCGGCGCGGTAGCGCGCGACCCCGCCGGCGTATTTCTTCATCGCCGTCTCGGACGACATGCCATAGAAGGTCATGCCGACCGCGATCTTTTCGCCGTCGCGCGTCTCGTAGCGGACGTCGCCGGCGCATTCGTCGTGGCCGGCGAGCATGCCGCCGAGCATGACGAAATCCGCGCCCGCGCCGTAGGCCTTGGCGATGTCGCCCGGCACGGTGCAGCCGCCGTCGGCGCAGACCCAGCCTTTGAGGCCGTGCGCGGCGTCGGCGCATTCGATGATCGCGGAAAGCTGGGGGTAGCCGACGCCGGTCACTCGTCGCGTGGTGCAGACCGACCCGGGGCCGATGCCGATCTTGACGATGTCGGCCCCGGCGATCACCAGCGCTTCCGTCATGTCGCCGGTGACCACGTTGCCCGCCATGATCACCGCCTCGGGATGCTCGTCGCGGACGCGCTTGACGACGTCGAGGAACTTCTCGGCGTAGCCGTTGGCGACGTCGAGGCAGATCAGCCGGATCCGCGCCGCCTTGGCCACGGCGGCGAGCTTCTTGAAATCGGCCGCGGTCGTACCGAGCGAATAGAAGGCGTGGGCGCCGTCAGGTCCGGCGAAGAAGCGGGCGAGCTCGTCTTCCGGATAGTGCTTGTGCAGGGCCGTCAACGCCCCATGTTTACCCAAAGCCCGGGCCATCTCCATCGTCCCGGTCACGTCCATATTGGCGGCGATGAGCGGAAATCCCTTCCACTCCGAGCCGGTGTGGATGAAGCGAAAACTCCGGCTGACGTCGACGGCGGAGCGGGTGTTGAGGGTCGAGCGCTTGGGCCGGATCAGAACGTCCTTGAAATCCAGCTTGACGTCGGTTTCGATGCGCATGAGCTTTCCAGGCGTATGGGGAAGGCGGGCGTCGCCTTTTCGTCATCGATCTAGCACAGACGCCGGACGAATTGTATTGGGCGGGGCGGGCGGAGAGCAAACCGATGAGTGACGAACTGGTCTTCTACACCCACCCCATGTCCCGCGCCCGGATTGTGCGCTGGATGCTGGAGGAGATCGGCCAGCCCTACGAGACCAAGATCCTGGAATTCGGCCATTCGATGAAGGCGCCGGACTATCTGGCGATCAATCCCATGGGCAAGGTGCCGGCGATCCGCCACGGCGACACGGTCGTGACCGAAACCGCCGCCATCTGCGCCTACCTGGCCGACGCCTTTCCAGCGGCCGGCCTCGCGCCGCCTCCGACCTCGCGCGAGCGCGGACCCTATTATCGCTGGCTCTTCTTCGCCGCGGACTGCCTCGAGCCGGCGGTCACCGACAAGGCGCTGGGTTTCGAGATCCCTCAGGACCGGGAGGGGATGGTCGGCTACGGCAATCTCGAGCGGACCCTGGCGGCGCTCGAGGGCGCGCTCTATCGGTCCGAGTACATCGCCGGCGACCGATTCACCGCAGCCGACGTCTATGCCGGATCCGGAATCGGATGGGGCATGACGTTCGGCAAGGTCGACCGCCGCCCGGCGTTCGAGCGCTACTGGGCGCTGGTCAGCGGCCGGCCGGCGGCGATTCGGGCGCGTGAGATCGACGAGCGGCTGATCGAGGAACGCAAGAAGGCGAGTTGAGCCGACAGGGCGCCGCGAAAGGACTGAGGAGCCATGCGACTGAAGGGCAAGGCGGCGCTGGTGACCGGCGCCGGGCAGGGCTTTGGCTATGGCATCGCCGAGACGTTCGCTCGCGAGGGGGCGCGGGTCGCCTGCCTCGACATGAAGGCGGAGGTCGCGGAAGCGGCGGCGCGGCGACTGGGGCCCGCCGCGATCGCGCTGACCGCGGACGTCTCGAAGCGCGACGACGTCGAGCGGGCGGCGAAGGCCGCGATCGAGGCGTTCGGCCGGGTCGACATCGTGGTCAACAACGCCGGCACCACCCATCGCAACAAGCCGCTGATGGAGGTCGAGGAGGCGGAGTTCGACCGCATCTTCGCGGTCAACGTGAAGTCGCTTTTCCTGACCGCGCAGGCCTTCGTCCCGCACATGCGTCGCGAGGGGGGCGGCGTCTTCATCAACCTCGGCTCGACCGCCGCGCTCAGGCCCCGCCCAGGGCTCACGGTCTACAACGCTTCCAAGGGCGCCGTGCATCTCATGACGAAGTCGATGGCGGTGGAACTCGCGCCTGACAACATCCGGGTCTGCGCGCTCGCCCCGGTCGCAGGCGAGACTCCGCTCCTGGCCATGTTCATGGGCGAGGACACGCCAGAAAAGCGCGCGGCCTTCAAGGCGACCGTTCCGCTCGGCCGGTTCTCGACTTCGGCGGACATCGGCGCCGCGGCGCTCTATCTGGCGAGCGACGAGGCGGCGTTCCTAACCGGCGTCGTGCTGGAAGTCGACGGCGGGCGCTGCATTTGAATGTTGCAAGGCGCCTTAGAGGACGTACCGGGAGAGCGGATAGGAGACGGCGATCGCGATCGCCGCGCCGGCGAAGACATCGCTCGGATAATGATGGGCGGAGGCGAGTTGCGCCCAAGCCATCGCGCACCAGGCAGCCAGCGAAAGTGACAGCGTACCCGGAATTGCGATGACGATCGGGACGAGCGCCGCAGTCAGGGTCATCACGTGGCCGCTCGGGAACGAGTGCTCGTCGAGCGTGGCGAGGAGAGGCTGGAGATCGGAATGCGCCTGGAAAGGCCGCTGGCGGGCCGCATGACGCTTGATCATCGGGTAGACGCTGTGGATGAAGCCGACGTTGATGGCTGCGGCGATCACCGCATAACAGCCGCGCGCGCCGCAGCCCAGGATCATGAGCGCCGCCAGCGCCGGATAGATGAGGCCGTTTCCCATTCGGCTAAGGTCGACCGCGAGGCGGCGCCCGAACGCGGTCCGCGCCGACGCCACGCAAAGGCGCACGACGGCGACATCGGCGGTCATCAGGAACCGCAAGACGCTCTGGCTCACTTTCGCCCAAAGACTCGATGAGACGACCTGCCCTTCACGAAAGACTAACACACTCGAGGCGACAGGCGAATGACGGAGGGCGCACATCCGGAGACGCAGGCGCTAAATCCCAAGGCTTCCTCGTCATCGCGCGAGAGGGCGCGCCGCGTGGCCGGCGACTTGGCGCGTAAGGACACCGTCGCTCGCATCGTACGAAAGGGCTGGAGCGCGCCGGGGACCCGCAGTCTTCGGGACAGCTCGAAAACCCGCCGTCCTGCCTGAGTGTCCGCGATCAGCCGCCGGGTTCAGCCGTGGTCTCGGCCTCGGACCTCGCATCCAAGGCCGAACGCACGACGGCCGCAAGTTCGATCGGACGGAACGGCTTTCTCAGGACAGGCGCGTTGCCGTCGAGCGTCTCCAGGACGAGGTCGTCGGCATAGCCGCTGACAAACACGATCGGCAGGACCGGCGCCGTTTGCCGGATGATCTGAGCGATTTCCGCGCCGTTCTGACCAGGCATGGCGAAATCGACGATGACGAGATCCGGGTTGAAGTCCGACAGCGCCCCGAGCGCCTCGGCCCCCGTCGCACATTCCCGGATGGTGTAGCCGATCTCCGATAGCATTCCCGTCATGGCCCGTCTGACATCGTCGTCGTCGTCGACGACGAGCACGCGTTCGGCGCTCGGGGCGGCGAGGGCGTGCTCATCGTCCAGGACGCGCCGCGGCGCGGTCTCCGAGCGCTTCGAGTCTGATCCGGACGGCGGTGCCCTCTCCGACCTTGCTGTCGATGGAGATGTCGCCGCCCAACTGATGGACAACGCCGAACACCTGCGACAGGCCGAGTCCTGTCCCCTTGCCGGGCGGCTTGGTGGTGAAGAATGGATCGAACGCCCGCGCGACGACGTCGGGCGGCATGCCGCTTCCCATATCCTCGACCGACAGGAGCACCATGTCGGTCGCAGGCTCGTACGACGTCCTCAAGGTGATCGGACCGCCTTTGTCCGTCATCGCATCGCGCGCGTTGATGCAAAGGTTGAGGATGGCGAGTTCTAGTTGATTGGCGTCGGCGAGCGCGGGCGGCAGGTAGTCTTCGAGGCGCTTGTCGATCTCGATGGCGGCGCCCAACGATTGGGAGAGCAGGGGAGTCATGCCCTGAATGAGGACGTTGATGTCCAGCGGGACAGGGTCGAGCTTCTGGTGTCGGGAAAACGCGAGAAGCTGAGCGGTGAGCTTTGCGCCGCGCCTGGCTGCGGCGAGGCCGTTGCCGGCCAGACGCACGATCCTGGGGTCGGCGTTCCGTTTCAGGATCAGTTCGAAATTGCCGATCACCGCGGTCAGCAGGTTGTTGAAATCGTGCGCGAGGCCGCCTGTCAGATGGCCCATCGCCTCCATCTTCTGCGCCTGGACCAGGGCCGCTTCGGCTTTGGCCCTCTGGTTGATCTCGTCGGTCAGGCGAAGATTGATCTCGTGAAGCTCGTTGGTGCGGTCGGCGACCTTCTTTTCCAGGGTTGCATTGAGGGACCGCAGGTCGTCCTCGGACTTCCGGATTCGCAGGAGCGAATTGACCGCGGCGGCGAGCTCGAGCGGCTCGGCCGGCTGCACCAGGTAGGAATCCGCGCCCGCGTCGAGACCGAGCGCTCGGTGCTGCGATTCGGTGAAGGTTGACGAAGTCATGAGGACCATGACCTCAGGCCACCGCCGCTTGACGTAGTCGCAGACCTCGGGACCCATGATGTCGGGGAGCTGAACGTCCAGGAGCACCACCTGGGGCTTGTCGCGCTCGACGAGCCGCAAGGCCTCCGCGCCGTTCGCCGCCTCCACGACCGCGAAGCCGCTAATACGCAAGTCCCGGGTCTTGACGTATCGTTGCGCCTCGTTGTCGTCTACATTGAGGATAAGAGGGGCGACGGCCGCGCTCACTGTGAGGCCTGCATCGCTTCTCTCAGGAAGAGAGAGACGCTTTCCCTGGAGATCATGTTCTTCGACACGAGCCGCGTCCCCGTGGGAAAGCGGGCGTTTAGACCGGCGTCGATGGTCTGCGAGGTCAGCACGACGATCGGGATGCTTTGGGTCTGCGGATCGGCTGCGAGCGCCTCGAACGCTGCAAAACCATCCATGCCTGGCATCTGCAGATCGAGAATGACGACGTCCGGGACTTCGGTTCTGGCCATACGCAGTCCCTCGTCTCCGTCCTTTGCCTCGATCAGCCGATACTCCGGCGCATTGCTGACGATCTGCCGCATGACGTAACGGAACATCTCGTCGTCGTCGACCAAAAGAACCTTTCTTGGCTGGCCTTGTTCCTCGACGGGCGTCTTTGCCCGATCGGAAATTGACGCCGGAATTGAAAGGGTGAACGTCGATCCCTCGTTCAACGCGCTCTCAACGGTGAGCGTTCCGCCGAGAAGTCTGGCAAGCGAGCGGGAGAGCGAAAGGCCAAGTCCGGTGCCTTTGACTTTCCGCTGCAGCTTAAAGTTCGATCTGGGCGAATTCCTCGAAAATGCGCTCCTGGTCCTCCTGAGCGATGCCGATGCCGGTGTCTTTGACGGAAAAAACGACGGCGCCGTCGTCCGGCCGCCAGACGGCCGCGACGCGCACTTCGCCGCGCTCGGTGAATTTCAGCGCGTTCGAGATCAGATTGCGGAGGATCTGCGAAACCTTCGCCTCATCGGTGAAGAGGTCGGGGCAGGCCTTGTCGATTTCAAAGATCAGCCCCACCGAAGGGTTGGTCTGCAGCGGCTTCAGCGCGCCCCGCAACGCCGCGAGCAGACCGGACACGGAGAATTCGACCGGACGTACGTCGGTCTTGCCCGCCTCGACTTTCGACAAATCGAGCATGTCGTTGACGAGGTCGAGAAGCGTCTCGACCGACCGGCGGATGTAGGCGACCTGGCGTTCCTGCTCCGCGGAGAGGTCCCCGTCGACCCGGTCGAGCAACAATCGCGAAAGGGCGAGGATCGAATTCAGCGGCGTGCGGAATTCGTGACTCATGTTGGACAAGAAGCGGGTCTTCGATTCGCTCGCCTTGCGCAATTGCTCGGCCCGCTCGTCGAGCTCGGCGTAGAGGGCGACGACGCCGCGGTTCGTGTCGCCGAGCTCCTGGGTGAGCTTGCGGCTTTCCTCCTCGCGCCGGTCGATGTCCTCGAGCGCCTGGACCAGTTCGCGGTTCTGTTCGCGCAGGACCGTCAGAAGGTCGGCGGCGCCTTCCTCTTCGACAGCCTTCTGGAGCGAAGCGAGGTCGGCGCGCTCGAAGCGCCGGGCTCGCTTGGGAAAGTCGATCCCCGCCGAAACCGCGACGCCCTTGCCAGGTTCGGAGACGATCTCGAACCGGTCCGACAGGCGACGCGCGCCTACCAGCCCGAGCCTTATTCCGGCGGCCGAGGAATGATCGCCGCTTAGGACGGTTTCGATCGCCTCGATTCCCGGGCCGGAATCTGAGATGCGCACCGTAAACGCCTGCGGCCTGGAGCCGAGGTCGACCGAAAACTCCGCCTCGCCGCCGCCGCCGTGGATAAACGCATTGCGCGCCAGCTCCGAAACCGCCGTCGCCATGCGCGTCTGGTCGCGGCGGTCGAATCCGAGCAGTTCGGCGAGCCGTCGGGCGCGCTGCCGGACGGACACGACATCGTTTTCCGACCGAATGACGGATCGGGCGAAGGAAAGCGGCTTTGGACCTTGCGCCATCGCATTCATGGTGGACGCAATCCTTGATCGTTACCAGAGCTTCCGGAAGGGACCGGGTGATCGGGTCGCCGAGGGGAACCCGCATGTTGCATGGGCAGTTGAGGCATGTGAGACCTACGCGACTTCGAAGCACACGATTGAGAGGCCAAAATGGCAAAAGCCCCCGTCGCTCCGCAACTGTCAAAACTGATCCACGATCACGAGGACGCCATTCTCGCCGGCTGGCTCGAAGCGCTGAAGGCGGGCGGCGGGGATGGCAGCGGCCGGGTCCGGGAGGCCGAGCTTCGGACCCAGTGCCGCAACGTCCTGCGGGTGCTTGTCGATGTCGTCGCCGGCGATAACCTCTCCGACGTGCAGTCTCCGAGCTTTGATCGCGTGCGCGAGCTTCTGGCCGACGTTTCCCGGTCCCGCGCCGCGCAGGGCTTCTCGCCGAAGGAGACCGCCATTTTCATTTTCTCCATCAAGGAACCGATCTTCGCCCTGATCGAGGGGCTGGCCGCGAAGTCGACCGCCGCGCCGATGCGGGAAGTCTCGTCGCTCTCCGCCCTGATCGACCAGCTGGGACTGTTCACCATGGAGGTCTACCAGAAGAGCCGGGAGGAAGTAATCATCCGGCAGCAGCAGGAGATCGCCGAGCTGTCGACGCCCGTTGTCCGTCTCTGGGACGGCGTGCTGGCCCTTCCGTTGATCGGCACGCTCGATTCCAATCGTACGCAAGTTGTCATGGAGAACCTGTTGCAGGCGATCGTCGATCAGAGCGCATCCATTGCGATCA
Source organism: uncultured Alphaproteobacteria bacterium (assembly GCA_963816065.1). Classification (GTDB taxonomy): domain Bacteria; phylum Pseudomonadota; class Alphaproteobacteria; order Rhizobiales; family Beijerinckiaceae; genus Roseiarcus. The sequence continues at coordinate 59,677 of CAWFJG010000011.1, read as the reverse complement.
TCGACATCACCGGCGTCCCGACCGTCGACACCCTGGTCGCCCAGCACCTTCTCAAGACCATCGCCGCCGCCCGCCTGATGGGTGCGGACTGCATCGTGTCGGGCATGCGCCCGCAAATCGCCCAGACCATGGTGCATCTGGGCGTCGAACTGAGCGTCGTCTCGAAGGCGACGCTGGCTGACGCTTTGGCGCTGGCGCTGAAGCGGACCGGCCGCGTGGTGACGGCCGTGAAGCCGGGGACCTGACCGGATGGACCGCATCCCCGTTCTCAAGGTCGGCAAGGCGCTGCTGGTGACGGTGCAGGTCGACATGCACGACCGGCTCGCGACCGCGCTCGAGGAAGATCTCTCGGCCAAAATCGTGGCGACCGGCGCCCGCGGGGTTCTCATCGACATATCGGGGCTCGACATCGTCGATTCGTTCATGGGGAGAATGCTCGACAGCATCGCGGCGGTTTCGCGGATGCTCGACGCCGAAACGGTCGTCGTCGGCATGCGGCCGGCAGTGGCGATCACGCTGGTCGAACTCGGTCTCGAACTCAACGGGGTTCGAACCGCGCTCAATGTCGAAAAGGGCATGGAGCTGCTGGCTCGGCGGATCGACGAAGACGGACGCGCGACCGCCGAGGCCGGACCTGATGACGATTGACACGCTGGCCATCAGGACCGCCGATGACGTCGTCCGGGTTCGCCAGCATGTTCGCATGCGGGCGGTCGAAATCGGCATGTCGCTGGTCGACCAGACCAAGATCGTCACCGCCGCCAGCGAACTGGCGCGCAACACGCTCGACTACGGCGGGGGCGGCCACGTCAAGGTCGAGACGCTGGAGAATGGCGCGCGTCGCGGGGTCCGGCTCACCTTCGAGGACGCGGGACCCGGCATTCCCGACATCGCCGTCGCGCTCACCGACGGCTATTCCACCGGCGGCGGCCTCGGTCTGGGCCTGAGCGGCGCGAAACGGCTGTCGAACGAATTCGACATCAAATCCGTTGTCGGAGGGGGAACTCAGGTGATGATCGCCCGATGGAAATAGGAACGCGCCGTCTGGAGATCGCCGACGACAGCGGCGTCGGCGAGGCCCGCAGGATCGCCAGCGGTTTCGCCGATCGGTTGGGCATGGACGAGGTCGACGTCGGCCGCGTGGCGATCGTCGCGACCGAGTTCGCGCGAAACCTTTGGAAGCACGCCGGAGGCGGCGTGATGCTGATCGGCCTGTTCGACGACGAAACCGGCGCCGGGGTCGAATGTCTCGCGCTCGATACGGGTCCCGGGATCGTCGATGTCAACTCCGCTCTGCGCGACGGCTATTCGACCGCGGGCACCAGCGGCGCCGGCCTCGGCGCGGTGAGACGGCTGTCTCATGTGTTCGACTGCTATTCGCGGCCGGGGAATGGCAGCCTGTTCATGGCGCGTGTGCGGGCCGGCGCCCCGCCGCCCGAAACCCCTCCTGCGCTCTACGCCTGGGGCGCAGTCAGCGTCGCCAAGCGGGGGGAGGAAGCCTGCGGAGACGCCTGGCGGGTCAAGCGTCTGGGCGAAGACCTGTCCGTGCTGGCGGTCGACGGGTTGGGTCATGGCCCTCTGGCCGCCGACGCGGCCCGGGCGGCTACGCAGGCCTACGAGTCCGGTCACGGAGGCGCCGACACCGAGACGATCGAGCGGCTTCACCGCGCCTTGCGCCCGACGCGCGGCGCTGCGGCGTCCATTGTGTCCTTGCGCGGGGACTCGAATGAGGTGACGTTCATCGGCGTCGGCAACGTCCTCGGCGTCGTGGCGAGCGACCTCGAGATGCGACGGATGGTCGGCTTCAACGGCACGCTCGGCCACGCGCTGAAGCGGACCCGCCCCTTCGTCTATCCGACCCGTGGCGACACGGTGGCGGTGCTGGCCTCGGACGGGCTCGGGACGCACTGGTCGCTCGACGCCTATCCCGGTTTGAGCCGCCGCCATCCGACGCTGATCGCCGCGGCCCTCTATCGGGACTTCGACCGCTCGCGCGACGACGTGACGATCGTGGTGGCGAAGCGTCGGGCCGTCGCATAGCGCGGGCGAACGGGGAAAAAGCCGCCCTGGCGGAAGCCGCCATCCTTGCGGCACAGTCCGGCCGCAAAGTCGATCGCGGGGGCGAGAGGAGCAGACAATGACTTCCCTTGCGATTTACGTCCGTCTGGAGGCCAAGCCAGGCAAGGAGCAGGAGGTCGCCGACCTTCTGAAGCAGGCCCGCGCGCTTGTCATGGACGAGCCGGGCACTGTGGCCTGGTTCGCGGTCCGCCTCGGGCCGAGCAGCTTCGCCATCTTCGACGCCTTCGACGACGAGCGGGGCCGGCAGGCCCATATCCAGGGCGAAGTGGCGGCGGTCCTGATTCAGAAAGCGCCGGAACTGTTCGCCAACTCGATCGAGATCGTCAAAGTCGACGTGGTCGCCGACAAGCTGCCGGGCTAGCTCCGAACCCCCGTCATCCCGCGCGGGCGTTCCCGCAGGTTCGCTGTGGGCTTTGCCATCGGCGAACTGCCTGGCCGGGGCGACTCGCGCGGCGCGTTCGGGCCAGCGCGTTTTCAGTTTTTGCCTGATAAAAAATCGGATTCGATCCGCATTGGCTGCGTTAATCGCAAGTTATAAGCTATATCAGAGGCTTAACTACAAAAATACGCTATCAATGCGTTCAAATAACAGGCGCCATAACAGGCACATAACAGGCGCCATAACAGGCACGTAACAGGCGCTTAACAGGCGGGAACAGGCTGCGCGTCGGCGAGCGGCGAAAGCGCTGTCAGCGTCCGCGGCTCGACGCCACGGAGCTCCGGCCGGACACTGGTGCTGGTCGGATTTGGCATGTCGTCGAGGACGCGACGGATGTCGGAACGAGGCGGCGGGGCGATTCGGCCGCCTCGAACGCAGGTGCGCTCAGGCCGAAACGGCCATGCTCGGATAGCGGCGCGCGGCCGTGGCCCCGATCAGAATGACGGTGCCGCCGAGGTGTTCGCGCACGCGGATACGGCAGCCGGGGGCATCGAGGGAATTGGCGATGCCAATGAACTTTGGCCAAGCGGCGCGAGAATCCTGAAGCGCGACATCCCGCTCGGCCGCGATGATGTCGTCGCCCTGAAGCACTTCGAAATCGAAAGACTGCATCGGGTCCCTCCCAAGTAGCGGCGGTTCCCACCCTGACCAATTGTCCGCCTAGTTACGCCGGCGGCTTTGTTTGACTTTCGTAGCACAGCCCGAGAGGCTTGGCTACAACCTTTGCGCGATTCTAGGAAACGTCGTCACAACCCGCTGGATCATCGTCGCAACCCGCACGCGCATGACGGTTGGCCTCGACGACCGGCGCCCCACGAGCGCCATATTCTGCCCCGCGCCGGCCGTCGCCCACCCGCCCCCGCGAGTGGAGCGAGCGAGGCCCGGCGCTTCGCGAGCCCGCAGTCGGATGCAGGCGCTCCGGACGCTCGGGCCGCCCGTCGATCGCATGATTTCGTTCCGGCGATGAGAGCCGGCCGCCGATCGTTTTCGATCTAGACCCTTTTGCGTGCGTCTTCGGGATCGCGCTTTGATCTGGCTCAAAAAAGGGAATCAATTCGGATCGTGCGACCGGTCGGCGACGCCGAGGCGACGCAGTTCGATCGCTGGGCAGCGATTCATCACCACGGTCACGCCCTTTGCTCGAGCGCGTACGGCCGCCGCCTCATTGATCACGCCGAGTTGCATCCAGATGACGCGGGGCAGGGGATCGAGCGCCAACGCTGCGTCGACGGCGTCGCCCGCGGCTGCCGAATTGCGGAACACATCGACCATGTCGATCGGGAAGGGCACGTCGGCAAGCCGCGCGAATACGCGCCGGCCCCCGATCAGCGCCCCTGCGTGGCCGGGGTTGACCGGGAAGGTTTCGTATCCGCGGTTTATGAGGACGCCGAGCACGTCGTTGGACGGACGAAGCGGGTTGGGCGAGGCGCCGACGACCGCGATCCGCCGTACCTCCGTCAAGATTTCCCGGATCACCGCGTCGCTGAGGCCGTCGACCGCCGCCATCCCGTTCGCTCCCGTTTCACGCGCTCCAGCGCGGCTGACGTTTGTCCAGAAAGGCGCCGATCCCCTCCGCCGCGTCCGGTTCGGCCAGGTTGTCGACCATCGCCCTGGCCGCGAGCGCGTAGGCGACGGCGAGCGGCTGATCGATCTGTTCGTTGAAGGCGCGCTTGCCGATCGCCAGCGTCGCCGCGGAGCGCGACGCGATGCCGGCCGCCAGCGCCCTGGCCTCGACCAAAGTCCGGCCCTCTGGAACGACGCGGTTGACGAGCCCCATGCGCTCGGCCTCGGCGGCGCCGTAGAGCCGGCCGGTCAAGGCCATTTCCATGGCGTGCTTGCGCGACACCGTCCGTCCGACGGCGACCAGCGGCGACGAGCAGAAGAGCCCGATATTGACGCCGGGCAGGGCAAAGCGCGCCGCCTCGCCGGCGATCGCCAGGTCGCAGGAGGCGACGAGCTGGCAGCCCGCCGCCGTTGCCACGCCCTCGACCGCGGCGATCACGGGCTTCGGCAGGGCGACGATCGCCTGCATCAGCGTGGCGCAGCGGGTCATGATGAGGTCGTAGAACGCCTGTCCTCGGTCGAGGTCGTTGCGGTGCGCCTGGATCTCGCGCAAATCATGACCGGCGCTGAGCGCCGGGCCCTCGGCGGCGACCACGACGACGCGAGCGGCGGGGTCCTTGGCGATGTCGGCCAAGGCGACGATCAGCGTGTCGATCATCGCAAGCCCGAGCGCGTTGCGGTTCTGGCTATGGGCGAGCGTCAGGGTGACGACGCCGGCGGCGTTCTCGCGGCGGACGAGCTCGGTCGGAGGAGAGGCGGAATCGGCGTTCATTTGGGATTCACCCTTGAGCGAAAAGCGCCGGCGGAAGCCTACCGGCGCCGCTTGCGACAGTAAATGGAAGCCGCGGCGCTGGCGAGCGGCTTGGCCAGCGCGTGTCTGAGCCAACCGCGTCGCGTCGCACGAGTTCCCGTTACGGCTAATACTGCCAGCCGTCCGGCCCCGGCGATCCCACCCATGTCCCCGAGGGCCCCGGCGGGCCGGGGTCGTAATAGGAACCCGCGTCAGGGTAGCCCTCGTAAGGGCCGGGCTGATAGCCGTAGGGGTTGGCGCCGTACGAACCGTCGGGCGCCGGGGGGCCCATCGCCGGACCCGGTTGCGTCCCGGCGACCGGCCCCGGCTCCTGCAACTCCGCCATTGGTCCCGGCGCCTGCAGCACGACCACCGGCGTTCCGACGGGAACTCGGTTGTAGAGGTCGATGATATCGTGATTGAAGAGGCGGATGCATCCGCTCGACACCGCTGTGCCGATGGTGTCCGGTTCGTTGGTTCCGTGCAGGCGGAAATAGGTGTCCCTGTCGCCGCGATAGAGGTAGAGCGCCCGCGCCCCGAGGGGATTGCCCATGCCGCCGGCCATCCCGCCCGCGTAGGCCGCGTATCGCGGCATCCGCTCGATCATGGTCTCGGTCGGCGCCCAGCGCGGCCATTCCGCCCTGCGGCCGATGACGGCCGAGCCTCGGAAATTCAGCGCTTCCTCGCGACCGACGCCGACGGTGTAGCGCATCGCCATCCCGCCGGACTCGACGAGGTAGAGCCGCCGCTCCGGGATGTCGACGACGATCGTTCCGGGCCGGTACGGTCCTGAGAACGGGACCTGCCGGCGCAACAGATCCGGATTGACGGTCGATGCATCGAGGCCGGGGATCTCGTGGCCGTCGTCCACGATCGGGCCATAGCCGGGAAGGTAGCCGGCGCCGGCTAGGGGACTGCCGCGGACCGACACGGGGCCTGGCGCCGCGCAGCCGCCCAGAGCCAATAGCGATCCGAACGCTGCAATCACAGCGCGGCGGTCGAGGAAAGCCGTCATTCGTCCGCCACCTGGTTCTCCAAACCGACTCGCGTTCCGGGGTCACATGAAAACATGTGAGCCGGGCCTTGCGCCAGTTTGATGGCGCCCAAGACGGCCGTTCGGTTTGTCGTGGTTCAATCGCGCCGTCGAAGGCCAGCGTCTTGCACGGCGCGGAGACGGTAAGGGGCGCATTTGGTATCCCAAAGTTCGGTTGTTTGGGATACCGCCTTGGGATATCAATGCTCTCCCGCCTATGTCCTTGTCCGTGGTCCCTCGCCCGTGTCCCAAACCCTCGATATCCACCGTCAGCTGCGCGCCATGATCCTGTCGCTTGATCTCGGCCCCGGCGAACGGCTGACCGAGCGCTGGCTCGAGAGCCAGTTCAACGGCTCGCGCACGCCGATCCGCGCGGCGCTGGCGAGGCTCGAGAGCGAAGATCTCGTCCGTCGCGAAGGTCGGGGGTGGGCGGTGGCGCCGATCGACCTGGACGAGATCGAGGCGCTCGCCGAATTTCGCGAACCGCTCGAAGACGGCCGCCGTCCGGCTCGCCTGCGCCCGCGCAGGCGAGGCGGACATCGAGGCGATCGAGGCCATGCTCGACGCCTGCCGGGCCGGCACGCCGCGGGAGGAGTGGCATCGGGTCGGCGCCGAGTTCCACGTCGCCGTCGCGCGTCTCTCGGGCAATCCGTTCCTCGTCCGCGCGATCGAGCAGGCGATGATCCGCCTGTCTCGGGCGCGCTGGCTGGAAGTCTGGACCGAGCCGTCGCGCGAGCAGGCCTGGGCCGAGCACCGGCGCATCCTGGAGCGCATTCGGCGGAACGACCCGGACGGCGCGGCCAGCGAGGCGGCCGCCCATCTGCGCGACACGCGCGACAGACTCCTCCGCTCGCTCGATGGCGACCGCAAGCGCCTGCGCGCCCGCGGCTTCGCGGTGATCGGGCGATGAGCGCTACGGCCAAGCGTCAGGCGGCGTTGCCCCGACACCCCGCTCCACCATGGCTCGCATGGTCCCCCTCCTCCGATTCCCGGGGGAGGAGAGGCGGCGGCGCCCCTCCTCCCCGAAGAGACGAAGTGGATCGGGGGAGGGGGACCGCGCGCAGCGCGGCGGCGGGGGCCCGCCGCAGGCGGTTCGGGAGGTGGCGATGAGCGCCGCACCGCGCCAGGAGCGGGCGGACTCCGGCGATCCCTGGTTCGTCAACCTGATTGTCTGCACGATCGGCTCGTTCACCACCATCGTGGCGATGACGCTTCTGCTGCCGTTCCTGCCGATCTACGTCGAGGAGATCGGCGTCCGGGGGCATGCGGCGATCGTGCAGTGGTCGGGCGTCGCCTATGGCGCGACCTTCTTCACCGCAGCGCTGACCGCTCCTCTATGGGGCCGGCTCGGCGACCGCTACGGCCGCAAGCTGATGCTGATCCGCGCCAGCCTCGGCATGGCGGTCGCCATGTCGCTGACCGGCATGGCTCAGAGCATCGAGCAACTGGTGGCGATCCGGCTCCTGACCGGCCTGCTCGGCGGCTACGCCTCGGGTTCGATGATCCTGGTGGCGGCGCAGACGCCGAAGGCGAAATCGGGCTGGGCGCTCGGTTTCCTCTCCTCCGGGATCATGGCGGGCAACCTCGTCGGCCCGCTGATCGGCGGCGCGCTGCCGCCGCTGATCGGCATCCGCTCGACCTTTCTCTTGTCGGGCGCGGCGATCTTCGTCAGCTTCCTCGCCACGACTGTCCTGCTGCGCGAAAAGCCGCGCCCGCATGCGGCGCGCACGCAGCGGTTCGGCGGCCTCTGGGCGCAAGTCCCGGACCGTCGCCCGGTCGTCGCGATGCTCGCGACCGGCCTTCTCCTGACCTTCGCGCTGACCTCGATCGAGCCGATCATCACGGTCTATGTCGCGCTGTTCGCCCCGGTCTCGCAGGTGACGGTCGTCTCGGGCCTCGCGATGTCGGCGGGCGCGTTCGGCGGCGTACTGTCGTCCGCTCGTCTCGGACGGCTGGCGGACCACATCGGCCATTGGCGGATCGTTGTCCTGTCGCTTGCGGCGGCGGCGGCGCTGCTCGTTCCGCAGGCGTTCGTGGTCAGCTCCTGGCAGCTTGTGATGCTGCGCTTCCTGATGGGTGCGGCGCTGGGCGGCCTCATGCCCGGCATGGCGAGCGTCATCCGGCACAACGCGCCGGAGGCGATCGCCGGCAGCCTGCTCGGCTGGTCGGTTTCGGCGCAATATGTCGGTCAGGTGCTGGGGCCGCTCGCCGGCGGCTTCGTCGGCGGACAGATCGGCATGCGCGCCGTGTTCCTCGGCACCGCCGTCCTCATGGCGGCGGGCGCGCTCGTCAACTTCGCGATCGAGCGGGCGGCGCCGGCGAGTGCGGGATGAGGGCGCAGGCCGTAGGAGGATTTCAGATTGTCTTGTTTCTTCTATGAAATTCAACCGCAATTTGTTTAATTAAGTCCGAAAGAGTACTTCTTTCAGAAGGCAACCCGGACATGGGGAAGTCATCGACTACGTCGTAGCATCGACAAACGCCAAAGTCCTCTGAGTCCGTTCTATACACGCATAACCAGAGGCGTTCGAATAAACTCTCTTCGCCCTGGTTAGAAGTCCGCCCCGCGCGCTCACGAAACACTTCCCACGCATGCCGAAACTCGACCTAACCTCACTATCTCTAGATGCCTCCTCCGGCAGGAACACGAGCGCTATCAATACAGCGAAAGGCTGTCGCACATGGTAATCTTGCGCTTCGGCTCGGAGTTCGCCGTCGAGACGCTTGACATTTTTCGTGAATCGGCCAGTCGCCTCGTCCCGGAAATTTAGGGTCTTGACTGAAACTCCTAAACCTAATCCAATACGTGGGTTGGAGTAGTTCACGTCCAGCTTCTTCAGGCCACTTGCCGAACCGGATTTTGATTTGTGTCGCTTGCCATGCTCATCAGGGAGGATTCCAGGAAAGTGTGGTCTAAGTGCATCTGCAATCTTTTGAGCAAGCGCATGGGAGAGGCGCTGTGCGTAATCACGTTTTACGGCCCGACCAAATTCGATATACTTTCTATATTCAACAGGGATATCGAGTTTCTCCACGAGCTCCGCGACCTTAATTATCAACGACTGTATTAATTCGCGGTCTCCTGCAGATCGAAGCTCGATAGATATGCTATCGAAATTGGTTGATATCGGGAGTTTAATCTTCACTACCGCAACTTCCTAGTCTTTCCCTTAGGACCTTTTGCAATTGTGCTATATCTAATGTCTCGCACTCCCAAACAGTTATAACATGGAAACCCATATAGCGCAGTCGCCATGCGTTTCGCGTATCTCTTCTTTCGTTTGCAAAAAATTTCTCCAGCCAAAAATCCCGATTGCGCTTAGGGGTTGTAGCTCTCCGGCAATCCCTGTGACGGTGCCAGAAACAACCATGAACGAAAATCGCCAAGCGACGCGACTTATTCGCAAAATCAGGTGAACCCGGCAACGACCTGACGTTTCTCCGATATCGCATACCTATGTCTCGAAGAACTCTAGCGACCTCCTTTTCTGGTTTTGTCCCGTGTTGTCTTACACTCCGCATGAGCGCGGATCGAGCGGAATCCGTTGGTGGTTTGTAATAGGCCAATTTCATTCTGCAGCGAGTAGTTGCTTCCCGACGAACACCTCAATTGCCCTAACATGCCTGAGATGGGAACGAACCATTTCCTTAAATCCTGGTACAAAGCGCAGCGAACTCTTTTCAATACGCGACAAGAACCCGGACGTTGCCCGTACAGAAAGTAACTTAGGTTCAAATCGCAAGAACTTATGGAGTGGCTCACGATTTCTCCACACAGGATAGTCGGAAATTTTCACTTCGCGCCGGACGCGACCGTCGAGACGGGCGGCCCGAGGCCAGGTATCACCAATCCCCTTTGCTTCATCGCGTGATCGATCGTATTGAGTGGGCATTTCGAGGCGCTTACCGATCCAACGCGCGACCGGCCGCGAAACAGCGTTGCCCACCAACGACCATCGATAGGAAGAGCGACCGGCGCTCTCCGCCGGAGCGGTCCAGTTGGCGCGGAATCCCTGTAGACGTTCCGCATCGCGAATGTCGGGAGTTACGATTTCGCCCGAAGGCAGCAAGATCGCGGGCGGTGATGGTATGCCCAAAGTTGAGCCATTCTTGAGCGTCGGAACGCAATTTGGCGCCCAGCCAAGACCACGAATTCCCTCTGTCCAATAGAATCCATGAGCGTGAGTATCAAGCTTCGTGGAAATCGGAGTTGGTTCGACTTCGTCCACGAATAGTACGTCCGACGGATCATTCGTTAGACTTGCAAGAAGAAAGACCCGCTCACGCCTTTGAGGTAAGAACGATAATGAATTGACGACGCGATATGCCCACCGGTAGCCGCGTTCTTCAAGCGCGGTTACTAGTGTGGTCATTGCGCTGCCCCGGTCGAGCCGAAGCATAAACGAAACATTTTCTAGCAGGACCCATTCTGGACCTGCGAGATCAATTAGGCGGAAGACATCGCCGACCAATCCAGATTTTGGACCGGTTATGCCTTCTGTACGTCCTGCTTGACTAAGGTCCTGGCAGGGAAAACCGGCTGTCAGGAGGTCGATCGTCGGCAAATTCTGAACACTTCGTACGTCTCCCACGTTGGGCACGCCGGGAAACCTCGCCGCCAGAACCGCTGCGGCGGGTGCCCAATTTTCCGAAAGCAATCTGGCTTCGTGCCCCGCCTCTTGGAGACCAAGTTCTAAGCCACCGATTCCCGCGAAAAGCCCAGCCACACGCATCCTGGATCCCTCTCCGGCCGCAGTGTTCCCGAATTGTTCCCAATGATCAAGCCATTTACGCCACCTCCTGTTGAAAACTTACGTCGTCCGGTGGCTCTTTGGCGGGAACTCCAAAAGCGATCGCCGGCAGCCTGCTCGGCTGGTCGGTTTCGGCGCAATATGTCGGTCAGGTGCTGGGGCCGCTCGCCGGCGGCTTCGTCGGCGGACAGATCGGCATGCGCGCAGTGTTCCTCGGCACCGCCGTCCTCATGGCCGCGGGCGCGCTCGTCAACTTCGCGATCGAGCGGGCGGCGCGAGCGCGTACCGGCAGGCCGGCGGTTCGGCTGCGCCGACGCGCATGGACGTCCGCATTTTTCGTATGGACCGAGGCGCGGAATTGGCGGCAGGATCGCGCGGTTAGGCGGAACGGCGGGAGAAGGCGAGCAATGACCAGGATCGGCGTCATCGGCGAAATTCGCCGTTACCCTGTCAAATCGATGCTCGGGGAGACGCTCGAACGCGTCGAGGTCCGGACGCGCGGCCTGTCCGGGGATCGCGTCTGCGCGCTGATCGACGATGAGACGGGACGAGTTGCGAGCGCCAAGATGCCCAGGCGTTGGCGCCGGCTCCTGGATTGCGCCGCGACGTTCCGCGACGACACCGGCGCTGTCGAGATCGCGACACCGGACGGCCGCCGATTTGATCCGGCGGATGCAGACGCCGCGGACCGGATTTCGGCGTTGGTCGAGCGCCAGGTGCGGTTCGCCTTCGCCCGTGGCGGGGCCTTGGAGCTCGAACGCGCCAGTCCGGAGGAACTGGCGGCGGGCGGCGACGAAAACGGTCCCGGCAAGACGATCCTGGCGATCGGCATGGGCGCTCCGGAGGGTGGATTCTTCGACGCCTTCCCGATCCACTTCGTCACGACGGCGAGCCTCGACCGCGTCGCAGACGTTTCGCTCGCCAAGGCGGCCGAGCCGGCGCGCTTCCGTCCCAATCTCGTAATCGACAGCGTGGGTCTCGACGCGTTCGCCGAGAACGGATGGGAGGGCGCGCTCATATCGGTCGGTCCGGATCTCTGCTTGCGCGTCGCATTTCCCACGCCCCGATGCGCCGTGCCCACTCTGGCTCACGGCGCGATTCCGCCAGATCCGCGGTTGACGGTGGAGATCGGCAGGCTCAACCGAGCGCAGGTCATGGACATGGGGCCCGCGCCCTGCCTCGGCGCCTACGCGCAGATCGAGCGCCCCGGGCGGGTCGCCCTGGGCGACGAAGTCCGCCTCGCCTAGAGGAAGACGGAACCGGGTGACTTGGTCTTGCTCTCGCCGGCGGTTCGCGGGGCGCCCATCCCGTCATGGCCGGTCGAAAGACAAGCGCCCTTTCAGACGCCGGCACAGGCGGGGGCGCGATCGCGAGTTTCGATGCGGCAGGGGCGCGCCCGTCCTGGTCAGATCGGCGGCGGCGGGCCGAAGAATCCGACGATGTGAGCGATGCGGCCGGTCGGGTCGAGCTCGCCGAAATCGCGCCCGTCGATCGCCACCGATCCGTCCGGCATCACCAGTCGCCAGGTGAAGTGGATCTTGCCGTGGTGCTCGTCGACCCTGCTGGTCGGGACGATCTTCGCGCCCGGGTAGCTCTGGTGGAAATTGGCGATGTGCGCGTGCAGCGCGGCGCGTCCCGCCGGAACGACTCCCATCGGGTCCTGATAGACGCCGTCGTCGGCCCAGACCTTGTCGAGGATCGCAGCGCGGACAACCTCGTCCTTCTCATTCCATGCGCCGCAATATGCGCCCACAGTCTCGTCGAGCGTCATCCTACCCTCCCCGACGCCGGCGGGTTTTGCAGATTTGCCGTCGCCGACGCGTACGTTATCATGCTGTTTGCCCATTGCAACGCCGGCCGGCATCGCGCTCAGGGTAATCGGGTGAAGGAGTAGGTGACAAATCGCGAAAGTGCTGAATCCATGACGACCCTCGATTCGCATGAGGGAACGAGCCATGGCGTTGACGGGGGCGGATAGCGCGGCGTTTGACGAGACCGTTGTTTTCCTGAGTCATTTCAAAGATCTGAAGGATCCGCGCCAACAGGGGAAGGTGGACTACCCGCTGGAAGAGATCCTGCTCCTCTGCCTGATCGCCGTCCTGGCCGGTGCGGAGACCATTACCGACATCGCCCTGTTCGGCCGCAAGAAGCTGGCCTTGCTGCGTCGCTTCCGCCCCTTCGCCAATGGCACGCCGGCGCACGACCACCTTGGCGACATCCTCGCCGTGCTGGACCACGAGCAGTTCCAGCGCTGCTTCGTCGCCTGGGTCGCCGCGCTGACCGGAAGTCCCGAAGGGGTCATCGCCATCGATGGCAAGACCGCCCGTCGGTCCGGCCGAAAGCGGAAGGGCCAAGCGCCGATCCACACGGTTTCCGCCTTCGCGGCGCGCCAGCGCCTGGTGCTCGGCCAGGTCAAGGTGGCGGAGAAATCCAACGAAATCGTCGCCATCCCCAAACTGCTGGACTTGCTGGCCATCGAGGGGGCGATCATCACCATCGACGCCATGGGGTGTCAGCGTGACATCGCTCAGAAAGTGGTGGACAAGAAGGCCGACTACGTGCTGGCGCTGAAGGGCAACCAGGGGTCGCTGCGCGAGGACGTGGAATTGTTCGTGGCCGAGCAGAAAGCCGCCGGGTTCAAGGACACAACGATCAGTCGCCATCAAACGGTGGATGGCGATCATGGCCGCATCGAGACCAGGACCACGACCGTCATTCACGACATCGGCTGGGTGCAGGAGCGTCACGACTGGCCCGGATTGAAGGCCGTGGTCGTGGTCGAAAGCGAGCGGGAAACCGGCGACAAGATCGAACGGGAGATCCGCTTCTACCTGACCTCCCTGACGATGATCGCGTGCATGCTGGGGCCGATCGTCCGCAGCCACTGGGCGATCGAGAACAGCCTACACTGGGTGTTGGATATGGTGTTCCGCGACGACGAGTGCCGGCTGCGAACCGATCACGCTCCGGCCAACTTCTGTGCGATCAAGCACATGGCGCAGAACCTGTTCCGCCTCGCTCCCGGAAAGGCCTCCATGCGGCTGAAACGAAAAACCGCCGGATGGGACGACGATTTCCTCGCCAGCCTGATCACCCGATGAAATTGTTCACCCGATTCCCCTGGCATCGCGCTCAGGCCGGATCGAGCAGGGCGAAGACGCTGACCAGCGCGACGACCAGCGTTCCGAGGGCGACATTGACGAGGCTGATTGTTCGCAGCGCGACGAGCGCCCGTGCGCCCGCCTTGAGCCGCGGCACGAGCGCATATCGGTTTACGAGCGCGAGCCCGATCATCACGGCGACGACGGCGAGCTTGACGTCGAGCAGCGCGCGGTAGGGCGTCGTCGGCGGCCACGGCGGATGGCCGGAGGTCAGCGCGATGTTGACGATTCCGGTGGCCACGATCGCCGCGACGACGAAATGTCCCCAGAACGAGAAGCGCATCATCGCCGTCACGGCGTCGCTTCGGAGCGGGTCGCGGGCGCAAGCGTCGAGGGTGAGGACGAACGGGACAAGACCGCCGATCCAGGCGCCCGCGGCGAGCAGGTGCGCGGCGTGATTGGCGCGATGGAGGATCCCTTCGACTCCGGTTTGCATCGCGGCATGGCCGACGAGCGCAAGGCTCGCCAGCATCAGGCAGGAGAGACCGGCGATCGCTGTCCAGCGACCGCTTCCCGCCAGGACGGCGACAACAAGCACTGCCGCCAAGGCAAGATGCACAGTCCAGGCCCGGCCGAATACGGTGTCGATGAGGACGGCGCCAATGGCGCCCGGATCGGCCGCCGCGCTCCAGTCGTCCGCCATCGACGCCGCCTCCAGCGAAAGCCAAAGAACGGCGGTCACGAGCGCAGTCAGACTCGCGGCGATGGCCAGCCTCCGCACCGCGGGCGACAGCGACCGCCGCAAACCGGCTGGCGCGTAGAGCCGCAGATAGGCGCTGGATCCGAAGACCAGCATCGCCGCCAGAAAGTGGGCGAACCGGCAGAGGACGAGCGGCGTCACCTGCGGCCGTGGCGGCGCAGCGCCCTCACATCTTCATGCCGTTCATCGGCGCGGGCGAGGCGGCGCCGACGGCCTGCACCGGGAATTGCACGCTCACCGGTCCGCCGTGCTCGAAGGTGAGCGTCGCGGTCACCGTCTGGCCCTTCTCGAGCGGCTTCGTCAGATGGGTGAACATGATGTGATAGCCGCCCGGCGCCAGACGGATCGTGCCGTGGGCGGGAATGTTGAGCCCGTCCTTCAGTTCGCGCATCAGCATGACCCCATCCTGAATCTTCATCGCGTGGATTTCGACGGCGGCGAAATCGGCGGAGCCGCCGGTCAGCTTGTCGGGCGTCGCGCCATTGTTGTGAATGGTCAGATAGCCCGCGCCCGTGTCTGCGCCCTTGGGCGTGGCGCGCGACCAGGCCTTGTCGACGGTGATGTCGCCGGCCTTGAAGTCCTGGGCGAGGGCAGGGGCGGCCGCCGCGGCAAGCGCGAGCGCGAGGAGGGGAGCGGAAAAGCGGATCATGGGTGGCGTTCCTTGTTTGCGGGTTTGATCGGGCGCTCGGCGAGCCTGAGGTCGCCCGTCTCGGTCACTTCACGGTGAACGCGAAGGTTCCTTGCGTCTTGTGCGTGTCGACCGACACGGCATACCACCTTACGGTATAGTCGCCGGGCGACAGCGGCTTGGCGACCGGCACGATCAGCACATTTGGATGGCCGGCCTCCACCGAGGCCGGACCGAGCGCGGCGGCGCCGCCCGGACTCGTCAACGTCAGGCCGGAAAACTTCGGCTCGACGCCTTCGCTAAACACAAGTCGG
Source organism: uncultured Alphaproteobacteria bacterium (assembly GCA_963816065.1). Classification (GTDB taxonomy): domain Bacteria; phylum Pseudomonadota; class Alphaproteobacteria; order Rhizobiales; family Beijerinckiaceae; genus Roseiarcus. The sequence continues at coordinate 44,219 of CAWFJG010000011.1, read as the reverse complement.
ATCTGGCTAGGGGCGGTGACCGTTGCGGCCGCGGCGGGGGCGGCGTTGACGAGATGGGCGTGGGCGAAAGCCGCGGTCGCCGTCGCGGCGACGACCAGCGCGGCGCAAAGCATAACGACAAACTTCTGCATGAGTTGCAGTCCTTGAGGCGACGGCAGGGCCGTTGAAGAGAGCGGCCAGTCCATTGCGCTGGTGGGGAAATCTTCGAATTGAGGACAGACGGTCGGCGCGCGCCCCATCGGGCGGGCGTGACCGGACGAGGTCAGGTCTCAGACGGCAAGGGGCGGCCCGCGGGCGCGATTGTGACCGATCGGGGCCCGGGGAGGGCGCCGGCTTCGGGCGCCGCGCCGAGCGTCCGGACGGGAAGCTCGAAGCGCGCCGGCAAAACGGGCAGGTCGGGCGCGACGAGCGCCGCCGCCTGCGCGGCGAACCGGCAGAGCCGGCAATGGTCGTCGCAGTCGCCCGCCGGCGCGTCAGGGCCGCCCTTGCCGTCGGACTGGACACAGAGCGAGGCGGCGTCGCCGAAGGCCGCTTTCAGGACCGCGGCGATCGAGGCGACGTCGGGGACGCCCTGCGCCGCGATCGGCGCCGCTCGGGCCTGATGATAGGGGATCGCGACGAGTTGGAAGAGGAGCGCGATCGCGGCGGCGACGGCGACGAGCGGCGAACGGCAAGCCACGACGCCGGGCGTCGCCCGTCGTTTCCGTCGCTCCCGCCGGCTTCCGTCTTTCACCCCGCGTTCCTCCGTCCAGGCCGGGTGTGAAACTCCGCTGGCATGGGTAACCCGCGGTGCGGCGCCGCGCAATCGTCCTTCGGCTTGCGCCTACGGGCTCGCGCGAGGCGCGCCCATTCACATTCCTTCACCCAAAGTGACTTGCCGTCGCCCAAAGCGACTTGTGGCGGCGCGGGCGGGCGCCCTAACGCTATCGCACAGCGATTCGGGTCCTAAGGGAAGGCCAGGCGATGTGCGGCATTGTGGGCGTGCTCGGCAAAGGCCCGGTTGCGGGTTCGATCGTCGACGCCCTCAAACGGCTCGAATACCGGGGCTACGACTTGGCAGGCGTGGCGACGCTGGAGAATGGCCGGCTCGCCCGGCGTCGCGCCGAGGGCAAGCTCAAGAACCTCGAGGCGAGGCTCGCCGCGGAACCGCTCGGGGGCGCGATCGGCATTGGCCACACCCGCTGGGCGACGCACGGCAAGCCGACCGAGGCGAACGCCCATCCGCACGCCGCGCGCCGGCTCGCCGTGGTCCACAACGGCATCATCGAAAACTTCAAGGCGCTGCGCGAGGAGCTGTCGGCCAAGGGCTATGCCTTCGCCAGCGAAACCGACTCCGAGGTCGCCGCCTTCGTGGTCGAGGACGAACTCGCGACCGGCAAGCAGCCCTCCGAGGCCGTGTTCGCCGCCTTGAAGCGCATGCGCGGCGCCTTCGCGCTCGTCTATCTGTTCGAGGCGCATGACGATCTCCTGATCGGGGCGCGGCGGGGAGCGCCGCTGGCCATCGGCTATGGCGACGGCGCGATGTATCTCGGCTCGGACGCGCTGGCGCTGGCGCCCTTCACCGACCGGATCGCCTATCTCGACGAGGGCGACTGGGCGGTGGTGACTCGCGCGGGCGCCGAGGTGCACGACGCCTCCGGCAAGGTCGTCCAGCGCCGCATCCAGCGCAGTCCCGCCGGAAGCCTGCTGGCCGAAAAGGGCAATTACCGTCACTTCATGGCCAAGGAAATCCACGAGCAGCCGGAAGTCGTGGGCCACACGCTGGCCCATTACGTCGACATGGCCTCCATGCGGCTCAAGCCGTTCGATTGGCCGGTCGACCCGAAGACTCTCTCCGCGATTGACGATCATCGGTTGCGGCACCGCCTACATGGCCGGGCTGGTCGGCAAGTACTGGATCGAGCGCTTCGCGCGGCTGCCGGTCGAGATCGACGTCGCCTCCGAATACCGCTACCGGGACGCCCCGGTCGATCCGAACGGCCTCTCGATCGTTATTTCCCAATCGGGCGAGACCGCGAACTCTCTCGCCTCGCTGAGATACGTCAAGGCCAACGGATCGAAGACGATCGGCGTCGTCAACGTCCCCGATTCCAGCATCGCCCGGCTGACCGACGCCGCCGCGCCGACCCTCGCAGGGCCGGAGATCGGCGTCGCCTCGACCAAGGCCTTCACCTGCCAACTGGCGGCGATGGCGGCGCTCGCGCTCGGGCTCGGGCGGGCGCGCGGGACGATCGGCGAATCCGAGGAGGGCGCGCTTCTCGCCGAGCTTGTCGCCGCGCCTGGTCTCATCGCCGAGGCGCTGAAGCTCGAAGCGGCGACCGAGAAGCTCGCGCGCGCCATCGCCCATGCCCGCGACGTGCTCTATCTCGGCCGCGGAACCGGCTATCCGGTGGCGCTCGAGGGCGCGCTGAAACTCAAGGAATTGAGCTATATCCATGCCGAGGGCTACGCCGCCGGCGAACTCAAGCACGGGCCGATCGCGCTCATCGACGTCGACATGCCGGTCGTCGTCATCGCGCCGCGCGACGCGGTGTTCGAGAAGACCGTGTCCAACATGCAGGAGGTCGCCGCGCGCGGCGGCCGGCTCATCCTGATCGGCGAGCGTCACGCGGCCGAGGAGGCGGCGGTCGAGATCGAGCATTTCCTGGCCATGCCCGACGTCGGCGCACATTTCGCGCCGCTTGTCTACGCCGTTCCGGTCCAGATGCTCGCCTACCACACCGCGGTGATCATGGGTAAAGACGCTGACCAGCCGCGCAATCTCGCCAAGTCCGTGACGGTCGAGTAAGGGAGGCTTCGTCGGGCTTCGGGCCGGCTACGGCCCCGTCGAGCCCGAGATTTTTCTCCGGCTTTGACCTGCCGCAAGGCGCGGAACCGGCGCCGGCGCCAAGAGTTGCCGAAGGTCGGAGAGTTGGCGACAGTCGCGAAGCAGGAAGAGGCCGTCCCATGCGAGAAATCGACGCCAGCGAGCGCCCGATGCCCGAAATCAATCCGGCGAAGGTGTGCTTCGTCATCGAGAAGGCGCGCGAACTGTTCAGCGAGGACGTTGGCGTATCTCCCGACGCCTCCAATCCCAGCGACGACGGCGAGCGGATCGTGCTTACCGACGCCAACAACGCGATCCGCCGCGAGCTTGTCGAGTTCATTCGCGACCTCGACGTCGACGAGGCGGCGGCGCTGGTGGCGCTTGCATGGATTGGACGGGGCGATTTCGAGGCCGACGATTGGAAGAGCGCCGTCGCGTCCGCAGTCGACCGACACGAAGGGCCGACCTGGAAATACTTGCTCGGCATGGCGCTGCTGCCCGATTATCTCCAGGACGCGCTCTCGGCCTTCGACAGGTCTTGCGAGGACTACGAATCGGGCGACGAGTAGAGCCCTCCCGGACGGTGGACGGCGGCCGAGCGGCCTTGCATTCGCCACGGCAAACCGCCACGTTTGCGCCGCAACCGCGCCTGGGCCCCATGCAGTCCGACCCTTCGCCAATTTCCCTTCGCCGCTCGCTCGCGCACCGGCTCCGGTCGTGGTTCTTCACCGGCCTCGTCGTGTTCGGCCCGGTGGCGTTGACGGCGTACGTCGCCTGGTTCGTCATCGACACGATTGACAATTGGGTGAAGCCGGTGCTTCCCAAGCCGCTGTCGCCCGATGCCTATCTGCCTTTCCACGTTCCCGGCATGGGCGTCGTGATCGCGGTCGTTGGCCTGACGCTGCTCGGCTTCCTCGCCGCCAACATCATCGGCCGCACGTTGGTCGGCTTCAGCGAAGCGATGCTCGATCGCACGCCGGTGGTGCGCAGTCTTTACAAGGGACTGAAGCAGGCGTTCGAGACGGTCTTCAGTCCATCCGGTTCGCAATTCCGCAAGGTCGGCCTCGTCGAGTTTCCGGTCAAAGGAAGCTGGTCGATCGTGTTCCTGTCCTCCGATCCGGGCCCCCTAGTCTCTGGCGTGCTGCCTGGCGAAAAGCCGATGGTGTCGGTGTTCCTGCCTTGCACGCCCAATCCAACGACCGGGTTCTTTTTCTATATCGCCGCGGACGAGGTGATCGAACTGCCGATCACGGCCGACGAGGCGGCCAAGCTCATCATGTCCGCGGGGCTGATCCAGCCCGAGGGACCCGCCGCGCTGGCGGCGCTGGCGGAGGGGGCCAAGCTCGAAAGGGCGCAAGCCGGCTAGGCGTGTCCGACTTTCTACGCTGTCACATTCGGAAACCTATGCTAATGAGGCTGGCGGCCCGCTCGGAAGAGGCGGCCGAGCCGCGTTGCCTGCTTTCAGCGCAGCGGTTTTTGCCGGCTTCCGCACGGCGGCTTGATTGGACACCCTGTAGGACGACGATGGCGCAATTGCCCACATTCGATCTCGAAGATCTCAAGCGGCGGATGCAGGCCGCACACGTGTCGCTCAGGCACGAACTCGGAGGCCTGAGAACAGGCCGCGCCAGCGCGAGCCTGCTGGAGCCGGTCAATGTCGAGGCCTACGGGCAGCGGATGCCGCTCAACCAGGTCGCCACCATCAGCGTGCCAGAACCGCGAGCGCTCGCGGTCTCCGTCTGGGATAAGAGCATGGTGCACGCCGTCGACAAGGCGATCCGGGACTCGAATCTGGGCCTTAGCCCCACGGTCGAGGGGACGACGCTGCGCATTCGCATCCCGGAGCTCAACGAGCAGCGCCGCAAGGAAATGGTGAAAGTCGCTCACAAATACACGGAGGACGCGCGGGTCGCCGTGCGGCACATCCGCCGCGACGGCATCGATATCCTCAAGAAGCTGCTCAAGGAGCATGCGATCAGCGAGGATGACGAGGCCAAGCATGCCGCCGAGGTGCAGAAGGCGACCGACCTCGCCATCAAGGAGATCGACGCCTCGCTCGCGGCTAAGGAAAAGGAAATCATGCAGGTCTAGGCTCAGAGCCGCGAACCGAGGATCCCTGCATGAACTACGCTCGCTCCCCGGCCGGCTCGCGCTCCGACCAGCCGCCGACGCATGTCGCCATCATCATGGACGGCAACGGCCGGTGGGCCAAGGCGCGGGGATTGCCTCGTTTCGAAGGCCACCGGCGCGGCGTCGAGGCGTTGCGCCGCACCGTGCGATCGGCGATCGACCATGACGTTCGCTTCCTGACCATCTACAGCTTCTCGACAGAGAACTGGCGTCGGCCGGCGGACGAGGTGGCGATGCTCATGGGGCTCCTGAAGCGCTTCATCCGCAACGACCTCGCCGAGTTGCATGCCGGCGGCGTGCGCGTGCGGATCATCGGCGAGCGGAGCAGTCTTGCTCCAGACATTCTCGCCCTGCTCGACGAGGCGGAGGCGCTCACGCGCGCCAACGCCGGCCTCACCCTTGTCGTCGCCTTCAACTACGGTTCGCGCCAGGAGATCGTCGCAGCTGCGCGGCGCTTGGCTGGCGAGGCCCGCAGGGGCCTGATCGATCCCGACGCGATCGGCGAGGAGGACTTCGCGGCCCGGCTCGACACAATCGACATCCCCGATCCCGACCTGATCATCCGAACGTCCGGGGAAATGCGGCTGTCCAACTTCCTGCTCTGGCAGTCCGCCTATGCTGAACTGGTGTTCATGCCGGTCCTATGGCCGGATTTTGACGACGCTGCATTCGTCGCGGCGCTCGAGCACTACGCGGCGCGCGAGCGCCGTTTCGGCGCAGTTTCCGAATCGCCAGCGGTCTTGTCCGCTTCGTGAGCCCGGGCGGATGAGCGCAAACCCGGACGACGCGCACGCCCGGCCGACGACGAGGAGAGGCGTCTTCAGCATCGGTCCAGACCTCGGGCCGCGGGTGGCCGCAGCGGTCGCGATGGGGCTCGTCGCCCTCGGCGTCGCCTGGATCGGCGGGATCGTCTTCATTGCCTTCTGGTGGATCGCCGCATCGATCGTGCTGTGGGAATGGCAGCGGATCGTCGATGGCGAGCGGATCCTCGAGCGCGTCGGCGTGGGCGCGGTCTGCCTCGCCGCCAGCGCGCTCTGTGCCCTGAACAACTGGGCGTTCGCGGCCGTCGCGACGCTAATTGCCGCGGCGGCGGCGGTCGGTTTCGTCGCCCGACCGGGCCGCCGGATCTGGGCCGCCGTGGGGACACTTTACGCCGGCGCGCTGATCGTCGGCCTCGGCCTCCTCGAGGCGAGCCCGATCTACGGGCTGGCGGCCGTTCTCTGGCTCTTCGCCATAGTTTGGGGGGTCGATGTCGCCGCCTTTTTCGCCGGCCGCGCGATCGGGGGTCCGAGGCTCTGGCCGAGCGTCTCGCCGGGCAAGACCTGGTCGGGCGCGATCGCCGGCGCGTTCGCGGGCGCCGCGCTCGGCCTCCTCGTCGGCGTGATCTTCGCGCCTGGCCCGGTCCGGATCGACCGGCTGCTTACACTCGGACTCGCGACGGCGGTCGTGTCGGAACTCGGGGATCTTTTCGAATCCGCGGTCAAGCGCAGTTTCGGCGTCAAGGACTCGAGCCGCCTCATCCCCGGCCACGGCGGCCTGATGGACAGACTGGATTCCTTCATCGCCGCCTCGATGTTTGCCGCCCTCGTCGCCGCGACCCATTCCAGCGGCGCCTTCATCGCGAGTGGGCTGTTCGAGTGGTGAACCCTTCCGGGCATAGCGCAGGAGCGCGCCATACACCATATCGATAACGAATCGCTAACGAGCGATCCTGGCCCTGTTGGCCTGAGGGTAACAATCGGATAAAAATTCTTTCGGAATTGGGCTGGCTTTGCGGCCGGCAAGGCGCGCGTTAGTGCGCGCGGAGATGTCGATGTCGCTTCTGCATACGGTTTCGGACATCCTGTCTTGGCTCGGATGGTACATTGTGCCGTTCGTCGTCATCCTGAGCGCGATCGTGTTCATCCACGAACTCGGCCACTATCTGGTCGGCCGGTGGTGCGGCGTGCGGATAGACGCATTTTCGATCGGCTTCGGGCCGGAACTGTTCGCTCGAATCGATTCGCGCGGCACCCGCTGGCGGATCGCGGCGCTACCGCTGGGCGGCTACGTCAAGTTCCACGGCGACGCCAACGTCGCGAGCATCGAAGCCGGCCCGGTCGCCCCTTCGGTTGATTCGACGCGGACGCTCGCGGCTCAGCCGGTGCTGAACCGCGCCGCGATCGTGCTCGCCGGTCCCGTCGCGAACTTTCTGCTGGCTTTCGTTATCTTCACCGCGATGTTCATGGCCTACGGGAAAGTCGAGCATATGGCGCGCATCGGCCGTGTCGAGCCGATGAGCCCGGCGGCCGCGGCAGGGTTCCGGCCGGGCGACCTCGTCAAGTCGGTCGATGGCGATCCAATCGGCAGCTTCGAAGACCTGCAGCAGGCGACGTTGTTGAGCACGGGCCTGCCGATGACCTTCGTCGTCGACCGCGACGGGCGCGTCGTCGATTTGACCGCGACGCCGAAAGTCAGTGTGGTGGATCAGGGCGTCTTCGGCAAACGACGCATGGGCCATCTCGGATTGGCCTCGTCGGCCAATCCGAGCGACGTCATGATTGAGCGGTGCGCTCCGCCGGCCTGCGCGGCCTGGGGAGTTTCGCAGGTCGGTTTCATCGTCAAGGCGACATCCGCCTACATTGTGGGCGTTTTCGCAGGGCGCGAGTCGACTGACCAGGTTTCGGGATTGATCGGTGCGGCCCAGATGGCGGGTGAGATCGCCAAGATTAGCCTGTGGGAGTTGTTCAGCCTTGCCGCGTGGTTCTCGGTGTCGATCGGCTACATGAACCTGTTGCCAATTCCGCTGCTCGACGGCGGACACTTGGTCTTCTACGCATTCGAGGCCGCCCTCGGCCGGCCATTAAGCCAGCGAACCCAGGAAATCGGCCTAAAAATCGGCATCCTGCTGGTGGCGATGCTGCTCGTCTTCACCACCTCGCACGACATTCTGCGCCTCCTCCCGAACGGCAATTAACGGAACGTCGACCATCTTAGCGTGTCCTCGCGGCAACGCCCTCGCGAAATGGTGTAGAGTCTGCCGAATAGTGGTTTGCAGATGTGGTCGAAAACGGTAAAAGGCCCTTAATCGTGTCCGGCCCCGCGCGGGGCAGCGGGCGAGGCGGCGCATGCGCGTCTCGTAACGAACTTGGCGCGGACCGAACCGCGACCGTAGCGGGTAAGCGGCGCGGGAAGCATTTTTCGCACCGCGCTAAGAGGGACTAAGGGCGACATGAATTCGATTCGAAGCTTATTCGGCGCTCTGGTTCTGGCGGTCGTGATCGCATTCGGCGGGTTGGCGCCAGCGACGCCGGCCTTCGCGCAGCAGATCGTGGTCGAGGGGAACACCGGCGTCACCCCGGCTAGTCTCAAGCCCTACTTCAGCGGGATGGACCCTGCCTCCATCCAGCGCGGCGTTGAGGACCTGAAGGCGACAGGGATCTATTCCTCGGTCAGCGCCCGGTCGGAAGACGGCCGAATCGTCGTATCCCTCGCTTCCGGCAAGCAGATCATCAATCGCGTCGCATTCGAGGGCAACAGCAAGATCACCAAAGAGCAACTCGAAGTTGAGGTCCAGTCGAAACCGGGCGTGGCGTATAACGAGGCCCTGGGCGACGCCGATGTCGGCCGGATCAAGGACGCTTACAGAAAATATGGTTTCAACGAGGCCCAGGTCACCAAACGTCTCGTTCAGCTTCCCAATGGGCGCGTCGATGTCGTCTTTACCGTCGACGAACACGGGAAGACCGGCGTCCGCGATATCCGCTTCGTCGGCAATAACGCCGTCTCCAGCTATCGCCTGCACAACCTAATGCAGACGAGCACAATGAACCTATTGTCTTGGTTCAAGAGTACGGACGTCTATGATCCCGATCGGCTTGCCTCGGACGAGGAAGCGATCCGTCGCTATTACATGAAGAACGGATACGCCGACTTCCGGATCGTCAACACCGACGTCGCCTACCAGGCGAATCCTCCGGGCTACGTAATTACCATTACGCTTGACGAGGGGCCGCAGTATCACGTTTCTGGCGTCAGCGTGAACTCTCATATTCCAGCCATCGATGGGCCGACGCTGCTGCGACACTCCACTCTGCGCGCAGGCGATGTCTACGACGCCGGCGGCGTCGACAAGACGGTCGACGCGATGAGCCGCGACGTCGCGAGCCACGGCTATGCCTTCTCGGAAGTGCGCCCCCACGGCGACCGCGACACGGCGAACCACGCCATCGCGCTGAACTACACGGTCGACGATGGTCCGAAGGTTTACATCGAACGGATCGACATCACCGGCAACACGAGGACGCGCGACTATGTCATTCGTCGGGAGTTCGACATCGGCGAAGGCGACCCCTACAACCACGCCATGATCGAGCGGGCAGAGCGCCGGCTGAACAGCCTCGGCTATTTCAAGAAGGTCCATATCTCGAACCGCCCCGGTTCCGCGCCGGACCGCGTCATCATCGTGGTCGACGTCGAAGACCAGCCGACCGGCTCGATTAGCCTCAGTGGCGGCTATTCGACGATGATGGGCATTATGGCGGAACTCGCCTATACCGAGACCAATTTTCTCGGCCGCGGCCAGTACGTCCGCCTGAGCGTGTCCGACGGCCAGTTCAGCCAGGGCTGGAAGGCGTCGTTCACCGAGCCTTACTTTCTTGGCCAGCGGCTGGCGGCCGGCTTCGACGTCTACCACCAGGTCAATCTGCTGAATCCGTACGCAATGTATGAGAACTGGACAACCGGCGCCACGCTCAGGCTCGGCATTCCGGTTACTGACGACCTGACGTTCCAGCCGAACTACTCGCTGTACCAGTCGAAGATTACAGTTCCGAATACCACTTCTCAGCCCTATGGCGACTGTAGCGGGCCGAACTCGCCGTGGATCATCGGCGGAACGTTCTACACCATCACCCCGACCCCGTTCGTCAACTGCTTGACCAATGGCGAGGCGCCGGTGGAAATCAAGCAGGCTGCGTCCCAGGGCGCAATTATCACGTCGATGGCCGGGTTTTCTCTGAGCTACAACACGCTCGACAATCGCAAGGATCCGACCAGCGGCTGGTACGCGACCTACAAGCAAGACTTCGCCGGCCTCGGCGGCCAATCCGACTTCATTCGCGAGACCTTTGACGCGCGCTGGTATCACCCGATCACCGAGGACTTCACCGGTATCGTCCACCTGCAGGGCGGCCAGATCAACGGATTCGGGTCCCAGCCGCTCGACCTCATCAACAACTTCATGATGGGGCCGGAACTGGTACGCGGCTTTGCGCCGGGCGGCATTGGCCCCCGCGATATTGCAAGCGGTTTGGACAACATCATGGGCGCGGGGATCGGCGGCACGACCTACTACGGCGCCTCCGCGGAAGTCGACTTTCCGATTTTTGGCTTACCAAAGGAGATAGGGCTCAAGGGCGCCCTGTTCGCCGACGCCGGCAATCTGATCGGCTACGGCGGTCAGACCAACTTCTCGAACTTCCTTGGGTACAGCTATTGTCCGGGTCAGAACGTCTTTCTGATCACCCAACCAAGCTGCGCCAATGTTTGGGACCCGAACGTGATTCGCACCTCGGTCGGCGCGAGTCTGATCTGGGCATCGCCGATGGGGCCGATCCGGTTCGATTTCGCCCTTCCGCTCTCGAAGGGCAAGTACGACCAGCTTCAGGTCTTCAACTTCTCGGGCGGCGCGACCTTCTAGGTTCGAGCGTCCCGAACACACGCATCGCGGGCGCGTCACGGGGTGACGCGCCCGTCGTCGCATTGATGGAACCCGGCGCGTTGGCCAGAATTCGCTTCTTTCCGCAAAGCTGCGCGCCGACGCTGGCTGAAGTCGCCGGCTGGTGCGGGGCCGCTCTCGCCGCCGCCGCGGACGGCGACCTCGTGATTCACGACGTCGCTGCGCTCGATCAGGCTGGCCCGGGCGACCTGACTTTCCTCGACAACCCGAGATATGTCGGCGCGCTCAAGGCGAGCCGGGCCGCGGCCGCGCTCGTCTCGGCGCGCTATGCGGGGCACGCGCCGACCGGTTGCGCCGTCCTCGTCGCGCACGAGCCCTATCGCGCTATGGCGCAGGTGATGGCGGAGACTTTACCCTTCGGCGATGAAGCCGGGGTCGACCTTCGGCGAGACAGGCGTATCGCGCGAGGCCCATGTTCACGCTTCGGCGCGGCTCGAGCCCGGCGTCGTCGTCGATCCGGGGGCGGTGATCGGGCGCGACGCCGAGATCGGCGCCGGCACGGTGATCGGGGCGAACGCGGTCATCGGTCCGGACGTGCGGATCGGCCGCAACGGAGCGATCGGCGCCACTACGACAATCATGGCGGCGCTGATCGGCGACCGCGTGATCATCCATCCGGGCGTCCATATCGGCCAGGATGGGTTTGGCTTCGCGCTCGGCGCGCGCGGCCACCTCAAGGTTCCGCAAGTCGGCCGGGTCATCATTCAGGACGACGTCGAGATCGGGGCTGGCGTGACCATCGACCGGGGCGCCAATCGCGACACGGTGATCGGCGAAGGCGCGAAAATCGATAATTTGGTGATGGTCGCCCACAACGTCGTCATCGGCCGTCACGCCGTGCTCGTTTCGCAATCTGGCGTGTCCGGATCGAGCATCATCGGCGATTTCGCGGCGCTCGGCGGCCAGGCCGGGATCGCAGGTCATCTCAAAATCGGCGCGGGGGCCCAGATCGCAGCAGCTGCGGGCGTTATGACCGACGTCCCGGCGGGCGAACGCTGGGGAGGCGCTCCAGCGAAGCCGATCCGCGAATTTTTCCGCGAGGTGGCGGCGATGAAGAAGCTCGCCGCCGCACGCGCCGGTGCGCACGCCACGGACGATCCATGAGCCAACCCACGCAGAAAGGGGGGACAGAGTGAACGCCGAGACCGGTCATGTCATTGAAAGCTATGACATTCAGAAGCTCCTGACGCTGCTGCCGCACCGCTATCCGTTCCTGCTCGTCGATCGGATCGTCGAGGCGCAGGCCGACGAGTACGGCGTCGGGATCAAGAATGTGACGGTGAACGAGCCTCAGTTCGTGGGTCACTTCCCAGGTCGCCCTGTGATGCCGGGCGTGCTGCTGATCGAAGCGATGGCGCAGACCGCTGGCGCGCTCTGTGTGGCCTCGCAGCAGCAGGGCGGCGCGCCCAGCGTCGTTTATCTGATGACCATTGACAAGGCGAAGTTCCGCAAGCCCGTCGTACCGGGCGACCAGGTCAGGTTCCACATGACGCGGATCGCGAAGAAGCGGAACATGTGGTGGTTCCGTGGCGAGGCCAAAGTCGACGGTGTGCTCGTGTGCGAAGCCGAGGTGTCCGCGATGTTGGTGCGGGAATGAGCATTGCGATCCATCCAAGTTCGGTGGTCGAGGATGGCGCCAAGCTCGGCGCCGGCGTCGAAGTCGGGCCGTTCTGCCACGTTGGACCGAAGGTGACGCTTGGCGACGGCGTCCGTCTCGTCTCGCACGTCAGCCTCGCCGGGGACACGACGATCGGGGCGCGCACGCGCATTTTTCCCTTCGCCGCCATCGGCCACCAGCCGCAGGACCTCAAGTACCGTGGCGAGCAGGTCCGGCTCGCGGTCGGGGAGGACTGCCTGATCCGCGAGCACGTCACCATGAACCCGGGCACGGCGGCCGGAGGCTCGGAGACGGTTGTTGGCGCGCGCAGCGTGTTTCTCACCAACGCCCACGTGGCGCATGACTGCCAGGTCGGTGAGGGCGTCATCCTGTCCAACAACGTGATGCTTGCGGGCCATGTGCAGGTCGGCGACTTCGCTATCGTCGGCGGCGGCGCGGCGGCGCACCAGTTCGTCCGCATCGGCGCGCATGCCTTCGTCGGCGGCCTCGCTGGGCTCGAGCACGATCTCATCCCGTTCGGCATGGCGCTCGGCAACCGGGCGGCGCTGGCCGGCCTCAATGTCGTCGGTCTCAAGCGGCGCGGCTTTTCGCACGAGGCGATTCACGAACTTCGGCGGGCCTATAGAACGTTGTTCTTCGGTCAGGGGACGCTGAAGGAGCGCATCGGCGACGTGGCGGAGGCCTACCTCGATCAGGGGGCGGTGCAGCAGATCGTCGCCTTCCTTCGCGAGGGCGGCGACAGGGCGATCTGCGTCCCGCGCGACGGCAAAGGCGAAGAAGCGTGAGCGCGCCGGCCGGCGGGCCGGCGGCAGCGGCTGCGGCGCCTCGGCTGGCCATCCTGTGCGGCGACGGCGGCTTTCCGCTCGAGGTCGCGGCGGATGCCCGTCGGGCCGGACGCGAGCCATTCCTAATCGGCGTCATTGGGTCCTCCGATCCCGGCATCGAAGCCTATCCGCATGTCTGGGTCCGGATGGGAGAGGTGGGGAAACTCTTCGGCGCGCTAAAGGCGCGCGGCGTCGCCGAGATGGCGATGGTCGGCGCGATGCGTCGGCCAGAATTCTCCGACCTGCGCCTCGACTGGGGCGCGGTCAGGCGGGCGGCCGAGCTTGCGCAACTGTTTCGCCGCGGCGACAACGGCCTGCTCACCGGCTTGGCGGCGATCTTCGAGCGCGAAGGCGTCCGCATCGTCGGCGTGCACGAAGTCGCGCCGCGCCTCGTCGCGCCAGCCGGCCTGCTTGGCGCACGAGCCGCTTCGCCCGAGGACGAAGCCGACATCGCCTTCGGTACCCGGCTCCTCACGGCCCTGTCCGATTTCGACGCCGGCCAGTGTGCGATCGTGGCGGCAAACCGGGTGCTGGCGATCGAAGCGGCCGAGGGCACCGACGCAATGCTGAAGCGGGTGGCCGAGATGCGGCAAAGCGGCCGTCTTCGCCATAGCGGGCCAGCAGGCGTGCTGGTCAAAACGCCGAAGCGCGGGCAGGACCTGCGGCTCGACATGCCGGCGATCGGCCCCGACACGATCGCGGGCGCGGCGCGGGCGAACTTGCGTGGGGTGGCGCTCGCCGCCGGCGCCGTCCTCGTCGCCGGGCGCGACCGCTGTGTCCGCGAGGCCGACGCGGCCGGCCTCTTCGTCATCGGGTTTTGGGCGTGAGCGCCGAACCCTCCGCGCCGCTGCGCATCGCCCTGGTCGCGGGCGAGCATTCCGGCGACCAGCTCGGCTTCAGGCTCATGCGCGCGCTCCGCGAGGCCCATCCGGCCGGCGTGGCGTTCACCGGCGTCGGCGGCGAGGCGATGGAGGCCGACGGCTTCAAGAGCCTGTTCCCAATCAGCGACATCGCGGTCATGGGGATCCTGCCGGTGATCGCCCGTCTCAGGACCGTGCTCCGGCGCATCCGCGAGACGGCGCAGGCGATCGTCAGAGAACGGCCGGATGCGCTGGTCGTCATCGACAGCCCCGACTTCACCCACCGGGTCGCCCGCCGGGTGCGCAGGGCGCTGCCCGACCTGCCGGTCGTCGACTACGTCAGCCCGAGCGTCTGGGCGTGGCGGCCGGGCAGGGCCCAAAAAATGCTCGCCTACGTCGATTGCGTGCTGGCCCTCCTGCCGTTCGAGCCCGAGGCGTATCAGCGGCTCGGCGGCCCGCCCTGCGTCTATGTCGGCCATCCGCTGATCGAGCGGTTGGCCGAACTGAGGCCGAACCCGGACGAGGCGCGCCGCCGCAACGCCGAGCCGCCGGCGCTCGTCGTCCTGCCAGGGTCGCGCCGGTCGGAGATCCGACGGCTGATGGCGGATTTCGGCGGCGCGCTCGGACTGTTGCAGGAGTCGATCGGGCCGTTTGCGGCGATCCTGCCGACGCTGCCCCATATCGAGAAGGAGGTGCGCGCCCGCGCTGCGCTGTGGCCGGTCGCGCCGAGGATCGTCGTCGGCGAGGCGCCGAGGCTCGAGGCGTTCCGCACGGCCCGCGCCGCGCTTGCCGCCTCCGGCACGGTGACGCTCGAGCTTGCCCTGGCGGGCGTGCCACTGGTCGGCGCCTACAAAGTGGGAAAGGTCGAGGAGCAGCTCAAGTACCTGATCAAGGTTCCCTCGATCCTGCTGCCGAACCTGATTCTCGCCGACCGGACGATTCCCGAAAAGCTGCAGCGCGACTGCAATCCGCAGACCCTCGCCGCCGAGCTCGCGGCGCTGATGCGCGACGGTCCCGAGCGTGACACCCAACTTGACGGCCTAAGGCGGCTCGATGAAGCGATGCGCCTTTCAGACGGTGAGGCTCCGAGCGCGCACGCGGCGCGGGCGGTGCTGGAAGTAATCAGAGCGTGCGCCGCCGCGCTGTAGGGCGCGGATGTCGACAGCCACGCTCAGCGGGCGCGGCTGCAACTGGCCTTTGCGCCGGCTCTTGTCCTCACCGGCGCGCAATGATGTTCGGCCGACTTGGTCGTGCGCACTTCCCATTGGAGAGGGACGGGCGTCCGGCCTCCTCTCTCCTCAGGGGTCGTTAGCGGGAAATAATCCGAAAGCCCGGAGAACGCCTCGCACGATGCGCCCGCTTAGCGGCGGCACTTCCACCAGTCGCCGTCCACCTGGTATTCGCAGCCCCTACGCTTCAGCTTGGCGCTGAGGTCGTCCCGCCGAGCGCATGCCTTCTGCGTCTTGGGATCGTCGGCCGGCCCGGCCTTGCACTGGCTGTTCACCGCCAGCCAACCCTGCAGCATCGGCGACATGGCATGGGCCGGAGGGCCGAAGCTAAGGGCGAGGGCTGCAAGCGATATCGCTGCGGCTATGCTCCGCAAATGCATTCGACGGCCGATGATCGCTAAAGGCGCGCTCATTGTCACATCCCCAAAAGAAATCTCAGAAACCGTATCGACGACGCCGACACGGGGGACAAGCGCGTCGCCGTCCCTCGCGACGAAACCGCTGACAAAACCACTTACTGAGGCTACGCTTGGCCGATGGCGCAAATGAGGACGGGCGGCGGCAGGAGATGACGTCAATCCCCGCCGCTTCGGGCCGGAACAGGGGCTCGCCGCTCGAAGTCCTGCACATTTTCCTCCGGTTGGGGCTGACGAGCTTTGGCGGCCCGATCGCCCATCTCGGCTATTTCCGCAACGAATTCGTCGGAAGACGCCATTGGCTCGACGAGCGCGAATTCGCCGACCTCGTTGCGCTCTGCCAATTCCTGCCCGGTCCGGCGAGCAGTCAGGTCGGCTTCGCCATCGGGCTGATGCGGGCGGGCATCTCGGGAGCATTGGCTGCCTGGGTCGGGTTCACGCTGCCGTCGGCGATCGCGATCATCCTGTTTGCCTATGGCGAACGCAGACTGGCCGGAGCTGTCGGGCAGGGGCTCCTGCACGGACTCAAGCTGGCCGCCGTCGCCGTTGTCGCCCAGGCGGTGCTCGGAATGGCGCGCAGCCTCGCGCCGGACGGGCCGCGGGCGACGATCGCCGTCCTGGCCATCCTGCTGATGGCCTTCGCGCCAGGAGGGGCAAGCCAGATCGCGGCGATCGGGCTCGGCGCCGTTGCCGGCCTTCTCGTCTGCCCTTCCGGCGCAGCCCCGCACGCCGAAGCGCCGCAAGCGGCGATTGGACGCAGGACAGGGTTCGCCTGCCTCGCGGCCTATTTCGTTCTGCTTGCTGCGTCTTTCCTCCCTGCCGGCGTTGGGGCGTTCGCCTTTCTTGCAGCGATCGCCAAGTCCGGGGCGCTGGTGTTCGGCGGCGGCCATGTCGTGCTGCCGCTATTGCGCAACGCAGTGGTCGCGCCGGGCTGGGTGTCCGACAGCGCGTTTCTGGCGGGTTACGGCGCTGCGCAGGCGGTTCCCGGCCCGCTCTTCACCTTCGCCGCCTATCTCGGCGCGATCGCCAGCACGCCTCCCGGGGGCGCCCTCGGCGCGGCGTTGGCGCTGATCGCAATCTTCGCTCCGGGCCTCCTGATCCTGACGGGGACGCTGCCGTTCTGGCATGGGCTTTCCGGCCGGCCGTGGGCGCGCGCCGCGATGGCGGGTGTGAACGCGGCCGTGGTCGGCCTGCTGGCGTCTGCCCTCTATGAGCCGGTCTGGACGAGCGCGGTCAGGGGGCCGGCCGACTTTGCCGCGGCCGCGGCCGGGTTCGCCGCGCTGGCCGCGGGCCGTGCGCCGCCTCTGATCGTGGTCGCGCTGAGCGCCGTTGCGGGCGTGGCGCTGGGGATGGGAGGATACGGGTAGGTTCGGGAATGGCGCAGTCCGGTCCCGCTGGCCCGCAATGCGCCCGCCCTCACTCCGGCCTGTGAACCGGCGCACGCCTCGGCATGAGATGGAGGTCGGAGCCGGGCCAAGGATAGGCGTTGGCGACATCCTCGTCGAGCTCGACCCCGAGACCCGGCTCATTCGGCGGGACGACATAGCCTTCCTCCCAATGGATCGGTTTTTTCAAGATCGCGGCGTGGAAGCCGTCCCAGCGCTCGATGCCTTCCAGGATCAAGAAGTTCGGGATGCAGGCGGCGAGCTGGATGTTGGCCGCTCCGACCACCGGACCGCAATAAAGGTGGGGCGCGATCTGGACGTAGCGCGCCTCGGCCATGGCGGCGATCTTCTTGGCTTCAAGGATGCCGCCGACCCGTCCGAGGTTGGGTTGCAGGATCGAAGCCGCGCCGGTCTCGAGCACGCGCGCGAACTCGTATTTGGTGGTCAGCCGCTCGCCGGTCGCGATCGGCATGCGGCATAGGGCGGCGACCTTCGCCATGTCCTCCGGCGCCTCGGGCGGAGTTGGCTCCTCGAACGAAAGGGGCTCGTAGGGCTCGATCCGGCGCGCAAGCCTGAGCGCGCCCGACACCGTGAACTGCCCATGCGTGCCGAACAGCAGATCGCAGGAGGTTCCGAGCGCCCCGCGCAGGGTCTTCATGAAGGCTTCGCTCAGCTCCAGCCGCTCGAGGCTCGGCTGGCGCGGATCAAAGGCGGAGTAGGGGCCGGCGGGATCGAACTTCACCGCGGTGAAGCCCTGCTTCACATACTTCAACGCCCGCTCCGCCGCCGCATGCGGCGTCGAATAGACGGGGCTGTCGGAATAGGCGTGCGAGCCTGGCTCGTCCGGATAGAGATAAGTGTAGCTGCGCAGCCGCTCGTGGACCTTGCCGCCGAGGAGGTCATAGACGGGCTTGCCGACCGCCTTGCCGACGATGTCCCACAGCGCCATCTCGATTCCGCTGAGGACACCCATCAGCGAGGCGTCGGGACGGCCGGTGTAGCCGCGCCCATAGACGTTGCGCCACAAAGCCTCGATGCGGAAGGGATCGGCGTCGAGCACGTGCCGTTCGAACACGTCGCGGATCATCGGGACGATCGCCTCGGGCGCAAAGCTCGCCCCATAGACTTCGCCGATACCCTCGACGCCGCAGGCGGTCCTGAGTTTCAGGAAGATGAAGTAGCGTCCGCCGAAGGCGGGCGGCGGGTTGCCCACGACGAAGGTTTTCAGATCGGCGATCTTCATGGGACCCGCTCCGGTCAAAAAACGATGACGTTTCGCAATGCCGCGCCCGAGCGCGAGGAAGTGAGGGCCTCGTTAATTCGCTCCAGCGGATAGCGCGCGGTCACGAGCTCGTCGAGTTTCAGCCGCCCCTCCCGGTAGAGCGCCACGATTTTCGGCACGTCGACGACCGGGCGCGCCGACCCCATCTTCGAGCCGAGAATGCGCTGTCCGTCGGCGGCGAGCCAGCCCGGATCGATCGTCGCGTGAACGCCTGAGGGCGGCATCCCGACCAGCACCGTGCCGCCGTTGCGCTTCATGAGCTTGACCGCCTGTTCGGCCGCGCCGTTGACGCCGACGGTGACGAACACCCAGTCTGCCTTGCGGCCTCCGGTCAGCGCCTTCACCTCCTCCTCGACGTTTTCCTCTCTGGCGTTCACCGCATGGGTTGCGCCGAACGCGCGCGCAGCGGCGAGCTTTGCCGGCGCGACGTCGACTGCGATGATCGGATCGCAGCCGGCGAGACGCGCCCCCTGGACGGAATTGAGGCCGACGCCGCCGCAGCCGATCACCACGACGCTCGAGCCCGCCTTGATCTCGGCGGTATTGACGACTGCGCCGAGGCCGGTCAGCACGCCGCAGGCGATCAGCGAGGCGACGTCGAGCTTCATGTCTTTCGGAATCGCCACCGCCTGTGAGGCGTCGACCACCATATGCCTGGCGAAGGCGGCGGTGCGCAGCCCGTGGACGAGCGGCTTGCCGGAGGCGTCCCGCAGCGGGCTCTCCCGGTCGAGCGGGAACACCTCCTCGCAGAAGACCGGCGCGCCCTCGGCGCAGGCGGGGCAGAAGCCGCAGTTGCGGATGAGGGTCGCCACCACGTGGTCGCCGGCTTTGAGCCGCGTGACGCCGCTTCCGACCGCCTCGACCACGCCCGCCGCCTCGTGGCCGAAGACGGCAGGCAGCTCGCCGCCCCAGGCGCCGTCGATGTAGAAAATGTCGCTGTGGCAGATGGCGCAGGCGGCGGTCCGGATCAGGACCTCGCCCGGGCCCGGATCGCGAAGCGCAATCGTCTCGATGGTCAGCGGGGCGGCAAAGGCCCGGCACACGGCGGCTCTGGTTTGCATGGGACCCCCGGATGTCTATCAACGCCCGGCCACAGGGTTTCGCGCACAGCGGCGAAAGTTCAAGCGCAGCTTGATGCGGCGGGCATGCCTTTATGCGGGGCGCAGCTCCCGGGCATGCCGCTTTCCGGGCGCATGGCCCCGTTTTAGCGCCGTTTATCGACTGCGGCGAGGGACATCAGGGACTTACGACCCGCCTTATCGCCGCTTCGAAAACGAGGGTCGGACCGCTATATTCACAGAGTATATATGTTTATTCTGTCGACGGCGCTTTCGCTGCCGCGCTCTTGAACCGCCCCGCGATCACGTCGCCGCGCCGAACGTCGTCCCTCTCGATCGGCGCTGCCTTACGGACCCCTTACCCCTTCGCCCCTGCCAGCTCGGACCGCCGTGGTCTTGCGCGCCGGGCGATTGCCGGCGCGACCTCTCGATCGGGGACCGGGCCGCAAAGGCGCGGCGCCGGTTGCCGGCGGCGCGGCTCTCTGCATTGATGACCGCGCGGCGACCCCGAGGCGACTCTCGGCTGGGCCCCCGGGGATGAGGCGCGCCATGGCGATCAGCGTCGAAACCAGGCAGGACCGTCTTGGCGCGGCCCAGGTCGACGCGATGTTCGATTTCATCCTGGTCGCCGCGCCGGCGGCGGCGGTGGCGGCGGCGATCCTGGCTGGAGGATTGGCCGCGCTCGGCCAAGTCCAGCCTTGGGCCGCCGCGGCCTGGGTGGCCTACATGTCGGCCTGCGCAATCACCAATCTCGCGCTGCGCGCGCTCTATCGGCGCTCGCCTTCGGCGCGCGAGAGCTGGCGGGCCTGGGGACTGGCGTTCTCCATCATCAACCTCGCGGTGGGTCTCGGTTTCGGCTGGGCGCCGATCGGCTTGCCGGTCGGCGGTCGCCTCGACGTGGTCTTTTCTGATCCTGACCGTGACGCTGTGCGTAGCCGCGGGAGCGATTACCGCGTTCGGGCCTTATCTGCCGACCTTCGCGCCGTTCTTTCTGGCGGCGACTTTTCCCTTCGCGATCGCGGGATTCTTTGCGTCCGATCCCCTCCTGCATCGTCTGACGCCAGTGTTGATGCTGAGCTACATCGGCGGCATGGGCGGCCTCGGGCTTCGAGCCAATCGCGCCTTCGCGCAGCTGGTGCGGCTTCAGATTGAGACGGAGGAACTGGCTGAGGATCTGCAGCGGCAAAAGGAGATCGCCGAACGCGCCAACCTCGCCAAGTCGGCCTTCCTCGCCGCCGCCAGCCACGATCTGCGCCAGCCGGTGCATGCGCTCGGCCTGTTCGTCGGCGCTCTGCGCAGCCTCGCCAGCGCCAAGGACGCCGCGCCGCTGATCGACCAGATCGAATCGTCGGTCGACGCCATGGACGGCCTGTTCGGCGCGCTTCTCGACGTGTCTCGTCTCGACGCCGGGGTCGTCGTCGTCGACCGGCGCGCCCTCGCGATCGGCTCGATTCTCGCGCGCGCCTGCGCGGATTACGCGCCGGAGGCCGAGGCCAAGGGCGTACGGCTCGACCGCGTCGACACGTCCGCCATCGTGGATTCCGATCCGGTGCTGCTCGAGCGCATCCTGCGCAATCTGGTCTCGAACGCTGTTCGCTATACTGATTTTGGACGCGTCCTGGTCGGCTGCCGGCGCGCCGGCGCGGCCGTGGTCGTCCAGGTCTGGGACACCGGCGTAGGCATCGCCGCGGCCGAGCGGGAGCGGATCTTTCAGGAATATTATCAGATCGGCAATCCCGAACGGGACCGGGCGAAGGGGCTCGGCCTCGGACTCGCGATTGTTCGACGGCTCGCCGCCCTGCTCGGCGCGGAACTGACTCTGCGCTCCGAGCCCGGCAAAGGATCGTGCTTCGCCATCGCCGTTCCGCTCGCGAGCGGTCCCGCGACCGCGTCGGCGCCGGCCGAGGCGCTCCCCGCGCGCGCGGCGACCGGTCGCTTGATCGTTGTCGTCGACGACGAGGCGCCGATCCGCGAGGGCATGGCGAAACTGCTCGCCGGCTGGGGATACGAGGTCGTCGCCGAAGGCTCTGGCGACGAGGCGATCGCGCGGCTGGCGATGCGCCCGACGCGCCCCGACCTCTTAATTTGCGACTATCGGCTTCGCGTCGCCGAGAACGGGCTCGACCTGATCGAACGATTGCGCGGCGAGTACAATGCCGCCGTCGCGGCGATCTTGCTGACCGGCGACACCGCGCCCGATGTCCTGAGCGTAGCCAGGGCGCAGGGCCTCATCGTCTTGCACAAGCCGGCGCCGCTCGGAAAGCTGCGCGCGGCGATCGCCAACGCGATTGCAGCCGGGGAGACGGATGAGGAGGTCGAGGCTTGATCTTTCACACCGGAACCCTCCACTGTTGAAAGCGTAGTTTCACGTGCCGGTCTGACGACCTATCGCGCGGCGATGGATATATTGTGCATGTCCGATGCGGACATCGTGCGTCGCTCGGTCCTTCATGAGGTGTCGGCTCGCTGGCGACCCGGTTGGCGGCGGCGTCCGGCGCAAACGTCATTGGAAGCGCCTCTGCCGGCTATGATGGGAGTCATACGCAAGAGGAAAAACGTCTTGAGATCATATGAGTCGACAAGCTTTAGTAAAAGCTGCGCTTATGTGATTTTACGTTCATGATTATGTTTTATATATGAACATGAATTTCGGACAACGCGATTGTGTCTACGAGTCCGCATCTTTGCAAGAACTATAATCAACGCGCGGCGAGTGGCCAAACAATGCTTTATATGCGCGGCTAAAAGCGGCCTCCGACTCATAACCGATGCTGAAGCCAATTTCGCCGACGCGCGCGCCGCGCTTGATCAGCAGGTCGCGCGCCAGCGCCAGACGCCATTCATTCTGGTAGCGCAGCGGCGACCGGCCCACCAAGGCGTTGAAGCGCTCGCAAAAGCTGGAGCGGGACATGCCTGCCCGGGCTGCCAGCGTCTCGATGCTCCACCGCTGCATGGGCCGCTCGTGGATCGCTTTCAGAGCGCTTGCGATGCGCCCATCGGCAAGTCCTCCAAGCCATCCGGATGCGGGTCCTTGATGAATCCACGTCCGTAATGCGCGGATGACTACAAGATCGATCAGCCTTGAAACCATCAATGCAGCACCCGGCTGTATATCTCCGGCCTCGATCATCAGAAAATGGACGATTCCTTCAAGCCAACCCGCAGCCTCCGCCTGCCTGATGTGGATGCGTTCAGGTAGGGCCGACAGCATGCCTCGGAGGCTCTCGGGATCGAACCGGAAGCGGCAAACGACCATAGCCGCCGGGACGCCCGAGGCCGATAGTCGCAAGTTGCCCGCACCGCGCGGCAACATCAAGAGGTCGCCCGTGTCGATAACCGCGGGTTCGCTCTCTACGCCCTCGATGCGCAGGGCGCCCTCGGTGACAATGCAAATGTGCGCGGCCCCGGGCTTTAGATCCAGGCTCCCCTCTGGTTCGAGGCTGCAGGGATAGACGCGATCTCCAGTGAGGCGGATTTGCGCCAGGACCTGGGACAGCAGATCGGTCGACAAGGGGTTGTCGGTTTCTTGTTCTGGACGAATGGTAAAAATTTCCGGTGGTTCGATCATGGCCTCAACTCATCTCATTGAATATATCAATGCGCGGTGAGAAACGCCTAACCAACTGATTTTACTCACCATCAGAAGCAGACCGTAATCACCCTTCTGCGTCAAGCTGCGTTGATCAAAAATGCTCCGATCTTCCGGTTTGGTTGCTGTGTCGAAAGGACAATCCGATGAAAATGCTCACCGTCGGCGCCACCCTGGCCGTCGTTTTGGCGATGGCAGCCCCCAACGTCGCTTCCGCTGCAACCGCCAACAATGTCGTGCTCGTGCCAGGCGCCTTCACCGACAAGTCCAGCTGGGACAAAGTCGCCCTCATCTTGCGCAAGAAGAGCTTCAAGGTCACCGAAGTCGACATTCCGTTGACTTCGCTCGCCGCCGATGTCGCAGCGACCCGCGCCGTGCTGGGCGCCCAGAAGGGTACGACTGTCCTCGTTGGCCATTCGTGGGGCGGCGTGGTGATCGGCGAAGCTGGGGACAGCCCCAAGGTCAAGGCGCTGGTCTACATTGCGGCGTTCGCGCCGGACAAGGGGAAACCCTCCAGGCGCTCACGAGTAACGGCCCGCCGACGGAAGGCCTGAAGGCGGTTCGTCCGAACGACACGGGCTTCCTCGCGATCGATCCCCCGGCCTACGCGCACGTCTTCATGGGTGATGTGCCGGAGGCGGAAGGCGAGGCGCTGGCTGCAAAGCAGAAGCCGATCAGCGGCGCCGCCTTCGGCGCCCCGGCGACTGTCGCCGCCTGGCGCCTCAAGCCCACCTACTACGCGGTTTCAGCCAACGATCTGATGGTTCCGCCGCAGGCTGAGGCCTTTTTCGCCAAACGCATGAACGCCACGACCGTAACGCTGCAATCGAGCCATGCGTCTCCGGTCTCGCACCCCAACGAGGTCGCTGCGCTCATTGAACAGGCGGCCAAAGGAGAGTGATCCCGGCCGCGACGACGAGAGGCCGAAGTCGCTTGTCGTCCGGCGCGACAATACCGCCTCCCGCATCGAGCAGAAACAGGAGCTTTGCAATGAACGGTCAAACATTCCCGCAGCCGGATCGCGATGCAGCGTCACGCTGGCTGAAATCCTACTATTTCACGCGCGCGGCGGTCGCGGTCGTCTGGTTTGTTGCGGCCTTCAGCGTCGGCAAAACCTCGCCGGCGGTTGCGGCGGCGCTGCTCATCGCCTATCCGGCCTGGGACGCCCTCGGCAACTTTGTCGACGCCCAGCGCAGCGGGGGGCTGAACGCCAATTTCAGTCAGACCGTTAACTTCGCCATCAGCACGCTCGCCGCGATCGCGGTCGTCGTCGCTCTGGCGCGAGACTTGCACGTCGTGATGGCAGTGTTCGGCGCATGGGCGATTTTGGCTGGTCTGTTCCAGCTCGTCACCGGCGTCCGCCGATGGAAGATCGGTGCGCAATGGGCGATGGTCCTCGCCGGGGCGCAGTCAGCTCTCGTCGGCGCCTACTTCATTAAGCAGGCGACGGGGAGCGCGGCCGTCGGCATCGCCGATATTGCGCCCTATGCTGCGTTCGGCGCATTTTATTTCCTCGTTTCGGCCGTTTGGCTCACCGTTTCTCAAACGCGTCGATGGGCTTCTGTGCGTGCCGCGTGATCCCCGTCTCCCCGTGAGAGCTCGTCCTCACAACGCCCGATTATAGCCATTATCAACAGAGCTTTGCCAAGGCTCGCCTCGTTAGGCCCGGCGGCGTGTGACCGGCGGGCTTGTTGTTGCGATCTGTCAGCCAGCGTTCGGCCGCAGCGGTTCACAGCAGCCCGGCGTCGCGCCCCGCCGCCGCGGCCTGGGTGCGATTGACGACGTTCAGCGCCCGGAAGATCGCGGTGATGTGCGCCTTGACCGTCTTTTCGGACAGGCCGAGATCGCGGGCGATGGTCTTGTTCGGCTGGCCCTGGCTCACCCGCCGCAGCACCTCGATCTGCCGATCGGTCAGCGCCGCGCGCTGAGGTCCGGCTTCGCCGCGCGCCTCGAGCCCCGCAAGCGGAGGCGAATTGCTGAGGAGCAGCGGAGGCACATAGAGCTCGCCGTCGAGGACGAGCCGGATCGCTGACAGGAGCGTGCGCTGCCCCGCCGATTTCGGCACGTAGCCGAGCGCGCCCTTCGCCAACGCCTCGCGGGCGTCGCGGGCGTTCTCGGAGGCCGAGACCACGACGACCGGCACATCCGGCCTGACCCGGCTGAATTCGGTCAGCGCACTGATCCCGTCCATGCCGGGAAGGCCAAGATCGAGAATGATGGCGTCGAGATCGGCATGGTTCGCCGCCGTCTCCAGCGCGCTTCTCGCGTCGGCCGCCTGCAGGACGACCGTATCCGGACCGAATTGCGAAAGCAGCGCTGCTATGCCGTCGCGCATCACCGGATGATCATCGACAATCAGCAGCTTCACGAGGCCCGACCATTTAGGCGGAGGGCGCCCGAGCGGCTTGCCGTCGCGCGACCCGAAAGTCTTAGGACCACCCCTGGGACTTCCGTCTGATTTACTCCAATGTGAAGCCACGTCAACTTAACGTTGGGAAGCGAAAGTGGGGACGAATCCGTAGGCGTCGACAAGGGGTACTGTCGGCCGCCTACGGATCGCCCGCCTCCCCCGATTGGTCTCAAAGTCGGGGCGGCGGGGCAGTGGGTTTGCAGCCCACCCAGCTCCCTTGCATCGCGGGATAGGTCCTATCCCAGGTTTCGGACGCCAAAAACGAGGCTTAGCCTCCAGCCGCCTCCACAAGAGCGACGCTGATCCCTGAGAAGCCTCTCGGCTCACGCAATTCGCCGGCAACGTCTTGCCGGCGCATGGGCGGGCCAAGCGAACGTCGCCCAGGACATCCGCGGAGCCAGCGCCCTCAGTAACCCGGAAGCGGCACGGGGATCACAATCCGTTGGTGATGATGGTGGTGGTGATGATGATGATATGACGGCTCATATCCGTAGTAATAGCCATAATGATGATGATGGTGATGATGATGATGGTGATGGTGATGGCGGTATGGACCGCCATTACCATAGAAATACTGCGCCAATTCCATCGAATCTGTACGTTTGGTTTGATTTTTCATAACCTCTGCCGCATTCGGGATCGGGTCCAGAAGCTCAGCGTAGGTTTGCGCTGGCTGCAATGGACCGACCGGCGCGGCCGACAAGGGTGCAGTGCTTCCAATCAGGGCGAGCGCGGAGGCGCTTCCCAGTAGTCCAGCGATCGTCTTGTCCACGGCATTTCCTCCTGGATTGCGGCGATCCAACTGAACGCAACCGAGGAAATTTTGTTCCGGATTTGGGGACGCGGCCCCGTCGACGGCGGCGAGGCTGGGTTCGCCAGTTCCGACGCGAAGTTCAACCCGCCAGTCGCCGTCGAGCGGCGGCTCGAGCAGCGCCGGTCATGACGACGACCAGCAACCTGAGCGCCGGATACCCCGGCGAACTCCGTCAGGACGCCGACTACGTCAACATCTGCGGAAACGGCAGCCATGTCTGCGGCTGATCCATCCAGGTTTTCGAGGACTCCGAAGGAGGAACGGGCGTGACCGTCGATCTGACCGCGCAGATCGTCGGCGACCCGAGTCGTCACGGACATCTCGCTCGCGCCGGGTCAGGACCCGTTGACCAGCGGCGGAGTCGGAAACGGGCCTGCGCTCGGAGCGGCCGTTCCCGAGACGGCGACCTGGATCATGATATTCGAGGGGTTCGCCGTGCTGGGGTTTGCGACTCGTCGCGCGGGCGCAGGGCCGAGGGTTCTGTGGGAGCAGCCGCT
Organism: uncultured Alphaproteobacteria bacterium; assembly: GCA_963816065.1. Lineage (GTDB taxonomy): Bacteria > Pseudomonadota > Alphaproteobacteria > Rhizobiales > Beijerinckiaceae > Roseiarcus. Next base: position 17,582 of record CAWFJG010000011.1, on the reverse strand, counting down.
TCAGGACGTCCGCTCCGAGCAGGCGGCGCCGGACGCTTGTCCCGTCGTTTTGACGGGCCGCGGCGAACGCCGTGGGTTTACATTCCGCCCCGCCGCGCGCCATCTATCGGTTGGGTCGGGACCTCGCGCTGCCTCGCCGGGGCTCCGTCCCGCAGGGAGGCGCCAATGCTGTTTGCGGCAAATGGTGTGTTCGGTTGCCAGGTCAAGGCGAGTGACGGCGACGCCGGGACGGTCGACGACTTCGTGTTCGACGACCGAACCTGGCTCATCCGCTGGATGAGCGTCCATGCCGGCTCCTGGCTCGAGGGCCGGAAGGTTCTCGTCGCTCCGTCGGCGATGGCGCCGATCGTCATTCCGCCAAAGCCCGCCTTCCCGATGTTGAGCATCGGCGAGAAGCTGACGCTGAACATCAATATCACACTCGCCGAGATGAAATCCGGCCCGGACGTGGGCGGCGACGAACCTGTCGGGCATCTCGGCAGCGCGGCCGCGATCGCGGGTTTCCGCGTTCACGCCGAGGACGGCGAGATCGGGCCGGTCGAGATGGTCCTCGCCGACGACAGGACCTGGTCCGTTCGTTATCTCGTTGTCGCCACGCACGCCTGGCTGCCCGGAAAGCAGGTGCAACTCGCGTGCTTCGCCGTGAAGGCCATCGACTGGAACGCGCGGCTCGTCCATGTGAACGTCTCGCGCGAGCAGGTCCGCTCGGCGCCGGCCTGGGACCCGGTGGCCATGGAGGACGAGATTCGGCTCGAGCAACTCCACCGCCACTTCCGCTGGCCGGACTGACCTCGCCGCCCGGCGGCGGCGCCCGGGGAAAAATCGAGCCGGGCGGCTTCTCCAGTCTTGCGCAGCCCGGACAAACGCGCTAAGGAGCCCGACCGGGGTTGGCGGCGCGATGCGACCCCGAATGATCATACATGGCTACCGCCCTTTTTAGGTTTCGTCTCGTTGAGGCAGGCTCGAGGAGAGGCGGCGGATGGGCCGGAGGACGGAAGGGAAAGCCCTTGCGTCCGCTCCGGCCATGTCCTGTCCGAGACTGCCGGCGCCGAAGACCTTTGGGTCCGACGCTTAATTCCAGGTTCCGTTCGCGGGGCGGGGGCCAGCATAGACGGGGAAGACCGAATTTTAAAACCGTGAGGACTTCCTTGCGGCCAATACGGTTCGAACCATCTGTCCGGCGCTGGGTTCGCCCATCTCCGGGGACAGGCGCAAGTCGCCGCGGCGCGTGAATTCTTCGGATTCTCGCGATACGGCATGTGCAACAGGCGGGCCTCACACCCGCCGACCGGAGACAGCACCGTGGATAGAGCGGAAAAGAAAGAAGCTGTCGCGTCCTTGCACGACGTCTTCTCGAAGGCGTCGGTCGTGGTCGTGGCGCACTATTCCGGCTTGACGGTCGCCCAGATGCAGCGTCTGCGCAAGCAGATGAAGGCCGCTGGCGCTTCCGTCCAAGTCGCCAAGAACCGCCTCGCCCAGATTGCTCTCGAAGGCACGGACGTCGCCTCGATCGGCCCCTTGCTCAAGGGACCGACCCTGATCGCCCATTCGAGCGATCCGGTGGCGGCGGCCAAGGCAGCCGTGGCTTTCGCCAAGGACAACGACAAGTTCGTGGTTCTGGGCGGGGCCATGGGAAAGACCGCCCTCGACGTCGATGGGGTCAAGGCGCTCGCGACCTTGCCCTCCCTCGACGAGCTGCGCGCCAAGCTCCTGGGGCTCATCACCGCCCCGGCGACCAAGCTCGCCCAGCTCTCCACCGCGCCCGCCGCCAAGCTCGCGCGCGTGGTCGGGGCCTACGCCGCCAAAGACGCAGCCTGACAAGAGACGCAGCCTGACCAGGCTCTTCAAAATCCTCAGTTCGAACCTATATTAAGGAAAATTCAACATGGCCAATCTCGAAAAGATCGTCGACGAACTGTCCTCGCTGACGGTTCTCGAAGCCGCTGAGCTGGCGAAGCTCCTCGAATCCAAGTGGGGCGTCTCGGCCGCCGCCGCCGTCGCGGTCGCCGCCGCTCCGGCCGGCGGGGCCGCCGCGGCCGCTCCGGTCGAGGAGCAGACCGAGTTCAACGTCATCCTTGCCGCCATCGGCGACAAGAAGATCGAGGTCATCAAGGAAGTCCGCGCGATCACCCAGCTCGGCCTCAAGGAAGCCAAGGACCTTGTCGAAGGCGCCCAAGTCCGTCAAGGAAGGCGTCAGCAAGGACGAGGCCGAGAAGATCAAGGCCGCCCTCGAGAAGGTCGGCGCGAAGGTCGAGCTCAAGTAATGAGCGGGCGAGCCCGCAGGGGCTCGTCAGTCGAAAAAGCGGACGGTCCCGGGCCTTACGGCCCCGGGGCCGTTCCGGCGTTTTGAAGGTTGGGGTTGGTTTGTGACCGACGAGGGGCGCACGGGGCGCGCCTTTGAAGGGGCGGTTTGACAGGGCGATCGGTTCGCCCGGCGGCCCGAACGCGATCCCATCCGGGCGATCGCTGGACGGGCGTTAGCACGAGGAACGACATGGCGCAGACATTCACCGGCCGCAAGCGCGTTCGCAAGGTCTTCGGGCACGTCAGGGAAGTCGGCGAGATGCCGAACCTGATCGAGGTGCAGAAGGCGTCCTACGACCAGTTCCTCCTGATGGCGGCGCCGAAGGGCGCCCGTCCGACCGAGGGCTTGCAGGCGGTGTTCAAGTCGGTGTTTCCGATCAAGGACTTCGCCGACACGGCGCATCTCGAGTTCGTCAAGTACGAATACGAGGCGCCCAAGTACGACATCGACGAGTGCCGCCAGCGCGGCATGACCTACGCCGCCCCCCTCAAGGTGACGCTGCGGCTGATCGTGTTCGACGTCGACCCGGAGACGCAGGCCAAGTCGGTCAAGGACATCAAGGAGCAGGACGTCTACATGGGCGACATGCCGCTCATGACGCCGAACGGCACCTTCATCGTCAACGGCACCGAGCGCGTGATCGTCTCGCAGATGCACCGCTCGCCGGGCGTCTTCTTCGATCACGACAAGGGCAAGAGCCATTCGTCGGGCAAGCTCCTGTTCGCCGCCCGCATCATCCCCTATCGCGGTTCCTGGCTCGACATCGAGTTCGACGCCAAGGACATCGTCTATGCGCGCATCGACCGCCGCCGCAACGGTCGGACGGACCGCTGCGCGTACTTCTTCTGCTTGTTCTTGCTCTTCTTGGGGCGCTTTGTTTTTTCGCCGCGGATGATCGTGTTTTCGGTGAGCTTACCTTGCTGGCTACAGTAGGTTTGATCGATGTCGAAGACGAACGTCCCTTGCCGCGCTTCCATTTCAAGCAGTTGAGCACGCAATTGGCCGAGGAGATCGCATCGCCGCCAATAGCGGCGTCCCAGGAATCGACTGACTTGAGCGCGATGCCTCGCATCGGTTCGAACAGCGCCGGCAACACGGGAGGCTGACATCTTGCCCAAATGCATGAGGAAGGCGATCACGCAACGAAGAAGCAACTGTCGGGCTCGCTGCTTCAGGGAGACGGGCTTGAGAAACGACTTGAACAGTGGGAGTGCATCCTGCATGATCAGCACGGGAGGCTCCTTCCTCAGCGGTTGGCGAATGGTCCGCTTCCTCACCACCATTTTGCCCAAATCTGCAGAAAGGAGGAAGCCCCCCTCCTTTTGAGCCCACACACCTCGAAAAAAGCGCAACTTCAAAAGAAAAGAGGAGACTATAGCAACGTTACCGGGCGGTTGGGACTTGGCCCACGCAATTAGGCTTGGGATCAAGCCATTCGCCGAGTTGGGGCCAACTCGGAGGCATTGAGCGCGTCCCAAGTCGATTCTCCCTGTTCCTGCCGAGCGATCTTTGAATCGGCCCCGGTAGCGCTGCTACAGTCTCGAAAAGAGCCATATTTTCCGCCGCAACCCACTGCAGATATATAGGTCGCGACCACCTTCGACCTGCGGTGGTCGCAGCTCATTTCCCGTCAGAAACTTCCGACCACTTTCCCGGGCTTTTCGGAGGGTTTCTTGACGTCCTTATTCAGGATGGTTCGCGCGTAAGGTGGATAGGGTTTCTCCCGAAGCAGAAACGGGTATGGTGATTTCGTCATCACCAGTTTTCAAGGCGATCTGAACGTCTCCGGCCATGACATTCAGCAAACGGTTGTCATTGTAGGTGATGACCGTTCGTCTACCGAATTGCCCGGCATCCACGGTGCTGATCGAAGCTACGTTGGCAAGCTCTTCCTTGGTGAACTCGACAACGAGCGGCCCGCCTGCCTGGGACAGGTCCCGGTCATCGCGCGTGGTCAGGTACCTGGTGGAGTCACGGATGCCTCCCAAGGCATCGGCCGCATCCACATGGATCGCCACGTGTCCGTCGGAATGTAACTCCAACATGGCATCGCGCTGGCTGCGAATGCCCTTGATTGCCACGGCTTTGGCGCCACCTCCGTCACCGACCTCGAATATCGTATTCAGCTGCTGGCCGCCAGCATACGCGTAGCCCGGCAATTGGGCGCTCTTCTCCCGGAGCTCGACCACCTTGAGTGAGGCCGTGCTGACGACCTCTCCTGTGGGCGTTGGGGTGGGTATGTCTTCGGACTGAGGTTCAGCAGGCTCGGGCTTCTGATGCACATCGTGCTCAAGCCTACGCATCTGGTCTATGACGCCGGTGGCGATCGGTAGCATGTCATCAGTAATCTCGTTGGGCTTGAGGAGCCTGACCCAAAATTGATCGTTTTGATCGGGGCCCTTGTCCCGCTCAACCCGAGCATATCCCTGTCCCTCGCCCAGCGCATACGCGACCTGGTGCGCGTGCTCAGAGCGCCCGAAGGGCTGATTCAGGTACACGCCATGTTGGTATTGCTCGAAGACTTTCGGGCTACCCACGCTTTGCAACCCGGCGTTGATGCGGGCCAAGGACGCCTTGATCGTCTCCTCGTCCTCGTCGAGCGGACTCATGGCAGCACCTCCCAAAAAAGAAAGAATCCCGCCCATGCGAAAGTTCTCGCACGGTAGGGCCTTCGTGACCAGGCTGGGCTCGCTCATCGTGAGCGGGCCACCGACTTGAGGATAGAATAGAATAGATTAGATACGAGGGTAACTCGGCCGGTCAACCAAAAATCCTTGGCTCATGACGGATTGCGGGGTGGTGGGCCAGCGATCTCGCCGTAACTCCTCGTTAAAATCCGACTCGCGACTCGGGGGCAGCCAGCGATTTCCGGAAGAACCTAAACACTTACAAGACAAAGACTTACGTGTACACTATTGTAAACGACCGACCATCCCGTTTGTTCAGTGCGCAGCAGGAGTGGCTCCAGCGTTCCTCGGGTTGGGACTGGCTCTTCCGTCTCACGGTGGCTGAATTCGGGTGCCGGGATGCAGGTCGATCTATGAAGTGTCATCCCCTTGAGGGAGTCCGGCGTTCCCTAACTCCTTCTTTTTCTCTTCGCTCAGGTTCCACGGCAAGAACAGTTGGATGTTGTCCGGGACCTTGCCCCCGGCCGCCGCGCAGTGCTCGAAGTACCACGTCAGCCATTTCCGAGGATTCAGCTTCCACATCGACAACGTGGCGAAGATCGAGAACAACGCGGCCGCTAGTTGACCACTCCATTGGGAACCCGAGCCGTAAAAGTTCTTCCGAGCCACCGCAGGGCCGCGCGCAAGTTGTTCCGAGGTGTTGTTGTCCATCGGGATCCGCGGGTCGTCCACGAACCGCGTCAGCCCCACCCAGTGCGCTTGCAGGCTTTCCAGAGCCCTCCGGCAAGGTGGTGCGAGATCGGCCTGGGCCAGTTCCGTCTCCATCCGTGTTTTCATCTCGGCCACGGCCTGCCGCAGGCAGCCGTCGGCTGTCGCGAATGCCGCCGCGCCCCTCTCCGCCGCCAACCGGCTATCGTTCAGCCGGTAGAGCACACGAATCCGCCGCAGCCATTCCAAGGCCCACGTCTTCAACTTGGGCCAGCCCTTGCCCACCCGGATGAAGTCCCGCCGTACATGGGACCAGCAAAAGGCCAGCAAAATAATTCCATCCTTGACCCAGCTCATCGCCTTGTAGGCCGCATAGCGATCGACCACCAAGACTCCACGCGACTCAGCCCGATAGTGGTTCTCGGGGACCGTGTGACTGCGACTGGGATCCAGCAGATAGAGCACCGTGTCCACGCTCTTGATCAGCCAAAACCACCAGCCGTATCCCTCCTTGCCTTCCAGGGGGACGAACACCGGCCACCGCGTCTCATCGCCTTGATGCAAATCCCCTCGAGGATTCCGTTGCTTGATCGCCTCGTAAATCGGCCGGAGCAGCACTTCCAACCGCTGCAAGCCGTCGGTCACGGTGCCCGCCGCCAAGTTCAGACCCGACAGCCGCCAGGAAGCCAGCAAGCGACTCGGTGGGTCGATAGGTGAAATAGATAAGGCTTTTCGCATCGCGACGCCGATGCGAAAAGCCTCTTGGACGAAGCGTTTCGCCGGGGGATGGGGGGAGCGGCGGGGTGCGAATGGCGATGGTGGCAGCGGTGGGGAGGGTTGGAGGGAATGGGCCGGCGGTGTGAGCGAGAAATCGCTCCCAATGCGCGCAGCGTTAGAGAAGCCGCGCCCTCTTTGGCTGGAAGACGCGGCGCAAGGGTGTCGGAATCGGCGTTTCAGGTCACCTGCCCGTCAGGGTCACGGCACGCCGAAACGAGGATACTCGCCAAGGAACCGCGTCCGGCAACTACCGCAGTGGGGACATCGCGGCAGGGCCGCGTCGTGATCCGCCGCCTCGTCGACAGCTCGATCGGCCGGTTCCGTCAGCTCGCTCAACGCCTCCGAGAGACTTGATATCCTCAGCGGTTGCGCGGTGTCGGCTGGCGTCGCCAGGATCAAGAGCACCCAGGCACGATTGGACTGGTCTCGCTTCGAGGGGTGCCAGAGCCCGTAGTATCGGACCTTGTGAAAGCCGCGCGGCAAGACGTGCTGGAGGAAGCGCCGGAGGAACTCAACGCCCGGCAGCCGCTCGATGCGCCACGCGTCGGCGCCGCGATCTTTCCAGCGGAAGGTCACATGGGTTTGGTCCATGCCGAGAATCCGTGCGTTGCTGATCGCCGTGCGAAAGACATACCGCGACAGATAGGTCAGCACGGCGTCGTTACCATGGCCGTAGTGCTTGCAGAAGGAGACCCACTCCCGGTGCCAGACGCCGGCCGGGATGACCGCGAAAACGGCCGGGGCCGCGGCCTCCAAGGCCGCGCAAACTGCGCGGCGATCTTGCGGGAAAGGGCGGCGACCGGCACGAGGAATTCTCCCCGAGCCGGTTCCCAGTGCTGGCCATCGGCAGTGATCCCACCGCCGGTGATCAGCAAGTGGACATGGGGGTGATAGCCCAATCGGCCGTTCCAGGTGTGGAGCACCGACAGCATGCCAGGCAGTGCCCCGAGGTGTCGTTTCTCGGCACAGAGATCCTTGACCGCCCCGGCCGACACCTGCATCAGCAGACCGTAGAGCAACTTCTGGTTGCGATGGAACACCGCGCAACTCCGAGGGCACGGTCACGACGGCGTGAAAATAGTCGCACGGCAACAGCTCGGCTTGACGCTCTTGGAGCCACTCACGGGCCTGGCTTCCATGGCATTTGGGGCACGCCCGGTTCCGGCAGCAGTGGTAGTGCCAGAACGTCTGATCGCAGTCGTCGCAGTGGTAGAGCCGTCCCCCCAGCTCTGGAGTGCAGCAGGCGGCGATGTCCGAAAGTGCCTTCTTCTGCGAGGGCATCATCCACTGGCCGTATTGGGACGTGTATTGGGGACCGAACCGGCGGACAACGTCCGCCAACTCGACATCCGCTTTTGGGGTGCGAACGCGGGGATCAACCACGGCTGGGCCTCCTTCCCTCGAAGAGGCCGTCGGTGGTCTGGCACAGCAGTTTGCGGAGCTGGTCCCGCAGCGGCTCGGTCAGGTGGGTGTAGATCTCCGTGGATCGCAGGCTCGAATGGCCGAGCAAGATCTGGATGATCCGGATGTCCACGCCCCGCTGGAGCATGTGCGTGGCGAAGCTGTGACGCAGCGAGTGCGGCCGGAAATCGGCGTTAAAGCCGCAGGCGTTCCGCGCCTGGATGAACGCGGCCCGTGCGGTCGCATCGGGCAGGTGGGTCGTCAGTCGCCGGCTGGGAAAGAGCCACCGCCGGCTGCGGTGGGTTTTCCAGACCTCGCGGAGCATCTGGAGGATCGACTCGGTGAGCGGGAGAACACGCTCCTTGTTTCGCTTGCCGATGACGCGCAGAACCATCTGCTTCGAGTCGACCGCGGAGACGGGCAGCGTGACCGCCTCGGTGATCCGCAAGCCATAGGCGTAGATGAGGGTGAAACAGCCGCGATAGATGGGCTTTTCCAGGGTGGCGATCAGGCGGCGGCAGTCCTCGTCACTGCGGACGTCGGGCAGCCGCTCCCGGCGTGGCCTGCGGACTTTTTTTTCGTGAACAGAGGCCAGTCGTAGCCGAGCGTGTTGAGGTAGAAGAACTTGAGCCCGGCGAACATGGGCGCGAACGTTCCCTTGGCCACGCCCAGGTCATCGCGGACGTAAAGGAGATAGTCCTCGACCTTCGGCTCGCTGAGCTGATCGGGCGAGACCATGTAGTAGGCGGCCAGTTGGCGAACAGCCCGTAGATACTCGCGTCGGCTCCCTTCGACCAGCCCGGCGAGCTGCATGTCCCGGATCATGCGGTTGCTGAGTTCTGACATCGTGATACCCTTTCGTGAGTGGGGACCAAAGAATTCCAGCCACAACGGCCGGAAATCCCAAGGTATCACACCAGAATCTCTCGACGGCCAGCCTCCTCCCAGTCTGCACAACCCACCCAGCTCGCTCCCCCCATCCCGCGGCGAAGCCGCTTCGTCCAATCACTATCTTGGTACGCTCCAAACATAAGGCCATGAATCTCATAACTGCTATTACTTCAATGAGTTGCGGCAGATTGAAGAATGATGTTAGGGTAATTGTGTTGCTGTCAAGAGCAATTCTTTCGCGATGTAAGCCCTAGATTCTATCAGGCTTACAGCACAAGTAGCATAGATAGTGTACAGTAGGACGACCTTGTTTGTTGCCATAACCAGTTGCCAAATAACATGTTGCAGATTGTCTTCCTCCCACAAGATAGTTTCAGCGGAAATCACTGGGGGGCAGCCGTTTCACCAATGGACGCTTAAGCGGCTGCCTTGCAATAACTTGGGGTCCCTGCCCCGGGGGAGTTCCGGGGACACCATACCTAACTCTTGACGCGGGGTTGTGGCCGGGTTAGTTTCCCACCATGGCTCGTTTGGCACGTGTGATAGCTCCTGGCATGCCCCACCATGTCACCCAGCGGGGAAACCCCAGACAAGAGACATTCTTCGGTGAGGAAGACTACCAGCACTACCTCGAGCTCATGGCGCAATTCTGCCGGGAGTTCCGGGAGTTCCGGCGGGAGTTCCGGGGACACCATACCTAACTCTTGACGCGGAGCAGAAACGGGGACGCAGCTAGAATCAATAACTAGTTGCGTCCCTGTTTCCACCCCGTCCCCGTTTCCACCCGTTTCCACTTGTGCCTTCAGGGCACCTCCGTGCTGTCTTGGCGACGGACTAGGATGCATGAAGCCTCGTCGCGGAATTCGACCTTATTGGACAGCCCCGCCAGAATCGTGTTCAGGAAACGAAGTAGAAAGTCCCGCGTCGTGCTCTCGGGGTCTAATCGCACATTGACTATGTTCTTCGCCGCAGCAACTTTCACCGCCCCTTTCTGCAGCCCGAGGGGGCTGACGTAAATCCCGCCGGCGGACTTGGTGTCGATGATTCGGTAGGCAAGGAGCGGCAAGTTGCTCTTGCTTCGCCTTCGAGGTCGTGTAGCGACGGCACTTAACGATGATCGTGGCACCGTCCGATTCGCGGACCCCTTTCGCATCAATGACCCATGTCGTGCCGGTCTCATGCCCCGGCAGCGGTTGCTTCCCCTCGACGCGGTCGAGTCCGAACTCGGCCGCAAAGCGGTCGAGCAGATAGGCTGCGACCTCTTCGTACGTATCGCACTTCCGCATTGCCGGAACTCCTTCGGGACTAAGGATGGTTTCCGTGCCCGTTGCTCTAGCGTGCGTGCATGTGTGTTGTACCAAAGGTTTAGCCAGAGATAAATAGATTTTATTATAGTGAATCGTTGTTTTATGCCAGAATTCAACATCCTTCAAGTCCCTGCCCGATTCAGGGAGTTCGAGATTGTAGTTGCCGGGCTGTTCAGCCATCGTTCGAATGTCGTCTGCGGTCAGAGAGGGTTTACCCCGTTTCTGCCGCTTAACTTCCCTCGGAGGAGAATACGGACTCCGTGAGTAGTCACGCAGGCGAAACGAAGGCCCATCAGTTGTAAAATGCAAAAATGTATGTGGATTTATCTGCCGAATGTAAACCATGCGTGCCACTGAGTACACCTCACTCAAATCATGGTAAGAATCATGGTGCAAATCGCCTGAAGCAAGTCAGCGGATTGCCGGTCAGCCGCTTTGTTTTGTCCTCCCTTGAGCGGAATAGCGGCCGATCCTTATTTTCCGCCCCGATGCCCGCCGCGTCGAGATAGGCCCAGATATGCCCTTCCAGATCGTGCCGCACCGGAAGCTCTCAGCTTTTGCCCCCCTTCTCCGAAAACCGCAGAACGTACTGCGTCCCGTCATGCTGGAAGTCCTGAAACCGCAGCTTAACCAGTTTGAAGGACAGTCATTGCGCCAAGAAGCTCAAGAAGAGCCGCACAATGCTTGTCCTCCTCCAAAAATGAAACGGCCCTATGCCGTCGGCCACCTGCCGTCTGTCAGCACCGGCATCATGCTACACTGGAAATTCCGGCCGAATTGGATCACGAGGATTCTTCGTTTGGGGAACTCTCCATGAGCCAGGCTGTCACGGAACATCGCCAGTCCGCGCCCGCGTCACTCGATCTGGCGGTCATGACCGTATCGGACACCCGGACCCTCGAGTCGGACAGCTCCGGGGCCCTGATCGTCTCGCTCGCGGAAGCTGCCGGCCATCGGATCGTCGAGCGCCTGATCGTCGCCGATGAGCCGAACCAGATGAGACCAATTCTGCTGGACTTGAGCTCGCGAGCGAATGTCGATGCCATTCTGGTGACCGGGGGAACCGGAATTAGCCCCAGGGACCAGACCTTCGAGACGGTCTGCTCGCTCTTGACCAGGCCCTTGCCGGGTTACGGCGAGCTGTTCCGGATGCTGAGTTACGCCCAGATCGGCCCCGCCTGCATCCTCAGCCGCGCGGTCGGTGGGCTGATCGGCAGCGTACCGATCCTGGTCATGCCCGGCTCCCGCGCCGCGGTCGAGCTGGCCATGACCAGGATCATCCTGCCCGAACTGCCCCACATCGTCGGCGAGGCGAACAAGCAGTGAAGGGCATTCACATCGCGCTTCGCAGCCCCGCGGCCCGCTGCCGCGACCAGGCATAGAGGGCGACAGCCGCGGCGGTGGCGGCGTTGAGCGACTCGACCGCTGAGGCGATCGGAATCCGCCGCCGCTGCCCCAGGCGCAGTCGCTCGGGCAGTCCTGGCCCCTCGACGCCGACCACCAGGCCGAAGCGGGATGGAAAGGGCGATTCGTCCAGCTCCGGGCCCGAATTATCCAGTGCGATCAGCGGAACCTGCCGCGAGGCCAGCTCCTGGATCGACGGTCCCTCGTGCAGGGGAACCTGAAAGAGCGCGGTGCCCGCTGCGCGGCTGCTCTTGGGATGAAAGGGGTGCGCTGATTCCTTGAGGAGGACGACCCGCGCGACACCAAAGGCCGCGGCCGAGCGGATCACGGCGCCCACGTTCTCCGGGTCCTGGAATGGGATGAACAGGGTGCAGCCCTCCGGCCAGGGCTCGTCGTCCGACCAGGCCGGCAGCGGCGGAACGCTGACCAGCAGCAGGGGCGAACTCGTCCCCGCGACGTCGAGCTCCTTGAAGAGCGGCTTGCTCAGGCGATACCACTCGACCGTCTCATCCGCCGGCGGCGATTGACTGTCGTCTGTGATCCAGGCCACGACCCGCCCAGGAAACCGGTCGCAAACCTCGGCGATGATCCGTGGACCGGCAATCAGCGCCTGGCCGTGCTTGCGGACGCCCCGGCCGGTCAGGAGGTCGCGAAAGAGCCGGAAGCTCGGGTTCGACTCGCTCGACAGCTCGCGCCGGGGTCTGTCGAGCCCGGGACTCTTCGCCGGTCCCCGTGGGCTAACGGGCGCCTCGGTGGTCAGCCGCTCGTACATCACCAGGCGACGTTGATGAGGTGTGCCGGGGATTCGATAGTCATGATCGGCGGCAAGCCGGAAAAACTCCACTGCCGTCTGCCCGGCCGCCTCGATCTCGGGGTCGCAGTCCGGGCCCTTCATGAAGATCATCCGGCCGCCCGGAGCCAGGCACGCGGCCACGCGCTCGAGGGTCTGGGCGATGGTACCCACGGCGCGGGTGATGACGCCGGAAACCCTTCCTGGATAGTCCGAGCCCACCTTGTGCGCGTAGATCTCGACGTTCCTGAGCCCGAGCTGGGTGCAGACCGCGCTCAGAAACTCAGCACGTGCACCACGCGGTTCGGCCAGGATCATCCGGGTTTCGGGACGGGCGATCGCCAGCGGTATGCCGGGCAGCCCCGGCCCCGAACCCATGTCGATCAGCGGCGAGGGAAGCTCGAGGAACTTCAGGACCAGCAAGCTGTCGGCATAATGCTTCAGAACCATGTTCTCGAAATTGTGAATCCGCGTTAGATTGAGCCGGTCGTTCGCGGTCCGGAGCGACTGGTGATAGCTCCAGAGCAAGTCAATCTGATCCGAGGTCAGGGAGATTCCACAGCCCTTCAGGATCGCTTCCAGCGCGGTTCGTCCGGGTCTCACGACAAGGCCCTCGGAGAGCCTGGTCGTTGCTCGTGTTCCTGCCGCCCGCATGCATGCAATTTACCAGGAATTCGGGAGTGACCCAGGTTCATGACTTTCCCCCTGAACTTTTGGAGAATCTTAGCTACAATTCTATTGCGGCTGACGTTGTGCGACGAGAAACGTGCCGCGCTGAGCTGAAATTCAGCATGACGCTGAGACTTACCTACTTGCCGTCGGGAATTGAGTGAGATCGCATGGAGAATCGACCGCCGCAACAGGAGACGCCGCGTCGGCCCACACCCAGTGGGCGAAAGTCAAACGGTTCCGGTGGGTCTCCTACCCCCCCCTGGCTGTGGCTGCTTTTGATCGGCGGTTTCGCAATCATCTTCTACCTGTTCATGCCCAAGCCCGAGACCGCGGTGGACTACAATCCTTGGTTTCTCGACCAGGTCGAGAGCAACAATATCAAGAAAATGTCGGTCCAGGCCAACGAGGTCCGCGGCGAGCTGCGCGAGGAGAAGCCGTATCAGAGCGGCACGTCCCCCAATAGCGTGATGGTGCACAAGTTCATCACCTATTTCCCGTCGGACCAGTCGATCGATCCAATCATCAAAAAGCTGCGCGAGGGGACCAGCAAGGCCACCGATCCGGTCCGGATCGAGACCAATCCGGTGAACTCGGCCAATGGGCTGGTCTGGCTGATGCTCCTGCTGCCGACGATTCTGTTTTTGGGATTTATCTATCTGATGATGCGGCGAGCACGTGACCAGTTTGACGGCGGAATTCTTGGCAGCTTCGTCAAGAGCCCGGCCAAACGGCACGATAAGTCGAAGCAGCGAACGACGTTCGAGGAGGTTGCCGGGCTCGAGAACGCCAAGGGCGAGCTGTATGAGATCGTCGAGTTCCTGAAAAACCCGGAGAAGTTTCAGCGGCTTGGCGGCCGCATTCCCAAGGGGGTTTTGCTGGTCGGTCCGCCGGGCACCGGCAAGACGCTGCTGGGGCGGGCAGTCGCCGGTGAGGCCGGCGTGCCTTTCTACTCGATCTCGGGCTCGGAATTCATCCAGATGTTCGTTGGCGTGGGTGCCAGCCGCGTTCGCGACATGTTCAAGACGGCCAAGGAAAACAGTCCGTGCATCTTGTTCATCGACGAGATCGATGCCGTCGGCCGGGTCCGAGGCGCCGGGCTGGGCGGTGGTCATGACGAGCGGGAGCAGACCCTGAATCAGATCCTGACCGAGATGGACGGCTTCTCCCCCAGCGAAAGCGTGATCGTTCTGGCCGCAACCAATCGCCCCGACGTGCTCGACCCTGCCCTGCTTCGGCCAGGCCGGTTCGATCGTCATGTCACGGTCGATCTGCCGACCAAGAAGGGACGTCTGGAGATCCTCAAGGTCCATACCCGGAACGTCCCCCTGGCGCTCGACGTCGATCTCGACAAGATCGCCCGCAGCACGGTGGGGATGAGCGGGGCCGATCTCGCGAACCTCGTGAATGAGGCCGCGCTCCTGGCAACCCGCGAAGACAAGCAGGCCGTGGACGCCGCCGACCTCGATGCGGCACTCGACAAGGTGATCCTGGGGGCCAAGCGGGAAGAGGTCATCACCGACAAGGACAAGCGAGCCACGGCCTATCACGAGGTCGGTCATGCGCTCGTCGGCTGGCTCACGCCGAGGTCCGACCCCGTTCACAAGGTGACCATCATCCCCCGCGGCCGGGCTCTGGGCGTCACCCAGTTCATGCCCGAGGAAGACCGCATCAGCCATAACGAGAGCCAGATCAAGGCCAAGCTCTACACCCTCATGGGTGGCCGTGCGGCCGAACGCCTGATTTACGACGATCTGAGCACCGGTGCCGCCATGGATCTTGAACAAGCAACCCGCCTCGTCCGCAAGATGGTGGCCCAGTGGGGAATGAGCGAGCGCGTCGGGCCGGTTTCGTTCAAGTCGATGTCCGAGCACCCGTTCCTGGGCGCGAGATGGCCGAGCCTCGCGACCATTCCGAATACATGCAGCAGATCATCGACGAGGAAGTCGCGCGCATTCTTCGTGAGGCCGACGAGCACGCCTACCGGCTGCTCGACGAGCATCGCGACGAGCTGGAGCGCCTCACCGAGTCGTTGATCGAGCGCGAGGTCTTGACCGAACCGGAGATCGCTGGTCTGATCGGCAAGCGGGAGTGCGCAAACGGGCAAGATGCCGTTTCCCGGGCCCACCCCAACCCCGTTATCGCCTCCGCGGAAAAACCCTCGTGATCGGCGTGTCGTTCGTCAGCCGTCGCGCAGGTTTCCCTGCGGTGACACCAGCAGTTCGGCGGCCCTCCCGTGCGGGGAATCGACAGTCGTGTCCATGCCAAATCCTCCGAAAGCTGCTGTTTCTTCCGCCGCCTTGTCCGTGGTCGCCTGCGCGGGCATGGTGGTCGTCGATCATCTGACGCCGCCGATCGCTCGCTTGCCTCGCGCGGGCGAGCTCGTCCCGGTCGATCAGCTTGTTCTCAACATCGGCGGCGGAGCCGCCAACACCGCCGTGGACCTCACCAGGCTGGGCGTCGGTGTCTCCATCTGCGCCCGTGTCGGCGACGACATCTTGGGACGTTTTGCCACCGAAACCCTGGTGGCTCACGGCGTGGACGTCAAGGCCCTGCGCATCGACCCGCGCGCGCGACCAGCCAGACGCTGATCGTCAACGTGCGCGGCGAGGATCGCCGGTTCATTCACTCCGTGGGAGCCAACCTCGAATTCACCTCCGCGGACATCGACCAGGTTCTCGATCCTCCCACCCGCGTGCTGCATATCGGCTATTTCCTCATCCTTCCCGAGCTCGACGCCGGCGGCCTTGCCGAGCGTTTCGCCCGGGCCCGCAAGTCCGGAACGAGGACGCTGCTGGACGTGGCCACACCGGGACCCGGGAATTATCTGGAAGCTCTGCGCACCGTCTTGCCGCACACCGACGTCTTCGTTCCCAACACCGACGAGGCCACGCTGATCCTGGGCGAGGAAGACCCGGTTCGCCAGGCCCGGATCTTCCATGACATGGGCGCCCGCCGTGTGGTGATCACGCGGGGAGATCGCGGCCTGATCTCGGTCTCCGATGAGCAGAGTCTCAGGGTCGGTGCTTACCCCGTGGATTTCGTGGACGGATCCGGCGGCGGCGACGCCTTCAACGCCGGCTACATCGTCGGCCTGCTGGAAGATCGATCCGAGCTGGACTGCCTGAAGCTCGCGAGCGCCGTGGGTGCGAGCTGCGTGCGGGCCGTGGGAACGACCGCGGGGGTCTTCGACCGCTCCGAGGCTGAGGAATTCTTGCGTCGACACGAGCTGGCCGTGGAAACTCTGGCATAGCCCGCAACTGCCTCGGAACTGACCTGGCTGGCTGCTCCGCTCAGATGTCCAGGATCAACTCGGCCACCCAGCCATCTTGATCGTGAACGAGTTGTACCCCATGATGAGTGGCCGCCTTGACTTCATGGTCCAGGCCATGCCGCTGGGGGTCGATCGGTTCGCCATGGATTCGTGCCGTCAGCGACCGGCCGTCGGGATCAACGCTGACGTCGAAGCGGCCGAAGACGAGGTGCCCGGTCTCGGAGCGGAAGATCAGCTCGTTCAGCCAATCGAGCAGCAACGCGTCGGTTGAATCCGCGGCGAGATGGAACTGTTCACTTTCCAGCGGCTCGACCTGATCTCGATTGGTCACGATGACGTCGAAGAGAGCCTCGGCGGCTGTGCGGAAGAGATCGGCCAGATCGGTCGCGTAAATCCTCAGGCCAAGATCGGCCGTGTGATCAAACGTTACCGACCGTCCCATGAGCAGGCCTCGCGATCGATCCAGCAACAGCCGCGGCCAAGCCGGGCCAGCCATCTCAAGAAAGAGGAATTCGTCTTTCCGGCAACGACCGCCGGATCGAAAACAGGGTCGCGTCTACGGATAAAAGACGTTTCTTATCTGGGTGCTCGAATCGACAAGGAGCCGTGAAGATTCAGGCTCCAGCCACGGTGTCTCACTTTTCCTCGATCCAAGGAGCCACAGTCATGGTGGAAGCTGGCAAGCCCGCCCCGGACTTCACGCTGCTCGATCAGCAGGGCAAGAAAGTGACCCTTTCCAAGTTGAAAGGTTCACCGGTGATTCTCTACTTCTACCCCAAGGACGACACTCCAGGCTGCACCAAGCAAGCCTGTGCCTTTCGCGACGCGTTCGCGGACTACGAGAAGGCCGGCGCAAGGTTGATCGGTGTCAGTCCCGATGACGTCGCGTCCCACGGCAAGTTCATCAAGAAGCACGAGCTGCCGTTCACGCTGCTGGCCGATACCGAGAAAAAAGTCTGCGAGGCTTTCGGCGTCTGGAAAGAGAAGAGCATGTACGGCAAGAAATACATGGGTGTTGAGCGAACCACCTTCGTCATCGATGCCAGGGGCGTGGTCCGACAGATCTTTCCCAAGGTCAAGGTCGAAGGGCACTCCGACGCCGTGCTCGAAGCCCTCAAGGCCGCGAAGTGAGGGCGTCAGTCAACGAGGTCGAGTGCGCCAGGTTTCTGGGTGGTTGACCCGCCCGCCTTCGTTCCTCGGCTACAGACGGCTTGAGAAAGCACAGGCCGTCTCGCGTTGCGCTTGCGCGAGCGCGGATACGGCCACCGGACCAATTCCAAGTTCCTCGCAGCGACTGCGCAGGTAATGCTCCAACTTTCGCAGAGCCTTGTACTTCTCGTCGCTCACGCGATTGACCGGCATCGCCAGCTCGGCCCCGATCTCGGGCACGGCCCAGCCCCGCATCCAGAGCTCGACAATGCGATCCTGG
>CAWFJG010000010.1:0-11630 GCA_963816065.1 uncultured Alphaproteobacteria bacterium | reverse complement strand
ATGGAGCGCAAGCCAGACCCGCGGCTCCCGACCGGGAACGGCGTGAGTTTCCCAAGGCGCCCGGGAATGGTCGGAATTGAGGTGGAACTGCCGGTGAAAAATCCGACCGCGAACGTCGCGAGGGGAGGACAAGCGGGTTTTCGCCGTTGACGCCTGCGGCGACGGCGCCACGCTTTGCAAACGTTGAGGCAAGGGGCTACGCGTGGCTTAGTCCCACGCAGAGTGGTCGTCAGCAAGCCGCCGTCATTTGGGCTCAAGCGCACCGATCGCAGGTGTGGATCCCGCTTCGCTGATCCCGAGTGCTTTGAGGAGAGGCCGCAATTGCGCAACGTGTTTTTTCCAGCGGCCGGCCGAGGTCCGGTAGATCGGCTCGCGGACCTGGTTGACGCTCGCGGTGCGGACGGGGCGCTCCGTCTCGTGGAACCTCAGAACCCGGTCGTCCCAAGGCAGGTCGAGGAAGTCGAGGATTTGCGCGCCTCAGCCTCCAGGTCGTCAACCACCGCTTCGTAGTCGACTTCGATAAAGTGCGAAGCCGGCAAGACGGCGCGCCAGTGCGCCATGAGCGCCTCATAGGCGCGATGGAAGTGTCCTAGGTCGGTCTGGTCGTAGGTGAAGGCCAGTTCGCCCGCGAACAGCTTGGTATAGCAGGAGAGGCACGTATCGACAGGGTCGCGCCGGCTGTGGATGATCTTTGCGTCCGGGAGCGAGAGCCGGATCAGGCCGCAGAGCTGGAAGTTCGAAGGCATCTTGTCGACGACATGCCGCCGCCCCGCCGACATCGGCGCGACCCTCGCAAGATAGGCTTCGCCGAGCGCCTTCAGCCGCGCGGCCGGCAAGTCGGGGATCGCAAGCGGGAAATCAGCAATTTCGTGTGACAGCGCGTGCAAGGTTCGAAGCTCCCCCGCGCCGACAATCATGGGATGGGAAGCAAGAATCTGCTCGATCAGCGTCGTGCCCGAGCGTGGCATGCCGACAACAAAGACCGGCAAGTTCGAGCGCGCGCCAACGTCTGATCGTTTGGCGAGAAGCCCCGGCGAGAAAGCCTTGGCGATCTTGTCCATCCAGCGCGCGTCCGCGTCCGGGTCGTAAGCGAACGTTGCGCGCTTGAGACGGTTGCCTTCGTCGTAGTGGCGAAACGCCTGCTCGAAGTTGCCGATGTCGAGGAAGGCCTTGCCAAGACCGAAGTGCAGGGTTGTCCGGTCGCCGACGGAAATCCCCTCGCGGGCGAGAAGCGCCTGCATCCGCCCGATCAGCGGGTCGCCTGCGACAAAGCGCTTGAGATCCGTCTGACCGAACAGGATTTCCGGCGCGTCCGGGAAAGTCTTGGCCGCCGCCTCCATGGCCTTCTGCGCCTCGGCTTTTCGGCCAAACTCCATGTAGAGATTGCCCAAGTTGGCGATGGCGTCCATCTGCCCCGGACCCGGCAGGGAGGCGGCGCGTTCGTAGGCTTCCAACGCCGGCTCAAGCGCGCCCATCGCCTGAAACACCTGGCCAAGCGCATTGTGCGGCTCCGGACTTTCTGGGGCGACCAACGCAGCGTGCCTGGCGGTCTCCAGTGCTTCCCCGAGACGGTCGAGCTCCTTCAGCGACAGCGCGCGCGACGCGAGCGCGCGGGGGTGTCCGGGGGCGAAGGCGAGCAGCGTGTCGAGAACCTGCAAGGCGATGGCGGGCTGATGCCGCGCGGTCTGCACGGCGGCGAGATTGATATACGCGTCGGCGAGCCGCGGGTTCAATTCGATCGCACGGCGGGCGGAAGCTTCGGCGCGCTCGTACTCGCCCTGGGCGAGGAGCAGGTTGGCAAGGTTACTGTAGACCTCGGCATAGTCGGGCGCGAGCCTGAGGGCGGCGTTCCATTTTGTCTCGGCCTCCGCGACCCGGCCGAGACGCATCAAGGTATTGCCGAAGTTATTGAGCGTGTGGACGTTGTTCGGCTCGAGCGTCAGCGCTCGCTCAAGGCAGAGCCGGCTCTCGTCGAGTTTCAGCGCCTCTTGCAGGATAATGCCGAGGTTGTTCCATCCGCCCGGCACGTTCGGGTCGAGCGCGACGGCGCGTCGTCCGGCCCGCTCCGCTTCCGCCAGCAGGCCCTTTTGGCGTAGCATCTCGGAGAAGTCGCTGTGGTACACGGCGGGCGCGCGCGGCGCCTCGCATGCCCGTCGAACATGGTCGATGGCGACATCGAGGTTGCCGAACGTGTAGGCCATGAGGCCGAGGAGATAAGTCGCATCGGTCTGGCCCGGCCATATCGCGAGAATTTGCCGGCAAAGCATTTCCGCCTCGTCCGACCGTCCCGTGCGCCAGGCGGAGCGAGCGGCGTCGATGGTCGCCGGTATATCGAGCGCAGGGGCTGACGGAACAGTCATTGTACGTTACTTCTATAGGGTATCTTTCAATTTCTTCAATCGAGCCGCCAACTTGGCGCCGATACATCCTTGGGCAAGTCGGGCGGTCACGAAGAATGTGAAGTTGACGGCGATCCCAACGTGAGACACTCTGCCTTGGTTCAGCGAAATCGACTTTGAGGCGCAGTCATGCGAACGGCCCTCGGCAGAGACAGCGGCGTGCGCTCCTCGCAGGATTTCGGCGGAGGTCGAAAGTGCCCGAGTCCCCGCTGCGATGCCAAGACCGTCAACGCGAGCGATGCGCGGCGATCCAGACGAACGTGGAGCTTGCGACGTCCTCCTGGATCGCCACGCCGTTTCGCCGCTCGCGTTGACAGTGCGGGAGTCTCTGCTTGGGCGTTGCGAGAGGTCATTTCCGATTGGCGCTCCGTGCTGGCGCTTCTCTGATCGCGCTGGCCGCGATCGGAACGCCAGCCGCGGCCGCGGCAGCCTGCAACGGGGTCGATCAAACGATCGCGAGCGCTGTGACCGGTCCGGTTCTCAGC
The DNA here is from genome assembly GCA_963816065.1 of uncultured Alphaproteobacteria bacterium. Classification (GTDB taxonomy): domain Bacteria; phylum Pseudomonadota; class Alphaproteobacteria; order Rhizobiales; family Beijerinckiaceae; genus Roseiarcus. Next base: position 8,746 of record CAWFJG010000010.1, on the reverse strand, counting down.
ACCGGCGGGAGGGTCAGTGTACAGAGCGGCGCCAGCATTGCGGGCAATCCGACAGGAATTCTCGCCTCAAACTGTTCGATTACGACGCTCGCCAGCCAGGGAACGGTTAGCGGCGGCGCGGGGGCGTCGGGCGCTCCGGGCGGAGTTGCAGTGCTGACCGGCGCGGGTGTCAAGATCGAAATTCTTGACAACCAAGGTACCGGAACGATCGCTGGAGGATCTGGAGGCGCGTTGACCTCCGGGCCAACAGGCGGCGCGGGAGCGACAGCAATTTCGAACGCCGGCAAAATATCGACGCTCTCAAATGCAGGTTCGATCACGGGCGGGGCCGGAGGCTTGGGGACGCGAACCGGCGGGGCAGGTGCGACGGCGACTGCGAACATTGGGTCGATCGGGACGCTTACGAACTCGGGCCACATTGGCGGGGGCGCGGGCGGCGAGGTGCGCAGCACTGAATACGGCTATCGGGTCGGCGGAGGCGGCCACGGAGGTGTAGGGCTGTCCAACTCGGGCAAGCTAAGGACGTTAACAAATAGCGGGTCGATAAATGGCGGCGATGGCGGAGGTGGCGCGAGCGCTACAGGGGCTGCGGGCGGCGCGGGAGCCACCGGGACGTTGAACTCCGGCACCATAAGGACATTGACGAACAGTGGGTCGATATCTGGCGGCAACGGCGGAGGCGGCGGCCTTTTTGTCGATGGGGGCTCCGGCGGCGCTGGCCTTTCGAACGCAGGCGCGATCACAACTTTGAGGAATTCGGGCGAAATCGACGGCGGTTCGGGTGGCCCCGCGGGGCTTTACGGGATTGATTTTGGCCTTGGCGCGTTCGGCGGCGAGGGCATGTCGAACACCGGAGCAATCCGAACGCTCGACAACACCGGCACGATCCGCGGCGGCAGCGGCGGCGCAGCCTACAGCAGTGCAGCGCCGGCGGGCGCAGGATTGATGAACACTGGCACGATCAAGGCTCTGACCAATTCCGGCGCGATCGAGGGAGGAATTGGGACCAGCGCCTACGGTGGCGGTGACGGCGGCGCAGGCGTCGCTAATGCCAAAAACGGCACGATCGGCTCATTGAAAATCAGCGCAGTCGGAATCATCGCGGGCGGTGACGGCGGATCAACCGGCGGCGACCCGGCTGTGAGGGGAGGATCTGGGGGGCAGGCGTATCCAACGGAGGGGCAATCCATCGCTTGGCGAATGCAGGTCGGATTTTTGGAGGAACGGGAGGCCAGGGCGGTGGTGGCGGCCAAGGCGGGGCTGGCCTGGACAATTCGGGGACTATCGACACGCTGAAAAATGACGGAACCACTAACGGAGGCGCGGGCGGCGACGGCCCTTACTCAGGAGGGTCCGGAGGAGCCGGGGTCGTTAGCGGTGGTACGATCGGGATCGCAAACAATCGCGGGACGATCAACGGCGGCTCCGGCGGCTTTGCCTACTATCCTTCGGTCTTTGCGCAAAACGAGGGCGGCGCCGGTATATCAACTTCGGGTGAGATCACCGCGCTTCGAAACGAAGGGGCGATCCGCGGCGGCGGTGGCGGTTCTGCCGATACCGGTGACGCGGGCAGCGGCGGCGCCGGCGTTTCGAACTCCGGCACGATCAAGTCGCTATCAAATCGAGGGAGGATTGCTGGCGGCGCTGGCGGTGCAGCTGGCGCGACCAGCATCGGATGCTGCGGCGTTGAGTTTCGCGGCGGAGCCGGCGGCGCAGGACTTGCGCCGATCCACGAGCGGAACGATCGATACGATCGACAATCGCGGAACTATCTATGGCGGAGCCGGAGGCGCGGCCCAAGACACTGCCTTTTCCCCGGTTTCATTGGGGGGCGCGGGAGGCGCCGGATTGACGAATTCCGGGTCGATCGGCGGACTTGATAACCGTGGGCGGATGCAAGGCGGGGCGGGCGGCGACGCCGTCGGCGCGAGCGTAGGGAGTTCGGGGTTCACTCATCAAGCAATGGCTGGCGGCGGTGGCGCAGGCATTGCCAATTCTGGCGCGATGACGACCCTGACCAACAAGGGAACGATCTTGGGCGGCGCAGGCGGCGATGCCAGCGGGTCGTCCGGGGCCGCCGTCGGCGGCGCGGGTGGCTCAGGCATATCCAACTCCGGAACCATTGGCGCGCTTACTAACAGCGGTACTATAGCGGGTGGAGCCGGCGGCGGTGCCCGACGCCTGGAGCAAGGGGAGACGCAATCTACAGCGCCGGCGCCAAAGCTTCGATCGGACCGATCGCCAATGCCGGCGACATCATCGGCAATGTCGAAATCGACAACCAGGCCGTCGTTATGGTCACCGGCGGAAAAGGAAAGACATACGGGGCCTGGACGGGAGGGACGATCACGGTCGGAAATGGCAACCTGACCTTCGGTGGCGGCAATACCGCGCTCGGCGACAATATCGTCGTCAACGGCGGGACCGGCACGGTGACCAACGACGATCCGCTCAAAATCTGACCGCGCCGATCACGATCACCGGCAATTTCGACCAGGGCGCGATCGGCGAACTTGACTTCGCGCTCGGCAGGAACGCAGCCGGCGAATTCGGGTCGCTGGCGGTGAGCGGGACGACGAGTTCCGACGGCGGCCTTGGGATCGACCTGACCAACGGTTTTCGCTTGTCGAGCGGGGATGTGTTCGATCTCATCGCGAGCGACGGCGCGCTCTCTGGCGGCTTCGATACTTTGTGGCTCGACGGCGCCAAGTGCTCGGCGAAATCAGTCGACGTCTGGCGCTGTAACGGCTTCGATTTCACTCTCGACGTCGTCGCCGGAGTTGGCGGCTCTGTCGACCTTGGCGTCTCCGCCATTCCCGAGCCTGGGATCTGGGTCCTGTTGTCCGTGGGCTTCTTCGGTCTCGCCGGACTATCCGCCCTCTCCCGATTGAGGTCGATCTGAGCCGACTCTGTCCCTTTTGGCCAGCCAGTAGGGGCGAGCAGAACGCGTTCACCGTCAAATCGCCTCTTTTCAGCGAGGGTCGACCTGACCCGCTCGCCAAGCCACAGGCGAATGACCATCAATTGCGCTCTCTTCACCGGCCGAGGCGAACCGGGAAGGGCCGCGGAGGATATGACGCGTTCGCAAGACCGTCGCCGGACGCCCGCTCTTTGTGCATTCCTTCCCTTGACGGGCCCGTGGCGACGTCGGCAGCGGTACGGCCCCAACCGTCCGCCGACCAAACCGACAAAGCGCCAAGCGAAAAATTCGCGCCGCTGCGCCGTCTCCAACACAACTCCCGCCGCGCTCGACTGTGACGGCGTCCGCTTGTAAACCTCGCCGGCAAAGACACCTGGAACGCTGGGCTTTCCGATGAAATTCGTCCTTCGCATCGGGCTGGCGCTGGTCGCCGTCGCCACCCTCGCTCAGTCGGCGCTCGCCGCCGATTCCCGCCCGCTGGTGACGACGCAGCCCGATCCGCAGACGGATGTCGCGCCGTTTTTCGTCGCCGACAGCGATCCGCGCTGGTCGGGGACGGATTGGTCGGCCGACGACATCGCGGCGCTGCGCAAAAAGGTCAAATACGTCTTCGTCATCTTCAACGAGAACCGCTCGTTCGACCATGAATACGGCGCGTTTCCCGGCGTCGACGGCCTCTATTCGGACGGCGAAAAGCCGCGCGCGCCGGCCGACACCCCCGGCTTCACTGAGACCTACGTCGATAGCGTCACCGGGCAGACGGTCACCGTCCAGCCGTTCCTGGTCGGCCCGGCTCAGAACGCCTCGTTCAAGGACTTCGACCGACCACTCGCACAAGGGGCTCGCGGCCAAGCTCGACGTCGAGATCAAGGACGGCGTCCCGCGGGCGAAAATGGACAGGTTCGCCGAGGTGGAGTACCGGAAATACGCGGCCTTCGGCGACAAGGGCGAAAAGATGGGGACGCAGTTCGCCCGCCTGGTGATGGCGTACATGGACTGCGACACCATCCCGTTCTTCTGGCGCTACGCCAGCCGCTTCACCATTTTCGACGACATTTTCGCCACCGAGGACACGCCTTCGACCCCGAACGCCATTGCGATGCTGGCCGGGCAGGCCGGCGAGACGCAATGGGTGAAGCACCCGAGCCTGACGAACCAGCCGGCCGACACCGGCTTCACCGGCGCCGTCTCCGGCACGATCAACGGCAAGACCTATACCGGCACGGCGACGACGCAGGGGCCGCCCCTGGTCAACGATCCGCAGCCGTGGTGGGGTTCGGCGTTCGACGACACGGTCGCCGCGCGTCAGCCGACCTCGCCGCACGAGGTCTGGGCGCCGGCCAACACGGCCTCGAACCTGACCTTCGCCTCGCTGCCGTTGACGATGATGGGCGGCTGGATCAACCTGTTCACGGGATGGGACCGCAACCCGGGGTTCGACCTCGCCGACGTCCAGAAGGACATCCCCGCCATCGCTGCCGGCGGCCGGACGCCGGTCGACTGGCGCTGGTACCAGAACGGCTATGACCGCGAACCGACGGACATGGGTCTCGTCGTCTCGCACCAGGCCTATGTCAGCCACCACAACGGCGCGCAATATTTCGGCTACATCGCCAACAATTCGGTCGAGCGGATGAACCTGGGCGGCGAGGGCGACTTCTTCGCCGACCTCGCCAACGGGGCGCTGCCGGAAACCGGCGGGGTCATCACCCTCCGCGGCGGCTATTTGAACCTCAACTACCCGAAACGGAGCGCCGTCATCCAGAACCCGAATTATCCCGATCCGAACGGCCTGACGCCGGACGAGCTTGCCAAGATCGCCAGGGTCAAGTCGGGCGACGACGACCATCCGGCCTATTCCGACAGCCAGTTGAGCGAGGCGATGGCGGCGCGCGCGATCAACGCAATTGCGAGCAATCAAAAGCTTTGGGATCAAAGCGCGATCATCATCACCTACGACGAGTTGGACGGCCTCTACGATCACGCGCCGCCGCGGATTCTCAGCTACGGGCCCGACGGCCTGCCGCTGGCGCGCGGAATTCGCATCCCCCTCATCCTGATTTCGCCCTACGCGCGGGCGCATGCGGCGTCGCACGCCGAAGGCGACCACAACGCGGTCATCGAGACGATCAACGCGCTGTTCGGCCTGCCGGCGCTGTCGAGCCTGCCGGACGAGAAAGAGGCCCTCGCGGAAGGGAATTCTCCGCGGTTCAACGCTTTCGCGCCCAAGGGGTTCGAGCAGAAATACCTGGGGCCGCGCGACACGCCGTCGCCGATCACCGACAGCCTGCTGTCGGGCTTCGACAAGGCGCGCGTGACCGGCCAGTTGCCGCCGCTGCCGGCCTCGCTCGCGCTGATCCCGAACGACGTCGTCGAGACCTTCCCCCACTATGGCGGCAAGGGCTGCGCCGCGATCGGCGTCACGCCGGAGAACGTTCGCCAGAACATCCCGAACGTCATTCCCGAAGGTTTCAATTCGCTGCCCGCGACGCTGCCGGACTACAATTGACCGGGAGAACGGTGCAGGCGATTGGCGCCCCCGCCCATGGCGATGACGGTTCCCCCTTCTCCGCGAAAGCGGGGAAGGTGGCCGAAGGCCGGATGGGGTGCGGAAAGCAGGGTATGGTCCGGCGACGGTTCGCGCCGACGGCCGCGCAATCCGATCAAAGTTGCGGCGGCGGGCCACACCCCATCCGGCGCTCCGCGCCACCTTCCCCAGCAAGCTGGGGAAGGAGTTCGCGCGGCGCCTAGAGATGTGTGAATGTCGTAACAAGGGGGGAGGGGACCGCGCCCGACCGTGCAGGGCAAGCAAGCTCGTCGCGATCGCGCTTACGGCCGTCTTCGCAGCCCACGCCCTTGTTTCGACCGCCCATGCCGGCCCCGTCGTCGATCGGATCAAGGCGGACAACGTGATCCGCTGCGGCGGCGTCTCGCGGCCGGGGCTGGTCGGCCAGTCGTCCGACGGCCGTGCGGCCTCTGGCCTCTATCTCGACCTCTGCCGCGCGATCGGGGCGGCGCTATTGGGCCCGGACGGACGGATCGCGTTCCACCCGTACGATTTCGACGCAGCGTTCGAGCGCGTGCGCGAGGGCCGCGACGACCTCGCCTTCCTCGACGGCTCGGAGATCATCGATCGGCGGCTCGCAGGCCGGACGATCCTCGGGCCGCCGGTCGTGTTCGTCTCGACGGCGGCGATGGTTCCCGAGCAGTCGGGCGTCACGGGTCTCGCCGATCTCGCCGGCAAGGCGATCTGCTTCTATCAAGGCTCCAGCGCCCACCGCAGCCTCGAGGCCTGGATGGCGGCGCACCGGCTCGACTTCACCCGCATGCCCATGACCGAATACGGCGAGATGGACGACGCCTATCGGGCGCGCAAGTGCGACGCCGAAGTTGGCGAAATCGGCGATCTCGCGGTTGCGCGGCTCTCGGGCGAGGGCGAGGGCGCCAAGAGCCGCATCCTGTCGGAGCCGTTCTCGACCGTCCCCGTCTTTGCCGTGACGCCGGCGAGCGACCCGCAATGGGCGGCGATCGTCGCCTGGACGCTCGCGGCGCTCATGCGGGCCGAATTGCCGGCCGGCCCGTGGACGGCGGGGGAAGGAGCGAGCGGCGCGGTCAAGGGCGCGGACCTCGGTCTGCCCGACGACTGGGCCAAGCGTGTGCTTGCGGCGGCCGGCTCCTACGCCGACATCTACGCTCGCAATCTCGGCGACCGCTCGCATCTCAGCTTGCCGCGCGGGCCGAACGCCCCGGTCGAGTTGGGCGGGCTGCTGGTGACGCCGTTCCGCGAGTGAGCGCCGAAGCCGAATTCGGCGAGCTCTTGCTTCGAATATCCTATGCCCGATAATATGACCTAGAAACAGGGCAAAGGAGCGGTTATGACTTCGACCAAGGCGAAAAATTCACCAATACGGGCGACACGAAGGCGCGCAAGCAAGTTGGATGACCTACACACAGTCAAGGATGGACGCCGCCGGGATCACCGAGTTACAATCACAGATGAAGGAGGTCGCGTTGGCCACGGCCGCGGCCGAACCTATGCTGAGGCGACGAAGTCGGCGTTGCTCAGACTATTGGAGAATCATGGTGAATCTCCAGGTCAAGCCGACCCAGCGCGCCCAGCTTCTGTTGCATATCAAGGGGACGAACTCGTTTCGCTCATCAATGGTTTCGGCTTAGCCAAGAAAGAACTCGCAGAGACGATTGGGCTTGCACCGGATGCTCTGTACAAGACGAGCCGTCTCCATGCGGCCAAGACCCAGTCGCGCCTCAAGGAGATAAGCGAAATTCTGCGGCGCGTTTCCGAATGGGCAGGCGGTCCGGTCCAGGCGATGGCCTGGTATCGCGCCGAGCCGATCCCGGCCTTCGGCGGGCGGACGGCCGAATCGCCGGTTAAGTCCGGTCAGGCCACGGCGCTGCGCGACTATCTCGACTTCCTTGCACTTGGCGGCTTTGCGTGAGGTTTCAAGGCTCAGTTTATCGGGCCCACGATCCTCGCTGGTCGTTCAGGCCGCTGTCGGGCGACGGCGCGGCGATACACGGCGGTCGATTTCAACCCCAAGGGGACGCCCGCACTCTACGTCGCGCTCGACCCGATGACCGCCGTCAAGGAGGCGGCGCAAGGATTTGCCCACAAATTCGAGCCCCTTGTGCTCTGCGCTTACGAGATCGACTGCGAGGACGTGGTCGACCTTCGGACCGAGGTCGACCGGATCGCAGCGAGCGTTGCGGAGGCGGACATGGCGTGCGCCTGGTTCGCGGAAGTCGTTGCTGGACGCGAGCCGCCGTCCTGGCGTCTGGCCCGTAACCTCATTGAAGGCGGCGCGGCTGGATTGCTTGCGCCCAGCTACGCCAACAGCGCAAGCATCGGCGATGCTAATCTCGTGCTGTGGCGATGGGGCGGAAGCCTGCCGCACAAGGTTGCGGTCACCGATCCGAGCGGGCGCCTGCCGAAGAACCAGCTGTCGTGGGAATGAGGCGCTGCTTTCCATCCGCCCCGCGCCGGTGAAAGAGCAGGCGCCATCCTTAGCCACCCAGAAGCGGAAGGCGCTCCGTCAGCAGCTATAGGTTCCGCGAAGGTTGAGGAGCTTTTGATCCAGCTCGGTCTCGTGGAAGATGCGCTCGAGATAAGCGACCTCGGCCGCGAGCGCATCGGTGAGCGACAGGAGCCCGACCAGCCGTCCCTCATCCAGCACGGCCGCGTGCGGGACGCGCCGCTCGGTCATCAGCTCGAGACAGCGACGCACGCTGTCGGCCGGCGCGACATGCGGCGCGCATCGGGTCATGATGTCGACGATCGGCGTATCCTTTGCCGCGCGGTCTTGGCCGCTCCGCGCATGATCCCGCTCGGAAAAGACGCCGACGAGACCGTCCGGCGACGTCACCGCCACCGCCGCCGCATCGCGCTCGGCCATGAGTTTCAAGGCGTCGAGCGCCGTCGCGTCCGCTGCCACAGTGGGGGCGCCGGGCGCGCCGAGCTTCGACAGAACCGATGCCGCCGAAGGTTCGGGCACACGCGGATGGCGTGGCTCGCCGACAGCCTGACGCGCCGCGAGCACCCCCATCGTCTCGCGGCCCCTGCTTCGCCAAGCTCCGAACATGGCCTGCCTCGATTGCCTGCACCGGACTATAACGACGGACATGATTCCGAAAAGCCACTTGCGCGGCTGAGACGGGGCTGAAAGCCTTCACCACGAAGATCGCAAAGGAATACGATGCTTCGTCCTGTCGTCGTGTCCTTTGTGGTGAATTTCTGGACGCAGCCGTGCCCAAAACCAGCGCAGGCATTCTCCTCTTCCGCCGACGCCGGGACGGCCTTGAGGTCTTACT
>CAWFJG010000009.1:0-274427 GCA_963816065.1 uncultured Alphaproteobacteria bacterium | reverse complement strand
CCACTGGACGACGTGGGTCGCATGGGGCAGGCGAGCACAGACGTCGTCGAACTCGTCCCGCGTCATCGGCCCGCCCTCGGCGAAGGACTGGACAGCAAACGGCGCAGCCGCGCTCTGCTCAGCCTAGCTTCATCGAGTCCTTCAACTCTCGCAGGCGGTCGAGCCTTTCCTGCGCCGCCTGCTTCTGGTCCTCGGACGCGTCGGCGAGGTCCTCCTCGGCGTTGAGGATCTCCTGGTCGAGGTGCGCGGCGTTCAGGTTCTCGAACGGGATCGCCGTTTCGGCGAGGATCGTCAGTCCGAGCGGGTTGACGTCGGCGAAGCCGCCGCGCACGAACACGCGCATGTGCTGTCCGCTCGCGTCCTCGATGCCGACGACGCCCGGGCGGACGGCGGTCATGGTCGGGGCGTGGTCGCTGAGCACCTGGAAGTCGCCCTCGTGTCCCGGAACGACCACGGCCCGCGCCGGGCCGCTGAAAAGGACCTTGTCCGGCGAAACGAGTTCAAACGGGAACGGCGCCATGGGCGACCCTCGGCTTTCCTATTGCGCTCAGGCCGCTTCCGCGGCGAGCTTCTTGGCCTTGTCGACCGCCTGCTCGATGGTGCCGACCATGTAGAACGCCGCCTCTGGCAGATTGTCGTACTTGCCTTCGACGATGCCCTTGAAACCCTTGACCGTGTCTTCGATCTTCACCTGGACGCCGGGGCTGCCGGTGAACACCGCGGCCACGTCGAAAGGCTGCGACAGGAAGCGCTCGATCTTCCGGGCTCGGGCGACGGTCAGTTTGTCTTCTTCCGAAAGCTCGTCCATTCCCAGGATCGCGATGATGTCCTGCAGCGCCTTGTAGCGCTGGAGCACCTGCTGGACCTGGCGGGCCACGCCGTAATGCTCCTCGCCGACCACGGCGGGGGTCAGCATGCGAGAGGTCGAGTTGAGGGGGTCGACGGCCGGGTAAATGCCCTTTTCCGCGATCGAGCGCGACAGCACCGTCGTGGCGTCGAGGTGGGCGAAGGACGTGGCCGGGGCCGGGTCGGTCAGGTCGTCCGCGGGCACATAGATCGCCTGCACCGAGGTGATCGAGCCTTTGGTCGTGGTGGTGATGCGCTCCTGCAATGCGCCCATGTCGGTGGCCAACGTCGGCTGGTAGCCGACCGCCGAGGGGATGCGGCCCAGCAGCGCGGAGACTTCCGAACCCGCCTGGGTGAAGCGGAAGATGTTGTCGACGAAGAACAGCACGTCCTGGCCCTGGTCGCGGAAGTGCTCGGCGACGGTGAGGCCGGAAAGCGCGACGCGCATGCGCGCGCCCGGCGGCTCGTTCATCTGGCCGAACACCAGCGCGCACTTCGACTTGATCTCCGGATCCGGATTGTGTGGATCGGAGTTGACCTTGGACTCGATGAACTCGTGATAGAGGTCGTTTCCTTCGCGGGTGCGCTCGCCGACCCCGGCGAACACGGAATTGCCGCCATGGGTCTTGGCGACGTTGTTAATCAGCTCCTGGATGAGCACCGTCTTGCCCACGCCCGCGCCGCCGAAGAGTCCGATCTTACCGCCCTTGGCGTAAGGAGCGAGCAGGTCGACCACCTTGATGCCGGTGACGAGGATCTGCGCCTCGGTCGATTGGTCGACATAGGCCGGGGTCGGTTGATGGATCGCCCGGCGCGCCTCCATCGGGATCGGACCGGCTTCGTCGACCGGCTCGCCGATGACGTTCATGATGCGCCCGAGCGTGCCCGCGCCGACCGGGACCGAGATCGGGTCGCCGGTGTCGGTGACCTCCTGTCCGCGCACCAGGCCTTCGGAAATGTCCATCGCGATGCAACGCACCTGGTTCTCGCCGAGGTGCTGCGCCACTTCGAGCACCAGCCGGTGACCGTTGTTATCGGTCGTCAACGCGTTCAGGATCGGCGGCAGGTAGCTGTCGAAGTGCACGTCGACGACCGCGCCGATCACCTGCGTGATCCGGCCGACGGCGTTCGCGATATTGGCCATTTTGACGTCCTCGTTCTTCAATTTTCTGAGGTTGCGGCGAAGCGACAGGGTAGGGTGGGATCAGAGCGCCTCGGCGCCCGAAATGATCTCGATCAGTTCCTTGGTGATCATCGCCTGTCGGGTGCGGTTGTAGCGAAGGGTGTACTTCTTCACCATCTCGCCGGCGTTGCGGGTCGCGCTGTCCATCGCGCTCATCTGCGAGCCGAAGAACGAGGCGGCGTTCTCCAGCAGCGCGCGATAGATGCGCACGGTCAGCGCCTGCGGCAGGAGTTGGGTCAGGATCTCGCTTTCGTCGGGTTCGTAGTCATAACTTATCGCCTTGTCGACAGGCTTGGTCTCGCCAAGTTCCGGCGGGATAAGTTGCTGGGCGGTCGGGATCTGCGAAATGACGGAGCGAAAGCGCGAGTAGAACAGGGTGCAAACATCGAACTCGCCGCTGTCGAACAGCGCCATGATCTTTTCGCCGATCGGCCGCGCCGTTTCATAGGCAATTGTCCGGACGGAGCGGAGATCGATCAACTCCAGGATCTGCTTTTCGTGGGTGCGGCGAAGTTGATCGTAACCCTTCTTGCCGACACAGATAATCTTGACCGTCTTCCCCTCGCCCGTCAGCGCGGTCGCCCTATCGCGCGCCAAACGGACGATCGCGGTGTTGAACGCCCCGCAGAGTCCGCGCTCGCCGGTGCAGACGACCAACAGGTGGGTCTGGCTCGAACCCGAGCCGACAAGCAGGCGCGGGCCTTCGCCGTCGCTCGCCGAGCCGGCGAGATTGGTCAGCACCGCCTCGACCCGCTCGGCATAGGGACGCGCAGCCTCGACAGCGCTCTGCGCGCGGCGCAGCTTGGAGACGGCGACCATCTGCATCGCCTTGGTGATCTTCTGCGTCGACCGGACGGAGGCGATCCGGTTTCTGAGTTCCTTGAGCGACGGCATCGATTGGCGTCTCCGCCTCGCGCCTCGTCGGCGCGCAGGTCCGGTTGAGGGTCAGGCGATCAGGCGAAGCTGGCGGCGAAGGACTTGACAGCCGACTTGAGCTTGGCTTCAGTATCGCTCGACAGATCGTTGGTCGAGCGGATCGTCTCCAGCACCTCGGGATGCTTCGAGCGCAGATAGCCGAGCAGGCCGTCCTCGAACGGCCGCACCTGCGGCAGCGCCAGCTTGTCGAGATAGCCGTTGACGCCGGCGTAAATCACTGCGACCTGCTCCTCCATCTTGAGCGGGGAGAACTGCGGCTGCTTCAAAAGCTCCGTCAGACGCGAGCCGCGGTTGAGTAGGCGCTGGGTGACCGCGTCGAGGTCGGAGCCGAACTGGGCGAACGCCGCCATCTCACGGTACTGGGCAAGCTCGCCCTTGATCCTGCCGGCGACCTTCTTGGTCGCCTTCGTCTGGGCCGACGAGCCGACCCGGGACACCGAAAGACCGACGTTCACCGCTGGACGGACGCCCTGGTAGAAAAGATCCGTCTCGAGGAAGATCTGGCCATCGGTGATCGAGATTACGTTGGTCGGGATGTAGGCCGAGACGTCGTTGGCCTGCGTCTCGATGATCGGCAGCGCCGTCAGCGAGCCCGACCCGAAGTCTCTGTTGAGCTTGGCGGCGCGCTCTAGCAGGCGGGAATGCAGATAGAACACGTCGCCGGGATAGGCTTCGCGTCCGGGCGGCCGGCGGAGCAGCAGCGACATCTGGCGATAGGCGACCGCCTGCTTCGACAGATCGTCATAAATGATGACCGCGTGCATGCCGTTGTCGCGGAAGAACTCGCCCATTGCGCAGCCGGAGAAGGGGGCGAGGAACTGCATCGGCGCCGGATCCGACGCGGTGGCGGCGACGATGATCGAATATTCGAGCGCGCCGTTCTCCTCCAGCACCTTGACGAACTGGGCGACCGTCGAGCGCTTCTGGCCGATCGCGACATAGACACAATAGAGCTTCTGGCCTTCGGGTGCGCCCGCGACGTTGAGCGACTTCTGGTTGAGGATGGTGTCGAGCGCGATGGCGGTCTTGCCGGTCTGGCGGTCGCCGATGATCAACTCGCGCTGGCCGCGGCCGATAGGGATCATCGAGTCGATCGCCTTGAGGCCGGTGGCCATCGGCTCGTTGACCGACTTGCGCGGAATGATGCCGGGCGCCTTGACGTCGACGCGGGCGCGCTTGACGGCGTTGATCGGCCCCTTGCCGTCGATCGGGTTGCCCAGCGCGTCCACCACGCGGCCGAGCAACTCCTTGCCGATCGGCACGTCGACGATGGCGCCGGTGCGTTTGACCGTCTGGCCTTCCTTGATCTCGCGGTCCGTGCCGAAGATGACGATGCCGACGTTGTCGGTCTCGAGGTTCAGCGCCATGCCGCGGGCGCCATTCTCGAACTCGACCATTTCGCCGGCCTGAACCTTGTCGAGGCCGTAGGCGCGGGCGATGCCGTCACCGACGCTCAGGACTTGGCCGACTTCGGTGACTTCCGCCTCGGCGCCGAAATTGGCGATCTGGCTCTTGAGAATCGAAGAAATTTCTGCGGCGCGGATGTCCATCAGCCGACCTCTTTCATGGCTAGGCGAATTGCGTTGAGCTTGGTGCGAAGCGAGCCGTCGACCATGCGCGAGCCGAGCTTGACGATCAGGCCGCCGATGATCGAGGGATCAACTTTGACGTCGAGCTGGACGTCGCGGCCGCCCGAGGCGGCTTTGAGCTGGTCTTTGAGAGCGACGAGATTGCCGTCGGAAAGCGCCGAGGCGCTTGTGACTTCGGCGTGTGTCACGCCACGGCTCGCGTCGTAGAGTTTGCGGTAGTCGGCGATCATCTGGCGGAGCAGGAAGAGCCGGCGCTTGACCGTGACCAACCGGACGAAATTGGCGGCGATCCCTGATATCCCTTCTTTGTCGAGGATAGCGCCGAGCGCTTTAACCTGGACATTGGCGGAAAAGACCGGGCTGCGGACCAGGCGCTCAAGGTCTGGGTTTCCGGCGATCAGGGCGTCGAGCGTCTCCAGCGACTGGGCTACGGCGTCGGTCTGGCGGTCGTCCTGGGCGAGGGCGAACAAGGCGGACGCGTAGCGACCGGATACGCCAGAAACGATATCGATGTCTTCGGCCAAGATCCAATCATCCCTTTGGGAGGGATGCGCCTTGACGTCGGCCAGCGGGCCTGGACGTTTCTTGCGCGATCCTCTGAGGTTCCCGCCGCGCGTCCTGAAGTTGGCCCCCGGCCCGCGAGACGGCGGTCACGTACCATAGGCCCCCAAGGGGCGCAACGTCCGCGTCGCCGAAATCGAAAGCCTCGAACGAAAGGAGCAGATTCCCGTGTGGACGTCGAAAAGCGCTGCAAATAGAAAGCAATAGATGAACCATCGAGCGAGTTGCCGACGACCGTCGGCGACTGCATGGAGCCAAGTCCATTGGCAAGTCCATTGGAATGTGTCGGAAAGACCCGACATAAGCGGCTGCGACAAGAAGGAGCCCGCGCGGGATGGCGGAATGGAAAGCGGGAGTCGAACAGGACGCCGCGCCCGACGTGTTCGGCGCGCTCGCCAATCCCGTTCGGCGGCGGCTTCTTATGGCGCTTCGCGCTGGACCAAAGACCGCCTCGACCTTAAGCGAAGGGATGCCGATCGCGCGGTCCGCGATCTCCGAGCAACTCGCGCTCCTTCGAGAAGTCGGTCTGGTGCGCGTACAGAAGCGCGGGCGCGAGCGCGTCTACCACCTCGACCCGCGCCCGCTCACGGAGGTGGGCGCCTGGCTCAACGTCATGCTGGCGTTCTGGACGCAGAGGGTCGGCGATCTGGACGCGCTGGCCAAGGGGTGACTCTGCGACGGACTCAGACCCGGTCGGGCCGGGAGAGGGCAGCTGGTATGGCGGGCCTTGCCGCCGCCACAGTCGCAGGCAACGAGAGTCTTGTGGGAGACCGAGGAGAAGACAATGGAAGTCGCCGATCCAGCTCATTCCCTCCAGGTCGACTACGAGACCCTCATGCGCGATGGCGTCGTCGGGCGGAAGGGCGCTTTTTCTCGCGCGTATGCCGAACGGATGCGCGAGGACATGATGGCGGCCTTCTGGGACGCGATCCAGCGGCCCGGCGGCGCCGTCGGACGGGGCCCGCGTCGCTGGTACGTCGAGATCGTTCCGGAGATGTTTGGGGGCTTTGTCGAGCTTGGCTCGCACCCCTGGGTGACCGCGATGTGCCGAGCGGCGCTGGGGCCGGACTACAGGATCGTCGAGATCGGGTTCGACACCCCGTTCGAAGGCGCCAAGAACCAGCCCTGGCACCGGGATTTTCCCTCTCCGCCCGAGACATGGCGTGACCGGCGCATCACCTCGCTCGCCTTCAACCTGACCGGCGTCGACGTCACCCCCGACATGGGGCCGTTCGAGGTCGCGCCGGGCACGCAGTGGGACGACGGCCGGACCTGGCCGCATGAGATGTTTCCGCCCGAGGAGACGTGGCCGCGCTATGCCGAGCGCGCGGTGCGCAAGCATCCGCAGATGGGAGACGTCTCCTGCCGTTCGGCGCTGACGATCCATCGCGGCACGGCGCATGGTTCGATGGTCCCCCGGCCGGTCATGGTTCTCGGGGTCGACGCGCCGGGAGCGGGGCACGACAAGCTGCATGATCTCATGGTCACGAAAGCCTACTACGATGGCCTTCCGCCGGTCGTCCGAAACCATCTCGTTTGCCGGATCGTCGACAAGCTGACGCCGGTGACCCAAAAGCACGACATCGAGGGCTTGGTCATGGGCTGAGCCGCGGCTCGAATTGGTTCCCTTCGTTCGCTCGCCCTGCTAATGCCGCGCCATGACCGCCCACCCGATCGCCAATATCCGCAACTTCTCGATCGTCGCCCATATCGACCACGGCAAGTCGACGCTCGCCGACCGGTTGATCCAGCAGACCGGAACCGTGGCGGAGCGCGACATGGTCGAGCAGGTGCTCGATTCCATGGACATCGAGCGCGAGCGCGGGATCACCATCAAGGCCAACACCGTCCGGCTCGAATACAAGGCGAAGGACGGCAAGACCTACATCCTCAACCTCATGGACACGCCCGGCCACGTCGACTTCGCCTACGAGGTGTCGCGCTCGCTCGCCGCCTGCGAGGGGTCGCTTCTCGTGGTGGACGCCAGCCAGGGGTCGAGGCGCAGACGCTCGCCAACGTCTATCACGCGCTCGACGCGGGGCACGAGATCGTGCCGGTGCTCAACAAGATCGACCTGCCGGCCGCCGAGCCCGACCGGATCAAGGAGCAGATCGAGGACGTCATCGGCCTCGACGCCTCGGAGGCGGTGCCGATCTCGGCCAAGACCGGCCTCAATATCGAGGCCGTGCTCGAGGCGATCGTCGCCCGGCTGCCGCCGCCGAAGGGCGACGAGACGGCGCCGCTGAAGGCCCTCCTCGTCGACAGCTGGTACGACGCCTATCTTGGGGTGGTGGTGCTCGTTCGCGTCATCGACGGCTTCATCAAGAAGGGCATGCGGATTCGCATGATGGCGGCGGATGCCGCTTATGAAGTCGACCGGATCGGCGTCTTCACGCCCAAGATGACGGACGCTCCGACCCTTGGGCCGGGCGAGATCGGCTTTATCACCGCCCAGATCAAGCAGGTCGCCGACACCCGCGTCGGCGACACGATCACCGACGACAGGCGACCGACCGCCGAGGCGCTGCCGGGTTTCAAGCCTGCCCAGCCGGTGGTGTTTTGCGGCCTCTTTCCGGTGGACGCGGCCGACTTCGAGGACTTGCGCGCGGCCATGGGCAAGCTCCGCCTCAACGACGCCAGCTTTTCCTACGAGATGGAGACCTCCGCCGCGCTCGGCTTTGGTTTCCGCTGCGGCTTCCTCGGGCTTCTCCACCTGGAGATCATCCAGGAGCGGCTCGAGCGCGAGTTCAATCTCGACCTGATCGCCACCGCTCCTTCGGTCATCTACAAGATCGTGCTGACCGACAAGTCCGTTCTCGAGATGCACAATCCGGCCGACATGCCGGATCCCGTAAAGATCGCCGAGATCCAGGAGCCCTGGATCAAGGCGACCATCCTCACCCCCGACGACTACCTCGGGGCGATCCTGAAACTCTGCCAGGACCGGCGCGGCGCGCAGGTGGACCTCAACTACGTGGGAAAAAGGGCGATGGTCGTTTACGAACTGCCGCTGAACGAGGTGGTGTTCGACTTCTACGACCGGCTCAAGTCCATCTCCAAGGGCTACGCCTCCTTCGACTACCAGCTCACCGACTATCGACCGGGCGATCTGGTGAAAATGTCTATCCTGGTCAACGGCGAGCCGGTCGACGCGCTCTCGATGCTGGTCCATCGCGACCGGGCCGACAGCCGAGGGCAGGGCGATGGTGGAGAAGCTCAGGGAGCTCATTCCGCCGCACATGTTCCAGATCCCGATCCAGGCCGCGATCGGCGCCAAGATCATCGCCCGCGAGACGATTCGCGCGCTGCGCAAAGATGTTACCGCCAAATGCTACGGCGGCGATGCAACGCGCAAGCGCAAGCTCTTGGAAAAGCAGAAGGCCGGCAAGAAGCGCATGCGCCAGTTCGGCAAGGTCGAGATCCCGCAGGAAGCCTTCATCGAAGCGCTGAAGATGGACAGCTGAGGGCCGTCAGCACGCCATGGCGCCGTTGGCCATCATGCGGATCCTGGGGCCCCGCCAGGCGGGCGGGATGAACGGGTCGTCATCGTCATCCGTCGCCACGAGCGGCGCCGGAGCCTCCGCGGGCGACGCCTTTCCGGGCGTGAATTGAGTGTTTTCAAGCTCTTGCGCCGGAATTTCCGCGCCATCGTCGCCTCTGAGCGAGGGCGCCGTCTCGGCGTGCGCGACGTCGTGGCAAGCCGAGAGCGTTTCCGCCGCTCCGGGAGCGCCCTGCGACTGGGGCGCCTGGATCGCCGCGTCGTCCTGCGGGCGCCTTGCGGCCACGCCCTCGCTTTTGGAGGCCGAAAACCCGGGCGTGAAATCAATGGTTTCAATCTCTTGCGGCGGAATTTCCGGGCGGGCGGCGCAACCGGGGGCGCCGTGGCCGCCACCGCCGAAGGTTCGAGGCGCTCGATCTCGCCGACTTGCAGCGCGAGTTCGGCGCTGCAGAACAGCGCGGCGCCGTAGGCTACGGGGCGTTCGGCCGGGGCCGCAAGGCGCCCGGGCTCGGAACGGCGCCGGACCGCGGCGGCGCCGAACCCGTGGTAGCGGTCGAGCTCGCGCACGATCTTCACCACGCGGTCGACCGCCCTGAGGTTGCTCGGCGACATGGCGCTATAGGCGACGAGCAGCGCCTCGTTGAGGCGGCCGACCTGGATCGCGACGAACTCCTCGGGCGGATGCGGCATTCGCCGGGCGAGGATCTCGCGGACGAGGACGCGCATGCGCTTCTCGCTCACGTCGATCCGCGTGGCGATCTCGGCGGTCGACACGCCGCGGTTGAGATAGTCGACGATCAGCTGTTCGCGCCGGAATTTGGCGAGGCGCGCCGCGCGCGCCTCGGTCGGCGCATGGGCGCCTTCGGCGGGCGCGGCGGGATGGGCGGGATCGAGGCAAGCGGGCACGGCTCGGTTCTCCTTCTGATTAAGAGAACTATACATGATATTGGTAATGATTGCAAGAAAAATGCCGGTCTGCGGGCCGTCATGGCCCGGTCTCGACCCGGCCATCTACGAGAACATTGCCGGTTGGCTGTAATCCTCTGATGTCAAACTCGGAGTTCAACGATAACCGGAGTTCGAGGCGGCGCCGCGTGGATGGCCGGGTCGAGCCCGGCCATGACGAGGAGGGCGGTTGCGGCGCTCCAGGGCCGCTGCGGCGGACGTAGGCGTGCGGCTGGCCTCGCGGGCGACCGGCCGAGGCTTTCGTCCCACGGCCCCCTGGATCGCCACGGCGCTTCGCGCCTCGCGATGACGCCGGGAAGGGACCGTTCGTCGTCATCGCGAAGACCCCAAAGGGCGACGTGGCGATCCAGGGGGCCGCTGCGGCGGAGGTTGGCGTTCGGCCTCGCGGGCGACGGGCCGAGGCTTTTGTCCCACGGCCCCCTGGATCGCCACGGCGCTTCGCGCCTCGCGATGACGCCGGGGAAGGACCGCTTCGCCGTCATCGCGAGGAGCCTGCGGGCCCGGTGACGCTGGGGAAGGACCGTTCGTCGTCATCGCGAGGAGCCCGAAGGGCGACGTGGCGATCCAGAGCCGCTGCGGCGGACGTTTGCGTGCGGCCTTGCGGGCGACAGGTCGAGGCATTTGTCCCACGGCCCGCTGGATCGCCACGGCGCTTCGCGCCTCGCGATGACGAGGCGGAGCTTGAGTCGCCGGCTCCGTCGCGCGCGACTTGACTTGCGCCTGCCGCCGCCAATGCTGGTTGCGCAACGGGAATCGCCACGCCGACCGAGTCCGGAAAGCCGCTGATCGTCATCAGCTACGTCCACGCCGACGAGCCGGAGCATCCGGCCGAGGGCGAGGTCAAGTGGCTGTGGTTCGTCACCGGCTATCTGCGGCCGGCGACAAGCACGGCGCGGTCGATCTCTGGATCGACCGGCTGATGCCGTGGCTCTGTGTGTCCGCTCACCGCGATGGCTTTACGCTTTCGTTGCGCTTCGGCAGCCCGCACCAGTCCGTGAAGTGATCTGGACAAGGACCGTCGTGCGGACGATGTTTGGCTGCTGGGGCAAATTGATATGCTTAAGCCGAAAAAAGGTACAAAGGGATACAGAGTTTTTGTCTCTCATGCGGGGGACGACATATGGGTCGCTGAGCAAATCGCCAGACGGATTGAAGATTGTGGCGCGGAAGCCTTCCTCGATCGCAGGGATATTCCTGCCGGCGACAATTTTAAGGAACGTATCCGTGAGGAGATCCAAAAGTGCGAAGAGGTGCTTGCATTATTTACACCCTGGTCACGGAAGAGGGCTTGGGTGCGCCATGAAATTGGGATGGCGGATGTGTTGAGGAAACGGATCGTGTGCGTGTTTTACAAAGTGACGAGGGAGGACTTTGATCCTCTTGAGGACGGACTTGGTCCTCTGGACGGACTTAATATAATTGATCTGAACCGCCTGGGCGCCTATTTTGCGGATCTGAAGAAACGGGTGAGATGATGACCAAGTTTTTCGTTTCGCACAGCCGCAGAGATTCCGTGATTGCGGAGAAAATCGCCCATGCCATTCAGCAGGTCGGTTCTCGGCCTGTGACAGTCTTTCTCGACCAAAACATCAAACCAGGGGACGATTTCAGGGAGGTCATCGACACAAACTTGCGGTCGTCTGACGCCGTCTTGGTTGTTGCAGCCTCCCCGGATGCTTTTTCCAACAGTTGGGTCGGTTACGAGATCGGCGCTGCTGAGGCCTTACGCAAGCCGGTTATGCTCCTCACCTCCAATCGACATTCGCGTTCGGAGCTTCCAGAGGACCTCGGATCCCTTCCGATCGTCGTGTTCGATCCGGACGCGCCTGAAGGTGCTGCGAAAGAAATTGTTGGCCGCTTGAGTTCCTACTCGACAAGAGAATGACGGACTTGATCGCTGACTTGGGGGGTCTATCAGCTACGCATGCGCTGGGCGCTTTGAACGCGTTTTCAGAGAGATAATCAGCGATTACGCTGATGTGGCTGGCCGCATCAGCGTAACACCACCTTGACTTGCGTAAACGCCGGCCGATGCTGGACGCACGACGGGAATTGCCATGCCGACCGAGTCCGGAAAGGCCGCTGATCGTCATCAGCTACGGCCACGCCGACGAGCCGGAGAAGCCGGCCGAGGGCGAGGTCAAGTGGCTGTCGTTCGTCACCGGCTATCTGCGGCCGGCGATCAAGCATGGCGCGGTCGACCTCTGGCTCGACCGGCTCGTGCCGGGCGGGGCCGAGTGGAAGGCGGAGATCGAGCACAAGCTGCGCGCCTGCGACGTCTTCGTCCTGCTCGTCTCGCGCGATTCGCTGTCGTCCGACTATGTCGTCGGCAAGGAAATCGCGATCATCCGCGAGCGGTAGACGAAGGGCGAGGCCGTCCATTTCTATTCGCTTATTCTCGTAACGAGGCGTAACGTCGATTGTCGGGGCGGCCGCCATCGGCTAAGCGGTCGCGCGCCGGGCCTACGCTTCCGGTCGATTTTGCCGAGGCTCTCCTTTGTTCCCCAAACCCGTCCCTGAGCTCTTCCCCAACACCTACGCCTACGAATCCCAGCCGATGGTCAAGCCGACCGGATTTCGCGAATACGACGCGCGCTGGCTGTTCGAGAAGGAACTCAATTTGATGGGCGTGCAGGCGCTCGGCCTCGGGCTGGCGCGCCTCCTGAAGGAACTCGGCGTTGCGCGCGAGGTGGTGGTCGGCCACGACTTCCGCAGCTATTCGGCCTCGATCAAGCTGGCGCTGACTGCGGGGCTGATGGCCGGCGGGGCGAAGGTCCGCGATATCGGCCTCGCCATCACGCCGATGGCCTATTTCGCCCAGTTCGCGCTCGACGTTCCCGCGGTGGCGATGGTCACCGCCTCGCATAACGACAATGGCTGGACCGGCGTGAAGATGGGCGCGGCGCGGCCGGTCACCTTTGGCCCCGAGGAGATGGGGCGCCTGCGCGACATCGTGATCGGCGGCGATTATGCGCCCGAGCCCGGCGGCTCCTACGCGTTCGTGCCCGACTTTCCGGCGCGCTACATCGCCGACCTGACCGGCCGGCCGAAGTTTTCGCGGAAGATGAAAGTCGTGGCCGCCTGCGGCAACGGCGCTGCGGGGGCCTTCGCGCCGAAACTTCTCGGGGCGCTCGGCGTCGAGGTGGTTCCGCTTGATTGCGACCTCGACTGGACCTTCCCCCGCTACAATCCGAACCCCGAGGACCTCCACATGCTGCACGCGATGGCCGAGGCGGTGAAGGCCTCGGGCGCCGACGTCGCGCTCGGCTTCGACGGCGACGGCGACCGCTGCGGCGTCGTCGACAACGAGGGCGCGGAGATCTTCGCCGACAAGATCGGCGTCATGTTGGCGCGGGATCTTTCCAGACTTCACCCGCAGCGCGACTTTCGTCGTCGACGTCAAGTCGACCGGCCTGTTCGCCACCGACCCGGCGCTCGCGGCCAATGGCGTCAACGTCGACTTCTGGAAGACCGGCCATTCCCACATCAAGCGCCGCGTGCGAGACCTGAAGGCGCTCGCCGGCTTCGAGAAGTCGGGGCATTTCTTCTTCAACGCGCCGGTCGGGCGCGGCTACGACGACGGGTTCGTCACCGCGATCGCCGTGCTCGACATGCTCGACCGCAACCCCTCGAAGGCGATGGCCGACCTCTATCGCGACTTGCCCAAGACCTGGGGGTCGCCGACGATGTCGCCGCATTGTCCGGACGAAGCGAAGTACGCCGTCGCCAACAAAGTGACGTCGCGATTCGAGGCGATGCGGGCGAAGGGCGAGCCGCTGATCAGCCAGGCGATCCGCGATATCGTCACCGTCAATGGCGTGCGGGTGACGGTCGAGGACGGCACCTGGGGGCTGGTGCGCGCCTCGTCCAACAAGCCCGAACTGGTCGTGGTGGTCGAGAGCCCGGCCTCGGAGGCGAACATGCGCGCCATGTTCAAGGCGGTGGACGGCGTCCTGCGCGAGAATCCAGAGGTCGGCGCCTACAACCAGACGATTTGAGCGGTCGCTCCGATGCACGCTGAATTGTAGCCGCGCTCGCTGAGCGCGGAACGCGATCCACGACCGCGCTACAGGACCCGGTTGGACGCAAGACGACGCGTTCTAATTCACCGCCTCCTCGAGGCGCACCTCGTAGCCCCACAGCCAGCGCAGATGCCGGAGGGTCGCTTCCTTGCCGACATCGGACAGACCGACTCCATTACGCATCGTGTGCCGCAAGATGAGCGGGCGGTCGCCCATCACGTCTGCGCCGACGACCTGGATGTCGGGGTCGGTGGCTCCGACGTCATAGCTGTCGGCGAGCTTCGAGCGCACGTGACGGTAGCCCTCGTCGTCGTGGATCGCCTCGACCCGGACCTTGGAATCGGTCGCCTTGTCGGCGAGCGCGAACAAGCGGAACTGCCGGATCAGGCGCGGCGACAGGAACTGCCGGATGAAGGACTCGTCGCGGTAGTTGGCCCAGACGTCGCGCAGCACCGCCGCCCAGTCCTTGCGTCCGGCGATGTCGGGGAACCATGCGCGGTCCTCGTCGGTCGGCGTTTCGCAGATGCGCCGGATGTCCTGCATCATCGCGAAGCCGAGCGCATAGGGGTTGAAGCCGCCGAAGCGCGGGTCATTGTAGTCGAACTGGGCGACGACATTGGCGTGGCTGTGCAGGATCTCGAGCAGCGCGCCCTCGGAGATCAGCCCCTTGTCGTAGAGGCGGTTGACGATGGTGTAGTGAACGAAGGTCGCGCAGCCCTCGTTCATCACCTTCGTCTGGCGCTGTGGATAAAAATATTGCGCGACGTTGCGCACGATGCGCAGGAGTTCGCGCTGCCAGTTCCTCAACTTCGGGCTGTTCTTCTCAAGGAAGTAGAGCAGGTTCTCCTCGGGCAGGCGCAGGCTGCGCTTGCGCTCGCGCACGTCCTCCTCGGCCGGATCGTCGGCGTCACGCGCTTGCGTCCCGCCGGGCACGGTCCGCCACAGGTCGACATAGTCATGCTCCTCGCGCTCGATCCGCTCTCGCCGGCGCCGCTCGTATTCGGCGAGATTGAGCTTGGGCGCACGGGGATAGCGGAAGACGCCCTGACCCATGAGCGCATGGGCGGCGTCGATGGTGCGCTCGACCGCCTCGACGCCATATCGTTCCTCGCAAGCCGCGACGTAGTGCTTGGCGAAGTCGAGATAATCGAGAATGCCCGCCGGATCTGTCCACTGCTGGAACAGATAGTTGTTCCTGAAGAAGTGGTTGTGGCCGAAGGCGGCGTGGGCGATGACCAGCGTCTGCATCGCCATCGTGTTCTCCTCCATGCAATAGCTGATGCACGGGTTGGAGTTGATGACGATCTCGTAGGCGAGCGCGGTGTAGCCCTTGCGGTAAAGCGCCTCGTCGCGCGCGAAGCGCTTGCCGTAGGACCAGTGGGCGTACATCAACGGCATGCCGACCGAGGAATAGGCGTCGAGCATCTGCTCGGCCGAGATGATCTCGATCTGGTTGGGGAAGACCTCCAGCCCGAGTTCCTCGCGGGCGATCTCATCGATCGCGTCATAGACTCGGTGGACGGTCTCGAAGTCCCACTCGGCGCCGTCGAACAGGAGATGGCCAGCGGGATGCAGCGGGCGGGCGGCCTCGAGGGTTGCGGTCATCACGCGGCTCCCTTGGTCTGCTGCTTGGCGAAAAGCTTGCGGAAGACGGGGTAGATGTCGGCGCGGCCGGCGACGCGAGCCATCGCGAAGCCCGGCGCAGCCTCCTTCAGGCCGGCGTAAGCGCGCCACAATTCCTTGCCGCTGTGGTCGAGCGGCCCGTCCTCGTCGGCGATCTCGATATAGGCGTAGTACTGGGCGAGCGGAAGAATCGATTGCATCAGCAGCGCCACGCATTCGCGCGAGTCGCGAGCCGGAATTGTCGCCGTCCGAGGCCTGGGCGCAATAGACGTTCCAGTCGGCGACCGGATAGCGCGCCTCGCGGATCGCCATCATTTCCTTGAGCGCCGAGCTGACGACCGTGCCGCCCGTCTCGCGGCCGTAGAAGAACTCCTGCTCGTCGACCTCGGCCGCCTCGTCGGTATGGCGGATGAAGACGATGTCGACGCGCTCGTATTTCCGCTTCAGGAACAGGTGCAGCAGGATGAAGAACCGCTTGGCGAGCTCCTTCTCGCGCTCGCCCATCGAGGCGGATACGTCCATGAGGCAGAACATCACCGCCTTGGCGCGCGGCACCAGCACCGGAGAGAACCGGCTGTAGCGGACATCAATCGGATCGATGAAGGGGATCGCCCGCTGACGGCGCTTGAGACGCTCGATCTCGCGGGCAAGGTGGACGATGCGCTGCCGCTCGGCGATGTCGCCGTGCGGATTTGCGCGTAGCGCCTCGAGCTCCGCTTCGAGCCGCTCGACCTCGGACGCGCTCGGACGGCGCAGCGCCATGCGCCGGCCCATGCTGACGCGCATCGTCCGCAGAACGGCGAGGTTCGGCGTCGCGCCGTCGCTGGTGTAGCCGGCCCGCCGGAATTCCTTGGCCTTGGCGTCCTTGAGCGAGGTCTTCACCAGATCGGGAAGCTCGAGATCCTCGAACAGGATATCGAGGAACTCGGCCTCGGTGAGGGCGAACGAGAACGGATCCTCGCCCCGCCCCGAGCCTGCGCCCTCGCGTCCCTGACCGCCTCCGCCGGCCTTGCCCTTCGGCTTGTCGATGACGTCGCCCGCGACGAAGTCCTTGTTGCCCGGCAGGACGAACTCGCGTTCGCCGCTGTCGCCCGACAGATGGAACTGCGGCTCGTCGATGCCGTCCGTGGGAATCGAGACCGAGCCGCCCTTGCTTACATCGGCGATGGCCCGCTCGGCCACCGCCTTGTCGACCGCACGCTTGACTTCGGATCGGACGCGACGAAGGAAACGCTGACGATTGCCCAGGCTCTTGTCACGTGGATTTAGACGGCGGTCGACGAACTGGGCCATTCCGATTCCTTCTCTCTACCTCTTTACCCGGCTTTGTTGACGCGCATGTACCATTCAACGAGCCGTCGCACCTGTCGTTCCGTGTAGCCGCGCGCTTTCATCCGATCGAGGAAATCGGCGTGCTGCTTCTCGGTCTTGGAATCCTGCTTGGCGCCGAAGCTGATGATCGGCAGCAGGTCCTCGACCTGACTGAACATCCGCTTCTCGATGACTTCGCGGATCTTCTCGTAAGAGGTCCATGAGGGGTTCTTTCCCTGATTGGCCGCACGCGAACGCAGGGCGAACTTCACGATCTCGTTGCGGAAGTCCTTGGGATTGGCGATTCCCGCCGGCTTTTCCGTCTTGCTGAGCTCCGCGTCGAGCACTTGGCGGTCGAAAACCTGGCCCGTGTCGGGATCCTTGTAGTCCTGCTCCTCGATCCAGGCGTCCGCGTGGGCGATGTAGCGGTCGAACAGGTTCTGGCCGTACTCGCTGTAGGATTCGATATAGGCCTTCTGAATCTCGCGACCGATGAACTCGGCGTAGCGCGGCGCGAGAACCGACTTGATGAAGTCGAGATAGCGGTGCTCGACGTCCTTCGGGAACTGCTCGCGCTTGATCGCCTGTTCGAGAACGTACATGAGGTGGACGGGATCGGCGGCGATTTCCTCGTTGTCGAAGTTGAACGTCTCGGACAGAACCTTGAAGGCGAAGCGGGTCGAGACGCCGCTCATGCCTTCGGCGACGCCCGCGGCGTCGTGATATTCCTGCACCGACTTCGCCTTCGGATCGGTGTCCTTCAGGCTTTCGCCGTTGTAGACACGCAGCTTCGAGTAAAGCGGCGAATTCTCGTGCTCCTTGAGGCGGGTCAAGATGCAGAAGCGCGCGAGGAACTCGAGCACTTCGGGAGCGCATGAGGAGTTGGCGAGTTCGCTCGTCTCGAGCAGCTTTGCGTAGATCATCGCCTCCTCGGTCACCCGCAGGCAATACGGGACCTTGACGACGCAAATGCGGTCTAGAAAAGCTTCGTTGTTCTTGTTGTTCCTGAACTGCTCCCACTCGGACTCGTTCGAGTGGGCGAGCACGATTCCCTGGAAGGGCAGGGCGCCGAGATTCTCCGTGCCGGCGTAGTTGCCTTCCTGTGTCGCCGTCAGGAGCGGATGCAGAACCTTGATCGGCGCCTTGAACATTTCGACGAACTCGAGCAGGCCCTGCGTCGTGCGGTTCAAGCCGCCCGAGTAGCTGTAGGCGTCCGGATCGTGCTGCGAGAAATGTTCCAGCTTGCGGATGTCGACCTTGCCGACGAGGGTGGAAATGTCCTGGTTGTTCTCGTCGCCCGGTTCGGTCTTGGCGACGCCGATCTGGCGCAGCTTGGACGGGTAGAGCTTCACCACCGAGAAGCGCGAGATGTCGCCATCGAAGGAGTCCAGGCGCTTGGCGGCCCAGGGCGAGCAGATGCCGGTGAGCCGGCGCAGCGGAATCCCGTAACGGCTTTCGAGCGCGTCGCCCATCGCTTCCGGACGGAAGAGGCCGAGCGGCGATTCGAACACCGGGCTCAGTTCGTCCCCGACCGCGAGCACGTAAATCGGCTGGGTTTCCATGAGCGCCTTGAGACGCTCGGCCAGCGACGATTTGCCGCCGCCGACCGGGCCCAACAGATACAAGATCTGCTTGCGCTCCTCGAGTCCCTGGGCGGCGTGCTGGAAATAGCTGACCACGCGCTGGATCGTATCCTCCATGCCGAAAAAACCGGCCATCGACGGATAGAGCTTGATCGTGCGATTGAGAAAAATGCGGCCGAGCCGGGAATCCTTCGAGGTGTCGAGCACGACGGGCTCGCCGATGGCGGCGATCATTCGCTCCGCGGCCGAAGCCGTCATGATTGGATTGTCGCGGCAGCCTTCAAGGTAATCGTCGAGGCTCATGGCCTCGCGCCGTTCGCGTGCGTAGGCCGAGGAGAACAGATCGCGGATGTCCCGCCCGTCCTGGGCGCCCGAGGCAGCCTGCTTGGCTTGAGACCCAGCAAGAGCAAAACCGGCGTTCAGGCTCATGGCGTATCTCCAATTGGCCCCGGCTCCATTCACGCGAATTCAGAAGCGTGATTTGGAAAGGTTAAGGTTTAGTTTACGCGTGTTTCGTATTGACACAAACGGGCGGGCGACCCGGACGGCGACCCGTCCACCAACATATTGTGCGCGTCACCCGCTTTTTCGACCGGATCTCCCCGGCCGAAGGGAAAGCATTTTCATTCGCCATCGTTCCGGTCCTACCGACGCCAGCCTCGAGCTCATGTCGCCGAACACGCTTCGTGTCGGAACGAACCTCGTGGCGCTGACGCGCTCGCCGTCGACAAAGCCCGGCCCTGCGCCCCGCCCGTCCGCCGCACCGCCTGGGGCCGCGCTCGAAAACCGCCGCGATGGACGCCACGACGCAAGTTCGGCGCCGTGACCGCGTCGCAAGCAGCAAACAAACTGTTTGGGCGTTGAGCGGCCCCGCCGCGCCGCAGGGGCGAATGATTGCCTAGAAAACGAGCAAAAGTGCGGCGGAAGGAGCGGCGCCAGTCGGAAGGCTCAATATTATGGCGGGCTGGGCTGGTGAAACCGGGCGTCGTTCTCAGCGAGCGGAAAGGCCCGGGCGGCCGGCGCGCTCCGCCAGCAATCTCGCAATATGGGCGCGAAGGTCTGGAACGCCGTCGCCGGTTTGCGCCGAGGTGAAAATGACCCCCGGATAGGCCGCCGCGTGCTTGCGCAGCGCTTCGAGCGTTTGCTCCGTTCGAACGGGCTGGTCTGCCCGGCTCACCTCGTCGCGCTTGGTCAGGACGACGGCATAGGAGACCGCCGAGGCGTCGAGGAGTTTCATCGTTTCGTGGTCGCTGTCCTTCATTCCGTGGCGGCCGTCCACGAGCACAAAGACGCGCATGAGCGATGGACGGCCACGCAAGTAGTCGCGAACCAGTTGGCCCCAGGACGCGGACTTCGCCTTTGACACGGCGGCATAGCCGTAGCCGGGCATGTCGACCAGCGTCGCCTTGCCGGCAAGATCGAAGAAAATGAGCTCCTGCGTGCGGCCGGGCGTGTGCGAGGTGCGGGCGAGGCTGCCGCGGCCTGTCAGCGCGTTGATCAGCGACGACTTGCCGACATTGGACCGGCCGGCGAAGGCGACCTCAGGCGCGCCGATCGGGGGCAAGCCGTCGGCGCGCGCCGCGGCGTAAAAGAAGTCGCAAGGGCCGGCGAACAGCTTTCGCCCGGCTTCGATCCAGTCGGCCTCAGGCATTGTGGAGTCGACGCGCAAACGGGCTACGAGGAACGCGAAAGAGCGGGCCGGCGCTCTTCAGGCGGCCCCTTCGCGACCTTTGTCCTGACAACAGCGCCGCTCACGTCGACGTCTTGGCGGGCGGCGACTTCGGGGCGGGACCGCCGACCCGCTCTTGCGGCCGAACGTCTTGAACAGGTTGTCGAACAACTCGATCTTCACGCCGGCCTTCTTCATGATCAGCGACTGCTGGATGATGGTCAGCGTGTTGTTCCACGTCCAGTAGATGACCAGTCCCGCCGGGAACGTGCCGAGCATGAAAGTGAAGATGACCGGCATCCAGGCAAACATCGATTTCTGAACCGGATCAGCGGGCTCCGGGTTCATCTTCATCTGGAAGAACATCGACACGCCCATGATCAGCGGCCAGACGCCGAGCGCCAGGAAATGGCCGAACACAGGCAGCGCCGTCGGATCCCAGGGAATGAGGCCGAACAGGGTGAACACGTTGGTCGGATCGGGCGCGGAAAGGTCCTTGATCCAGCCGAAGAACGGCGCATGCCGCATCTCGATGGTGATGAAGATGACCTTGTAGAGCGCGAAAAACACAGGGATCTGGATCACCATCGGCAGGCAGCCGGCGACGGGATTGACGCCCTCCTTCTTGAACAGCTCCATCTGCGCCTGTTGCTGCTTCATCTTGTCGTCCGGATACAGCTCCTTCAGTTCCGCGATCTGCGGCTGGATCTTCTTCATTTTCGCCATCGATGAGTAGGAGCGGTTGGCAAGCGGGAAGAAGGCGAGCTTGACGAGCACGGTGACGATGAGGATCGCCACGCCGAAATTGCCGACAAACTTGTAGATCGTGTCGATCAGCAAAAACAGCGGCTTGGTGATGAAATAGAACCAGCCCCAGTCGATCATCAGGTCAAACTTCTTGATCCCGAGTTGGGTCTGATAATTGTCGATCGTCCCGACTTCCTTCGCCCCGGCGAACACCCGCGTCGTCGTCTGGACGGAAGCGCCCGGCGCAATCGTCTTTTCGGGACCGACGAAATCGGCCTGGTAGTCCTCGGGCTGAGCGGTTCCGGCAGCGGAGAAGCGCGCGTCGATCGGCTCGCTCTGGTCCGGGATGACCGCAGTGCCCCAATATTTGTCGGTAAAGCCGAGCCAGCCGCCCGGGCCGGAATAGGTGTCGGTCTTGCCGGTCGCCTTGTCGATGCCGGCGTAGGTGACCTCCTGCACGCCGCCGTCGCCGATCACGCCGACGAAGCCCTCGTGCAGCACCGAATAGCCCGCGACATTGGGCTTGCCATGGCGCAGGACGAGGCCGTAGGGCCTGACCTTCGCCTCGGCGGCGCCCTTGTTTTCGACCGAGTCGACGATCGTGAACATGTATTTATCGTCGACCGAGATGACACGCTTGAAGAGGAGCCCCTCGCCGTTTTCCCAGGTCAGCGTGGCCGGCTGGGTCGGCGTGAGCGTCTTGCCGTCTGCGGTCCAGACCGTGTCGAGCGTCGGGGTCTTCGCGCCGCCGACGCTGACATAGCCGGTCGACGCCCAATAGGAGTCGGGCGCGCCGCCCGGCGACAGAAGCCGGATCAGCGGACTCTCTTTGCTGATGGTCTCGCGGTAGCCCTTCAGCACAAGGTCGTCGAGCTTGCCGCCCTTGAGGTCGATCGAACCCGCGACGCTCGGGGTGTCGATCGCGACGCGGGCGTCCGCCGCGAGCGCCTCCGGGATCGACGCTGTCGCCGCTGCGCCGGGGGCGAGAGCGCCGCCCGGAGCGGAGACGCCGGCGTCTTTCGTTGCGGCGCCGGCGCCGGCCCCCGCCGGCTGAGCCTGCTGGGCGGCCTCGCTCTGGGCCTGCAACTGCGCCTGATGCTGCCTTTGATAGAGCGGGCCGGCGTAGAAATACTGCCAGGCGGCCATCACCAGCACGGACAATGCGATGGCGAGAAATAGGTTTCTCGTGTCCTCGGATTTCATGGTCGCCTGTTCTTGCCTTTGGGCGGGTTCGAGTTGGCCGGGCGGCGGCCGGCCTCGTTGTTGCGTCCGACGGCGCGGAAGGCCTGGCGCAGATCGTCGACTAGCGCTGCGAACGGCCGCTGAAGCGCCTCGCGCCGAGCCATCAGCACGTAGTCGCAATCGGCGCGCGTCTCAAGGGGCGCGGCCGCGGCCAGCGCCGCTTTGAGCCGGCGGCGGATGCGATTGCGCACCACGGCGACGCCCACCTTTTTGGTCAGGGTGAAGCCGACCCGGGCGCCGAGCGCGGCCTCCTCGGCCGGCCGAGGGGCCGACTGCAGCGTGAAGGCTTCGAAAGACCGCCGCCGCCCGCGGCTGACGCGCTGAAACTCGGCGCGCCGCTTCAGGCGATCTAAGCGCTGCCCGGCGGGCGCCGGAAAGTGCGGATCCAGGGGTTTCGGCTCCATCCGCGGCGCCGCTCGAGGCAGGAAGGGGAGATTGCGCTTGGAAGGCGATCCGCCCAGCGCAGGCGACCGGTCAGGCTGACAGCTTCTTGCGGCCGCGCGCGCGTCGAGCGTTCAGCACCTTGCGTCCGCCGACGGTCGCCGACCGGGAGCGGAAGCCGTGCCGCCGCTTGCGAACGAGCTTGCTCGGTTGATAGGTCCGCTTCACGATCGTGTCTCCAAATTTGTCTTGCGCATCAACACGCGCGCCCGGACCTCGTCGCGCCAGAACCGGGCGGCGAGCCGGGCAAAAAAAGGCGCGGCGCTTTCGCGCCGCCGGGAAGCGGGCTTATGACGCGAGGGCGTGGGGAAGTCAATCGATGCGCGTCGGTCGACGTTGGTCGATCCGTCGCATGGAGGGACCGCGCTCGATCAGCGAAAGACGGCGCCTCGTCTCATTGTCGCCACACCGGCGTCGCAAGAGGCGGGACGATTCGTGCGCGCGGCTGGTAAGGCGCGCATTTCCTAAGACTTAACAAAAGGTTAGCGGTCGCTTTGATGGACGCCCCCGCGCCCGGCGTCGGGTCCTCGCTGAGGCTTGCGCTGCGGCTCGCGCCAATGCTAACGCTCGCGCTCGCGCTCTCCGCCTGCATCGGCCCCGACCTCGACAGCGTCGGCGACTACGGCGGCGGCCTGTCGCCCTTCGCAGCGGCCTCCGCGCCGGAGAGGCCGAAACCTGTGCAGGTGTTCATCGCCTCCACCCGCAAGGGCGAAACCGGCGAAGCCCAGCGCGAGCAGGCGACCGAGCCGCATTACGCCCTCGCCACCATGACGGTGCCGCCAGGCCACCACGCTGGCTCGATCGAGGAGCCGCTGTGGGGCCGGCCGAACGGTCGCAACGACGTCGCTCTTGCGGGAGAGCGCGAGCTCGACGACGACGAGTTCCACGCCGAGCTCGCCTCGCATATCTCCGGGCGCATCGGCGTCAATCGCGACGTTCTGGTGTTCGTGCACGGCTTCAACACCAGCTTCGACGAGGCGCGGTTGCGCGCCACCCAGATCGCGGCGGACGCGCGCTTCGGCGGGGTGATGGTGCTGTTCACCTGGCCGTCCAAGAGCGACGTCTTCGGCTACGTCTCCGACAAGGACAGCGCAACCGCCTCGCGCGACGCGCTTCAGGGGCTGCTGCACGATCTCGGTCAGACGCCCGGCGTCGGCAAGGTCCATGTCCTCGCCCATTCGATGGGCGGCTGGCTCAGCATGGAGGCCCTGCGCGCCTCGGCCATCGCCGGCGACAGGACCCTGTCCGGCCATCTCGGCGACGTGATCCTGGCTTCGCCCGACATCGACATGACGGTGTTCGCCTCCCAGATGGCGCGCATCCGCCCCGCCAATGTGACGGTGTTCGCGACCCCGAACGACCGGGCGCTTTCGCTTTCGAGCTTCATCGCCAGCTCCCGCCAGCGGGTCGGCGCGATCGACGCGTCGAAGCCGGAGGACCGCGCCGAAATCGCGGCGCTCGGGGCCAAGGCGGTCGACATCAGCGCCTATTCCGGCGCCGACCGGTTCATCAACCATACGGTGTTCGCCAATTCACCCGAGGTGATCGGAGAAATCGGCTCGCAGATCACGACGCCGCGCCCCGAGGACGCCGCGGCGGTGTCGTCGCTCGACGCGAGCCGCTACCAGGATCCGAGCCCGGCGCCCGCCCCGGTGATCGCCGCGCCCGGCTCTCCGGCCGCGACCGCGGTCGAGATCACGCCGCTCGCCCCGCCCGCGCCCGCGTCGTCGACGGCCGCTCCGAAGCCGGCGTCCTGAGACGGACCGGGCGCGCGCGCCGATCGTCGACGCCGAAATATCGAAGCGCAGTGACAGGGCCGCAGATGAAGTCGCTGAAGCGCGCGTATTTGGGGCCCAAGAATCCCCGGACGACCCGCAGAATAAGGATCGCTCCGACCGCGTAGCCGCCCCAGACGTGGAGGATGTCCGGCGATCGGAAGGATCGGCTTTGGCATTGATCTATGTCAATGCGCTTGCTTTCGGTCGACTATTCAACTTGCCGAGCTTGAGCGGCCGGGGTGATTGACGATGGATGTCTTGACCAAATCACCCGGGCGGACAGCCGGACTCAGCGAGGCCGAAGCCCAAGCAAGGCTTCGCGCCGAAGGCTACAACGAACTGCCCCGCCCCGACCGCCGCACCGCGTTCAAAATCGTCTTCGAGGTAGTGCGCGAGCCGATGATCGCGCTGCTCCTTGCCGGCGGGGCCGTCTATCTGGCGCTCGGCGACTGGCGCGAGGCGCTAATCCTGCTCGTGTTCGCGAACCTCTCCGTCGTCATCACCGTCATTCAGGAGACGCGCACCGAGCACGTTCTAGAAGCGCTTCGGGACCTGACGAGCCCCCGCGCGCTCGTCATCCGCGACGGCGAGCGCAGGCGAATACCGGGCCGGGAAGTGGCGCGCGGCGACATTGTCGTCCTTTCCGAAGGGGATCGAATTCCCGCGGACGCGACGCTCGTCGAATGTGAGGACCTCCTGGTCGACGAGTCGCTGCTGAGCGGCGAATCCGTGCCGGTCCGAAAGGTCGCCAAAAAGATTGACCCCGGTCAGGACGCTCGGCCCGGCGGCGATGATTCGCCTTACGTCTTTTCGGGATCGTTGGTCGTGCGGGGCGCAGGCATCGCAGACGTCTTCGCTACGGGTCCCAAGAGCGAAATTGGCAAGATCGGCCAGTCGCTCAGTACGCTTGAGGCGGAGCCGCCGCGGTTACAAGCGCAAATAAATCGTCTGGTTCGGATGTTCGGCGCGGTCGGGCTCGGCGTCACCGTACTGGCCGTGGCCCTCTATGGCGTCTTGCGCGGTCACTGGCTCGATGCGCTGCTCGGAGGCATCGCACTCGGAATGTCGATGCTGCCCGAAGAGTTTCCGGTGGTGCTGGCCGTTTTCATGGCGATGGGGGCTTGGCGCATTTCCCGCGCCCGAGTTCTGACGCGGCGCGCGGCCGCCATCGAAACCCTCGGCTCCGCGACGGTTCTTTGCACGGACAAGACCGGCACCCTGACAGAGAACAAGATGACGATAACGGAGCTGAGGCGCGCCGACGGTCCCACGCTGCGTCTGGACCGGTCGGCGGACGCTTCAATTCCCGACGCATTCCAAGGCCTCATCCAGGTCGGCGTTCTCGCGAGCGCTCGCCAACCGTTCGACGCCATGGAGAAGGCGTTTCACGAACTGCGTCGGATAAGCGCGCCCGAAGCGGCGGAGCCCGACGATCGCAACCTCGAGTTCGTCCATGTCTACGGGCTTCGCCCCGATCTGCTTGCCGTGACCCAGGTCTGGAGGCCGGCGGCGGGCGGATCGAAGCTGGAGGTCGCGTCGAAAGGCGCGCCCGAAGCGATTGCGGGACTCTGTTGTCTCGACGGCCCGCGCCTCGACGCCATGAAACAATCCGTGTCCGAAATGGCGGCCGATGGATTGCGGGTTCTCGGCGTGGCGCGAGCCATCCACGGAGGCAGCGGGTTGCCCGCTTCGCCGCGCGGATTCGCCTTCGAATTCGTCGGGCTTGTCGGCCTTGCCGATCCGCTGCGGGCCAGCGCCGCCGCGGCGGTGAAGGAATGCCGGTCGGCTGGCATCCGGGTCGTGATGATCACGGGCGACTACCCGGAAACAGCCGCGGCCATCGCGCGTCAGGCGGGGCTCGACGCAAGTCGTGTCCTGACCGGCCAAATGCTCGAAACCATGGACGGAGCCAAGCTAAGCCGGGAGATCGGCAAAGCAAACGTATTCGCCCGCATAATGCCCGACCAGAAGCTCAGGATTGTCAATGCGCTGAAGGCCGCGGGAGACGTCGTCGCCATGACGGGCGACGGCGTCAACGATGCGCCTTCGCTCAAAGCCGCCCACATTGGCGTCGCGATGGGGGGAAGGGGCACGGACGTGGCGCGGGAAGCCTCGGCGATCGTCCTTCTCGACGACGACTTCGGTTCGATTGTGCACGCCGTGCGGCTCGGGCGACGGATCTATGACAACCTGCGCAAGGCGGTCGGCTTTATCTTCGCCGTGCATGTGCCGATCGCCGGCCTGGCGCTGACGCCGCTCGTCTTCGGCCTGCCCGTGTTGTTCGGGCCGATCCACATCGCCTTCATCGAAATGGTCATCGACCCCGTCTGCTCGCTCGTGTTCGAGGCGGAGGTCGAGGAGGACGACGTCATGCGTCGGCTGCCGAGGCCGCCCGACGAACCTATGGCGCCGGCGTCGTTCGTCGCCTGGAGTCTGTTCCAGGGCCTGTTCGCATTCGCGATCGTCGCGGGCGTACT
The DNA here is from genome assembly GCA_963816065.1 of uncultured Alphaproteobacteria bacterium. GTDB lineage: Bacteria > Pseudomonadota > Alphaproteobacteria > Rhizobiales > Beijerinckiaceae > Roseiarcus. Next base: position 247,954 of record CAWFJG010000009.1, on the reverse strand, counting down.
GTTCGTCGGGCTGCAGCGCGGCATGCCCATAGACGAGGTGCGCGCGCTGACCTTCTTCGCCCTGATCCTCTCCATCGTTGGCCTGATCTTGATCAATCGATCGTTCAGCGCTTCGGTCTGGACTGCAATCCGCCGCCCCAACCCGACGCTGCTCTGGATCCTCTTGGCTATTGCCGCGATCCTGGCCCTTACGCTCGCATGGCCGCTTGCAGCCGACCTCTTCCGCTTCGGGCCTCTCCACGCTGATGATCTGGCTCTAACCGTGGGCGCCGGCGTCATCGTCTTCGCCTGTCTGGATTCGCTCAAACTCCTGCGGAGGGCGTGGAGGACCAGGCGACCGAAGACCGGCTGATCGGCAGCCACATGGGCTCCGGACGCACGTCGGCAGGCTAAGGCTCACGCTCACGTCCGGTTGCTGGCGTCGTCGACGTCGCGTTCGGCTTTGCCGGCGCGGGCGTTTTGGCGAAGGAGGCAACCCGTTCGAAAAACGCGCCAGACTCCATGTCTATTTGCCGGGCGTAGCACGTCGCGCGCGGCGTCTTGCCGGCAATGTCCTGCATCTAGGCGAAAGCTCTTTGGGCGCCGAATCCGCCGAGCGTGCAGAAGAACGCGGCGTCCCGCAGTTGCGACTTGGCGGCTGTCGGATGGGCGCGAACCGGCGAGGAGACTCCCCACGCCCAGGCCGGCGTGCCGATGACGACAAGATCATAAACCGCCGGGTCGTGCGTTGGCGCGTCCATCACCGCCGGCCGTTCCGGCGCGGCCTCCTTTCAGACCTCGAGGCGCCCAAGACGCCTGTGCGACTCCGCCGCTCGGCGATTTCTTCAATGTCGCAGTGAAGCCTCTCCGCTGCAGCCAGAGCGAGGGTCCGTGTCCTTGGGCTCCGAGAGAAGTAGACGACGAGAATTCGTTCATTCATCGATTTGCCTGCGTTCGAGCGATGCATCGGATTTCATGCTTACATCGAAACGCCATTGAACAGTTGAGGCAAATCAAGCGTCCCGATGCATGTCGATGCATTAGGGCCGGATCCTCAATGGGACGAAGTCGTCAGGGCGCGGAGCTCTGGCCAGGACGTTATTGGCCTGGGCGCATGCCCGGAGAGTTCCGGCTTCGTCGGCCGAACAGCTGAGTTGTGGAAGATCCACCAATCCATCCCCGCGACATAGACAATCCAGGAAACGAACACTGCAACGCAGTGCAAGGGAATAGGCGCGTAACGCCAGAGGGCAACCTCAGACCACCCGCCGATCGGATCAGTAAGATAAGATATGACATTCAGCGCGAGGTAAATTGTAGCGACTATGCTCGCAAACCCATACTTCCTCCAAAGATTAGTCGGCCACCGGCCCCTTTGATGTAACACGTTAGCGGTCGCGTAGGCGGAGGGTATTACAAGAAGTGACACAACCGGCCCCACCAACACCAGCCATGCGTGAAGGACGTTGTAGTAACGGAGATTGCCGCTCGAGGTTGACGCCAAATCGGCCAGAACCGCCCAAAGCGCCCCGGTTGCATAGACCACGCCACTGAGAAGGACGGAAACCATCATCGCAATCAAAACCTGAGCAATCGACAAGGTAAAACGCCCACCAGGTAGGGCCGCGCTGGCTACCGACCAGTATGTCGCCAACGTTCCAACAATGAATGTGGCGGCGAGGATCATCCTTTCTCTCCCAGGTGCAGTTGCTTGCCCGCACGGCGAGTTCTCCATATTGGTATGCTCCACATCCGGCTCTCAATTTGATCTACGTCACTCTGCCTCGGAAATACCCGACGCCGAGCAGACGCCTGTTTCGCTTCCTTTCCTGCCGGGAGAAATCCCTCGACGTGATCGGGCGGCGGTGATCGAAAATCCGACGAAGGGAGAGCAGCAGACTTCGGCCGTCATGAGACGCGACCCGAAACCTCTCGCGATGCGCGGCAGGCAACAAAAGCGATTTTCGAATTGATCCGCATCAAGGGCGTGAGGTCGGTTTGCACGTAACGAATACTTGGGGGAGGGCCCGACGTAAGCGGAAACCAGGTCGCCGAACTTGGACCGCGCGGTAGGAGCCGCGATGAAACGAATAGTTGTCGCAACGCTGATAGCCAGTGTCGTCTGCGCAGGGCCTGCCGGCTTGGGGTTGGAGTTCAAGAGGGGCACACAGAGTGTGCAAGAGATATTTCCTTGCCCGCCAACGGTGGTCAGTAAATTCTGCAAGGGCCTTAAAGGAGACGCCGGCCCTCAGGGCGTGCCGGGCCCCAGGGCGATCCCGGTCCTCAGGGCGCTGCGAGGGTCAAGGGCGATCCGGGCCCCAAACGCGATCGCGAGCCGCCGGGGCTGAAAGGGGACAAGGGTGAGAAAGGCGATCCCGGCCCGGCGGGTCCGGCGGTCAAGACCGTGGCGACATGTGTGAGCAATCAAACCGGGACCGTTGTGTGCTCATGCACCAATCCAGTCGCTAAACAAATTGTCGGTGGAGGCGGCAGCTGAGAAGCCGTCGCGGATAATGGCAGTTGCCACGGATATAGTCCCTCCCCCGGAACGGGCTCGGGAATCTGTTGTGTCTGTCGTCCTTGACCCCGCTGGCCCACTCGATCCCATGATGCGGCTGCGACCCGGATCTCCGGCGCGGCCGTCATTGCCTGCCTGGAAGCCTTCAGACTCCTTCGATGGGGCAGAAGGAGGTCGTCACTGAAAACCAGTTCCGTGACCGTTGGAAGAAAATGTCCGAGGAAAGCCATCTCGACCCGGTTATGAGTTGCCGCGTCACCCCGGACACGGGCCTAGGAGCGTTCGTCAAGCGCTGCCTGGTCGTGTTGCTGATTGCGGCGCTCGCGCTGGCGGCCTGGCGGCTCGTAAATCTTGGATTGCTTCTGTTCGGATCCGTCCTGATCGCAATTGGGCTCCGGGCCGGCAGCCTGTGGTTTGCGCGGTCGGCGCGCATCGGAACCGCGGGCGGACTAGTTGTCGTTGTCACGCTTTCCGTCGCAGCCCTGGGCGCGGCGCTGTGGTTCTTCGGCTCGGTCGCCGCGGACCAGGTGGACGAACTCGCGAAACAAATCCCCGCAGGCGTGGACATTCTAATCCACTGGCTCCGGTCATTTCCCTATGGCGAACTCGCACTGGACAAGGCGCGCAACGCGACGGCAACCGGCGCTACCGGCTGGGCGGGAGCGATGCTCGCCGGCGCCGCCTCTTCCATTGCGCAAGGTCTTGGCTACGCAATTCTTTGCTTCGTTGTCGCCGTTTATCTGGCGGCCCAGCCCGAACTCTACCGAAAACTATGCCTGCGTCTGGTCCCGGCAGACGATCGGGTCAGGATGAAGCGCGTTCTCGACGACACCAACGATATTTTGAAGCGATGGTTGCTTGGCCGACTCGTGGTCATGGTTGCAATCGGGGTCATGTCCGCCACAGGGCTTTGGGCGCTCGGCATCGAGGCCGCGATTGCGCTCGGCTTGGTCGGCGGCCTCTTGACGTTTATCCCCTTCGTCGGGGCGATTCTTGCGGCCGCTCCTGCAATCCTGGTGGCCCTTACAGAAAGCCCCGCTCAGGCCGTTTTCGTTTTGCTGCTGTTCATCGGCGTTCACTTTGTTGAAGGCAACTTCATCACGCCCCTCGTACAGGCGGAAGTTGTCGCCCTGCCGCCGGTTGTGTCGCTGCTTTCGACCGTTGCGTTCACCATCCTGTTCGGGCCCGTGGGCGTCTTGCTCGCCGTTCCGCTGACCTTGTTCCTCATGCTGGTCTTTGATGTTTTTTGCGCCGGCCGGCCAACGACTCCTATCGGCGTCCAACGTTGAGCAGGGAGCGAGGCCAATAGCTCAAAAGCACGTGGCGGCTCCGTACAGGAGGTCGACTGCGCCGGGCGGGAGTTTCGTGGCGCGTCAGAACTCGGAAATGCCGAATATCGTGTCGGGCCGTTTCCGTCGCTGTTCTCCTCGTAGCCAGTCGCAACGCAAGATGCGGCAAAATACCGCGCCTTGTTGTCGTAACCCGGCCGCACTTGCGGGCTCTGTTGATCGAGACAATGCGAAAGAATTTCCCGCTTTCCGGGCGCCTCTCTGTCGAAGCTGAGCCGAGCCGCGGCTAGTCGATCAAGCGGAAGGTGAGTTGCGTTACTTAATTCACGTGACTCGGAACCCAGCGAATTGGAGATGGAGATGATAAGGTACCTGATCGTTGCGGTGCTTTGCGGCGGGGTTATTGCCGCTGGAGCAGGGTCGGAAGTGATCGCACAGGCGCCAGCGAATCAACACGCGCTGTCGACCGTCTCCCTCCAAGCACAACTCAAAGACGAAATTGCGCGCATGACGAGCCTCAGTCCGAACGACATCCAGGTTCATGCGACGAACGCGATGATCCGGGTGGTGCTCGTCAACACCGGTTATAACGACGACCCACCAACCGCCAGACAATACCTGGCCTCAACCGTGTCGGCGCTTGTGAACAAGAATGCAGAGAAGGACTCCCGATTTAAGCCGGTCGTCGTGCTCCATGTCGAGTTTGTAAAGCGGCGACATGGGTTCACGAAGTTCGTCGAAACCATGGAATTCCGCAAAGGGGCGGACGGAAGCTTCGCCCGTCATCAGACTTGAGGAATCACGCGCCAACGGCCGAATTTGAACGACAGTTTCAAGTCGGCTCCTATATCCCTAGCCACGGGAACCAACGAGACATTTTGACCCCTGGCGGGGTGCATTTCGGCCGCCGCGGGGTTGGCGGCGGAGGCTCGGGAGAGTTCGGCTGGAAAGAATTGCTGACAATGTCTTGTGGAAAATCAGGATATCGGTTAGGATCATTCTTACCCTCGAAAATTCTTGCTCCTGGGACTGGCTAGCGATGCCGCATTCCGCCTCAACGCCTCTTCCCGCCCGACTCGCCCGGCGTCCTCAATTCGGCGCCGGCCAAAAGCCTGCGAGGCCGACGCCGTCCGCTTCTTTCGCCGACCCCTGGGTGGCCTCAAGGCCGGCCCAGCGCGGCCAAGATTATGGCGAAAATACGGCAAATGGCCCGTTTCGGACGATCCGAAAGCGGAATCCGGCGCCTAACGCATTGAAACCGCTCGGCCGCTTGCAAAAAATGAGCGCCCCGGCAGCCGGTTTCGGGCCCGAAAACAGGGCTTCACCGGCCGAAACCGCCCGGAATCGACCTCAAAATGCGCCTTTTCGCGCATAGACACAGGCCATCGGGAGACGCCTCGGGCCACGAGCGAACCCTTCCGAATCTCACCCCTTGAACACGTCCTTGCGCGACCGGAGTTCGGCGAACACGGCGGCCGGGTCGGCGTCCGGCATGCCGAGCGCGGCTTTCACCGGCGGCTCCTCGGCCCGCATGAACGGGTTCGAGGCGAGTTCGAGGCCGATGGTCGTCGGCAGGGTCGGGCGCTTGTCGGCGCGCAGTTTCGCCACGTGCTCGGCCCGGTTCTTGAGGATCGGGTTGTCGCGTTCGATCGTCAGGGCGAAGCGGGCGTTCGCCTCGGTGTACTCGTGGCCGCAATAGACCTGCGTCTCGCCGGGCAGCGCCGCGAGCTTCATCAGCGAGCCCCACAGCACCGCGTAGGGCGCCTCGAACGCCCGGCCACAGCCGAGCGAGAACAGCGTGTCGCCGACGAACGCGAGTTCGTCCTCGCTGAAATGATAGGCGATGTGTCCAGAGGTGTGGCCGGGCGTCTCGATCACCCTGGCCTCGAGCGATCCGACGGCGACGTAGTCGCCTTCACGGACCTGCGTGTCGAGGCCGGGAATGCGGGCGGCGTCCTTGGCCGGGCCGACCATCCTGAGATTGGGAAAACGGGCCTTGAGCTCCGGCGCCCCTGGATATGGTCGTCGTGATGATGGGTGATGAGGAGGTCGGTCAGCGTCCATCCCTTGTCCTTGAGCGCGGCGAGGATCGGGCCGGCCTCAGGCGCGTCGATCGAGGCGGTCGCGCCGGTTTTCGAATTGTGCAGCAGCACGCCGTAATTGTCGGTCAGGCACAGGAACTGATGCACGCTCGTCGTCATGGTCGCTCCCGGATTCGCGCCGCGGGGGCGACGCGTCTTCAATGGCCGGGACCTATAGCAGAAAAGGCGCGGCGTCGCAGGCTTGGAGGGGCAGCGACCAGGCAGCGACCGGCCCGCTGGATCAGCCGGCCTTCGTCGGACGGAGGCCCAGCCGATCGGCGATGAGTCTGTCCACCCAGCGCTTCGGCAGGTTTCGGGCGAGGAAGTCCTGAACGGGCGAGGGCGTCACGATGGTGCGGACCCTTGGCCGCGCCGCCGTCAACGCGGCCTTCACGGCTTCGCCGATTTGCTCCGGCGGCAGGCCCTTTTCGCCCATCGTCATCATGTAGGCCTTCACCTTGGCGAGGGCGGGCGCGAAAGGCGAGTCGGCGAAGTCCGACGCGACGTCCTCCGACTTTCCCCAGATCGGCGTCGCGATGGCCCCGGGGTTGATGATCGCGACGTCGATTTCATAGAGCAGGAGCTCGCGCCGGAGCGACTCCGAGAGCCCTTCGATCGCGAACTTGGAGGCGCTGTAGGCGCCGAGAAAGGGCGCGGCGTTCAGGCCTCCGACCGACGACATCATGACGATCCGGCCGGGCGGCCCCGACCGCGAGCGATCGGCGCCGAGGAGCGGAGCGAAGGCCTGGGTGACGATGAGCGGCCCGGTCAGGTTGACGGCGAGCTGGCGTTCGAAGTCTTCGATCCTGAGGTGGAGGAGGGGGCCGGGCACGGCGATCCCGGCATTGTTGACGAGTCCGGCGAGGGTCTTGCCGCCGAGCGCTTCGCCGACCGTCCGCGCCGCGGCGGCGACCGCCTCTGCTTGCGTCACGTCGAACAGGAGGGGCGTGACCCGGTCGCCGAACGTCTGCTTGAGTCGCTCGGCGTCCTCCGCCTTCCGGACGCCCGCAAACACATGCCAGCCGCTCTCGGACAGGACCTTGACGCAACCCAGGCCGATGCCGGTCGAGGCGCCGGTGACCACGACAGTCTTGCTTGATGCGGCGATCATGGACTTTCCTGTTGCCGCGCGTTCATACGCCGCGGGACGCGTTTGGATCAAAGCGCACGACGCTCAGCCGAAGTGGCGGAGCTTCGGCCACAGGGTCTCGATGGGCACGCGGACGTCCCGGCAGAGCCAGACGGCCTGCCCGGATTCTTCGGGCATACCGAGCGGATTGTCGACATGGCCGACCGCCTCGACCGAGCGGCAGAGCGGGAGGAGGCGCTCGCGTGGGCCCCCGTAGATCAATACCAAGTGACCATCGGCGCCGCGCGGGCCCCAAAGATAATAGCTCTCGTGGCCGCTGATGGCGGGCGGCAGGGACCACGGCGCGCCGAAAACGTCGGCCGCCGCGGCGTCGCCGTAGTTCCAGGCGAAGACGACGGCATGGCTGCGGTCTTCGGGCGGCAACGCCTGATAGGCCTCGCCGAGCGCCCTGGCGATGTCGGGCCAGCCGAACTGGTCAGCATAATATTGCGGCAGCTCCCCCAGTGTCAGCCTTTCGCCGGTGCTCGGCGTGAAGCCCAGGGCGCGCTGATAGGCGATGAAGGTCTCGATCGGCAGGACAGGCAGAAAGATCGGCGTCGTGAGCGCTCCGACGCCGAGGACGGCGGCCGCGAGGACCGGCTTGGCGAGCCGCGGCAGCCAGGCTTCGAGCGCCACGGCGCCCCCAGCCATGAGAAGCGGGTAAGCCGGGGCGATGTAATAGGGCCTCCCTCGCCCGACGAGCGCCGCGACGACCAGAATCGCCCAACTGATCGCGACCCAGCGATAGGCGGCGAACCGCCGCCAGAACGCGAAGGCGGCGAGCCCGGCGATCCAAACGGGCGCCGTGGCCGGCCCGACCACCAGGATCTCCTGAGCCAGGAACGCCGGCGGAGACAACGGAATGTTCTTTACCGCCGCCAGCACGGCGGTGTGCGCGACGAACGGCCAGCCGTTCTCAGCCTGCCAGACAAGGTTCGGCGCGGCGATGGCCGCCGCGAGCGCGGCGCCCGCCCAGGGCCCCCAGCGGCCGAGCGATCGGCGCTGCGGCGTGAGCATGAGGCCGAGGGCGAGCGAGACGAGAAAGAGCGCGACCGTGTATTTGGCGAGGAAGGCGACGCCTGCGATCGCGCCGGCGGCGAACCACCACCGACGCTCGTCGTCCCGCTCGGCCTTGACGACGCAGAACGCGATCGACAGCCAGGCGAGGGGCTGCAGCGAGTCGGTGCTCAACAGGGACCCGACGAGTTGCATCACGCCGGCGAAGAGGACGGCGAGTTCGGCCAGCCAGCGGGCGTAAAGGCCGCCGCCGAGCAGAGCCGCGGTCGTCGCGGCGAGGGCGACCAGCCCGGCCGACGCCAGCGCCGGAACCAGCCGTAGGCCGCGCAGCGAGCCGAACGCGCTCTGCGACAGCGCCGCGATCCACGGCGTGAGCGGCGGCTGGTCGGTATAGCCCCAGGCCGGATGGCGCCCGCAAACGATGAAATAGAGTTCGTCGCGGAAATAGCCGTACGACCCGTTGACCCAGAGATGCAGGCCGAGCGTGAGGAGGCCGAGCACGATCGCGGGGTGGCCGGCAATGAAGCGCTGGGTTTGACCGGACATGGACGCAAAGTCCTCTCACCGCGCTCTAACCGCAAGGGGTTGAGGCCGGTTTGATCTGCGTCAGCCCCGCGAAAGGGGCGGCCGTCAAGACCGGCCAATGAGGCGGGGCCTGGGGCGTTTGACGGGCGCCGGCGCCGGTCCTAGATAACCCGCATGACCTGTCTCATCGACACGGTGGCGGACGACCTGAGGCCAAATCGTCCCCGACACCCCGAAAAGGCGCACCGGCCGGACAACCCGGTCGCGCGCAAGCCGGCCTGGATCCGCGTCAAGGCGCCCGGCTCGCCTGTCTACGCGCAGACGATGACGCTCGTGCGCGATCACAAGCTCACCACCGTATGCGAAGAGGCGCGCTGCCCGAATATCGGCGAATGCTGGGACAAGCGCCACGCGACCTTCATGATCATGGGGGAGACCTGCACCCGCGCCTGCGCCTTCTGCAACGTGGCCACCGGGCTGCCGGGGCCGCTCGACGCCGGCGAGCCCGAGCGCGTCGCCGACGCGGTCGCCAAGCTCGGCCTCGCGCACGTGGTTATCACCTCGGTCGACCGCGACGACCTTGCCGACGGCGGGGCGGGGCATTTCGCCAGGACCATTGGCGCGATCCGGGCGGCTGCGCCCGGAACGACGATCGAGGTGCTGACGCCCGACTTTTTGCGCAAGGGCGGCGCGCTCGAGGTCGTGGTCGAGGCGCGGCCCGACGTGTTCAACCACAATCTCGAGACCGTCCCGTCAAAGTACCTCGGCGTCCGGCCGGGCGCCCGCTATTTCCATTCGCTGCGCCTCTTGCAGCGCGCCAAGGAACTCGATCCGAGCCTTTTCACCAAGTCGGGCGTCATGGTCGGGCTGGGCGAAGAGCGCAACGAGATCCTGCAGATGATGGACGACATGCGCTCGGCCGAGATCGATTTCCTGACCATCGGCCAGTACCTTCAGCCGACGCCAAAGCACCACCCGGTGATGCGTTTCGTGACGCCCGAGGAATTCGCCGACTATGCGACGATCGGGACGGCGAAGGGCTTTCTGCTCGTCTCATCGTCCCCGCTGACCCGTTCGTCCCACCACGCCGGCGACGATTTCGCGAAGCTCAAGGCGGCGCGGTCGGCCGCCCTGATCGAGCGGAACTGAACGGCGTCCGGGCGGGCGCTGGATGCGCGGTCAGCGGCGCCGAACGCGCCTGCTCGAGGCGCGTTCCGCTCTACGCCCCGATCAGCGCGCGGACCGTCTCGACCACCTTGGCGATATCGACCGAATAGGCAAAGGCGGAATCCTTCACGTGGCGCGGCGCGTTCGCCAGCGCCTCCTCCGTCTGGGGCTGGAAAAGCACCACATGGTCGAGACCGAGCATGGCGATCAGATGGGCCGACCACGGATCGTGCTGGCCCTCGGCGATGATCTCGACCACCTTGGCTCCCGGACGGCAGAACACCGCATTGACGATCGCTGCGCCGAATTCGCACACGATCGCCTCGGCGTTGGCGAAGGTCAGGACCTGCTCGTCGAAACTCACCTTTTCCGGCTGGATGGCGACGAAGCCGAGCGGCCTCAGCGCCTCGATCAGCCCGGCGCGGTTCAGGATGTTGCGGCTGTTGGCGAGGCTGCGACAGATGAGCACCCGCTTCGGCGTCTCGAGGCCCGGCGACGCTTTCAGCGCATTGGCGCGAATCGTGTCGAAGGCTTGCCTGTGCTGAGGATGGGCGTTCTGGCAGCTGATCCCGCTGTGCCGGTTGCTGACGATCGCGTGCGCGAGCCTTGCCGGCGCCGGCCGGATCTCCTTGATCAGCCCCGCCGCGACGTCGAGGCGGTCGATCAGGCCGCGCTGCCAGGGCCTTAACGTCCAGGTCAGCATCGGCGCGCGCATCTGGGCGCCCAGATGGATCAGCGGCGCAATGTCGAGCAGGTAATGGCCATAGTTGGGCTTTTCGGAATTGGCGATGATGAGCCGCGGCTCGGCGATGCTCGTCGCATCGACGAGGCGGTTCGGGAAAAACAGCGGCTCGCGCGCGCCGTCCGGCCCCGTTCGCTCGACGATTTCCTTGACCGATGACAGGAACCCTTCGCGAAAGGGTCCGAGGAACGAATGTCGCCACACACGCCCGTCTGCCGAGACGAGGAGGCCGAGTTTCGGAAACCAATACTGGTCGACGAGGTGCTCGAGCGTCAGGGGGGGCGCGTCGACCGTATGCTCGACATAATGCATCGCCTCGGTCGTCGTGGAATTTACGGTCAGCGGGTGAAGGCGGGTGCGGTATTGAGTTGCTTCGACGACCGTGCACTGGGCCCGCGGCGGGGGAAACCGGCCCTCGAACGGAACGACCGCGAGCTCGGTTGTCCGGTCGACCGAGACCGGAACCCCACCGGCGGCGCGCGCGGCCATCGCGCTGCGCAACTGGGCGCGCAAGCCGTTGAGCGGAACGCGGACCGCCTTCCGCCAGAGGCCATGCAGCGAGCGGCTGACACGCATGCGCATCGTGTTCTCGATGGCGTGAGAGGTCGCGAGAGGACGCAGGCGGTCGGTCACTGGTTTCTGCTCATGTCTGGCGACCGGGAAGGCGCGGCCGGATGGGGCCTATGCCTCAAGGGGACGTCCGCCACAAGCTGGACCGAGCCGATCGGCCATTGTGCACAACCTGACCAGCCGCCTCGCTGTGGGGCGCCCTCTCCGGTAGCATGGCGCGATGGGCTTCCAATTCCTTCACGCCGCCGACCTGCATCTGGGCAGCCCTCTCCTCGGGCTCGCGCAAAAGGACGGCGACGTCGCCGCCCGCTTCGCCCGGGCGAGCCGGGAAGCCTTCGAGGATCTGGTCACGCGCGCGCTCGAGGAGGAGATCGCGTTCGCCGTGATCGCCGGGGACGTCTTCGACGGCGACTGGAGGGACGCCTCGATCGGGCTCTTTTTCAACCGGCAACTGGCGCGCCTCGCCAATCGCGGCGTGCCGACCTACTTCCTGCGCGGCAATCACGACGCCGACAGCGTCGTGACCCGATCGCTGACCTGGCCCGACGGCGTCGTCGAGTTTTCGACCCGGCGGCCGGAGACGCACCGGCTGGAAGAGCTGCGGGTCGCGCTGCACGGGCGCGGATTTCCCCGTCGCGAGGTCGCGGAAAACTACGCAGTCGATTACCCCGAACCGGTGCCTGGCTCGTTCAACATCGGCGTTCTGCATACCGCCTGCGGTCGTGCGGGCCACGAGAACTACGCGCCCTGCACGGCCGCCGAACTGGCTGCGCGAGGTTACGATTACTGGGCGCTCGGCCATGTGCATACCTTCGAGATCGTCTCTCGCGATCCCTGGATCGTCTATCCCGGCAACCTGCAAGGCCGCAGCGTGCGCGAATGCGGGGAAAGGGGCGCGGTCGTCGTCGATGTCGCCGACGGCCGGGTCGACGCCGTGAGACGCGTCGCGACCGACCGCGCCCGCTGGGCCGAAGTGGTCGTCGACGCGGAGGCGCACGACGACGAAGCCTCCCTGATGCGCGCTGTCGAGGCGGCGGTGCGCCCGCACGCCGACGGCGCCGAAGGACGCATGCTCGCGGTGCGGGTGTCGTTCGCCGGCGTGACGCCGCTGCATGCGCGCCTCCTCGCCGATGCCGAACTGCGCGACAAGACGGAGGCCGCGGCGCAGCGCTGCGGCGACGACGTGTGGCTCGAACGCCTGCGCGTCGCCACCACGCAGCCGGCGCGGCGGGTCGACGAAGCCGCGCTCGCCGGGCTCGATCTTGCGGCCGCATTGGAGGCGAGCGCAGGCGACGCCGCCTTGCGCGAAGCGGTCGAAGCGCTGATCGGGACAGTGCGCGCACGACTGCCGGGCGGAATGGGCGAAGACCTTGGGACGGCGCTCGACCTCGAATCCGTGCTCGCCGAGGCGCGCGCCCTGACCCTCGGCCGCGCGGAGAGGGGCTGACCCGCGATGAAGCTCCGCACCTTCGAACTCGAAAAATTCGGCGCCTTCGACAATTTGCGCCTGAATTTCCGCGCGGACGCCAAATTGCACGTCGTCTACGGACCGAACGAGGCGGGGAAGTCGACGGCGCTCGCAGCTGTCGGCGCTTTGCTCTACGGGGTCCCGGAGCGCACGCCCTTCGCCTTCCGTTTTCCCGGTCAGGAGTTGCGGATCGGCGCCGAAATCGTCGACCGCGAAGGGGCCGCGCTCGTGGTCCGGCGCCGCAAGGGACGCAAGAACACGCTCCAGGGCGATGACGGCGCCGTCGCTGCCCGACGACGCGCTCGACCCCATGCTCGGATCGGTCGGCGAGGACGCCTTCCGCCGCTCGTTCGGTCTCGACGCGGCCGCTTTACGGGAGGGCGGCGACGCCATGTTGCGCGCCGACGGCGACGTCGGCGCGACCCTGCTCGAAGCGGCGTCGGGGCTTCGCAATCTCCTCGATCTCCGCAGCGACCTCGAAGCCAAGGCCGACGAAATCTTCGGCGATCGGCGGGCCGCCCATCGGCTTTTCTACCAGGCGCTCGACCGGCACTCGGCTGCGCGCAAGGCGATCGACACAAAGGAGCTGCGGGTCGACGCCTGGCGTCGCCTCAACGGCGAGATCGAGGCGCTCGGCCAAAAGATCGAGGCGATTCGCGCCGAGCGCCGGGCGAGCGAGGCCGAGCGGGCGCGCCTCGGACGGCTGAAGCGCGCCGCTCCCGTCCTGAGGGACATTGCCGACGCGGAACGGCGCCTGGCGGACTTCGCCGACCTTCCCGACTTCGCCCCGGGCGCGACCGACGCCCTTGCTGCGGCGCTCCAGGAGTTGCGCGCCGCCGGCGAAGCCGAGGAGCGCGCGAGCGCCGAGGAGCGACGCTCTGTCGAGAACGCGGCGAGAATTGTGGTCGACCAGGCTTCGCTCGCCGAGGCTTCGGCGATCGAGGAGGCTTTCGGGGCGAGCGGAGGCTACGCCAACGAGAAGCGCGACCTGCCGAGGGTCCAGGCTGAGGCCGATCAGTATGCCGCGGCGCTGGAGCGCCATGCGCGCGCGCTCGGCCTGCCGGACGCCGAAGCGCTGGAAGCCCGCCGGCCGACCGCCGCTGCCCTCGCCGCCTTGCGCGGACTGATCGCCGAGGGGCGAAAAATCCAGGCGGATGCCGAGGCCAAGGCGCTAAGGCACGCGCGGGAGCGCAAGGCCGTCGAGGCCTTGCGCTTGGAACGGGAGGCCCGGCCGCCCGCGATGGATCCGTCGCAGGCTCGCGAGACCTTTGCCGCGCTCGGCAAGATCGCGGAACGCAGCCGCAAGGCCGACAAGGAGCGCGAGGACCTCGCCGACGAGGCGCGCCGGCTAGGCGAGAGGCTCGCCCGGCTCGATCCTGAGGTCGCCGACCTCGACGCGCTGGCGGCGCGGCCCTTGCCGCGCGACGAGGACATTTCCCGCTTCGAGAAGGCGTTCGATGCGGCTCATGAGGCGACGCGCGGCGCGGCGGGAAGGCGCGAGGCTGTCGAACAGGAGATGGCCGGCACGACGGCGCGTCTCGCGACGCTCGCCGCCGGGCGTCCGCTCGCCACCGCGACCCGGATCGAGGCGGCGCGCGAAGTGCGCGAAAAGGCTTGGCGCCCTCTCCGCGCGACGTTGCTCGGCGCCGACGACGCGCCGCCGCCGGGCGCGCTGCCCGATCGGGTTCGGGACTTTGAACGCCTGACGACAGAGGCCGACCGACTGGCCGATGAAGCCTCGTCCGACGCTGCGCGTCTGGCCAAGCACGGGCTCGAGACCCAGCGCCTCGACGAACAGACGCGGGCCTATGCGCTCGCTCAGGCGGCCGAGGTCGGGGAGGCCGCAAAGCGGAGCGAGATCGAGCGCGCCTGGACCGAACTCTGGCAAGGAGTTTCGGAGCATCCGCGCTCGCCCGCGCAAATGCGCGACTGGATCGGCCGCGTCAGTGAGGCGTTCGGAGCCCGGGACCGGCTGCTTCAGCGGAAGGCCGCGCATGAGGCCGAGGCGCGCGGGCTCGCGGCGGCCGCGCCCGCGCTCTGCGCGCTCGCCGCCGAGCTCGGGCTGCCGCCGGTTGAGGAACTCGACGTCGGCCGTCAGGCTGATCGGGTCGAGCGGCGCCTCGATGAGGCCGCCAAGGCCTTCAACGCGTCGCGCGCGACGGAGGCCCGATACGCCGAGGCCGGCCGGCTTCTCGCGGAAGCTGCGCGCGACGACGCCGAGACCGCGGAGCGGTTCGGCGTCTGGCGCGTTCGCGCAGAGACCGCGCTCGCTGTGGCCGGTGTCGTCGGCGCCGCCACGGTCGAGGCGGGCGAGGCGGCCCTCGACGTCTGGGACAAGGCGTTGAGCGACGAGGAAAACCTCCGCGATCGCGCCCGTCGGGTCGCCGGCATGCGCCGAAACATGGAGGCGTTCGAGGCCGAGGCGCGAGCGCTCGCGTCGCGCTGCGCGCCCGAGGCGGTCGATCTTCCGGCCAACTCGACGGCCCGGCGGTTGAACGAGCGGCTGGCGGGGGCACGAAAGTCTGAGGCGCAGCGGGTCGAGGCCGCCCGGTCCGTCGACGCCGCGCGGCGGTCGCTCGCCGAAACGCGCGAGCGTCGGAGCCGCGCCGACGCCGCGCTCGCACAAGCGACCGCGTCGCTCCCGCCCGACAGCGATCCGTCCGTCCTGATCGCGCGCGAGCGGGAACGGGCGGAACTCGCCGAGACCCTGCGGCAGAAGCGGCGCCACCTACTCGACGTCGCCGACGGCGTGGAGGAGCCGCGTCTCCTCGCCGAAACGGATGGGTTCGACCCGGATGCGGCCGCCGCCCGGATCGCCGAACTCGAACGGGAGAACGAGGACCGCGAGCGCCTCGAGAACGAGCACCGCGCGCAGCGCGCCCTTATGCTGCAGCGGCGCGAGGAGCTCGAGGCGGGCGTGGGCGCCGAGGAGGCCTGGCAGCAGCGTCGCAACGCCGAAGCGGAGCTTTTGGAGACCGCGCGGCGATGGGCGGTGCTGAAGGCCGCATCGGCTCTGCTCGGCGGCGCCCTGGACCGCCATCGCGCAGCGCGCCGCGATCCTTTGATGACGCGCGCCAGCGCAATCTTCGCGCTCCTGACCGGCGGCTCGTTCGCGAGCCTCGACCAGGCGTTCGGCGACGACGACGAACTGGAACTGGTCGGGGTGCGCCGCAGCGGCGAAAACGTGCGGGTCAAGGCGCTGAGCGAAGGGACGCGCGATCAGCTTTATCTCGCCCTCCGTCTGGCGGTCATCGAGAACTACGCCGCGCGGTCAGAGGCGCCGCCGTTCGTCGGCGACGACATCTTCGCGAGCTTCGACGATGAACGGACCGGAGCCGGGCTCGAGGCGCTCGCCGCGATTGGCGATCGGGTGCAGACGATCCTCTTCACCCACCATCGCCACGTCGCTGACGCCGCGAAGGCGCGCCTCGGCGCCGCGGCGGACATCATCGAGATCGGGTGAGGCCGGGCGCGCCGCCGGGCGTCTCCGACGACGCCTCGGGTTCAGCTGCGTGGAATTGCCTTTTCCCGGCGGAGCAACTGGCCGGGGGACCGGAACTTGTCCCGGTTCTGGTCGGCCAGGCTTCTTGTCGTATTGAAAAAGCCATATAAAGCGGCGCGTTGTGGCATATGGCTTGTGAAAATCAGAAACCTATGGTAACGTCATTCTCATCGGGCGAACAGCCGCGGGTAAGGCTCACGGGAAGGCATGAACGCAAGCTCGAGCACAGCGCAAAAGGGAATCGAATGACGCCGCAACCTCTTGGAATCGCTCAATTCGGGAGCCAAAGGCGGGATCTCCCCGTTCCATGCGGTCGAGGACCGTCCGCCGATTCCCCGGCGGACGGCCTCCTTCAAGGTCAGCGCCCGTCTCAGCTCTGCACGCCCTGGACATACCAGTCGATGACGGCGAGGTCCTTGTCCGCCATGCGCTCGCCCTTGGGAACCTTGACGGCGCCCGTCTGGTCCTTGATCTCGCCGGTGAAGACGTCGTAGCTGCCGTCCTTCCAGCCGGCGATCGCCTTGTCGGCCGCCGCCTTCACGTTGTCGGGCATCGCGGAGCTGTAGGGCGAGATGACGACGGTGCCTTCCTTCATGCCCCACCAGGCGTCGTCGGGCTTCCACGACCCGTCGAGCGCCGCTTTGGCGCGCGAGATGTAATAGGGTCCCCAGATGTCCTCGATCGCGCTGAGCTGGGTCTTGGGCGCGAAGCGCTTCATGTCGGCGCCCTGGCCGAAGCACCACACCTTTCGCTGCTCGCAGACCTGAAGGCCGGCCGGGCTGTCGGTGTGCTGCGCGATGACGTCGCAGCCGAGGTTCGCGAGCGTCTGCACGGCCGCGGCCTCCTTGGCCGGGTCGAACCACGAGTCGATCATGACCAGCTTCGTCTTGACGTTCGGGTTCTGCGCCTGTGCGGCCAGCGAGAATGCGTTCACGCCGAGCACGACCTCGGGCACCTTGTAGGAGCCGAGGTAGCCGATCGTTCCGGACTTGGTCATCAGGCCCGCAATCGTGCCCTCGACGGCGCGGCCCTGATGGAAGCGCGAGTTGTACGTGCCGAGGTTGTCGGCGTGCTTATAGCCGGTGCAGTGCTCGAACTTGACGTCCGGGAACTGCTTGGCCACTTCGACCGTCTGGTCCATGTAACCGTACGACGTGGTGAAGATCAGCTTGTGGCCCTGCTGCGCCAGGTCCTTGAGGATCGGGATCGCGCTCGCGTCCTCCTTGACGTTCTCGACGTAGTCGGCGACGACCTGACCCTTCAGCGCCTCGATCATCGCCTTGCGGCCCTTCTCGTGCGCCCAGGTCCAGCCGAAGTCGCCGATCGGGCCGAGATAGATGTAGCCGACCTTGAGCGGCTCCGCGGCGCGCGCCCCGCTGAAGAGCGCCGGCGCCGCCAGCCCCGCGGCCGCGCCCTTCACGAAATTCCGGCGTGTAACGAGTTTCACTTTCTTCTCCCTCTCCCAAAGAACCCCTGTGGCGAGCCCAAGCCCCATGGTCGGTTCCGAGCAAAAAATATGCCTCGCCGAGCGCCGGCGTCGCGCTTCTCGGGCGGCGAGACGCGGTCCATCCGATCCGGCGCTCGCCGCTCGCATTGCCTCAGCTCTGCACCCCCTTGACGTACCAGTCCATGACCAGAAGGTCGGGGTCTTTCATGCGTTCGCCCGCGGGCACGCGTTCCTTGCCCGACTGGTCGGCGATCGGGCCGGTGAAGACGTCGTAGGTTCCGCCTTTCGTGCCGGCGACGATCTTGTCGGCGGCGGCCCGCACGTTCTCAGGCACGGCCTTGCCGTAGGGCGCCATGCCGAGGAGTCCCTCTTTCATGCCCCACCACGTGTCGTCCGGTTTCCAGCTTCCGTCGAGCGCCGCCTTGGCGCGCGAGATGTAGTAGGGGCCCCAGAGGTCGAGGCTCGCGGTCAGGTGCGCCTTCGGCGCGAATCGCGACATGTCGGCGCCGTAACCGAACCCGTAGATCTTGCGCTTCTCGCAGACCTGCAGGACGGCGGGACTGTCGACGTGCTGCGCGATCACGTCGCAGCCGAGATTTGCCAGCGTCTCCGCGGCCGCGGCCTCCTTGGCCGGGTCGAACCACGTGTCGATCATCACGAGCTTGGTCGTGATCTTCGGATTGACGGCCTGCGCGGCGAGCGTGAACGCGTTCACGCCCATCACCACTTCCGGGATTTTGAACGACCCGACAAAGCCGATCACCCCCGTCTTCGACATCATGCCGGCGATCGTGCCCGTCACCGCGCGGCCTTCGTAGAAGCGCGAATTGTAGGTGCCTACGTTGTCGGCGCGCTTGTAGCCGGTGCAGTGCTCCCACTTGACGTCGGGGAACTGCTTCGCGGCCTCCAGGGTCTGATCCATGTAGCCGTAGGAGGTGGTGAAGATGAGCTTGTTCCCCTGCTGGGCGAGGTCCTTCATCACCGGGACCGCGCTCGCGTCCTCCTTGACGTTCTCGACGTAGCTGGTGACGACCTGCCCCTTCAGCGCCTTCTCGAGCTCCTTGCGGCCCTGCTCGTGCGACCACGTCCAGCCGTAGTCGCCGATCGCGCCGAGATAAACGAAGCCGACCTTGAGCGGCTCGGCGGCGAAGGCGCCGCGCTGAAGCGCCGGGAGCGCGAGTCCGGCGGCGGCGGTCCTCACGAAGGTTCGTCGGGTCAATGGGGTCATGGTTTCCTCCTCCTACTTCTTGTCGGCACTGGCTCTTTCAGGAGTTCGGCAGGAAGGGGCGGCCGAGGCAGGCCGGGGCCTCGCTTCCCGCCACGCCGCGAGCGGATATCACGGCGAGCACGAAGACCGCCATCAGATACGGCATCGCCGCCCAGAATTGCGACGGCAGGAACGAGAAGCCCGAGGCCTTGGCGTAGAGTTCGAGCGTCATCAGGATGCCGAAGAAATAGGCGCCTGCGAGCAGGCGGCCGGCGCGCCAGCCGGAGAAGACGACGAGCGCGAGCGCGATCCAGCCGCGCCCCGCCGTCATCTGCTCGGCCCACATCGGCGTGATGACCATCGAGAAGTAGGAGCCGCCGATTCCCGCCATCGCGCCGCCGAAGGCGATGGAGGCGTAGCGGATGCCGATCACCGGATAGCCGATCGAATGAGCGGAGACGTCGTTCTCGCCGACCGCGCGCAGGACGAGGCCCGACCGGGTGCCGTTCAGGAACCACCCGACGAAGAAGACCATGGCGACCGCGAAATAGACGAGCGGACTATAGCCGAACAGCGCCCGCCAAACGGGATCGCCCGCGAGCCAGTCGGGAAAGACCGATTCGAACGACGGCACCGTCATGCCGACGTAGCCCGCTCCGATCAGCGAGGACAGGCCGATGCCGAAGATCGTCAGCGCGAGCCCCGTCGCCACCTGGTTCGACCCGAGGGTCAGGGCCAGAACGGCGAACAGCATCGAGGAGAGCGCGCCCGCGGCCGCGGCGGAAAGGACGCCGACCCACGGGGCGGCGTCCCCCAGCTCGGGGCCGAAATCGAAGGCGACGGCGAAGGCGGTGACGGCCCCGATCAGCATCATGCCCTCGACCCCGAGATTGATGACGCCGCTCTTCTCCACCACCAGTTCGCCCGTCGCCGCGAGAAGGATCGGCGTCGTCACGCCGATCACGGTGACCAGGGCGTCGATGAAGAAGCCGATGGTCATGCCGAGGCTCCCGCGGCCGCCGGCTTCGCGCCGGGCGCTTCCCGGACGAAACGCACGCGGTAGCGGACCAGGATGTCGCTCGCCAGAATGAAGAACAGCATGGTCGCCTGGAAGATGCCGGCGGTCGCCTGAGGCACGTGCACCACCGTCTGCGCCACCTGCCCCCCGACGTAAGTGACGGCGAGGATCAGCCCGGCGAGGAATACGCCGATCGGGTGCAGCCGCCCGAGGAATGAGACGATGATCGCGGTGAAGCCGTAGCCCGACGGGAAGCCGAGGTTGATCTGGCCGAGCTGGCTCATCGCCTCGAGAATGCCCGCGAGGCCCGCCATGCCGCCGCTGATCATCAAGGTCGACCAAACCGTCCGCGCGGCGTCGAAGCCGCCGTAGCGCGCGGCGCTCGGCGCGGCGCCGACGGTGCGGACCGAGAAGCCGTACACCGACCGGGCCATCAGGATCCAGAAGACCGCCGTGAGCGCGATGGCGACGAGGAAGCCCGGCGGGATCACGGTGCCCGGAATCGCATGGGGCAGGGTCTGCGAGGGATTGAACGGCGCCGTCTGCGGGAAGTTGTGCCCGTTCGGGTCCTTCCACGGCCCGCCGATCAAATAGTTCAGCACCTGCATCGCGACATAGACGAGCATCAGGGTGGACAGGACTTCCGAGACGTTGAGGCGCGTCCGCAACACCGCCGGGATCGCCGCCCAGGCCATGCCGCCGAGGACGCCCGCCGCGATCATCAGCGGAATAGCGACAAAACCCGGCGCGGTCGGAACGGCGAGGGCGACGCCGGCGCCGGCGAGGGCGCCGATCACGTACTGGCCCTCGGCGCCGATGTTCCAGATCTTGGCCTGGTTGCCGAGCGAAAGCCCGAGCCCGATGATGATCAGCGGCGCCGCCTTGGTCAGCACGTCGATCCACTTGTAGGACGCGACGATCGGGGTAATGAAGGTCTGGTAGATCGCGTCGGGTCCGTCGAAGCCGATCAGCTCGAAAATGATCGCGCCGAGCAGCATGGTCAGCAGCACCGAGGCGACCGGCGTCGCCACCAGCATCAAGCGGCTCCGAGCGAGCCGCTTCTCAAGCCGGATGCGCATGCAGGTGCTCCGTCATTTCCTCGGTCCCCGACGGATCGCCATGCACGCCGCCCATGAGAAGCCCAATTTCCTCGATCGAGGCCTCGCCAACCTTCATCGGGTTCGATAGCCCGCCAAGATTGATGACCGCAATCGTGTCGCACAGGGTCAGAAGCTCGTCGAGGTCCTGGGAGATGACGAGCACCGCCGAGCCGCGCCCCGCCAGATCGACGATCGCCTGGTGGATCGCGGCCGCCGCCCCGGCGTCGACGCCCCAGGTCGGCTGACAGACGACCAGCGCCTCGGGTCTTTGCAGGATCTCCCGCCCCATGATGAATTTCTGCAAGTTGCCGCCCGAGAGCGACCCCGCCAGCGCGTTCGGCCCCGTGGTCTTGACGGTGAACGCGCCGATCACTTCCGAAGCGTAGTCGCTCGCCTTGTCCGGGTCGATCAGGCCATAGCTGACGAACGCCATCCGGTTGCGTCCGGTCAGCGAAGCGTTGTCGGTGAGGGAGAACTCGCTCACCGCCGCGTGGCCATGGCGCTCCTCGGGGACCGCGCAGAGGCCCATTCCACGGCGCTCGGTGACGCCGAGCTGCCCGATGCCTTCGCCCGACAGAATCACGGCATTCGGATTCCGGCGCGAGCGATTCGCCGCTCAACGCGGAAAGGAGCTCGTTCTGCCCGTTGCCGGCCACGCCCGCGACGCCGAACACTTCGCCCGCCCGAACGCAGAGCGTGACGTCTCGCAGCGCGACCCCGAATTCGGTGGGCTTCGGCAGACTGAGGTTCCGCACTTCGAGCTTCGGCAGGCCGAACACGCGATCGAGCGGCTTGGAAATCTCCTTGAGATTGGCGCCGATCATCATTTCCGCCATCGAGCGCGACGTTTCGTTCTTGGGATCGGCAATCCCGACCACCTTGCCGCCGCGCAGGATCGTGGCCGTATCGCAAAGCGCGACGATCTCGTGCAGCTTGTGGGAAATATAGAGGATCGAGCAGCCGCTCGCCGCGAGCCGGCGCAGCACCTCGAACAGTTGCTCGACCTCCTGCGGCGTCAGGACCGAGGTCGGCTCGTCCATGATCAGGAGGCGCGGATTGAGCAGTAGCGCGCGCACGATCTCAATTCGCTGGCGCTCGCCGACGCTGAGCGTCGAGACGATACGGCGCGCATCGAGCTTGAGGTGGTAGAGATCGAGCACTCTGTGGAATTCGGCCAGCAGCTCGCGCTGGGACAGGCGCGCGTCGAGGCCGAGCGCGATGTTTTCCAGCACCGTCAGCGCCTCGAACAGCGAGAAATGCTGGAAAACCATGCCAATGCCGAGGCGGCGGGCGGCACGCGGATTGGAGATTCGGACCGGCGCGCCGTCGAACAGAATCTGGCCCTCGTCCGGCGCCTGGACCCCATAAATCATCTTCACGAGGGTCGACTTGCCTGCCCCGTTCTCGCCGAGCAGCGCGTGAATCTCGCCGGGCTTGACTTGGAGGTGGACGTTTTCGTTGGCGCGCACGCCGGGAAACGACTTGCTGACGCCAACCAGCTCCAGTCGCAGGGGAGCTTCAACCTTCACCTCGGCATTCCCTTGACCGCCAGCCCCAATTTTCACCCCTTCGCCCGGGGATCGTAAACGCAAGATCGGCGCCGGAAAGGAACGAATCCGCCGCGCCGCGCGCGAGCGCAAGACGCCGTCCGGATCGCTCTGACGCGACCCTATCGCGGCGCAAGCCAGTGTCAAATGAATTGCCGGACATCCGCCGGACAGTTGGGCGTTCGGGCCTGCTCAGGAACGGGGCAGCGCCGCGCATTCGTTGGGCGCCTGGCGGCGGCCCGACGCCGCGGTTGTGTGGGCGGCGCGGTTCGTGATTACTAGGTTCGGCGCCCGAGAAACCCGTCGAGGCGTCTTCAAGGGCGGGCAGGGCGTCATGGACGCGTCGAGGTTTGGGCTAGCGGTCGCCGCGACCGTTTTTGCGAGCGGATGTTTCGGACTGGCGCTGCAGCGTCTCCTTCCGGAACGTCTGACGACCGGACCGGCGCGCGATATGATCGGCGCCGTGGTCGGGCTCCTGTCGCTCCTCTCGGCGCTGACGTTGGGGCTCCTCATCTGGACGGCCTACGGGGTCTATTCGGGCCAGAACCTCGCGATCCAGAGTATGGCGGCCAGGGTCCTCGCGTTCGATCTCGCCCTCGCCGACTATGGGGCCGACGCGGACCCGGGACGCGCGCTCCTGCGGCAGGACCTGGCTAAGACCATCGCGGAGGTCTGGGGCCGCGAGCAAAGCGACAAGGAGTTCGCCGCCGACACCTTCTCCGCGGCGATCGCCAATCTTCGGCGCCGGGAGGCCTATCTGGACTCGCTGACGCCGACGACCGACCGGCAGCGAACCGCGCTCGCCGCGGCCAATGCGACGGTCGATGGAATCGCTCAGTCGCGTCTGCAAATGGCGTTCGCGCTCGCAAGCCCCGTGTCCTACCCACTCGTCCTGACCGTTGTGGGCTGGGCGACCGGACTGTTTCTCGGCTTTGGCTTGATGTCGCGGGCGAGCGCGATGGCGGTCGCCGCGCTCGGCTGCGGCGCCATCGCCGTGGCGAGCGTCGGCTTTCTGATCGTCGATCTCAGTGCCCCCTATTCGGGGATTTTCCGCGCATCTTCCGCGCCGCTCGAGCAGGTGCTGCGCTATATGGGGCAGGAGCAAGGGCAGGGCAGGGTTGGCGGAAGCCGATGAGCCGGACCGCGCCCGCAAGAAGGAGTCGCAGTCAATGTCCGTCCGCCCCACCGATGAAGCCCTCCTGCGCCAGGCCTTTGTGGTCGCCCAACGAGCCCGCGAAACCGGCGATCATCCCTTCGGCTCGGTGCTCGCCGACGGCGACGGCAAAGTCTTGATGGAACAGGGCAACGGCTTCACCAGCGAAGGCCGCGACCGAACCGCTCATGCCGAGCGCCTGCTCGCCTCGCGCGCGGCCCGCGCCTACGAGCTTCCATTCCTTCAACGCTGCACGCTCTACACTTCGGCGGAGCCGTGTGCGATGTGCGCCGGCGCGATCTACTGGGCCGGGATCGGCCGCGTCGTCTACGGGCAGAGCGAAAAGGCGCTGAAAGTCCAGACCGGCGCGCATGAGGAAAACCCGACCCTCGACCTGCCTTGCGAGCTCGTGTTCAAGGCCGGCCAGCGTCCGACCGAAGTCGTCGGTCCGTTGCTCGAGGACGAGGCTGCGGCGCTTCAGGCCGATTTCTGGATGGCGAAGGGGTAGCGCTGGCCTAATCGGGAATCGCTGGCTGAGCTCGGGGACCCCTTGCTTTCCACGGGCTTGTTCGTTGAAAATGTATGGAAGATTGGAGAGGCCCCGTGCGACTTCTGGTCCAGGTCGAAACTCCGGGGCGGAACACAAGCTCCGCAAGCTTGCTTCCCGAACCGTTGAGATGTCTTCGTCTCAGCGTGGGAGGACGCCGTATTCGGCCTTCCCCCGAAGCCATGACGAGCGGAATTATCCCCCTCGCGCGGACGAAGACGGGAAGGAGAGTCAAAGGCTTGCTGTGTGATGAAATTGCGCCACGATTTCGTGGGCGAGGCGCTCAAGCCGGCGGTCCGGTGCAGAGGGTCGGGCGTCATGCTTGAGGCGCAAGAGAAAGTCGTTTGCATCGTGGTCGTCTTCGACAGGGACATTGCCGAAACCGCAGCTTTGCGCGGCATGCGGTCGCGCGCTACGCGTGTTTATCCGCTGCGATTCGAACCCGAGCCGGAACAATGAATCCCCGCGAGATCGGCTTCCGGAAGCTCGGGCGGACCGGGCTCCCGGTCAGCGAAATCGGATTAGGCACGGCGCCGCTAGGCGAACTCTTCGACAGGGTCGACGACCAGGAGGCGGCCGAGGTGATATCCGCCGCCTGGGGCGGCGGCGTCCGTTATTTCGATACCTCGCCCTGGTACGGCCGCGGGCTGGCCGAACACCGACTCGGCCGCTCGCTCTACCGGCGCCCGCGCGAAGATTACGTTCTTTCCACCAAAATCGGGCGGCTGTTGAAGAGGCCCCTGAAGCCTGGGCCGTTCGAGCGCGGCCAATGGATCGGCGGGCTCGATTTCGAGACTGTGTTCGACTACGGCTACGACGGCGTGATGCGATCGTTCGAGGACAGCCTGCAGCGGCTCGGAATCAACCGCGTCGATCTGCTGCTCGTCCACGATCTCGATGGTTTTAGTCACAGGAACCAGGCTGCCGTCGACGCCTATTTTAATCAGTTGACCGTGAGCGGATGGCGCGCGCTTGCCGAGTTGCGCGACCAGGGCGCGATCAACAGCATCGGCGCCGGGCTCAATATGATGGGGTCGATCCCGCGCTTTCTCGACGCCTTCGACATGGATTTCTTCTTGTTGGCGCTGCGCTACACACTGCTCGAGACTGACGTGCTCGACGAGGAATTCCCTCGCTGCGCCGAGCGCGGGGTGGGAATCGTGATCGGCGGCGGCTACAACTCTGGCATTCTGGCGACCGGCGCCGTTCCGGGCGCGATGTACAATTACGCGCCCGCCGGCCCTGAGATCTTGGCGCGGGTAGCCAAGATCGAGGCCGTGTGCAAACGGTACGGCGTTCCGATCGCCGCTGCGGCGCTGCAGTTTCCCCTCGGCCATCCGATCGTGGCGTCGATCATCCCCGGCGCGATCAGGGTCGATCAGGTCGAGCGCAACCTCGCGGCGTTCACCCATCCAATCCCCGCCGACCTGTGGGCGGAATTGAAGCACGAGAAACTCTTGCGCGCCGACGCGCCGACGCCGGCCTGAGCCCGTCTATTCTCGCCATCGGGTCTGAATCCGATGTGACGGACCGTGACAACGCTCGAACCCTGCCGGGTGCATGCGGCGGGTTCGACGTCGGGATGCTGAGCTACAGCGCTGTTTGCGGGGATGGAGCGGCAGTCCTTGTGTCGAGCAACGAGCCGGGGTTGCCGCCGTACGGGCGCGATAGGTAAAATGTAGCTCCGCGGGGGAGAAGGGTCTCCGCATCCGCCTTGGTCCTGGCGGCCTCGTTCGAATGTGGGAGCCGTGATCGAACGCAGAGGAGAGCCGATGGTGATATCGCCTGCTCGCGTCGCCACGATCCTTGCGGCCGACGCAGCCAACTATTCGCGGGCGATGAGCCTGGACGAGCAGCGCGCGCTCGCCGCGCTGGGCGCCAGTCGGAAGGTCATCGACGCCGCGATCGAAACCCGAGGCGGACGGATCTTCTCGACCGGCGGCGACAGCGTACTTGCGGAGTTTTCGGCGCCGGAGAGCGCCGTGGCCTGCGCGGTGGATGTGCAGCGGGCGTTGGCGAAGGCGAACGCCGGCGGAGTTGAAACGCTGCCATACCGCATTGGGCTTCACGCCGGCCGCGTCCATCCCAATGGCGGCGATCTGCTGGGAGAGACCGTCAATATCGCGGCGCGGCTCGAGAGCCTTTCTTACCCTGGGGGCGTTTGCCTCTCCGACAAGGTTCTGGACGCGCTGAACCAACGGACCGACCTTACAATCGAGCGGATCGGCGCACAGATCCTGAAGGGGATCCGCGACCCGGTCAGGACTGCGCGCATCCGCCTTGGGGAGCCCGATCCTGCGCCCGAGACGTCGAGCGGGTTTAGCCTCGCTGTGTTGCCGTTTCAGGCCCCGAAGGAAGATCGCTATTGGGGGGAAGGTCTGGCGGATGACCTGATCGCCGCGCTGTCGCGCTTCAGCACGCTTGCGGTCCTGAGCCGCGCCTCAACCTTCGCCTTCGACCCCGACCTGGATCCACGAAAAGTCGCCTCGGCGCTTGGGGTGCGCTTCGTCGTCGCCGGCGCGGTGCGGCGGAGCCCATCGCGCCTGCGTCTGCAAGCAGCGCTGGTCGAGGGCGAATCCGGCAGGATCCTGTGGGCCGAGCGCTACGACCGAGCCGCGGGGGACGCCCTCGATGTCCAGGACGAACTCATCGAGACAATCGTTGCGACTCTCGCCGGGCGACTCGAGCAGACCGGCGCGGCGTCTGCGTCCCGCAAGCGCCTGGGAAGCCTCGGGGCCTTCGACTTCCTGATGCAGGGCCTGCACCACGCCGACCGCCTGGATCCCACCTCAGCCCGCAACGCCATCGACTGCTTCGAAAGGGCCTTGGCGATCTCCCCGGACTACCCCGCCGCGATGGCGATGCTGGCGCTGATGCGGCTGCGCGACTGGGCGCTCCACCCGGGCGAAAGCGATCTGGTCGAGGTCGCTCGCCTTGCCGATCGGGCGCTGACGCTGGACCCGGCGGACAGCTGGTGCCATCTCGTAGCCGGGCAGATCGACATGTATCGAAAGCTGCTGGACGCGGCCGAGGTGCATCACAAGAAGGCCTACGCGCTCAATCCCTACGACGCCCGAAATCCTCGCGTTGTGGTCTCCGCTGGCGACTTATCTCGGCAAGCCCGACGAGGGCAGAAAGCGGATCGAGAAAGCCATGGCGCTCAATCCACATCATCCCGCAATGGTATACGACCAATCTCGGCCTCGCCTGCTACTGCTCGAGCGCCTATGAGGACGGAGCTGCCGTCTACGCCAGCGTCGCCGAACCGCAGGCCGGCGTGCTGGCAGGCCTTGCGGCGTGTCGGGCCCAGTTCGGCGACTTCGACGGCGCAGCGACGGCCCGAGCCTCGTTGCTCGCGACGGCGCCCAACTTCAGCGCGCGGCTGTTCGTGGAGGGACGGCCCTTCAAGTTCGACCCGGATCGCAAGCACCTGTTCGAGGGGTTGCGCAAGGCCGGCCTTCCCGAGTGAACAGCTTGTCGTCTGATTGGCGGTCATGGCGACCTGTTTAGAACGACGGCAGCGGACGGCGGAAGAAAGATGGAACAGTATTTGATGGCCCGATCCTCCGCGCCCATACGTCAAATGCTCTTCTCCTTTATTAACGAGCACTGTCACACTGATATATTTTTTCAGACTACTGGCGGTTCCGCCATTGCGCGATGGCGCTAAGATCCCTTTTCGCTCAAGCACGTCGTGATTAGCCTCCATCGTGTGACCTCTCTCACATTCTATCGCGCGCGTGTGTGTAATCGTTTGTTCTCGCGTGAACGATACCGCGCGTCTTTTATGGAGGGGCCCTCATGGTCGCGAAATACGAGATGGCTTTGCCCAACCTTCTGTTCATGAAGCAGAAGCCTGGGGCGTTCGGCCTGTCTCGCGGCAGCACGCTAGTCGACGAGATCGTGCTCCACGGCACCGAGAGCTTGGTCACGGAGACCCAGAGCCTCGACTATTTGTCCAGCGCCAACAAAGACAATCATTCGACCCACTATTGGATCGGAAGAACGCAGGGCCTGCTCTATGCGATCACGGCCGAAGAAAAGCTCACCTATCACGCCGGGAACCCGAAAAAACACCCGACGGTGAAGGACCACAATGCCCGATCGATCGGAATCGAGATGTATCAGATCGATCCGGCAAAGACTCGAAAGGCGGGGGGAAAGCCCGACTTTACCGACTGGCAATACGACACGGTCGTCCAGCTGGTCTACGACATCTGCTATCGTCGCAGGATCAAGCGTCGCATGGTCGTGGCGCATGGTACGATCAATCCTATTGACCGGGCGGATCCTCAAGGCTTCGACTGGGACCGGTTTAAGCAGGGACTCGATTTCCTGTCCTTCCGGATGGGTCACGCCATGGGCGCAGAGTACTTCCTCCAGGACTGATCCGGGTTGCGATCATTGCCGAGCAGCCAAGATAAGCGCTCTGTTGGACGTACGAGCCAACCTTCGTAGCGCTCGTCCCCGTCAAGGCGCGCAATTCACGGTCGCGTCCTCGTCCGAGCTCGCCTTGATCGGCTTGCGCTCATCGAGTTCACGGGCCGCCGAGCGGCGGCGTTCGCTTTCAACCGCGCCGTGAGTTCCGAACTGGAATGCGAGTCCTCGCAATCCACCACCGTTTCCGACGCGAAGCGGCGGCGACGCCGATGGCTTATTAGCCGATAGGATCGCCGGCCGCGGCTCGAGGCGTTGCGTCTCTCCGGGATCGAGGCTTTCATGCGGCCCAGGGATCGGACAGGAGCGGGGGAGCCTCGATGCTGATTGCGCGCCCGGCCCAACGGGACAGGGAGACCTTCTTCAAGATCGACGCCCGTTTCGATCTCGTCGCCGATGAGGTCGTCGTCGGCGGACTTGTCTACCTCATCCGGCCCGAAACGGCCGAGATCAGCTTGCGAAACGCACAATACCGCGCGGGCCGCGCCCGTCCGCGCCAGGACGACACACCCTTGGGGAGGGCTATCCGGCTCGTCAAGGGACAAGCCAACCAGGGGCCAAATCCCATCCTTCTGACCAACTCCGATGGCCGGGTCCATGCGCAGGCGGAGGAAAGGCGCGGCGCCGCATGGATCGAGGCGGCCGGGCGAACCTTCGAGATGCGGCGCCGCTCCGCGTTTTCGCGCCGTTTCGATCTCTACCTGGAGAAAGGCGGTGAGCCGGTCGGGTCGGTCGGACAGACAAGCGCGGTCTCGACGTCGCTGACCGCCGACTGCCTACCTGAGGTCGGCGAGCTCATCCAGGCCTTCCTCATCGCGCTTCTCATCGATGCGACGTTCGTCGCGCTCGACCGGTCGAGTTCCTGACTCCCTTCAGGCAACCCGGAGGCGACCGCCTCCGCGAAGCGCTTGTCGCCCAAATCCGCCCGGGCCAGCAGCTGACAGCATGAGCGGGCGGCGAAAAAGGGAGAGGCCGCCTCGTCGGCGGCCTCTTGTCGATCACGGCGCAGAAAAGCGCGTCAGGCGAGGGCGGCGACGCTCTTGCGCGACCCGCGGTAGCCCGCGAAGCCGAGCGCCGCAAACCCTGCCAGCATCATCGCCCAGGTCGACAGCTCGGGGGCGGCCGTCCCGAAAGCCTCGATCTGGCCGAGGGCATAGTAACCATCGCCGCCGGTCGCGACGACCCGCAAGGCGTTCGTCGTGAACGAAACGTCATACGGCGAACGCGTCATCAAACCCCAACCCGCAACGGCGCCGACGTCGGCCGCATCCACCCAGGAGGAACCGACCCGATACTGCACCTGATAGCTGTCGTTGTTGTCCGCTTGAACGACCAACTGGTTCATGCTGTAGGAATGGTCCAGATAGACGGTCCATGACGTAGCCGTGCCGGTCCACCAGAACGACCCGGCGTTCCACTGCGTTCCCTCCGCGAGCGGACTTCCGTTCACGGGCTCGGTGAGGCTGGCTGGCGCGTACGCTCCGCCAAGCCACGGGTCGCCAGGCAAAAGAAAGCCGTAAGGTCCGGCCGCAACCACGGAACCGGCGGCTGCGGGAAAGATATTGGTCGCCGCCGACGCGGACGAGGCAGCGAACACGGCGCAAATTGCCGCCAATGCAGTCATTGTGAACTTCGACGTCATTTTTCCTCCCATGAACAAAGGAAACCCCCTTGGCGCGGTGCTAATGCGCCGAGCATTTTAGTGATAACACCGCGACACAATAGGTGTCAACAATGGCGTTGAAAGCCGTCCGATCCGTTAACCGCCGCGGCAATCGGTGGACGATCAGCGGCGGTCCCGACACCCCGCCGCGCGCCCGAGGGCGGAGGAAAGCCGCGATGGCGCACTTCCAAATGGGCGGGCAAACGTTCTGGTTGCAGGATTACGGTGACATGCGCTCAAATCCCTTTTTGCCGGGCGGCCAACCATCTCGCGATACAGGTCATGCGTGCATAGGGATATTGGCATCCGTCATAATCGCAAAGACGGTCGCGTCACCGTAATCCTTCACCGTAATCCTGGATGAGAAATGGGGGTCAGGTCACCAACCGTAGAAAAGATGGAAGATCCATACAGGCTCCTCTCATTCAAACCGGTTGCCGTGCGCGCGATCTTCTTCCATCTCAAGACTGCGTTGGTAACTAATGTTTGCTTGAAGATTGGCTCTCGCTGTTGCAAGCTTTGCCGCGAGAGTTGGAATATCGCTGCCTGGCATGCAATTAAGAAGCTTTAGCCGTCCCTCGAGCTTGGTTGCGAGCGAGCCGCTCCAGCTTAGCGGATTGAGCCGGCGAATAATTTCGTCGAGGACAAGTCCCGGATCGGGCGTTTTTCAAGGAGCTTCCCGGTGAGCGGCATCCATTCGTGCGGTTCGCCTTCCTTTGGCCGCTTGAACAACGTGGCCACAGCCGCTGCAAGCGGGTAGCGCAGGGCTGGATCGCAGTCACACCATCCGAGAAGAATCTCGTCCGGCACCACATCCAGAACGGGATGACGGAAACGCCGGAGAGTGCTGAGGACCTGCGCACTTGCCTTGCGTGATCCCGCATCACCTGAGAACAGTTCATCGAGTATGGCGACTGGATGAACCTGTAGAAGCCCTTTCATTAGGTCGTTAAAGTCGTAGGCTTTAATCTCGTGCTTTGCGGCAGCGGATAGAAACTTTCGGCAAAGTGACCGCGCCACCGAAATGCCCAGTGGCCCTGCGCACGAGCCTGCAACGACAACGCCCAGTTTGTGGTCCTCGCGGGTGGTGTGGCCATTATTGCGCTGAAACGCAAATTTGCTGAGCACAATCCGGCCTGCTTCGCGCACTTCAGGCAGCGGCTCACGCTTCGCGCTGCGGTCCGAGTAAAGTCGCATCGATATCATTTCAAGCCCTACCGGGCACCCATCGGGTTTGTTCGCCATGGCGACCACTAGGTCGCGGAACTCCGGACCTGAAAGCTCGTCGCAGGCGCGGCCATAAGCAAGGCTGTAAAAGTTTTGCATCGGGGCTTTCTCTAGATCGAGCGCCCGGTGCAGCCGTGCTACTGCGCGGTGATCGACCGTCACAGCCGCCTGCAGATCAGGAAAAACTTCGGCGAGAGGCGCGTGCTCGAGCGCCTCGTCAAGGATGATGTCAGCAAGGGCCTCATCACGCTTTTGCAGCCCGTTCAGAAAGCCTCCGAGAAGTTGAATGCCCGCCTTTTTAGTTGATCCAAACTGCGCAACAATCGCATCCCACATCGCGCTTAAATTCTCAGCCGATTCGGCCAGCGCCATGCCGAATGCCGAGAGCCGGTGATCTCCGTTCATCAACTCGGGCAGCAGCGTCTTGAACGTCCCATCATCCGCTGCCACGTCGTGGCCGAGATCCTGTATCGCCGCAGCCGACCTCGCAGTACTTGCGGAATAGCGCGCGCCTACGTCGGTGTCGTCGTCTTCTTCCTCATCGTCACCAAGATCGTAGACGTCCAGGCTTCCTCTGCGTGCGCCGACGACAAGGCCCCGCACTTTGCTGGCAAGATCCTTCGGTCGCAGGAATTCCTCCAGCGCAATCAGTCGGTCGCGAAGTTCGGGCCCCATTCCCTTGCTGTCAAAGATGCGTGTCTGGCGTGTCGCGATCCAGCCATCCCGCCAAAATGACTTGGCCGCAATCGCGCGGGCAAGCTGGTCCAACTCTTCCACACAGCCTGCGTTGCTCCAGAGGCCTCGGAATTCCCGAGCTACAGCATTTTTCACATCGTCGGCCACAGGGCGATCCGAAAGGGCGAATGAGCCCGCTAGGTTGATCACGGTTTCAAACCAGGCACGCACATCAGCGCCGGTTTGGGGATAGGAGCCGTAGTCGCGCGAGCGCGCACCGAAGTCGAACTCATAGTGCGATGTGAAGTGGCTCGATTGCATGAGCGCTTCCAGCGTCTTAACTCCAAGGGAGCGTATGCGTGCGTCGGCAGAGCCGAGTAATCCTTCCGCCGCCTTCACGCGCGCGTCTACCGGTGCATGCGTTCCAGACAGCACGATATAAAAGAGCGATTCCACGACGCCCACAGCCTGATTGTCCGTGTGATCGTCGCTCGAAAGCACCGCGAATTTCACCAGGAGCGCGATGGCGCGCTCGAAGAATGCTTGTTCATAGGCGAGCGAGCGCAAGAGCCGGACGAAGTGCGTGCAGCGGCGCAGTGTGTCTTCATCTGCGCTGGGTAAAGCGTTCTCCAATGCTGCGAGCACGGCTTCCGGCGCGACGGGAGCAACGTTGGCGAACATCGCTCGGCGCAACTCATTGAAGTTCGTCACGTCGCTAAGCAGACCGCCGGGCGCGAGCCAAGCCTTGACGATAGCCCTGGCTTCCCTGCCGTCGGCGAGATAGCCGAGACGCCGCGAGAAGGAGCGAAGAACACGCTCGGATGCGCTATCGACAAGGATCGATTTTACTCTTGGGGGCGGAATGTTCTGAAGTGCCATTCTGGCCAGGCGATTGGCGATGGCGTGCGGCAGCACCGCGCGCCATTGCGCGCGCGCTTGCACGAGATCGCGCCGCTTAAGCTCAGCGACTCCGGCATAGACTTCATGCGCCGTCTTGCCGATGAGACTGCCAAGAACGGGAAGCTCGGCATCATCCCCCGTGAGAGTTCTCCCTCGAATGAATAGACAAGAGAGCAGGCCTGCGCGATCCACAGAAGCGACGGGTCGGGATCGTGACGCTGCTGAAAGAGGCGCTTGAACAGCTCTTCTTCGCTCAAGCCCGCCACCGTCTCGGTCTTCTCGATCTGCGAAGCAAGGGCGAGAGCGACCCGTGCGTTGCCGCCGGAAAACTCCGCAATGGTCTGCGCGTCAACCTGCGAGAGGTCGAGGTAACGCCGCGCTACCAGTTTTTCGATCACTGGTATCGATGACGTGTCCAACACGAACACATCAGTTCCTTCTGGCTGATCCTCGCGGATGTCGTATTCGATGGTGATGACGCTGACAGTAGAGCCTGCCGACGCGCCACTTCCGAAAGCCTTCGGTGCAGCTCGGGTGTGCAGTTGTCGACCATCAAGATCGCACGGGTTTGGTCGGCGATCAGGTCCGAAGCGAGCCCGGCTGGTGGCGGGTTTGGCCCTTCCGCCTCGTTTGTGTAGAACGCAAGCGAGGGATCGAGTGCATCTTCGCCGATGGCGGCATCGAACAAGGCTTCAGCGAGCCGCGTCTTGCCGACGCCTGACAAACCGACGAGCCGCACCACGTGGCCTGGCGAGGCGAGCACCTTGCGGATACGGTTGATGCCCTCGACCGCGGAAAACCCGTCGCCCTGGTCCTTGGCACCCGTGCGGATGCGTGCCTGCTCATCGGCAAGATAGCCTGCGTCAACGTTCGCGGGCGTAAGCGACCATGAGCCGAAGGATTGCCAGCCAGGCAACGCTTTGCCTATGCGCGCGCACACCCATAGGATCAGCCCGCATGATCCCGAACCCATGTCGCGACGCGGTTGCGGTCATAGAAGTCAAGCACCAGTTTCGCATCGGCGGACGTGCCCTTGAGGGCCTCGGCCATCGCATCGCGCCGGTTCTTGAGCGCTGTGTCCGAGGTGGAGCCGCCGAGCTCACGATGACGTACGCGCCGCCTGGTCCGCCAGCTCAAGGATGCTGGGCCGCAAAATACCGATCGGCTTCGGCTTCATCTCGTCCAGGATTTCCGCCCGCGGCATGTCGGGTTTCTTCACCTGAAAGCCGGTTTGCGGTTTCGGGACAAACCCGGTTATCGCCGCGCCCGCGGCGAGACTGACACGAACGTCGAGGCCGCCATCTCTTGCGTCTTGATTTCCGCCCCAGGTAACCGCGGAAGTGGGCAGTCCTCGCTTGCGCATCTCCGCCTCGCAGAGAAGGCCAATCAATGTGCGCAATTCGTGTCGCCCAGGGCGGGATGTCATCACCGGTAATTTCGAGCATGGAGCGAACCTAGGAAGCCATTTTGCAAGCGTCAATAAAAGTCGAAATGCTGCACTATGCAGTACCAGGTAAGGGCCGAAGCCCCGGCAGGGATAGTTAAAAGTACAACTGGTTAGGCTGGTTCCAATTGCCGACGTGTTAGGTCCCCATAGTTACGCGAATCCGATGAGAACGGGTGCTCGGCTCGGGAATCCGTTCCTGGCGCTCTCTTTACGTAGCAGGAAAGGCGGCAAAGGGACGGGTATGGGGCGTTCGCCGCGCCATCGGCGACCGCCCACAAATTGCGCGCCTCTGCCGTTCCGGTCGGGCGCCAAGCGATTGACCTTGACCTCAACGGAAGGAAAGGAAAGGCGCGCGGCGGACGCGGTAGCATGCGGCGTTCGTCCGGACGTTCCTCTGTCGATGGGGCGGCGGCCCCCCTGCAACTCCGCATTTTCGCGCGATTTCGTGTCGTATGGTGACGAACAGCCGCTCAGCGTCGCTGAGCCATCCCGGGAAGCCCCCTCATGCAAACCCTCTATTCCGGTCCCGTGTTCGAGATGGCGCGCCAGCAGTTCCACGTCATCGCCGACCACCTCGCAATCCCGGACGACGAGCGCGACCGGCTGCTGTTCCCCAAGCGCGCCATCGTCGTCTCCTGCCCGATCCATATGGACGATGGCCACACCGCAGGTCTTCACCGGCTACCGCGTCCAGCATCACCTGACGCTCGGGCCCGCCAAGGGCGGCACGCGCTTCGCGCCCAACGTCGACATCGGCGAAATGGCGGCGCTGGCGATCTGGATGAGCTGGAAATGCGCGCTCGCCGATCTGCCCTACGGCGGCGCCAAGGGCGGCGTCGCGGTCGATCCGCGCGCGCTCAGCCAGCGGGAGCTCGAAAACCTGTCGCGCCGGTACATGCAGGAGATGATTCCGTTCGTCGGCCCGCGGGTCGACGTCATGGCGCCGGACATGGGCACCAACGAGCAGATCATGGCCTGGTTCATGGACACCTATTCCATGTACCAGGGCGTCACCGTGCCGGAGATCGTCACCGGCAAGCCGGTCGGCTCCGGCGGCACGCTCGGGCGGCGCGAGGCGACCGGGCACGGCGTCGCCTTCCTCGCCTTCCGCGCCATGGAGGCGCTCGAAATCGACCCGGTCGGCGCGACCGCGATCGTGCAGGGGTTCGGCAATGTCGGCATGCATGCGGCGCTGGGCTTGGCCGCGCGCGGGGTCAAGATCGTCGGCGTCGTCGGACCACACCGCCGCCTACTACGATCCCAAGGGGTTGGTCGCCCGCGATTTGGCGAACCACGCCGGCCGGACTGGCGAACTCGCAGGCTGGTCGACGGAGGCGGCCATCGACCCGCGCGCGCTGCTGGAGCAGTCCTGCGACGTGCTGGCGCCCTGCGCGACCGAACGGTTGATCGACGCCGAGATCGCCCGGCGCCTGCGCTGCCGCATCCTGGCCGAAGGGGCCAACGGGCCGACCACGCCCGAGGCC
Organism: uncultured Alphaproteobacteria bacterium; assembly: GCA_963816065.1. Taxonomy (GTDB): domain Bacteria; phylum Pseudomonadota; class Alphaproteobacteria; order Rhizobiales; family Beijerinckiaceae; genus Roseiarcus. The sequence continues at coordinate 212,115 of CAWFJG010000009.1, read as the reverse complement.
GACGAGATTCTGGCGGAGCGCAACGACGGGATCTTTGTCATCCCCGACATCCTGTGCAACGCCGGGGGCGTGATCGTCAGCTATTTCGAGTGGGTGCAGGATTTGCAGCAATATTTCTGGTCGCGCGACGAGGTGATGGACCGGCTGGAACGGGCGCTGGATCGAAGCTGGGCGATGGTCGTCGCCCGCGCCAAGCGCGACGGCGTCGCCAACCGCACCGCCGCCATGGCGATCGGCGTCGAGCGGGTGATGAAGGCGAAACACGCGCGGGGGCTCTTTCCATGACGCGGGAAGTGGCCCCGGCGCCCGGGATCGTCGTCCGCGACGCGGGCGAGGGCGACATGCCGGCGGTGCAGGGGATTTATGCGCATTACGTCCTCTCGTCGCTCGCGACCTTCGAGGAAACGCCGCCCCCGGTCGACGCGATGCTGGCGCGCCGCCGCGCCTGCCTCGACAACGGCCTGCCCTATCTCGTCGCCGAAGCGGACGGCGAGGTCGTGGGCTTTGCCTACGCCGCGCCCTATCACGCGCGCCCGGCCTATCGCTTCGCGATCGAGGACTTGGTCTATGTGGCCGACGGCCTGCGTGGCCGAGGCGTCGGGTCCGCGCTGCTCGGCCGCCTTATCGAACGGTGCGAGGCCGGCCCGTGGCGGCAGATGGTCGCGATCGTCGGCGACAGCGCCAACGCCGGCTCGATCGGTCTGCATCGGCGGTTCGGGTTCGAACTGACGGGCGTGCTCAAATCGGTCGGCCACAAGTTCGGCCGCTGGGTCGATACGCCGATCCTCCAGCGGGCCCTGGGAGCGGGCGACGGAGAGGCGCCGGCAGCCTGATCGCTTGGCCGGGCGCGGACCGGGAGGCGCCGCGCTCGCCGCCGGAGCGAAGGTCGAGGGGCGGTCGCGGCGCGTGTTCGCCCGCCCCCGCAGGTCGCCCGCACGGCCAGGTTACAACCTGGCCGCGGCCAAACGCGCGCCGGCGTCCGGACAGCCTGTTCTTGCCTGTTCGTGCCTGTTATCTGCCTGTTCGGCGCCTGTTCCGAGCCTGTTAATTTGCCTGTTCCGAGCCCCGTTCGGACCACAACGGTCGGGTTGTAATTCCGTTAAGATCTTGATTTTGCACGGCTTACCGGATCGGAGCGCGAATCGCGGCCAAAAAAACGCCCTGCTAGCAGGCGCATCGGGACCGTCGCCGGTGGACGGAAATCAGTTGCTGCCCATCTTCTGCGGCTTCACCACCGCCACGATCGGGCCGATTGGCGCGAGTTCGTCGTCGCGCTTGAGCTCGGGCGCATAGAGCGACGACAGCGAGCCGTCGAGGAAGAGGGCGTTGCGGGCGCCGAGCCCGTCGCGGAACAGCCGGGCGAAGGCGTCGAAGGTCACCGGCTCGTCGGCGATGGCGAAGACGACCCCGCCGCGGTCGTCGACGCCGACGCCGTTGCGGATCTTGGCCGACGTTCCATCGGGCCGGATTTTCGGATGGATGCGCCCGTCGATGACCAGCATCGGGCCCGACTGGGTGGCGTAGCGGGCCGCCGGCGGGCCGGCGAGGTAGCGGCCGGTCTCCGTTACGCCGGCGACGCCGTCGCCGATCCAGAACACGCCGTTCGGCTTCAGATGGAAATTGGATGGGCCGGCGCGCGTGTCGGCCTTGCGCAGGAGCCGGTTCCGCTCGACGTACAGTCCGACCGGCGACTGGTTCTCCTGGAACATGCCGGCGTTCATCGCGAACACCAGCTCCTGGCCCTGGCTGCGCAACGATGCGGCGAGCGCTGCGAGCGAGCCGAACGGCCGCTCGTCGGGACCCTTCCAGAACAGGCGCAGGTCGTCGTGACGGGGGTCGAAGGCGCAGACGGTGAACGAGGCGCCGTCAAAGGTCTTTGGCGCGCAGGCCGCCGCGGCGGCGGCAAGGCCGACGAGGAGAAACAACGCGGCGAACCCGCTTCGCCGCATCGCGGTCTCCAAATTCGTGCGCCGTCCTTGCATGCGAGCCGCCGCGGTCGAATCCGAGGGCCCTGGCGAGAATAAACGTCTCCCCGTCTTCGCGCCATGGCCTGTGCAGTCTGCGGCGCGGACCGAGGCGGGAATTAAAAAGGCCGCCCGGAGGGGCGGCCTTGGACTGGCTGTATCAGGTGACGTCACACGATCGAAATCGCGGTTCGACGGCTGCGATAGCCGGCGAAGCCGAGCGCCGCGAAGCCAAGGCCCAGCATCGCCCAGGTCGAGGGTTCGGGAACGGCAGAGAACTCGAACGCGCTCGGCCCGGTGGAGAACTCGACGCTCCTAAACGCCGCTGGAGTTGCAAACGAGATCAGGTAGCCGGGGTCCGTGGTGTTGCTGATCCCCGTGAAGCTGCTGTAGAGGTCGGCGGCTTCGACCTGTCCGATCAAGGTTCCCGTGCCGCCTGCGCCGGTGTAAAACGAGACGACGTTGTCGGAGCCCGGAGCGTTATTGTTGGGCGAGCCCCACACGATGCTCAGGGTCGACCCGGAGAAGTCATAGAATGCGCCGGTATTGTCATTGCCGACATTGATCCAGTTGTGCGTGGTGTCGCTCAAGCCGTACGGGTCCCATCCCTGGTTCGGCGCAGGAGGATTGCTCCCGCCGGGTTGACCGACATTCAGGGTGACCGGGCCGGGGCCGATCAGTGAGACGTAATTGGGTTGGGCAATCACCGGCGCGGTCGCCGGATTGACACGGCCGGCGTCGGTCACCGTGATGCCGTCGATTATCGCCGTCTGCACGGCGGCGCCGGCGGAAGTCGCATAGATGGCTATGGCCGCCGCAGCCGCGGCAGCGCAAAGAAACGTCTTAGTCATGAACCCCCCTATAGTGAACTGTCGCGCTCCTGCCGTTGCGAAGTCGCAAAACCTTACGCAGCGGATGCAGGCAGGTGTACGACCGTAAGCGAATGATGTCAACATAAAATTACGGCCGTGGCGCGGAAGAGGACGGGCCTGACAAGCGCCCTACAGGACCTTGCCGGGATTCATGACCCCGTTTGGGTCGAGCGCGCACTTCACCGCGCGCATGACCGACAGCGCTCCCGGGTCCTTAGTCTGCGCCAGCAGGTCGCGCTTCAGGCGTCCGACGCCGTGCTCTGCTGAGAAAGATCCGCCCATCCGGGCGACAATCCCATGCACGACGGCGTTCATCGCGTCCCAGCGGTCGAGATAGGCGGCCTTGTCGGCGCCGACCGGCTGCGACACGTTGAAATGGATGTTGCCGTCGCCGAGATGGCCGAACGGACAGACCCGCGCCCCGGGTTCGAACGCCTCGACCGCCTTGGTCGCTTCGGCGATGAACGCCGGGACATCGCCGACCGCGACCGAGACGTCGTGCTTGATCGAGCCGCCCTCGCGGATCTGCGCTTCCGGGATCGACTTCGCGCAGCTTCCAGAATTCATGGCGCTGGTCGAGCGAGGCGGCGAGGACGGCGTCTTCGATGACTTCGGCTTCGAAGGCGGCCTCGAGCGCCCCGGCGAACGCCTCGTCAAGGCCCTTCGCGATCTGCGACGACGCCTCGATCAGCACATACCAGGAATGGTCGCCCTGCAGCGGCGCGCGCGCGAGGCCTTGGCGAACCGTGATGTCATAGGCGAAGCGCGCGATCAGCTCGAAGCTCGTCACACCGCCGCCGAGATGTTCGCGGGCGATGCGCAGAAGATCAAGCGCCCTCTCCGGGCTTGCCACACCGACGAAGGCCGTTTCACGCGCCCGCGGATTGGGAAAAAGCCGCAGCGAAACCGCGGTGATCACTCCGAGCGTGCCTTCGGAGCCGACAAACAGGCTCTTCACGTCGTAGCCGGTATTGTCCTTGCGCAGTTTCGTGAGCGCATTGACGATGCGCCCGTCCGCCAGCGCCGCCTCGACGCCGGTGACGAGCTCGCGCGCATTGCCGTAAGCGATCACCGTCACGCCGCCGGCGTTGGTCGCGACATTGCCGCCGATAGTGCAGGTCCCTTCCGCGGCGAGCGATAGCGGGAACAGCCGGTCCATTTCGAGCGCGGCCGCCTGCGCTTCGGCAAGCGTTACGCCCGCCTCGCAAACCATGACGTCCGCATGCGCGTCGATCTCGCGGATCGCCTTCAAACGCTCGGTCGAGAGGATGATCTGGTTGCCGCTTTCGTCCGGGGTCTGCCCGCCGACAAGGCCGGTGTTGCCGCCCTGCGGTACAACCCCGATTCCGGCGTTGTTGCAGAACGCCAACACCTTCGCGACCTCCTCCGTCGAACAGGGACGCACCAGCGCGAGCGTCTTGCCCCGGTAGAGGCCGCGCGGCTCGATCAGACGCCCCTCGACCAGCGTCGGATCCGTCAGGGCGTGACGCGCGCCGACCAGGCCGACAAGGGCGTCGAGTGCGGCCTGACGTTCGATGGTCATCCAAGGAGCCTCCGCGTGCGCGGCTTTCCGCCCGCTCGACGGAACACGGCCGCGATTTCGACATGGGCCGAATAGCGAAACTGGTCAATCGGCGCGACCGTCTCGATGCGGAAGCCACCGTCGATCAGGATCCGCGCGTCGCGGGCGAATGTCGTCACATTGCAGGAAATGGCGATGACGAGCGGCAGGGCGCTCGCCGCCAATTGCCACGCCTGGGCCTCCGCGCCGGCCCGTGGCGGATCGAAGACGGCGCCGTCGAGCCCGGAGAGTTCGACTGGGTCGAGCGGCCGGCGGAAGAGGTCGCGCGTTTCCGTCCGAACCGGCCTGAGCCCAGCCGTCCTCGCGGCGGCCTCGGCGAGAGCGCGGACCGCCGCGACATCCGAGTCGGCGGCGAAGACCTCATGCCTCCTCGCGAGCCGGAGGGCGAAAGCGCCGGCGCCGCAAAAGAGGTCGGCGACCCTCTTCGCGCCTTTCAGGCCCTGCTCGGCGATCTCCGCCAGCCGCGCCTCTCCGTCCTCGGTCGCTTGCAGAAAGCCGCCGGGCGGAAGGGTGATCAGCGTGTCGCCGAATGCGACGCGCGGCGGCCGGCGCGCGACGACGACCGCGCCATCGTTGGAGACGCGCGCGAGGTCGAGCGTCTCGGCGGTCCGCACGATCTTCAGCGTTTCCGACAATCCCAGCGGGCCCGCGCCGCGAAGATCGACGTCGAGGCCTTCGAGGGTCGCCGTGACGCCGACATCGAGCGGCTTGCCCAACCCTCGAAGGTCCGCCGCGAGGGCGCGCGCTGCCGCGATCGCGCCCGCCATTTCGGGCGCAAACAGCGGGCAGGCCTCGATCGCGACGATAGCGTGCGAGCGCGCGCGCATGAAGCCGACCTCGGCCGGGGCGCCATGGGGAAAGCGGGCGTGAAAGGTCGCGCGCCGGCGGCCCGCGCCGTGCGCGTCGATGAGCGGCCCGACCTCGGCCTCCAGATGCGCCCGCGCGAGCGCATCCACGACGAGGCCGCGCTTCCAGCCGCGATAGAGCGATTCCGACAAGTGCTGAGTCGCGCAGCCGCCGCAGGCGCCGAACCACGGGCAGAACGGTTTTGCGCGATCGCGGCTTGCGCTCAGGATCTCGAGGAGTTCAATGCGTTTGTCGCGGGTCCGGATCTGGACGCTCTCGCCTGGAAGGGCGCCCGGAACGGCGACGCCGCGTTCAGTCAGGCCGTCGCCGCGCGCATCGAGCGCCACGATCGCAGCGTCTTCCGTCGCCTCAGCCATTTCGCGCGGCAATCAGGAATTCCCTGGCGCCGGCGCCGCCGAACACCGGCGAGGGCATGAGGCCGAGGACTGTCCAGCCTTGCTCTTCGACGCAGGCGCTGACGGCGTCGCAGGCGCGGCGAAGCGCCGCATCGCTCCTGACCCGCCCCTTGACGATCTCCTCCGGACCGACCTCGAACTGCGGCTTGATCAGGCTGACGAGCCACGTCCGCTCGGCGGCGAGGCTCAGCACATGCGGCAGGACGAGCCGTTGCGAGATGAAGCTGAGGTCGCAAACGATCGCCTGCGGCCGAAGGTCGAGCAGCGCTTCGGTGATGGCGCGCGCGTCGACGCGTTCGAGCGCGCGCACGCGCGGATCTGCGGCGAGCCTGGAGTTGAACTGCCCGTGGCCGACGTCGACGGCGACGACGCTTGCCGCGCCACGCCTGAGCAGGACGTCGGTGAAGCCGCCGGTTGAGGCGCCGACGTCGAGCGCGGCGAGGCCAGCGGGATCGAGCGCAAAAGCGTCGAGCGCGGCGGCGAGCTTGAGGCCGCCGCGCGAGACATAAGGATGGGGCGCCTCAGCTTCGATCGCGGCGGCCTCGCCGATTGGTTCGGCGGCTTTGATGAGCGCCGCGCCGTCAACCCTGACGAGGCCGGCGGCGATGGCGGCCTGCGCCCGGGCGCGGCTCGGAAAGAAGCCTCGCTCGACGAGGACGATGTCGGCGCGCTTGCGCATGAGATCCCTGGCGATTGAACGGCGCCGACTACCACGGCGCCAGGGCGCGCGTCATCCGATTGCCCGAAGCCTCAGGCGCGCATACGGCTCCGGACCCGCGCGATAATGGCCGCGTACACGACGAGCGTCACGCCCGCGCCAGCCAGGCTCTGCGCCAGGGTGGCGAGAGGCTGCAGGGTCACGAGCTCCGCCAAGCCGAGCGGCAAAAAGAGCGCGATGGCCGTGCCGAGGCCGGGGTTGTAGGCCCGCAAGTGAATCGCCTGAACGATGTGCAGCGCCGCATTGACGAGCAGGAAATAGCCGGCGAAGACGCCCCAGCCGAGGGCGGAACGCCCCACCAGCCACAGGTTCGCCGCTAACGGAACCCAGACGCCAACGATGTTGATCCAGAAGACGTCGGCGAGCGTCAGGATCTCGCGCCGCCCCCGAGGCGCTTGTTGACGAAGCGCCGGAAGCGGTCCCCATCGTGCTCCTCGTACTGATGAATTATGTAGACGGGGAGGGCCAGGAACACCAGCGTCGTCGCGCCATCCCAGCCGGAGGCGAAGATCGGCGTAAGGGCGAGTAGAAGAAGGCCCGCGAGGAAACCGCCGTAGGCCCAGCCCGCGACCAATCGATTGAACATGTCCGTCGACCACTGCCAAGAGGCGCGTCGCAGCTGAGCCACGAGCAGGGACCGCTATCCGATTCGCGGCGTCGGCGCGAGCCAGACCGCGTCGACGAGAACAGCAGAGCGATCTTGCGCCACCCGGATTCGCGCCGGTGACATGCCAACTCGGAGTAGACGCCGTGAACAGGGAGTTGACTATCGCCGCCAGCGCACTACTTTGCGAAAAGAGGCGAGCCAACAATTTTTCGGGCGGAAACGCATGAAGCCCATCGTATTTGTCGTTGCAGCAATGGTCTTGGCTTCGGCTTCGACATGGGCTTCGACGGAATTATCCGCAGACGCCGCCGTTCCGATCGCGTCCGGCGATGAGTCGTCCGCTCCCAACGGCCACGACAATTCCGTATGGCTGGCGACGCTGCTGGGGCCCCAGACGGAGCCTGGCATGTCGGACGGATCGGCGACCGACGATGTCGCGTTCACGGTCAGCGAGGCGCTGCTCAAGGCCGCGCCAGCTCCGCCTAACAACCCGCGTTTTAGTTGGGTGATCCTTCTCATCGCATTCGCCGGGCTGACCGCCTTTTTCGCCGGCAAGCGCTCCGGCGGCCGCGGGCTGATCTTGGTGTGATCCGGCGCCGGCTCATCTGATCAAGTCAGGCGCAAGCCTTCATCTGGCCCTCCGTGGCTGGTGGCGCGTTCGCGCCAGGGCAGCCTGTGGCCCTGCTGGGACCGGGGACTCTCGTCTCTCGCCCGGGCGTTTGGAGAAGGAGCCGCACAGCGGCGGATGAGGAGCCTCAGGTCGGCGCCGTCAATGGCGGATCGTCGCGGAATGTCCCGGTTTCCCAGTTAAGCGGAACCTCGTCGATACCAGACCGGTTGTCGAGCCGGACGAAAACCGGGAGCGTTGGCCGATGAATCCCACGAGCGCGGCTTCGCTCGCGATCCTCGTTCTGACTTATGCAGGCCTGGCGGCCGGCCGTATTCCGGGGTTGCGCCTCGATCGCGCCGGGATCGCCTTGCTCGGCGGCGCGGCGATGATCGCTTTCGGGCCGCTCACGCTGAAAGACGCTTTCCAGGCCATCGATTACGACACGATCGCGCTGCTGCTCGGCATGATGATCGTGGTTGCGCATCTCAAGGTGTCCGGCGCCTTCCGGATGCTGGGCGCCCTGGCGATCGAGCATGCGCATCGGCCGTTTGCGCTGCTCGCCACGGTGACGCTCCTTACCGGCGTGCTCTCGGCTTTTCTGGTCAACGACGCGATCTGCCTCGTGATGGCGCCGATCGTCGTCGCCGTGACGCGGGCCCTCGGCCGCAATCCGTTGCCTTATCTGGTCGCGACCGCAGCCGCCTCGAACTGCGGCAGCGTGGCGACGATCACCGGCAATCCGCAGAACATGGTGATCGGGGCCTATTCCGGCATCGCCTATCCGGCCTTCGCCGCGTCGCTCGCGCCGGTCGCCGCGTTCAGCCTCGTCGCGGTCGTCGTCGTGGTCCGTCTCGTCTACCGGGAGGAATTTGCCGCCAGGGGCGAATTGCAGCCTCATCTCGTCCGCGGCCGCATGCATGTCGGACAGGCCGTCAAGGCCAGTCTCGTCTGCGTGGCGCTCGCCGTCGCGTTCTTCGCCGGCCTGGCGCCCGCCAAGGCCGCGATTCTCGGCGGCGCCTTCCTGCTGGTCACGCGCGCGATCAAGCCCGAACGCATCTACGCGGAGATCGACGGGCCTCTCCTCATGATGTTCTCCGGCCTCTTCGTCGTGGTGGCCGGCGCCGAGCGGGCGGTCCTGACGCCCGACCGGATCGCGATGGCGAAGACGCTCGGTCTCGATGTCCCGTGGCGGTTGTCGGCCTTCACCGCCGTCATCTCCAACATCGTCAGCAATGTGCCCGCGGTGCTGGCCCTGAAACCGTTCGTTCCAACCTTCGCCGACCCACGCAAAGCGTGGCTGATCATCGCGATGAGTTCGACGCTCGCCGGCAATTTCACGCTTCTGGGCTCGGTCGCCAATCTGATCGTCGCCGAACAGGCGAAAGCGGAAGGAACACCCATCAGCTTCTGGGCCTATTTCAAGGTCGGTCTGCCGCTGACCCTGGCGACGCTGGCGGCGGGGACGTGGTGGCTGACGGGACCCTGAGCGCCGCGAAGGATGCGACGGTCGGAAACGACGCTGGACCTTGCGATGACGAAAGCGATCCGCCACGCCTTGCCGCTCTTCGCCGCCCTGTCCCCATATCCGGTCCGGGCTGACGAGCCGCTCTCCCCCGAGAGCCCCCTTCTGAGCCGTGGCCAGGTCTTTGACGAGATGGGCGGCGCCGCGCTGTTCGCCAGCGTCTGGGACAACGCGCTCAACGACAAGACCGATACGATCCTGCCACGGGATGTCCTGGCTCAGAACGGCTGAGCTGTTCGACGCCATGACTACGACGGACGCCGCCAACGACGACAAGACGCGCGGATACATCCTGGTTTCCGGCCAAGGCCGCGCGGACAATTCCCCGGCGCGATAGCCCTGAAGCCGGATTCCGTGTGCCTGCTAGCAGGGGCTTTTTATTTCGCGGCGCGCCGCCCTGATCCGAGAATTCCTGCAATATCAAGATATTACAGCCGTTGCAACCCTATGGTTGCGGCTTTCGGCGGCCGAAAAACAGGCAGTTTTCAGGGCCCGGAACAGGCGCCGAACAGGCTGTTAACAGGCTCGAACAGGCAAGACCCGGCGGGTCCGACGCGGGCGCGAGTCCAGGTTGCAAAGCTCAGCGCCCGCGCGCGTTGCCCGTGGGTCCGCCGCCGAGGTCGAGCGGCGCGTTGACGTCGCCGGCCGGCGCGGGGAGGGGGGCTGCGACCACCGCCGGCGGCTTCGGCTTCGGCTTCTTCGGCTGCGCGGGCGGAGGTTCGATCTGAGGGGAGGCGGGCCCGGAGTCGGTGGCGGCGTCCGGATTGTCGGCGTCGGTCGAGGCCGTGGCGGCCGGCGGCGGCGCCTCATGGATGACGGTCGTGCCGCCTTTGCAATCCACCAGCCAGACATCGTAGATCGGATGCTCGATCCCGTGCAGCCCCGGGCTGTCGGCGAACATCCAGCCGGAAAAGATCCGCTTGAACGTGTGCTGCTCGTCGACCTCGTCGACCTGGGTGAAGGCGTCGGTGCGCGGCGGCTCGGTCGGCGGACGCGAAAAGCAGACCCGCGGCGTCACCTGCAAGGTGCCGAACTGCACCGTCTCGTTCAGCGAGACCTCGAAGGCGATGATGCGCCCGGTGATCTTGTCGAGTCCGTCGAACACCGCGACTGGGTTGGCGATCTTGTCGGCGGCGGCCGGGACGGCGAGACAGCAAAGCGCGACGGCGGACAGCGCCGCCCAACGCACGGCCGCGCCGAACGCGGCCGTCGCGGGGGTGGCGAAAGTCGAACTCATGCGGGCGATCTGCCGGTCAACGGCGGCGGAATGAAGGCGCGGCCTTACGATCCTGGGCTCCAGGCCTCTAGTCGCCGGTGCTCGGCTGGCGCGGGCCCGGTTCAGGATCGATCCCTTGGGGCGGATGGCGCCCGGCGTTCCGGTCGGATTGCCGATATGCGGCAGTTCCCACGGATGGGGCTTGTATTCTTCCTCGCTCGGAGGGACGTCGACCGTATGATGCAGCCAGCCATTCCAACCCGGCGGCGTCATCGAGGCCTCGGAGACGCCATTGTAAATGACCCAACGGCGCTCGAAGCCGAGCGACGGATCGATCCTGCCGCCAATCGTGCGGTAATAGGCGTTGCCGAACTGGTCGTGGCCGACGAGCTCGCCCTTCCGGCTGGTATAGAACAGGGTGTTGAGGGTCGCGCCGTTCCACCAGGTGAAGTAGCGCAGGAAAAACAGCTTTAAGTCCATCGATGAGGCTGCCGGCCGAGGAAAAGGCGCCCCATGTCGCGGCGCGCGCGGGACTATGGCGAGGCGGGCCGCGCTCTGTCCAGTTGAACTTTGCGGAAGGGAGCGTCATGGCCGGGCGGCCCGGCCATCGACTGGGGGACGCTCCGGGTCCGCCAACGCTCTTGCGGCGCGACGCCGACTCGTCGGATGCTGTCAATGCGCGAGCGCATTAACCTTGCATTATACATTCTTATCCACAATATGTTGTGTTACGGTCATGCGGCCGTCACAAGGTGTTGACGGGCGGATGACAGAGTCCTAGTTTCGAGTCGGTCGGCGAACGGGCGCGCCTCGAGCGCGCCGACTCGCCGGGAGCGCGGTGTTTTCAGGGCCATCGGCTGGATCGGACATTCCGCCGCCGATGACGCGTCAGGGACAGCAATACGGGTTTCAGCGGGGCGATCCCGGCGCCGGACGGCGCGCGTTTTCGCGTCGGCGCAAGGGCGGAACGCGGGCTTGCGCCGTCGCGTTCGGACGGTGACGGCAGGGCGGGCGCGGGCGGTCCGCCTTAAGACAGACGAGGGCGAGCGACATGAAAATCGAGCGACACTTTACCGAGGCGGGCGCTTCGCCCTACGACCGGATCCCGTTTGCGGCCACCCGCAGCGAGATTCGCAATCCGGACGGCTCGATCGTCTTCGCCCTCGACAACATCGAGGTCCCGGCCGCCTGGAGCCAGGTGGCGGCGGACGTGCTCGCCCAGAAATACTTCCGCAAGGCCGGCGTTCCGACGCGCCTCAAAAAGTATGAGGAGCCCGACGTCCCGTCGTTCCTGTGGCGCTCGGTTCCCGACGAGGAGGCGCTCGCCGCGTTGCCGAAGGCCGAGCGCACCGGCTCCGAGACCTCCGCCCGGCAGGTGTTCGACCGGCTCGCCGGCGCCTGGGCCTATTGGGGCTGGAAGGCCGGCGTCTTTGATGGCGACGAGGACGCGCGCGCCTATTTCGACGAGATGCGCTTCATGCTGGCGCGCCAGATCGCCGCGCCGAATTCGCCGCAATGGTTCAACACCGGCCTCCACTGGGCCTATGGCGTCGACGGGCCGAGCCAGGGCCACTATTACGTCGACTTCGAGACCGGCAAGCTGGTCAAGTCGAAGTCGGCTTATGAGCATCCCCAGCCGCACGCCTGCTTCATCCAGTCCGTCTCCGACGACCTCGTCAACGAGGGCGGCATCATGGACCTGTGGGTGCGCGAGGCGCGCCTGTTCAAATATGGCTCCGGCACCGGTTCCAACTTCTCGGCGCTGCGCGGCGAGAACGAAAAGCTCTCCGGCGGCGGCCGCTCCTCGGGCCTGATGTCCTTTCTGAAGATCGGCGACCGGGCCGCCGGCGCGATCAAGTCGGGCGGCACCACCCGGCGCGCGGCCAAGATGGTGGTGGTCGACGTCGATCACCCCGACATCGAATCCTACATCGACTGGAAGGTGAAGGAGGAGCAGAAGGTCGCGGCGCTCGCCGCCGGCTCCAAGGTGGTCAAGCGCCACCTCAAGGCGATCCTCAAGGCCTGCGTCAACTGCCAGGGCTCCGGCGACGACTGCTTCAACGTCGAGAAGAACCCGGCGCTGAAGCGCGAGGTGAAGCTGGCGCGCAAGGACGACGTGCCCGACGGCATCGTCAAGCGGATCATCCAGTTCGCCCGCCAGGGTTACACTACCCTCGACTTCGACACCTACGACACCGACTGGGAATCCGAGGCCTATCTCACCGTCTCGGGCCAGAACTCCAACAATTCGGTGCGGGTGACCGACGCCTTCCTGCATGCGGTCGAGACCGACGCCGACTGGAACCTGACCTGGCGCCTCAGCGGCAAGACCGCCAAGACCGTCAAGGCGCGCGCGCTTTGGGAGAAGATCGGCTACGCCGCCTGGGCCTCCGCCGATCCGGGCATCCAGTACCACACCACCATCAACGACTGGCACACCTGCCCGGCGTCGGGGCCGATCCGCGCCTCGAACCCGTGCTCGGAATACATGTTCCTCGACGACACGGCCTGCAATCTCGCCTCGCTGAACCTGCTGCAGTTTCTCAACCCGGAGACAAAAGTCTTTGATATCGCAGCCTACGAGCACGCGGTCCGGCTGTGGACGCTGACGCTCGAAATCTCGGTGGCGATGGCGCAGTTCCCCTCGAAGGAGATCGCCCGGCTCTCCTACGAGTACCGCACGCTCGGCCTCGGCTACGCCAACATCGGCGGCCTCCTGATGTCCTGCGGCATCCCCTACGATTCGGACGAGGGGCGGGCGATCTGCGGCGCGCTGTCGGCGGTGATGACCGGCCGCGCCTATGCGACCTCGGCCGAACTCGCCGCCAAGACGGGCGCCTTCCCCGGCATGAAGCCGAACGCGGAGGCGATGCTGCGCGTCATCCGCAACCACAAGCGCGCCGCCGACGGCGAGGTTTCCGGCTACGAGCGCCTGTCGGTCGCCCCGACCCCGCTCGATCACGCCTCGCTCGTAAAGAGCGGCCCGGCCTTCGCCCCGTTGGGCGAAGCGGCGCGGGCGGCCTGGAGCGCGGCGCTCAGCCTCGGCGAGCGGCACGGTTATCGCAACGCGCAAGTCTCCGTCGTCGCCCCGACCGGCACCATCGGCCTCGTCATGGACTGCGACACCACCGGCATCGAGCCCGACTTCGCCCTGGTCAAGTTCAAGAAGCTCGCCGGCGGCGGCTATTTCAAGATCATCAACCGCGCCGTGCCCGACGCGCTCAGGGCGCTCGGCTACGTCGAGGGGCAAATCGACGACATGATCGCCTACGCCGTCGGCCGGGCGACGCTCGCCAATGCGCCGGGCATCAACCATGCCACGCTGCGCCAGAAGGGCCTGCCCGAGGCGGCGATCGACAAGGTCGAGGCGGCGCTGCGCGGCGCCTTCGACATCCGCTTCGTGTTCAACAAGTGGACGCTCGGCGCCGAGACGCTGAGCCGCGACTTAAGATCCCGGCCGAGCGCTACGAGGCGCCGGGCTTCGACCTGCTCTCCGGCGCTCGGCTACTCCAAGGCCGAGATCGAGGCCGCCAACATTTATCGCCTGCGGCGCCATGACCCTGGAGGGCGCGCCTCACCTGAAGCTCGAGCATTATCCGGTGTTCGATTGCGCCAACCCCTGCGGCCGCACCGGCAAACGCTATCTCTCGGTCGACAGCCACATCCGCATGATGGCGGCGGCGCAGCCGTTCATCACCGGGGCGATCTCCAAGACCATCAACATGCCGAACGACGCCACCGTCGAGGACTGCAAGGACGCCTACATGCTGAGCTGGCGGCTCGGCCTGAAGGCCAACGCCCTCTACCGCGACGGCTCGAAACTGTCGCAGCCGCTGAACAGCCAGCTGATCGAGAACGACGACGAGGACGACGACGCGCTCGAGGTGCTGCTCGCCGCCAACATCCCGGCGCGCGCGGCGCAGGTGGCGGAAAAGATCGTCGAGCGGGTGATCGAGCGGGTCGAGCGCACGCGCGAGCGCGAGAAGCTGCCGGACCGGCGCAAGGGCTATACGCAAAAAGCGGTCGTCGGCGGCCACAAGGTCTATCTGCGCACCGGCGAGTACCAGGACGGGCGCCTGGGCGAGATCTTCATCGACATGCACAAGGAGGGCGCGGCCTTCCGGTCTCTGATGAACAATTTCGCCATCGCGATCTCGATCGGCCTCCAGTACGGCGTGCCGCTGGAGGAATATGTCGACGCCTTCACTTTCGTCCGGTTCGAGCCGGCCGGGCTGGTGCAGGGCAACGACGCGATCAAGAACGCGACCTCGATCCTCGACTACATCTTCCGCGAGCTCGCCATCTCCTACCTCGGCCGCAACGACCTCGCCCATGTCGCCCCCGACGAGATCGGCAATACCGTGCTCGGCGGCGGGGTCGGCCAGGACAAGGCCCCGGCGCCGGGGCCGGGAGCCGCGGCGGTGATCTCGAACGGCCTCGTGCGGGGGCGGCCGGGCGACAAGCTGATGCTGGTGCGCGGCCAGACCGGCGGCGAGGCGCCGGCGGTGCGCGCGGCCGGCGGGGCAGGGGCAGGCGGGTTCGTCCAGGGCGCGACGGCGCTCAAGGGCGACCTCGCCGAGACCGCCCCGCTGACGCTCGGCGGCGCCGCCTTCGCCGCCGCGGCCGAGACGGCCGCCGAGAAGCGGGCGGAAGCGCGGATGAAAGGCTACGTGGGCGAGGCCTGCCCGGAGTGCGGGAACTTCACCATGGTGCGCAACGGGACGTGCTTGAAGTGCGATACGTGCGGGGGGACGACGGGGTGCTCGTGAGCCAAGCTGCGCGTCCTCATACGCTCCTCCGCCGTCATGGCCGGGCGTGTCCCGGCCATCCACGCGGTCCCGCCAAAAGCCGCCGGTGATTGGCGTGGCCTTTACATCCGCGTTTGCACGGCGCCGTTTGCCGCTGCGGCGCCGCGTGGATGGCCGGGACGAGCCCGGCCATGACGGTGTAAACCGAGGAGGCGCGAGTTTGGCTCGAGGGGCGCAATGCGCGGGGGCCGGGTCTACATCGTGACCAACCGGCCGAATGGAACGCTCTATACCGGCGTGACCTCGAACATCGGCCGTCGCGCCTACGAGCATCGCGAAGGCCTTATCGATGGATTACCAAGCGCTACGGCCTGAAGCGCCTGGTCTACATGGAGCGTTACGAGCGGATCACCGATGCGATCCAGCGCAAATCGAACATGAAGCATTGGCCGCGGGCGTGGAAGGTGCGGCTGATCCTCGACGCCAATCCGGGATGGACGGACCTCTATGACACGCTCAACAATTAAGCAAATCGCGGCGACACGGCACGCGGTTCGAACTCGCGGCCGAGTTCCCCGGGCTCCGACCTGGGGGTCGCCGACAAGCGGGCGGAAGCGCGGATGAAAGGCTACGTCGGCGAAGCCTGCCCGGAGTGCGGGAACTTCACCATGGTGCGGAATGGGGCGTGTTTGAAGTGCGACACGTGCGGGAGCATGACGGGGTGCTCGTGAGGCACCGTCAATCGGATGGCAACATTGAAGTGGGCTGTGGCACGGGACGGTGCCTGAGCCACGACGGCGGCCGCAGAATGGAATATGGTTGACCAAAAGGTGAACCGAGCGCTTTCGAGCAGCTTATTGACAGTGATCGTGCTTTCCCTTCTGGAGCATTGCGAATGATTGACTGGGCCCCAATCCTTGAGAAAGGAGTTAGCGCTCTCGCACCGAAACTGTTCGAAGCGGCTATAGCGGCCGCCAGCAAGGGGTTCCAGAAACTTCAGCCATACGCTGCGCTGAGCTTCGATGAGCATTTTACTAAAGCCTATGAGCGGTGCACAAAGATAAAGACAATGGTAACCGGCGATGCGCCTGTAGATCTTCTGACTAACTACGTAAATTTGAACTTCAAGAATAGGGATAAGATTATCGACGACTACGGCGTCATTGATGCTATTTGGTCGAAGAGAAAGGTAGTGATTTCTGGACCTGCGGGATGCGGTAAAAGCATGTTCATGAGGTATCTGTGGATCGCGTGCTTTATACAGAGCAGGGGAAAAATTCCATTATTCTTAGAACTAAGACAACTAAATAGTATAGAAAGTACTGATTTATTGTCGTTTATATACTATTCTTGCTTAAGAGATCCGCCAAAAGAAGGTCGTTCATTGTTTGATAAGGCGATCAAGGAAGGTCAGTTCTTTTTTATATTTGATGGATTTGACGAACTGACTCCAGCAAAGCTGGAGCCGATTGAACGAGAGATTTTAAACTTGTCGACCGAAGGACAAAATGTTGTCGTGGTTTCTGGTCGACCTGATGACAGATTTGCTGCGTGGCATTCGTTCAACACATACAAAGTGGAGCCTTTGACCAAGAAGCAGGTGTTGTCTTTGCTGAAGGTCACAGATTTCGATAAGATAATAAAATCAAAGTTCATTGCCCAGGTAAAGAAGGATTTATATGAGAAACATAAAGACATTATTTCGCGCCCGTTGCTGGCAACAATGATGCTAATAACTTTTAATTCGTTTGCGGAAATCCCAAATAGAATTCATGTTTTCTATGATCAGGCATTTGATACGTTATTTTCTCGTCATGATGCGACAAAAGAAGCTTTCAAGAGAAAACGATACACTGACTTCCCTATTGACGAATTTAAGAGGATTTTCGGGTTGTTTTGTTTAATAACTTACGTAGAACAGAAGAGTGAACTCTCAGAATCGGAGATACTTGAATATATCGGCAAGGCTGGCCGAATAGCGAGAGTGAACGTTACGCCGGTCGCCTTTCTTGACGACTTGTTGAAATCTGTCTGTGTAGTCCAGCGCGAGGGTATAAGTGTAGTTTTTAGTCACAGATCGTTCCAAGAATATTTTTGTGCTTACGCTATTGTAAGGTTAACGCAAGATGAGTTAGTTCCTATTACATATCGAATAAGTAACAGACGGCAGGACAGCGTAATACCTATGTTATTTGAAATGAATAGATCGTTTCTTGAAGATGTTTATGTAAGTAAAATGATAGATAGGTGTGCACTGTTTCTTGCAAAAATTAACGCTCAATTAATAATCAAAGAAGTTATTAAGTTTCTTGAGTGTGATATACTGGTCCAATATATGTGGGATCGCCCCGATAAGATGTCGCAACGGAGCAGGTTTATTTTGATCCATGTAATGGACGGAAACAAGAATTATGATTTTTTCAACTGGGTACATAGTCTATACGGTGATGGTAATAATGATTTAGGTATGTCGACAATCGAAAGCGACCTAATGATTGAGGAATTCCTAGGGCTTGGCTATTTGAGTCCACAGAGGGATCGCAGGGCAGTGTTACTGTTTAGTGGCACCCTTGGCCTTAAGCGTATCGATTTTGAGACGGCGGCTAGTGACAGCCGTGATATGACCGATGTGCCGTTAGGTGAAGTAGACAGGTTCCTCGATTGGGTGCAGAATACCGAGTTTGCAAAGAGCCTTGTAGCATTCTTGGTTCGCGGGAAGGAGCTGTTGGACCGGGTTGGGATCGAAAGGGAAGAAAAAAAGGATGAAGTCTTATCGTTGCTGGCTCCGAGTACCACAGAATGAAATATATTTAGCGTGTGCGTTCCCAAGGGCGCGTCGAAGCGCCGCTTCCCGGATCGCCGAGTTGTGGTGGCAGTTGCTTCAATCACCAGTCCCGGGCGTCGGACGAACGAACACCTGTCGCTTCGCATCAGCAGCGCCGGAGTTTGCAGGCCGAGCCGTCGACCTCTTGCCGAGCTTTGCTTTCCCAGCCTTCAGCTCAGTCAAAGAGGTTACGGTGACACGCCCTTCAATAACTAAATTCGCGGCTTCATAGGCTAGGCGGACGCCGAGAAAATGCGATGTCGGTCGCGTCACTGTCGTAGATCAGATGGGCCGCGTATCCGTGAGTTCCGCGCCGATTCGCAACCGGGCGCTCTGAAGAGCATCCTCCGTCAGGCCGGCATCGGGTTACAGTGACAGTCGCTTCAATCACCGTTTGGACACTCAGCGAACGCCGCCCCATGGGTAGTGCCGCATTCCGCGGAATTACGGAATTACGGTGACGCCCGCGCAAATCCCCAATTAGCCGGCTCCGCTAAGCCCCGAGCCGCTGCCCCGGCATTCTGAGCCGACGACCTCTTGCCGAGCTTTGTTTTCCGAGCCTTCAGCTCTGTCAAGGGCGCACGGAAAGCGCGCCACCTCCGGCGGACTTCGCCCCTTGACAGGGCTGAAGCCCGGAAGGCGGTCTCACGCAAGAGGTCGACGGCGGGGCGTCACGGGGCGGGCGGTCAGCCTTTCGAGGACGTCCGAGCCCAGGCCGTCGAGGCGGAGCCGAGCGGGACGTGGTTACGGTGACACGCCCTTCAATAACTAAATTCGCGGCTTCATAGGCTAGGCGGACGCCGAGAAAATGCGATGTCGGTCGCGTCACTGTCGGAGATCAGATGGGCCGCGTATCCGTGAGTTCCGCGCCGATTTGCAACCGGGCTCTCTGACGACCATCCTGCGTCAGGCCGGCCTCGAGGATTGACGCCATGCGCTACGCGGTCGTGATCGAAAAGGGCGCGAGGAATTTCTCCGCATACGTCCCTGATCTCCTCGGCTGCGTCTCGGTCGGCGATACGCTGGCTGAGGTCCAGGCCGAAATCCGCGCGGCGATCGCGTTTCATCTCGAAGGGATGCGCGAGGACGGCACGCCCATCCCGCCCCCGTCGAGCCGGGCCGAATATAGGGAGGAGGAGGGCGGGGCGGCGTGAGGGCAGGCGAAAGGGCAGGGACTGGCGACGCCGTCCAGGGCGCGCGGATCGAAAGAGCTTGGAATGGATAGTGCCGCGGGACGCCGCGCGTTCCCCTCGCCCGCTGTGGCCGGGACGGTCCGCGCCACGGCGGGCGCAATTCCGATCAGACTTTCTTGCCGTCTACGCCGGATCAGACGTCATCGAGATCATGGGCAGGAGATTCGGTAGTCACGGCCAAGGACGATCCATTTGGAAGTTTTGCCGTAATCGCCGCCGCATCCATTGCCGCCGCGGATGTGCGCCAATGCGTCGACGAGGACGGAGCCCGACCACGACCAGGCAGGGCAGGCGGTGCGCGCAATGGCTTGCGGCCAACTCCCGATCTCGAAGCCGGTGATTCCGTGGGCTTCGTCGCACTCCGGAGGAGGGCCTGAACCGTCCCGAATCGCCCAGGCCGCCGTCACGCAGGCGACGGCGTGGCGGTACGCCCGCAGGCGGATCGTGTTCGGCATATAGCCTCCGCCGGAACCGGTCGCCGTGAACCCATCGACCTTCACCGTCACCATGTTCCTCTGCTGGTTTGTGACGAGGATCGATCCTTCGCAGGATCGGCGGTAGTCCTGCGCTTCCGCGACGCCGCTTGCCGCCAGGGCGGCAACGAGGATCGCAGCTTTGCAGATGTAGGATTTCATAGGACGACCTCCAAACAAGGTCAGTTCCCCCTGAACATGAATCCTATCAGATTTTCACTGAAATACATTGTGACATAATGACGCGGCGCTCCTGGACCGGGAGTTGCAGCGTAGGGGAAGGGCGCGGTGTGGCGAAACCTACGCATCCGTCGACGAGGCGGCGCCTTCCTCGATCGCGTCTATAGCCGAGGCCGGCTGCACTCCGCCCTCGGTTACAAACCCCGGTTTCCGTCTCAAGCTTGTCAGAACGCCAAAGTTCAGGCAATTTTTCGCAGGTTTCGCGTCAGCCGCTTTTCCCGGTCAATAGGCCGGGTCGGCGAGCGGTGGGACCGCAATTTGGGGAATGCGCGAAGATGACGATGAAGCGCTTCGTGACAATAGCCCTTCTATTCCTGGGCGCTGTGTCGCCGGTTGTGGCTGACGATCAAAAACCTGCAAATGAGCAGGATCGCTATCTGCCGCCGCTGAACCTGCTGATGGTGGCCGCGCAACTCAGTCATTTCAAGCTATGGTATGCGGGCGTCGTGCAAAACTGGCCGCTGGCGAATTACGAATTGGCGCAAATCCGCACCAGTATCAATCGCGCACAGAGTCTTTATCCGAATAACACAAAATCAAACATGAAAACAATGGCGCCCGCGACAGATGAAGTCGAAGATGCGATCAAGGCGGAAGACCGCCTGAAGTTCTCGAAGGCCTACAGCAAGCTGACGGCGGAATGTAACAGTTGCCACGAGGCGACCGGCTTTGGCTTTATAAGAATGCGAGATCCGAAATTGTCGCCCATCGAGACGTCGCCGTTCAGCGACGAGGTGTTCACCGGCCACTGACCGCCTCCATCGCATTGCCATTACAGATTGCGATGGCGAATACGCAATTGTCTCCAGGCCGAAGCTTGGCGCGTCAAGGGGCCAGGACACAACGCCACATCGCGGAACGCTGCGCCTTGCGATGCTCAGGCGGCGGTCGCCGCCGACATTTTCCGATCCGCGAGGCCGCATTTTGCCGCTTCGCACGCGCATCGGATTGATCCATATCAAACTAAAGTCTGACATATTGGGTATGATATTAGGGAATCGAAAGGAGGCTGTGCCGGGAGGTGGACGATGAGCGGACAGGGTGTCGTTCATCGACGAGCGGCGGCGCCGCCGAGAGCCCGGGTTGTGAACCGGTGTCGGACATCAGGGTGGATGTGGCGTCTCGAGGAGAAGCGCGTGACGCTCGTGAGGATGCGCGTGGCGTTTGCGAGGATGGTTGCGACGACGCCGCATCCGCCGTGGGTGGCGAAAGAAGCGGTCGAGGCGCAACGGCCTCGGCATCTCCTCGAAGACAATCCGACGTCCGGGTGAGGCGGTGCAGAGAGCGGTCCGCCTCCGTCAGCCTCTCCTTGCTGGCGGAAGCGCAATCATGGGGTCGGACTCAAGACCATAAGCAGGCGGGTGGAAGGTGGCGATCGTGTCGCACGGCGATGACGTTCTAACAGAGGTGTTGAACGCGCTGTATTGGGATCTGGCGGTCCCGCAGCATCGGGTACGGGTCGAGGTGATAAACGGCTGGGTGACGCTGTCCGGCGTCGTCGATCGGCCCTATCAGCGCAATTGCGCCGAATCCGACGCGCGCAGGGTTCCTGGCGTGGTCGGCGTCGCCAACCAGATTCGGCTCGCGCCGACCCCGGCGGACGGAGACTACATGGCCGCCTACGGCGGCGGAATCGCCCTCATGGGTCCTGCAGGGGCGGCAAATGAGCTCCCGCAATTGGCGTCCCTCGAGCCGGTTCATGGCGACGATCGGTGGTGAGACGCTGTCTCGAATGAGAGCCTTGAAGGACACGGAGCATGAGCGCCAGGGTAGAGGCGATCCGCGAACTCGCCTATGAGCTATGGGAGCAAGCGGGAAAGCCGGACGGTCGAAGCGACGAATTCTGGTTCGCAGCGAGGTATGAACTCGAACGCAGGGAGGAGACGGGAGAGACGCGATTCGGCGCGCCTGCTCGCCCGTGCATGGAGCCTCCTCAGAATTACGGAATGTTTCAGTCAAATTGATTTGATTATGATTACGTGAGGACGTTGGCAGGACTGCAATTGCGACGCCGCGTTCGATTGGCCCCGGAGGGCGGCGGATTCGGCGCGTCCCAATGCTCCTCGAAAGGATCTGCGCCACAAGGTCCTCGAAGCCGAATCGCGTGGATGACCGGGACGGCCCTCCCATGGCGCGTAAACTCGACCTCAACGCGGGAACCGATCGAGCGGCAAGCGGTTGTGCCAAAGCATGTTTCGCCTGTTCGCCCCCGCGTTCGCCGCTGCCCTTCTCGTCAGCCCCGCCGCATCCGCGGCGGGGAGGCAGCCGTCCGGCGTCGCAGGCCCAATCACGGTGGGCTCGATCGACGACGCCGCGCCGAACGGCGCGGACGACGGCGCCCCGGCGCTGATCGTCAAGGCCGAGACGCTGCTCGATCGCGCCCATTTTTCGCCCGGCGTCATCGACGGTCTGGACGGAGACAATTTCCGCAAGGCCGTCCGGGCCTTCCAGGAGGTCAACGGGCTGGCGGTCACCGGCCGCCTCGATCCAGCGACCTGGAATAAGCTCGCCCCCGCCGGTTCGGCCCCTGTCTTGAAGGCCTACACGATCTCCGGGACGAACGTCGCAGGGCCGTTCACCAAGGTCATCCCGACGGGTCTGGAAGCCATGGCCAAGCTCCCCAGCCTTTCGTACACGGGGCCGCTGGCGGAGATCGCCGAGACATTCCACATGTCGCAAGACCTGTTGCGGCGGCTCAATTCGCGCGCCGCTTTCGAGCGCGCCGGAACCAGGATCGCCGTGGCCGACGTGCCGGAGATGGAGCTCAGTTCCGGCCGCCGTGCGGTGGAGGCGGTTCCGCCGAAGGACCATCGAGGTCCGGTCGCGGCGACGATCGTGGTGGACAAGCCCGCGGGCGACGTGCGCGCCTACGATCAGGTCGGCAAGCTCATCGGGTTCTATCCGGCGACGATGGGCAGCCAAGAGAAGCCGGCGCCGAGCGGCGTCTTCAAGGTGATCGGCGTCGCCTGGAACCCCGAATACCATTACGATCCACAATTCGCCTGGAAAGGGGTGAAGACCAAACGAAAGCTCACCGTCCGCCAGGGCCCGAACAACCCGGTCGGCCTGGTTTGGATCGATCTGACGGCGCCGTCCTATGGCATCCACGGCACGCCAGATCCCGAGGACATCGGCAAGACCCAGTCGCATGGCTGCATCCGCCTGACGAACTGGGATGTGGCGGACCTTGCGGCGATGACGCGCCCCGGAACGGTTGTGAGGTTCGACGACCAGAATTCACCGATTGCGCCGCAATCGGTCCCGGCGAGCGAAGGACAGCCGGCGGTCCAGGCGGCCGGCGCCAACGCTCAAGGCGAAAAACCGCTGGTTTCAGTCAGCGCCATGCCCGCATCCGACGCCGCCCAATGCATCTCCGATCTCACCTCCGCAAAGGTCGTCTTCGAGCAAGTGGGCGACGTGACCGAACAAGCGTGCAAGCTCTCCGGCGCCGTCAGGCTGAAAGCCGTCACAACCGCGTTCGGGACCGTCGGCGTCGCGGGCGAACCCGCCATGCTGTGCAGCTTCGCCCGGCAGTTCAGCGGCTGGGTGCGCGAGGTCGCCGCGCCGCTCACGCTGGGCTATGCCGGCCAGAGGCTCGTGCGGATCGAGGCCGGCGGCTTCGCCTGCCGGGCCCGGTACGACAAGCCGGGCGAGGTTCCGAGCGAACACGCCAAAGGGGACGCCCTCGACATCGCCGCGTTCGTGCTGGCCGACAATCGCCGCATCCTGGCGAAGCCGCAGGATTCTGAGAGTTCCCCGCTGCGCGAGCTCGTCCACGCCCTGCGAATGACGGCCTGCGGCTACTTCACCACGGTCCTCGGTCCCGGAACGGACCCGGCTCACGCAGAGCACCTCCACTTCGACTCTGGCCAGCACGGCGGGACGCCAAACTACCGCATCTGCGAATAGGAGCGCGTGGGGCTGACCTGCTTCCGGGCGAGCTGTCTCACGGGATCATACGCCGCCGTCGCCGCCCTGCGGCGGTCCGGGCGGCCTGTCGTTCAGCCGGGCCGCCTTGATCAGGTCCGTAAGCTGGCGCCGCAAGGCCGGTCCGTCGAGCTGACGAGTGTCGTATTGATCGCGGCGCAGCGATTTGAGGATTTCCGAAATCTTCGAGACTTGGCCCGATCTCGCAAGCGTGAAAGCCCTCTCCAGGGCGGTCATGACCCGGGACTGCGGCCGACCCTCGACGCCGTCGATCCGACTCGAATTTCCTGTCGCGGTCATCGCATCCTCCAAGGGGGCAAAACAATTGCGAGCGATAGTCATACGGAGCGCCAGAAATACGTAAGAAATTCTTTGACAGTGCAAGGCGACTGCATGGGCTTTTTTTGTGGTTTATTCTGGTTATAATTCTTATCACCGTTCAAAATTACGATGATCGCGGCCTCAATTGAAAATGCCGGGCCGGGCGAAACACGGCCGCAGGTCGAGTCACCGAGCCGCAGCCTTCGAAAACTTCTCCGATCCGCGTACAGCGCCGGCTGTCCCGACGGTGAAACCCTCGCTCCGTCGCGCCTTTTTCCCGCTCGAACCCGTTCTCCCTAAGGCGCTGACGGACCGACGATTTTCGAATTCGCCGAACTGGAGGCACCGCCGGGCCTGCCCCGCCCACACCCGGCGACAGGGTTCGGCCAAAAGGCCGCCGATTCAATATCGGCGATACAGGCTCACCATCCTTGCCTGCACGCGCACCCGGCTGGGCTTGAGGAACCGCGTCCGGTAGGCCGCATTGGCCGGCTCCAGCGCGATCGACCGGTCGGTCTTGCGGATCCGCTTCAGCGCAGCCTCCTCGCCGTCGATCACCGCCAGCACAATGTCGCCGTTCTCCGCGTCGTCCTGCTTGCGGAGGATCACCGTGTCGTTTTCCCGAATTCCGGCGTCGATCATCGAGTTCGCCCCGGACCTCGAGGCCAAAGTGGTCGCCGCCGGCGAGAAATGCGGCCGGATAGGCCAGCGTCCCCAGTTGCCACCGGATCGCCGTGACCGGCGTCCCCGCCTCGATCTGACCCATCAGCGGAATCACAATGGCCGCCTCCAATTCAGGCAGTCGCAGCACCTTGAGGGCGCGCGCGCGGTGATCCGGCCGAACGATGAACCCGCGCTCCTCCAGTCCCAAAAGGAGCCAGCGAACCGCCGTTTTCGAGCGGCCCAGCCCATCCTTGATCTCGTCGTAGGTCGGCGCGTCGCCCTTTGTCTTGATCCAGTTATGGACGAAAAGCAGCATTTCTTTCTGCTTCTCCGTCAGCATTCCTCTCAACTCCCGGCCAAAACGCATGAACTAGGAACAAACGTAAAACGCCAATACGCTGTTTTCCATGCATTCGGCAAGCGGAAAACCGAAAGCCGGCCGATCCGATCCACAGAGCTTTTGACGGCGCCGGGCTTGTCGCGCGACGCCCGGCGAGCCACGCTTGGATCGCCGATTGTCCAAGCCGCAAAGCGGGTCGCGCGCGACCGGGTCAGAAGTTCGGGTCCGGCCATCGCTTCGCCCAATCGGCCGCCGTTTCGCAGCGGACGTCGGCTGAATGGCTCATGCGACGTGGCTCGTCCAACCGCTCTTTGCACTCGATCTGGGCTTTGGCGGCATGCCAGAATTCGTGGCTGCGGTCGTCGGGCCTCCCCGCTCGTTCCCAAAGTTGGTAGGCGCGCACGCGGATCACCTGTTCGGAGGCGCTCATGGTCCGTTTCCTCGCTCGGCTTCGGCCGACGTCGCGTCGATCGCCGACTATCCGGACGGCGAACTCCCCGTGACGAGTCGCGCCGTCAGCGCCGCCGCACGACCGCGGGTGGTATTTCCAGTCTCTACGCCTGTTGGTTGCGCGGGGGAAGCGCGGCCCATCGGGCTGGCGCCGGCGCCGTTCTGAATTTATGTGAGGGCGGACACTGCCAATTGAGTCGGATCGCGGCAACGCGGCGACAGTCTCTCGCGGACGGATCGAGGAGACAGAATCATTGCCGTTTGGATGGGGCCTTCTGCCCTCGCTCGGCCTCGGCGCGCTGATTGCGCTCACAAGTGCGAGCGTCACGGATGCGGGCCAGCCGGCCGTCCCCGCCTGGCTCGAGGCTCATGTGGGCGAGGGCGACGGGCAGATCGCGCCGATCGTGCTGGAGCGCGCACGCGCGCTCTATCAGCGCAAGCGGAGCCAAGGCGCGGTCCGCAATCCCTGCTACTTCGCCATGGACGCGACGCGGCCCCATGACCTCGGCGACAGCCGCCTGGGGCGCCGGTTCTACATCATCTGCGAAGCCGAGGGGTCGTTCCGCGCGATCTCCGTGGGCCACGGCGGCGGACGGGAGCTGGACGGGGTCGCGGATTTCTCCAATGGACGGCGGTGCGTGAGGAATTTCGGCAACGCCATGGATTCCGAACTGACCACAGGCGGCGCCTATGTGACGGGCGAGACCGCCGCGTCCTTCAAGGGCTATTACCGCGGCCCCGGGGGAGGGGACGCGGTTCTCCTGCGCGCATTCCTGAAATTCGACGGCGAAGGCGAGACCGCGAACGCCCGGGATCGCGCCATCGGCGGCCATGCGGCGGTCCTGCTTCGGGGCGTCTGCCGGCGAAGGGACCCGGCCAATCCGCACGCCGACCCGGACGGCTATGTTCCGCTCGGAAAGCTGGTGAATTACGCCGCCGGGCGCAGCGACGGCTGCACCAGCTGGTCGCCCTCGGACGCCGAGGCCGTCATGGCGATCGCAAAGGACGATCCGACGACGCTCTACATCTATCCGGAGTCGCGCGATACCGAGGCCGTCGCGCGGGCGATCAAGGCGGGCGAAGCGCCCTCGCGCGCGGGGCTCTACTGGAACGCCACGTGCCTCAGGGACATCGGCGCTCCCAGGTTTTGGCCGAAGGGAACGCTGGAGCCGATCCTGGCGCGCTATCGGGAGGCCCATCCCGCTCCGCCGCCTCGGCCGGCGCCGATCTGCGGGACGCCCTGAGCGCGGGCTCTACGGCGTCCCGAGGGCCGTTTCGGATCCGCCGAGCAACTCCGGTCGACGACACGCCGTCGAGCTTCGAACGCCGCGGCTGCGCGGGCTTTGCGTCCTGGCGGAGGCCAGCTCGGACCGGAGCTTTGCAAAAGTGGAGGTTGATTTTTGCGAGCGGAGCACGAATTGTCATCGCTTCTTCGCGTATCCGCACTATATAGCAGGCTGAAGCGAGACGCCGCGAGGGTCATCCAGACGATCCCTCCGAACCGCCCAGTCGACCGGCCGTTCGACGTCGCTCTTTTCACGACGGCGCGTCGGACGGAGTTTTCTCGACATGTTGGAGACGGGACGGAATGGCGCGGCTAGGTCGGCGCGCGAATGGGCGCAGGCGCTCGGCCCCTACCGAAGCGCGGACACAGGCCACGCCGTGTTCGAGCTCCTGGTGACCTTCCCGCCCTTCGTCGCGCTCTGGACGGCGATGCTGTTCGCCTCGCATCATGGCCTCTACGGGCTGTCGTTTGCGCTGGCGCCGGTCGCCGCCGGACTGCTCATTCGCCTGTTCATGATCCAGCACGATTGCGGACACGGATCGTTCCTGCCGGGCAAGCTCGCCAACGACTGGGTCGGTCGGGCGATCGGCGTCCTGACCTTGACGCCTTACGACTTCTGGCGGCGCAATCATGCGATCCACCATGCGACGTCCGGCAATCTCGACCGGCGCGGCGTCGGCGACATCAAGACGAAGACGGTGCGGGAGTATTTTGCGCTGAACGCGCGCGGCCGGCTGATTTACCGGCTTTATCGCCATCCTCTGGTGATGTTCGGGATCGGGCCCGCCTATTTGTTTCTGTTCGAGAACCGGCTGCCGTTCGGCTTCATGCGCAAGGGCGTCATGCCGTGGCTCAGCACGATGAGCACGAACCTCGGCATCGCGATTGCGGCGGGCCTGCTCATCTGGGCCTTCGGCCTCGTTCCATTCCTCGCCGTCCATCTGCCGGTCATGATCATCGCAGCCACAGCCGGCGTCTGGCTCTTCTACGTTCAACATCAATTCGAGGCGACGACCTGGGACAGGGCGGCGGACTGGAGCCAGCCCGAAGCCGGTCTGCACGCGAGCTCCTATTACGACTTGCCCGAGCCGCTGCGCTGGTTCAGCGCCAATATCGGCGTGCATCAGGTGCACCACCTGTCGAGCGGCATTCCGTTCTATCGGCTACGCGAGGTCCTCCGCGACCATCCCGCGCTTCAGGAGGTCGGCCGGCTCACCCTGTGGCGCAGCCTTGGCTGCGTCCGGCTGGCGCTGTGGGATGAGGACAAGCGCCGGCTCGTGTCGTTTCGCGAGACGCGGGTCGCGCAAGGGTCGGGGAACTCTGTTCGTCCGGGCCCCCTATCGACGCGGTCGTCGACCGCGTCCGGGGACAAGGCCTCCGTCAGGAGGCCCGGTCGCGGAATGACCTATGGCGGGAACCGCGGCGACGACGCCCGTACACCGCGCCACAGCTCCTAGACGTTCATCAGGGCGTAGGCGGCGTCATGCAGGGTCGCAGGGGCCGCGCGTTCCGCGATCGCCCCGGCTGCGGATCTGAGTTCGGGCGCCCCGGCCGGGCCCGGCGCTAACCAGCTCTCCAGATCGGAGGCCTCTCCGGCGGCTTCAGGGGTCGACGTGGATGAGTTTGGATCGGTCGTCCTGTCGCGATCCTCGCGCTCGAGCACGAGGCCATTCCAAGCAACGAGATGAAGAGGGGTTTGCGTTGGCGAGTGTAGCGTCACGTAAACGTTCCCAAGCCATGCTTTACCCCGAGCGTCGTCGGATGTGTCAGACCGCTCGACGTATAGCGATTTGTCATATTGACGCACCCAGCGTCTATTCTCATCACGTATTTGCAGCGCGGGAATACAGTTCAGGCATGGCCTCGGCCCGAGCCCAACCGAAGGCCGGGCCGCCCGGATTGGCGGTTCGGACAGGGGTTCGAATCAGCTCGATTCTATTTGTCAGCTTTGGACAATGCGTTAAGGGCCGCAAGCGTTCGCCAGGCTCTCACAGACTTATACAGCCCGAAAATCAATCCAATGATCACGCCGGTCGTTCGTCCCGGGCGGTGAGGACGCGCGCGAGCAGGTCGGCGACGTCGTGACATTCCGGCGCGCCGTGGGTAAGGCGGATCGCCCGCGGGCCAGATCGGCCGCCCGGGCCGCGTCGCCTTTGGCCGCAATCGCGGGCGGGCTAGGCGCATGACGCCGCCGTCGCCAGCGGCGTGCGCCTCGCGCCGCCCTCGGGACGGCGGGCGCGCCCGTAGCTCTCGAACGCGGACAGAGTCCAGAAGCTCGGGTCGCGCCGTCTCACTCTCCAATCCGCGGCCGTTTCGCCACGAACATCCGCAGACCGGCGAACGGGTAGGCGGAGCCGGTGCTCGCGCGTCGCTTCGGATGCGCCGAGCCGTCGCTCGCGCGTCGGCTCTCTGCGTTCGAATTCGGCTTTCGCAGCGAGCCAGAACTCCTCGCTGCGTCCCTCGGGCCTGCCCGCGCTCTCCCACAGTTGATAGGCGCGTTCGCGGATCATCCGTTCCATGCCTTTCATGGTCGTTTTCTCCTGGCCGTTTTGGGGCAGGCGCCGACGACGACCGTCGCGACGTAAAGGCAGGGAGTTTCGGAAGCGGATCTCCTCGGCTCCCGTCGGTCGTAAGGGCGATAGCGCCCGCTCTGAGCGTTATTCTGCTCGCAATCCGGGGAATCCGCCACGCGGCATATCGCCTCTGGCCGCAGCGGCGACGCGCCTGAACACAAGGCTTCCCGAAGCCCGCGTCCTCATATGGATCCGGGGATTGCTCGGCGCCCCGAGGCGGAAAGGGCGCCGGGGCTCCCTGGCTCACAGGTTGCTCAACAGCCCGCTCGCCACTTCCAGCGTGAGCTGCTGCGCCGAGCCCGGCGTCAGCCAGACGAACCAGCTCGCGTCGTCGACGACGCCGGTCGCGGGGACCTGCGCCCAGCTCTGCAGCGACTTGACCGAAGCCTCGGTCATGGGGCCGAACTGCCCATCGATCGCGCCCGCGTAAGGCGCAAAGCTCACGGCGACGACCTTGCCGGCGAGCGCCTGCTGGAGCCAGGCGACGGCCGGTCCCATGGAGCCGAGCGTGAGGGTCGGCGACGCCTCGCGGTAGGCCGGCAGCTTCGCCCAGGTCAATGGTCCGACGACGCCGTCGGCCGTCAGTCCATTCGACTGCTGGAAGGTTTTGACGCTCGTCTCGAGGTCGGCGTCGAACACGCCGGTAATCGGCCCGAACGGGTTCCAGGCGAGCTGGCGGGCGAGCACGCGCTGCAGGCGCTTCACATCGTCGCCGGTCGATCCGACCGAGATTGTGGCTGGCATGGGCGGAATCTCCTGGCGCAGGCGGCGTGTCCGCCTCGCCGACCGGCAGTCCAATGGCCGCGGAGATCCGTGTCAAGGGCCAGTCGGGGAGGCGATCTCGAGAGGGTCAGAAACTGTGGCGCCAAATCCAACCCACGGACGCCCTGAGCGGGAGTTGATCGACCGGCGGCAATGGGACGGATAGCAGGGCCCAAACGGGCGCACGCGGAGTCCGTCCGGCGATCGCGGCAAGCAACGCTTCCCGGCTCGCGAAATGAAGGAAGGGCGCGCCGGAGGCGACCCGAACGCGCGCCGCTAGCTGGCGCAGGTTCAAGGCGCCCATCCCCTGACTGGCGATCGTCTGGACGGCTCCGTCGATCAGGGCGCGGCGGCGATCGCCATGGTGATGGCGCTTCGTCGGCTTCGTCCGCGCGGCCTTCCGCGCCTCCGCGCTTGCGGCGCTCTCGCCGAGCCCGGCGGGCGGCCCCTGCGGCCTCACGTCGCCGAGGCGCCCTGCAGGATCCGGACGCCGAGCGCCGCCAGAATGACGCCGCCGAGTTTACCAAGTGTAGGTGCAAAATCTTTCGCGCCGCCGAACTTCGCGGTACCTCTTGGCAATCGGAAAGGAGCGGATTTTCATGCACCGGACCTCAAACGACCCGGCGAGGGCGCATATCGCCCGAGACGTGCGAACCCCGCTTCGGCAACGGTCCGGCGCAGAACGCCACGACGGGCAAGGAGGGCCGCGGTCTCGAGTGCGAACCGGATGGGCCGTGTACCGAGGGAACGGGCCCCGCAATTTTACTTTTCCTGATTACGCGGTTGCGTCAGCTTGGATTGCGCCTAGAACAAAGACGAACAAGTTGATTTGCAAGGAGTTCGGCGATGGCCCGCAATCGGGTCCAATTTCAGAAAGGCCTCAGCGAGGCCGCTTTCGACGAAGCCTACGGAACCGAAGAGCAATGCCATGCGGCGCTCGTCGCCTGGCGTTGGCCGGATGGCTTCGAATGTCCGGATTGCCTCGGCCGCAAGCATTGCGTCGTCAGGCGCGGAACGCGGCGACTGTTTCAGTGCAACGCCTGCCGCAAGCAGACGTCCGTCAGGGCGGGGACGATTTTCGCCTCGAGCAAACTCCCGCTGCGCCTCTGGTTCAAGGCGATCTATCAGGTCACGCAGTCCAAGACAGGCATTTCCAGCCTCGAACTGGCTCGCCGGCTCGGCGTCACCCAGACGGCGGCCTGGATGATGAAACACAAGCTCGGGCAGGTCATGCTGGAGCGCAACGCGAGCAAGCGACTGACGGGAAAAGTCCAGATGGACGACGCCTATATCGGCGGGGCTCATTCCGGCCGGCGCGGGCGTGGAGCCAAGGGCAAGACGCCGTTCGTCGCGGCCGTCGCCACGACCGACGACGGCAAGCCCGATCAGATCATCCTGCGGCGCGTCACGGCGTTCAGCAAAGTGGCGATCCGAAACCTTTCCGGCACGGCGATCCTCGCCGGAGCCGAGGTCGCTTCCGATGGATTGGCCTGTTTCCAAGCCGTCTCGGAGGCCGGTTGCGCTCACGTGGTCATCAAGACCGGCAGTGGGCCGAAAGCCGCAAAGACGCCAGCCTTCAAATGGGTCAACACCGTGCTCGGCAACATGAAGGCCGCGTTGGTTGGAACATATCGCGCCGTCCGGGAAAAACATGTGTCCCGCTATCTCGCCGAATTCGAATATCGCTTCAATCGCAGGTATGACCTCAAAGCCATCATCCCCCGCCTCGCCTTCGTCGCGCTGCGAACCCCTCCAATGCCTTACCGCCTCCTAAAGCTGGCTGACCCAACCGCGTAATCAGGTTATTTTTTGCCTCGCCAGCCCTCGTAACCCATTGAAAAGGCCCGATTCGGACGAGAGAATCCAAGGAATTCCAAGCACATCAACCCGGTCCTTCAGGGGCTTTTCGCGGAAGCCCGATGCACCGCCGCGCAGGCCTGAGGAAATCCAAATCCATTGGGGTCCCTCTGGCGCAGCCGCCGGCGTGGGCCGCCAGGACGACGGTAGACTAACAACAGTCATCATGCCGCCTCCAGCAAGACTACGCGCCGTCGGCGAATGGTTCCAAAGTTGAATTTCGTCGAATCCATGTCGGGCGTTTGAGTTTGCCGGAAGACAACAGTGTCGTCAGGCGCCTGATCGCTTCTTTCGTTAGCCTTCTCGGCGGCCTGATTTCCAGGTTTACGTCGAATCGCCCGGCCAGGTGCGGACGATCACTCTCGTCACCCTGAGTTGAACTGCGGGATTAGCCGCGATGGCGCGATGGAAGACTGGCGCTGCGCCCGTTACGGCCCGAGCGCCTGCCCGATGATCGTCGAGGCGATGCTCGTCTCGCCCCGGAACGGGTTGTCGAGGACGATGACCAGGCCGACCGCGAGCCCAAGCGCAGCCATGTGGATTACGTTCACCTGCAGGCCGAAACCCTTCGGCGTCTCGCGGCCGGACAGGAACGAGGTCACAGCGACGAAGATCATGAGGATGAGCCAGAAAATGCCGGGAATGTTGCTGGTCGAGTTGGCCAGACGGGACTGGCGCAGCGACTCGATCCTCCCCGCGTAGACCGTGAGATCGCCGCGTCTCGGGTCGGCCGCGTCGAGGCTCCGCTGCAGCGTGCGCAGAGTTCGACCAAAGTTCGTCGAGGTCGGCCTGGGCGAGCGGCGAGAGTGTGTTCGGCGCGCTCCCGAGCCGTCGCCATTCGTCCCCGCTGACGTCCCGGCTGTACGCGAAAAGCGCGGCCTTCGCCCCGGCGGCCGGGGGTCCCAGGGCGTCGAGTTGGCGCCCCAGGCGATAGACCGCCCCGGCTTCCTGCCGCACGTTGGCCTCCGTCCTGGCGAGGCTCGACAATCCATTGGTGATCATCAGCGCGAGCACAAAGGCGGAGAGCCCCAACAGGCTCGAATGGGCGGTGTCGGCAAGCTTGTCGTCGTAGGCCGCGTGTTGCGGCCAGCGGCGGAACCAGAGCCGGTTCGACAGCCACGCCACCGCCCCGCCGAACACCGCGAAGCCAAGCGCCGAGACCGCCAGGATCGCGAGATCGGGCAGCGTGTTGCCAATGAGGTCGACGAGGCTTGACATGCGGGCTTGTCGGCTCCCGCAGCGCGGGCTGTCAAGCTCTTCCCAGATCGGGCGTCCGGGCGGCAAACGTAGGCGATCCTGGACCGGGCGCTTGCGCGTCTAGCGAGGGATCAGGAGAGGGTCCCTGCCTCCATGCCCCAGCGCGTTAGGAACGCGGCGAACTCGTCAGCCGGGATCGGCTTGCTCAGGTGGTAGCCCTGCATCTCGTCGCAACGGTTGCTGCGCAGGAAATCGGCCTGCTCGGCCGTTTCGACGCCCTCGGCGATCACCTTGAGCTTCAGCTTCTGGCCGAGCGAGATTACGGCGGCGGCGACTGTCCTGTCGTCCTCGTCGTCCGGCAGGCCCTTGATGAAGCTCATGTCGATCTTCAGGCGCCCGACGGGGAAGGTTTTGAGCGCCGCCAAGCTCGAATAGCCGGTGCCGAAATCGTCGATCGACAATTGCACCCCGAGCCGCTCCAATTCCTCCATCGTGCCGAGCGCCTGGTCGACGTCCTGCATGATCATGCTTTCGGTCAGCTCGAGCTCGAGCTGACGCGGATCGAGTCCGCTGTCGTTCAGCGCCGCGGCGACGACGCCGGTCAGACCCCGTTCCCGAAACTGCCGGGCTGAGACGTTGACGCTCATCCGGATGGGCGGCATCCCCTCCTTGCGCCACGCTTGCGCCTGGCGGCAGGCCTCGTTGATGACCCATGCGCCGATCCCCGTAATCAGGCCGGTCTCTTCGGCAAGCGGAACGAAACGCGCGGGCGGCAGAAGCCCCAGGGTGGGATGGCGCCATCGGATCAGCGCCTCGACCCCGAGGATCGTTCCCGTGTGCAAGTCGAGCTGCGGCTGGTAGTGCAGGACGAACTCCTGGGCAGTCAGCGCGAGCCGCAGCGCCTCCTGCATGCTGAACTTTTCCTGGAGCCGGAGATTGATCTCCGGCCGGTAGAACTGGAAATTGTCGCGGCCGTTTTCCTTCGCCCGATACATCGCCGCGTCGGCGTTGGCGAGCAGCGCTTCGGCGTCGCTCGCGTCGTTGGGAAAGATCGCCACGCCGAGGCTTCCGGTTACGCGCAGCCCATGCCCGCAAAGCTCGATCGGCGAAGCGATCGCCGATCTGCAGCCGGCGCAACGTGTCGGTGATCGCTTCGAGGGATTTCACCTGATCGCCGAGCACGACCACGAACTCGTCGCCCCCGAGCCGGACCACCGTGTCCGTCGCCCGCACGCATTCGAGCATGCGCTGGGCCATCGCCTTCAAGAGATCGTCGCCGGCGTTGTGACCCAGACTGTCGTTGACATACTTGAAATTGTCGAGGTCGATGAAGATGACGGTCGCCCACCGGTCATGACGTTCGGCGAGCAGCAGCGCCTGGGTCAGGCGGTCCTTGAGCAGGGCGCGGTTCGGCAGTTCCGTCAGGGCGTCATGGGTCGCCATGAACTGGATGCGCTCCTCGGCCAGCTTGCGCTCGATGGCGATGCCGGCGATTTTGGTGGCGACGTCGATGAGGCGCGATTCGGCTTCGCTCGGATCGCGCACATGCTCCGAATACAGCGCAAACGTCCCCAGCACCTGTCCCTGATGAGACAGGATCGGCGCCGACCAGCAGGAGCGAATCCCGTTCGCGGTTGCGAGATCCAGATAGCGCGCCCAATGCGGATCGATGGTGACGTCGGGCGACGACGACTGGCTCCCGGCCGTAGGCTGCTGCGCCGCAGGAGCCTGCGTCCGGTCCGATCTCGGCCCCGTCGATGGCCTTGATATAAGCTTCGGGAAGGTTCGGCGCGGCGCCGTGGCGCAAATGCACGCCGTCCTCGTCGAGTAACAGCACGGAACTCCGAACATCGGTCAGTTGCGATTCGATCGACCTCGTCAGGCAGTCGAGGATGTCGGGAAGCGGGGCGTTGGTCGCGATCATTTCGAGGATACGCGCCTGCCCGTCGCGCAGCCGTCTCGGCGAGCCTGCGCGCGGTGATGTCGCGCGAGACGCCCACCAGTCCGGCGACCCGCGTCATCGGCGAAAAGCGGCACTTTCGTCGAGGAGATCCACACTTTCCGCCCGTCCGGCGCGATGACGTACTCCTCGCAATCGATCAACGGCTCTCCGGTTTCGACGATGCGCCGCTCGTCGGCGAAGTACTTTTGCCCGGTTTCCGGCGGGCAAAGCTCGAGATCGGTCTTGTCGAGCAGGTTCGCCGGCGATGCATAGCCCATCCGACGGGCAGTCGCGTCGTTGGCGATGACGAACCGGCTTTGCGCGTCCTTGAGCCACAAGTTGTCGGGAACGAGATCGATCAGCGTCTGAAGCGACACCCGCTCGGCCGCGAGCGACTCTCGCTGGCGGACCGCCGTCACATCGCGATGGGTCGAGACACAGCCTCCAGGCACATGCGCAATCAGGACTTCCACAAATCGACCGTCCGGGAAGTCGAACATCTTCTTTCTGAAGCAGGGAAGCTCTCCATGCGCGCAGGACATCTCCGCGTCGGCCTCGCACTCCCCGAATGGCCGGCGGGTCCAGGCGCATGCCGACTCGCCCCGCGACGGGCACCGAGTTGCCGCGAATCCGTCCTCGCGGAATAGCCGCTGAATCGGTTCGGGCGCGGCGGCGCCCGGGCGCGCCTCTTCGGGACCGAGTTGGTAGATCTCGGCGTAGCTTTTGTTGGCGACGACGAGCCGGCCGGCCTCGTCGAAGAAGGCGACGCCCTCCTTGACCAACCGGATGACGGTCCTGAAACGGAGGGTCTGCGCTGCGAGGTCGTCAATCAGGGCGTCCTGCTCGCGGATGACGGCCTCGCGGGCCGCGCCGAGGGCGCGCTCGAGTTTGCCGAGAGGAGTCTCGGCGGATCGATCGTCCGCTCCGATGTGCGATTCGGCGTGCAAGGACCGGTCCTGCGATTGGTCTTCGTCCCGGGAAGGCTAATCGCGGGGCTTTAAGCGCACGTAAATCCAGCGCAAATCGCCGATCGTCGCGTTCACGACTTCTTGACTTCGCAAAAAAAGGTGACCTAACGATAGGGACAAAAGCAGCGTCTAGGCTTGATGTCTTTCGCGCCTCCCGCCGCTGTCAAAAGACTATGCGGGCGCGCGATCTCAAAAAAGACGGCGGCGCTATTCCATCAATATGAATACCGCGCCGGCGCCCGGGCGGCTCGACTTTCGCTCCGGCCGCCTTCGAGCTCCCGGTACGTCCGCTGAGCGGAATTGGGCGCAAATTGACGCGCAAAAGCCCAAGGGGCGGGACGCGAACGCTGCGGCGCGACGGTCCAGCACGACGGTCAGCGGCAGCCTGTCGCATCGTTCGGCGCGTGACTTGGACTTGGCGTCGCCCCGTGTTTCGGGGGTTGTAAGGCGGCTGCTCGACGGCGGTGATTCGTTCGGCCTCTTGTCCGGTTGCAGCCCGGGCGCACAACCTGAGCTTCTGCAGAAATGCTAGGTTCCTCCACAAATCTGTTAGTTGCAAAGCAGCCGACATGGGCGCTTACTCTACGTCGTCATCGGGTTGCGGAATCCACTCCTCCCACAGACAGGTTGCAGCAGGACACGCTGCCCCCTCCGCAATCCGATGACCTGAGACAGGGCCGGGCGCAAAAACGCGCGCGACGGGATTGCCGGCCCGATGGGGCGAATGGCTGCAACGGCCGTCCGTTGAACCGACCAACCGGCGCCGCGCCAGCGCGCCGAGGGCGGCCCACGACGGCGCGCTGCGAAAACAGGAGGGCGCTGACAATGACCAAGCACGCACCGAACCACGGGATCGCCACGATGATCGATCCGCCCGACGCAACGAGGTCGCGGACGATCCTGGTTCCCAAGGTCCGCCCCGACCACGACTTCGTGTTTCTGCTCTTCGCCCCGACAGACGACGCCGGCGACGGATCGGTCTCCGAGCTATGCCCGCCGGCCGGCCGCGGCTTGCGCCCCAACGACGGCGTTCGCCGCTGGCGGTGATGGCCTGTCTCATGCCGACGCCGCCGAGGACGCCGCTCGAGCGCGGCGGCGGAACGGCCAGGCTGCGAGATGCGTCGCCGCCCAGCCGATGAAACCGGCGACGCCGGCCGTGGCGAGCGCCTCGGCGGTGAACGGCGCCGCGGGTTCGTAGGCGTCGAGCGCGGCGCGGGCGACGCCGGGATCGAAATTCGTCACCAGGACGTAGAGGCGGGCGAGCGGGCCGGCCGAGGTCATCGCCTTCATCTGCGCCTCCAGCCGGTCGGCGCGGGCCACGGTCCGCTCCATGGCCTCGCCGCGCTTTTGCACCAGCGGATCGCTGCTGGCCTCGAGACGCCGAACGCCTTCGGCCGGCGTCAACCCCTGGCTTACGGCCTCGGCGTCGAACTGGACCACCATCCCCCTGATCTCGTCGAGGGCGCCGCCGAGGCGCTGGCGGTATTGCTGGGCGAACTCCGGCCCCTGCGAGCCGACGAAAGCAGCGCCGAGAGCGATCGCGAGGGCCAATCTGCGCGCGAGCATGAAGGGGTCCGATTCCGTGTGGGGCCTGAACATAGCATCGGCGATGCGGCGCTTCGACAGTGCGTCATGCGGGGGCGACGGACCGGCCGCCCTCGAACGCCTATTCGGCGGGCGCCGCCGCGCCCTCTTCCTGGGCCGGCGCCCTCGCCGCCAGGGCCGCCCCGGCGTCGGGCTTCAGCGTCACAAAGATCAGCGTCGACAGACTGGAGATGACGGCCACGCCGACGAAGGCGAGCGAAAGATCGCGCGCCGCGAGCGCCGCGTCGCCGAAGCCAGCCTGGATGAGCTGGATGCAGACGGCGGCGACCGCGATCCCGACCGCGCCGGACATCTGCTGGGAGACGCTGGCGAAGCTGGTCGCCCGGCTCATCCGCGGCGGATCGATGTCGGCGTAGGAGAGGGCGTTGAGGGCGGTGAATTCGAGCGAGCGGAAGAAGCCTCCGGCCAGCAGCGCCAGGAAGATCAGCAAGTGCGCCGTCGTGGAGGTGAACAAGGCGTAGGACGCCATGAAGGCGCCGGAGATGAGCGCGTTGACGATCAGCGTCCGCCGAAAGCCGAACCAGCGCAGCGCGGTCGACGCGGTGAACTTCATCGCCATCGCGCCGAGCGCCGTGGCGAAGGTCAAGGCGCCGGACTGGAACGGCGTCATGCCGAAGCCGATCTGCAACAGGAGCGGCAGGAGGAACGGCAGCGCGCCGATGCCGATGCGGAAGATCAGGCCGCCGACCACGCCGGAAAAGAAGGTCGGAATGCGCAGGAGCTCGAGGTCGAGGATCGCGTCCTCGTTGCGGCCCGCGTGCCGGACGTAGAGCGCCAGCAGGGCCAGGCTCGCAGCGATCTGCGCCGTCACCTCCCAGCCCGGCGCCATGCCGCGGCCGATCAGCGACAGGCCGGAGATCAGCCCGAGAAGACCGGCGCCCGAGAGGAGAAATCCGGTGAAATCGAAACGCGGCACGACCTCCTCGCGCAGATTGGCGATGTATCTCAGCGACAGGGCGATCCCGAGCGCGCCGATCGGCACGTTGATCCAGAAGATCCAACGCCAGTGGAAGTAGGTGGTGATGAAACCGCCGAGCGGCGGTCCCGCGACCGGCCCGAGCAGCGCCGGGACGGTCAGGTAGGCCAACGCGTCGACCAGATCGCGTCTTCTCCACGCTGCGCAGAAGCACGAGCCGCCCGACCGGGACCATCATCGCGCCGCCGAGGCCCTGAAAGATGCGGGCGGCGATCAGGGTCTCGAGCGAGGTCGAGGCGCCGCAGAGGATCGAGCCGACGGTGAACACGACGATCGCGGAGCAGAAAACCGTCCGCGCCCCGAACCGGTCGGCGACCCAGCCCGAGGCGGGGATGAACACCGCCAGGGTCAGCATGTAGGAGGTCAGCGCCAGCTTGAGGACGATCGGGTCCTGGCGGAGATCGTGGGCGATCGCCGGCAACGAGGTCGAGATCACCGTGCCGTCCATGTTCTCCATGAACAGCGCGGTGGCGACGATGAGGGCGGTGAGGACGGCGGGGCGCATTTTTAGGCTGGTCCTTCTGGCGCACGGGTCGAGCCCGCGACAAGGCGCGGCCGGCGACTCCGCGCTCACATTGGCTTGAAGTCTACCCGAGCGCCTCCCGGCCGGCGCGGTCACGCGGCCATCAGGCCGTTCGGCGTCATCCGGACCCGCGCGATCCGGAAGCCGCCCTCCGGGGTCGGAACCTTGATGTTGACGACAGGGTATTCGGACGCCGGCGGCGCCGCGGCCTCGAGGGCGCCATTTCCAACCCCGGAACCTGTCTTTTCAGGCTCTTGCACCGGAATTTCCGGGCGCTCGTCGCCCTCGCGCCGGTCGTCGCGCCCGCGAAGACGGGCATCGAGATAGCGCCGCTCCGTCTCCGCCGGAAGCAGGGCGGCGCCGGCCGCCGGACCGTCGCCGTCCCGGGCGGGATCGCAGCCGGCCGGTTGGGGCGCCGAATTCCCGGGCGCGGAATCCATGTTTTCAAGGGCTTGCAGCGGATTTTCCGGGCGCTCGCCGCCCCGGCGCCCGTCGTCGCGCCCGCGAAGGCGGGCATCCAGCCGCTCCGTCGCAGCCGCAAGGGCGGGATCGCAGCCTGCCGGCGGGGGCGCCGAATTCCCGGGCGCGGAATCCATGTTTTCAAGGGCTTGCAGCGGAATTTCCGGGCGCTCGCCGCCCCGGCGGCCGTCGTCGCGCCCGCGAAGGCGGGCATCCAGCCGCTCCGTCGCAGCCGGAAGGGCGGGATCGCAGCCTGCCGGTCGGGGCGCCGAATTCCCGGGCGCGGAATCCATAGTTTCAAGGGCTTGCACCGGATCCTCCGGGCGCGCGTCGCGCGGTCGGCCGGTCCGCGCGGGCGTCGCCGGGAGGTCCGCCTCGTCTTGCCGGCGGAAGCGGGCATACAAATCGGGCCGCGCCTTTTCCGTCGAAAGCGTCTCCGCGGCGGCCGGGAGCTGGCTTTCGTCGGAGCTGAAGCCGGCAAGCGCGGCGGTCAATGGACCTCCGTCGTGCAGGGCCAATCCCATCTGAAAGGCCAGCGCCCGAACGTCCGCCTCGGCCCCTTGGCCAGCGCGTCCAGCTCCGCGGGCCGGCAGGGAGTCCGGCGCAAGGCGCCGCCGGGCGGCGGGGACGAAGCCGTGATAGCGGTCGAGCGCGCGGACGATTTTCACCACCCGATCGACCGCCCTGAGATTGGTCGGCGCCATGGCGCTGAAGGCGATCAGCATCGCCTCGTTGAGCCGGCCGACCTGGATCGCCACGAACTCTTCGGGCGGAAGCGGCATGCGGCGGGCGAGGATCTCGCGGATGATCGCGCGCATGCGCTTCTCGCCGACGTCGATCTGCGCCGCGATCTCGGCGACCGACACGCCGCGGTTGAGGTAGTCGACGATCAGTTGCTCGCGCTTGAACTTGGCGAGCCGCGCAACGCGCGCCTCCGTCGACGGATCGGCGGGCGGGGCGGGCTCCGGGGTTTCGAGACAAGCGGACACGGGCTTTGTACTCCTTGTGATTATCAGAATATACGCCAAGACGATCCGGATGGCAAGAAAATGTCTCACGCCTCGAGTTCTCGACCACCGCTCCATGACCGTCGGGGGCCAAGCCAAAACAGCTCGACCGAATTTCAGCAGAATGTCGGTCGCTATCAGGTGATGGCGCAACGCATTCCGGTCACGATCACATTCGAGGTCATCACGAAGAGTTGCCCGCAAGATCGAGGCCGCCGACGACGAAACGCTTGACGAAATCTCTCCGCGACTGTCGGAGCATGGCCTCAAGCCCTTGGAACGAACGGGAGCCAACCTCTCATGGCGCCGCTGCGTCGGGCGGGCTCCTCAGCCGCCGCGACGCCGGCGTTCGCTCGGAGCCGCCAGAGGCTCAGGTCCAAGGCCGGCGCGCGGGCGGTTCCCACGAATTTGGTGCGTGGCTCACGCCGTGTCCATTGGGGCTGGGCCTACGGGACACGTCGATCTCGAAAAGTGCTAAGAGCCTGCGAGGAGGTTGGGCAAATGAATGATTGGGCAAGCGAGCGAGGTCCAGCCGATGAGCGATGCTTCGATCGTTTTGTCCGATCGGCTCGGGTGGAGCACGAGTAGATGAACGCTTTGGCCCATCGACGCGCGAGAACGCGGATTACTTTTTCGAGGAGAAGCGTGTCATCATCGAATTAAAGATCCTTGAGACTGAATTCGGATATACTGATGACTTTGCTCGAAGGGAGCGCGACATATACAAAGCTATGGCTAACAAATTCTCACTCGGGGAAATCCTCCGCGGCGAGTTAGGCCCAGCGCGCTACTATGCCGAGCGTAAACTTGCAGCTTTATCGTGCTCCGCTCGGCCGTATCGCTATGAAGGCCAACCGGCACATACGCTCGACGAAAGCGTCATTGCGACTCGCCTCAAGTCGAGGGATCCTTTTATGCGTTAACAATGAATTCCGTCAGCTATCCGAGCTTGGGAGAGCCGCCGCCCCGCTGGCAAGACCTGAGCATAGGCGCATTGGTGAGCCAGGCCGAGAAAGATGGCGCGAACATTTCGTCTTGGGCAAAGGTGGCTCTCTGGATTAAGGACAAGCAGGAGAGCGACAACGTCGCGTTTCGCTTTTTCGAAGCGCCTCCCACTTCCGCGCTTGATGCGGCGAACGTGGCGCCCTTCACGCCGCTCGCTACTCTGCCAAGTCAGACCGTGTCGACCGATCCGAAGTCCCCGTTCCCGATCCGGGGGTGGTTGAAGCTCGCCTGGGTCAGCACGGACGTGATTGCGACAACCGGCGGCGGCGTCGGGACATCGTAGGCCGAACAGGGCCCGAGATCCTCCGATCTGGCGGCTCCGTGACGGTGTGCCTGTCAGCTTACAGCCGTCCGCATGCTCTTGGCCCTGTTATCGATGCCGAAACGATAACGGTGTCGTTCCAGCGACGCCACTTGTTGCGGTCAGTGTTACGGCGACACTGTATTTTACGCGCGTACGCAGGCATGTCGGGACCGATTGCGTGTCGAAGCGGAGCCACGGAAATACCCAGCGCTGACGGCGGCGGGCGCGCGCGGGCAAGGTTCCCGGCTTCGATCCCCTGCAGGAAGTTCCCTTCGTCGCCACTCAACTGGAGGACGCGAATGCGGATCTCGATCATCCTGGCGGTTGCGCTGCTCTGGCTCTCCGGCTGCAACGCCAATCCTGAGGTGAAATCCTCGTCGCAGCCGGCCTCCCAGGTCTTCGCCGGTCATTACTCGGACACCAATCCTTACGATCCCTTCAGCTACGCACAGAACAACACCGGGCGCGGCGGCGGGCGCTAAGAGCCGGTCGCGCGACAAAGGCCGACGGCGTCGCCAGACGGCTCGCGATCATCATGGGGGATGGCCGCCGACCCGGGACCGAGACCCCCAGGACGGCGAGCCTGCAGAGGGAGGAGGATGATCCCGGAGTCGTGAAGGCCGGCGG
This sequence comes from uncultured Alphaproteobacteria bacterium, assembly GCA_963816065.1. Classification (GTDB taxonomy): domain Bacteria; phylum Pseudomonadota; class Alphaproteobacteria; order Rhizobiales; family Beijerinckiaceae; genus Roseiarcus. The sequence goes on along the minus strand of CAWFJG010000009.1, from coordinate 169,493 downwards.
CTCACTCCTCTGCACGCTGCTGCCGTTACGGTGACGCGCCCAATGCGTTTCAGTGAACCCCGCAACAATCCATTTTTGACGAGCGGCTGTGCTCTCCTTTAGGCCCGCGATTTGGCGAGGAGATGTCGGAGCTGGAGTTTGGTAAAGACGTTCGTGTCACCGTAATCCGTAATCCCGACGGTCGTGTCACCGTAATCCCTTCTCGCAGGCGGCCACGTTGCCCGCGCTGAAATATCCTGTGTCCGCCAGCAGATGGTCGACCTTGCCCAAGCCCGTGGGCAACGCCTCGATCGGGCCGCGACCGACGATGATGAGCACTACGTCTACGCGGTAGCCCTATGACGAGCGGCCAACACTAAAGTTTACGAAAGCCAGTCCACCGGCACGTTCAAAGCTTCCGCGAGCTTTGCGATCGTTTCAGGAGTTCCCGTGCGGCGCCCACTTTCTAGATCGGACAAATAGCCCTGACCGATACCTGTCTTGAACTCCAAATGCATCTGCGTTTCGTCGCGCCACTTCCGGATGGCTTTCAGCCGACTGTCGCCTCGAAGAATTGCTGCACTAACCTCTGGCGGCAGTATGCCGCCGCCGGCGGCCAATTCGGCCTTCCGAGCATCATAGATGGCAACGTCATCGGCATCCTCGGTCTCATGATCGGCGCGCTCAAGGAGCGCCTCATATTCGGCCCGGGGTAACACGACCAACTCTTCGCCACCGGGAGTCCGAATGATTTGGGGTGCGCTCATAACCTTAGCTCCTCATGTAGGTCGAGGTGGTCCGGTGGCCGATGTAGATCGCCAGGATCGTGGCCGCATCCTCGTCGAAAATCACCCGGTAGCCGCCGATGCGAAGCCGGTAACCGTCACGGCCTTGAAGGGCCCTTACGTCGCCCTGGCCTGTCAGGGCATAGCGATGAAGCCCGGCTTCGACCCGCTCGCGAGCGTCGCGGGGAAGGGCATCGAGATCCTTCGCGGCGCTCAGCGTCAGGATGATCGTTTTCACGAGCGATAATATCGCTAATAAGATGCCGCAAGTCAAGCGATAATATCGCTATCTTGATTGCTTTACCGGCGAGCCACTGTGCGCCGGGCCAAACTCGGCTGCAGCGGCGGGGCCGTCATCTCATCCAGTCTTGTGTGCGTTCTCGAGATAGAAGGGGGAGCGCGCAATGAATGGCGACGCGCCGGAAGAAAGCGATAGAAATTTGTGGAGGAGGCGGCGTGGATCATTCACATTCAGAGGCCGTGATTGCTTTCATCGATCTCGCGGGCTTCAGCGCCTCCACCGACGTCTATGGCGACGAACTTGCGCTGGCGATGCTGAATGTATTCGAGAATATCGTCCACGAGAGCCTGGGCGCCACTGCGCCCATCAAATGGATTGGCGATGAGGTGATGCTCGCCTTCGATGATTGTCCCACCGCGCTGTCGTTGTTAGGCGATCTTCTGAGCCGGTGTCGCGCGGAGCGCCGAATTCCGCTGACGAGAACGGGTATTCATAGCGGAACGGTCCTTCGTCGCGGCGGCGACGTCTTCGGCTCGACGGTCAACATAGCGTCGAGGCTGGCAACGCTGGCGGGCCCCGGTGAGCTTCTCACCAGCGAGCCAATGGCGGTAGCTGCGAGGGCTGCCGGCGTCGCCGTCGAAGATCGAGGACTTCGCCAGATCCGATCCATATCGACGCCGATGAGAGTCTTTTCGATCGCGGTCGCGCCCCGCGCTGATCCCGCTTGGATCGATCCCGTCTGCAAGATGCATGCGGCGCTGAATGCCTACCAAAAAGCGGACGGAGAGAAATGGTTCTGCTCGACGCTGTGCGCCGAGGCTTATGCGCGCAATCCTGACGCATACAAATTGGGTTCCTGACCGTCCGGGACACGCGATCCGTTCCACCGCTTGAGGCGAGCCCGGGTCGCGATTGGCGCCTCACTGGAATGCTCGGATTGCGGCGCCCCTGAACTGGCGGCTGGCGTCGATGCTTACGCCGGCAGCATGACCACCTTCGTCTTGACGGGCGTTCGTGGATAGAGGTCGAGCATGTCCTGACTGAGGAGGCCGGTACAGCCGCTCGTAACGCCGTCGCCGATCGAGTCGGGATCGCTGGTGCTATAGATCGTGTAGAGCGTGTACTTGTCGTTTTGGTACAGGTAGAGCGTGCGGGCGCCGAGCGGATTGTCGAGACCTCCCGGCATGCCGCGGGCATATTTGCCCGCCTCGGGCTGGCGTTGGATCATTTCCTTGGGCGGCGTCCAGGTGGGCCATTCCGCCTTGCGCCCGACATAGGCCTCGCCGCTCCACAGGAACTCGGGGCGGCTGACATTGGCGCCGTAGCGAGTGGCTTTTCCGTCGCCCTCGATGCGGTACAGATAATGATTTTTGGGATCGATGATGATCGTGCCGGGCGCTTCATCGCTGTCGTAGGGCACGATCTGGCGAAAGAATTTCGGATCCATCTTGCTGATATCGACCGCCGGGATCGGGAACTTCTCGTTGGGCGCCGGCCCGTAGTCCTTCGCCGCCTCGGCGCGGAGCAAGTCGTCGGTTGAGGCGCAACCGGCCAGGCCCAACGCGCCGAGACTGACGGCGGAGCCCATCAGAAACGACCGGCGGTTGAGAAGCCTCGACCGAAGCCCAGGCAAAGCCTCCTCGTTCCTCGCGCACGCATCGGCAATTCCGCGTTCCATGATCATGATATCGGAGTTTCCCATGTCCCTTTGCCCGACCGGAGAATCGTCCGGCATACACCCTTCTGGGCGTCTATTGCCGTCACACGGCTCGATTGGCAAGCTCGGGCTTTTGCTGCGCGCGGCTCGTCCGGCGCCAAAGTCGGCAACGTTCACCCGGTCTCGGGAGTCTCACTTCGCGCTGATCACGCAGATCCCGGCGCCGAACGGCGGCGCCATGGGGCTGGACGCATGCATGAGTGGGCCGCGCCACGGACCCGGTCCGAATGCGCGGATCCGGTCGCGCGATCTCGGGTCGCCGGCGGCCTCGTTCGCCGACCCGGCCGACCTGCTCCCGCATGCAGACGAAGCGGGGCCGGCGGTCGGCGCCGCTCAGCGCCTCTCGCCGTTCATGAGCACCGAGTGCGAGCGCCCATAGGCGAAGTAGATCACGAGGCCGATCGCCAGCCAGACGATCAGCCGGAGCCACGTCGCCCAGGGCAGGAACACCATCAGCAACAGCGAGAACGCGATGCCCAGGCTCGGCACCCACGGCACGGCGGGCGTGCGGAACGGCCGGAAGATGTCCGCGTCGCTCCTGCGCAGATAAACCACGGCGCCGCAGACCAGCGCGAAGGCGAACAAGGTGCCGATGCTGACCATCTCGCCGAGCACGTCGATCGGGGTGAGCGCCGCCACGATGGCGACGACGATTCCGATCAGGAATTGGCTCTTGTAGGGCGTGCCGAGCGTCGGATGCACCTCCGAGAACATCTTTGGCAGAAGGCCGTCCTTGGCGATGGTGAAGAAGACGCGGCTCTGCCCGTAGAGCAAAACCAGGATGACCGTCGTCAAGCCCGCCAGCGCGCCAATCTTGATCAGCACCGAGAACCAGGTCATGCCGATGACGTCGACGGCCTTGGCGATCGGGTCCGGGACGTTGAGCTCGGTGTAGGGCACCAGGCCCGTCACCACGGCCGCCACCAGCACATAGAGGATCGTGCAGATCACCAGCGAGCCGAGAATGCCGATCGGCATGTCGCGCTGCGGCAGTTTCGCTTCCTGTGCGGCGGTCGAGACGGCGTCGAAGCCGATGAAGGCGAAGAACACGACCGAGGCGCCGCGCACCACGCCCGTCCAGCCGAAATGGCCGAACTCGCCGGTGTTGGCCGGGATGAGCGGGCGCCAGTTGGCGGAGGTCACGTAGGCCGCGCCGAGCAGGATGAAGGCGACCACGACGAACAGCTTGACCGCAACCATGATGTTGTTGAGCCGGGCCAATTCCTTGGTGCCGCCGATCAGCATCGCGGTCAGGGCCAGGACTATAACGGCCGCGGGAATGTTGACGATTCCCTCGATCGGGGTTCCATCCGGCAGCTTGGCCTCAGTCCACGGCGCGGCGGCGTACTGGGGCGGAATATAGATGCCGAAATTGCGCAACAGCGACGCGATGTAGCCCGACCAGCCGACCGCCACGGTCGAGGCGCCCATGGCGTATTCGAGGATGAGATCCCAGCCGATGACCCAGGCAAAAATCTCGCCGAGCGTAGCGTAGGTATAGGTGTAGGTGCTGCCTGCGACCGGCAGCAGCGCGGCAAGTTCGGCGTAGCAGAGGCCGACAAAGGCGCAGGCTATGCCGCCGATCACGAACGACAGCATGATGCCCGGCCCCGCATAGCGCGCCGCCGCAGTGCCGGTGAGAACGAAGATGCCGGCGCCGATGATGCAGCCGATCCCGAGCGCCGTGAGGCTGACCGGACCGAGGGTCTTGCCGAGCGCATGGCCCTCGCCTTCGGAGATGATGTCGGCGAGAGGTTTCCGCGTCATCAGACCCTGGGGGAGCGGACTGGGAGTCAAAGCCTGGTCTGTCATCTGGACCTCGCTTGTCGCTGTCGACTTCGCCCCCGAAGCCGCCTCGTCCTCGAGGTTGGCACGGATCGTCATGAAAGCGCCATACACAATCGCGGGCGTCCGGGGCCGGCTGGCGCGGTCTGCTCGCTGATCGGCGCGGAGGTCATCGAGCGGGATCGTATGCTTCGGCATGGGTTGCGTGCGGGACCAAATTCGCGGCCCGCTCCGCTTCCATTCGCAGCGCGCCTCGCGGATTGTGGGACGCGCCCACCGAGAAGGGGCGGCGCAGGCGAACCTTGATCCATGGCGCCGGTGCGACGAGAGCCGCCGCGCCTCGACGGGCTTGATCTGGTCGGGGCGGCGCATGTCGTACAGCGCCTGAACCCGCGAAGCGCAAATACCGGCCTCTATATGGCGGCTAACGAAAGCGAATTGAGCCTTGGCTTTCGAAGCGACCGGCGTTGCAAATCCATCTCGCCCTCATTGCGCCGCGACGGCGGCCGATGCGGACGCGTCCTCGGGCAGGCCGTACCCATCGAACAACCAGCGCGATCCGCCGTCGTCGACCTCCGTCAGCACGAGGGCCTCGGCGATCGGGAGCCAGGCTTCGCCATCCGCGGTTATGCGTCTGAGCCTCATGTCGGGCGCCGGCATGTAATAGCCCATGCTGCGACGCTTCCAGAGCTTGCGGGCCGGGCGGTAGCCGGAGTCGACCTCCGCCCGCGCCAGCACGGAATTGAGGTATTCCTTGCGGCGGCGCGCCTTCGGCCAGAGGCGCTCCGGCAGACGGTCGAGCGTCTGCATGAGGCCGTCGGCAAAGAAGCCCTGCGTGTATCGGTAGGGCCCGAGCGGCCGGACGGGGAGTCCGCCGCAATGGGTCTTGAGGCCGGCGAGCATCAGGCCGAGCGGCCAGAATTCGCCCTGACCGCGCTCGAGACGAACGAGCCGCCCGTCCGTGTGAACGTCGAGAGTTTGCGGCCCCAGGCGCTCGAACACGTCCGCAAGATCGGCGCGGGCGAAGGCCTCGTCGTCGATGGCGCGGTTCAGCGCGCCCATCCAGGCGGTGTGCCCGTAGTCGTCGACGCACTCCGGATCGGCGCCGCGGGCGAGGAGGGCGTCGATCAGCGCCAGGTTTGCGGCGCGCGCGGCGAGCATCAGCGGGGTCGCGCCGCAATAGGTCTTGTGGTCGACGCCGTAGAGGTCGCAATCCTGCAGGACCGGCTTCGTCGATCGTTCGAGATAGGGCCGCAACTGCCGCTCGCGCACCGCCGCCGCCGCGCGCGTCGCGCGGCCCATCGGGTTGCGCGGATCGTCCGAAAATCCGGGGATCTTGGCGAGCTCGACAAGCTTGCCGTCGTGCGGGACCCGGGCGACGCGGGCGAGCAGATGCCCGCGATGGGTCAGCGCCAGGGCCGGCGCGAAACTCGCATCGGCGAGCCTTTCGACATAGGCGCCCTGTCCGTGCCACAGCGCGTAATCGAGCACGGCCTGCTTGGTCTTGGCCGACGGATTCCTCGGATCGAGCGCCTTGGGCGTCCATTCCCGAAAGGTCTGCAGCGACCAGGGCGTCCAGGGCGTCGGCCTGGCGGCGAGAAACGTCTCGCGGATCGCGCGCGCTTGCTCCCGCTTGCCCTGCAGTTCGAGCTTGCGGGCCTCCTGCGCCCACTCGTCCTTGCTCGAGGCCGCAGCGGTCGCCGGCGCGACGTCCGCGATCTCCTCGAGACCGAGCAGACGCAACAGCGGGTGCTGGACGTCGGATTCGACGATCGTCAGGCCCTCGACGGCGCGAGTCATCGCGACATAGAGCGCGTTGACGTAGAATTTGTGGATTTCCAGCGACTTGTCGGTCTTGTCTCTGGCGCGGCGGAAGTCGAGCGACTCGCCTTCGAGGTCGCCCGGCGCGACGTCGCGACAGACCTCGGCGAAAGACCCGCGGTTGCCCGAGATCATCTGGAACAGGATGACGTTCGGATATTCGAGGCCCTTGGCCTCGTGGACCGAGAAGATCAGCGGCGTGGCGAAATGGGCGCGCGCGGCCGGCTTGTCCTCGTCGCGCAGCACGATCACGGCGTAGCGGACGGACGCCCGCGAGGCGGCGTTCAGCGGGCGCAAGGCCTTGTCGTCGCCCTTGAGCAATTGCGCCGCGCCCGCCGCGCTCGAGGCGCACCGGACGAGGAAATTGCTCTCGCGGTCGACCGAGCCGAAGCGCGCCTGCTTGATCTTCAGGAGACGGTTGGCGAGGCCGGTGACGGCCTCGGTGTTGCGGAAATTCGTCTGCAGGACGGAGATTTCGCGCGCGGCGGGCGCGTCCTCGGCCGCCATGTCCGTTCGCCAGAACAGCGCCCGCACCGACGCCCAGGAAAAGAAGTTCGGATGCACGATCTGGTGCGAATCGCCGCACAACAGGAAATGCGGCTTGGTCTTGAGCGTATCGAGGATGAGCGCGAGCTCGGCGTTGGTGAAATCCTGCACCTCGTCGACGACGACGAAATCGTAGCGCGCCTCGGCCTTGGCGCGCCAGGCGTGCGAGACGAGGTTCAAGTCGAACAGCTTCTCGTCGTTCAGCCAGGCCCGGTATTTCTGGAACAGGTCGTGCACGGCCGCGCGCCCGTCTCCGGCCGGATAGAGCGATTGCCGGACGCCGAGCGCCTGATATTCGGCCTCCGTCAGCGCGCCGCTCGCGGGGGCGCCGAGCACGCCGCGGAATTCCTCGAACAGCGCGTGCGCGTCGGCCTGGCGCAAATCCCCCTTGAGGCCGCCCCGCCGGCGCTCGAGCCAGGCGCGAAAGGTCGAGAAGCGGACCTCCTCGCCCTCCGGGACGGCGATCGTGTCGACGAATTCGCGAAAGCTCATGAACTCGGCGTTCTGGCGCGGGTTCTCGTAGCCGTGCGCGCCGTAGAGCCGGCGCGCCGTTTGCGCGAGATAGGCCGAGAGCGTCACATAGAGGACCTCTCCCGTCGCCTCGCGCATCTTGGCGAGCGTCACCGCCGTCTTGCCCGAGCCCGCCGGGCCGATGACGACGAGCGGCGGCGCGCGGCCGCGCACCGCCTCCTGGGCGGCGTCGAGAACGATCGGCTTGTCGAGGAGGTCGAATTCCACCGCCTCCGGCGGCAACCACTTGAGCTCCCAGCCGGCGCGCGCCGTCTGCTCCGGCTGAGGCGCGCCATCGTCCGGGCCGGCCTCGATCTTGTCGCGATCGACCGGCGCGCCGCGCAGGAAGCGCGACTTCTCGTAGGCGTGATTGTGGATAACCTCGAGAAACAGGCAGACGGTCTCTCCGTTGTAGGGGACGAACTGCACGAGGAGGCGCGCGTCGTCGCCGAGCTTGGCGCGCCAATAGGGCGTCGGGGCGAGCTTCTTGAGCCCCGCGGCGGCGAAATCGCCGCGGCCGAGCGCCGTGCGCAGGCGTTCGAGCGGTTTGACGAAGCGGCCGGGGTTCAGCTCGCGGTAGGTGACAATTCGCATTCGGCGAGTATACGCCAACCGCGCGCGAATGAACCGGCGCGGCGTCCTCGCGGACCGGGCGGCGCCGCAACGCGAACGCGCCGCCGCCCGGAGGCCCGCCGAAGCCTACTGAAGCCCGACGATGGTCCTGGCCTCCGCCAGCGCCTTCTCGCAGCCGGCCTGGTCGCCGGCGTCGTCGGCCTGGCGCGCCTCCGCCATGAACTTGCGCACGTCCTGCACGCCGGAGGCGGAAACGTCGCCCGCTTTCTCCTCGGCGCCGGCGATGGTCGCCGGAGTGGGTTGACGGTGCATGGTGGCGAACGTCGATTCCGTGCCGGCCTTTCCGTTCGCCGCGATCTCGTCGAGCCGCTTGTTGATTGCGATGTCGGCCTGGTAGATTTCGTCGGCGCACGGACCCGCCTGAGCCGGGCCGTCCCATGACGTCAGCGCCAGCCCGCCGACAGCGACCATCAGTCCAATGCGCATGGCGAAACCCCCGGAATCTGCCTCCGATCGCCGGCTGCTCGCGCGGCGGTGCGGTCAAACGCATTCTATGACCGATCCGAACCGACCGCCAGCGGCGAGACGCGGTCAGCGCGGGACTTCGCGCTCGCCATGCGCCTCGAGCAGAGCGTTGAGCCTCTGGCGCATCAGCATGCCGGGGCGGTCGGACGGCATGTGCATCTCGAGCTTGCGGCTCATGTCGACGATCGCGTCAGGGTCGGTCGACTTCGAGGATCTCGCGATCCTCCTCGATGATCTTGCCGTCCCAGGCGCGAAGCTCCTCGGTCGAACAATCCTCCTCGCGGTCGTTGCGGAACAGCACCTGCACGAGCTGGATCGAGCCGTCGTCGATCGGAGTCGCCGAATTGAAGATCAGGTGCCTGAGGCCGGAAGGGTATTCCATGTCCATCGTGCGGCAGAACGGCATGAACCAGGCGTTGCGCATCGTGCGCCTCGTCCAGGGTTCGGTCGTGCCGGTGATGCGCGCCGCCTCCGGGGGATTTTTGACCGGCACGATGGTCTCGGCGACGAAACCGTAATCGGTCTCGACGATCTCGTATTTTTCCGGCTTCGGCTGGGCGATATCGCCGAACGTGTTCTTGTGCACGAAGGCGAAATGGGCGTTGTCGAAGGAATTCTCCATCATCCGCAAGGCCGAGCAGCTCCAGACGTCGTCGAACTGATGGATGCGGCGGAAGCCCGGGTCGCGGTCCTCGGGCAGGTCGGGAATGTCAAGCAGCGGGTCGCCGAGGCAGACCCAGACGTAGCCGTAACGCTTCTTGGCGAGGAACGCCTTCGCCCGCGCGTCAGGGACGGCCTGTTCGAACGGGAACTGGGGAATGTTCACCAGCTTGCCGGTGCGATCGTACTCCCAGCCGTGATAGCCGCAGACGATATGGCCGTCCTTGATCCAGCCTTTCGACAATTTGGCCGTGCGATGGCAACAGCGGTCTTCGAGCGCGGCCGGCTCGCCCTTTTCGTCGAGAAAGAGAACGATCGGCTGACCGAGAAGCCGGAACGGCTTCGGTCCGTCCTTCAAGGCCTCGGCCGGTCGGGTGGCGTACCAGAAGTTGCGCAGGACCTTCTGTCGGGTATTCAGCATCGGCGGCCTTTCTCGGATCGAGGGGAGGCGCACGGCTTCGCAGGAGTCTCGCCGGCGCTTGAAACAGCGGCGCGCCGCATGCGAGGATGGGCGCGACGCATCCAGCCTGCCTCCGGGGGCCACGATGAGCAAGTCCGCCACCAAGGTCCGGACCAAGACGCAAACGAAGGTCGACCAACCGCGCCTGCACAAGGTGCTGCTGTTCAACGACGACTATACGCCGCGGGACTTCGTGGTCGAGGTCCTGAAGGCCGTCTTCCGCATGAACGAGTCGCAGGCGCTGGCCGTGATGCTGACCGCGCACAAGAAAGGCATTTGCGTGGTCGGGGTGTTCGCCAAGGACATCGCCGAGACCAAGGCCGTGCGCGGCACCGAGGCCGGCGCGATGCGCGGCTATCCGCTCCGGTTCGACACCGAGCCCGAGGAGTGAGGCGGTTCTTCGCCTTCTGTCGGCGGAGCGCTGTCGCTGCCGACGATCGCATACGGCCGGATCCGCAAGCTCACGCCGTTCATGCGCGAGACAATCTGGCGAGAGGGCGAATTGCCGATGGCGCACGAGGCGCTGGAAGCCGCCTCGCGCGGTTTCGAGGTCGAGACGCTCGTGAACCACCGCCTGCGCTACGCGCGGACCTTGCGCGAATGGGAGAAGCCGCTCCTCGCCGCGCGGAACACCTGGTTGGCTCGGAAAAGGTCGCCGGCTACCTGCGCTGTCTGGACGAAGCCGCTTCCGGCTTCGAGGACGGGGCTATCCAACTCCTGCGGATCGCCTTCAGGCGTCCGTGAACTTGAGCGCGCTCGGGCTGGCGCTCGACGTTCAGGGCGCCGACCAGTTCACCGCCGGCCCAACTACGTGAAGGGCCAGACGGGCCCCGTTTGCGCCGCGAGCGTGGCGTCAGGGGAAGTCGTCAGCATCATCAAACCCGCCCGCCTGCGCGACTTGCGCGCGATGGCGTCGGCGACGGCGTTCCAATCCTCAGCCATTTGCTTGCTGCTCGCCTCCTCGGCCCGCAGGCAGGCCGCCGAATACGCGTCCACGCTGAGGTTCGCGAGAAGCGCGTCCGCCTCCAGGCTGACGCGGAGCCGAAGGCCCTGGGAGCGCTGTGCATGTGCCATTTGAGTGTCCTTTCCTCGCGCTTGCGGCGAATGTCGGAGACAGCCTGCGCTTCGCCGACGCCGCCGCTCTGTGATGCGGATCACAGCGCGGGCAATGAGGGGAACCGCCGCGCCTGAGCGCGCGCGCTTCCGCCCGCCTCACCACGTCGAAAAGGTCGCCTCGACCCTGGTCAGAAATCTCTTCCGGCGCTCCGGTCTGGCGTGGTCCATGTCGTAAAGGGCGACGTAGTCGCAGCGCGCGCCGGGGGCGCAGATCCCGCGCATCGACCGGGTCAGGAAGCGCCTCGGCGGGTCGCCCATCATGAAGGTGAGGAACCGGCGACCGCCGTAGGTGCATACGACCCCCAGGCGCTTGATGTTGTGCAGCGCCGGCACGTAGTCGCCGTTCTCCCTCAGGTCGAAGCTGACCCCCGGCAGGAACACCTTGTCGACGAAGCCCTTGAGAATCGCCGGGAAGCCCATGTTCCAGACCGGAAACGAGAAAACGAGGGCCTCGGCGGCGAGCAGGCGGTCGACGTAGGGGCCGACGCTGCGGCGATTGACGGCGACGTCGTGGTACTCGATCCTCTCCTGGCGGCTCATGACCGGGTCGAACTTCTCCGCGTTCAGGTCGCAGTCGTCCACCTCGTGTCCCCGGCTTCTGAGCGTGCGAACCACCTGACCGTGCAACGCCGCCGCGAAGCTCGTCTCGACCGGGTGGGCGAAGAGGACGAGGATGCGCACGGGCCCCTCGCTCAGATCTGCGCCGCCCGCGCGCGTGCTTCGAGCCCCGGGAACAGGAAGTTCCGGCCGGCCGAATAGTCGAAGCTCGGGTCCTCCCAGGCGATCATCTTGCCGGGATTGAGCAGTCCCTGCGGATCGGTCTCGCGCTTGAAGGCAAGCTGGGTGGCGTCCGTCTGCTTCATGCCGCCTTCCTCGAGCGTGTAGCGATGCGGGTTGAACACCATCGCGCCCATCGCCTCGTGCTCGTCGATGATTTGCTGGAGCCGCTCTTCCGACGAGAACCGGACCATCGGCAGGCCCGCGAAGCCCAACCGCCCGTTGAAGCGGATGAGCTCGAGATGGCCGATGACCTCGTCGCGGAAGCGCTCGTGGATGCGGCTGATCAGCGGGAGCCCAGGATCCTCGGGATAGCGGATCTGCAGATAGGTGATGTCCGGGTCGACCCTCAGGGCGCGCAGGGTGGTGTGGTTCCAGGCGAGCTCGTAATTCGGCGGCAGCCCGGCGCGCGTCGCCTCGTGGGGGAGGCTGGAGACGTGAAGGATGTCTGCGCCGTTGACCGGCCGCGTGAAGGCTTCGAGCGCGTCGAGCGCGTGCGGCGCGACCATGACCAGCACCACGCTCTTGCCGTCGGGGATGATCGAGCGATGGCGCAGGAAGTAACGGCTCGGCGCCGGCGCGGCGACCACGGTCAGGAGTTTCTTGAGGATCCCGTCCTGCTCGCCGAGCGCGAAGGCGTAGACCGCCGCCGCGTCGAACGAGTCGAAGCCGACGACGACGTCGACCCAGTCGTAGGCGGCAGTCAGCGGCATTTCGACCTGGGTGATGATGCCATTGGTGCCGTAGGCATGCACCGCCTTGTGGAGATCGGCGCCGGCGAGTTCGAGGGTGCGCGGCTCGGCCTCCATCGTTAGGACGCGCAGCCTGAGGACGTTGCCGAAGTCGCGCAAGCCGCCCCAGGTGATCGAGCCGACCCCGCCAGAGCCGCCGGCGATGAAGCCGCCGATCGACGCCGTCGCCCGGGTCGAGGGAAACATGCGTAATTCCTGACCCGAGGCTGCCGCCATGCTTGTCGATGTCGATGAGCAGCGCGCCCGGCTCTGCGATCACGCGCCCGCGCGCAACCTCGAGAATTGCGTTCATCTCGATCAGGTTCAGAAGCACGCCGCCGGTCAGCGGCATGGCTTGGCCGTAATTGCCGGTTCCCGCGCCTCGCGCGGTCACGGGGATGCCGAGCTTGTGGGCCGCCGCGAGCACCGTCGCAACCTCCGCCTCGGTCTTCGGCGTGACGACGAGATCGGCGGTCACCGTCTCGAGCTCGCGCTTCAGAACGGGCGAATACCAGTAGAAGTCGCGACTCTTCTGCTTCACCAGGACGGGATTGTCCTCGCACTTGATTGGGCCGATCAGGGCGCGGAAAGCGGCGATGTCGTGGGTCATGCTCACGGAAAGATCCTCCAGGTCGGCGAGTTCCGCGTAATCGGGCGGAGGCGGGGCGCGGCGCCCGCCGCGCAGGACGATGCGATCGGCGTTGGGCCGCGCGAACAGCTGGGTGAAGTCGCGCGCGTCGGTCAGGATCAGATCCGCCGGCGCGCCCGCACGGACGGCCTCGAGTTGGAGTCCCATCGCTTGGGCCGGCGCCTCGCGGACGGCGCCGGCGCCCAGCGCGCGAATGGGTAGTCGAGGTGCAGGATGCGCACGGCCTCGCGCCAGACCTCCAGCATGTCGAGGTCGCCATAGGCGTAGAAGGGGTCGCGCACGTTGTCGCTGGCGATCATTACGTTGACGCCCGCGTCGCTGAGCTCGTGCAGCGCAGTCACGCCGCGCCAGCGCGGCGTGCGGCCGGCCTGACGGTCCTGCAAAAACATATTGCACATCGGCAGCGACACGACGCTGATGCCCGCGCGCGCCGACGGCCTCGATCGTCCGCGCTTGTGCTCGTCGTCGCCCTGAAGCGCGAGCGAGCAGCAGTGCCCGACCAGGATTCGGCCGGGAAGCGTCGTTCGAGCGCCGTCTCGGCGATGACGCGCAGCGAGCGGGCTTCCGGATCGGCGGACTCGTCGACGTGGAAGTCGAGGTCCCAGCCCTTGCGCTCAGCAAGCGCGAACAGGACGGTCGAGGCCATCGCACAGTTCGGGAACCATGAAGGTGACGGCGCCGAGGACGCGGGTTCCGTGCGCCTCGAGCATCGCCTCGACGTCGGCCATGTGGGCGGGATCGAGCGCGAAGTCGATCCTGAACAGCGGCGCGGCCTGCAAGCTCGATGCGGCCTTTCCAGCGCTCGCGCGCCTCGGCGAGCGCGGGCCAGCTGATGCGGGTCTGCGGCCCGATGCTGTCGATATGGGTACGGATCGCCGTGGTTCCGTGCGCGATAGGCCGTGCGCAGGCAGAAGTCCATGCGCAGCGCGACATCGGCCGCGGTCCAGTTGGCGGCCCGGTCCGCCGCGACGGCGTCGAGCGCGCCGGCGAAGTCGCCGGTCGGGTTCGGCGCGCGCCGCCAGATGTGCGCCTTGTCGAGATGGGTGTGCGCGTCGACGAACGGCGGCAGGACGATCCGGCCGTCGAGGTCGATGCGCGGGGTTTCGCCGACCTGCATCGCGCCCGCCGGCACGACCTCGGCGATGCGGCCGCCTTCGATCCGGAGATCGACGCGGGCGAAGCCGTCGCGGTCGATGCGCTCGGCGCGAAGGGCAGATGCGCCGGCGAGCACGCGCGCGCCGAGCAGAGCGAAGCGGTTTACGACGGCGAAGGGCGCGCGGTCACAACTCGCGGCCCCGGGCGCTATCGTGCCAGCGGCGCAGCATGAGGTGCGAGAGAGCGGTGGTGAAGAGGAAGATCGCGACGCCGGTGACCGAGATCAGAACGAGCGCAGCGAACATGCGCGGGATATTGAGCCGGTAGCCCGAATTCCACGATGCGGAAGGCGAGGCCCGCGCCCTGGCCCGCCGAGCCCGCGGCGATCTCCGCCACGATCGCGCCGATCAGCGCCAGGCCGCCGCCGATCCGCAGGCCGCCGAGAAAATAGGGCAGGGCGGCGGGAATGCGCAGCCATAGCAATTGCCGCCAGCGCGAGGCGCGATACATCTGAAAGAGATCGAGGAGGTTGTGGTCGACCGACGACAATCCGAGCGACGTGTTGGCGAGAATCGGGAAGAAGGCGACGAGGAAGGCGCAGACCAGAACCGCCGTACCCGGAGCTCAAGTAGATGAGCAGGAGCGGCGCGATCGAGATCGACCGGCGTCACCTGCAGGATCACCGCGAAGGGAAGAACGTGTATTCGAGCGGCCGCCACTGGGCGAACAGCAGCGCGAGCAGCGCGCCGCCGACGGTCGCCGCGATCAGCGCCTCGAAGGTGATCGTCAGGGTCACGAGCAGAGAGCCGAACAAGGTCCCCCAATCCTTGACCAGCGTCTGCAGCGATCAGGCTCGGCGCCGGCAGGATGACCGGCGGGATGTGATTGACGCGCACGACCGCCTCCCAGAGGAAGATCGCCAGGACGAACGCCGCGCTCGGCAGCACAAGACGGATCGCGCGTTCGCGGTTCATGCTCGTCGGGGCTCCTCGTCCGACGATTCCGCCCATGGCGCGATGGAGAGCACGCGACGTCTCGCGGCAGAGTTCGGCGTATTCGTGGCCCGAGGCGGTATTCCTCGTCGCGCGGCAGCGGCGCGGGCACGTCGATCTTCAGCGACCACTCGCCCGGGCCGCGGCGCCATGACGACGATCCGGTCCGACAGATAGACGCTCTCGAACACCGAATGGGTGACGAAAACCACAGTCGCGTCCAGTTCGCACTTCAGCGCCACGAGGTCGTCATTGAGCTTGGTGCGGGTGATCTCGTCGAGCGCGGCGAACGGCTCGTCCATCAGAAGCAGGGCGGGGCGGGTCACGAGGGCGCGGGCGATCGAGACGCGCATCTTCATGCCGCCCGACAGTTCGCGCGGATAGGCCTTGCTCGAAGCCGGCCAGCCCGACCTTCGCCAGCGCCTCCTCGACTGTTGCTCGCGCGCTCGCGCGCGATTGGCCGGCAAGCCGCAGCGGCAGCCAGACGTTGTCGAACACGTTCGCCCACGGCATCAGCGTCGGCTCCTGGAAGACGAAGCCGAGGTCATGGTTGGTCGAGATCCAGTCGATGTAGCCGAGGCTGGGCTGGGTCAGGCCGGCAAGGAGACGCAGGATGGTCGACTTGCCGCACCCCGACGGCCCGAGCAGCGACAGGAACTCGCCTCGCCGGACCTCGAGGTCGACGCTCTCGAGCGCCTCGACGCCGTTCTTGAACGACTTGCCGACCTGCTCGAGACGAACGAGATGCCGCCGCTCGGCGACCAGCGGCCCCACGCCGGCCGGCTCACCGGCGACCGACGCCGGGCGCCAGTCCGGACGAGCCATCGCGCTCGCGCCCGGCCCACTCACTTCGGCCGGAGGTCGAGACCGACGCCCTTGTTGACGAATTCCAAAGTATAGGCCTTCTTGTAGTCGAGGCCCGGCTTCACCACGCCCGCCTTCACCATCTGGTCGTAGAACGACTTCACGCGCTCGTCGGTCATCGCGCCGATGCCGTGCTTGAGCGTGTCGCCGGAATCGACGAGGCCGTATTCCTTCATCTTGGCGATGGAGAAGGCGATCTGCTCGTCGGTCATCTCCGGATTGTCTTTCTTGATCAGCTGCGTTGGCCTTGGAGTTGTCGCCGTAGAGATAATGGTACCAGCCGATGGTCGAGGCGTCGACGAAGCGCTGCACCACGTCCGGTTGCGCGTCTCGATGACATCGGCCCGCGTCTCGATCGTCGTCGCATACGTGTCGTAGCCCTGGTCGGCGAACAGGAAGATGTTCGGCTTGAAGCCGCCTTCCTTCTCGACCGAGTAAGGCTCGGAGGTGACATAGCCTTGCTGGATCGAGTTCTTGTCGGCGATGAACGGAGCCGGGTTGAACGTGTACGGCTTCACATTCGCCTCCTTGAAGCCATATGCCGTCTCCATCCAACGATAGAACGAGGCGAGTCCCTCCTTGCCGATGAAGGCGGTCGCCTGCGGCAAGTCCTGCCACTTGTCGAGGCCGACGCCGGGATGCGACATGACCATCTGCGGGTCTTTCTGGAAATGCGCCGCGACCACCACGATCCGCAGGTTCTGGTCGACCGCGTCGAAGGCGAGCAACAGGTTGCCGCCCATGTAGAAATCGAGCTTGCCCGCGGCGAGCAGCAGGCCGTTGTTGGCCTGCGGGCCGCCCGGCACAATGGTCACGTCGAGTCCATATTTGGCGTAGGTTCCATCGACCAGCGCCTGATAGTAGCCGCCGTGCTCGGCCTCGGCGAGCCAGTTGGTGCCGAAAGACACCTTGTCGGCGGCGTTGGCCGCGGTCGCAAAGGTCAAACCCGCGAAAAGAACAGCGCCCGCTCGATACATTGTCGGTTCTCCAGAAAATCCGGACCGGCCCAGGACTTGCAAACTCGGCGCCAGCAGCGCTGCTTGACCGCGCTGCGGCGCCAAAACGCGAAAGGCGAGTGTCGATGCGCCGACTGAACCCGAAAACGATCCATCGCGCCATTCGCCAATTACGCGCATGGCGTCGAGGTGGACGCCGAAGCTCGGCTGATTTTCTGCTCAGGTCAACTGGGGATCGCGCCCGATGGCGGCATACCGCGCGACGTCGAGGGCCAGGCGCGACTCTGCTTCCGCGCGATCGCGGCCATCCTGGCCGAGGGGGACATGACGCTCGCCGATCTGGTCCGCCTCAATGCCTATGTGACCGCGCGCGAGCATCTGCCGGGGTACATGCGGGTGCGCGACGAATTCGTGCCGACGCCGCCGCCGGCCTCGACGCTGATGATCGTTCAGGGCTTCGCCCGCCCGGAGTTCGTCGTTGAAATCGAGGCGGTCGCCGCCCGTAAGCCGGGAGACTAGGCATGTTGCCGACCAAGTTTTGGGCAGAGATGAAATGGACCGATTTCTCAGCGGCCGACATGAGCGAAAGTCGTCGCGGTGCTGCCCGTCGCTGCGATCGAGCAGCATGGACCCCATCTCCCGGTCGGCGTCGACACGTTCATCAACGAGGGCTACCTCGAGCGCGCCGTCGCGCGCGTTCCCGCCGACTTGCCGGCCCTGTTCCTGCCGGTCCAGGCGATCGGCAAGTCGAACGAGCATTTGCATTATCCGGGCACGCTGACCTTCTCGATGGAGACGATCGTGCGCGCCTGGACGGAGATCGGCGAGAGCGTGGCCCGGACCGGCTGCCGCAAGCTCATTTTCATGAATTCGCACGGCGGCAACGTCGCCGTGCTGGCGGCGGTGGTGCGGGAACTGCGGGTGCGCTTCCGCATGCTGGCGGTCCACGCGGCCTGGCATACGCCTCGGCTATCCGGAGGGGATGTTTTCGCCCGAGGAGCGCGCCCACGGCATTCACGGCGGCGACGCCGAGACCTCGCTCATGCTCGCCCTCCGTCCGGCGACGGTCGCGATGACCGAGGCGCGCAATTTCGTCAGCGCGGCGGTCGGGATCGAGCGGGAGTTCAAGCGACTGCGCGTCACCCAGCCGATCGGCATCGGCTGGATGGCGAACGACCTCAATCCGCTCGGCGCGGCGGGCGACGCCTCGAACGCGACGGCGGACAAGGGCGAGGCCTGCTTCGCGACATGGCGTCGACGGCTTCATCGAGCTTTTGCGCGACGTTCACGCTTTCGAGCTCTCGCGCCTCGTCGACGGGCCGTTCGGCCGTTCGATAGGCGCCCGCTCGAGGAACCCACAGATCATCAGATCGATGCGCGGGCGGGGGCACGCCCAGTTGAGAAACCGGCGTCGTTCGCCCTATGGGTGAGGGACGGCGGAAAGACCGCGACAGGACCTTTGCCAATGTCTGCATCTCCCGACAGCCTCGTCATCCTCCTGCATGGCGTCGGCGCTGACGGCGCCAATCTCGCTCCGCTCAGTGAGGCGCTGGAACCCTTCCTGCCCGACGCCGCGTTCGTCGCCCCCGACGCGCCGGAACGGTTCGAGGGCGGCGGGTCCGGGCGGCAGTGGTTCAGCATCGTCGGCGTCGGCGACGCAAACAGGCAAGAGCGGGTTTTCAAGGCGCGGGCCGGCTTCGACCGCGTTGTGGCGCGCGAGATCGAGCGGGCCGGATTCGCCGGCCGGATCGACCGCGTCGCCTTGTTCGGCTTCTCCCAGGGCGCGATCCTGTCGCTCGACGCGCTCGCCGACGGCCGCTGGCCGGTCGCCGCCGTCGTCGCCGCCTCCGGCCGGCTCGTCACCCCGGTCGGGCCGAAGGCCGCCATGGCGACGCCGGTGCTGATCCTCCACGGCGAACGGGACGAGGTCATCGCCGCCGCCGAGGCCGGGCGGGCGGAGCGCGCGCTCGAGGCCGCGGGCTTCACGGTCGAGGCGCACGTCTATCCGGGGCTCGGCCATAGTCTGTCTCCCCGAGGCCTCGAGGCCGCGGGCCGCTTTCTCGCGCAAAAGCTTGCGCCTTGAGCGGTGCGTTTGCCGCTCTTCCGCCGAACCTGGACGCCGCCGCTGCGCGCCCGGCCTGACAAGCCATCGCGCTTTCGCCCAGGCGTTTGTGACGGCGCTGCGAAAATATCGGAAAGTCTGATACAAAGGCCGAGGCCTCTCGAGCCCGAGTCGGGGAATGACGCGCAATTTTCTGGTGATCGACCCCGAGGAGCGCCCGGACGTCCTGCACGGCCTCGCCTCGCCCGTCCGGGTCCGCATTCTCCGCCATCTGCACCGCATGAACGGGGTCAACGTCAACGACATCGCCGAGGCGCTCGGCCTGCCGCAGTCGACCGTGTCGCCCAACCTGCAAATTCTCGAACAGGCCGGCCTGATCCGCACCGAGACGATAAGGACAAAAAGGGCGGCAGAAGGTCTGCTCGGCCTTCGACGAGCTCTTCGTGATGTTCCGGACGAACCGAAGCGGCCGACGCCAATCGCATCGAGGTGTCGATGCCGATCGGCCTCTATACCAGCTGCGAGGTCAGCGCGCCCTGCGGCCTGTGCTCGCCCGAAGGCATCATCGGCCTCCTGGACGTGCCCGGAACCTTTCCTCAACCCCGATCGCATGAACGCCGGGCTCATGTGGTTCAGCGCGCGGCTTCGTGGAATACCAGTTTCCCAACAACGCCAGCGGCTCGCTCGGCAATCGGGTCGCGGTCGAGTTCTCCATGGAGCTGTCGTCGGAGGTGCCGGGCACCACGGCCGACTGGCCCTCCGACATCACCATCGCGGTCAACGGCCTCGACATCGGGATGTGGACCAGCCCCGGCGATTTCGGCGACCAGCGCGGCGTCTTCACCCCGACTGGTGGAAGCTGAAGGGCTGCCAGTACGGCAAGCTGAAGAGCTGGCGGGTCAGCCCGGGGCTCGTTCGTCGACGGGGTGAAGGCATCGCCGACTGACGCCCGACGACTCGACATCTCCGGCCACCACTCGATCCGGCTCAGGATCGAGATCGAGCCGGAGGCCCGCCATCCGGGCGGCGTCAACGTCTTCGGCCGGGGGTTCGGCAATTACGATCAGGACATCGTCCTTCGACTGACCACGGTCGGGTGATCGGCTCGAGAACAAGTGTGACCGCGCGCCCTTGGCGTAGGCTCCCCTCTGTGTGATCCTCCCCCGTGACACACAAGGGGGGCGAGCATGACGGAAGCCGTTGACGTTCTGGTGGTCGGCGCGGGTCCGACGGGTCTGCTCCTCGGCGCGGAACTCTGTCGCCGCGGCGTCGCTTGCCGGGTCATCGACCAGCACTCCGCCTCAATGCCCTGGGATCGCGCGACCGTCGTGCATCCCCGTACGCTCGAAATCTTCGAGTCGCTCGGAATCGTCGAGGGGCTCCTCGCCGTCGGCGTGAAGCAGCGCATCGCGCGAATTCACTCCGACGGCCGGGTGCTTGGCGAGATCGACCTGTCGAATTGCGGCAGCCGGTACGGCTTCAACGTCGGCGTTTCGGAGGAGGTCACCGAACGGATCCTGGCGGATTACCTGCGTGAGCGGGGCGGCGCGGTCGTTCGCGGGTCCCGCCTCGTCGGCGTTGAGCATGAGGACGGCGGGCCCTTGGCCACCATTCAGCAGGACGGCGCGACCGAGCAGGTCCGGGCTCAATGGATCGTCGGCTGCGACGGGAGCCACAGCGTCACCCGGAAGATTGCGGGGATCGCGCTCGAGGGCCGCGACATCGACGAGCCCTGGGCGGTGTTCGACGCGACCGTCCCCGGCTGGCCGGAATTGTACGAGGGGAATTACGCCTATTTCGATGACCTGCCGCTGATCTTGACCGCGCTTCCCAAGCAAAGATGGCGGGCCTACTTGCGCCCGCGTTCGGCGGAGTCCGATCTCGTCGACGACGCGTCGACCACGATCCGCCGCTATCTGCCTGCGGGCGGGTTCGCCGAGGTCGCCAACCCGACGCGCTTCCACTGCGCCTCGAAAGTCGCGCAGCGCTACCGGGCGGGCCGGATCCTGCTGGCCGGAGACGCCGCCCATCTCTGCTCTCCCGCACAAGGGCATGGGATGAACAGCGGCCTGCACGATGCGTACAACCTCGCATGGAAACTTGCGCTCGTCTGCCAGGGGCGAGCGTCGCCAGGCCTGATCGATACATACGAGTTGGAACGGCGCCCGGTGGCGCAGGCGATCGTCGCTTCAGGCGAGGAGGTCGAGCACGCCCAGCTGCTCGCCGATCCCGGCGAGCGCCGAGCTCGCGACGAGGCGATTCGGGCGAATTTCGCCAATCCGTCGATCCGACATAGCGAGGCGGTCGCCGAGGCGGAACTCGATTTCGACTATGCCGGCTCTCCGATCGTCATGGGCGACAAGCACGACAGCCTTGGGCCTGGCCAACGGCTGCCGGACGGGATCGCGGTTCGGCGCGCGAGCGGCGAGTTCCTGCCGGATGCATGACCTCGTCAACCATCAAGGCCACACTGCGCTGCTGATCGGCGGCGCGTCCGCGCAGGCTCACGAGCTGGCCCGGCTCGAAGAGGACGTTCAAGCCTGCGAAAGAGCGAGCTTGATCGACGCCGCCATCGTCATTTCCGCCGCCTCGGGCCAAGAGCGCCGCCATGCGCAACTCGAATCGGGCGCAGCCGCCCAGCTCGGCGTCGACGGCGCGACATTGCTCGTCATGCGTCCCGACGGGCACGTCGGCCTTCGCGCCGACCGAATGCACGGGAAAGCTCTCGCTGCCTACCTCGAAAAGCTGTGCGACTTTCCAGGCGCGTCCGAGCGCGGGGGGTAGGGCTCGAGCCCGACCCGCGTCGGCGTCAGCGGCCTCCGCCCCTACAGCGCCGCCCCATCCGCGCCGAAAAGATGCGCATGCGCCTCGTCCAGGGCGAGGCCGACGGACTGGCCGGGGCGGGCGGCGAGCGCGCCGTCGCCCTGGACGATCACCTGGCCGGCGGCCGTGTCGACATAGACGATCGTCGCGTTGCCCAGATGCTCGACGACCGAGACGGCGCCCGGCAGCGCCGAGGCGGCGTCGCCCGGATCGACGAAGCGGAAGTGCTCCGGCCGGACGCCGAGTTCGACCGGCGCCGGGCGAGCGCGCGCCGTTGCGCACGGGGACGCGCGCCGCCCCTCCGCCGGGCAGCTCCACGCGCGCGGTTCCTCGTCAGGGTCCGCGGCGCCGACGGCGAGAAAGTTCATGCTCGGCGAGCCGATGAAGGCCGCGACGAACTTGTTGGCCGGGCGGTTGTAGAGCTCGAGCGGCGAGCCGACCTGCGACATCGCGCCCTTGTCGAGCACGACGATCAGATCGGCGAGCGTCATCGCCTCGGTCTGGTCGTGCGTGACGTAGATCATCGTCGTGCCGAGATCGGCGTGCAGCTTCGCCAGTTCGAAGCGCATCTGCACGCGGAGCTTCGCGTCGAGGTTCGACAGCGGCTCGTCGAACAGGAAGACCTCCGGCTTGCGCACCAGCGCCCGGCCGATCGCGACGCGCTGGCGCTGGCCGCCGGAGAGCTCCGCCGGGCGGCGGTCGAGATAGGGCTCGAGCTGCAGGATGCGCGCGACTTCGAGCGCGCGCTCGTGCTGGACCTTGCGCGAGGCGCCGGCGATCGACAGCGAGAAGGCGATGTTCTGCCTGACCGTCATGTGCGGATAGAGCGCGTAGGACTGGAACACCATCGCGATGCGGCGCTGGGCCGGCGGCGTATCGGTGACGTCGACGCCGTCGATGAAGCACTCGCCCGCGGTGATCGCCTCGAGGCCGGCGATCATCCTGAGCAGCGTCGACTTCCCGCAGCCCGAAGGTCCGAGGAGCGCGGTGAACGAGCCGTTCTCGACGGTCAGGTCGAGATCCGCTGATCGCCGTCACCGCGCCATAGCGCTTCGTCACCCTGCGCAGCTCGACATGCGGGCCGCCGTTCAGGTCGTTCGCGTCGACTGCGCTCATCCCTTGATGCCCGCCGACAGCATGATCGCCTGAGTCACCCGGCGCTGAAAGATCAGATAGACGACCGCGACCGGCAGCGCCGCCAGCATCGCGACCGCGAGATCGCGCCCGTAGGAGACGCCGAAGGCGTCATGCACCTGGGTGATGCCGACGGTGATGTTCATCTTGTCCTCGGAGTTCACGGCCAGGAACGGCCAGAGGAACAGGTTCCAGGCGCCGATGAAGGTGATGATCGCCAGCGCCGTGGTGACGCCCCAGTTCATCGGCAGATAGATGCGGAACAGGAGCTGGAAATCGTTGGCGCCGTCCATGACGGCCGCCTCGCGAAAGTCCTTCGGAACGGAATCGAAGAACTGCTTGTAGATGATGACCGTCACTGGGGCGATGAGCTGCGGAGCGACGACGCCGGCGAGCGTGTTGATCAGGCCAAGCTGACTGAGCACGATGAAGTGGGTGACGATCAGCGCCGGGATCGGCACCATGAAGCTCGCGAGGATCATCCACCAGAAGAACTGCCGGCCCGGGAAAGTCAGCTGCGAGATCGCATAGCCCGCGCCCGCCGCCATGATGATGACGATGACCGTGACGGCCGCCGAGGTGATCAGCGAATTGATGTACCAGAAGCCGATCTTCGTCTGCAGAAGCACATGGGTATAGTTCGTCGATCGTGAAGTGCTCCGGCCACAGCGCACGCCTGGGCGGACGATCTCGTACTCGGGCTTGAATGTCGTGATCAGCCCCCAGTAGAGCGGAAAGGCCCAGACGACGGCGCAAACGAGCGTCGACCAGCGTGATGGCGAGCCCGACCGCGTCGAATTGGCGAAGGCGCGCGAGCCGACGCGGCCGTCGGCGGCGCGGCGAGATCGGCGGCAAGTTCGGCCGACGCGGTCATCTCTGGCCTCGCGCCCGCAAGAGTTGATATTGCAGCACCGAAAGGATCACGATCAGGAAAAACAAGACGACAGACGCGGCCGAGGCGAGACCTCCTTTGTTCATCTGAAAGGCCTGCTTGTAGATGTACTGCACCATCACCATCGTCGGATCGTAGCGCGCGCCGAGCCCGGCGAACAGATACACCTGGTCGAAGATCTTGAACTGAAGGATCAGCTGGATCGTGAACACGAGCACCGTAACCGGCCAGATCAGCGGCCAGGTGATCCGTTTGAACTGCGCCCAGCGGCCGGCGCCGTCGAGATTCGGCGGCCTCGTAGATCTCGCGTCGAGATGTTCCGCAAGCCGGCGATGTAGAGCAGGACGCTGAATCCGAGGCACCACCACACCGTGACGAAGGCGACCGCCGGCATGAAGAGGGGAATGTTGCGGAACACCGAGATGTGCTGCCCGTCGTTGAAGGGCGCGATGGCGTATTGCGCGACGCCGAAATCCTTGTCGAACATCCAGCTCCAGATCCGGAAGACGACCGACACCGGCAGGATGTAGGGCAAGAAGAACGCCGCGAGGACGAGGCTCTGCAGCCAGCCCTTCAGCCGGTTCACGCCGAGCGCGACCAGCAAGCGCGACCAGCGGTGCCGGGGATCGACCGACAGGGCGACGAAGTAGAACGTGTTCCAGACTGCGGTCGAGAACAGGCGGTCGTTGTAGAGCCGCCAGAAATTGTCGAAGCCCGACCCATTTGCCCGGCCCGATCAGCGGGGCGTTGGTGAAGGCGAGATCCACCATCTTGAGGGTCGGATAGACGAACAGCACGCCGTAGATGACGACGAACGGCGCCATCAGGACCGCGGCTGTCAGAGTATTCGTTGCGCCGGCTTCGGAGCATCGCGCCTCGACGTCGTTTCTTCCCGAGACTGCTCCGGCCGCCGCCTGTCGGACGCGCCGGAGCAGGACGCTTCGTTGGCCTATTTCATCAGAGCCTGCAGATCGTCGCGGATCTTCTTGGCGGCCTCCGCCGGCGCGATCTCGCCGTTGAGGGCCGGGATCATGTAATTGCCCGCGGCGTCGTAGACGGGCGAAGCGACGCCGGCGTAGATCGAGACCGGGTCGAACACGGCGGTCTTCGCCAGCGACGCATAGTCCGAATTCGGCTTCAGCGCCTTGAACTCCGCGCTGTCCTGGACCGGCAAATAGGCCGGGATATGGCCGCCGCCCGCCCATTCGAGCGAGTGCGTGTTGAACCAATGGATGGTGTCGAGCACGAGCTTGCGCTTCTCCGGGCTCACGGGATTGCCCTTGCGGTCCGGAATGGCGAAGGAGTGGGAGTCGGCCCAGGTGGCCGGCTGGGAGAAGATGACCGGGATCTGGATCGCGCCCCAGTCGAACAGCTGGCCCTTCTTGGCGAGGTCGACCATCGTCGGCACCTCCCAGACGCCGTTGACGTGCATCGCCGCCTTGCCGGAGGTGAAGAGCGCGATCGAGGCCGGATATTCGGTGTTGGTCGGCGCCCACTTGCTCTTGGTCCACTTCTGCATTTCGGCGAGCGCGGCCGTCGCCTTGTCGAGGTTGTCGCCGTCGAGGAACTTGTTGTCCTTGAAGAACTGGCCGCCCTGCTGGTTGAGGAGGGTGTAGAAAATGCGCCAGCCCGAGCCGCCGTCGTTCGGGACGGACAGTCCGTAGACGCCGTTGGCCGTGAGCTTGGCGAGGGCCGCGTCCCAGTTCGCCTGGCCATCGAGGCCCTTCGGCTTGCCGTCGTCGCCGAGCAGGCCGGCCTTCTTCAGCATGTCCTTGTTGTAATAGAGGATGATCGAATGGATATCGAGCGGCACGGCGTATTGCTTGCCGTCGGGCCCCTGCGCCGCCTTCCAGTTGGCGGGGCCGAAGTCGCTCGCCTTGATGCCGGCCGCCGCGAGCTCGTCGGGCGAGAGCGGGCTCAGCACGCCCTGGGAGATGCCGAGCGGCATGCGCGACTCATGGTAGGTCATGACGTCCGGGCCCTGTCCGATGGCCGCGGACGTTTGCACCTTGGTGTAGAAAGGAACGCCCCATTCGAGGGTGGTGGCGTCGATCTGGACCTTGCCCTCGTGCTCCTTGTTGAACTGGTCGAGCATCGACTTCATGCGGACGCCGTCGCCGCCGCTGAGGAAGTCCCACCAGACGATCGTCTCGGTTGCGTACGCCGCGGTCGTCATGAGACCGACGCTCGCAAGGCCTGCGAACAAGATTTTGCGGATCACGTCGATTTCCTCCCAAAATGCCGCCTGGCCGGCCGCCGTTTGCGGCGCGCTTCGCTCGCTACGACGTCGTCCGAATTCGCGCGCAGAATAATCCTACCGCTGAAACGATCTAGCGGCAAGCGTGTTCATCCGGCTTTTCGATATTGTAGCGGTCGCGGCCGCCCCTGAACGAGCGGGCCGCAGAACAGGCGCCGAGTCCGCATTATCCATGAAAATCCACGGTTTTTCTCGAACCGGAGGGCTACCCGACCCCTTGACGCGATAGCCGGATTCGGCTCTTATATATCCGACATCCTGATACAAAAAGGCGAGGAAACATGAAAGCGTCCGTCACCGCCCATCGCGACTATCCGATTGCGACCATCGACAACCGGCTCTACGGCGCGTTCCTCGAGCACCTCGGCCGCGCCGTCTACACCGGCATCTACGAGCCCGGCCATCCGACCGCCGACGCGAACGGCATGCGCCGCGACGTCATCGACCTCGTCCGGGAACTGGACGTGCCGATCGTTCGCTATCCCGGCGGCAATTTCGTGTCCGCCTACAACTGGGAGGACGGCGTCGGCCCGCGCGAAAAGCGCCCGACCCGGCTCGACCTCGCCTGGCACACGTCCGAATCGAACGCGGTCGGCGTGCACGAATTCGCGGAATGGTGCGAGGCGGCCAGCACCGAGATGATGCTGGCGATCAACCTCGGATCGCGCGGGCTCGACGAGGCGCGCAACTTCGTCGAATACGTCAACGGTCCGACCGGCAGCTACTGGGGCGACCTGCGCAAGGCGAACGGCCGCGCCGAGCCGTTCGGCGTCAAGCACTGGTGCCTCGGCAACGAGATGGACGGGCCCTGGCAGATCGGCCACAAGACGCGCGCAAGAGTATGGGCGGCTGGCCAACGAGGTCGCCAAGACCCTGCGCGCCTTCGACAAGTCGCTCGAGCTGATCGTCTGCGGCTCGTCGAATTCCGACATGGCGACTTACCCGGAATGGGAACGCGTCGTGCTCGAGCACTGCTACGACTCGGTCGACCACATCTCGCTGCACATGTATTTCAACAACAAGGCGAAGAACACCGCGGAATATCTGGCGCTGAGCGAGAAGCTCGACGCCTATATCGGCACGATCGCCTCGACGATCGAGTTCGTGCGCGCGCTCAAGCGCAGCCGCAGGAAGGTGACGATCTCCTTCGACGAGTGGAACGTCTGGTACCATTCGATGGCGCAGGACCGCGAGATGCTCGGCGGGCGAAAAGGGCTGGCCGCAGGCCCCGGCGATCCTCGAGGACATCTACAATTTCGAGGACGTGCTGCAGGTCGGCTGCATCCTCAACACCTTCATCCGGCGTTCGGACGTGGTGCGGATCGCCTGCATCGCCCAGCTCGTCAACGTGATCGCGCCGATCATGACCGAACCCAAGGGCGCCGCCTGGCGGCAGACGATCTTCTATCCCTATTACTTCGCCTCCCGCTACGGGCGCGGCGAAGCGCTCAGACTGAGCGTCAAGTCGCCGGGCTACGACACCCAGGTCGCCGACAACGTGCCCTATCTCGACATCTCCGCCGTGCACGACGCGAACGGCGGGATGCTCACCGTCTTCGCCGTCAACCGCCATGGCGGCGAGCCCCTCGATCTCGAACTCGGCCTCGAGGGGTTCGGCGCGGCCCGCCTCGCCGATCATCAGGTCATGACCAGCGCGAAACTCGACGACGTCAACACGCTTGCCAATCCGAACGCCGTCACGCCGAAGACGGGGGCGGGGGCCGCGATTGCGGACGGCAGGATGACCGCGCGGCTCGCGCCCCATTCCTATCAGATGTTCCGCCTGAAGCTCGGCGCCTAGCTGTGCAATAATCTCATCGTAAGCCGGTCGAAGGATCAGCCTCGGTCGGAAACCTCATCCTGATCCTTTCGGATGATCCGGCGCGAAGGGACGTTCGTGGCATAGGGCGTCCTTTGGATTTATCCGGGATCGACCGGGGGATCAGGACGAGGCGCGAAAGGCGGCTGGGGAGTTTACGACGGGAAAGGCATTTCGCCCCTGTTACAACCTGGCGACGTCCGGTTCGCTTCTGCGCTCCTGCTTGCCTGTTATTTGCCTGTTATTTGCCTGTTCCTGCCTGTTATCGACCTGATAATGACATCGCCAGCGCCTGTTAAATTGCCTGTTCCGCGCCCGTTTCGGACCGCAACCGGAGGGTTGTAAACCCGGCAAAGTCATGATATTGCACAATTGTTTGGAACGCCTCGGCTTCGCGGGATAAAAAAACCCCCTGCTAGCAGGCAAGCCGGATCGTCGCCAGCCCGCTTATTCGGGCGGCCCGATCGTCAGCGCGACGGTCCCGACCCCCTCGATCCGGCCCTCGAGCCGGTCGCCGGGCTGCACTGGGCCCACGCCTTCGGGCGTGCCGGTGAAGATCAGGTCGCCCGGCGCGAGATGGTAGAAGCGCGACAGGTCGGCGACGATCTCGCCCACATTCCAGATCAGCTTGCCGACATCGGAGCTCTGCCGGACGGCGCCGTTGACGCTGAGCGCGATCGAGCCACGCTCGATCAGGACGCCCGGCGCCGGCACGACCTCCGACACCACCGCGGCGTTCTCGAAGTTCTTGGCGAGGTCCCAGGGGCGGCCCTTGTCGCGCGCGGCGAGCTGCAGGTCGCGCCGCGTCATGTCGAGCCCGCAGGCGTAGCCGAAGACGAGCGCGGCCGCGCGCTCGCGGGCGACGCGAAAGCCCGACCCGCCGAGAACGACGACCAACTCCATCTCGTGGTGACAATTCGCGGTCTCGGGCGGGTAGGGGATGGTCGCGCCCGATTCGATCAGCGCCTGCGGCGACTTGATGAAATAGAACGGCCGGTCGCCGCCCTTCTCGACAGCCGCGTGTCCCATCTCGGCGGCGTGCGCGGCGTAGTTGCGGCCGACGCAGAAGATCCGGTTGACCGCCGCGCGTTCGGTCAGGCCCCTGACGGGCAGGGTGGGGATGGCGGGCGGCGGCCAGAGCGCGGATTCAGTCATCAGGCTTCCTCGGGGGCATCGTTCGCTGTCGCCGCGGTCATACACCGCGCAGGGACGCGCGGCGAGGGGCGCCTCGGGCTGGCCCCCCGCGTAGCGCGGAGCAAGGGCTGCGGCGTCTTGCCACAAAGCAGTCCGAATCCCGCTTCAATGTTGCGGCGCCGACCTGGGCTCGTAGGCGCTCCGGGCTCGGTCGCGTCGGGCCGGATTAGCGTCGTCGGCTCGCGCCGACGTTGTCGCGGCAGCCGTCGGCAGCCTGGGGAACGCCGCCTTCACGAGAGAGCGCGCCGGCATGGTTGAAGCCAGTATCGCGGCAGGTTGGGTTTGTCGCGTCGCCAAGATTGCTGCGCTCGGCTTGGGCGCGCTGGCGCTTGCGGGCTGCAACGCGAAGAACGCCTATGTTCCGCCGCCGCCTCCGAAAGTCGTGGTCGCCCAGCCGCTGCAGCAGCCGATCACCCTCTACATCGAGCTCACCGGCAACACCGCCGCGTTCGCCTCCGTCGATCTCGTCGCCCGCGTCCAGGGCTTTCTGAGAACGATCGACTACACCGACGGCGCAGCCGTGAAGAAGGGCGACCTCTTGTTCGGCATCGAGCGCGACATCTACCAGGCCCAGCTCGATCAGGCGAACGCGACGCTCGCCTCGGATCGGGCCGAATTCGCCTACGACGACGCCGAGTACGACCGGCAGGCGGCCCTGGCGAAGAACGACTTCGCCAGCAAGGCCGTGCTTCAGCAGGCGCAGGCCAGCCGCGACAAGGCCTCCGCCAACATTCTCAATGCGCAGGCGTCGATCGAGCTGGCTCAGACAAACCTGGCCTATACGCGCGTAGACGCGCCGTTCGACGGAACCGTCACGCACCATCTCGTCGACATCGGCGCGCTGGTCGGGGTATCCGGCCCGACCAAGCTCGCATCCATCATCCAGACCGACCCGATGTACGTCTACTTCAATATGAGCGAGCCGCAGGTCCTGAGGATTAAGGAGAGCAACGCCAAGGCCGGCCTCCCATTCCGGACCACCGACCTCTCGAGCATCCCGGTCGACATCGGCCTGCAAGGCGAGGAGGGCTATCCGCATTCGGGACACATGAACTACGCCTCGCCTCAGGTCGATCCGTCGACCGGCACGCTTCTCGTCCGGGCGTTGTTCGACAACAAGGACGGTCGGCTCCTGCCGGGCCTCTTTGTCCGGGTGCGCACGCCGGTCGGCCGTCTGGACAAGGCGATGCTGATGTCGAACGCGGCGATCGGGACGAACCAGGAAGGCTCCTACGTGCTGGTGGTTGGGCCGGACGATGTCGTTAAGCGCAAGATCGTCAAGACCGGCGACCGGCAAGGCCAGCTGCGCGTCATCGAGTTCGGGGCTCGATCCCGGCGACTGGGTGGTGACTGAAGGGCTTCAGCGCGCCTTTCCAGGAGCGAAGGTCGTACCCGAGCGGGCCACACTCGCGTCTGCGGCGACGGGCGCCTCCGGCGCCGGCCCAGCCGATCCGGCGGCCAAATGACGGAGCGCGGGACCCCTTCGCCCGGTGAACCGCCGCCCGCGATTGCAGGGCGGGCCGGCGCCATCTCGCGCTTCTTCATCGAGAGGCCCGTCCTCGCCAACGTGATCGCGCTGGTCGTCGTGCTCATTGGCCTCGTCGCGCTCATCCAGTTGCCGAACGCGCAATATCCCAATGTCGTGCCCCCCACCGTCCAGGTGACCACCCGCTATCCCGGCGCGAGCGCCCGGACGCTGGTCGATTCCGTGGCGCTGCCGATCGAGCAGAACGTCAACGGCGTCGAGAACATGATCTACATGCAGTCGACCAGCGCGGACGACGGCACGTACACTTTGGCCGTCACCTTCGCGATCGGCACGAACCCCGATCTGGCGCAGGTTCTCGTGCAGAACCGGGTGGCCATCGCCCTTTCGTCGCTGCCGCAGGAAGTGCAGCTGCAGGGAGTGACGACAAAGAAGCAGTCGACCTCGATTCTCGAATTCGTTGGGCTCGTCTCGCCCGACAGCCGCTTCGACAGCCTGTTTTTGTCGAACTACGCGGTCATCAACGTGCAGGACGAATTGCGACGCCTCGACGGGGTCGGCGACGTGACGGTGCTCGGCGCCGGACAATACGCCATGCGCGTCTGGCTGAATCCGGACCTGCTTCAGGCGAGGGGTCTGACGCCGCAGGACGTGATCAGCATCATCCAGCAGCAGAGCCAGGAAGTGACCGCAGGCCAGGTCGGCGCGCCGCCCGCGCCGAAAGGCCAGGATTTCCAGTACACCCTCAACCTCAAGGGACGGCTCGACGACGCTCCCGAGTTCGAGAACATCATCGTCAAAGTCGATCCCGCCAATGGCGGCCAGATCACGCGGGTGCGCGACGTCGGACGCGTCGAACTCGGCGCACAGACCTACAGCGAGTCCTTCAACCTCGACGGCCGTCCGGCAGCCGGAATCGCCGTGTCGCTCCTCCCGGAAGCCAACGCCATCGCCGTCTCCAACGAGGTGAAGGCGAAAATGGACGAGTTGGCGACCAGCTTCCCGCAGGGGCTCCAGTACGTCATCCCCTATGACACGACGAAATTCGTGCGAGCGGCGATTTTCGAGGTCTACCGGACGCTGATCGAGGCTGCGATCCTGGTGCTGATCGTCATCCTCGTGTTCCTCCAGGACTGGCGGGCGATGCTCGTGCCGGCGACGACTGTGCCGGTCACGCTGATCGGCGCCTTCGCCGCCATGGCTGCGCTCGGCTTCTCCATCAACCTGCCGACGCTGTTCGCGCTCGTGCTGGCAATCGGTATCGTTGTCGACGACGCGATCGTGATCGTCGAGGGCGTCGCGCGCTACGTCGAGGACGGCCTGCCCGGTCGGGAGGCGGCGGGGCGGGCGATGGACGATCTGACCGGGCCGGTGCTCGGCATCACGCTGGTTCTGATGGCGGTCTTCATTCCCGCAGCCTTTCTGCCCGGGTTCACCGGCCAGCTCTACCGACAATTCGCGCTCGTCATCGCCTCGACCGCCTTCATCAGCGCGGTCAACGCCCTGACGTTAAAGCCGACGCAGTCCGCCCTATGGCTCAGACGGCCGAAACCCGTCGCTCAGCGCAACATATTCTCTCGTGCGTTCGAAAGGGGCTATGAGACGGTCGAGCGCGGCTATGCCCGCCTCATCGGCGCCATGACCCGGCGCGCCGCGATCATGGTGGTCCTTGCGCTGGCGCTGGTCGGGGTCGCCGTTTACGGGTTGACCCGCATCCCGACGGCGTTCCTGCCGGTCGAGGATCAGGGCTACCTGATCGTTCCCGTGCAACTGCCCGACGGCGCCTCGAAGGAGCGCACCGACGCTGTGATGCAGAAGGTCGCAAAGATTGCCGGAGGCGTACCGGGCGTCGAGCATGTCGTCACCGTCAGCGGCATTTCCATTCTCGACAACAGGGCGAGCCTCTCGAACGCGGGCGTCGCGTTCGTCGTGCTGAAGGATTGGGACGAGCGCCTCAAGGCGAAGGGGCAGGACGCCCGTTCGATCACGATGGGTCTCAACCGCGTGCTGCAAGGCGTTCCGGAAGCGTTTTCGTTCGCGCTTCCCCCGCCGCCGATCCAGGGCGTCGGCAATGTCGGCGGTTTCACCATGCAGGTCGAACTGAGGAACGGGAATTTCGACTACGCCCTGCTCCAGACCCTGACCAATGCGGTCGTGGCGAGCGCCAACGCGCAGTCCTCGCTTTCGCGCGTCGCCACGACGTTCAGGGCGGACGCGCCTCAGCTCTTCGTGACCGTCGACCGCATCAAGGCGGAACGGATCGGGGTCACGGTCGGGCAGGTGTTCTCCGCCCTTTCCGGCTATGTCGGGGCGGGCTACGTCGCCCAGTTCAATCGATTTGGCCATGTCTTCCAGATCTACACCCAGGCCGAAGCGGGCTACCGGGCAAGCGCCGACGACATCCGCAACCTCAAGGTCAAAGCCGGCAACGGGACCATGGTGCAGATCGGCACCGTGGCCGACGTTGCCGACGTTCAGGGGCCGCCGCTGATCAGCCTCTACAATCTCTATCCCTCATCCACCGTCGTCGGCGGCGCGGCGCCGGGATTCAGCTCGGGCCAAGCGCTCGACATCATGGACCAGATCGGCAAGGCGACCCTGACCAACGGGCCGGCTTTTCCTGGACCGCCATGTCGTTCCAGGAAAAGCAGGTCGGAAACCAGATCTACTACGTGTTCGGGTTGGCGCTGCTGCTCGTCTATCTCGTGCTCGCAGGCCAGTACGAGAGCTGGATCCTGCCGCTTGCGGTCATCCTCGGCGTGCCGCTCGCCTTGCTCGGCACCGTCGCGGCGCTGACTTACCTCGGCGCGACCAACATCGCCGCCGCCCAGGCCGGAGTTGCCGCGACCAATCTCTACACCCAGATCGGTCTCATCCTCCTGATCGCCCTCGGGAGCAAGAACGCGATCCTGATTGTCGAATACGCGCGGACTTCGGCGAGCCGAGGGCATGGACATCGTTCTGGCGGCGGTCGAAGGGGCAAGACTGCGGTTCCGCCCGATCATCATGACGTCCTTCGCCTTCATCCTCGGCGTGTTGCCGCTGGTGCTCGCCACCGGCGCCGGCGCCTCGGCGCGGATTTCAATCGGCATCGCGGTGTTCTACGGGATGATCGCCTCGACCTGCCTGGTGGTGGTGTTCGTGCCTTCGTTCTACGTAGTGATGCAGCGCCTCGACGAACGGGCGGCGGGCAGGAAGCCGGCCAAGGAGGCCCAAGGTCGTCGAGGCGGGGGCGTCGTTGGGCGGCTAGAGTTCGTCGCGCGCACGGGTCTTGCCCGTGACGCACTTTTGCAGGTGAGCTTATGACATCAATGGCATAGGCAGCTCACAAATCTCAAGTCCGACAAACTCCTAGCGTTGGCTGTCGTCGCCGGCAGAAACCGCTGCTCCGCGTCATGGCCGGGCCCGTCCAGGCCTGTCCCGGCCATCCATGCGGCGCCGCTTCGATTGACCAGAGAGCGACGCCGCGAAGCTCATGCGATACGCCAAGGGGAGACGTCGGGCCGGAAGACATCCGCGCCGTCAGGCCGGCTCGAGCGCAGCGTGTTCCTCTGATCGCCGGCGCGCTTCCTCCGTCAGCCGAAGGCCGGCGGAGGGGTCGCGCCGGCAACGGCCGCCAATCGAAATGCCGGACCTCAGTGGAGCAGGGGGGCTCCGTCGGGCTTGGCGCCGCAGAGCGACACTTCGAGGCCGAGTTCGGCGGCGAGCGCCGCCTTGGCCGCCAGCGCGAGGTCCGCCTCCGCCGCCGAATTGGCGTAGGCGACCTGGATGTGGTTCGCCTTGTGGCGGGCCATCATCTGGTCGCGCGTCACGCCGTGCAGCACGGCGTGCATGATCGGCCATTGCGGCGTGGTGTCGTGCCAGCGCCGCTCCGTCTCCTCCTTCGGCAGCTCGACGACGTGGGCGCGGCCGATATCCATCTTGAGCCTGCCCGCCTCGACGAAGACGCGCGACCAGACGATCGGGCCGGGCTTGGCGATGCCGCGCACCGTGCCGCCGCCGAGGCGGAAATACATCGGCGGCTGGCGCAGGCTGTCGCTGCCGGCCCAGCCGCCGATGTGATGGGCGGGCGGCGCGGCGCCGGAAATCTCGAACACCCAGACGTAATCCTTGGTCGCTGCCGCTGCGGTCGGCGTCGCCCCAGCGGATGTCGTGCAGGGTCGTCTCGACCGGCTGGCCGAGAGCCCGATGCACGCGGTTGGTGAACAGCGCGTCGAGCCCGGCGCACTCGTCCACCTCGTTGAAGTGCACGATCGCCTTGTCCGTCGCGGATCAGCTTGCCGTCCGCGCCTTGACCGGCGGACGGTCGTCGTTGTTCAGCATCCCCTCGGCGAGGTCGGAGGCGGGCATCAGGTCCTTCAGGCCCTGCTGATACTGGATGCCGATCGCGTCGCAGCCGAAGGTCTCGGCGATCCGGGCGGCGGCGATGTACATCCGGCACTGGTCGAGGACCTGATCGCGGGTGAGCTCGGTCTCCGGGTCCTTGCCGAAATGGAACGTCATGCCCTTGGCCTGATCAGCCAATCGTAGACGGCGTGCCGCCTCGGCCTCCGGCACCTCGCGCGAGGCCGCATAGAGCGCCGACTGCGACAGGCGCTCCTTGAACACGCCGAGCGGGAACAGGAGCTCGTCGGGGATGATCGCGTTGTACATCCCCATGCAGCCTTCGTCGAAGACGCCCATGATCGCCTTGCGCCGGCGGAAGTCGGAGGCGATGTCGCTCGGCGACCGCGCGGGCCCGCGACGGCGCCGAGGCCGGATCGAAGGCGATGGACGTGCGACGCGTCGTGGGTCACGTGCCCCTCGGTCAGCCACTGTTGAGCTTCTGCTTGAACGGCTCGTCGGCGAAGGTCTCGCTCCACAGGGTGCTGTAGGGGACGCCCGCCTTGGTGAGCGAGCCGTTCAGGTTGAGCATGCCGACGAGGCCCGGCCATTGCCCGGACCAGTTCGCCACCGTCAGGATCGGCGCCGCGATGGCCGATGAGGCCGGGCAGGACGTGGTTGGTGTACTGCCAGACCGCCTCGGCGACGACGATCGGGCGTGTCCGGATCGACCTTGGCGAAGACCTCGAGGCCCTGTTTCTGGCTGGCGATGAACCCGTGGCGGAGGGCCGGGTCGTAGGGGTGGGCCCGTTCGACCTCGACGTCGAACGCGCTCAGCGCGGCGACGACCTGCTTCTCCATCGCCTCCTGCGCCGGCCAGCAGATCTCGTTGGCGCTCTGGCGCAGATCGCCGCTCGCCGCCATCAGGACTTTTTTGCGCGGGGCCATTCGGTTTCTCCCGTTGTCGCGTCGCCGTCAACACCGGCGCGCTCGCCGCGTCGGCCCGGCAAAGCCTGCTCCGAGCGTGCTGCGGACCCGGCCGTCTTACGCCGGCCAGCGCGCGATAGCGTCAAACTTCCCGAGGGTCAAGCCGCGGCCGCTTTACGGCTTTGAGCAGCACGAATTGACGCGGTCAGAGCGGCAGGCATTCCGCGTCCTGACGCCTGCGACAATGCAGCCAGAAGGCGAAGGCGGTTGATTTTTTCGCCGGTCTCTGATTGATAGGGCGCATGCGAACGCGGTCGACGACCCTGCGACTTATCCGCCCGGCGCTCTGAGGCGCGCCGGGACGCATCTTTTCGCTTCGAATTTCCGTCACGACAGGTCTATGCGGCCGGCTGCTTCATCGCAGGGCCGCCGCAACGCTTCCAGGGTTCGTCATGACCGCAATGCCCATTTCCAAATACCGCGCCTTCCAGCCGATCGTCCTGCCCGATCGCCAGTGGCCCTCGCGCGTCATCGACAAGGCGCCGATCTGGTGCTCGGTCGATCTGCGCGACGGCAACCAGGCGCTGATCGAGCCGATGGGCGTCGACCGCAAGAACCGCATGTTCCGCCTGCTCGCGCAGATGGGCTTCAAGGAGATCGAGGTCGCCTTTCCCTCGGCCTCGCAGACCGATTTCGATTTCGTCCGCTCGATCATCGAGAGCGGCGCGATCCCCGAGGGCGTCGCGATCCAGGTCCTGACCCAGTGCCGGCCGGAGCTGATCGAGCGCACCTTCGAGGCGGTGAAGGGGGCGAAGAAGGTCATCGTCCACTTCTACAACTCGACCTCGACCCTGCAGCGCGAAGTCGTCTTCCGCACCGACCGCAAGGGCGTGACCGACATCGCGGTCGCCGCGGCGAAGCAGGTCAAGGCGCTGGCCGACGCCTCCTCCGGAACGGACTTCCAGTTCGAATATTCGCCCGAGAGTTTTACCGGCACCGAGCTCGATTTCGCGCTCGAGGTCTGCGAGGCGGTGAAGGACGTCATCAGGCCGACGCCTCGAGAACAAGCTGATCCTCAACCTGCCGGCGACCGTCGAGATGGCGACGCCGAACACCTACGCCGACCAGTTCGAATGGTTCGGCCGCCGCATCTCGGACCGGTCGAGCGTTATCCTCTCCGTCCATCCGCACAACGACCGCGGCACCGCGGTCGCGGCGGCGGAGCTCGCGCTGATGGCCGGCGCCGAGCGGGTCGAGGGCACCCTGTTCGGCAACGGCGAGCGGACCGGCAACGTCGACATCGTCACCATGGCGCTGAACCTGTTCACCCAGGGGGTCGATCCCGAACTCGACCTGCACGACGTGAACGCGATCAAGGAGGTCGTCGAGCACTGCAACCAGCTGCCGGTGCACCAGCGCCACCCTTATGTCGGCGAACTCGTCTACACCGCCTTCTCCGGTTCGCATCAGGACGCGATCAAGAAGGGCTTCGAGGCGCAGGCCAGGCGCAACGACCCGCTCTTCCTGGTGCCCTACCTGCCGATCGACCCGAAGGACGTCGGGCGCGACTACGAGGCGGTGATCCGCATCAACAGCCAGTCCGGCAAGGGCGGCATGGCCTATATCCTGAAGGCCGATTACGGGCTCGACCTGCCGCGCTCGCTGCAGGTCGAATTCTCCAAGATCGCCCAGGAGCGGATGGACGCCGACGGCAAGGAGCTGACCTCGCCGGAGTTGTGGGCGCTGTTCCGCCAGTCCTATCTGCTCGACGACGCGCCGATCACGCTCGTCAAGCAGCAGACGGTTCCGACCAGCCCCGACAGCCGCGAGCTCGTCGCGACGCTGCGCAAGGCCGACGGGGCGACCTTCACCATCGAAGGCGAGGGCAACGGCCCGATCGACGCCTTTGTCGACGCGCTGAAGAAGGCGTTCGGAGTCGAGTTCTCGTTCATCGACTATCACGAGCATGCGGTCGGCCGCGGCGCCAACGCCACCGCCGCGAGCTATGTCGAGATCCATGACGCGCAGGATCGCGCGCTGCACGGCGTCGGCATGGACCCGAACATCGTGATGGCCTCGCTCAAGGCGACGCTCAACGCCGTCCTGAGGCTGATGCGGCGCGAGGGGATGATCTAAAGCCTGCGGGCCGCGTGGCGGATTGGTGGGGCGGCTATTCTGACCGCCCCAGCGACTGCCGAGGCGTGCGGGATGCGACCGCCGCCAATCGAGCGGATCCATCTCGGGAATCCGGTCGCGCCTCTGGCGCTCCAGCGCCCCGAGCGTCGCGATCACGCCTTTGCGAGCCGAAGAGGGCGTCGGGAACCGGGCGCTATGTTCCGCGTTGAACGGGCGATGGTCCTGCGGCTCTGAACCGCTGGCCGTGACCTCCGGCGCACCCTCACGACAGGATCGCCCGGAGCCCGCTGAAGGAGAGATTCCATGCGAACCGCACTGATCGCGTCCATTTCCGCCGCTTCGCTCTGCGCGCTGGCGTCGGCCGCCTCGGCCCAGACCTACTACTACGGAGCGCCGCAGACGATCGCGCCCAACACGGGCGCGCCTGCCTATAGCTACGAGAGCCACGTCCGGCGGCAGCCGGCGTTCAACGGAAGCTGCGACATCATTTCCGGCAACCGCGTCTGCAGTGGCGAGCCGGCCGGTTATGCGCCCCCCGCTGGGTATGCCCCCGGCTATGGGCCGGTAGGCGCGATTGTCGCCGCGCCATTCGAGATCGTCGCCGCGCCCTTTGGCGGGTTCGGCGGAACGCCGATGGTGGCCGGCGGTATGACCAACCCCGCGGCGACAGGCACCGAGGTTTCGAGCTACGAGAGCCACGTCCCGCCCCAGCCCGGCGCGATTGGCTACTGCGATCTCATCTCCGGCAACCACATTTGCATGCCGTAAGGCGTCTCACAGCGGCGGGCCTGAATAGCGCGCATCGATCGGGGCGGCTTCGGCCGCCCCGTTTGCGTTGTGTCCCGCATAAGGGACGGCGGGCCGTCACCGATGGCGGTTACAGCACCACCACTTTCGTGCCCTTGGCCACGCGCCCATAGAGATCGATCACGTCGGCGTTGAGCATGCGGATGCAGCCCGACGACACGGCGTGACCGATCGACTTGGGCTCGTTCGTGCCGTGGATTCGAAATAACGTGTCCTTGTTGTCCTCGAAGAGATAGAGCGCACGCGCCCCCAACGGATTGTCGAGGCCGCCGTCGAGGTGCGGCGGCAACTCGGGACTGCGCTCCAGCATTTCCGGCGGGGGCGTCCATCCCGGCCAGTAGGCCTTCCGGCCGATCTCCGCCACGCCCTTCCAGGCGAAACCCTGCCGACCTACGCCAATGCCGTATTCAATCGCCTGCCCATCGCCAAGCGACAGGTAGAGCTTGCGCAGCCGGGTGTTGATCGTCAGCGTGCCGGCCGCTTGGCCGGTGGGGTCGCGGACGACTCGCCGGGTCGTTCGGGCAAGATCGACGTCGCCGTCGAGATCCACCGGGGTCGAATAGGCGGGGTCGGCGTCGGGCGGCAGCGCGACGGTCTGGACTCCAGGCTGCAGCTGGACGGGCTGAGCTCCGGGCGACGGCTGGATGTGAGGCGCCGCCGTCGGGGGCTGGCCGAATGGCCACCATGTCTGCGCAAAGGCTGGGCTGGAGCGCGGCGTCGTCAGCACGAGGGCGACGGCCGCGAGCAGTGCGGCGCGCCGGATGGACATGACAGGGGCCGCGCGCTGATGGGACATGACGAGCATCCGCTTCGTTGGCCGATCGATAATCAGGATCTGGACATTGAAAAGGATTGCGGCGAATTGACGAGCGTCAATTCGCGTTTCGGATACGGGCGCCCCAAACGGTCACCAAGGCGCCGCAAAAAACAGGAAGGATCGCGTTCATGCCCATCCACCCCGCACTCCAGTCGAACCGCGTCGCGGTGATCACCGGCGCGGCGAGCGGCATCGGCCTCGCCGCTGCAGAGGCCTTTGTCCGCCTCGGCATGAAAGTCGTGCTGGCCGACGCGAACGCGGCGGCGCTCGGGACCGCCGAGGCTCACATCGCGACCGCGGCCGGCGACGGGCGCCGCGTGCGCGCCTGCGTCGTCGACGTCGGCAAATACGAGGACGTCGAGCGGCTGCGGGACGTCGCCTACGAGGCCTTTGGCGAGGTCGCCGTCCTGATGAACAACGCCGGGATGGGCGGCGGCGGCGGCGTGCTCGGCGATCTCGCGAAGTGGCGCCGGCTGATCGAGGTCAACCTGTGGGGCGTCATTTACGGCATGAATGTCTTCGCCCCGGCGATGCTCAAGCAGGGAACACCGGCGGCAATCATCAGCACCGGCTCCAAGCAGGGCATCACCTGCCCGCCGGGAGACACGGCCTACAACGTCTCGAAGGCCGGCGTAAAAGTCTCGACCGAGGCGCTCGCCCACGAGTTGCGCAACATCGAGGGCTGCAAAGTCACTGCGCATCTTCTGATCCCCGGCTTCACCTTCACAGGGATGACGCGGCCGGGCGGCGGGGAGAAGCCAGCGGGGGCGTGGACCTCGGGACAGGTCGTGGATTTCCTGATCGAGCGGATGTCGGCCGGCGATTTCTATATCCTCTGTCCCGATAACGAGGTGAGCCGGGAGGACGACGCAAAGCGCATCTTGTGGGCCGCAGGCGACATCGTCGAGAACCGGCCGCCGCTGTCGCGCTGGCATCCCGACTACAAGGCCGCCTTCGCCGAATTCGCCAAGCCGGTAAAGCGCGGCTGACGAGCCCGTCGACGACGCCTGTCGCGACCGTGGAGACGCTCGCAGCGGGCGGCCCGAAAGCCATGCTCGGGGGTTTGTCGAACCGGACCGGCCCGATGCGGTTTGCCTGCTAGCAGGCGGTTTATTTTTTCAGGGCCGCCGGTCCGTTCCAAAAAGTCTCGCCTTATCAGGGCGTTGGCAGTCATACAACCGTCCGGTTGCGGCACGGAACAGGCGACTCGAACAGGCTCGGAACAGGCAGTTAACAGGCACTTATCAGGCTCGAAACAGGCAGAAAACAGGCGGATGAGGCGGGGCGCGCAACGGAGCGCCCTCGGGTTGTAAGGTGGCCACGCTGGCCAACGAACACGCGAGTCGAAATTCACCGTCACGGAGAATTACAAAGACGCGCCAAGCGCCTGTCGTTCTTCCTGTCCTTCGCGCCTTTTGCGGCGAGAGACGCTCGCTCGCTCGGTCCCTTCGTTGGGCCGGCTCAAGGAAGCCGCCTGGCGCTTTGCAGCCGTCGCGCGCGTGAGGCGCCCTTGCGCGTCAGCCCTCGGCGCCGCCGGCGAGCCGAGCCGCCAAATCCTCGATCCGCGCTCCGAGTCCGTCCAGCGTGACGGCGATCGCTTCGGCGCGGGTCGCATCGCCCTCGGCGTGCTCGCGCTCGGCTTCCGCCGCCTGGCGCGCCTCAGCCAGCTGGTCGGCGAAAGTCAGCGCCGCCATCACGACGAGCCGCTGGTCGCCGATCTCGCCAAAGGAGCCGCGCAACTCGTTGATCTTTTCGTCGACCATGCCGGCGAGCTGTTCGAGCCGGGCCTCCTCCCCCTCGTTGCAGGCAAGGCGATACTTGCGGTTATCGATCGTCACCGAAACTTGCGCCATCGCGCGACCCTCTCTCCCATGGGGCTTTCGGGTTAGTCCGCCGGCGGATCCAGGCGCTCGATCACGCGCGCGATCGTCTGGGCCGCGCGGGCGAGCCGGGCGCCCGCTTCCGCGCTGGCGGAATCGAGGGCCCTCGAGCGGTCGAGCGCGGCGTCGAGTTCCACAGCCAGACGCGAGCGGTCGTCCTGCATCAGGGCGAACTCCTCCTCGGCGTTGGCGCGCGCCTCGTCGTGGCGCATGCGCCGCTCGGCGGCTCTTTCGAGTAGG
This sequence comes from uncultured Alphaproteobacteria bacterium, assembly GCA_963816065.1. Taxonomy (GTDB): domain Bacteria; phylum Pseudomonadota; class Alphaproteobacteria; order Rhizobiales; family Beijerinckiaceae; genus Roseiarcus. The sequence continues at coordinate 127,914 of CAWFJG010000009.1, read as the reverse complement.
CCGACCGCCGCAGCGAGCCGAGTCAAGGATCGGTCGAGATTATCCAACGAGGTTTCGTTTCCATCCATTGCGACACTTTGTTTACGCGATGCTTGAACGAGTCGCAACGCGACCGAATTGCGGTCGGCTTGCCGAAGGGCTAGTGATCGTAGCCGGACCGCGAGCGCCCCGTCAGCGGGCGCCAATTCACTGCACGCAACGCACCAGGAGAGCCACGATGGCGACAAGTCCGACACACGATTCCATGGCCAATACGATCCGCTTCCTCACTGTGGACGCTGTGGAAAAAGCCAAGAGCGGCCATCCCGGCCTGCCGATGGGCATGGCCGACGTCGCGACTTTGCTGTTTCGCGACGTCCTCAAGTTCGACGCCGCCGATCCGCATTGGCCGGATCGGGACCGGTTCGTGCTGTCGGGCGGCCACGGCTCGATGCTGCTCTATGCGCTCGCTTACCTGACCGGAATGGGCGGCGACAAAGGCCTGACCATCGAAGACCTCAAATCCTTCCGCCAGGTCGGATCGAAGACGCCGGGACACCCGGAATACGGGCACACGGTCGGCGTCGAGACGACGACCGGCCCGCTGGGGCAGGGGATCGCGACCGCGGTCGGTATGGCGATCGCCGAGCGGATGATGGCCGCGCAGTTTCCTTCCGTCGTCGACCATCGCACCTATGTGATCGCCTCGGACGGCGACCTGATGGAGGGCGTGAGCCAGGAGGCGATCGCCATCGCCGGCCACTATCGGTTGAATAAGCTCATCGTCTTCTACGACGACAACGGCATTTCGATCGACGGCCATACGTCGCTTGCCAATTCCGTGGACCAGGTCACACGTTTCCGCTCCGCAGGATGGATTGCAAGCCACGTCGATGGACGAGATCTCGAGGCGATCCACAAGGCCATTCGGGACGCGCAGGCCGCTGATCGTCCGACCATGATCGCCTGCAAGACCACGATCGGATTCGGTTCGCCGGGCCGGCAGGGGACGCAAAAGGCGCATAGCGACGCCTTCGGCCCCGACGAGATCGCCGCAACTCGCAAGAACCTCGACTGGCCGTACCCGCCGTTCGAGATCCCCGACGATATCCTGTCGGCTTGGCGGGACGCCGGCGAGCGCGGCGCGCCAGACCGCGAGGCCTGGCTGAAGAAGCTCGCCGAGCTCGATCCGGAGCGGCGGTCGGAGTTCGAGCGGCGCGTCAGCGGCAAGCTGCCGAAGAATCTGGACAGCGTGATCGACGCCTACAAGCGCCAACTCGCCGAGCAGGGACCCGAGATCGCCACACGCAAAGCGGGCGAAGCCGCGCTCAACGTGATTGCGCCCGCCGTCCCCGAACTCGTTACGGGCTCGGCCGACCTGACCCCCTCCAACAACACCAAGGTCGCGGCGACCAAGGAAATCACGCCGGAGGACTTCTCCGGGCGCTACATCCACTGGGGTATCCGTGAGCACGGCATGGCGGCGGCCTGCAATGGCATGGCCGTTCATGGCGGTCTGATCCCCTCGGGCGCGTCGTTCCTCTGCTTCACCGACTACGCCCGCCCGGCGCTTCGTCTCGCGGCGCTGATGAAGATCCGGGTCGTACACGTGTTTACGCACGACTCGATCGGCCTTGGGGAGGACGGCCCGACGCACCAGCCGGTCGAGCATTTCGCCTCGCTTCGCGCAATGCCCAACATGTATCTGTGGCGGCCGGCCGACAGTGTCGAGACTGTCGAATGCTGGCAGGCGGCGCTCGAGCACGAGCATTCGCCGTCGATACTGGCGCTGAGCCGACAGAACCTGCCCGCGCTCCGTCGAACGCACGTTGCCGAAAATCTCTCGGCTCGCGGCGCCTATGAGATCGCGCCCTCAGAAAGCGAAGCGGCCGTCTCGATCTTCGCCTCCGGCTCGGAGGTGTCGCTCGCGGTCGCCGCCCAGCAGATCCTCAAGGGCAAGGGGATTGCGGCGCGCGTGGTCTCGGTTCCCTGCATGGACGCCTTCTTCGACCAGCCGGAGGACTATCGGAAGTCCGTGATCGGCAGCGCCAAGGTCAAGGTCGGGGTCGAGGCGGCGGTGCGGTTCGGCTGGGATGCGATCATCGGCGACGGCCCGTTCATCGGCATGACCGGCTTCGGCGAGAGCGGCCCGTATAAGGCCGTCTACCAGTACTTCCACATCACGCCGGAAGCGGTGGCGGACGCGGCCGCGGCGCGCCTCAAATCGTGAGGCCTAAGCCCGAAGGCGAATTGTCGCATTCACCTTCGACCCTGTAGACTTTAGATCAATGAAGGCGCATGTAGCGCGCGATTAAATCAAGCGGTCGTATCAATGAGCGGGTCCCCCGCGGGCCGCGAGCAACGGGCGGGGACTAAGGAGAACTATCGATGGTCACGAAGGTAGCGATTAACGGCTTTGGACGCATCGGGCGCCTTGTGCTGCGCGCTCTTATCGAGTCCGGCCGCAAGGACATCGAGGTCGTCTCGATTAACGACCTTGGTCCGGTGGAAACCAACGCGCATCTGCTGCGTTTCGACAGCGTGCACGGGCGCTTCCCGCACGAAGTCACGGTCGATGGCGACACGATCAATGTTGGCGGCCACAAGATCAAGTGCACGGCGATCAAGAACCCCGCAGAACTTCCGCACAAGGCTCTCGGCGTCGACATCGCCTTCGAGTGCACCGGCATCTTCACCTCGCGCGAGAAGGCTGCAATCCACCTCGCAGCGGGCGCCAAGCGCGTGCTGGTCTCGGCTCCCTCGGACGGCGCCGACCTCACCGTGGTCTACGGCGTCAATCACGACAAGATCACCAAGGAGCATCTCGTCCTGTCGAACGCCTCGTGCACGACGAACTGCCTCGCCCCGGTCGCCAAGGTGCTCAACGACGCCATCGGCATCGAACACGGCTTCATGACGACGATCCATTCCTACACCGGCGACCAGCCGACGCTCGATACGCTCCACAAGGATCTCTATCGCGCCCGCGCCGCGGCGCTTTCGATGATCCCGACCACGACCGGCGCGGCGAAGGCCGTCGGCCTCGTGCTGCCGGAGCTCAAGGGCAAGCTCGACGGTTCGGCGATCCGCGTCACGACGCCAAACGTTTCGGTCGTCGACCTCAAGTTCGTCGCCAAGCGCGCGACGACCAAGGAAGAGATCAACGAGGCGATCAAGAAGGCCGCCGACAGCGGCCCGCTCAAGGGCATCCTCGGCTACACCGACAAGCCCAACGTCTCGATCGACTTCAACCATGACGCCCGTTCGTCGATCTTCCACATGGACCAGACCAAGGTCATCGACGGTACTTTCGTGCGAATCCTCAGCTGGTACGACAACGAGTGGGGCTTCTCGAACCGCATGGCGGACACCGCGATCGCGCTGGCCAAGCACATCTGAGCGTCGCCACTCCGCATCTGACGCGACGGACCGCCGCTGGTTTCAGTACCGGCGGCCGTCCGGCACAAGCAAAATACCCGACCGCATTTGGATTCGAAGGGTTGCGACCATGAGCAAACCGTTCCGTACGCTGGACGACGCCGCCGTCGCCGGAAAGCGCGTCCTTCTCAGAGTCGACCTCAACGTTCCGACCGAGAACGGCAAAGTGACCGACACGACCCGCATCGAGCGCGTCGCCTCGACCATCACCGAGATTGCCGACAAGGGCGGCAAGGTCATCTTGCTGGCCCATTTCGGCCGCCCCAAGGGCGGTCCCGACGAAAAGAATTCCCTACGTCCCGTCGCCGACGCGGTGGCCTCGGTCACCGGACGAGAGGTCGGCTTCGCGACCGACTGCCTGGGCGATGTCGCCGCCGCCGCCATCGCCAAGATGAAGAACGGCGACATTTTGCTGCTCGAGAACACCCGCTTCTACAAGGGCGAGGAAAAGAACGATCCGGAGATTGTCGACGGGCTCGCCAAGCTCGGCGATCTCTATGTCAACGACGCCTTTTCCGCTGCTCACCGGGCGCACGCCTCGACCGAGGGAGTCGCCCACAAACTGCCGGCCTTCGCCGGTCGCGCCATGCAGGCCGAGCTCGAGGCGCTGACGATCGCGCTCGGCAATCCGGAGCGCCCTGTCGCCGCGATCGTCGGCGGGGCGAAGGTCTCGAGCAAGCTCGAACTGCTCGGCAACCTGATCAAGAAGGTCGACCTCCTGATCATCGGCGGCGGCATGGCCAACACCTTTTTGTTCGCCGCCGGCAAGGCGGTCGGCAAGTCGCTGTGCGAGAAGGAAATGGCCGACACCGCGCGCGCCATCATGGCGGAGGCGGACAAGGCCGGCTGCCGCATCGTCCTTCCGGTCGACGCGGTGGTCGCCAAGGAGTTCAAGGCGCACGCGCAGGCGCGGGTCGTCGACGTCGATCGTGTGGAAGACGACGAAATGATCCTCGATATCGGGCCAAGGTCGGTCGTGATGATCGAGGAGGCGCTCGGCAAAGTGAAGACGCTGGTGTGGAACGGGCCGTTCGGCGCGTTCGAGACGCCGCCGTTCGAGGCGGCGACCTTCGGCATCGCCCGGACGGTCGGTTTCCTCACCCGCGACGGCAAGCTCAAGGCGATCGCTGGCGGCGGCGACACGGTCGCGGCGCTGAATACGGCCGGCGTCGCCGGTCAGTTCACCTATGTCTCCGCGGCTGGCGGAGCATTCCTGGAATGGATGGAAGGCAAGGCGCTTCCGGGCGTCGAGGCGCTCCGAGCGAAATAACCAAAGGGCAAGGAAGAAAGAGATGTCCGTCATTACACTGCGGCAGCTGCTGGATCATGCCGCCGAGAACGACTACGGCGTGCCGGCGTTCAACATCAACAATATGGAACAGGCGCTGGCGATCGGCGCGGCGGCGAGCGAACTCGAAGCCCCGGTGATCATCCAGGCGTCGCGCGGCGCGCGCTCCTACGCCAACGACATCATGCTGCGCCACATGATGGAAGCGCTGACGGAGATGTATCCGGCGGTTCCGATCTGCGTGCATCTCGACCACGGCAACGGCCCTGCGACCTGCGTCACCGCGATGCAGGCCGGCTTCACCTCGGTGATGATGGACGGCTCGCTGAAGTCCGACGGCAAGACTCCGGCCGACTGGACCTACAACGTCGGCGTGACCAAGCAGGTCGCCGACATGGCCCATCTCGGCGGCGTATCGGTCGAAGGCGAGCTCGGCGTGCTCGGCTCGCTCGAGACGGGCACCGGCGACAAGGAGGACGGCCACGGCGCCGAAGGCAAGCTCAGCCACGACCAATTGCTGACCAACCCCGACGAAGCGGTGAAATTCGTGCGCGAGACCAAGGTCGACGCGCTCGCCATCGCCATGGGCACCTCGCACGGGGCCTACAAATTCTCGCGCAAGCCCACCGGCGACATCCTGGCGATGACCGTCATCGAGCAGATCCACAAGAAGCTGCCCAACACCCATCTCGTCATGCACGGCTCGTCCTCGGTCCCGCAGGACCTGCAGGACATCATCAACAAGTTCGGCGGCAAGATGCCGCAGACCTACGGCGTTCCGATCGAGGAGATCCAGCGCGGCATCAAGAACGGCGTGCGCAAGATCAACATCGACACCGACAACCGCATGGCGATCACCGGCCAGATCCGCAAGGTCTTCCAGGAGCACCCGGAAGAGTTCGATCCGCGCAAGTATCTGAAGCCCGCCCAGGACGCGATGATCAAGGTCTGCAAGGCGCGCTTCCAGGAGTTCAACACGGCGGGGCAGGCCTCGAAGATCAAGAAGGTCTATCCGCTATCGGATATGGCCAAGCGCTACGCCAGCGGCGAACTCGATCCGAAGTTCGGCTGACGCCGCATCCATCGACCGTGTCCATTCGCCCGGCCGCCACGCGGGCGAATGGACGCGCTGACGCGCGGGCCGACGCGTCCTAACGCCGTTTATCGGCCAGGCTCAATGTCCTCAGAGGCTTACGACCCGTCTTAACGGCGGGTCAGCAGACCACCATCGAGATGCAGTAAGTACAATATCGTAATGTTATAGCGCGACGGTTTGCGTTTGCGGCCTCGCGCCGATATGTGTATGAAATAGCTCAGACATACACACGGGCGACGGCTCTATGCGCACGAACATAGAAATTGACGACGCCTTGATCGCGCGCGCGATGAAGGCGAGCGGGCTCGTCACCAAGCGAGCGGCGGTAGAGGAAGGTTTGCGCTTGCTGGTCCGCGTCCGGGAGCAGGCCGAGGCGCTGAAATTGCTCAAGGGATTGGGCTGGGAAGGCGATCTCGACGAGATGCGTCAAGGACAACGGCCAGAGCGGTCGTGATTCTTGTCGACAGTTCGGTCTGGATCGCCCATTTGAGGGGGCTGCGTTCGCCGGCGACCGCGAAACTTGAAGCCGCCGTTGCTCGCGAACCGGTCCTGGTCGGCGATCTCATCCTGCTCGAGGTGCTTCAAGGCGCACGCGACGAGGCGCACGCCATCGAGATCGAGCGCGGCTTGCGCCGATTCGAAATCGTGCCGCTTCTCGACGCGCGTCTCGCTGCCCGAGCGGCGCGCAACTATCGGACATTGAGAGCGATGGGCCTAACAATCCGAAAGACCGCGGACGTGATCATCGGCACGTTTTGCATCGAGACCCGTTGCGCCTTGTTGCACGACGACCGGGATTTCGCGCCGATGGAGGCCCATCTCGGCCTTGTCGCCGTTTGAACCCGCGCCGTGTCGCCGAGCGAGGACGACCGCGGTCGTGGGTTTTCGCGAGGAGCCAACATGGCCGTGTCGGCCGCCGCCCAAGAGGCCAGCACGTAAGGATTGCCGGCAATCACCGCAGCACCACATACGCCACGGCGCCATAGCTTATTCCGATGTAACCCCAAGTACATCGCCGATCACACCCCGCGGATAAGGTCCGCTCGGGCGACGCGCGCCGGTGACTATAAAACCCGCTGCGCGCGGGTAAAACGCAAAAGTCGAAATGTATTCGTCGGTTCCCGCTATCGCCCTCATTAGCTTTTGACCCTAATCCTCGACCAGGCGCAAGCGCTCCGCACCGCGGCGGAAGAACAGTCTGCGCAGCGCTTCCGGGCCGAGCACGCGAGCGACTTCCTGGAAGGCGAAGAAGGGAATGAGCGTGACCAGGAAGATCGCGGCATAGGTCAGCTGCCGGGGCGGCGCGCCGCCGAATTCGTCGAACACGAAGGATAGCGACCTCCCTGTGAACCATGCCGTGACCGCCTCCTCGGCCAGATGGAACACAACGAGCAGCAGCGCGAAGATCAGCGATTTGCCGAGCACGATCCACGCCAGCGAGCGCCGTTCCAGGCCCTTTCCGACTTCGAGCGCCTGCCCGATCAGAACGACCTTGCCGAACACCAGCGCGTTCACGATGGCGAACGTCTGCCGCCAGGCGATGATGCCGTGTTCGTTCAGCAACTGCCAACGATAGAGGTCGAAAAGCGCGAACAGCAGCCAAAGATAGATGGTGATGACCGCATATCTCTCGAGCTCGTGGACCGCCCGCTGCTTCAGGCTCCTCTTGCCGGCCCCGGCCGCGTCGTGGGCCGCGTTTGCGACGTCGGGCATCCTTTTTCGACCTTCACAGCGTGTGCGCCGGAAAATGACCGCGGCTTGCGACGTAGTCAAAAAGAGAAACGCCTTAGGCCTGTCTCGACCGCACGGCGAGCGTTTGCGTCGCCCGTCCGATGGCGCCGCCCTCGTCGGTGCGCGTCGATTCGGCGAGCCCGCGGCCGGGGTCGTCGATCTGTTCACGACCTCCGAAGAGGGGCGGGAGAGTGCCTCCGGCGCTTGAAGTCGGATCGTAGGCGCCTACATTTCCTGCGTCCTTAGATGCAGGCAATGGAGGCATAGATGCCGCTGCAGTTGACGGTGCGTGGGCTCGATCCCGCGCTTGTCGCCGCGCTCAAGCGCCGCGCCGCTGAACATGGCCGCTCGATGGAGGCGGAACATCGCGAGGTGCTGCGGGAAGCGCTGACTCCCGGACGTAAGGACTTTTGGGCGCGCGCGGACGCCATCCGCAGCCGCACGCGCTGGGACGGGAATAGCGCCGATCTCATCCGCGAGGACAGGGATAGCCGGTGAAACTCGTCATCGACGCCAGCGTCCTGGTGAAATGGTTTGTTGACGAACCTGGCGCCGACCGTGCAGCGGCGCTTCGTGGCGAAGACTTGGCCGCGCCTGATCTCATTCTCGTCGAGGTGGGAAACGTGTTGTGGAAGCACCAGCGCAGAGGCGTCCTGGCCGGCGCCGATTACGTCGATGCGGTCGAAGCGCTGCAAGCGGCGCCCATCGCACTCACTCCGATTGCGGACCTGCTGCGGGCCGCCGCGCGGATCGCAGCAGAACTCGACCACCCTCTTTATGATTGCCTTTATCTGGCGCTCGCGATGCGCGAGGGTCTCCCACTTGTCACCGATGACCAGCGCCTTCTCAAGGTCGCCGCCCCGCGTTTCGGGAACTTCGTGCGGGCGTTGTGACGGCTCGCTCTGAGCCTCATCGAAAGCGACCCATCGTTGGATCTAGCGGCAAGCCCTCATCTGGCCCTTCGGGCCACCTTCCCCCTGAGGGGAAGGGGATCCCCTCTCCCACAGGGCCGCAGGGAGAGGCACAGCCGCCGAAGGCGGCAGGGGGAGGGTTCGCTGGCGGATCCCCTACCGCGCCCGCACCGCCAGCGTCTGCGTCGCCTGTCCGATGACGCCTTCCTCGTCGTAGAGCGCCGACTCGGCGAGACCGCAGCCGTTGCCGCCGAACAGGCTGCGCGCCTCGAGGCAGATCCAGGTCCCGACCGGGCGGCGGAAGAGGTTGATGGTCAGATCGCAGTTGACGAACACGTATTTGGCGAAGTCGAGCGACGCGCTGATCCCGTTGCCGGAGTCGGCGGCGACGGCGACGCGCTGATAGGGGCTCGGCTCCTCGCCCCTGACAAGCGGATGGACGAGGCGGAACCACACCGCACTCGGACCCTTGAACGCTTGTCCCTCGGCCACCCGGTTCTCGACGAGATCGGCGTAGCCGAATTCGTGGCCTACGAAGCCCATTTTGAACGGCGCGCTCGCGGACCACGGCTTTGGCGCGTGCGGCGGCGGGTGGCCAGGCGTTCCCTCGGGCAGCGGCAGGGCGTCCTCCCGCTGCATCAGGGCGGTGAAGCGGGCGATATCCTTGTCGCCGGCGATCAGCCGCCCGGAATAATGGCCGGCGTTACGGCCGAGATAATCCTCAAGCACCTCGATCCGGCATTCGCCGATCGGCGTCGGGCGAAGCAGGTTGACCGTCAGCCGGCCGAGATGGGTCAAGCCCTCGTTCGCCGCTTCGCGCTCGATCGCGCGGCAGATCAGCGCCGACGGCGGCCCGGCGTGCTGATGGTCGGGATGCCAGGGCCCGCGGGTGAGCGGGCTCGCGAGGAACGCGCCCTCGGCGGTTTCGATATAAGCGGCGTCCACAACGTCGTCCTTTCTTGGGGCGTCAGGCGTCCCCGAGACGCGACAGCGGCCGAAGGTTCGCGGCGACACTTTACCCCGCAAGGCGCAGGTCCCAAAGGAGGCCGTCCGGCCACGCTCAATGCCTCGGCCGCGCAGGGCTGACGAGAAGCCACAACCCTGTTCACACGCTTTCAAAGTTAGCGGCGTCCACTAAAGTCAGCGGAGTCCCTGAATTCAGCTGACAGGCGACTTCCGCAGAGAGACCTTCGTTTGTGGGCGGTTGTTATCGACTGTCCAGACCGAGGAAGCGGGTCAATCGGGGATTCGCTCTACAGCGATCCACTCAATGCGTTGATCAATGACGGCCGTTCCAGGGTTTAGTCCGGGGACAACGCCCTTGGGCTGAATCGGGGCCTCAAAAAGGGGACTAGCGATGAAAACACTTGTGCTTGCGGCGGCAGGAGCCGTTGTTCTGTCCATTCCTGCTCAAGCTGCGATTGTGCCCACGGGTTCGCAACTCAACTTCATCACGCAGAATTTCCCGGGGTGTGTGGACTCGACCTGTTCGACGCTGACCACGTTCGGCGGGACGTCGAGCATCGCCAACAATTCGGCGACGCTCGTCACGTCACAGCAGCCGACGGCGGGCGGCGGCGAGTGGGACATCTTCACCATCACCACCAATTCGGGAGGGTCCATCGCCGGCGACACGAACGGCAACTGGTCGATCCAGATGCAGTACGACATCTCGGCGAATGCGGACTTCGACGGGGTCGTGAGCCAGTGGACGACGAACGGCTCGCCCATGAGTCCGATCAATAACTTCGGCGGCATCGGGGCGCAACAACCCGATCCCGTCGACGCTCTCGGGGATCTCGGGACCCGCATTCGTCGCGACGGGCTTCACCGATCTGATCTCGGCGGGCGCCTTCGACTATCCCGGCGGCGGAACATGGAGCGAGGTGTTCGTCGACCCGTTCAGTTTCCTCCAATCTGGCGGCATGAACCCAGCCGACGCCAACGGTTACACGTTCGCGCTGCACTTCGACCTTCAGACGCCCGTACCCGAAGCCTCGACATGGATGATGATGCTTCTGGGATTCACGGCGCTCGGCTTTGGCGGCTACCGCCGCTTGCGTAGGGACGTCGCTTCGATCGAGTCTGTCTAGGGCTTACCGACGTCTCGAGAGGCCGCCTCCGGGCCGCCTATTTCCCCACGATCCGTTCGAGCGCAAGCACGCCGTTCGCCACGCCGTCCTCGACGCGCATACGCGTCCCGAGGGATCCGGCGCCGGCTCGCATAGCCGCTGTGGCCGCGAGGTCGAGGGCCCGGGCGAAAGCCTCCGCCTTCGGACGCCGGCCATCCAGCGGGGCCGGCGCGACGCCGGACAGCCGCAACCGTTCGGCCCAAAAGAACTGGTCGCCCGCAAAAGGAGCGACGATGGACGGGACGCCCGCGCGCGCGGCGGAGTGCGACGTCCCCGACCCGCCGTGATGGATCACCGCCGCGGTCCGCGGAAACAGCCAGTCGCGCGGCGTCTCGCCGACGGTGAACAGGTTGCCGGGCAGCGCCTTCGGATCGAGGCCGCTCCAGCCGGGATGGAAAAGCGCGCGCCGGCCGCCCAGCGCCGCGATCAGCGCGTCCGACAGCCGCCGCTTGTCGAACCCGGTCATGCTGCCGAAGCCGATGTAGACGGGGGCGTCTCCGGCGGCGAGGAAATCCGCCGGCGCCTGCGGGGGCGTCCAATCGGAGCCGGTCATCCCTTGACGGCGCCAGTCGACAGCCCCTCCACCAGGAAGCGCTGCAGGTAAACGAAGAACAGCGCGACCGGAACGACGGCCAGCACGGACGCGGCCATCAGCGCGCCCCAGTCGGTCAGGTGCGGGCCCTTGAACACCATGATCGCCGGCGTTAGCGGCCGGCGCGCGTCGTCATTGATCAGGACATAGCCGAACAGGAATTCGTTCCAGGCCGTGACGAAACAGAAGAGCCCGGTCGCCATGAGGCCCGGCGCCGACAGGGGCAACAGGATTTGATAGATGAAACCGAGCCTCGAACAGCCGTCCATCTCCGCCGCGTCCTCGAGCTCGATTGGAATTCGTATCGAAGAAGCTCTTCAGCATGAAGCAGCAGAGCGGGATCGAGAACGTGCAATAGACGATGATCAGCGCCCGGAAGGTGGAGAGCAGTTCGAGCTGGCGCATCAGGATGTAGAGCGGGGCAAGGAGCAGGACGCCCGGAATCATCTGCGACAGCAGCAGAGCGGCGCCGACCGCGCGCGACAGCGATTGGGTCGGAAAGCGGCTCAGCGCATAGCCGCAAAAGATCGATACGGTCAGCGCGAGCAGCGTCGAGCCGCCGGCGACGATGATGCTGTTGCGGAAATAAAGGAGGAAATTGTCGTCCGTCACCACATGACGGAAGTTTTCCAGGGTGGGCTGCAGGATCCAGAAGGTCGGATGAAGGCTGCGCACCTCGCTCGGCGGCTTCAGCGAGGTGTCGAGCATCCAGAGGAACGGGAAGACACAAAAGGCCGCGATCGCGGTCAGGCTGGTGTAGGTGACGAGGTTGCGAGTTCGCGCGCTCGATGCCGCTCGTGACCATCAGGCGGCCTTTCCAGCGCGCCTGCGCGCGCCGTACCAGTAGATGAAGAACGTCGCGAGCATGAACCCCATCGTCATCATCGCCAGCGCGCTGGCTGCGCCGACGTCGAAGTCCTCAAACGAATAGCGGTAGATCAGGATCGGCAGCGTTTCGGAGGAATTGAGCGGCCCGCCCTGGGTCATGACCCAGATGAAGTCGAAATTGATCGCGGTCCAGATGATGTGGATGAAGATGAGGGTCAGCGAGACCGTCTTGAGATGCGGCATGACGATATAGGCGAAGCGCCGGAGGGGACCGGCCCCGTCCATCGCGGCGGATTTGAGGATGTCCCTCGGGATCGACATGAGCGCGGCGAGCAGGCTCAGGGTGTAGAACGGGAAGCTGCGCCAGATATTGACGAAGGCGACCGTCAGCAGGGCGGAATTGAGATTGCCGAGCCAATAGTACGGCTTTGCCAGCAAGCCGAGCTTGACCATCCAGAGATTGATGACGCCGTAGTCCGGCGTCAGCATCCAGGTCCAGGTCAGTCCAGCGACGACGATCGGAATGACCCAGGGAATGATAATGAGCGCGCGAAAGAGGGTCCGGCCACGGATCGGCTGGGCCAGCGCGACCGCCGAGGCGAGGCCGATCGCGTACTCGCCCGTCACCGAGACGAAGGTCCAGACGCCTGTCCGCCACAGCGAAGGCCAAAAGCGATCGTCGCTGAGGACGGTCTGGAAATTGTCGAGGCCGGCATAGCCGCTGACTGTCGGGTTGGTGAGATTGACATATTGGAAGGCCGTCCAGATCACCCGCGCGAGCGGATAGGCGATCAGGAGCAAGAAGAAGGCCGCCGCCGGGGCGAGGCAGAGGGCGGCGATCCGGCGCAACTGGGCTGCCCGGCTCCGCCATCCGGCTCTTCCTGCGACCGGCGCGGCCAGTGCCGGGATGGGAACGTCCGAAGCGGCCATTCTTCGAAAGTCCCTCCCTGATGACGATGGGCGGCTTACTTCGCGCTGAGTTCGCCTGCCTGCTTGAGGTCCTTGTTCACCGCGGTCGACAGCCATTTGGCCACCGCCTCCGGCTCTTCGTTCTTGAGCAGCGTCCGGCCAAGCGACTCGATCATGTCCCGTGTGATGGCGCCCAGCGGAACAGGCGGGAAGACGACGCCGGTCGGCGCCAGGACCGTGAAGTCCTTGCCCCATATGGTGTCGCTCACGACATCCGAGCGCGGCGAATTGTTGGGATGAACCGCCTCCTGAAACTCTTTGCCGTTCATGAAGGCCACGAAGTCCCAGGTCTCTTTCGGGTGCTTGCCCGCCTTGAAGACGTAGAAGGGGTTGATCTCGAAGAACGTCGCCGGCTTCATACCATAAGGCGGCGCCACAATCGCGACGTCCTTCATCGTCTCGGGATTTTGCGCCGCGCGCGAATCCATCCATGCGCCGTCGACCGCCATCGCGTATTGTCCGAGTGCGAAATTGGAGTCCTCCTCTTCCCAGCCCCAGCTCACGCCGTCGGGATTGATCGCGCCTTTGCCGAGCAGGTTCTTGTAGAACGCGAACACTTCCGCGGCCTTGGCGAGCTTGTCCTTGTCGTCGGCCCATGTGTTCTTGTATTTGCCGTCCGGCTGGCGATCGGCGATCGAAAGGCCGTTCTGCGCCAGATACATGATCAGTTCCTGCGGCGATCGGACGCCCGTGCCGGCGACGCCGAAGCCGAACTTGCCTGTCTTCTGCTTGATGGTTTCAGCGTCGGCGATGAGTTCATTCCAGGTCTTCGGCGGCGCAGCGATCCCGGCGCCCTTGAGCATGTCCTGATGCACGAGCAGCGCGCGGATGCCGAGATAGTGGGGCATGGCGAGCAGTCGCCCGTCGATGGTCAACGCGGCGAGGACATTCGGATAGATGGCGGTTCGATCCGGCCAGGTCTTCGCCTCCTCGGTCAGGTCCCGTAGCGCGCCCATCTTGTTCAGTTCGCCGAGCCACTCCGGCAGGCCCCAGCTCAGGTCGGGCGCGTCGCCCCCGGCGAGCGCGGTCAAGAGCTTGTCGTGCAGCGCGTCGTAAGTGATGTTCTGCACGTTGATCTTGACGCCGGGATGGGCCTGCTCGTAGCCGGCGATCTCTGTCTTGGCGGCTTTTGCATCCGCCTCGTCCGGACTCCAGGAGACCCAGAAATTGAGGGTGACAGGGTCCGCCAGCGCCTGGCCGGCAAAGCCGAATAGGGCGACCGCAGCGGCCGCGAGCCCCCGGTTGAATCGCATCATGGAACGTCCTCCTTCACCTTTTATCGTCGTCGAGGCCGCAGTCTTCGGGGCGGACTGTCTTTACGCGGTCGCCGGGTCTTCTGCGGTTGACTTTTGGCGTTCGGCGCGCGCGGCCCGCAACTCCTCGACCGAGCGGACCGGTCTTGTCGCCGCGCCCTTGCGCTCCGCCGTTCTGCGCGGGGCCGAGGCGAGCCGGGACTTCGCCGCGTCGATCGCGTGCGCGTATTGCGGCAGCCACACCGCCTGAGCGACCAACATTTCGTCGACCATCTGCCAGACCTCGTCGGGCGTGCAGATCGCGCCGACCAGGGGGTCGTGCAATACGGCAAGTTTGAGCAGGTCGACGTCTCCGCTGACGGCCGCTTCGACCGCCATGCGCTGAACGTTGATCGACGCCGTGCAGGTCGCCGCGCAAGCGAGGGGCAGCGTCAGATCGGCCGCCATGTTGACGCCGAACCGGTCGACGAAGCCCGGCGACTCGACGATGGCGTCCGACGCGAGATTGGCAATGACGCCGGTGTTCTTGACATTGAAGTGACCACGGTACGGACGTCCGGTTTCGAGCGCCTCGATGATGTGACTGGCGTGCTCGTCGGTGCGCGCAGCGACGTCGATGGGCTTCTTTGCCTGCTCGAGAAAGCGCGGGAAGTCCGTCTCGAACCAATTTCGCGTTTCCATGCAATAGCGGAGGTATCCGCCGGTCTCGCCGTGAATCCACTCGGACATGTCGATCCAGCGGCCGATCTCCTCGGGCCGTTTGCGGTACCACGGCAGGTATTCGGAGAGGTGGCCGTTGCTCTCGGTCGAATAGAAGCCGAAGCGTTTCAAAACGTCGATCCGAACCTTCTCCTGCCTGGAGTAGACGGGATGGCGCGCGAAGGCTGCGAGGAGCTCGTCCCGGCCGACCGGACGTCCGCGCAGGCGGATGTCGATGTACCAGGTCTGATGGTTGATGCCGCTGCAGATATATTCGACCTCATGCGGGTCGTCGGCCCCGAGCGCGTCGGCGATTTGCCGCCAGCCATGCTGGACGCCGTGGCACAGCCCGATGGTGTCGACCTTTCCGCTGTCGATCGCGGCCCAGGTATTCATCGCCATCGGGTTGGCGTAGTTCAGGAACCGGGCGCCGGACTCGCAGACCTCGCGGATGTCCTTGCAGAACTCGAGCACGACGGGAATTGACCGCTGCCCGTAGAGCACGCCCCCGGCGCAGATCGTGTCTCCAACGCATTGATCGACGCCGTATTGCAGCGGAATGCGAATGTCGTCCGCGAAGGCCGCCAGTCCTCCGACCCGCGCGCAGTTGATGACGTAGCGCGCGCCCTCGAGCGCCCGCCTTCTGTCCGGGGTGGCTTCGATGCGCGTCGGCAGATGGTTGACCTCGACGATCGAATCCAGGATCTGCCGCACCATGTCGAGGTTGCGTTCGTCAATGTCGGTGAGCGCGATTTCGATGTCCCGCAACTCGGGAACGCAGAGCACGTCGACGACCAGCTTGCGGGTGAAGCCGACGCTGCCGGCGCCGATAATCGCGATTTTCAATCTCGGCATTGGCGGGCTCTCGCATGATTTTGGCGGAACGGCCGGCACGGCGCGTCCGCTGGGCATTTTCCAATCGAGCGGCGATACAGCTATTTTCGCTCATGGCGACGATCGGCTCGATGAGACTATTATCCGCGCAAACGCGGCGCTTGAAAGAGGAGCGATGTGCTGTGACGGGTAATTCTGTGCTCACACTCATGCAGGCGCGCGGGCCGGGACGCTCAGCCATTTCGTTCGCGCAAAGCCGTGACCGCCTGCACGTGATGCCGACCAGCACCGGCTACGAGATCGCGACGGATTCCTCCTACCGCTGGAACGGCCGGCACAGAGGCCGCACGCCATTCTCCGTCGTTCAGTGCACGCTGTCAGGCGCCGGCCATTTGCGCTACGAGCGCCATGAACGCCTCGTGGGTCCTGCGGAAACCATGCTCGTGATCGTGCCGCACCCGCACGAATATTGGATCGAGGACGGGGAACGATGGGAGTTCTTCTGGCTTGCAATGACCGGTCAGGAAGCGCTGCGGCTGCACCGCGCGATCCTCGCCGCGGCGGGCCCGGTCTTCAGGCTGCGGCTGGAAACGATGGCGCGTCTCGCCACGATCAGCCTCGCCCTTCGCGACGGGACGGCGAGGCGCGCCTGCGAGGCCTCGGCGTTCGCCTACGAGGCGACCATGGCGCTCTATGACGACGTGCTCGGCGGCGACGGCGGAACGCCGTCGACGCGCAGCAAGATGCATCGGGTGCTCGGCTACGTACGCACCCATCTCCACGAGCCGCTCGAAGTGCAAGCCCTCGCCGACCTGGCCGGGCTCAGCCGCGCGCACTTCACGCGCGTGTTCACCCGCTCCGAGGGCGTCTCGCCGGCGGAATATGTGCTCAGCGAGCGCATGCGGCGGGCGGCGAGCCTGCTCGTCAGCAGCCAGGCCGCCGTCAAGCAGGTGTGCCGCGACTGCGGATTCGATGATCCGAACTATTTCGCCAAGGCGTTTCGCAAGAGCTATGGCGCCAGTCCGACCGAGTTTCGCACGACCGGCATGTACGCCGGAACGACGCGCCGTCACAGCGGGAGCGAGACGCCATCCGCCGGACGCGACCCTTTGTGACCGCGGCGACGTTGTCGGGGTGAAGGCGAGGTGGCATGGTCGGCGAGAGATCGGTCGTTTCGTACTGATCGAATCGCGCCGAAGATCCTGATCCGGCCCTTCGGGTCACCCCTGGGTCTTCGCCCGGGGCGGGCTCTTCCCCCTGAGTGGGAAGGAAATCCCCCCTCCCACCGGTAGGGGGGAGCCGCCAAAGGGTGTCCGATAGGACGCCTGTCTTTGGACGGGGTATGGCTGCAGGGTGAGGGCAATCGGCGCGACCGATGTGGTTGAGTTCGAAGTCAGCGCCCTAAATTCAGGAGATATCGCCATGGAGCTCGCCGGCGAAGTTGCAGTCGTCACCGGGGCCGGACGCGGCATCGGACGGGCCATCGCCGAGGCGCAGGCCAGGGCAGGAGCCAAGGTGGCGCTGCTCGCGCGCACCCCCGGCGAGATCGAGTTCGTCGCCGCCGCGATCGCGGCCGAGGGCGGAACTGCGCGCGCCTACGCCACCGACATCGTCGATCGCGACGCGGTCGAGTCCGTGTTCGCCGCGGCCGAGCGCGATCTCGGCCCCATCAGCCTGCTCACAAACAACGCCGGCTCCTTCACCGCCTTCGGCCCGATCTGGACGGTCGATCCGGACGCCTGGTGGCGGGATATCGAGATCAACGTGCGCGGGACTTTCCATTGCTGCCGGGCCGCGATTCCGCGGATGCTTCAGCGCAAGCGCGGCCGTGTCATCAACATGGTCGGCGGCGGAACCGCGACTTCGTTTCCAAACGGCTCGGGCTACGCGACGAGCAAGGCCGGATTGCTGCGTTTCACGGAATGCGTCTCGGATACGCTGACCGATAGCGGTGTTTTGGCCTTCGCCATGGACCCGGGACTGGTGCGGACCGCCATGACGGAGCTTCAGCTGACCAGCGACGACGGGCGCCGATATCTGACGGACATCCCCCGTCTCTTCGACGAAAGGATCGCCGTCTCGCCGACGCTCGCCGCGCGCCTCAGCGTCGAAATCGGCGCGGGCCGCTTCGATAGACTCTGCGGCCGCATGCTGATGGCGGCGCGCGGGGACCTTGACCTCGACGAAGCCGAAATCGACGCCATCGTCACGACCGACCTTCGGAGCCTGCGTGTGAACGGCATGCCGGCGGAGCGGCCCTTGCATCGCTAGCGCCGCCGCCGCATCCGTGTGGCGCCGGCGCCGTGGCGGCGCGGCGATGTCAGCCCGGATTGGTCGCCGTGACGAACCAGACCGAGGCGCGCAAAGGAACGCTGTCGCCGACGGCGTGCGCTTCGAGCGCGGCCCGGATGGCGGCCGCGGCGGCCGCGCGCGTCGTCTCCGGCTGATCCTCCAGCATGCGGCTCGTCGGGCCGATCTCCATCGCCGTCTCGACCGCCGTGTCGAGCCCCTGGCCGAGCCCGACGTCGAGGTCGAATTCCTCGGGCTCGATGTCGATGTCGAAGAAGCCGGCGTCGGACAGGATGCGACGGATCCGGCTCTCGTCGGCGAAGGCGAACGGGCCAGGATCCTCCGGTCCTATTTCGGGCAGGCGAGGGGCGTGGGCCGACGCCGCGCGAAGAGGCTCGATCATCCAGGGATTGTCCCGCGCCGCCCGCCAGCAGGCGAAGGCGAGCCGGCCGCCAGGCTTCATGCCGGCCCGAATATTGGTGAAGGTGTGGACCGGGTCGCCGAAGAACATCACCCCGAACCGCGACGCGACGAGATCGATCTCGCCCGGAGGCGCCTCGTAGGTCGCGGCGTCGGCGCGAATGAAGCGCGCCGGGGCGTCGTCCGCCGCCCGTTCGCGGGCGCGTTCGATCATCGTCGCCGATACATCGAGGCCGAGGGCCTCGCCCTCGGGCGCAACGCGATCAGCCAAATCAAACGTCGTGTCGCCGCAGCCGCAGCCGATATCAAGCACGAATTCGCCGGGTTTCGCGTCGGCGAGCTGAAGCAGCCGTTCGGAGATAGGCCGCAAGATCGCGTCGTGCCGGTCGTGATGCTGGACCCAGCGCCGTCCGCCCTTGCCGTTCCAATACTCGGCCTGCGCGGTGTTGGAGGAATGAATTGACGCCATGGATTAACCCTCCCTCTTTATTTATCATTGACTCAATGTGCCGGGGCGACGCGAGGGTCAGCCCCTCTCGACAGCGACCGTTGCAATGACAGTCTTGGCCTGGTCATTGTGGCCGCCGTATGGCGCGCCCAGCCGCCCGGCCGGCGTCTCCGCCCGTTCCGACCTCATTCCGCCGCCTCGGGCGCCCGCTCGAGTTGCGGGTCGTGGCCGAGCGCGAGGGTGATCGCCAGGGCGACGACGGCGCAGCCCGCAACCGTCAGGAGGCCCCAGAGAAAGCCGCCCGTCGCGTCCTTGATCCAGCCGATCGCGAACGGACCGAAGTAACCCGAGAGATTGCCGATCGAATTGATGGCCGCGATTCCCGGCGCGACCGCCGCTCCGGCCAGGAACGCCGTCGGGAGGGTCCAGAAGATCGGCAGCGAGGCGAACACTCCGAATGCGCCGACCGTCAGCGCCAGCATCTTCCATGTCGGATCGGCCAGGAACGCTGAAGCGCCGACGCCGAGCGCGGTCAGCGCCAGCGGGATCGCCAGATGCAGCGTCCGTTCGCCGGCGCGGTCGGATCGCATGCCCCACCACACCATGCCGACAAAGCCGACGGAATAGGGAATCGCGTTGACCCAGCCGGTCATCTGGATCGACAGGCCAAAGCCCTTGACGATCGTGGGCAGCCAGAAGCCGACCCCGTAGAGGCAGGCGACCACGCCGAAGTAGACGAGCGCCAGCGCCAGCACGCGCATGTCGGCGAGGCTCGCGAGCGCGCTCGCCGGGGAGACATGCTCGCGCCGCCGGTCCTCGAGCGCCAGGCGCCGCTGCAGCCAGGCGCGGGCGCCCGGGTCGAGCCAGGTCGCGTCGGCCGGCCGGTCGGTGAGATAGAAGAAGACCACGACCGACAGGACGATCGAGGGCAGGGCCTCGACGATGAACAGCCATTGCCAGCCGCGGAGATCCCACAGGCCGTCGAGGCCGAGGAGCGTCGCCGACACCGGCGAACCGAGGGCGGACGATAGCGGGACCGCGGCCATGAAGTAGCCGACGATACGGCCCCGGTGAGAAGCGGGGAACCACAAGGTCAGGAAGAAGATGATGCCGGGGAAGAAGCCCGCCTCGGCGAAGCCGAGCAGCACCCGCAAGAGATAGAACGTGTGCTCGGCGCTGAGGCCAATAGCCGTGGCGATCTGAGGGATGAACGCCATCGCCCCCGAAATCAGGCCCCAGGTCAGCATGATGCGCGCAATCCAGCGGCGTGCGCCGACCTTGTCGAGGATGATGTTGGAGGGCACTTCAAACAGGAAATAGGCGAGGAAGAAGACACCCGCGCCGAAGCCGAAAGCCGTTTCGGAAAGGCCCAGTTGGGTGTCCATGGTGAGCTTGGCGAAGCCGACGTTCACCCGGTCGAGATAGGCGACAAAATAGCAGAGGATCAGAAACGGGATGAACCGCCACGCGACCCGCTTGAGCGTGCGCGCCTCGAGGGCGTCCGCCATGAGTTCCTCCCGAACTTCGCCCCTCCAGGCGTCCGTCTTGCCGCCCGCGTTCTCCCGCACTTGAGCGGAATCGCGTGCGCTGCGCAAGGCGTTCCTCGCGCCTTTGCGGCTAAGTCGGCGTCGATGGCCATTTTTGGCCGTTGCCCAAAGGACGGCGATCCGTCACAGTCGCGGGCGGGACGGCCGGCGTTGATTTGGGCAGGAGAGAACGTTCATGGCCAAGGGTGCAAAAGCCGGCGAGGCGCTGCCGCGAAACGACGCCGCCGACGACACGATGAAGAGGGCGCCGACCGAGGAGCAGGTGCGCGAGCGCGCGCACGCCATCTGGCTCGCCGATGGCATGCCGGAAGGACGCGAAGTCGACCACTGGTTGCGGGCGCGGCGAGAACTCGAACGGGAGGCGGGCCTCGAGTGACGAGGCGCCATCGTTACGACAGTGTCATATTGCGACCCGATGCTCCGCCGGAGCGTAGAGCGTTTTCGTCGGGGAGATCGACGCCGTGACCGAAGAGAAAAGCCCTCGTCGAACCCCTGAGCAAGACGAACTCGAGAAGGAACGGGACGAACGGATCCGCAAACGGGCCTACGACCTATGGCTTGTGGAGGGCCAGCCGCAAGGGCGCGAGCTCGACCACTGGTTCCGGGCGCAGCAAGAAATTGCCCGTTCCGCCGAAGAGCTGATATTGGCGGAAGGGCAAATGACAACGTTGAACGACTCGGACTGAGGGCCTGCCCCAGACCGATCGGAAGTCGGGAGAAACGCGCATGCCGAAGGTCCTATCCGATAAGGAACTGACTCTGACCGACGCCTATTGGCGCGCCGCGAACTATCTTTCCGTTGGTCAGATCTATCTGTTCGACAATCCCCTCCTGAAGACGCCGCTGTCGCGTCAGCACGTCAAGCCTCGCCTGCTTGGGCACTGGGGCACGACCCCGGGTCTCAATTTCATCTACGCCCATCTCAACCGGCTCATCAAGAAGCACGACCTCGATATGATCTATGTCACCGGCCCGGGCCATGGCGGCCCGGCGCTGGTCGCCAACGCCTACCTCGAGGGAACCTACAGCGAGGTCTATCCCAACGTGTCGCAGGACGAGGAGGGGATGAAGCGGCTCTTCACCCAGTTCTCGTTCCCTGGCGGCATTCCGAGCCATGTCGCCCCAGAGACGCCGGGTTCGATCCACGAGGGCGGCGAACTCGGCTACGCGATGTCGCACGCTCATGGCGCGGCCTTCGACAACCCGGACCTGATCGTCGCCTGCGTGGTCGGCGACGGCGAGGCCGAGACCGGCCCGATGGCGACGAGCTGGCACTCCAACAAGTTCCTCAATCCGGTCAATGACGGAGCGGTGCTGCCGATCCTGCACCTGAACGGCTACAAGATCGCCAACCCCACTGTGCTCGCCCGTATCCCGCATGACGAACTCGACGCGCTGTTCCGCGGCTACGGCTACGTCCCGCATTTCGTCGAGGGCGACGATCCGCAGGTGATGCACGAGCTCATGGCCGAGACGCTGGGCAAGGTCGTGGACGACATCCGCAGCATCCAGAACGATGCGCGGACGAACGGGTTCAAGCAGCGGCCCAAGTGGCCGATGATCGTCATGCGCACGCCGAAGGGCTGGACCTGCCCGAAGGAAATCGACGGCAAGCGCGAGGAGGGCTACTGGCGCGCCCATCAGGTGCCGATGAGCGACATGGACAACCCCGAACACGTCCGCATCCTGCAGGGCTGGATGGAAAGCTACCGCCCGCGCGAGTTGTTCGACGCGCGCGGCAGCTTGATTCCGGAGCTCAAGGAGCTCGCGCCGACGGGGACGCGCCGCATGAGCGCCAACCCGCATACCAACGGCGGCGCGGTGATGCGTGAACTCAGGCTGCCGGATTTCCGTGACTACGCGATCCAGGTCCCGTCCCCCGGCGGCGCCGTCGCCGAGGCGACCCGGGTCATGGGCACGTACCTTCGGGACGTGATGAAGCTCAATCTGGAGGCGCGCAACTTCCGCCTGTTCAGCCCGGACGAGAACAACTCCAACCGCTGGCAGGACGTGATGGAGGTCACCAACCGCGCCTGGGTCGCCGAGACGCTGGACTACGACGATCATCTGGCGCACGACGGCCGGGTGATGGAGATGCTGTCGGAGCATCAGTGCCAGGGCTGGCTCGAGGGCTATCTCCTGACTGGCCGGCACGGCTTCTTCTCGTGCTACGAGGCCTTCATCCACATCATCGACTCCATGTTCAACCAGCACGCCAAATGGCTCAAGGTGTGCAACGAGATCGAGTGGCGTCGCCCGATCTCCTCGCTCAACTATCTCCTGTCGAGTCTCGTCTGGCGCCAGGACCACAACGGCTTCTCCCATCAGGACCCGGGCTTCATCGATCACGTCATCAACAAGAAGGCCGAAGTCGTGCGGGTCTATCTGCCGCCGGATGCGAACACCCTTCTGTCGGTCACCGACCATTGCCTGAGGAGCCGCAACTACGTGAACGTCGTCGTCGCCGGCAAGCAGCCGGCGGCGCAGTGGCTTACGATGGATCAGGCGATCAAGCACTGTACTTCGGGCCTGGGGATATGGGAGTGGGCGAGCAACGACAAGGGTGGCGAGCCCGATGTCGTCATGGCCTGCTGCGGCGACGTGCCGACGATCGAGACGCTGGCGGCGGTGGAAATTCTCCGTGAGCATGCGCCAGAGCTCAAGATCCGCGTGGTCAACGTGATCGACCTGATGCGGCTTCAGCCGCCGGGCGAGCACCCGCATGGGCTCAGCGACTGGGACTTCGACGCGCTGTTCACAACGACCAAGCCGATCATCTTCGCCTTCCACGGCTATCCGTGGCTGATCCACCGCCTCACCTACCGTCGTCACGGCCACGACAACCTCCATGTGCGCGGCTACAAGGAGGAGGGGACGACGACCACGCCATTCGACATGTGCGTCCTCAACGACATCGACCGGTTCCACCTGGTCAACGATGTGATCGACCGCGTGCCGGGCCTCGCTCAAAGCGCCGCCTACGCCAAGCAGGCGATCCGAGACAAGCTGATCGAGCATAAGGAATACGTACGGCGCCACGGCGACGACATGCCGGAGATCAAGGACTGGACCTGGGGCGGCGCGAAAGCTCAGGTCGCGCAGGGGGCCGCCTCGACCGGCGGCGACAACGCGTAGGGAAAACCGAGTCTTCGCCCCTACGCCGGCGGCGTAGGGGCAAGGTCCCTCAAGACAATCGGCAACCGTATCAACCATCAGGGAGTGCGAACCGATGGCGCAGGACAGTGCGACGAGCAAGGGGTCGAATCCGAAGGCCGGCGCCTCGACACTCAAGAGCTACGGCTCCGGCCCGATGCGGTTTGCGGGAGCGCCCGACGCGCTCTACGAACGGCATCTGAAGTTCGACAACGTCGTCGAGCCCGAATCCTCCGATCCCCGCGAGCGCTACGAAGCCGCCGCTCGCGCGGTGCGGGACATCGTCGCCGACCGCTGGCTGCGCACCGACGAGACCTATGCGCGCGAGAATCCGAAGCGGGTCTATTACGTCTCGATCGAGTTCCTGATCGGCCGCTCGCTCGGCAACAACGTGATGAACCTCATGCTCGATCCCGTGGTCGAGTTGACCTTCGATGAGCACGGCCACCAATGGGCGGAGATCCTTCACGAGGAGCCCGACGCAGGCCTGGGCAACGGCGGCCTCGGGCGTCTCGCGGCTTGCTTCCTCGACTCGATGGCGACGCTGCAATTGCCGGCGATGGGCTACGGACTGCGCTACGAGCACGGCATTTTCCGGCAGAAGATCCGCAATGGCTGGCAGGAGGAGCGCCCCGACAACTGGCTGCGCCATCCCGATCCCTGGGAAGTCGTGCGCCCCAGCGAGAGCGTCGAGGTGAGCTTCGCCTGCTCGTTCGAAGTGCGTGGCGGGATGCTGCACATGATCCCCAACAATCCTTCGACGCTGATCGGCATCCCTTACGACCGGCCTGTCATCGGCTACGGCGGCAAGACAGTCAACACATTGCGGCTGTGGAGTGCGACCGCCGCCCATGCCTTCGATTTCCAGCGCTTCAGCGGCGGCGACTTCGTCGCCTCGATCGCCGAAGCGCTCAACGCGGAGTTGCTGACGCGCGTCCTTTATCCCGACGATCACACGGAGCAGGGGCGCGGCCTGCGGCTCATGCAGGAATACTTCCTCGTCGCCTGCTCGCTCGGCGATATCGTTCGCCGGTTTCGGGAGTCGAATTCCGATTGGCGGACGCTGCCCGACAAGGCGGCGATCCAGATGAACGATACGCATCCGACCCTGGCCGTGCCGGAGCTCATGCGCATCCTGCTGGACGAGGCGCGCCTCGACTGGGACGAGGCGTGGGACCTCACGCGCCGGACGCTCGGCTACACCAACCACACGCTGCTTCCCGAGGCGCTCGAGCGCTGGCCGGTCGATTGGCTCCAGCACCTCATTCCACGCCATCTCGACATCATTTACGAGATCAACAGCCGACTGCTCGACGACATCCGCGCCCGCTTTCCGGGCGACATCGGGCGCGTCGCGCGGACGAGCCTGGTCGAGGAAGGCCAGATCAAGCTGATCCGAATGGCGAATCTGGCGATCGTCGGCTCCCACAGCACCAATGGCGTGGCGGCGATCCATTCCGAGCTCCTTCGCACGACGACGGTGCGAGACCTCGCCGAGGCGTTTCCGGAGCGTTTCAACAACAAGACGAACGGCGTCACGCCGAGACGCTGGCTTCGCCTCGCCAACCCGCCGCTCGCGGAGACGATCTCGGCCGCGATCGGCGACGGCTGGATCACCGACCTCGCCGAGCTGAAGAGGCTCAAACCCTTGGCGGAAGATTCTGCGTTCCGGACCGACGTTCTCAAGGCGCAGCGCGCCTGCAAGGGCCGGTTCGCCGACTGGGTCAAGCGCCACATGGATCTCATCGTCGATCCCGACACGATCTTCGACTGCCAGATCAAGCGCATCCATGAATACAAGCGGCAGTTGCTCAACGCTCTGAGGATCGTCGTTCTCTACGAGCGATTGCGCGAGAATCCGAAACTGGACCTGCCCCGGCGCACCTTCTTCTTCGCCGGCAAGGCGGCGCCGGCCTATTATCTGGCGAAAGTCATCATCAAGTTCATCAACAATCTCGCTCAAACCCTCGACGCCGACCCATCGGTCCGCGGCCGGCTCAAGGTGGTGTTCCTGCCGGAATACAACGTCACGCTGGCCCAGCGCTGCATTCCTGCCGCCGACGTCTCAAACCAGATCTCGACGGCGGGGTATGAAGCGAGCGGCACCAGCAACATGAAGTTCATGATGAACGGCGCGCTGACGCTCGGGACGCGCGACGGCGCCACGATCGAAATGGCGGAGGAGGCGGGGGAAGAGAATTTCTTCCTGTTTGGCCTGACAGCCGCCGAAGTCGCGGGCGCCCGGCCATGGTACAGCCCCTACTGGCACTACCAGAACGAGCCGGAAACGCGCAAAGCGCTCGATTTGATTTTCTCCAATCATTTCAGCCGCGAGGAACCAGGCATCTTCGAGCCTCTGCGCGCCGCGCTCCTGACCCACGGCGACCCGTTCATGCATCTGGCCGACCTGACCTCCTACCTGCGCGCCGACGCGGCGGTCTGCGCGCTCCACGGCAAGCCCGAGGACTGGGCGCGCAAGGTGATCCACAACATCGCCGCCTCCGGCAAATTCTCCAGCGACCGCACGATCCACGAATATGCAACGGAGATCTGGGGCGCCAAGCCCTGCCCGGTAAGATAGGCGCGAGACGGATCCGGCCGCGTCATGTCCTTGGCGAGCGGCGCCCGGACGCCGCTCGCCCCAACCCCGGCGCCAAGCCGACGCGGCGCCGGCGCCAAGTCCATGCCAACTTTTTGCAAGAGCAGCCCATTGCCGTTTTGCGTGTTTTCAGGGACTTGCGGCCAATGCAATAGCGTTTTGGCGGTCTTGGGGCTTGGTGTCGTTCTGCTGGCCGTCATCCCCAGCGCAGGCCGGCGATCCAGGAGTCCGGCGAGGACGCTGGTTTCTCCTCGGGCGCCGCATCCGCCCGGATCATGGTCCCGGGATCGGTCGGCACGATGGTCTCGGGCGCATCGACGACCGGCCGTTCCGCGCCGCTGGCCGCTCTCCGCGCCGCGCCCTTGCGGCCCGGCCGGCGCTTCGGCCGGGGAATGAGGTCGGCGAGCAGGGGCGCGTCATCAAAGACATCCGGCGCGCAGTAGCGGTCGATCCGGTCGACGAGCTGCAGAAGCAGCGGAATGGCCTTCGGATCGCCCTCCGCGACGCGACGCGTGGCGTAGCGCAACGCCGGCTCGAGCCGGGCGAACTGCATTTTCCGGTGATTTGGCGGGCTGCCTCCGCGCGCCGTTGCGGCGTGGACAATCTGTCTCAGCCGCTCCCGCGACACACCCTCCTCGGCGGCAATGTCCCTCATGCTCATGCCCTCCTGCAGACGGGCGAAGATGCGCTGCAGGCGCAAAGCCCGCGCCGCGGGCGAGAGCGGCGCACGGGTGGAGCATTGCTTATCCATGTCGAGTGGCCTTTCCGGTCGCAAACCATCGTGTGGCTTAGAACGAAGGTAAATCAAATTGCGCTTTACAGATAGAAATTGTTACCTGATATCCGGAGATGGTTAAACGGGGGCGCTTGAAGCGCCGTCGTTAGCCGCGCCAGCGGCGAGCGCGGCGACAAACGGCGCCCCGGCGTAGGGACGCTTTGGTCCAAGTCGAAGCGCCAAGCCGGAGGTGAGCGACGCAGGCCCCGGCAAGGCGTCGTCGTAACCGCCGCACGCCCTCGCCGTCGCCTGCACGCCGCAGCCGCCATCGCCTTTCGATCACGGAACAGGCACTCCCATTCCTTCGAACAGGCAAGATTTTCAACGGAACAGGCCCGTCCGGCGACCGAACAGGCACGCTCGGCGTCCGCGTCCGGCAAAGCCGCCGTCCGCGCCGAGCGGGACTCCATCTCCCCGCTGCAGCTCCGTCCCGAGCGCTTCCCGGCCTTCGAGACTATCGGGCTGCGAGCGAATCTTCCCGGAAGAGTAACCAAGATTGCATGACCGCCGGGTTGCTCAGCCAGGATATGCACAAAATCGTTGAATCCATTCTGCCATCGTGCGGCTCACTGCTGCGCTGCGCTCCATGATCGCGGCGCGGTCCCTTTGCCCCGGAATTGGTCGGAGAGCGAGATGGGCGATAGCCTGAAGCGTATTGTGGCTCGCGAGGAGTGCGACCTTGCGACGGAGCCGGCGGTGGTCGATCTCATCGAACGGTTCCCTTTGCCGATCGCCATGCTCGATCGCTCGGGTGAAGCCGTGCTGCTCAATGGGCCGTTCAACCGGAAATATCAGGAGATCATCCTGCACTCGCCGCCGATCCGGGAGGCGATGCATGAGGGTCAAGCAGGCTGGAAGACGGTCAGAATTCCCTGCAAGGCCAGCGACGCGGTAGCCTGCCGGGTGCAGACCGTCGAGCTGCCTGCCGGATCGATGCTGATCCTTGACGATACGGCCGAGGACGGCGTGCTTCGCCAGCTCGATCAGCTTCACACCCAGGTTTCGGCGCTCCAGCAATTGTGCTCCACAGACGCGTTGACCGGCGCCTGGAACCGAAGCCATTTCGAGCAGGCCGTCGCCGCCGAGCTCGAACGAAGCGTCTGCCACCAGCAGCCCGTTTCCCTTCTGCTCATCGACATCGATCACTTCAAGCGTGTCAACGACACGTACGGACACCAGTCTGGCGACCGGGTGCTTCGCGAGCTTGTCTCCCTGGCCAAAGAGACCATCCGTTCGACGGATACGCTGTTCCGTTGGGGCGGCGAAGAATTCGTCGTGTTCGCGGCCTCGACCGGTTATCGCGGCGCCTCTGCGCTCGCAGAAAAGATCAGACACGAAGTCGAGTCGCATCGCTTCCACAGGGTTGGTTCGGTGACCGTCAGTCTCGGAGTTGCCGA
The DNA here is from genome assembly GCA_963816065.1 of uncultured Alphaproteobacteria bacterium. Taxonomy (GTDB): domain Bacteria; phylum Pseudomonadota; class Alphaproteobacteria; order Rhizobiales; family Beijerinckiaceae; genus Roseiarcus. The sequence continues at coordinate 99,536 of CAWFJG010000009.1, read as the reverse complement.
GCACCTCGCGCCCGAATCGGCGGACACGTGGTTCCGACGGCTCGATTGCGCGCTCTACCGGGCCAAAGGCGCCGGTCGCAATCGGGTATGGGTTGACCGGTCCGGCAGCTCCGATTCGTGGGCGACGGGGAGCGGCGCGTCGGTCGTTCGTCTGGTGTGGCAGGAGGCGTACGAGTGCGGCGAGCCGATCATCGACGCCCAGCACCGCGAATTGTTCGCGCTCGCCAACGCCGCTTTCGACGCGTCTTTCAATCTCAATAACGCAGCGCTGCGCGACGAACTCGAGGCGGTCACGGACAAACTGCTGGCGCATATCGCGGCGCATTTCGACTATGAAGAAAAGGCGCTCGACGCGCGCCATTATGACGATCTGGCTCGGCATAAAGCGGCCCACGCCAACCTGCTCAGGCTGGCGGATCAATTGCGGACTGCAGTCGCCGCCGGCCGGACCACGACCGGAGAGCTCGTCGACTTCCTCGCCGGCAAGGTCGTCGCGCAGCACCTGTTCACCGCGGACGTAAAGTTCTTTCCGCTGTTTTCGGATCCGTGACGCTGAGCGGCGTCAGCGTTATTCCGCAGCTTCCCGGGTCGCCGGGCCCGCGACCTTGGCGTGGGCGATGGCGCTGCCGATGGTCGCTATCCCCGAGACGCCGCCGAGTTGCATCGCCTCGACGGCGGTCGAAGGCACGATGACAATGGTCGAGTTGCTGCGCTTCAGGCCCTCGTAGAGCATGTTCATCGCCCGCAGATGGAACGCGGTCGGATTGTCGGCGTAGGTTTTCGCCGCGGCGTTGAACGACTCCGCCACCTGGCGCTCGGAATCGCCAAGGATGACGCGCGCCTGCCGCTCGCGCTCGGCCTGCGCCTGCATCGACATCGCGTCCTGCAGCGCCGCCGGGATCAAGACGTCCTTGACCTCGACCGAACCGACGCTGACGCCCCAAGGCTCGGTGCGGGCGTCGATGATCCGCTGCAGCTCCGTCCCGAGTTTCTCGCGCCCTTCCAACATGTCTGCGAGCACCGTCTTGCCGATCACGTCGCGCAGCGCCGTCTGCGCCGCCCAGTTGATCGCCGCCGAATAGTCGGCGACGTCGAGCGCAGCCTTCTTCGGATCGACCACCCGCCAGAACAGCACCGCGTCGACGTCGACCGGCACGGTGTCGCGAGTCAGCGTCTTCTCCGCCCTGAATGCGCTGGCGATGACGCGCAGATCGAGCCGGTAGGCGATCGTCTCGATGATCGGGATCATGAAGAATAGTCCGGGTCCGGCGAGCCTGTCGAACCGGCCGAGCCTGAGCACGATCGCCCGCTCCCACTGATTGGCGATTTGGATCGCGCTCGCGACGACGCCCGCCAGAATGAAGCTGATGACGACGATGGCGGCGCTCGTCGCCACATCCCCGGACGAGCCGCTCGGGACTGCGACGAGAACGCCGAGGCCGAACAGGACGGCGAAAACCAGCCCCGGAAGCGCATTCTGCTGTGGCATGGGAAACCTCTCAGTCCCCCGATCCTCTAGTCATATGGGGATTTTTTGCCTCATCCGCCAGATGGGCGATGCTCGGCGACCCGCACCATTTGCCGGTTGACTTGGTCAGGTCTTCCGCCCCAACTGCCGGCGCATCGAACGTCTTCGAGAATGGACATCGCGCGCGGTCAAGAGCATCCAACCGGCCTCCCTGGCGCGCGCCATTGCGATCTGGGGGCCGGGCATTCTGGTGATGCTCGCCGACACCGACGCCGGCAATGTCGTCGCCGCGGCTCAGGCTGGAGCGCAATGGGGCTATCGTCTCCTGCCGCTCGTCCTCCTCTTGATCCCGATGCTCTACCTCGTGCAGGAGCTGACGGCGCGGCTCGGCGTCTACACCGGGCGCGGTCACGCCGAGCTGATCCGCGAGCGCTACGGCCTCGGCTGGGCGCTCGTGGCGGTGGCGGGACTCGCGGCCGCGGCGATCGGTTCGCTCGTCACCGAGTTCACTGGCGTCGCCGGCATCGGCGAGCTGTTCGGCCTCCCGCGCAGCGTGACGCTGCCGCTTGCCGCGGCGGTCCTGCTCGCGATTGTCGGAGCCGGCGCCTACCGGCGGGTCGAGCGCGCGGCGATCTTGATCGGCCTGTTCGAGCTGGCCTTTTTCGCCGTCGCCTGGGCGGCGCGGCCGAAGCTTGGGCAGATTGCGGCGGACGCCCTGAGCTTTCCGATCGGCGACCGGCGGTTTCTCTACATGGTCGCCGCGATCATCGGGGCGACCTTCAACCCGTGGATGATCTTCTACCAGCAGTCGGCGACGGTCGACAAACGGCTGCGGCCGGCGGATCTCGGCCATGCGCGGGCCGACACCGCCATCGGGGCGGTCCTCACCCAACTCCTCACCGGAGCGGTGCTGATCGCCGGCGCGGCGGTCTTCGCCTACGGCCGCGAGCCGGCGCGGCTCGACAGCGTGGGAGCGATCAGCGCCGCGCTGACGCCCGCGCTCGGCGCCGTGGCTGGGCGGGTGGTGTTCGGGGCAGGGGTGCTCGGCGCCTCGATGGTGGCGGCGATCGTCGCCTCGCTGGCGCTCGCCTGGGGCGTCGGCGAGATCGCCGGCTACAAGCGCACGCTCGAGCTGCACCCCCTGGCCGGGGGGTGGTTCGCCGCCGTCTATACGGTTTGCGTGCTCGGCGCGGCCTTCGCCGTCTGGACCTCGCGCCGACCTCGTCTGGCTCAACATCGCCGCGCAGGTGTTGAACGCCTTCCTCATGCCGCTGGTGGTCGGCTTTCTCGTGGCGCTCGCCGCCGACGCCTTGCCTGAGCCTTACCGGCTGCGCGGCCTGCGCCTCGCGATCACTGTCGCCGTCTGCGCCGTCGTATCGGCGGTCGGGGTGGCGGGCGGACTTGCCGGGCTTCTGTGAGCGACGGCAACTGCAAATCCAGCGAATGCAGCCGCCCGCGGGCGGCCGCGGAACACAAGAGAATGAACGTCGCCTACGCCCCGGGAGCAGTGCTCCTTCGGGACGCGCGATCAGCCGGCGGCGCCGAGGCCCAGGAAACCAATGAGCATCATCGCCCACGTCGTGGGCTCGGGGACGCCCGCCGGCGCCGATCATTCCCCGCCAGTCGAGCGCCAGGATGTCGTTGTTCGGATTGGTCGCGACGACAGTCATTCCGCCGGTGCCGGTAAACACATTATGCGAGAAGTTGCCGTTGATGTCGCTGTCGGTCAGTCCGAGCGCTAGGCCCGCGGCTGTCAGGGTGTTGCCGGACTCGAAGGTTTCAAACGCTGTCGACGAGACGAGGAACGGCAGGAAACCGAACAGCTGCGCCGAGTTTCCGCCGGCGTGATCTCCATCCTCGGCGAGCGCCATGAGCCCGCCGCCTGCGTTGAGGTATTTGATGATGTCGGCGCTGCGCGCGTCCAGCGCTGCGATGTCGCTCTCCATCAGGCTGCCGCCGTGGTCGGAGGGTATGAAGATCGCGCTGTAATTCGACAGGTCGACGCTGGCGAACTGGGCCGCGCTGACGATGACGTAATGGTTGCCCGCGGTCGTGCCCGCCGTGTAGCCGGCGTCGATCAGCCCGGTTTGGGAATCGAGATGATCGCCGAGCGCCACGTTGGGCGCCGGATCGGTGTAAACAAACAGGATCGGCGCCGTATTGCCGTTCCGGACGTAAGCGAGACCGTGATCGATGATGTTCGTCGCCCCGGCGATGTTGCCGGCCTGGTCGTGAAAATCGGGGTCTTCGCCGGAAACAAAAATGCTGCCGGCCTCAGCCGGCGTTACGGAAACCATAGCAGCGACAGCGAAAAACCCGGCGGTAACGGTGAGCGTTCGGAATGCAGGAATGTGTGACATAACCGCCCTCTCCTTGCTTACATCGCCTCCTTGTTTATCTTTCTCTTTGGCGCCCCCGTAAACTTGCCTCAGGTCAACACTCGTCGCAATGGAAAAGTCTGTATCATCTGCATATCTTCAAAGTCTAACGCCGACCCCGAAGTTGTGGCTCAAGCCGCGCGAAAGCAGCCCGGACGTCTCGTTTGACTCCGGCGCCCCGCCGCATAATCTCCCGGCCAAAACGCTCGGGGAGAAACGGCTTGAACGTCATTGTCTATGCGATTCCGGTCTTCATCGTCCTGATGGCGGCTGAGTTCGTGGTCGGGGTCGCGACGCGGGCGCAACGTCTATCGTCTCAACGACGCGGTCGGGTCGCTGACGGCGGGCATCCTCAGCCAGGTGTCCGGAGTCTTCATGCTGGCGCTCAGCGTCGGCATCTACGTGCTTATCTTCAATCACGTTTCCCTGTTCGCGCTCAAGGCCGACGACTGGCGGGTCTGGGTCGGGGCGCTGATCGCCTACGATTTCTTCTACTACTGGAACCACCGCATCGATCACGAGGTCGGCCTGTTCTGGGCGGCGCATGTCGTCCATCACCAGAGCGACCGCTTCAATCTCTCGACGGCGCTTCGCCAGCCGAGCACCGGCGCGTTCCTGGGCTGGATCTTCTATTTGCCGATGGCGGTCGCCGGCGTCCCGCCGGTGGTGTTCGTCGGGGTCGGGCTGATCGATCTCCTCTACCAGTTCTGGATCCACACCGAACTCATCGGCAAACTCGGCTGGTTCGACCGCGTGTTCGCTTCGCCCTCCAATCACCGCGTCCACCACGGGATCAACGATCGCTATCTCGACAAGAACTACGGCGGCATTTTCATTCTCTGGGACCGGCTGTTCGGCACCTTCGAGCCGGAGGCCGAGACGCCGGTGTTCGGCGTCCGCGGCGGCCTCGCCACCTTCGATCCGATCGCGGCGAACCTCTCCTATTACGCGACCATGGCGGACCTCTGCCGCCGCGCGGCCGACTGGCGCGACAAGCTGAGAGTGTGGGTCGCGCCGCCCGGCTGGGTTCCGGCCAATCTGCGGCCGAAGGCGCCGCCGCCGCCCTTCGATGTTGCGGCGGTCCGCCCGTACGACCCGCCCGCCGGGCCGGCCGCGTCGATCCTCGCGCTCGCGGCGCTCGCAGGGATGATCGGCGCGACCGCGGCCTTCCTCGCCGCGGCGCCCGGACTGCCGCTCGGCGCCGGCCTTGCCGTGTTCGCCGCGCTGGCTGCATCGCTGTGGGCCCTGGGCGCGCTGCTCGACGGCCGGATCGCGCTGCTCGAGGCGCTGTTCGTCTTCGCCGGCGCGCTGACGTCTGCCTCCTACGCGCTCGGCTGGCCGGCGGTCGAGCATGTCGCCAAGCCCGCTGCGCTCGTCCTCCTGATCGCCTCGTTCGCGCCGCGCCAGGGCGAGCCTTCCACGAAGCGCCTCGTTCTGGCCGCGCTCGCCGCTTCGCTCGCAGGCGATGTCCTCCTCATGGCGCCGTCGCTGTTTCTGCCTGGGCTCGTCGCCTTTCTGATTGCACATGGCTTTTATATCGCCGCCTTCTCGCGCGGCGTCGGGTTCTTGCCGTCGCGCCTCGCGGCGGCCGCCATCGGCTTGTTCGCGGTGGTCGTCTTTGCGTCCATCTGGCCGGGGATCGCAGCGGACTTGAGAATTCCCGTCGCGATCTACGCCGCGGTCCTCGCGTGCGACGCCGCCCAGGCGGCCGGGCGCGCGACCGTTCTGCGCGACTGGCGGGCCATTGCCGTCGCGATCGGCGCGGTGCTTTTCATGCTGTCGGATATGACCATCGCGCTCTATCGGTTCGGCCACGTCGGCTGGCCGGTGGATCAAGCGACCCTGCCGACCTATTATCTGGCGCAAGGCTTGATCGCCTTCTTCGTCCTGCCCCGCGCGGCCTCCCGGGGCTGAGGCGAGACGCGGCGTCTGCGTGGCGATCGGGGCGGGCGACGGCTCCAGCTCGGAAAATCGCCAGTCGCGGCCTTCCCGATCGCGGCCTCAGGACACCGCGGCAAATTTTGCCGACGACTTCGCCAGCCGCTCGAGGATCGTCGGATGATCGCCTCGCATCAGGAAGCCGACCGTTCCGCCGCCGCCTTTGTAGCGCAGCGTCTTGGCGTCGGTCAGGAGCTCCCAGCCTGTGGCGGCGAGCATGTAATTCCGTCGCGGATTGACCGTCCAGCCGGCAAATCCAGTATAACCTGTTATTGCGACGCCGTTTGGCGGCTGCAGCGCGAGGCGGCGCACGCCGTCCATCACGTCGACGCCGCCGACCACCCCGGAGGCACCGCGAGTTCACGCTTCTCTTTGTCGAAGCCCTTCTCCCAACCGGTCGGGAGATCGATCTTTATGACGGTCTGTCCGGGCAGAAGGCCGCCCTCGACGGTCGTATGGCTCGGGAGTTCGACGACCCCCCACATGATCTCGTTCGCGCCGGTGACCTTGACGCCGTGCACGCCCGCGTTTCCGAGCGCTTCGGCGACCTCGGCGACGGCCGACCCGATCGCCGGCGCGCTGAGGTCTTCGGCCGTTCCCGCCGCGATCCAGGACGTTCGCGCGCCCATGCAGATGCTCAGGCTCAGCGTCCGCCATTGGCCCCGGCTGGTCAGCCCGTTGGCGACGAGCCAATCCACCAGCTTGGCCGCCGGAATCTTCGTATTCCCCATATAGATATTGCCTTCGCCGTCCCCGTGCGCGTTGATCCGCATCTTGCTCTCTTTGGCCCTCAGCCATTCGATCGTCTGGGCGGTGCAGTACGACTTGCGTTTCTCGCTCACCTCGTTGAACTCGACCATTGTCCCGAGATAGTCCGAGCGCGGCAGGTAGGCGCTGATCACCTTGTTCCGCAGCGTCGTGTCCAACGGGCGCCCGACGACGAGCACGTTGCCCATCTGCGCGACGTCGCTCTCGATCATCTCGAGCGCGCCGTGGCCCACGAACAGCTGCTTCCCGTCGTCGGTCTGGGAGGCGTAGAGCCGCCCGTTCCGGCACTGGCGGATATAGAAGTACCCTTTCGATTTCCCGCCGCCGATCACGTAGGTGGCGTGAACCTCGATGATCGCCTTTACCTTCGCCCTCGGCGCCGGCTGCGGCAGCACGAGCTCATGGTCCACCACTTCGGGACGGGCGATCGCGGGCCCTTCCTCGGTGAGGAGGAATACGCGATCCTGGTCCTGCTTGTGCGTGGCGCGGAAAATGGTGACCTTCTGCCTGCACTTGCCGTTCAGCGAGTTGTCCTCGGTGTTGACCACCAGACCGATCCTGGTCGCCGGGGGCGTGATGGCCGCCAGCTGGTCGATCAGATCTCCCCAAAAGTCCGCGATGCCCAAGGGATTGCCGGCGGACGGGTCGAACCACAGGCCGAAGCCGCCGGCGCGCAGCAGCGCTGCGGCGGGCACCTTCCAGCTCGGGATCGCGTCGACGAGGATCAGCGCGGACCCTTTGATCTTGTGCTCGCCCTTCGTCTCCAGCTGGTAATTGGCGAATGCTGCGATGTCGTCCGCGAAGTCGAATTCATGGCCGCTGTAGAGGTGGACGTCCCAAAATCTCTGGTAGTTCGCCATGCCCTCTTCCTCTGGTTATGCGGGACGGAACACGCAGCCGGATACGTCAGTCTGCGCCGCAGGATGTTGCGTTGAGTCGTCCGCGCGCCCGCAAACCTAAGCCAACCCTGGGAGATTTGAACAGGGCTATCCACACCTCGGGAACGGCGAGCTGTCGATCTCGCGCGCCGAACGAACGAGCTCTTCGACGACGCCTTCGCTCGCTTTGTCGTTGGCGCAAGCGACGCCGCCGACCTATGATTGGGGCAAGGCCTGATCGTCTTCGTGATCCTGCCCCGGAGCCCTTCCGCATGACGATGCGAGACGCGGGGTTTGCGTGGTGATCGGGGCGGGCGACGGCCTCGGCGCCTCGGTCGCACGCGCCTTCGCCCGCGAAGGCCTCGCCGTCGTGGTCACGCGCCGCCCGCGTCACATCGAGCCCCTGGAGACGCTTGCGGCGAGCGATCCGCGCCGACGGCGGCGACGCGCATGCGATCGGGCTCGACGCCCGCAACGAGACCGATGTCGTGGCCTTCTTCGATGGGGTCGAGCGGACCATCGGCCCGGTCGAGGTTCTGGTCTTCAACATCGGCGCCAACGTGCGCTTTGCCGTCACCGAGACGACGGCGCAGGTCTATTCCAAGGTCTGGGAGATGGCGGCCTTCGCCGGCTTCCTGGCCGGACGGGAGGCGGCGCGCGTGATGGTCGCGCGGGGCAGGGGGACGATGCTGTTCACCGGCGCGACCGCGAGCCTGCGCGGCGGCGCGGGCTTCTCCGCCTTCGCCGGGGCCAAGCACGCCTTGCGCGCGCTGGCGCAGAGTCTGGCGCGCGAACTGGGGCCCAAGGGCGTGCACGTCGCCCATATCGTCATCGACGGAGCGATCGACGGCGCCTTCATCCGCGGCCTGATGCCCGACGCCGCCGAAAAGCGGGAGCGGGAAGAGATTCTGGTTCCCGAGCAAATCGCGAAAAACTATGTCTGGCTGCACCGCCAGGAGCGCAGCGCCTGGACCTTCGAGATGGACCTGAGGCCCTGGACGGAGCTTTGGTGATGACGCCGACCATCGAATTCATCTTCGACTTCGCCAGCCCCAACGCCTATATGGCCTATCGGGCGCTGCCGCCGATCCTCGAGCGCACCGGGGCGCGGCTCGACATCAACCCGTGCCTGCTCGGCGGCATCTTCAAGTCGACCGGCAACAAGGCGCCCTTCATCGCCTTCGCTCCGATCAAGGGCAAGTTCGAATACGAGAGGCTGGAGATCCAACGCTTCGTCGCCAGGCACAAGCTCGACAAGTTTCGCATGAACCCGCATTTCCCGGTGATTTCGCTGATGCTGATGCGGGGCTACATCGCCGCGCGCGCGGCCGGCGTCGGGCCGGCGTTTCTCGAAATGGGCCTCAGAGGCATGTGGGAGGACGGGCTCAAGCTCGACGATCCGGAAATCCTGAAGGGGACGATCGACGCCGCCGGCCTCGATTCGGCGAGCCTGTTCGCCGCCGCCCAAAGCGATCCGGTCAAGCAGACGCTCGCCGCCAACACGGCCGCCGCGGTGGCGCGCGGCGTCTTCGGCATCCCGACCTTCTTTGTCGGAAAGGAGATGTTCTTCGGCAAGGAGCGGCTGGGCCAGGTCGAGGAGGCGGTCGAGGCGGCGAAGGCGGCGGCGTAGCGCGCAGGCGACTCCCCCAAATGGTCTCGCAAGGCTGGAATGTGTTCCCAGTAACACGAAGCCGGTCAAGGACGGCCGCCTCGCCCGGAACCGTTGAATTTGCCCGCTACGCCGCCGCCCCGGTGACCGTCACGTCGACGTGGAGACCGGCGGCGTCGGCGGCGGCGCCGACGTAGCCGCCGGCGATCGGGATCGCCTGGGCGGCGGTCCGGGTCATGCCGACGCGAATGAGATTGGCGCCGGCGATCAGTCCATTGGTCGGGTCGTATTCGACCCAGCCCGCGCCCGGCAGATAGACGCCGCACCAGGCATGCGTGGCGCCGCCGCCGCGCGTCCTCCCGCCGAGGTCGTCGTAGAGATAGCCGGTGACGAACCGCGTGGCGACGCCGAAGCTGCGCAGGGCCTCCATCATCAGGACCGCGAAGTCGCGACAGGCGCCGGCGCCGAGCGCCAGCGTCTCGGCCGCCGTCCGCGTGCCCTCCTCGCGCCGGGCTTCGTAGCGGAACTCGGCCTTGATCGCGTGCGTCATCGCTTCGAGAACGTCGAGCGTGCGGGCGTTGCGCACGTCGGCGACGAAGCGGCGCGCCCAGGCGTGAACCGTGCGGCCGGCGTCCGGCAATTGCCGCTCTGCGAGCCGGGCGATGTCGGGAATGTCGTCGAGGTCGTAGGAAAACGGAAAGGCCTCGGCGCTGGGGTCGAGGCTGTAGACCGGGGCGGGCGGCCCGTCGGGGTGATGGGTGAGATCGAGGGTCGAAACGATCTTCAGGCGCTCGGTGCGCAGGCTTTCCCGCCATTCGAGGAAGCACACCGAATTGTCGTAGGCGTCATGCGTCCAATGGATCAGCCAGGGCTTCGGATCGACCTCGAGAACGGCCTTGTGGATCCTGAGATCATGGCTGTCGTCGGGCCGCAACATCAGGCGGTGGCGGGTCAGGCCGACCGGATTGCGGTAGCGATACTCGGTCGTATGGACGATTTTGATCCTTGCCATCGCCGAGCTATAGCAAAGCGCCGCGCCGCCGTATCGTGGCTGCGCAGGGCGCGGCTTTGACCTTGGGCGCCTGCTCGTCATGTCCGGTGGAACTGCCAGACGCCTTCGACGAACCGACACGGAGCGTCATAAGAGCCTCGCGCATGTTTCCGATCTTTCCCAGTCCTTCGCTGGCCGCCGGCTACCTCGTCGCCAGCGTGCTGCTCGCCGCCACGCCGGGCGCCGACATGGCGCTCTTTCTGTCGCGCACGCTCGCCGGGGGCAGGGGGCAGGGGTTTGCCGCGCAGGCGGGCGCGAACGCCGGGCTCGTCGTCCATACATTCGCGGCTGCGCTCGGTCTTTCCGCGCTGCTCGCCGCCTCGGCGGAGGCCTATGAGGCGGTCAAGATCGCCGGCGCGCTGTACCTGATGTGGCTCGCCTTTGGCGCGCTACGCCATGGGACGGCGCTGAAGCTCCAGGCCGGGGCAGGGGGAGGCGGCCTGCGCGGCGCCTTCCTCAGCGGACTTCTCGATCAACCTGATGAACCCGAAGATCGTGCTGTTCTTCGTGACCTTCCTGCCGCAGTTCATCGACGCCGGCGACGCGCACGCGAGCGCAAAATTGTTCGCGCTCGGGTTCGGCTTCATCGCGATCACCACCCTCGTCAACGCGGCCGTCATTCTCGTCGCCGGCCGGTTCGTGGCTGCGGCCAGGGCCAACCCGCGCGCGCTGCGCCTGTTCGACTACGGCTTCGCCGCGCTGATGAGCGCCTTCGCGCTCCGGCTCGCCTGCAGCCGCGGTCGGTAGAGCATCCCGAAGGACGCGGGGCTATCGACGGGCTTTGGACCGCGGCGCGGCAACATCTCCGTAACCCCTTGAAATCATTGAATCGCTCGCTCAAAAACGGCCGGATCTGACCGTTAGTGCATTGATTTCATTGGACTTCTGTCAGAAAACCGCGGTCACGCCCTTGAGCGCCTCCACGCGCTTGACCGGGCGCGCTCGCGGCGACAGGCTGGAGGCATGGACCTCGCCGACCTCCGCGCCTCGCTCGCCTCGCCCGCCCCGCCGTCGGACCTCGAGCCCCGCCCTCAGGGCGCTCTGGCTCGACGCGCGCGGCGACTGGGACGGGGCGCACGAGGCGGCGCAGGCGGACGAGGGCAGCGACGGCGACTGGGTCCACGCCTATCTGCATCGCAAGGAGGGCGATCCGGGCAACGCCGCCTACTGGTACCGCCGCGCCGGCAAGCCGGTGTGCCGGACCTCGCTCGACGAGGAGTGGGCGGCGATCGCCGAGGCGCTGTTGCGCTAGGGCCGCGGGAGGCCCGGACCGCTCGCTTTCCCGCTTTCCCCTCAGCGCTTTTCCCGCTAGTCAGGGCGCCTCTCGCTGAACCAGACCGACAAGGCAAACTGTTCCATGCATCGCTACCGCACGCACACCTGTGGAGCCCTCGGGCTTCCCCTGGTCGGGGAGACCGTGCGCCTCTCGGGCTGGTGCCACCGCATCCGCGACCACGGCGGCCTGCTGTTCATCGACCTGCGCGACCATTACGGGCTCACCCAATGCGTGGTCGACCCCGATTTGCCGGCCTTTCGGCAGGCGGAGACGTTGCGCTCGGAATTCGTGATCCGCGTCGACGGCGCCGTGCGCAAGCGCCCGGCGGGCACCGAGAATCCCGAGATGCCGACCGGCCTGGTGGAGGTCTATGTCCGCGAGATCGAGGTGCTCGGGCCGGCCGGCGACCTGCCGATGCCGGTGTTCGGCGACCAGCCGTATCCGGAAGACACGCGCCTGAGCTACCGCTTCCTCGACCTGAGGCGCGAGAAGCTGCACCAGAACATCATGCTGCGCGGGCGGATCATCGACTCGCTCCGCGCGCGGATGAAGGCGCAAGGGTTCTTCGAGTTCCAGACGCCGATCCTCACCGCCTCGAGCCCCGAGGGCGCGCGCGACTTTCTGTGCCGGCGCGGCTCCATCCCGGCAAGTTCTACGCGCTGCCGCAGGCGCCGCAGCAGTTCAAGCAGCTGATCATGGTCGCGGGCTTCGACCGCTATTTCCAGATCGCGCCGTGTTTCCGCGACGAGGACGCGCGCGCCGACCGCTCGCCCGGCGAGTTCTACCAGCTCGACATCGAGATGAGCTTCGTCACCCAGGAGGACGTGTTCGCCGCGGTCGAGCCGGTGCTGCGCGGCGTGTTCGAGGAGTTCGGCGGCGGCAAGGCGGTGACGCAAGACGTTCCCGATGATCCCCTATGCCCAGGCGATGCTGGAATACGGCGTCGACAAGCCGGACCTGCGCAACCCGATCAAGATCGCCGACGTGACCGAAGTCTTCGAGCGCGAGGACGTCGACCTTCAGCGCCTTCAAGGAGGTGATCAAGGCGGGCGGGGTCGTGCGGGCGATCCCCGCGCCCGGCGCCGCCAGGCAGCCGCGCTCGTTCTTCGACAAGCTCAACGACTGGGCCAAGGGCGAGGGCGCCCGGGGCTTGGGCTACATCATCTTCGAGGGCGAAGGCGAGGCGCTCGACCGGCAAGGGGCCGATCGCCAAGTTCTTGCCGCCCGAGGCGCAGAGAGCGCTCGTCGAGAAGGCCGAAGCTCAAGGCAGGCGACGCGGTGTTCTTCGCCTGCGACAAGGCGGACAAGGCCGCAAAGCTCGCGGGCGCGGCGCGCATCCGGATCGGCAATGACCTCGGACTTGTCGAAGACGGACGTATTCGAATTCTGCTGGATCGTCGATTTCCCGATGTACGAGTGGAACGAGGAGGAGAAGAAGATCGACTTCTCCCACAATCCGTTCTCCATGCCGCAGGGCGGCCTCGAGGCGCTCGAAACGCAGGACCCGCTGACGATCAAGGCGTTCCAGTACGACATCGTCTGCAACGGCATCGAACTGTCGTCGGGGGCGATCCGCAACCACCGCCCGGACGTCATGAAAAAGGCGTTCGACATCGCCGGCTATGGCGAGGACGTGCTGTTGGAGAAGTTCGGCGGCATGTACCGCGCCTTCCAGTACGGCGCGCCGCCGCACGGCGGCATCGCGCCCGGCGTCGACCGGATCGTCATGCTGCTGGCGGGCGAGGAAAATCTGCGCGAGGTCGTGCTCTTCCCGATGAACCAGCGCGCCGAGGACCTGATGATGGGCGCGCCGGCCGAGGTCACGCCGAAGCAGCTGCGGGAATTGCATATCCGGCTGAACCTGCCGGAGAAGTGAGAAGGCTTCGGTAAAGCCGGGCCAACTCGCAGGCGGCCGTTCCTCCCGATCCCGCTGGGTAGCGAGAAGAATTTGCGCGAGGTCGCGCTCTTTCCGATAAGCTCGCTCGCCGATCGCAGCGGCTCAAAGATCCCATCAATCGGCCCAGGGAGCGCGTAGCCATGGATGACCTTCAAGCCCAGTCGGGGATGGCGAGCGAAACGGAACGAGCCATTCTGGCGGACGTCCGCGCTCGGTTCGAGGCGACTGAAAACCCGAGGCTCCGGCAATTGATCCTGGGCCTGATCGATCACCTGCACGCGTTCGTCGGCGAGCAAAAGGTCACGTGGTCGGAGTGGGAGTACTTTATGAGCTTCCTCGCCCGCGCCGCCGCGGTGACGAAAGACGGTCGGAACGAGTTCATTGCCCTTTCCGACTCGATTGGGGTCAGCATGCAGGTGCTCGCGGCGTCGCAGCCGAAGCCGCCCGGCGCCACCATCCCGACGCTGATCGGGCCTTTCTTCATCGACGAGGCGCCGGTGTTTCCGATCGGCGCCGATATCGCGAGAGGCGCTTCCGGCCAGCCGCTCCATGCCTATGGCCGGGTTCTCGACACGCAGGGTCAGCCGGTCGCGGACGCGATCCTGAACGTTTGGCAGTCGGACGACCGCGGCCTTTACGATGTGCAGGACAACTTCGATCCGGGGAAGATGTGGGGACGCGGACGCATCCAATGCGATGGGGAAGGCCGTTATGGCTTCTGGAGCGTGATGCCGACCGCTTACCCCGCGCCGATGGACGCGGCTCTCGGCGACCTGATCCGCAACACGACGGGCCGGTACTGGCGACCGGCGCACCTGCATTTTGCCATCGAGACCAAGACCGCCGATCCGCTCGTCACCCACATTTTCGTCCGCGGCAGCGAGCATATCGATTGCGACGTGGCTTTCGGCGTGCGCCCGGCTTTGATCACGGATTTTATCGAGCATCCGCCGGGGACGGCCCCCGACGGGCGCGAGATGACCAGCTCTTATCGCACGCTGAACTACGACTTCGTCCTGACCCGGCGGGGTCGCTGAGAAGGCGAGACCGGCGCGCCGAGAACGTTGCAAAGCGTTTGTCTAAAAAAAACTAAGAAACCCATCGTAGAACCCCGGCCGGGCTTCGGCTAAGGGATCGGTTGGAGCCCCGATCGCGGCGTCACCCCGCGCGGTCGGACGTCGTTCTGACGCAAGGAGCCGCCCTGTTCGCGGGCACGCCAACGAGCAGACGAGGAGGAAATGTCGATGGCCGAGACCGCTACGCCCTATCAGGAGGCGCATGCCGGCTTCCGGTTGGAGGACGAGGAGGCCAAGCTCAGCGGCTCGCTGTCGGGCGGCCTCAACGCCTGCGTCGAGTGCTGCGACCGCTGGGCCGAGCCCGGCAGGGTGGCGCTTCGGTGGGAGGACCAGCACGGCCATCGCGCGACCGTGACCTTCGCCGACCTCAAGGAGCGGTCCGCTCGTTTCGCCAATGTCTTGAAGGCCCAAGGAATCGGCCCCGGCGACGTGGTCGCCTGCATGCTGCCGCGAATTCCCGACCTCTTGACCGTGGCGCTCGGGGCATGGCGGGCGGGCGCGGTCTATCAGCCGATGTTCACCGCCTTCGGGCCCAAGGCGATCGAGCACCGGCTGCAGACGTTCAGGCGCGAAGCTCATCGTGACCGATCCCGCCAACCGGCCCAAGCTCGACGAGGTCCCGAACGCGCCGCTGATCATGGTCACGACGCCGCTCTCCGGCGGCGCGCCCGAACGCCTCGGCGACCTCGACTTCGCCGCCGAGCTCGCCGCCGCCTCGCCCGCGTTCGAGCCGGTCATGCGCAAGGGAGACGATCTCTTCCTGCTCATGTCGACCTCTGGAACGACGGGACTGCCCAAGGGCGTGCCGGTCCCGCTCAAGGCGCTGATCGCCTTCCGCACGTACATGACCACCGCCATCGATCTGAGGCCCGACGACGTATTCTGGAACATCGCCGATCCCGGCTGGGCCTACGGGCTCTACTACGCCGTGACCGGGCCGCTCCTGATCGGCCATGCGACGACCTTCTACGACGGCCCGTTCACCGCTGAGAGCACCTACCGGATCATCGAGAGCCATGGGATCACCAATCTCGCCGGCGCGCCGACCGCCTTTCGCCTGCTGATCGCAGCCGGCCCCGAGCCGGCTGCCGGCGTGAAGGGCCAGCTGCGCGCGGTGAGCTCGGCTGGCGAGCCCTTGAATCCGGAGGTGATCCGCTGGTTCGCCGAGCATCTTGCGGCGCCGATCCACGACCACTACGGGCAGACCGAGAACGGCATGCTGGTCAACAACCACCACGGCCTCGCCCATGCCGTTCGCGTCGGCTCGGCCGGCTTCGCCATGCCCGGCTATCGCGTCGTCGTGCTGAGCGACGACGGCCGCGAACTGGGACCGCATGTGCCCGGCACGCTCGCCCTCGACATCGCCCATTCGCCCGCGCTCTGGTTCACCGGCTACCTGAACCAGCAGACCCCGGCGATCGGCGGCGGCTACTACCGCACCGGCGACACGGTCGAACTCGAGGAGAGCGGCCACATCAGCTTCGTTGGCCGCAACGACGACGTGATCACCTCGTCCGGCTACCGCATCGGCCCGTTCGACGTCGAGAGCGCGCTGATCGAGCACCCGGCGATCCTGGAGACGGCGGTGATCGGCAAGCCCGATGCGGGGCGGACCGAGATCGTCAAGGCGATCGTGGTGCTGAAGCCCGGCTATGCGGCGAGCGAGGCGCTGGCCGAGGAATTGCGCCAGCATGTCCGCAAGCGCCTCTCGGCGCACGCCTATCCGCGCGAGATCGCCTTTGTCGGCGAGCTGCCCAAGACGCCGAGCGGCAAGATCCAGCGCTTTTTGCTGCGCAATGCGGAGAAGGCGGCGGCCGAGGCCGCGAAGCCGGCGCAATAGATTGCGCTACAAAATGATCCCCCCTCTCTCGCCGCAACCAGCCGCAAGCAGGGAGGAGGGGCCTCCGGCACATCTTCAGTTCGGGAGCCTAACGCCATGACTTCATCCGATCCCGTCGTCATCGTCGGCGCGGCGCGCACGCCGATGGGCGGCCTCATGGGCGACTTTGCCTCGGTGAGCGCGCCTCAGCTCGGCTCGGTCGCCATCGAGGCCGCCGTGAGTCGCGCTGGCGTCGCGAAAAGCGACATCGAGGAGGTGGTGATGGGCTGCGTGTTGCCTGCCGGGCAGGGGCAGGCGCCCGCCCGGCAGGCCTCGCGCGGCGCAGGCCTCCCCGACGCCGCCGGCTGCACCACGGTCAACAAGATGTGCGGCTCGGGCATGAAGGCTGCGATGTTTGCTCACGACATGCTCGTTGCCGGAACCAGCAAGGTCATCTTGGCCGGCGGCATGGAGAGCATGAGCAATGCGCCCTACCTTTTGCCGAAGGCCCGCGGCGGTTACCGCCTCGGCCACGATCGGGTGATTGACTCGATGTTTTTCGACGGGCTCGAAGACGCCTACGATCGCGGCCGGCTGATGGGGACCTTCGCCGAGGACGCGGCGCAAAGCTACCAGTTCTCGCGCGAGGAGCAGGACGCCTACGCGCTCGCGTCGCTCACCCGGGCGGTGAAGGCCGGCGAAGACGGAAACTTTGCCGCCGAGATCGCGCCGGTGACCGTCAAGGGCCGCAAGGGCGCGATCACGGTCGGCGTCGACGAGCAGCCGGCCAAGGCCCAGCCGGACAAGATCCCGACGCTGAAGCCCGCCTTCCGCGAGGGCGGCACGGTGACGGCGGCCAATTCCTCGTCGATCTCGGACGGCGCGGCGGCGCTGGTGATGATGCGGCGCTCGGAAGCGGACAGGCGAGGCCTCGCGCCGCTGGCGACAATTCTAGGGCATTCGACGTACGCCGGCTTGCCCTCGAAGTTTCCATCCGCCCCGGTCGGAGCGATCCGGTCGCTGCTCGACAAGGTCGGCTGGAAGGCGGGCGATGTCGACCTCTGGGAGGTCAACGAGGCCTTCGCCGTCGTCGCCATCATCGCCATGCGCGAGATCGGCATTCCGCACGACGCCCTCAACGTGCACGGCGGGGCCTGCGCGCTCGGCCATCCGATCGGCGCCTCGGGCGCCCGCATTATGGTGACGCTGATCGGGGCGCTGAAGCAGTCCGGGCGGAAGCGGGGCGTGGCGTCGCTCTGCATCGGCGGCGGCGAAGCGACCGCGATCGCGCTGGAGGCGACATGATCCCGACCGAGGAGCAGGCGACGATCCGCGACATGGCGCGACGCTTCGCTAAGGAAGAACTCGCCCCGAACGCCGCCCGATGGGACCGCGACCACGCCTTTCCGGCCGAGGCGCTGAAAGCGATGGGGGCGCTCGGCTTCATGGGGATGACGGTTCCCTCCGAGTGGGACGGGGCCGAGACCGACTACGTCGCCTACGCCATGGCGGTAATCGAGATCGCGGCCGGTTGCGGCGCCGTCTCGACCGTCATGAGCGTCCACAACGGGGTCGGCTGCATGCCGATACTGACCTTCGGCGACGACGAGCAGCGCGAGCGGTTCCTCAAACCGATGGCGCGCGGCGAGATGATCGCCTGCTTTTGCCTGACGGAGCCTGGCGCGGGCTCCGACGCCGCCGCGATCAAGACGCGGGCGCGGCGGGACGGCAATTCCTCCTATGTCCTTTCGGGCGCCAAGCAGTTCATCACCTCGGGCAAGAACGCTGACGTGGCGATCGTCTTCGCCGTGACCGACCCGGAAGCCGGCAAGAAAGGCATTTCCGCCTTCATCGTGCCGACCGACACGGCCGGATTCATCGTCGCCAAAGTCGAGGAGAAGCTCGGCCAGCACGCTTCCGACACCTGCGCCCTCGCCTTCGAGGAGGTGCGCGTGCCGGCGAGCCAGCGCCTCGGCGAGGAAGGGCAGGGGCTCAAGATCGCGCTCGCCAACCTGGAAGGCGGCCGCATCGGCATCGCCGCCCAGGCGGTCGGCATGGCGCGCGCCGCCCATGACGCGGCGCTTGCCTACGCCAAGGAGCGTGTGCAGTTCGGCAAGCCGATCTTCGAGCATCAGGCGGTGGCGTTCCGGCTCGCCGACATGGCGACGAGAATCGAGGCGGCCGAGCAGCTCGTGCTGCATGCGGCATCCTTACGCGACGCCAAGCGGCCCTGCCTCAAGGAGGCGTCCATGGCGAAGCTGTTCGCCAGCGAAATGGCCGAGCGGGTGTGCTCGGACGCGATCCAGATCCACGGCGGCTACGGCTATCTCGCTGACTATCCCGTCGAGCGGATCTACCGCGACGTGCGGGTGTGCCAGATCTACGAGGGCACAAGCGACATCCAGCGGCTGGTGATTTCGCGCGCGCTGGCGGCGGGATAAGGGCGGATGTCGCGCTCGCCGAGCGCGGTTGCGATCGCGGCGACAACGTGCAAGCCCCGGCCGCCCTTCAGGGTTCCGAATTGGGGTCAATTTTCCTTAGCTGGGTTGGCCCGTTAGGATTTCGGCGAGCCTGTCGATGTTCCAGCCGGCGATTTTTCTACGCAGCTTGGGGCGGGGCGGCTTGGTCGGCCGTCGGCAGGGTTTGACGGGAAGGTTCGGCGGGTCGCTGAGTTGGGTGGCGGCGCGCAGCTTGTTGATGGCGAATTTGCGCACGAGCGCAATATTTTGCGCGCCGTGGCCCTTTCGCACGCGCGACAGGACCTCGTGGAAGGTCACGTCGAGCGTCCAGTGCAGCGGGTTCTCGATGGCCCAGTGGCCGCGGACGGTCTGTCCGAGCGCAGTCGCGGAGCGCGCGCTGGATGTGATGTAATAGCGGACGAGTTCGGAGCCCTGGGCCGCCCTTCGCCGTCCTTGTCCGAACGCCCTGCTCATGTTAGCTGCTCCACCTGAATTCGGGGTATAGCGCAGCCCGGTAGCGCGGAAGTTTTGGGTACTTCAGGTCGCAGGTTCGAATCCTGCTGCCCCGACCAGTTCTATTAGTATCAATGATTTCAATGGGTCACTGCGGAAATAAGGACCTACTCTAAGCCAAACGATAGGCCAAGAGGCGTTGGGCGAGGGCTCTGGCTTCAGAGTCGCGGCACCCGTTGAGACCCGGAGGGGGTCCGCCGGCTTGAAACAGGTCTCGTTGCGGCATGAGATCCAATCCAGGCTGCCGTCCAACAGGAGGTATTGCGGGAAGCGACGGTGTCAGAAGACCCGGCCTCAAGACGTGCTCAGCTCCATGAGCAGCTAAAGTCGTTCATCAGAAACCTCCAAAAGTCGCTCATGTGAACGCCACCTGCCGCCGGGAAGCGACTACGACTTAACGGATGGAAGCGGCTCGGTATCGTCTGCTCAGTAACTCGGTTTCTTGCAGCCGGGTTTTGGCCCCGGCAAAGCCGGGGGGTCTCCCGCTGACGCCAGGACCGCAGCAAAGGTAACATCAAAAACAGATTATAAAACAAAGGTTTCCAATAGACGACTGGCGGAGACGGAGGGATTCGAACCCTCGATAGGGCTTTACAACCCTATAACGGTTTAGCAAACCGCCGCCTTCAGCCTCTCGGCCACATCTCCTTGAGGCCAGAACATATGCCCGACGCATTCGTCCATTGCAAGCGCGTACGCAAAATTCCAGCGATTCCAGAAGTGCCGCGCAGTCGGCTCTGATTGGACGAAGCCGCTATCGCGGGAGCGGAGGGGGGTGGGTGAGCGGGATAGAGTGAAGGTCCTCCTGCCTGAGAGGATGGGGTGTTGAAAGCCCTCTCCCAAGCAGGAGTTTCAGGTGGCCGAGATGAGCCCTCTGCGTCGCCGGATGGTCGAGGACATGACGATCCGCAATCTGTCGCCGGCGACCCAGCAATCCTACGTCCACGCGGTTTCGAAGTTCAGCCGGTATTTCGGCCATTCCCCGGATCGCCTCGGGTTGGAGGACGTCCGCGCTTATCAGGTGCATTTGATCTTGAAAGGCGTCTCCTGGGCGTCGCTCAATCAGGCTGTGTGCGCGCTGCGTTTCTTCTACGGCGTGACGCTCGGCTACGACGCGATCCCGGAGCGGATCGCCTACGCCCGCGAGCCGCGCAAGCGGCCGGCGGCGCCGAGCGCCGACGAAGTCGTCCGCTTTCTCGAAGCCGTCTCGAGCCTCAAGGCTCGCGTCGCCCTGACCACCGCCTATGCCACGGGCTTGCGGGTGTCGGAGGTGACCGGCCTGAAGGCCCCCTATCTTACTTGGTCTTCACTAGCGCGAATCATGTTTCCGCTGATTTGGGAATCCCTCGAGCAAAAAACCTTCCACGCGCTCTTTTGGAATTGCTGGCAAAATTCGTCACCGCGCGCGCTGGCCGAACAGGATTTTGCGCGCCGCCTCGTCGGTCGAGAGGTCGTGCTTCCTGCGATTGGGAACGTCGAGCGCGATCCCGCGCTGAACGGCGGGCCGTGCCAGCACCGCGTCGAGCCAGCGGGCGAGATGCGGAAAATCGGCGAGGTCTTGCCCGTAGCGCTTCCAGCCCCTCGCCCAACCGACGCACGCCATGTCGGCGATCGAGTAGCGGCCCGCGAGATAATCGTGGTTGGCGAGGCGCATGTTCATCACGCCAAACAGCCGATTGACCTCGTCGCTGTAGCGGTCGATCGCATAGGGGAGCTTGTCGGCGGCGTAGATGCGGAAGTGATTGGCCTGGCCGCACATCGGACCGAGCCCACCCATCTGCCAGAACAGTCACTCGCTGACGGCGATCCGCTCGCGTGGGTTGTCGCCGCCGAATTGCCCGATCCTGTTCGATAGATATTGCAGGATGGCGCCCGACTCGAACACCGAAACCGGCTTGCCGTC
Organism: uncultured Alphaproteobacteria bacterium; assembly: GCA_963816065.1. Lineage (GTDB taxonomy): Bacteria > Pseudomonadota > Alphaproteobacteria > Rhizobiales > Beijerinckiaceae > Roseiarcus. The sequence continues at coordinate 78,503 of CAWFJG010000009.1, read as the reverse complement.
CGGTCCCTGCGGATCGACGATCGCTGGCATGCGGTTGTTGGGCGAGATGGCGAGGAACTCGGGCGTGAATTGTTCGCCGGCGCCGATGTCGACGGCGCGCAGCCTGTATGGCAGGCCGCACTCCTCGAGCATGATGGAGATCTTCCACCCGTTCGGCGTCGGCCAGTAATAAAGGTCGATCGGCTCCCTGGTCTCGGTCATGCGCCGATCGCGTCCCTGAAGGAACCCGCTGCTGCGCCGCATCTGCCGAACGCGACGCAAGCTCCGATCATGTACGAATCCTGCCCACGATCCGAAATGCTGGCGAGCGCGGCCACATCTCCTCCCCTCGCGCCTGATCTCGGCGCATGGCAAGACGGGACCGCAGCAAGAAACCAGCCCGAGCGTCAACGTCTTCAACCATCGGGCAAAGCCGCGTCTCCCGGCTTTCCGGAAGCACGCGGGCCCTTCAAGCCCGCGGGTCGAAGGGCGTCGCCGCTTACTCGTTCGTCGGCGTATCGACCGGCGGCGCTGGCGGCGCTACGGGTTCCGCCTTCTTGCGCTTGACAGGCGCGCGCTTGGCGACCGTTTTCTTCGCGGCCGTCTTCTTCGCCGCTGTCTTCTTCGCCGCTGTCTTCTTCGCGGCCGTCTTCTTCGCCGCCGTCTTCTTGGCGCCGGATTTCTTCACTGCGCCCTTCCGTACCGCCTTCTTCGCGGCAGTCTTCTTGACCGCGCCCTTGCGCGCGGCCTTCTTGGCGACGGCCTTGCGCGCCGACTTTTTCGCTGCCCCCTTCTTGGTGGGTTTCTTCTTGGCTGCCGCCTTCTTCGCTGGCTTTTTGGTTGCTGTTCTCGCCATGTGTCGCGTCCCTCTCAGTCGCCTGCTTTCCGAGCGTTATGAAGCGCCTTGCGGATACGCGAATGAAGGTACATTCGTTTTGGATGTTCGCAAGCCGCGTGCATGGCACAGCAGCATGAAGCCGGGCGCCACTATCGAATAATCGCGCCCCTCTCGATCACTCGACAACTCTTCGGCGCCAAGCGCGCGAGCAGTAAGCGCAGCGTTTGGTCAAGACCTCCGAACCGCAGCGGCGTCGAAACGCAGACGCAGCGAGATCAATACGAGCGCTCGCTCTAGCCTTGTTTTTCAGGCCGCTCCGGGAGTTCGCATGACACGTCGATCAGGCGCGAGACCAAGCCTGCGCATAGAGCCGCAGCAGTTTCAGCGTGCGCGCGTGCGGATCGCGCGTCCAATTCCGCGAAGCGTGCACTCGCATACGTCAATCGAATTTTTCTTGGGAGCAACTGTCGCATTTCTGTTGCGACGAGCGTGCGATGCGAGGCGCAGAGACGTTGCGACGTGAACGAATCGCGCGAATCGCTTCGCGCGATTCGTTCACGTCAAAGTCCGAATCTTTGCTTCAGAGCGTCGCTAACCGCCTGCGGATTGGCCTTGCCACCGGTCGCCTTCATCACCTGGCCGACGAACCAGCCGAGCATGCCGGGCTTGGCCTTGGCCTGCTCGGCTTTGTCGGGGTTGGCGGCGAGGACGGCGTCGACGGCGGCCTCGATCGCTCCGGTGTCAGTCACTTGTCGCAAACCGCGCGCGTCGACGAGCGCGCGCGGATCGGCGCCGCGATCGCCGCCGAGCAGCATGACGAGAAGGTCCTTGGCGATCTTGCCCGAGATCACGCCCTCGCCGATCAAGTCGACGAGCGTGGCGAGCGATGCGGCGCCGAGGCCTGCGTCTGCGATGCCGACGCCCTGTGCATTCGCCTGCGCCGAGAGATCGCCCATGAGCCAGTTGGCGACCATCTTGGCGTCGCGCTTCGTCCCGCCGTGCTTGACGGCGCTCTCGAAGAAATCGGCGGTCTCGCGCTCGGCGACGATCACCGAAGCGTCGTAGGCGGAGAGCCCGTAGTCCGCAATGAAGCGCGCCTTCTTGACGTCGGGCAACTCGGGAAGATAGGCCGCGAGCGCGTCGATCCATTCGTCGTCGAACTCGAGCGGCAAGAGGTCGGGATCGGGGAAGTAGCGATAGTCGTGCGCCTCCTCCTTGGAGCGCATCGACCGCGTCTCGCCGCGCGCCGGATCGAATAGGCGCGTCTCCTGGTCGATCGCTCCGCCGTCCTCGATGATCTCGATCTGCCGGCGCGCTTCGGCCTCTATCGCCTGGCCGATGAAGCGGATCGAGTTGACGTTCTTGATCTCGCAGCGCGTGCCGAGCGGTTCGCCCGGCCGACGGACCGAGACGTTGACGTCGGCGCGCAGGCTGCCCTTCTCCATGTCGCCGTCGCAGGAGCCGATGTAGCGCAGGATCGTGCGCAGCTTGCCGACATAGGCCTTGGCCTCGTCGGCCGAGCGCAGGTCGGGCTTGGAGACGATCTCCATCAGCGCCACACCCGAGCGATTGAGGTCGACGAAGCTCATCGTCGCCGACTGGTCATGCAGCGACTTGCCCGCGTCCTGCTCCAGGTGCAGGCGCTCGATGCCCACCCGGATCGAATAGTCCAACGTGAGATCAACCTGGATCTCGCCCTCGCCGACGATCGGGCTCTTGTACTGGGAGATCTGATAGCCCTGCGGCAGATCGGGATAAAAGTAGTTCTTGCGGTCGAAGGTCGAGCGCTTGTTGATCTTCGCTTTGAGCGCGAGGCCGGTGCGCACCGCCTGGGCGACGCACTCGCGGTTGATCACCGGCAGCATGCCCGGCATTGCCGCGTCGACCAGCGAAACATGGGCGTTCGGCTCGCCGCCGAACTCCGTCGAGGCGCCGGAAAAAAGCTTGGCGCGCGAGGTGACCTGGGCGTGGACCTCGAGGCCTACGATCACTTCCCAATCGCCTGTCGCGCCTTTGAGGAGCTTGGCCCGAGCCGGTTCTGTCGTCATGTCGATGACCTCGTCATCTCGCATAGGGTCTGGCGGCGCGGATGGCTTGTCACGCCCACCATGGCTCCGGCGGCGTCAAGGGTCCCGCCGCTTGCTCGAGCGTCGCGCCGAGAGCGAACAAGGTCTCCTCGTCGAACGGACGGCCGATCAGTTGCAGGCCAAGCGGCAGGCCTTCGCCGGAAAGCCCGGCGGGAGTGACCAGCCCCGGAAGGCCCGCCATGTTGACGGTCACGGTAAAGACGTCGTTGAGATACATCTCGACCGGATCGGCCGACACCTTCTCGCCGATCCCGAAAGCAGGAGAGGGCGTCGCCGGAGTCAGGACCGCATCGACGCCGTTGGCGAAGGCGATCTCGAAGTCCCGCTTGATCAGGGTGCGAATCTTTTGCGCGCGCAGGTAGTAAGCGTCGTAATAGCCGGCCGATAGGACGTAGGTGCCGATCATCAGCCGACGCCGCACCTCGGCGCCGAAGCCGCGGGCCCGGGTCTTCTCGTAGAGGTCGACGATATCGGACGACGGCTCCCGCAGGCCATAGCGGACGCCGTCGTAGCGCGCGAGATTGCTCGACGCCTCGGCGGGCGCGACGATGTAATAGGCGGGCAGCGCGTGGCGCGTGTGGGGCAGGCTCACCTCGACGACTTCGGCGCCTGCGGCGCTGAGCCACTCGGCGCCCTTCGTCCACAAGGCCTCGATCTCGGGGTTCATGCCATCAAGCCGGTATTCCTTCGGGATGCCGATCGTCAGGCCTTTCACCGACCGTCCGACGGCGGCTTCGTAGTCGGGAACCGGCTCGGTCGAACAGGTCGAAGTCTTTCGGGTCGGGACCCGCCATCGAGCCCAGCATGATCGCCGCGTCGCGCACTGTGCGGGCGAGCGGCCCTGCCTGATCGAGCGAGGAGGCGAAGGCGACCATGCCCCAGCGCGAGCAACGTCCGTAGGTCGGCTTGATGCCGACGATGCCGGTGAGGGCGGCAGGCTGGCGGATCGAGCCGCCGGTGTCACTCGCAGTCGCCGCGAGGCAAAGGCGTCCGGCGACCGCGGCGGACGAGCCTCCCGACGAGCCGCCGGGCGCGAGCAGGCCACGCTTCCCGGGGTCGGCGAGCGCTGCGCGCGCCTGTTCGCGGCTCCAGTTCGGCGGCAGCCATGGCGAAGCGACCGGGCCGTAGAACGAGGTCTCGTTCGACGAGCCCATGGCGAACTCGTCCATATTGAGTTTGCCAAGCATCACCGCCCCGTCGCGCCAAAGGTTGGCGGTGACGGTCAACTCGTAGGCCGGCTTGAAACCGTCGAGGATGTGGCTGCAGGCCTGGGTGTGGACGCCGTCCGTGGCGTAAAGGTCCTTGATCCCGATCGGCAGGCCCTCGAGCGGGCCGCCCTCGCCCTCAGCGAGGCGGCGGTCGCTCCCTTGGCCATCGCGAGCGCCTTTTCCGTCGTGACGACAATGAAGGCGTTGAGCCCCTGCGCCCGCTCGATCGCCTCGAGATGCGCCTTTGTCAGTTCGAGACTGGAGATTGCCCGGGACTTGAGCCGATCGCGCGCCTCGGCGAGCGTCAGGGAGGTAAGGTCGGTCAACGGAAGGTCCTAACAAGAGAGCTGCTCTTCGCAGCGTTCACTCGATCACTTTGGGGACGAGAAAAAAGCCGTCCTCGCTCAGCGGGGCGTTGGCCAGAACTTTTTGCGCGATCCCGCCGTCCGTCACAACATCCTCGCGCATGGGCAGCCGCATTGGCGTCACCGACGTCATCGGCTCGACTTCCTCGACATCGACCTCGTTCAGCGCCTCGACGAATTTGAGAATGGCGTTGATCTCGTTTTGCAGGTGAGGGGTCTCCTCATCGCTCACCCCGATGCGCGCAAGGTGCGCGATCCGTCGGACGGCGCTGAGATCGACGGGCATCGAAGGCTCCTTTAGACAGCCATTGTGCGGGGAGGGGCCCCTATACATCGCAGAGATAACCCTGGCAAACACCTCGACCGGCGGCTGGTCGGATGCATTCGACATGAAGGAGCCGCCATGCTAGCGCCTGCCCAAATGAACCGTCCGATCGCCGTCGAAGACCTCGCGCGACGCCTTCCGCTCAAAGCGCGGCTGATCGGCGTCGACCTGGGGAGCAAGACGATCGGGCTCGCAATCTCCGATGTCGAACGACGGATTGCCTCGCCGCTCCGAACGCTTCGCCGCACCGCGTTCCAGAAGGACGCCGACGCGCTGCTGACGATCTTCGCAGAGTTTGAAATTGCCGCCATCGTTCTTGGCCTGCCGCTCGACCTCGAGGGCGGCGATAGCCGCCGAGCGCAGATCAACTCGCGCCTTTGCCCGCAACCTTGGAACCCGAACCCCTCTCCCGATCACGCTGTGGGACGAGCGATTTTCGACTGCGGTTGTGCTGCGGTCGCTGATCGAAAATGACGTGTCCCGGGCGCGACGCGCTGAGGTGGTGGACAAATTGGCTGCGGCATATATCTTGCAGGGGGCCCTCGACCGGCTTGGCGCGGGCCTTGCAAAGTCAAGTAAATCGGCAAAATCTTAACGGTGTGGCGACCTGACGCTTGTAATTTGCATCAAAAGCGCTTGTATCCGGGGTGGCGGGGCAGGTTGAGCGGCGAGGAGATTCGCGCTCCTCTGCTGCGTCTGGCGCAACCGGCGCAGGTTCGCCGGTCTTCACGCGAGCGACGGGTTGCATGACGAGCCACCAGGGATACTCAAGACGAAAGGACGCGGGGTCCACGCCGATGCGTCAACCAGCGCCCTCGTCCCGACAAGCGGCAGGGGTAGCGTCTCGCGAGGCGCTCGATGTCGCGGCGTACGTTTCCGACATGACCGCGCAGCTCGAGGCGATGGCGCTCTCCGCTCACCTCGATCTGCTGGCCTACTTTTTAGGCATGGCGCGGTCCGAGGCGGATCTTTTCGCGCGCACCAAGGAGAGCTCGGAAAACTCGGCTGATGGCGAGGGGGGCGGCGCTGAGTCCGGACTTCTCCGACGAGGACCAGGCCTCTTTCGACCGCTCGGGGAGTTAAATCGCAGAACAAGATGATTTTCAGGACGAATCCTGCGGCGCTCTGGTAGCACACTGGCCAACCGAGCAGCGCCCGGTTTCGCGCTTCCGGCTCGGCCCCCTGTTCGTGGATGTTCCCGACCTGATAAAGCGCTAACATGATCTGTTCCGGGGCGTCCGACGTCGCCCAGCGGTTTCCTCAGCTCCTGAAACAGGAGTTTGCGCCGCTATCTTGGGATGAAAACCACATGAAATTCCGCAGTCCCAAGTCGTGTGGTTTAGCGTCTCGTGCTCGTCCATCGGTCCGGTTCCTTTCGTGTGAGTGGCTGCTCACGACCGAACCGGACGGAGGGCCCCGTCGAACTGCTACTGCCACCCCGGCAAAGCCGGGGGATCTCCTTTGGACTTTAGCTTGTTCAGATCGTCTCGTCCGCGAACGGCCGCAAGGCGACCCGGTTTCCGCCGGAAAATTCGAGTTGTCCGGCGAGGTCCAGTTCCACCAGCGCAATTCGAACCTCGCGCACCGAGGCCTCGGCCGCCTGCCCGAGATCGTCGAGTGTGATCGGCGTGGGCCCAAGCAGGGCGACGATGCGGTCGCGCGCCGCCTCGAGCCGGTCCAATGGGGCGCTGGGTGCGAAGGCCGCGTCGGGGGCGCCGAGCGCCGCCTCTGGATCGACGCCGAGCCGCGGCGACTCGGGCCATTGGCGCCCGCCGTCGCCGTCGCCTTCCTCGAGCGCGGCGAAAAGATCGCTTGGACGCGCCGGCGCGAGCGCCGTCACGACATCCTCGGCCGAGGTGCAGATCGTCGCCCCTTGCTTCAGAAGGTCATTGGTTCCTTCGGCGCGGGGATCGAGCGGCGAGCCGGGGGCGGCGAAGACGTGGCGATTCTGGTCGAGCGCGAAGCGAGCGGTGATGAGCGATCCCGAGCCTCGCGCCGCCTCGATGACGACCGTGCCAAGAGACAGGCCGGAGACGATGCGATTGCGGCGCGGGAAGTCCCGCCCGCGCGGCTCCCATTCGATCGGCATTTCGGATATGACCGCCCCGTGCTCCACCATGCGCTCGATTAGTGGGACGGCTTCGGCCGGGTACGGGCGCGCATGGCCTCCAGCGAGCACGCCGACCGCGCCAGCATCGAGGCTCGCCAGGTGAACGCGCTGGTCGATGCCGCGCGCAAGGCCAGACACGACGACATAGCCGGCCCGTCCGACGCCGCGCGCCAGCCGCTCGGCGAAAGTGAGGCCTGCGGCGGAGGCGTTGCGCGAGCCGACAATCGCCACCGCCGGCTGCTGAAGCGCCTCCTCGCGGCCGCGGACTGCGAGAACGGGCGGCGCGGAATCGATTTGGCGCAGCAGAGGCGGATAATCGGCTTCGCCCAGCGCCACGAAGCGCACGCCGAGCTTGCGAGCGAGCGCGAGCTCGCGCTCGATCTCTTCAAGCGTCGCGACCCGGATTGCGCGCGTTGCCCCGCCGCGGCGGGCGAGTTCCGGCAGCGCTTCGATCGCCGCGCCCGCGCCGCCGCACGCGCTGAGGAGGGTGGAAAATGTGCGCGGACCCACGTTCTCGGAGCGGATGAGCCGCAGCCAATCGAACAGCTGATCGTCCGAGAGGCGCGCTGGCGGCGGCTTTTTCATCATCGGTCAGCCCCGCCCAATCTTGGATTCCGTCCCGGCGTAAATTCGGCGGAGGTTGGCGCTATGCTTGAACCAGACCAGCGCGGCGATGAGCGCGAAGACGAATCCGACATCAGGCAGGCCGATCGCCCAGGCGACGACCGGGGAGACGACTGTCGCCGCGAGCGCGGCGGCGGAGGAATATCGTGTGGCGTAGGCGACCAGCAGCCAGGTGATGGCGAAGCCGAGCGCGGCCGGCCATGCGAGGCCGATCAACCCGCCGAAGAAGGTCGCGACGCCTTTGCCGCCGCGGAACTTCAGCCAGACGGGATAGAGGTGGCCGATGACGGCGCCGGCCGCCGCGGGAAGCCCGGCCGGAAGGCCGAACAGCCAGGCCGCGCAGACGACGGCCGCGGTGGCCTTGAGCGCATCGAGGACGAGCGTCGCCGCCGCGAGGCCCTTGTGACCGGTGCGCAGCACGTTGGTCGCGCCGATGTTTCCCGAGCCGATGGCGCGCAAGTCACCCGCTCCGGCCAGCCGCGTCAGGATGAGGCCGAACGGGATCGAGCCGAACAGATAACCAAGCGCCAGCGCGATCGCCGCTCCGTGCGAAACCCCAACCATACGCGCTCCGCGTCGTCGATTTTTCGGTCAGCCTATTCGTGGGCGACGCGCCCGGCAACCAACGTGAACTTCACCCGGCCCTCGAGGCGCGCGGCGTCGAACGGGGTGTTGCGGCAGCGCGAGTGGAGGTCGGCGGGATCGAGCACGTAGGGCTCGTCCGGATCGAAGCGGATGACGTCGGCCGGGGCCCCGACCGCGAGACGGCCGGTGGGCAGGCGCAGGATCTCGGCCGGCCGCAGCGTCATGGCGCGGATCAGCCGTGGCAAGCTGATGCGTCCGGCGGTCACCAGCCTGAGGCTCGCCGAGAGCATCGTCTCGACGCCGACGGCGCCGGCGGCGGCCTCAGCGAACGGCAAGCGCTTGGTTTCGACGTCCTGGGGATCGTGGTCGGAGCAGATCACGTCGATGATCCCGGCGTTCAGCGCTTCGACGAGCGCCAGGCGCTCGTCCTCCGATCGCAAGGGCGGGCTGAGCTTGAGAAAGGTGCGGTAGTCCCCCACGTCCAGCTCATTGAGCGTAAGATTGTTGATCGAGACGCCGCAGGTCGCCGTCAGGCCGGCGTCACGAGCGCGACACATCGCCTCGATCGAGAGACCATTGGAAATCATCTGGGCGTGGTAGCGCGCGCCGGTCAGCGCGACGAGGCGAAGATCGCGCTCGAGCACGACCGTCTCGGCCTCCCGCGGCACGCCGGGAAGGCCGAGCCAGCTGGCCCGCAGACCTTCGGCCATCACGCCGTCCCCCTTGAGCGAACGGTCCTCGCACACCGGGGCGACGAGGGCGTCGAAGTCGCGCGCGTAGATCATCGCGCGGCGCATCGTCTGCGCCTCGGCGATCGAGCGGAGCCCGTCGGAGAAAGCGATCGCGCCCGCCTCGGCCAGGAGGCCAATCTCGGCGATCTCGAGGCCCCCGAGGCCCTTGGTCAGGGCAGCCGACGGAAAGATGCGGATCCTCGCGTCGTCACGCGCCCGCCGCAGAATGAAGTCGACCATCGCCGGATCGTCGACCGGCGGGTTGGTGTCAGGCCGGATGAGGAGGCTCGTCACGCCGCCCGCCGCCGCGGCTGCGCTCGCGCTGGCGATCGTTTCGCGGTGCTCGGCGCCGGGCTCGCCCACGAAGGCGCGCATGTCGATCAGTCCTGGAGAAACGACGTCGCCGGCGCAGTCGATGACGCGCGTCCCCTCCGGATTCTGGTCGCGCGTCACGCCGCTGCCGACGCCTGCAATGACTCCATCTCGCGCCAGAAGTCCGCCGCGCGTTTCCGTCTCGCGCTCCGGATCGACAAGGCGCGCGTTGATAAGGGCGATCGGCGGAGCTGACATGCGCGCGGGATTAGCGAGCGCAGAATGCGATGGCAAGCGCGCCGGCCCGTCCCGCGACTCCGCCAGCTAGATGTTCCGTTTCGCCAGGAAGGCGCGGATCAGCGTCGCGGCTTCGTCGACTTTCTCGTCGAGGGCAAAGTGGCCGGCGTCGAGGATATGAATGTCCGCATCCGGAACGTCCGTCCGGTAGGCCTGCGCGCCGGCCAGCGCGAACGACGGATCGTATCGGCCCCAGAGGACAAGCAGCGGCGGTCGATGGTCTTTCAGCCAGGCTTGCCACGTCGGGTAGGCGGCGACGTTCGTCTGGTAGTCGAAGAACAGATCGGACTGGATCCGACGCTGCCCCGGCCGCGACAGTTGAGCGCCCTCCCACTCCCAAATCTCCGGGTCGTACCGCTCGGGGTGCGGAGACGAGCCAAGATGTCTCGCTTTGGCGCCTTCCAGCGACGTGAACCCCGGGATGACCTTGTCCTCGTAGGCCGCGCGGTCCTTCCAGAACGCCTTGCGGATATCCCATGCAGGCCCGAGTCCAATTTCATGCGCGACCGCGTTCTGGACGATGATCGCGCGCACGCGCTCGGGATGCGCCACGGCCAGCCGCATGCCGATCGGGCCGCCGTAGTCCTGCTGCAGGAGGACGTAGTCGTGGAGGCCAACGACTTGCGTGAAATCCGCGACCACCCTGGCGAGATGGTCGAAGGTGTAGGCGAATTCGGACGCCGGCGGCGCGTCACTCTCGCCGAAGCCCGGATAGTCCGGCGCGACCAGACGATAGCGGTCGGCGAGCAGCGGGATCAGCGGCGCGAACATCCGTGACGAGGACGGATACCCGTGCAGCATGAGGATCGTCGGCGCATCCCTGGGCCCCGCTTCGCGATAGAAGATCTTCAGCCCATCGACCGTGACGAACCGATAGGTCGTCGTCGAGGAGTTGGAGGCGGCCGGTTGCGCACGCACCGCGCTGGAGGCAGCAGCAAGCGCCGCGACGGCGGCGATCAGGGCGACGGCTGCGAGGGGTTTCATGCCAAAGACTCCCTTTTCGGCGCGCAGGCGCGCGTTCTCGGCCTCGAGGTCCCGCAGGCGCGCGCGAAACGGCTGAAGCGCCGTTTCGATCTCGTCCGGCGTGAAGCGAGGCGTGATGTGCTGCGAGCAGTTCCAGTCGAAGGCGTGCACCCTCAGGGTGAAGCCGCGCTCGGCGAGAGCCCGATAGCCCGGCGTAGCGAGCCGGCCGGCGAGCTCGGGCTCGGCCTTCAGATCGTGCGCGGCCATGTGCGCCAGAATCTTGAGACGGCCGCGGCGCGGGTAATCCATCAGGAAGAGCGCGACCCGATCGTCCCCGGCGACGTTGCCGAGCGTCAGATATTGCCGATTGCCGCGGAAGTCGGCGAAGCCGAGCGTGGTTTCATCGAGCATGCGCAGAAAGCCGGGCGGTCCGCCGCGATGCTGCACGTAGGGCCAGCCGGTTTCGGAAACACTTGCCAGATAAAAACTGTCGCGTTCCGCGATGAACGCGATCTCGTTCGCGGACAGCCGGTCGTCCGAGCGGTCGGCGTCGATCGCGCCCAGCCGCCGCGCGACGCCGTTGGCTTCTTGGGCGGCCCTGACGTCCGGCGTCTCGAGGGTTTGCAGGAACCTGGCTGTCATTGGAGAATTGCCTTTTGTCGCCAATCAAGTTCGACATCGCACGTCGTGGCGAAGCGCCCTTGGCCCCACCTGTTGCTTCAACCTGGCGCCTTCCGGCGTCGCACGGCAGACGATAAGATCGGGAAACGACCTCTCGGATTTTGGAAGGGCCATTGGACCGCCTCGACGCCATGGCCGTGCTCGTCGCGGCGGTGGAAAGCGGCAGCCTGTCGAAGGCCAGCCAGAAGTTGGGGCTGCCGCTGTCGACGGTCAGCCGAAAGGTCGCCGAGCTCGAGACCCATCTGAACGCCAGCCTGCTGATCCGGACGGCCAGGGGCCTGGACCTCACTCCGGCGGGCCGTTCTTACGTCACGGCGGCCAGGGCGATCCTCGAGCAGTTGACCGAGGCGGAGCGCGCCGCCGCCGGCGAATATACGGAACCCAAGGGGGACCTCGTGGTCACCGCGCCGACCATGTTCGGCCGGTTGCACGTGCTGCCCGTAGTGACGCGCTTCCTCGCCGCCTACCCGGACGTGGCGGTCGGGCTTGCGCTGACGGACCGGGTCGCTCATTTCCTCGACGATCAGATCGACGTCGCGATCCGCATCGGCGCCATGCCCGACAGCAGCCTGATCGCGACGCGCCTGGGCTCGGTCCGGCGCGTGGTGTGCGCCAGCCCCGAATATCTTGCGTCCCACGGCGTCCCCGCGACGCCCGACGACCTCTCCCGGCACAGCGTCATTTCGCTCGAGAGCGTGTCGTCGCCCATCTCCTGGAGGTTCCGGTCCGGCGGTGACGAAGCGACCGTCAGGTTTCGCGCCCGCCTGAGCGTCAATACGATCGACGCGGCGATCGTGGCCGGGCTCTCCGGCGCGGGGCTCGTGCGCGCGCTGTCGTATCAGGTCGTCGACTACGTCCGCAGCGGTCGCCTGGCGATCGTGCTCGACTCGTTCGAGCCGCCGCCGCCGCCGGCGCACCTCGTCTATGACGCGCGCAATCGACTGCCGCTGAAACTGCGCGCGTTCATCGACTTTGTCGTCCCGCCGTTGCGCGAGCGGCTGGTCGAGGCGGCTTTGTAGACATGAGCGCACATCGAGTTCTCCTCGGACCGGCGGCCCCTGGGCGATCGGGTTTCGAGCGGGATTGTTCGTCGCCGCCGCAAGAAACCTCTTGCGTCGCAGCGCGATTCGACCAAATAAGCGTTTGCCCAATACGCACGTGCCTGTGGTCGCGTGTCGGTCGGCGGGGATCTGGACAAGAGGCCAGTCAACCGCCCGTGGAAGACCGACAACCGGAGGCGAACCGGCGAACCCCGCCCAACGGGGGACGCGGCTTGAAGCAACGACGGACCGGGCTTTTTTGGTCTCTGTCGGCCCTCCAAAGGTCGGCGATCAAAGAGGCTTGTCTTTCTTGCCGGGCGTGCGGACGGAGTTTCCTCGTCCAAACGATGGCCATTTGATCGCTTGAGCGGCGTCGCCGCTCGGGCGCGCATCGGCTACGGCGCAGCTGCTGATTGCCCGCGGGTTCGTCGCTCCACAAGCGGCGAGCCCTGGGCGATCGCGTCGGCGGGTCAACGACCGCGCCTCCGCGTCTCCATCACGCGGGGCGGACGGGCGCATCGCCGAATCCTTCACGTTTTTGCGCGGGCCGAGCATCGCGCCGCCGGGGATGCCGCCATGACGGATCGCATCAAGCAATTCCTCGCCTCGACCCGCGAGGACGGACCACGCCTCGTCGTCGATCTCGACGTCGTGCGCGACAATTATCTCGGCTTCGCCAGCGCGCTGCCGGACGCCCGGGTGTTCTACGCGGTTAAGGCCAATCCGGCGCCCGAGATCCTGAGCCTGCTCGCCGATCTCGGCTCGTGCTTCGACGCGGCCTCGATCGCCGAGATCGAGCTCGCGCTCGCCGCAGGCGCGCCGCCCGACCGGGTCAGTTTCGGCAATACGATCAAGAAGGAGAGGGACATCGCGCGCGCCCATGCGCTCGGCGTCCGCCTCTACGCGGTCGATTGCGAGGCGGAGGTCGAGAAGGTCGCGCGCGCCGCGCCGGGGGCGAAGGTGTTCTGCCGAATCTTATGCGACGGCGCGGGGGCCGAATGGCCGCTGTCGCGCAAGTTCGGCTGCGCGCCGGAGATGGCGTTGAGCGTGCTCGAGCGCGCCCATGCGCTCGGGCTCGTCGCGCATGGGCTGTCGTTTCACGTCGGCTCGCAGCAGCGCAACCCGCGGATGTGGGACCGCGCGCTGAAGGTCTCGGCCGGGATCTTCCGCGAGCTGGCCGAGCGCGGGATCCAGCTCTCCATGCTGAACCTCGGCGGCGGCTTCCCGACCCGCTATCTGAAGTCGGTGCCGCCGGTCCGCGCCTACGGGCAGACGATCTTCCGCGCGCTTCGCCGCCATTTCGGCAACCGCATCCCGGAGACGATCATCGAGCCGGGCAGGGGCATGGTCGGCGCCGCCGGGATCATCGAGGCCGAGGTGGTGCTGATCTCCCGCAAGTCGGAGGAAGACCGCGTCCGTTGGGTCTATCTCGACATCGGCAAGTTCAATGGCCTCGCCGAGACGATGGACGAGATGATCCGCTATCCGATCCGCACCGACTACGACGCAGGACGCGCTCGGCCCCTGCGTGCTCGCCGGCCCAAGCTGCGACTCGGTCGACGTGCTCTACGAGAAGGAGCCCTACCTTCTGCCGGTCACGCTCGAGATTGGCGCGAAGGTGCTGATCGAGGGGACGGGCGCCTATACGACGACCTATTCCTCGGTCGGATTCAACGGCTTTGCGCCGCTGAAATCCTACGTGATCTGAGCCGGACCGAGGCTGGCGCGTCCCGCCTCAAACCGGGTCCGACCCCGCCGGCGACGCCGGTGGGCGAGCCCGGTCGTCGTCAGGCGGCGCGCCTCAGGCCAGTCGGCAGAGAGACCCACGGGGTGATGGCGGGGCGCTCGGCGGAGTCGCGAAAGCCGGGCGCGAATTCAATCTTTTCAAGATCTTGCGCCAAGTTTTCCGGGCGCTCGTCGCCCGCCGGGGCGGCGGCCGCCCCGGCCTTCGCGCGAGGCGCCGCGTCAGAGCGCGGCCGGCCGAAGCCGTCTGGGCCGGTCCCGTTTCCGGGCGCGGATTTAATGTTTCCAGGGGCTTGCGCCGGATTATCCGGGCGTTCGTCGCTCGCCGGAGCGGACGCCTCCGGGTTCACCGGAGCGTCGTTCGACAGGCTCGAGCTGTCCTTCGACAGGCTCAGGATGAGGGGGGCGGCTTCCGCGTCCGGGCGGGCCGTCAGAGGCTGCGGGACAGTCCCATTTCCGGGCGCGGATTTAATGGTTTCAGAGCGTTGCGCGAGATTTTCCGGGCGCTCGGGGCCAAGGCGGTCGGGATCGGCCTCGGACTCCTGCAGCGCCGGCTCGGCGCCGCAGAGCCACGCCCTCGCGAACGCTGCGTCCTCTTCAGCCGGCGCATCGAGGCGCGAGGCGTCCGGCCGCGCCCATTCGGCGGCCGAGGCGCCGCCGTAGCGGTCGAGCTCGCGCACGATCTTCACCACCTGGTCGACCGCCTTGAGGTTTGATGGCGACATGGCGCTGAAGGCGACCAGCAGCGCCTCGTTGAGACGGCTGACCTGGATCGCGACAAATTCCATCGGCGGCGCTGGCATGCGGCGGGCGAGGATGTCCCGCATGATCGCCCGCAGGCGCTTCTGACCCACCCCCACATGCGCCGCGATCTCGGCGACCGACGCGCCGCGGTTGAGATAATCGACGATCAGCTGCTCGCGCTTGAACTTGGCGAGCCGCGCGGCGCGGGGTTGCGGCATTGGGCTGCAGGCGGTGGCTGTCGCCGCGGGGTCGGGACGGCTGGACAAGGCGGTGGTCTCTCTTTGCGTTGGCGTATGAACAAAAGTAAACCGCGGCAGCTCGGAGAGCAAGAAAAAATTGTTATTTTCAGAACTCTGGTTAACATTGATCGTTATTTTCAGAGGGCGACGCAAGGCTCTTACAGCGTTAACTGTTGGTCGAGGAAATGAAGCAATCGATTGCGCCGCGTCATGGCCGGGCTTGTCCCGGCCACCCACGCGAACACTGCCTCTACCCATTAAGTACTTGATAAAGTTATATAATCTAAGACAGCGTTGCGAATGGCGCCGGCGCCGCGTGGATGGCCGGGACAAGCCCGGCCATGACGGATTGGTCAGGCCATTCAAATTGTCCGAGTTGGTCCTGGGCCAACAGCCAACAGGATTAGAGCGCTGCGCGAGCCTGCCGGCCCTCAACTCGGAGGCCGACCCGTGGCCATGACGGCGCGCTTCGCGCAGGTCCGGGACCGCTTGGCGGGGCGAGACGGGGGCGCAGGTAGGTCTTGCCACTATCCACCCTGGATGTGCGATAACCTTGTCCTGGTTGATCACGGTCGGACACGGCCTCGCGGTGTTCACGCAGCCTGCGATGGTTCCGCCGGCCGGCGCCGCGAGGCGCCGGGGATCGCCAAGATGCCTGGCGTTTCAGGGAACGCCGGGTTCGAGAGGAGATCTGGACATGTCGAAAGCTCCCGTTTTGCTTGCGGCCGCCGCGCTCGGGCTCGGCGCTCTTTCCCAACCGTGCTCCGCCGCGGAAACTTGGCCCGTCAGCGGTCCGCCTGCGCACGCGGCCTGGGTCGTTGCGCAGGGCTTTTCCGACTCCAGCGGCAATCCCTGGCCCGGGCCGCCCTGGGCGTGGCCCTTCCTGCCGCCAAAACTCGGTTGCTACGAGTTTCGCCAACATGTGAGAGGCGCGTGGCGGCTGGTCGAAATCTGCCAGTGAAGGCGGACCTGCCCGCCAGCGGCCCCGGTTTCGGCGGAGAGCGACAGCGGCATCGCCTGATCGACGAAAGCGTAGGGGTCGCGCCGAAGCGGCGCGGCGGCGATGGCCTTTTTATCGAGGATCGAAAACGGGGCGTCGGCGTCCGGCATGGCGAGGCTCCTCGGGCGCGCGCGACGGCGCCATGACGGCCAAGCGCATCGGCGCAGGGAGCGGGGTGATTGACGTCAATTTCGGACGCGCGAGGACGGCGGCGAATGGGCCCGACGAAGAGCCAAATCGCCTCGCTCGCATAGCGATGGGGCGCAAGGCGGACCCGAGGCTCCCGACTGGCTGCGCGCCGGGGGGGAGCGGGCGTTGGGCGGATGGCGGACGGCGGGAGCGGTCCGGATAGCGGGCGTTCAAATCCCGAACCCGTACGCGTAAAATCCGCCCGAAGCAGGCATCGCGCCGTTCAAAATCAAGATATTTGGAACAAGCGGAATGCGTTGATCGAATTTAGCTTTTCCGTTCCGAAAATTTGTTCCAGAAATCGCTGGCATGATTCTCGGCTACGCGCGTCTCGACCGACGCCCAAGACCTCACCAGCCAGATCGCCCAATTGAATTGAATGCAGCCGGATGCAAGCGCGTGTTTCGGAAAAAAATCGGCGGGGGACCGCCGACCGCCCCCAGCTCAAAAAACTGTCGGCGATTGTCGGCCAGGGCGACGTGGTGATTATCCCTGCCGTTGATCGCCTGTCGCGCGACACGACCGACGTACTCGTTATCGCCCGCGACCTACAGAAGACCGGAGCTGGCCTTCGGTCGATCGCCGAGCCTGTTGTTGACACCACGGCGCGACTTTGCCGAGCTGGTCCTTGCCATGCTTGGCGTTGCCGCGAAGCTCGAACGTCCCCGCATCAAGGAGCGCACGGCGCGTGGGCGTGCCAACGCGAAAGCCAAGGGCATGAAATTCGGACGCAAGCAGAAACTCACGCCGCATCAGCAGCGCGAGGCGATCAAGCGGCGCGATAAGGACGGCGAAACTTTGCGGTCGATTGGGCGCAGCTACAATGTCAGCGCACAGACGATTTCGAGGCTGACGACATGATTACTGATGAGGAATTGGCGGAACTACCGAGCGATCCGGAACTAGCTTTCGTAGCTGTTGAAAAGATTTTGCGAGCTGCGCTCGACAGGCGCGAATTTGACGCCAAGAATAACGATTATAGTCCCGATCCGGATCGCCTTGAATACATGACCAAGGTGCTCGCCGCCGCCCGCGCATATAATATTGACGCCCTTAGTGAGCTAAAAATACCAAAAGTAACTAAAGTCAGCGATATGAATGCTCAGTGTCAGCAATTCATAGCTGACGTCACTTTCGTTACAATGCAAATCAGGTTAAACGCCGCTTTTGTAAATCGAGAGGGTAGCGTCAACCTTGACGCAGCGACAAAGCGCAAGATTCACCACTTCATACAGCAAATTCGTGACATCATTGAAGCATGCGATGACCTAGATATAGATAAGAAGAATGACTTACTAAAAAAATTGAATAAATTCGCTTTGGAAGTTGATCGTGCGCGAACAAGGCTTCAGGCCGGGATGGTGTTTTTTGCTACACTTTGTGCGGGAATCGGAGAAGGCTTCGAAAAGCTTAAACCTGTTCGTGACACGTTCGATTCAATTTCACGCCTTCTCGGACAGTCAATACAGCTCGAAGACCACTTTACCCCTCGACTTCCCGCCCCCAGCGAGCGCAGGCGGCTTGAACCGCCGCCACCACGCGCACCCGCACCCGAGCCCGGCCCCATTGACGATGATATTCCTTTTTAGCGGCGTGAAGCGGGTTCCCAGCAGGGAGACGATTTGGAGACTAAAGCCATGAGCGAGCCGCCGCTGCCTGTTAATCGCGAGAAAGTCGTAACCGGTCTGACAGACCAAGCTATCAACCAAGCCTTGTCAGAAGCACTCTGGGCCGACCTCGCGGACATTCCGACCTTTAGTGATGCCAAGCCGCTTTTGGCTCACTACACATCAATTCGTACGTTGGAGGCGGTGCTCAGAAACAAGGAATTTTGGCTTTCTAATCCTCTCTATATGAACGATCTTGAAGAAGTTCGGTTTGGAATATCCGAAGGTCTTCCGGCATTCATGACCAGTCAAGCAATTGAAGCCGCATGCCAGACGCCTTCACGCGCCGCTCTCTTGCGGCAACACTTTAACATTTATTTCGGCAACTTTGATCGCGAGCACGTTCTCGATACCTATGTGTTTTGCCTGTCCGAGCACGACGCCGAAGACAATGACGGGCTTCTCTCGATGTGGCGAGGTTACGCTGCAAATGGCAATGGTGCGGCAATTGTATTCGACACTGCTAAATTGACTTCCCGCGAAGATACACCCTTGATTATTGCGCGTGTCGTTTATGCCTCGACCGAAGATCGAAGGAAGTGGATTGCTCACAAAATAGAAGCTCTAGCTCATCAGATTAGCACCCTCTCCATTCCTGACGACAGGTTATATATTCCAGCCTACGCTTTCTTTGAACGCTTGAAGATGTTCGCTCTATTCACAAAACATCCAGGCTTCCGGGAAGAACGCGAATGGCGTGTGGTGTATTTGCCTGAGCGCGATGTTACAAAGGCTTTTGTCCATTTCATCGACTACGCGATTGGCCCCCGCGGAATCGAGGGCAAACTCAAATTCAAAATCGCGCCTTTGGCTGGGTTCATCGAGGACGATTTTTCCCTCGGTAAAATCGTCAATCGCATTATCCTAGGGCCGAGTGTTTCCTCGCCACTTGCGTGCGACGCTGTAAAGAAAATGCTCGACCACCACGCGCCAGAGCTTAGAGATCGCGTTGTCGCGTCAACTATTCCTTTTAGGGCGGGGTGACAGGCGAACCCGATGAAGTCGCCTGACCATACACACTGTTGATGCGCGTAAAATGCCGATTCCTGACTATCAAAAGTTGATGCTGCCGGTCTTGTCCTCGACGCCAGAGCACGAAATTCGTATTGGTGATGTAATTAGTCATCTGGCCGACCAATTCAATTTAACGCCGGAGGAGCGGGCGCAACTTTTGCCGTCTGGCGTTCAGGGGCTTTTCGCCAACCGAGTGCATTGGGCGAAATTTTACCTCAACAAAGCAGGCCTTATCGAATCCACGCGGCGCGGGTATTTCAAACTCACGCCGGACGGGAGAAGGGTCATCGCGAAGAAGCCAGAGCGTATCGACAATGCGTTTCTGAGCCAGTTCGAGGCGTTTGAGAAATTCCGGCAGAGATCGGAACCGAAGGCAGCGCAAGACCAAGGCGAAGCACCCCCGCTGTTGCACCAAACCCAGACGCCCGACGAGGTCATGCGTGGGGCGCACAAGCAGATTGACGCGTCGCTAGGTCAGGAATTGCTTGAGCGTGTTCGCCGTGCGCCTCCGGAGTTTTTTGAACGGCTCATCGTCAGCTTGCTTTTGAGCATGGGCTTCGGCGGCTCGGTTTCAGATGCCGGTCGTGCCCTCGGAAGAACAGGCGACGACGGCGTTGACGGCGTGATCGACCAGGACGCGCTCGGCCTGGATCGTGTCTACATTCAGGCCAAGCGTTATACGCTCGGCAACAATGTGGGCTCAGGGGCTATTCGCGATTTTTTCGGCAGCCTCGACCGTCACAAGGCCACCAAAGGGCTTTTCGTGACGACCTCGACCTTTTCGCCTTCGGCAATCGAGACGGCTCAATATCTTAGCAAGCGGATCGTTCTCATCGACGGCGAGCAATTGGCGAAGCTGATGATCCGCTACAATGTCGGATGCCGCGTCGAAGAGACACTTGAAATCAAAAGAATCGACGAGGATTTTTTCGAGTAGCGGCGGCGGTATTTTGAACCCGAACCGCGCTCCGCACTCGCTGCGAGAAAAGATAGACTCTTCATAAGTCAGGGGACGTCATGGAATCTTCTTGAAGCAGCACTTTAAGAGAATTTTAAAGTTATATCAGCTTGATGCATAAACATTCATTTCGGCTACAGTTTGGCCTCAGACTGAACAATCAAGTGATTGTTGCCGCTCAACTCGTTTGTCTAATGGGCTTGCCTGGCAACAGGCAGGCAACAGCTCGTTATGTGCTCTTTCGGGAAGATTCCACGATGACCCCCGAAACGCGCTTTTTTGTCCGCCGTATCGCAGCGTTGTTTGCGCGACGAACACCCACTCCTGGCGCATTGCTTCCGCAGATCCTAAGGTCGCTTAACGTCGTTCACCGCCCGTACGTGACTGGACGGCAACGTCCGCTCCGGCTCGCCTCGTCCGTCCGCCGACCAAACTGACAAAGCGCCAAGCGAAAGATTGGCGCCGCTTCGCCACCTGTACACAACTCCGCCGCGCTCGACTGTGACGGCGTCCGCTTGTAAACCTCGCCGGCAAAGACACCTGGAACGCTGGGCTTTCCGATGAAATTCGTCCTTTGCAGCGCGGCGGCGCTGGTCGCCGTCGCGAACCTCGCCCAGTCGGCGCTCGCCGCCGATTCCCGCCCGCTGGTGACGACGCAGCCCGATCCGCAGACGGATGTCGCGCCGTTTTTCGTCGCCGACAGCGATCCGCGCTGGTCGGGGACGGACTGGTCGGCCGACGACATCGCGGCGCTGCGCAAAAAGGTCAAATACGTCTTCGTCATCTTCAACGAGAACCGTTCGTTCGACCACGAATACGGCACGTTCCCCGGCGTCGACGGCCTCTATTCGGACGGCGAAAAGCCGCGCGCGCCGGCCGACACGCCCGGCTTTACCCAGACCTACGTCGATAGCGTCACCGGGCAGACGGTCACCGTCCAGCCGTTCCTGGTCGGCCCGGCTCAGAACGCCTCGTTCAAGGACTCGACCGACCACTCGCACAAGGGGCTCGCATCCAAGCTCGACGTCGAGATGAAGGACGGCGTCCCGCGGGCCAAAATGGACAGGTTCGCCGAGGTCGAGTACCGGAAATACGCGGCCTTCGGCGACAAGGGCGAAAAGATGGGGACGCAGTTCGCCCGCCTCGTGATGGCGCATATGGACTGCGACACGATCCCGTTCTTCTGGCGCTACGCCAGCCGCTTCACCATTTTCGACAACAATTTCGCCACCGAGGATACGCCTTCGACACCGAACGCGATTGCGATTCTGGCCGGGCAGGCCGGCGAAACGCAATGGGTGAAACACCCGAGCCTGACGAACCAGCCGGCCGACACCGGCTTCACCGGCGCCATCTCCGGCACGATCAACGGCATAACCTATACCGGCTCGGCGACGACGCAGGGGCCGCCGCTGGTCAATGATCCGCAGCCGTGGTGGGGCTCGGCGTTCGACGACACGGTCGCCGGGCGTCAGCCGACCTCGCCGCACGAGGTCTGGAGCCCGGCCAACACCGCCTCGAACCTGACCTTCGCCTCATTGCCGCTGACGATGATGGGCGGCTGGATCAATCTCTTCACGCGATGGGACCGCAACCCGGGGTTCGACCTCGCCGACGTCCAGAAGGACATCCCCGCCATCGCTGCCGGCGGCCGGACGCCGGTCGACTGGCGCTGGTACCAGAACGGCTATGACCGCGAACCGACGGACACGGGTCTCGTCGTCTCGCACCAGGCCTATGTCAGCCACCACAACGGCGCGCAATATTTCGGCTACATCGCCAACAATTCGGTCGAGCGGATGAACCTGGGCGGCGAGGGCGACTTCTTCGCCGACCTCGCCAACGGGGCGCTGCCGGAAACCGGCGGGGTCATCACCCTCCGCGGCGGCTATTTGAACCTCAACTACCCGAAACGGAGCGCCGTCATCCAGAACCCGAATTATCCCGATCCGAACGGCCTGACGCCGGACGAGCTTGCCAAGATCGCCAGGGTCAAGTCGGGCGACGACGACCATCCGGCCTATTCCGACAGCCAGTTGAGCGAGGCGATGGCGGCGCGCGCGATCAACGCAATTGCGAGCAATCAAAAGCTTTGGGATCAAAGCGCGATCATCATCACCTACGACGAGTTGGACGGCCTCTACGATCACGCGCCGCCGCGGATTCTCAGCTACGGGCCCGACGGCCTGCCGCTGGCGCGCGGAATTCGCATCCCCCTCATCCTGATTTCGCCCTACGCGCGGGCGCATGCGGCGTCGCACGCCGAAGGCGACCACAACGCGGTCATCGAGACGATCAACGCGCTGTTCGGCCTGCCGGCGCTGTCGAGCCTGCCGGACGAGAGAGAGGCCCTCGCGGAAGGGAATTCTCCGCGGTTCAACGCTTTCGCGCCCAAGGGGTTCGAGCAGAAATACCTGGGGCCGCGCGACACGCCGTCGCCGATCACCGACAGCCTGCTGTCGGGCTTCGACAAGGCGCGCGTGACCGGCCAGTTGCCGCCGCTGCCGGCCTCGCTCGCGCTGATCCCGAACGACGTCGTCGAGACCTTCCCCCACTATGGCGGCAAGGGCTGCGCCGCGATCGGCGTCACGCCGGAGAACGTTCGCCAGAACATCCCGAACGTCATTCCCGAAGGTTTCAATTCGCTGCCCGCGACGCTGCCGGACTACAATTGAGCGAAGATTCGATGCCGGCGACTGGCCCTCGCCCCCGCCCAGGCGCCGCAAGCGCGGCCCGGGGGAGGGGGAGCAGGCGGCGTCGTTGCGCGCCGACGGCCGGACTGTGCAGGGCATGAAGCTCGTCGGATCGCTTGCGGCCCTTCTCTGCGCCCATGCCGGCCCCGTCGTCGATCGGATCAAGGCGGACAACGTGATCCGCTGCGGCGGCGTCTCGCGGCCGGGGCTGGTCGGCCAGTCGTCCGACGGCCGTGCGGCCTCTGGCCTCTATCTCGACCTCTGCCGCGCGATCGGGGCGGCGCTATTGGGCCCGGACGGACGGATCGCGTTCCACCCGTACGATTTCGACGCAGCGTTCGAGCGCGTGCGCGAGGGCCGCGACGACCTCGCCTTCCTCGACGGCTCGGAGATCATCGATCGGCGGCTCGCAGGCCGGACGATCCTCGGGCCGCCGGTCGTGTTCGTCTCGACGGCGGCGATGGTTCCCGAGCAGTCGGGCGTCAAGGGTCTCGCCGATCTCGCCGGCAAGGCGATCTGCTTCTATCAAGGCTCCAGCGCCCACCGCAGCCTCGAGGCCTGGATGGCGGCGCACCGGCTCGACTTCACCCGCATGCCCATGACCGAATACGGCGAGATGGACGACGCCTATCGGGCGCGCAAGTGCGACGCCGAAGTTGGCGAAATCGGCGATCTCGCGGTTGCGCGGCTCTCGGGCGAGGGCGAGGGCGCCAAGAGCCGCATCCTGTCGGAGCCGTTCTCGACCGTCCCCGTCTTCGCCGTGACGCCGGCGAGCGACCCGCAATGGGCGGCGATCGTCGCCTGGACGCTCGCGGCGCTCATGCGGGCCGAATTGCCGGCCGGCCCGTGGACGGCGGGGGAAGGAGCGAGCGGCGCGGTCAAGGGCGCGGACCTCGGTCTGCCCGACGACTGGGCCAAGCGTGTGCTTGCGGCGGCCGGCTCCTACGCCGACATCTACGCCCGCAATCTCGGCGACCGCTCGCATCTCGCCTGCCGCGCGGGCCGAACGCCCCGGTCGAGTCGGGCGGGCTGCTGGTGACGCCGTTCCGGGAGTAGCCGGGCGGGGCGCCGGCAGGACGCTTGCGCGGATCCATTGGGGCTGAAAGCCTTCACCACCAAGACCGCAAAGGAATACGATGCTTTGTCCTGTCTTCGTGTCCTTTGTGGTGAATTCCTGGACGCCGCAGCCCCTGCCCAAGTCCAGCGCCGGCATTCTCCTCTTCCGCAGACGCCCGCACGGCCTTGAGATCTTGCTCGTCCATCCCGGCGGCCCGTTCTGGGTGAAGAAGGACGAAGGCGCATGGTCGATCCCGAAAGGCGAGACTGGAGCGCGGCGAGGATCCTGCCGGCGCCGCGAAACGGGAATTCCTGGAAGAGACCGGGGCGGCGATCGAGGGCGCTCTTGATCGATCTCGGGACGTTCCGACAGCCCAGCGGAAAGATCGTCGCCGCCTTCGCCTCGGAGGGAGATTTCGACCCCGCGTCGCTGCAAAGCAATGTGTTTGCGATGGAGTGGCCGCCGCGCTCCGGCAAGACGACGGAATTCCCGGAGGTCGACCGGGCGGCGTGGTTCGACCTCGACACGGCTGCGACCAAGATCCTGAAGGGTCAGCGGCCGATCCTGGCGGCGCTCGCCGAGCGGTTCAGCGGCAAACACGGCCCCGGGCTCTGACCGAACCCCTTGCCAACCCGCCTGCGCCAGTGAAAAAGCCCGATCACGACTTATATGCGGGCCTTTCGCCCGCATGGCGGAGCGCCGCATGTCCTTCTGGCTCGAGATCGCCGCCTTCGTCATCAAGGCGATCATCATCGTCGCCGCCATCGGCGGGCTGGCCGTTCTGATCGTGCGCCTCGTCCGCTCGGCCGACGGCGAGAAGGACCGCGAGATCCGGATCAGGTCGATCAACGACCGCTACGACGCCATGCACGACGCGTTCAACGCCGAGTTCCTCGACCGGAAGGAGCGGAAGGCGCTTGTCAAGGCCCGCAAGAAAGCGGCCAAGGCGCGCCGCAGCCAGCCGGCGGCCAAGCGCATTTTCGTGCTCGGCTTCAAGGGCGACTTGCGTGCGACCGCGGTCAAGAACCTCGGGCGCGAGATCGACGCGGTGCTGACAGTGGCGCGCCCGGGCGCCGACGAGGTCGTGGTGCGGATCGACAGCGGCGGCGGCACGGTGACCGGCTACGGCCTGGCGGCGGCGGAGATCCTTCGGCTGCGCGGCCAAAACATCGCGGTGACCGCCTCGGTCGATCAGGTCGCCGCGAGCGGCGGCTATATGATGGCCTGCGCCGCCGACCGCATCGTGGCCGCGCCCTTCGCCGTCGTCGGTTCGATCGGCGTGGCGGCGCCCGCTCCCAACCTGCACCGACTGCTCAAGAAGAACGACATCGACTACGAGGACATTACCGCCGGCGAATTCAAGCGGACGATCACGCTGCTCGGCGAGCCGACGCCCGCGGGGCGCGAGCATTTTCGCGGCAAGCTCGACGCGATCCACGCCGCGTTCAAGGCGCATGTCGCCGAGCGCCGGCCGAAGGCGGACATCGGCCGCGTCGCCGACGGCGATCATTGGCTCGCCAGCGAAGCGCTCGCGCTCGGCCTGGTCGACGAGATCGTCGCGGGCGACGAACTCCTGTTTCGCGCCCGCGACAGCGCCCGTCTGTACGAAGTCAAGTGGGAAGCGCGAAAGTCGCCGCTGCAGCAGCTCGTCAGCGGCTTAGGCGTCGTCGCCCGTGAGGCTGCCGATTTCGTCACGACGCGCGCCGCCGGCTAGAGCGCCCGAGTCGCGCTCGCCAGACCGCGGGATTTTCCTGCCGCCGCAGTCGACCGGCCACGAGGCGGGCAGTATCGACCGGCTGAAAAAAGCCATGAAATCGCGGTGAGCGTGGACGCCGCAACGTCGGCGGCTCCGAAAGCTCGTCGATCCGGCCGATGGGAAGGCCTGCAGAAGGGCGGCGCCGGGCAAGGTCGAGCGGGCCCATGCGCCTGCGGCGAAATGGGACGCGATGATGAAGCTCACCGCCTGTTGGACGCTCGTGGCCGCGCTCGCTGCGACGTCGGGCTTCGCCCGCGCCGACGCCGAGACTGGAGCGCCGCCGCCCCTTGCCGCCGTTTCGAATCCGAACAATATCGCCCCCACCGTCGCCGACGCGCCGCATCGGAACGTCGAAGTGTTCGGCGAGCCGCGGGTGGACGCCGGCCACCCCAACACGATCTGGGATGAGGAGGACATCCGAAACCTCAAGCAGATGTTGAAAACCAGTCCCGGGCTGCGGCAGGCCCTGACCGAACTCCAGAAGACGATGGATGATCGGATCGGAAGGCCGATCGACGTGCCGTCGCCCCAGAAGGGCCCAGACGGCGCCTGGCTTTATCCAGGCGATTATTTTCCGGACTTTCCGGGACGGCCCGCAACGCCTGATCCGGTTCGCAAGTTCTCCTGGTTCCTGGGGCGCGATTCGGCGGCGATCGACTCTCTCGGGATTCTGTACGCTTTGACCGATCAGGAGAAGTACGCAAAGTACGCGCGCGAGCTTCTGCTCGCCTATTCGAATCTGCCGCGCTATGGACCGCAGAAGTCGATCAACTACCGCTATTCCAAAGGGTTGGGCGGCCAGATCCTGGAAGACGCGCTCAACCTCGAGTCAATCGCGCGCGGCTACGACCTGATTTACAATTCGCCGGCGCTTTCGCCCGCGGACCGGGCGCGGATACACGATGACCTGATTCAGCCGCTCGCCTGGGTGATGCTGTATCCGGAGTTCTATGAGAGGGATCCGGGCGACAACTTCGCCAGTCAGATCAACAATCGGGGCGTGATCGGCTCGACGGCCGTCCTGCTCGCCGGCTACGCCACCGACGACCGCGAGCTCGTCAACGCGGCGCTGTACGGGACGTTCACGACTCTCGGCAAATCCGATCGGGCCCATTACACGGAGTTCCCGCCGCCGAAAGACTGGGTCGCCGCGACCCCTGGCCACCCCAGCCGCGGACTGCTCACGGTCCATTTCGCGCCGGCGGCGATCACGGGAGGCATGTGGGTCGAAGGCGCCCCGGGCTACTCTCTCTATGCGCTCGCCGCGATGGTCAACGCGGCGGAGGCGGCCTGGCGCCATGGACTCGATCTCTATCGCTACAACGACAGCATTTTGAAATATGTTTTCGATTTTCCTCTACTGCTTGCTTACCCGGATATGAGCGTCCCGGGCGAAAACGATTCGAGAAGACTATGGCTGCGCTCACTCTATTATCCAGTTCTCTATCAATACGGGTACAAGAGATACCGCGATCCCAGCTACCTCGCACTGGCCGATTCCGGGGACGCCGTAACAGAGCGCCAAGCCTCGGAGGCGAGCTTCCGCCCCCTGGTGCATTCCTGGCTGCCCAGCGCGCCGCCGCCGCTTCGCTACGACATCGACACGCGCAAACCAGGCCTGCGATCGACCTCCCCGAGCGTGAATTTTCCGGCAGTGGGGTTTGGCGTTCTGCGGACGAAGGCGGCGAATGGCTCGGGTCGGGCGAGCTTGACGCTCTCCTATGGTCCATTTTCGTCGCATGGGCACCCCGACAAACTGCACATCGATCTCTGGGCGCTGGACGACATCCTGATGCCAAGCCCCGGAGTGCAATTTCCCTATAACAACCCACTCGATGAGAAATGGCACTGGACGACGTTGAGCAACAACACGTTGACCGTCGACGAACAGAATGAGCATGTCGTCAGACGGCTTGTTCCGAAAGAACAGCAGCTGCGCGCCGAGCAGAGCGTCTATGGTCCGGCCGAGACCGTCGGCGTCGAGCGCGCGTGGTCCGATTCCGCCTATCCCGGCGTCAAGCTGGACCGAGCCATCTGTCTCACCGGCGACTATCTCGCCGACCTGTTCGCGGCCTCCTCCAGCGCTCTGCATCGCTATGATCTGGCCTGGCACATTCGCGGCGAACCGAAGTCCGACCTTCCTTTCGCCGTCTCGCCTTTTCGCGACCCGGTCCCGAACGGCTACAACGCCTTCACCGAGGTGCGGCAGTCTACGCCCACCGACGCATCGTGGTCGGTCGCCTTCGATCAGGGCTCGCACGCCGCCCGGCTGACGGCCGCCGGGGCGCCTCGACCCAGCCGATCCTCGGATTGGGCGGAATCTACGCAGATGCGCAGCCGAATGGGAAACCCGTCAATTCGGCGGCGCCGACGCTGATCGAACGCCGCGACGGCGCGTCGTCGACCGTGTTCGGCAATGTTCTCGATTTCTCCGGCGCAAGCGACGGCTTTGTCAGGACGGTGGCGGAGGAGGGCGGCGTCGATCAGGGATTCGCGCTTCTTCGGATCGCAACAGCCGACGGCGCCGATCTCTGCTCGGTGTCCTATCAGCCGGGTGTCCATACGGCCGCTGGCCTGGAGACCGACGCCCGGCAGGCGCTGGTGCGCATGAAAGGGTCTCAGCCCCGCGCGCTCTACCTCGGCGGCGGGACGCTCCTGAAGGTCGGCGACGCCACTTTGCGGCGGAGCGAGGAGGGCCTCGCTTACGTCGAGCAGACGTCGAGCGGCGAATTCATCATCGGCAATCCTTCCGCTTCGGGCGCGACGGTGACCGTGAAGTTCGGGGCGCTGAAGGGCCTCGAAGCCTTCAAAATCGACGACGAGGGCAAGCCCGACGGCAAGGCCGGCGCTGCGGCCAACGGCGGCGGCGAGATTGCGGTCCGGCTCGAGGCCGGCTCGCGCATCGGCTTGTTCCCGCCCGGCAAGACCAAGTCCTGAATGTCGGCATCGAGGCCGGGGCGGCGATGCGCCCCGGCCCGGATGTCATTGGCGTCGACCGCGTGCGCGCGCCGTCACGCGATGGCGATCCGTCGCGGCTGGGCGTGCTTCGCTTTCGGCAGGGTCAGCGTCAGCACGCCGTCCTCCAGGTTGGCGCTGATCTTCTCCTGATCGATGGTGTTGGAGAGCGCGAACGAGCGCGCATAATGGCCGACGTTATATTCCGCGTAGACCGGCTCCATGTCCTTGTACTTGGAGAAGTCGATGCGGCCGCTGACTTCAGCACGTCGTTCTCGAGCCCGACATCGAGATCCTCTTTTTCGACGCCCGGCATCTCCATCACGACCGCGAGCGCGTCGTCGGTCTCATAGATGTCGGAATAGGGAACGAAGGTGCGTCCGGGAACCGTCTTTTCCTCCTTGCCGACGACTTCCTTCTTCTCGCGGACCGACATTTCCTTGTTCTCAGCCATGGTCATTCCCTTGTCGCTTGCGTTCCTGGTCATCGGTCGTCCCTCTCAACCGATCTTGATTGTGCGCGGCTTTTCGCTCTCCGCCCGGGGCAGATAGAGCGCAAGGACGCCGTCTCGATATTCCGCCTTGACGCCCTCCGGGTCGATCTCGACCGGCATCGTCAGGGCGCGATCAAACCGGCCGGCGAGCCGTTCGCGCCGGTGCACTGCCGCCTTGTCGGGAAACCCGACGGCCTTCTGGCCGGTGAGCCGCAGCGTGCGGCCCTTCACCTGCAGCTCGAGATCGGCTTTCTTCACGCCGGGGATCTCGGCGATGATGATGTAGTCGTCGCCCTTGCGGAACACGTTCATCGGCGGATAGGCCCCGCCGCCGCTGGGACCGGGCGCCAGCCAGTCGCTCGTCCGGAACGAGTTCGAGCGCCTGCTGAAAGCTGGCGAGCGCGTCGAATGGATCAGAAAACAGCATTGTGGTTGCCTCCTTCCCTGTCGCTAGGGGAGGCGCCGACGCGCCCCGAGGCCGGCCCAATTCGCGTCCCGACCTTCGGAGGCGAGCGCTCCCTCTCCCGCTGCGATGCTGTTCGACTTGGGAAGGCGGCGGCGAAGCGTCAAGAGGGTCGAACCGGCCTCGACGCAGGTTCACCTGACGCCCGCCGGTTTGAATCCACGCAGGCGTATCCCACCTCGTCGAGGCGCGGATGTGGGCCTTGCGATAAGCCGCCGGCCGCTGACGTTGACGGCGCCGGCGGGCATGGCGACCCGGCTCCGATCAATCGGCTCGGCGCGTCGCCGGGCATAACCCGCCACTCATTGCGCGTCCTCGCCGCCAGTGGATTGCGCAGGGTCAATGCGCAGCCGCCGGAAGCGGCGTATCATGCGCTTGGAGGGTGGGAACCAGCCAAGACTATGGAGGGTTCGATGGCTGAAGTTGAAACCAAGGTTCCTGTCACGACCAAGACGAAGCCCGCGGCGCCGCCAACAATGCAGATGCAGATGTGGCGTCCGTTCGAGAGTTTGCGCCGGGAGGTCGATCGTCTGTTCGAGGACTTCACGATGAGTTCGTTGAAGCTGCCGTTCCGCCGGCCGTCGTTCGACCTCGAGCCGTTCTGGTCGCCCGAGTCCTGGGTAGCCGTCCCGGCGGTCGACCTTATCGAGCGCGCCGACGGATTCGAGGTTCACGCTGAGCTGCCGGGCATGGACGAGAAGGACATCGCCGTGACGATCTCCGGCGACGTGCTGGTCATCAAGGGCGAGAAGCGTGAGGAGAAGGACGAGAAGAAGCCCGACTTCCATGTGCGGGAGCGGCGTTTCGGCTCGTTCCAGCGCGCGATGCGGCTCCCACAGGGGGTCGATGCGGACAAGATCGCGGCGAGCTTCAAGAAGGGCGTCCTAACCGTCACGCTGCCGAAGACCGCCGAAGCGCAGAAGCCGGTGAAGACCATCGAGGTCAAAGGCGAATAGCGCCGCGGCCCGCGTCGCTTCCAGCGCTGCAAAGCGCCGAAGGCGATGCGGGCGGAGATGCGGGCGGACGAGCCCGCTTATCCGGTCGGGCGAGGCGGCCGACGGGCGCGCCGGGCGCGGCCCGACATCGCGGTCTTCAATTGAGGCGCGCGACAACCGCGAGGCGCTTCACCTGTCCGTTCTGATACGCCTTGAGGAAGGCGTCGTAGTTCTTGAACGACACGCATCCGTTCGAGTCCCCTCTCGGTCCCAGCATGTAGGAGTGCGCGAGCAGCCCGTTGCGACCAAACATCTCGCCCTCGCCAATGGGATTGAGACGCAGCGCCTGGACCCCGTGGAAGATCTCCTCGCGCGGCGTGAGCTCATAGAGGTGCGGCGGCGTGGCGCCGCGGTCGACTTCGGTCACGGAGCGGGGGTCGTCCAGGAGGAGGCCCAGGCCCGAGTGGGCTTCGAGCCGTGTTCCGTCCGGAAGATAGACGATATGCGCCGAGATGTCGTAAACGGCCGTCAAAGGGCTGTGCGCCGCGGCGTGAGCGAAGGTATCGCCGACGTTCGCGCCCCCCGGCCGCGCCGGCGGAAGGGGCGCGAACAGACGCGGTGGCGGCGGCGCAATTTCAAGGCGGGCGACGTCGCGCTTGGCGCCTGGCGGAACAGTTTTCGGCGGAGCTTCGACTTCAGGCTCTTGAACAAGGTTCGGGGCGGACGTGTCCGGAGCGGGCGCCGGGGCGGACTCGGCTGACGTCGTCGCGACTGGCGCCGATAGCGGCGGCGCCGAACCCAGAGGCGGAATCACGGCGGTCGTGGCGCGTGGCGCGCCCGACCCTGACATCAGCGCCAACGCCGCAAAGCAACACACGATCGCGGCCGCCGCGGCGCTGAAGCAAAGCCAGAGGACGAGGTTTCGCGTCTCCCGGTCGCCGCCGGAAACGTCCAAGGACAATGCGCCCGTTCCCTTGCGCACGACGGCCCGGCGACCGAAGCCGCCCTCCCTGACAGGCGCCAAGTCTATCTGAAGGACTATGAATTCGGCTGTGACGGCGCACACGATGCGGGTCCCGAGGAGCCGGAGCGGGCGCCGCAGCCGATCGGCGCGCCGAGGGCGAGCCGAACGATCTGCTGGCAAACGTCCAGGACCACGGTCGCGATCGCGCCGGCGATCACGCTGGGAAGGACGATCGCCTCAATGCCCATGCGGCAAGGGAACGTCGAAACAGGCGTTGACCATGGCGGTCAGCGTGTAGAAGCCGCACAGCGTCACGATCTCGATCAGCCCCTGGACGCCGAAGCGCTCGACGACGCTCGCCTGGAGCGCTGTGCGAATTGAGCGGTAAGCGAACGCCTCCTCGATCGTCTCGGCCACGACGCCATAAGGCGCTGGGAAGCTCTTCTCGCCAGCCGCGATCGCATCGATCACGCACTCGTCGAGGCCGGCCGACCGAGCCGCGGCGACATGATCCTCCCAGACGAACGCCACGCCGGACCGCTTGGCGATAGTCAACACGATGAACTGATAGACCTCGCGTGGGAGCGCAGACTTGTACTTGTAGAAATAGCCCAGCCGTTCGATGAGCCGAGCCAGTTCGGGATGGTTGAGGAGCGGAATGTAGGGGCCGAGGTGGCGGACCCCCTTGGCCTCGCGCCGTGCAAGGATGTCCTCGTAGATCGCCCTCGCTTCTCCGGAGAGGGTCGCCGTCGGATCGGGCAGGCTCGCCATCTTCGCCCCCTCAAGCGTGAAATGACCAGTGCGCCTTGCTCTCCACAAAAGGCTCGACCGGCGTCCCAGCGGTCTTGTCCGTCTTCACATCGATGACGAACGTTGTGTTCGC
This sequence comes from uncultured Alphaproteobacteria bacterium, assembly GCA_963816065.1. Classification (GTDB taxonomy): domain Bacteria; phylum Pseudomonadota; class Alphaproteobacteria; order Rhizobiales; family Beijerinckiaceae; genus Roseiarcus. The sequence goes on along the minus strand of CAWFJG010000009.1, from coordinate 46,605 downwards.
CTCGAGCGCCCTGGTGAGCGCGGGGGCGAGGTGCTCGGCCTTTCGCACGGTGATCCCTTCCGCGCCGAGCGCGCGGGCGAAGGCCGCCCAGTCCTGGTCGGGCGCTTCGGTCAGGCGCATCGGCGTCGGGCCCTCTGACCTTGCCCTCAGCCAGACGTTGCCGAGCGCCTGATTGTTGCTGACGAGATAGATCACCGGCAGCCCGGCGCGGGCCGCGCTCTGCACCTCCATCCCGTGCATGCGCATGCATCCGTCGCCGGTGAAGACGAGCACCGGCGCGTCCGGCCGCGCCGCTTTCGCGCCGATCCCCGCGGCGATCGCCCAGCCCATCGGGCCGAGCGTCGTGGCGGTTAGAAATTGCCGCGGCCCAAAGCTATCCCAGTAGTGGGCGGCGAAGGCGCGATGGGCGCCGCTGTCGACGAGCGCGATCGTCTCGCGCGGCATGACTTTTCGCGCCTCCGCCACCATGCGGGCGGGATGGATCGGCGTCCTGTCGCTCGCGGTATTCTCGGCGTCGTAATAGCGCGGCTTCGCCCGGACGGCGGACAGCCATTCGCGCCGCGCCGCGATCCCCTTTGCGAGCGGCGCGGCCTCGTCTTCGCGCGCGGCGGCGAGCCATTCGGCGAATGCGCCGCCATGACCGCCGACGAAGTTTTCGTGCTTGAGCCAGCGACCGACCTGAACGGGCGAGATGTTCACCGTCAGCGCGCCCAGCTTCGGCTTGAGCTGCGCCGTCCAGTACATCGAATTGCGCAGGTTCAGGGTCGCGCCAATCACGATCAGAAGGTCGAGGCCTTCGTCGAGCAACGCCTCGCTCGCATGGCGCGTCCCCGCATAGCCGAAGACGCCGAGCGAGAGCGGATGATCCTCGGGAAAGTGTCCCTTGGCATGCTGGGTCGTCGCGACCGGGATGTGGAAGCGCTCGGCGGCCTTGACGAGCGCCGCCGAAGCCTCATCTGCGATCATCCCCCCGCCGACCAGCATCGCCACGCGCGGGGCGAAATCCACCCCGCCGAGCAGCCGCCAAAGCTTTGCGGCGGCCCGATGGTCGAGCGGCTCGGAGGCGAGAATATCACAGGAGAGCGGCTCGGGCTCGGCCCCGACGTCTCCGCTCTGGACATCCTGGGAAACGCTGAGATGCACGGGCAAGCGCGCGCCGTCGAACATGCGCCTGACCACCCTGCGCAGACTCTGCGGCAGAAGCCTGACATCCGGAACGCTGTAGGATTTTGCGGTGACCGGCGCCAGCGTGCGGCTGTCGTTATACGTGCCTGCCGTCGCGTCCTGGAACAGGCCGACGCCCTGCATGAAGTTCGAGACCTCTCCGGTCAGCAGCAGGACCGGCGACTCGTCGGTGAAGGCGGCCGAAAGCGCGGTGACGGCATTGGTCGCGCCGGGGCCTCCGATGCAGAGCACCGCGCCGAACTTGCCGCTCGCGCGGGCGTAGCCGTCGGCCATGAAGGCCGCGCCGCCTTCCTGCGCCGCGATGACAGGATGAAGCCTGGTCGCGCGCCCGATGGCCGGCAGAAACGGATCGACCAGGCCGCCCGGGACGAGAAAAAGATAATCGACGCCGTCGGCGAGCAGCGACTGCAGGATGTAATCCGTTCCGAGCATGTCGTCTTCCCCCACTCGCCGCGCCCGGCCGGGATATTGGCCCTGGCGACAGGAATTGCGCAAGCGTCAAGTGGGCATAGCGGGAGCGGCAGGGCGGCGCAAAAGTCCGAGTCCGAATTGGGCCGTCGACAGGAGTCCGGCCGGAACTTCGCGCCGCGCCTTCATCTGTCCCCCGTCTTCCGTCATAAGCGCGCGATGGGCCTCAACGTGCTCTTCCTCGGCCTCGGCTATTGCGCCGAGGCGCTGATCCGGCGGGCGCCGTCCCTCGAGCCGAGCGGCACGGCGCGCTCGCAAGAGCGCGTGGCCGCCCTGCGCGCAGCCGGGCTCGAGGCTTTCGTCTTCGACGGGACGCGGGCCGATCCCGAGCTCGAGGCCGCGTTGAAGCGCGCCGATGCGATCGTCGTGTCCATCCCGCCGCAAACGGGGCAGGGGCCGCTCGAGGTCCTCGCGGACGCGATCGGCGCCGCGCCGCACCTCGCCCGCATCGTTTATCTGTCGACCATCGGCGTCTATGGCGAGCATGGCGGCCGCTGGGTCGACGAGGCCTCGGCGACGCTGACCCGTTCCGAGCGCGGGCTCGCCCGTCTCGCCGACGAAGCCCGCTGGAGGGAGGCGGGCAGGGGGCGCGGGATCGCCGCCGACATCCTGCGCCTGCCGGGCATCTACGGGCCCGGACGCAACGCGCTCGACAAGGTCCGGCGCGGCGAGGCGCGTCGAATCGTCAAGCGCAGCCATGTCGTCAACCGCGCCCATGTCGACGACATCGCCGAAGTCGCCCGGCTGGTCCTCGTTGGCGCCCTCGATGGCCAGATCTGGAACGTCGCCGACGACGAACCCGCGCCGCCGCAGGACGTGACCGCCTATGCGGCCAGGCTCCTCGGCCTTCCGCCGCCGCCCGAGGAACCGTTCGAGACCGCGGCGCTGTCGCCCTTCGTGGCGAGCTTCTACGCCGAGGAGAAGCGCGTCTCGAACGCCAAGGCGAAGGCGTTGCTCGGCTTTGCGCCCGCCTACCCGACCTATCGCGAGGGCCTGCAGGCGCTTTTCGAAGCCGGCGAGGGCCGTAACACAGGGTGATCCGCGGCCGCGTCCGGCAGGCGCGAACAGGACCCCCAGCGCCGGCTCGAGCAAGCGAAAATTGCCTGTCGCCCGCGTAGAGCGTAGAAATGTTCAGGCGCCGATGCGCCATCCGGATTGCGACCGGCCGATGACGGAGGCTGATATGTTCGGGAAACGACTTGCGGCAATGACGCTGGTTGCAGGGCTGGGGCTGTCGCTTGCGGGCTGCTACGAGCCCACCGCCTACGGAACGGGCCCCTATTACGGCGGGGTCGCGCCTGTGGGCGGCGTCTATTACGGGGGCGTCGCATTGGGCGGCCCGGTCTACACCGGAGGCTATTACGGCGGCTACGGGGGCTACGGGCGGTTACGGCGGCTACGGCGGCTACGGCTACCGCACCGGCTACTATAACGGCGGCTACTACGGCCACCGCTACGGCTACGGATACCGTCGCGGCTACGGCGGCTACCATGGCGGCGTCTACGCGCGGGGCTATCGTGGCGGCGCCTACCGCGGCGGCGGCTACCACGGCGGTTACCGCGGAGGGGTCCACGCGGGCGGCGGCGGCGCCTACCGTCGCTGAACGCCGGCGAGGGGCGCCGGCCGCCGCTCAGGGGTGCGGCGGGCTCTCCTGCTCTTCTTGCTCGGATGGCAGATAAAAGCCGGAGTTCGGCTCGATCCAGCACATGTGATCGTGGACCTCGGTAACGCCGGCGGTGTTTTCGGCGATCACCCGGAGGCCGGAGCGCAGCCGCTCGTCGGTGATTGCGCCGCCGAAGGTGACGACGCCGTTGCGCACGTCGACGCGAATGCTCGCCCTCGGCGCCCAGCCGAGCCGGTCGAGTTCGGCCTCGATCGCCGACTTGATCTCCGCGTCGGGATGGCCGCCCTCCGCCTTCGGCAGGGCCGCGACCAGCGCCTTGAGAAGGTCCGACCGCGAAACGATCCCGACCACCGCCTCGCCGCGCAGCGCCGGCAGCCGCTTGACGCCGTATCGCAGCATCAGGTCGACCGCGACGCCGAGTTCGGCGTCCTCGGAAACGGTGATGAGCTTTCGCGTCATGATCTCGCCGATCCTGCGGCCGTGGGTATGGGCGTAGGATTCGGCCAGCCGGCCGCCGCTGAGCAGCGCCTCGAGCCAGCGCGGCCGCTTGCGTTCGGCGCCGAGTTCGCTGCGGCGCATGAGGTCGCCTTCGCTGAGCACGCCGACCAGCGCGTTGTCGGCGTCGTGGACGAGCACCGCGCTGATCCGGGATTTGAGCAGAACCTCGGCCGCCTGCGCAATCGTCGCCGTCTCCGGCAGACCGATCGCCCCGTAGGTCATCACGTCTCGAACGCGCATCGCGAACCTCGCTGCGCTTGAGTAGCGGAGCGGGCGGGATGGTGGCAAGAACGGTGAGGAGATGGCGGCTATGCGCCGCAGGTCGACGGTAACGGCCGCCAATATGGAGCCGGCCCATGTCCAATCCCATCGTCGTCGAGATATTGCGCGGCGACCGGGTCGAATTCCGCCCATCGCGGCGCCGGCGCTATCGTCGACGCGGACGGGCGGATCGCATTCGCCTTCGGCGCCGTCGACCGCCCCGTCTATCCGCGCTCGGCGGTCAAGGCCCTGCAGGCGCTGCCGCTGGTCGAAAGCGGCGCGGTCGACCGGCTGGGACTGACGGAAGCGGAAATCGCGCTCGCCTGCGCTTCGCACGCCGGCGAGGAGGCGCATGTCGCGGTCGCCTCCGCGATGCTGGCGAAGGCCGGACGCGACGTGGGCGCGCTCGAATGTGGGGCGCACTGGCCGAGTAGCGAGACCGCCGCGTGGGCGCTCGCCCGTCGAGGCGAAAGGCCGTCCGCCCTGCACAACAACTGCTCGGGCAAGCACGCCGGCTTCGTCTGCCTCGCCTGCGCCGCGGGGATCGACCCGGCGGGTTACGTGTCGCCGGATCATCCGGTCCAGCGCGTCGTGACGACGGCGATCTCCGACATGACGGGCATCGCGCTCGGCCCGGAAACCCGTGCGATCGACGGCTGCTCGATCCCTGCCTATGCGATCCCGCTCCGCGCGCTGGCGCTTGGCTTTGCCCGCTTCGCGACAGGGCAGGGTCTGCCGCACGAGCGCGCCCGCGCGGCTGAGCGAATCCGCGCGGCGGTGGCGGCGAACCCGGTCATGGTGGCGGGAGCGGGCCGGTTCGACACCGAGGTCATGGCGCTGTTCGGCGCCCGCGTCTTCGCCAAGACGGGGGCGGAGGGCGTCTGGTGCGCCGCCTTGCCGGAACTCGGCCTGGGGCTCGCGGTCAAGGCCGACGACGGCTCCAAGCGCGGGGCCCAGACGATGATCGCCGCGCTTCTCAGCCGTTTCGGCGGCTTCGGCGAGACCCTCGACCGCTTCGCCGAGCCGCCGCTTCTCAACTGGAACGGGATTGCGGTCGGCGCGATGCGGCCGACTGGGCCGTTGGCTTAAGCGGCGAAAATCAAACGTCGGGCCAGGGCCGCAACATCTCTCTTCCAGGAGACGTGGGGCCATGTCCGGTGGGCGCTGCGAACCCGTTCGAGGACGAAATGCGGGCGCTCAACGCCGGGATCGCGCTGGTCGGCGCAATCCGGGCGGCGAATTGCGCCGTTCCAAGGGTAGACAAGAGGTAGATCATCATGTATTGACAGTTCCGTCCAGGACATTCTACGTTCAGGCGGCAAAGTCGGCGATCTCGGGGGGAACCGTGATGTCCAGCCGGACACGAGAATATTGCGTTGCGGCAGGCCTCGTTTTCGGGTCAGTCGTCGCTACGGGGGTGGCGCTGGCGGACGAATTGCAGACCTACGCCCAACAATGTTCCGCGGCGGTCGGCGTGGACGTTCCCGACTTCGATTGCGACGCGGGAACTGAAGTGCCGGCCCAGGGCTCCGCGTCTTATCATTGGCCGGCGACAACGCAATGCGATCAGCCGAACCGATTGAATTAGGTTTGCGATCCGGGCAGCAGGTTTCAGGTTCTCCACAACGACTCGAAGGCGATCATCGTCGCGCATTGCCGCAAACAAGGCGGCGGCCCCGGGTTATACGGCGACATCGCCGTCATCCAATATTCGCGCGTGAACGGAGCGACCTGCTTTTATCAGGCGCTTGGCCACAACCAGCCGGCCCCGCCAGGGGACATGGTTGGCGGGAGTTCGGCGCCCGCCGCGTCAACGAAGCCTGCGCTCGCTCCATCGAAGGGGCTGGCGTCGGGGTTCCCGTGGCGCTCTCCAAGCGAGACGGCCGGCATCCGATGCGCGAATTGCCACGACGATGGGCCGTTGATCCGCTCCCCCTACATCGACGGCGTAAAAGACGCGAACAAATTGCCCGGATCGGACGATTTCGCCTTCAACCGCGACCAGCCGTACGCCTTCGTCGGCGACCCGTTTTCCCACTGGAAAGCCTACAAGGTCGAGGTCGCCGGCAACGAGTGCATTTCCTGTCATCGGCTCGGGGTCAACAATCTCGGCGGCGGCGGCACGGCCAGGGATTTCGCCATTCGGGCGACGACGCTTCAGGAGGTCGCCAAGAACCCTCCCGATCCGAGCCGCCCTAACGCTTCGCCGATCTGGATGCCGCCGACCCCGCCGCAGCTCGCGGTCGATCCGCACCATCAAGCTTCCGCCCAAGCGATCAAGGACTGCGGGGAGACGTTCGACCCGGGCAACTTGCCAAACGCCGATTCCTGCCGGATTACGCTTTTCGCGCAGGCTTACGCGCCGGGCGCGACGCCGACCGGGCCGTTTGTTTCCGAAGTTTCGCCTGCGAACGGAAATTGCCTCGGCGCGACCGACATCTCCGTGCATGGGGGTAATTTCGCCGGCGCGTGGAAGGTCGTCGCCTCGCACGCCTACGCGTCGAATCTCTCAGACGTCCCGCTGCAAAACGTCAACATCGGCGCCGATACGATCACGGCGACGATCCCGGCTGGGACGACGCCGGGAATTTACGAGATCGTCGTCTCGGTTGGGCACGATTCCTCGACCCAACCGATTCTCTCGAACCGGACAGATCTGATTTCGATCGGGCCCAACGTGACCGGCGTCTCGCCGAGTTGAAGGGCCCGTGCCCGGAGGGACGCAGGTCACTGTCACCGGGACGTGTTTTGACGCCCCAGGCCTCGACCAAAATCGCGTCTCCTTCAAATTCGGCGGATCGACGGCGTCGAAAGGGTTCGACCAGTGTCAAGACGCAACCACGTGCGTCGTTTATAGCCCGCCGGCCGCAGGCGTCGCGCAAGTTGACGTCATGGCGGACGTCGACGGGGGCGAGAGCATGCCCGGCCCGAACGCCAGGTTCAGCTACATCGGCCCGACGATCGCCTCGCTGCAACCGAACCACGGGCCAAAGACCGGCGGCACGGACGTCGTGATCTCCGGCGGCGGATTTCCGCCCTATCGGGGCGTGTTCCCGAACATGCCCCTCTCGTTCGGCTCGGCTTCGACGGGCGCTCTTTGCTTGGGTAGCACCGTCGACGCGACGACGAGTTGCTCGGCGACCACGCCGGCCGTCGCAGCGGCCGGACCCGTGCAAGTCGTCGCCAACGCGTTTGGCGCGGCGAGTCCGCCGTCGCCCGGCTCGGTCTTCACCTACGACGAGTTTCCGGCGCTGACGAAGTTCCAGGCGCCCGACAATTTCTTCGGGGTGCCATCGGCGGTGTTCTTGAACGGCGATGCGCCGCCCGGCGGCGCCGAAGTCACGATCGCCTCCGACGCGCCGGATCTCATCGCGCCGCAGCAGCCGACGGCGACGATTCCGGCCGGCAAGTCGTCGATCGCGGCGCCACTGACGTTCCATCCGTCGGCAGTCACAAAGACGGTGACCTTGACGGCGACCTACCAGGGGAGCGCCGCCCGAGCGCAGATCGTCGTCCCTGCGTCGCCGCCTCTCGCGATCGAGCTGCCGCCGACTCTGCCGCTGAACCAGCCGTCGAACGGCACGATAACGCTTAACGCGCCGGCCCCGGTCGGCGGCGCCCTCATTGTGGTGACCTCCGACGACCCGGCCGCGATCGCGCCTCCCGCCGCGCCGGTCAAAGTCGCGGCCGGCAACTACACCGCTGTCTTTCCGGTCGTCGACGTCTACGCCGGCAAACCGAAGTGGGTGAAATTTGTCGCGACCTACAGCGGCGCCGTCGCGGCGGGACAAACCTGGACGCCGGCCGCCCCTGACCAGACCTGCCCGAGGCGCCGCGTGTGTCCGCGCGGTTCCTGGTGGGACGATCAGGAATGCGCTTGCCTGCGCGGGCCGCCGCAATAGACGCGCCATCAATCTGATTACCCGTACCGCAAACGGTTGAGTGCGCGAGGTCAGCCGCGTCGCCTCGTCGCGACAGAATCCGCGCCGGCGCCACTGACTTTTTGCGGTGGAGTCTCCACAGCCGTCGCTTCGCCAGCGAAATCGGGTGGGCGTCTCGCTTGAAATTCCTATTGTCACTCCGCTGTACGGACGGAGGAGTTGACGTGGGTCGAGACAGGGCGGCCCCTGCGATGGTCGCCAAGGAATGGGCGATGCTCCTCGCGCTCTCTACGCTATGGGGCGGGTCGTTTTTCTTTTTCAAGGTGCTCGTTGAGGTTTTGCCGCCTTTCACTGTAGTTCTCGGACGGGTCGGCTTCGCCGCGATCGGATTGAACCTCTTCCTCATGGTTCGGCATGACGCCATGCCGAAGGACCCGCGCCTTTGGCGGGCCTTCGTCCTCATGGGGCTTCTCAATAATGTCGTGCCCTTCTCGCTGATCGTTTTCGGCGAGACCCACATCTCGAGCGGCCTGGCTTCGATCCTGAACGCGACGACGCCGATCTTCACTGTGCTCGCCGCTCACGTCTTGACGTCAAACGAAAAGTTGAGCTGGACGAAGTCGATCGGCGTCCTGTTCGGCTTCGTCGGCGTCGCGGCGCTGGTCAGCCCGAATTTGCTTCTTGGCGCCGGCAAGAGCGACCTCGTTGGCGAGACGGCGTGTTTGCTCGCCGCGGTCAGCTACGCGTTGCCGCCGTCTATGGACGCCGTTTCAAGGCGATTCCGCCGCTAAAGGTCGCGACCGGCCAAATCACCGCGAGCGCCGTCTTCCTTCTGCCAGTCGTCTCTCTGGTCGATAAGCCGTGGACGCTGCCCGTTCCGGGCCTCCAAGTCTGGCTGGGGTTTGCCGGCATCGCGTTTCTGAGCACGGCGCTTGCTTGCATCCTCTACTTTCGAATTTTGGCCACCGCCGGAGCGACAAATCTCCTGTTGGTCACGTTCCTTCTCCCCGCGAGCGCGATGGCGCTCGGTGTCGCATTCCTGGGCGAGTTCGTGACCTGGGACGCCTTGGCGGGCTTGGCGCTCATCGGCTTAGGGCTCGCAGCCATCGACGGCCGCCTGCCGCGCTGGCTTTGCGGCTCCATGCGGCAAGAGCGCCAGCCACACACGCCGGTTGATAATTGCGTCATGAAGGCATCCGGAGGCGGCTCCAGGAGAGCAGCAGCCCGAACTTCGTCTCCTTGAGAGTGGGCGGCGAGGTATTGGCGACGATGAGGCTGAACGGTGCGCTCATTCATGCGCCCGCAGGGCCTCACGAATGAACGCGCGCCCGCGGCGGCGCGCCTCGACGTTCGGCCCTTCCATGCGAGCGAGAGGGGGCCGAAGCCCGAGCTCGCCAAGTCCGGCGAGCACTTCGACGTAGCCGGCGAAGCCGCGTTCCTGAAGGCTATCCCACGTGACTTCGCCAGCGGCATATTGCCGGATCAGCTTCTGCCCTTCGCTGTCGGCCGTCGCGAAACTTCCTTTCTCCCGCGCATTGTATCCCTCTTCGACTGGGCTACCGCATCGCGGGGCCGGCGGACGTCATCCCTCCGAACGCGCCGCCGACCACCTGGAATGGCGCTGCGACCACCGCTCCGACTGCGTTGAACGGCGCCGCGAAGTCCGCGCCGATCGGACCGCCGGCGCTGGCGGCGGGGGCGTAACCGGGGGCGGCAGATCCGTAGGCATATGCCGGCATGGGGCTGTAGGACGGCGAACTGAAGAGCGCGGTCACGCCGCCGAGCACGCCGCCGACGACGCCTCCGACGATGCCGCCGGCCCCGGTGAATACGCTCTGCGCCGCCTGGCCGGTTCCGCTGACGACATTGCCCACCGCCGCCCCGGGCCCCCAGCCGTAGTAGGGCGCCGGCGGCTGAACCGCATGAACGACAATTTGACGACCCTCGTCACGATGGACGGCGCGGTTGTGATGATGGCGATAGTGTCCATAGGTCTGTTGCGCGGACGCTGGAACGCTGATGGCCAGCGCCAGCGCGGCCATTCCGACCGTCGCCGCGGCAAGACGAAGGGTGCTGAATTGCATGAGACGACCTCCTTTGGCAGAGAAACATCGGCGCAACGACCGAGCGGAAGACAAGGGATTGAGGCCGGTCGCCGGTACGCTTTCTCTCTGACGCGTCAAATCTTGTGCCGAACGGGGGCATTATCAAGGCGGCCTTCGCCAGAGACGAGATCGGGTTCGTGTCGCGCGTCGATCGATCCCGGTCGTCAGCGAGGAAAACGAAGGCTCGCCCGATCGGCAAATGAGCAGGGCCGGGCCCGCTCTGTCGACCCGAAGGTTTCCAACTTGGCCACGGGGAACGAGCGGGAGCGAGAGAAAGCCGTCTGCGGCCGAACCCGCGGGTTTCATGCGGGTCGTGCTTGAGTTGCGCCGGCATCCGTGATCTGACGAACCCAATTCGACAGACGCCGCCCATGCTGCACATCGAACTCGACGATCTTTCGCGACCCGCCGTCATCGCGCTTCTCGAGGAGCATTTGCGCAGCATGTACGCGCTCTCGCCGCCCGATCAGGTGTTCGCCTTCGATGCGGGCAAGCTCAAAGCGCCCGACGTTTCGTTCTGGACGGCGTGGGACGGTGAACGGGTGTTGGGCTGCGCGGCCCTCAAGACGCTGTCGCCGACGCAAGGCGAGATCAAGTCCATGCGCACCCCGAGCGCGCTGCGCAGGATGGGCGCAGGTCGAGCGCTGTTGAATTACATCATCGATGTCGCTCGTTCGCGCGGATATCAGGTTTTGTACCTCGAGACCGGCCGCCAGCCGGCGTTTGCGCCAGCCCAGACGCTGTACGCCAGCGCGGGCTTCAAGCGTTGTGGCCCGTTCGGGGCCTACCGGGAAAATGGGAATAGCGTCTTCATGTCGCTAACGCTTTCGCAGCGCGCATCCAAAGGCGGGGCCTCATCGACCGAGTGACTTGCACGGCCTCGTGCGCTTCCTTCTCATCACGGCGACGCAGTCAACGACCGCGTCTACAATGCGCGCTCGAAGCAAAGGGAGTTCGAGACCATGGCCTTTGAAGTCGATCTTTCAGGACGGCGCGCCCTCGTCACCGGCGGGTCGCGCGGCATCGGCCGGGCGATCGCGCTGGCGCTCGCCGAGTGCGGCGCGGCCGTCGCGGTCAATTTCCGCGCCCGCGCCGAGGAGGCCGACGCCGTCGTCCAGCGCATCGGCGCGGGCGGCGGCCGGGCGATCGCCGTCCGGGCCGACGTGTCCCTGGCGGCGGAGGTCGCCAGTCTCGCGGAGCGCGTCGAGCGCGAGCTCGGCCCGATCGACATCCTGGTCAACAACGCGGGCGTGGCGCTCGCCGACGTCGGCGAAGCGACGTTCGATCGCACGATCGCGACGAACTTGAAGTCGGCCTACCTCTGCACCGAGGCGTTTCTTCCCGGCATGCAGGCCCGCCGCTGGGGCCGGATCGTCAACATCTCCTCGGTCGCGGCGCGCAGCGCCGGCGCCGTCGGCGTCGCCTACAACGCCTCCAAGGCCGGGCTCGAGGGGTTGACGCGCGGCTACGCGGCGCGCGTCGCCAAGGACGGCGTCACCGTCAACGCGATCGCGCCCGGCCCGACCGACACCGAGATGGGCGCGCCCTTGAAGGCGGCCGGCGCCGCGGCGCGGATTCCGTCAGGCCGCATGGGCGAAGCCGAAGACGTCGCTGAGGCGACGGTCCTCGTCGTCCACAACGCCTTCATCACCGGCCAGACGATCGCCGTGAACGGCGGCCTGATGTTCCTCTGAGACGCGGAGGGCGTTCGGCGGCGGCGCAAAAGACTTCGTCGCGGATCCCGTCGACGCGCGGGCGCGCAAGCCGGCTCCCCCCTTGCGGAAAGTGGCGAAGGGCAAACGGGGTCAACGGCGCCGGTTTGAGGTTGCCCCTGACAGAGTGGTCTCAGGCGTCTCTGTCCGGCGCGGTTTATGGTCGTGCGAAATTGATGGGGACTTTGTGCTCGGGGCCAACGAACGGCCCACCGCGCGTGCCGTTTGATTCCCTTACGCTCGGCGCCGAATGTCCGAGTAATCATTCTCGCTCTCAGCAAGAGAGAGCTCATAGGCCGCCTGCAAATTAAGCCAGAAGCGCGGGTCGACATCGAAATACCGCCCAAGCCGGATGGCCGTGTCCGCAGACACGTCGCGCCGCCGGCGAATGATGTCGCTTATCCGGTTTCCGGGAACTCCGACGGCTCGCCCAAGGGCGTTAGCCGAGAGGCCGAGCGGCTTCATATACTCCTCGGCAAGGATCTCGCCGGGGTGTGTGCGCACGCGTGGCATGAAGATTTTCCTCAATGATAGTCCACGACTTCAACGCGATCGGGACCCGCCTCAGTCCAGACGAAGCACACGCGCCAGCGATCGTTGATGCGGATGCTGAATTGACCGGCCCTATCGCCCTTCAAGGCTTCGAGACGATTCCCTGGCGGCGACCTAAGCGTCTCCAGCGTCGGCGCCGCGTCCAGCATATCGAGCTTGCGCGCGAGAACCTTGGCGACGCCGCGCCACTGGGCTGGGCAGTCGCCTTCCCGAAAGAATTCCTCCGTTTCAGCGCTGACGAAACCGACGATCACGCGAGCTTATATACGATACGTATCGCATGTTGTCCAGCGCCAATCAGCTTCGCGACAATTGGGCTCGGGCTCGCCTCTGACGAGAGCGGCCTCGAGGGCAAAGGATTTGCCGTACTGACGATCTGCCTGAAGGGTGCATCGGAACGGTCGGAGCCGCGGCGGGAAGGCGCAACTCGATGCTTTCCGAAGACGGGACAGTTCGTCTAGCCAGCGTTCGGAAAGATTCCGAAGGGCCCGTACCGGCCGAGCCCGATCCGCCGATATTCCCGGGGCGTCACCTTCTTGCTCTCCATAAAGCAACGATTGAACCACGAAATGTTATTGAATCCGACAGAAAAGCAAATATCGGTGATCGGCAATTCCGTGTTCTGGAGGAGGTCGCAAGCCTCTCCGACCCGCATCTCCCGCAGGTAGTCGCTGAAGCGCCGACCCGTAATCTGTCGAAAGAAGCGGCTGAAAGACCGAGTTTGCATGTGGACTTGCCTGGCGGCGCCATCAAGCGTCAGATCTTCTTTCAGGTTCGTCCGCATAAAGGAAAGAACCTGATTTATGCGTATGGCGGCGTTGTCGCCGAGGACAGGGGAGTAACCCTCGCTGCACAGGATGTTCACCCGCGTGGTCTCGACCAGCTTCTGGAGAATCTGCAGCAGCGTGATCACCCTCTCGATTCCGCGCAGGGCGGCGATGTCGACGATCTGCCGGACGAGCGTCGGATCGTAGGCCAGGAACTCGATGCCGCGACGCGCCTTGGTCAGAAGATCGCGGACGGCGGCGAGGTCGGGCACGCTGAAGAACTCTGGTCCGAAAGAATTGTCCCGGAACTGGATGACGTGGTCCTCCTGCTTCGACCCGTCGCTTGGACTTACGTTGTTGCTTGTCCAGTTGTGGGGCAGATCGGGCCCAACAAGCACGAGGTGACCATCGTGAAACGGGCCAATGTAATCGCCGACCCACACGTGGCCGGATGCGTGCAGGATGAGGTGGATCTCGTATTCCGTGTGATAATGCCAGACGCACTGCGGCCATGGCCAAGGATGGGAAAAGCTTGTGAACGCCGATTCCGCGACAGGCGGGACGATCTCCCGGTTCGCCTTCGGCTTCTTGCCATTGCCGCTGCCGTTGCTGGATAGACCGTCCATGGCCTTTTCCATTGTATGCGTGGAAGGAGCTTACCAGGAGGCGCGCACCAGCTCGGCCATCTCCGCGCGCGTCGCCACGCGCGGATTGCTCTTGTAATCCGGCAGGACGAAGCAGGACTCGGTCAGAGCCTCGAGCTCTCTCTCCGGCACGTCCACGTCCCTGAGCTTCTGCGCGACGCCAATCCGCTCGATGAACCGTGTCAGAAGCGGCGCCGCTGCGGCCGCGGCCGCAGTCTCGCCGAGCGGCCTCGTGGCGGGATCGATCGCGCGGGCGAGCCAAGCAAACTGTCGGACCGCGGCAGCCTGCGTGTAATCGAGGAAGGCCGGATAGACGATGGCCAGCGCCTGTCCATGGGCGACGTGGGGATACATGCCGCCGATGGCCATCCCCATGCCGTGGGGTAGAGTGACGCCGGCGCGCAGGATGCACATCCCCGCCAGCGTATCCGCGAGGGCCATGTGAGAGCGGGCCTCCAGGTTCCTTCCCTCGCCGACCGCGACCGGAAGCCACTTCAGGACGATCGAGATGGCTTCGCGAGCCATCATTTCGACCAGAGCGTCGCAGTTCGGATGAAGGAAACTCTCGAAGGCGTGGGTCAGGGCGTCGAAGCCGGTGAACGCGGTCATTCGTGGCGGCACGCTGAGCATCAGCTCGGGATCGACGACCGCGACGCGGGGAAGGATGATGTCGTTGTAGATCGCCGACTTGCAATGCTCGTTGGTCTTGGTGATGACGGCGACCTGGGTCACCTGGGAGCCGGTGCCAGACGTCGTCGAGACGGCGATCACCGGCAGCGTCGCCGACGAGGGCTGCTTTTCGCGGAACCAGAGATAGTCCCAGGCCCCGCCTGGGTGGGTCGCCTCGACGGCGATCGCCTTGGCGCCGTCCATGGCGGAACCGCCGCCGACGCCAACCACGACGTCGGGGCGAAACGCGCGCGCCGCCGAGGCGCCGGCGCTGATCTGGTCAGTTGTGGGGTTGCCGCCGATCCCCGAAAACCAATGGCTTTCGACACCCGACGACGCCAGCAGGGCGACGACCCGGTCGACGATCGCCGCGATTCCAGGGTTCGGGGCATGGTGGTGACGATCAGGCAGCGCTTGCCGAAGCCCTGCACGACCTTGCCGATTTCGTTGAGCTTGCCGGGGCCGAACAGGATCGTCGTCGGCAGCCGCCACTCGAAGCTCTTGAACATTCGGGATCGTTCCTTCTCGGAAGCGAGATGTCGCTCGCGTTCGTCTCTTGCGGATCGCACGTGACGCTCGGATCCGGGCCCGCGCCGGATCGAAGCGGGCCCGGATTTGCGACTGGGGTTACAGTTTTGGCGGCGTCATCAACGCCTTGATCGCCGGGTCGCCCTTGACCAGAATCTTGACGCCCGTGTCGAGGTCCGAGGTCGGCACCTGGCCGAGGCCTGGATTGGTCATGCTGTCGAACTGGGTCGGATGCGCCGCAGACCACAGCTCGAGCATCGACTGCACGCCCATCATGTAAGGATTCTGCGCGACCGTCATGCCGTAGTCGCCGTTCTCGACGCCCTGAAGAATCGGCACGTCGATCGCCCATGCGACCACATAGACCTTGTTGGGGCCATCCTTGTCGCGTCCGACGTTCCGGGTGGCCGCAAGCGCTCCCGTCGCGGGATTGCCGTGTCCGCAGAAGATGACGTTGATCTCGGGATGCGCCTGCAGCATGGCGGTATTGACCGGCTCCGCCTTCTGCAGATCTCCTTCGTCGTTCACCTCGGTGACGATCTGTGCGCCCGGCGCCATCTTCTTCAAGGCGTCGGTGAAGCCCGCGACGCGGTGATTGATCGAGTTGAGGCCCGGGATGCGCGAGATGCCGACGCGCGCCTTGTCGCCGAGCAGCTTGGCGACAGCGAGACCCGCCTGATAGCCGGCGTTATAATTGTTCGTGCCGACGAACAGCAGCCGGTGCGACTTCGGCGAATCCGAGTTGAACGTCAGAACCGGGACTTTCGCCTTCATGCCGGCGTCGATCGACGCGGTGAGCGTATCCGCGTCGCCCGCCGTGACGGCGACGCCCTTGACCCCCTTGGCCACGAGCTGATCGACGGCGCGGGCCTCGGCGGAAGCGTCCCAATCGGCAGGACCCTGCAGCTCCGTCGTCGCGCCGAGCGTCGCCGCCTCGTCCTGGAACCCGGCGTAGGCCCAGTTGAAGAATTCGGATCCCTTGAGAAACACGACCATGCCGTAGTGTTCCTTCGGGTCCGCCGCTTTCGAAGGGGCGCTCGCCCCAACGGCGAGCCCGATCGTCGCCGCAAGCGCGACAAATGCGAGTCGAGACGTCTTCATTTCCCACTCCCTACGTTTTGCTGGTTGCAGACAATTGGTCCATCTTGCTCTGCTTCAGTCCGAGCAGCGCTCGGGCGTTTCGAAGCGCAATGAACCGGCTCAAAAGGACGGCGATCAGGAGCATCATTCCGCTGACGACGTCGTACCAGAACGTATTCACCGCCGAGGTGACGAACGCGTTGTGGACGACCGCCAGGAAGATGACCCCGAGGACAGTCCCTCCGATTGTTCCGCTGCCGCCGTTGATGTTGGCGCCGCCGATGGCGACTGCAGCGATGGCTTTGAGTTCAGCGAGGTTCCCGTGCGCCCAATGCGCCGCGCCATATTTGGCCGCGGCCATGATTCCGGCGCATCCGGCGAGAAACGCCGAGAGCATATAGATGATGATCTTGACCCGGCTGACGTTGACGCCGGACAGACGCGCGGCGCGTTCGCCGCCGCCGATGAAATAGAGCTGGCGGAAGAACCGCTGATGGCCGAGCAGGACGCCGAGGACGAGCGCGGCGACCGCGAAGAAAAGGATCGGGACGTTGATCCCGAGAATCTTGCCCTGGCCGAGGAAGAGAAACGCATCCGAGAACCCGGAAACGGAATGACCGTCGGTGATCGCGAGATTGACGCCCCTCAGGGTCAGAAGAGTTCCCATCGTGATGATGAGAGGATGAACGCGAAACAGAACGATGAGAACGCCGTTCAGCGCGCCGATCGCGGCGGCTGCGACAAGCGTGACAAGAATGGCGGGGACGATGGCGAAGCCGGCCTGCACCATGAGTTTGGCGACCAGGATCTCCGAG
Organism: uncultured Alphaproteobacteria bacterium; assembly: GCA_963816065.1. Classification (GTDB taxonomy): domain Bacteria; phylum Pseudomonadota; class Alphaproteobacteria; order Rhizobiales; family Beijerinckiaceae; genus Roseiarcus. The sequence goes on along the minus strand of CAWFJG010000009.1, from coordinate 29,815 downwards.
AAGGCGAAGACCGACGCGACCGAGATATCGATCCCTCCCGTGATGATCACGAAGGTCATGCCGAGCGCCATGATGCCTTCGAACACCATGTTCATCGCGAGGACTTCGAGATTGGCTCTGGTCAAGACGTTGCCGAACGCAGCCTGGAAGCCGAACAGCGTGAGGAGCGTCACGCCGACAAGTCCGATGTATTGAACGACGATGACGTTCTCGAAGAGTCTGCGCGGAGCGACATGCATCGGACGGCCTCAATGATAGACGGCGCGGCTCAGAATGGCTTCCTGGCTCACTTCACCCTTGCGATTGTCGAGCTCCGCCGAAACGCCGCCATTGCGGAAGACGAGAATGCGGTCGCTCAGCCCGATCACTTCCGGCATTTCCGACGAAATCACGATGACGCCCACTCCGCTCTCGGCCAGCTCGCGGAGGCGGGCATGGATGAGGGACTTCGCGCCGACGTCGACGCCGCGTGTCGGCTCGTCGAAAATCAGGAGCTTCGGATTGACGTCGAGAGCCTTCGAGATCAGGACCTTCTGCTGATTGCCGCCGGAGAGATTGATGACCCGCGCGGTCTCATCCGGCGGCCGAATATCCATCCTCCGAATGAACTCCCGACTGCGCTGACGAAGCGCCGAAAAGTGAAACACGCCGAACCGGTCGGCATAGCGGTCGAGGGTCGAAGCGCCGATATTCTCGGCGATGCTGTAGGTGAGAAACAGTCCGCTGCTCTTGCGGTCCTCGGACAGGTAAATGATGCCCCTGGCGAGAGCCGCGGCCGGGTCTTCGATCTGGATCTCGACGCCCTCGAGCCAGAATCGTCCCGACGACCGGCTGTCCGCGTTGATCAGCGCACGCATGGCTTCCGTTCGTCCGGCCCCGACGAGACCCGCCAATCCGAGAATTTCCCCTCGCCGCACCTCGAACGCGACGTCGCGGACGGCTCCAAAGCGCGACAGGTTCTTGCAGGAGAACACGACGTCGCCGATCGCCGACGCGCGGGGAGGATAGAGGGCGGCGAGCTGCCGGCCGACCATCATCCGGATCAGGTCGTCTGTCGTCAGCGATGACGTTTCGGCCGTGGCGACGAGGCGTCCGTCACGCAGGACCGTCACCCGGTCGGCGATCTTGAAGAGCTCCGAGAGCTTGTGGGAGACGAAGATGATCGCCAGGCCCTGATTGCGAAGATCGCCGATGACTTTGAAAAGCTCGTCGATTTCCTTTTCCGACAGCGACGAGGTCGGCTCGTCCATGATCAGGAGCCTGGCGTCGATCGAAATGGCTTTCGCCACTTCGACGAGTTGCTGCATCCCCACGCTCAGGCTCCCCGCCAAAGCGTTGGGGTCGATGTCGATTCCAATTCTTTCGAAAACCTGAGATGCGGCCCGTGTCATGGCGCGCCAGTCGTTCAGCCCCAAGGCGTTCCGCTTCTCGCGCCGCAAGAAGATGTTTTCGGTGACCGTCGCGTTCGGAACGAGACTGAGTTCCTGATGGACGACGCTGATGCCCGCCGCCATCGCTTCCAGGGGATGGGCGAAATTGACCTCCTGGCCGTCAAAAACGATTGCGCCCGAGTTGCGCTGGAGAATGCCGCCGATGATATTGATGAGCGTGGACTTGCCCGCTCCATTCTCTCCGACGAGCCCGTGCACTTCTCCGCTCCGGACGTCGAAGTCGACCGAATCGAGCACCTTGTTGGAGAAGAAACTCTTCGAAACGGCGGTCGCCTTGCAGCATCGGTCACCTCCGGTCGCGATAGGTGCGCAACGCGTCGATGCCGACGGCGGCGATCAACACGATCCCGACCGACGCCTGCTGCCAGTTGGGATTGCCATTGAGCATGACGAATCCGTTGCCGATCAGCGCAAGCATCAGGACGCCGAGAAAGGTGCCAAAAATGTTGCCCGCCCCTCCCGCGAGACTGGCGCCGCCAACGACCGCGGCTGCAAGCGCCCTGAGTTCCGCTCCAACGCCGTAGTTCGCGTAGCCGATCTTGTTGGCCGAGGTCAGGAGCACCGCGGTGAACCAGACAAAGAGCGCGGAAAGGAGATAGGCGGCGACCGTCAGCCGCGTCACCCTGATCCCGGAGAGGCGCGCAGCCTCCGGGCTTTCGCCGACGAAGAAGAATGAACGCAGAGGCGTCCAGTAGCTGAAGAGCAGGCTGGTGATGACGACCAGCGCCAATCCGATCACGAGGGTCACGGGCAAGCCGTAGTGCGCCGAGGCCGCTCGGTATCTGAAATCTCGTACCGGCCGAACTGCGTGAACCAGGGCGCGGCGTTCGGGAACGAAATGTATTGGCCGGTCGTGAGCACGGTCGCGACTCCGCGTGCGACCGACATCATGCCAAGCGTGACGAGGAACGGCAGAATTCCGACGACCGCGACGAGCAGCCCGTTGACCAGCCCGCAAAGCAGCGCAACCGTCAGTCCGGCCAACAAGGCGGGAACCACGGGCGTCCCGCCCCGCATCAGCAAGGCCATCGTCACCGACGAAAGGGCCAGCACCGAACCGACGGACAGGTCGATTCCCCGAACGATCAGGACGATCGTCATCGCGATGGCGATCAGGAGATCGTAGGACATCAACGAGAGAACGGCCTTGAGATTCGTCCAACTCGGAAACGCATCGGGACGGAGGACCGTCAGCGCCAGAAAGATCGCGAGATTGATCAGAACGAGAAAAAACTGACGCGAAGCCAGCGCACCAAGAAGGGGCGGAGCCTGCCTGGCAGGGCGATCGGAGGCGGTGGCGTCAGTGGTCATCATGTCTTGGACGCCCTTTGGCTTTTCCCTCCCTGAGCCGAATTCTCTTTCTTCGTGTCGCCGTCACACGATAGGCGGAGGGCCTGCGGGTCGCAAATGGCGAACGACGAAGAATCGATACGAAAAGGCGCCAGTTTTCTCTCCGCTTCCGCCGAGACCTACATTTTCATGCGCATTGGTAGGGACTGGCGCTTTGATGCAGCCCAGCCAGGGCGCCTGTCGCACCGCGGGCGAACGTCGACCGGCGAGTGTCCACACGCTCCAGCTGAGAATTTAACCGCCTTTCCGAAAAACACAACATTTCCTTGCCTTTCGGGGCCGTGCGTTCGATCTTTGTTCCGAAGCCCGCCCGAACGGAGGCCCCCGTGCCCGATTGCCCCAGAGCCCACGCCCGCCGCCGGCGGCCGGCCCGCCGCGACGCGCCCCGCGCGACTGGCCAGGTTCAGGCGTGAATAGCTCATTGTCGACGATCTCGACCGCGGCGTCTCGGTCGCCGAAATCGCGGCGCGGATCGGGATCGGCGAGAAGCGGACGCGGGCGGTGATCCGGGAGACGCTCGCCCGCCGCATGCCCCATCCGCCCGATGAGTTCGTGGCGATTCAGGTCAGCCGCCTCGACGAGGCGCTGCTCATCGCCTTCGGCGCCATGTCGCCGGGCAATCTGAAGCCGGTCGACCCGGTGGTGACAATCGTGCGCGAACTCGACCGCTACGGCGGCGCCTTCGCCGCCGAATGGGCGCGGCCCGCGGCCCCGCGGCGCGACGCCCCCATCGAGGGCGCGTACGGCGCGGCGTGGATCTGCAGCGCCGAGCCCGCGCTGCAGGCCTTTGAAACCGCCGCCCTTTGCGCCTTCGTCCCTCCCGACCTCGCCCCTCCCGACCTCGCTGCTTCCGACCTTGTCCCGATCCGGCGGCCCGGCGCATGGCTGTCGAAGGACGCCTCCTCGCGCGTGAACCTCGCCGCGGGGCGCCGCGATCGCCCGGAAAACCTGGCGCAACAGATTGAAAAGATTGATTCCGCGCCCGAGACTCCGGCTGCGGCGATGGCCAGCGCCGACCTCGCCGCCCACGAGACCGTGGCTCGAGACGCGACGGATGGGGTCGCGCGTCCGCCGGCGGGGCACGGGTTTCCGGCGACCGGGTCGTCGGCCGAGGTCGCCCGGAAAATCAGCCGCAAGCTCCTGAAAAGATTAGAATCCGCGCCCGGACCTGGGCGAGCCGCAACGGCCGGAGCGGACGCTGGCCCCTCAGCCAACGTCGCTGCCCGGTGGAGCGGGTTTTCAGGTGAGGCGCAATGCGTCGCCGCTCAGCCCGAGGGGCAGGGCCTCGCGGTCTCCGCCCCGGCGGACGCTCGCCCGAAAAATCCGGCGCAAGTCACTGAAAAGATTGAATCCGCGCCCGGACTTGCGCGAGCCGCAACGGCCGGAGCGGACGCTGGCCCCTCAGCCAACGTCGCTGCCCGGTGGAGCGGGTTTTCAGGTGAGGCGCAATGCGTCGCCGCTCAGCCCGAGGGGCAGGGCCTCGCGGTCTCCGCCCCGGCGGACGCTCGCCCGAAAAATCCGGCGCAACGCTTTGAAAAGGTTGAATCTACGCCCGGTAGGGGCAGCGTCAGGGGGAGGCTCCTCGCCAGCGCGGCGGCCCCGGGCTGGATCGGGTCCGGGTCCGTCCGCGCGACGCTCGTAGGCGCCATGGCCTGCTGGCCGCGCGCGACCGCTGGGAAAGCGGTTGCTGCGAGATGCGGCAGGACTCAACCGATGAGCCCCGTCCCTTTGGCGTAATAGAGGAGGGCGATCGTCTTGGCGTCGGCGATCTCGCCGCGGCCGATCATCGCCAGCGCCTCGGCGAAGGGCACTTCGACGACCTCGATGTCCTCGTCGTCGTCGACGCCCCCGCCTTCGCCCTGGCGGCTCGTCCGATCATAGGCCGCGACGAAGCAGGCGATCTTTTCGGTCATGCCGCCCGGGCTCATGTAGGCGTCGAAGACGTGGCGCGGCGCGACCACCTGAAGCCCCGTCTCCTCGAGCGCCTCGCGGACGACGCAGACCTCGGGCGGGTCGCCGTCGAGCATGCCGGCGCAGGCCTCGAGCGTCGCCAGCGATCCGTCGCAGAGGAAGGCGCCGGCGCGGAACTGCCTGACCAGCGTGACCATCGACCTGGCCGGGTCATAGAGCAGCGTCGCCGCGGCGAGGCCGTGCCGATAGACCTCGTGCGAGAGGGTGCGGGTCGCGCCGTCGTCCTCGACCACCTCGATGTCCGTCCGGGTCAGGTCGAACCGGCCGCGGAAGAGGACCTTCTCTCCGGTCACGCGCGCGGATCTGGCCATGGACGCCCCCTAGTAGCGGAATTGCTCGCGCAGTATCCGCTCGTCGAGCGAATGGCCCGGGTCGTGCAGCAGGATGAGCGACGTCGCCCGGTCCATCGACACCTCGACCCGGGTGACGCGGCGAATCTCGTAGTGGTCGGCTGCGGCTGCGACCGGTCGCTTGTCGGCCTCGAGGACTTCGATCACCACCTTCGCGGCGTCGGGCAGCAGCGCCCCGCGCCAACGGCGCGGGCGGAACGGCGACAAGGGCGTCAGCGCCATCAGCGGCGTTCCGAGCGGCAGGATCGGCCCGTTGGCCGACAGATTGTAGGCGGTCGAGCCGGCCGGCGTCGCCACCAGCATGCCGTCGGCGATCAGTTCGTTGAGCCGCGTCGCCTTGTCGACCTCGATCCGAAGTTTGGCCGCCTGGTAGGTCTGACGCAGCAGCGACACCTCATTGATCGCCCGCGCGGTCGTCTCGATCCCGCGGACGTCGTGCGCCCGCATCAGCAGGGGATGGACGATCGACGGCAGCGCCGCCTCGAGCCGCTCCAGCAAGTTATGTTCGGAATATTCGTTCATCAGGAAGCCGACCGAACCCCGGTTCATGCCGTAGATCGGTTTCGGGGCCTTCATCGTCCGATGCAGCGTCTGCAGCATCAAGCCGTCGCCGCCGAGGGCCACGATGATGTCGGCCTCCTCGGGCGCAACCCCGCCGTACGAGCCGATCAGCGCGCTGCGGGCCTCCTCGGCCTCCCGCGACCCGGAGGACAGAAACGAGATGTCCCGGATCCGCAAGGCGCTGTTGACGATGGACATGGCTCCGCTCTCCGCGCGCTTGCGACAGCCTGGTCCGCGCCTGGGATTTGTTCTCTTAACCGAGCGGCGCGCGGCGCGGAAGGCGGTCGGCGCTTTTCGTTCGTCGGGACCCGACGCTCACGCCGGCGGCGCGGTGGGCTTGCCGCTTGCCCCGGCATGCTCGGGCGTCGGCAGCGTGATGAGGAACCGCGCGCCGCAATAGAAGTCCTCGGCCTTGGACGGCGCGAGTTCGATCGAGCCGCCGTTGCGGGCCACGAGATCGGCGGCGATCGACAGGCCGAGGCCGGCCCCCAGGACGCTCGTCGACTTGTGAAACGCTTCGAAGATCCGGTCCCTCTGGTCCGGGGGAAATCCGGGTCCGGTGTCGCTGATCTCGATCAGAGCCGTCCCGTCGGTGCGGATCGCGGCGAAGCGGATCGCCTTGGGGCGTCCGCCTGCGGAACCCTTGGCCATCAGCGCCTGGGCGGCGTTCCGACTGAGGTTCTCGAACACACGAAGAACGTGGTCCGGGTCGGCGTAGATCTCGAACCGGGGAGGGATGTCGACATGGTAGTCGATCGCCTCGGCGTGCTCCGCCTGGGCCGTCTCAACCACCTCCTGCACCAACTGGCTCAGATCAAACAGCCGACGCGCCGGCGGCTGCTCGCTCCCGGCGCCGTAGGTCAGGGTCGCCTGACAGAACTGGATCGCGCGATCGAGCGTGGCGACGAGCCTCGGCGCGAGGCGCTGGGCCTGCGGGTCGGGGATTGTCGCCATGCGATCCGAGATGAGCTGGGCGGCGGAGAGAATGTTGCGCAAGTCGTGGTTGATCCGGGCGACCGCCATCCCGAGCTCGGCCATGCGCTTTCTCTGCGCAAGCTCATGCGCCAGGGATTGCTGCATCGTAGCGAGCGCCTTTTCGGCGCGGCCGATCTCGTCCTGGCTCCCACTCGGCCGGATAATTCGTGAGACGTCCTGGGGGCGTTCGCCAAAGGCGACAATATTGGTGGTCAGCTTATGGACGGGCCGCAGGACAAGGCGCCAAAGCGTCAGCCAGACCACGAGGGTGATCACGACGGCGATCGTGACAAGGATGCCGAACATCGCTCCTGCGATCTCCCGCAGGTGCTCCGAGAGCGGCTTCTGGTCGAGAATGAGCTCGAGAGGGGGGTCGACGGCCTTGACGCGGACTGTGCTCGAACCTCGCGCCAAGAGCGTTCGGTAGAGTTGCGGAAGCGAACATCTTAGGCCGGCGCCGCCGTGTGCAAGGTCGACGGTCGCTTCAGGCGGCGGAGCCGAGGACGAAGCGATCTCGCGCCGACCGTAGGGCCCAAAAACAGCGATCGACTCGACGCCCAGAGCGCTCAGGACCTTGCTGGCAAGCTCAGGCGGCAGCTGAACTCCACCTGGATCAAAGGCGTCGAGACCGGCGCGCACCTCTTCGATCTTGAGGTTCAGCCAGTTCTCCCGAGCCGCCTCGATCCGTGTGGTGAAGGCGACAGCGATCGAGACGATGACGGCGCTGACCGTCACAATGAGGATACGGCCGGTCAATCCGACTCGCGGGAAGTTGCGGCTCCAAGTCTCGCGGTTCGACCCAAGGTCGGCGAATGTCGTCGCTTCGTAAGGCCCGCGTCGCGTCGGCAGATCCAGCATCTGGTCCCCTGGGCGCCAGGAACGGCAGGTGAATCGCCCTGCTCGCTTCCCAGCATATGGGGGCCGCCGCAATCCAATCAAATCGGACGGCAATGACCGCCGGATCCGCTCGCCCCGTGAACGCCGAACGCCGTCAAACCACCAAGCGGCGAGGGCGTCAATCCGAATTGAAAGCTCGCCAATCATGTCCGCCAGGATGAAAACTGAAAAAGGAGAGTCATGATTTTGCCGCATCCAGCCGACAGACGTGCCAATCCTGTCAGCCAATTGTGAGGTGTTGTGTGAAGAGGCATTTGGTATTGTGTGCGATTTTTGTGGGATTGGCGAGCGCAGCTTCAGCCGCCGAATTTGGGAAGGCTTCTTATTATTATCGGTCAAGCCACGACGGATTGATTGCGGCGCATCGGTCACTGCCATATGGAACGGAAGTGCGCGTGACCAATCTCGATAACGGACGCAGCGCTGTCGTGAAGATTGTCGATCGAGGACCGTTCGTGCGAGGCCGAATCATCGACGTCTCCGCCACAGCGGCGGTCGCGCTCGGCTTTCGTCAGGCGGGGCTCGCCCACGTGCGGGTGGAGAAGCTCTGACCGGCGCTGCTCGCTGCGCGCGGTCAATTTCCGCCTTCCAGCAGCCGCCGGGCGATCACCTGCGCCTGAATCTCGGCCGCGCCCTCGAAGATGTTGAGGATGCGGGCGTCGCACAGCACGCGGGAGATCGGATATTCGAGCGCGAAGCCGTTGCCGCCGTGGATCTGCAGCGCGTTGTCCGCGGCGGCCCAGGCGACGCGCGCCGCGAGCAGCTTCGCCATGCCGGCTTCGAGATCGCAACGCCTGCCCGCGTCTTTCGCCCGTCCGGCGAAATAGGTGATCTGGCGGGCGATGTGGATTTCGACCGCCATCATCGCCAGCTTGTCGGCGACCCGGGGGAAATGGATCAGCGTCTTGCCGAACTGGACGCGCTCCCTGGCGTAGCGCAGGCCGAGCTCGAACGCGCATTGGGCGACGCCGACCGCGCGCGCCGCCGTCTGGATGCGGGCGGATTCGAAGGTTTCCATGAGTTGCTTGAAGCCCTGGCCTTCGACGCCGCCGAGCAGGGCGTCCGCCGGCGCCTGGAAGTCGTCGAAGGCGATCTCGTATTCCTTCATGCCGCGGTAGCCGAGCACCTCGATCTCGCCCCCGGACATGCCCTTGGCGGGGAACGGCTCGGCGTCGCTGCCGCGCGGCTTCTCGGCGAGCAGCATCGACAGGCCCCTATAGCCCTTTTCCTCCGGGTTGGTGCGCACCAGCAGCGTCATCAGGTCGGCGCGGACGGGATGGGTGATCCAGGTCTTGGCGCCGTTGACCACATAATGATCGCCTTCCCGCGTGGCGCGCGTCTTCAGGCTCGCAAGGTCGGAGCCGGTGTTGGGTTCGGTGAAGACCGCGGTCGGCAAGACTTCGCCGCTGGCGATCCTGGGAAGATATTTCTCCTTCTGGGCCTCGGTGCCTCCAACGATGATGAGTTCGGCGGCGATCTCGGACCGGGTGCCGAGCGAGCCGACCCCGATATAGCCGCGCGACAGCTCCTCGGAGACGACGCACATGGCGACCTTTCCGAGCCCCATGCCGCCGTAGGCCTCGGGGATGGTGAGCCCGAACACGCCCATCTCGGAGAGGCCGGCGATGACTTCGAGCGGAATATAGGCGTTGGCGCGGTGCCAGCCCTGCGCATGGGGGACGACCTCGGCGTCGGCAAAACGCCGCATCTCGCCGCGGATCGCCTCAAAGGTCTCGTCCAGGCCGGGATCGCCGATCGCGCCCTCGGGCGCGTGCTTGATGAGATCGGCGAGCGCGCGCGCGGTTGCCGGGGGTATTGCCGGACCTGATCAGCGCCTCGACGACCGGCTCGTCGCGGAACGGCTCGATGTCGGACTCGCTCAGGCCAAAGTCGTTGAGGCGGACGATCTCGCCCTGGTTCATCGGGATGCCGCCAAACATCTGGGCGAGGTATTCGCCAAGGCCGATGCGGGTCAGCAACTCCTCGGTCGGGCCGAGACGGCGCTCCTCGGCCATGCGCTTGGCGTAGGCGGCCAGCTCCTTGATCGCCTCGACGTAGGTGGCGAGCCACGCCAGCCCATGCGTTGCGTGCTGCTCCGCCTCGATCCTGGCTGCGCTGAGCTTGCCATGCGCGCTGACCCGCTCGCGCACGGCGGTCACGGCGCATTCGAGCAGGCCCTCGGCGGTGAACTGGGCCTGGCGGGCGAGATCGTCGAGCGTCACGGGGCGTTTCTCCTCTTGCGGGATGCATCGCTGCTGCGGCGCAGCATGCGTCCGGGGGAGCGCTGTTGCAATGCGTCTTTTGGTCGTCAAGAGAGAGCGGAACAGGCGGGCGCAGGCTGGCGTTCGGGTTTGTGTCCGGCGACAATGGCGCGACGGATGCGGATCGGGCACTGTGCGGCCGACGAGGGAAGGTTTGTGCGCAAGACGGCGTCGATCATGTGGAGCGCGGCGGAGAAATTCGCCGCAGACGACGGCTGGGCGATCGCCAGCTATATCGGCCTGACGCTGCTTATGTCCCTGTTCCCGTTCCTGATCTTCGTCGCGGCCGTCGCCGGTTTCCTCGGCTCGGCGGAACTGGCGAAGGAGGCCGCCAAGCTTATCTTCACCGAATGGCCGGACGCCGTCGCCCGGCCGATCTCCCAGGAGGTGGAGAACGTTCTGACCGCGCCGCGCGGGGGGCTGCTTACCCTCGGCGCGGTGCTGTCGTTCTACTTCGCCTCGAGCGCGATCGAAGCGCTCCGGGTCGGGCTCAATCGCGCCTACGGGCTGATCGAGAAAAGGCCCTGGTGGCTCTTGAGGATCCAATCGCTCGTGCTCGTGCTGGTCGGCTCGCTGGCGCTGCTCGCACTCGCTTTCCTGGTCGTGCTCGGGCCGCTGATCCTCGGCGCGCTTTCCGCGTGGATCCCGTCGATCGCTGCGGCGTACAGCTTTCTGAACTACGCGCGCCTCGGCGTCGCCGGCTTCATGCTCGCGGTATCCCTGTTCCTGGCCCACAGGATCCTGCCGGCGCACCAGCCGAGGTTCATCGAGCTCATCCCCGGCGTCATGCTGACCTTTTTCGCCAGCATCGTGTTCGGCGAGGCGTTCGGGGCCTATCTCAACGAATATGTCCGCAACTATATCTCGACCTACGCCGGCCTCGCCTCGGTAATGATCGCGCTGGTGTATCTTTATTGGGTGGCGCTGCTGTTCGTGTTCGGCGGCGAGCTCAACGCCGCGATCATGCGTTCCCGCGCCGCCTGACCGAAGGACGGCCTCGCCGCGCGCCCATTGACAGCAATCGCTTCTCGCCGAGACCGCGGTCGGGAGCGTCGTCCACCATCGCCCATCGCGCCCACGCCCGGCAATGGCTTTGGGTTCAGCCCAAACTCATCTCGCCAACCGTCCGGGGGCCTGCTAGCAGGCGATTTCTGCCGTCCAGTTCCGCGCCATGCTCCATAAATGTCCGCAATATCAGAGGGTTCTAAGATTCACAACCGACTGGTTGCGGGCGCGGAACAGGGAATTAACAGGCGCCATAACAGGCGCCGAACAGGCTCGTATCAGGCTGGGAACAGGCAAGAACAGGCAGCCGAAGCGAGGGCGCGAGACTGGGCGCGGTCAGGTTGTAAGGCGCCGAGCGACCAGCTCTCGCGGCTCACCGGTATCTTCGGCCCGGGCGCCCGGGCGCCCTTTGCTTTCGCCCCGGTCTTTGAAAAGCTCGCCCTGAAAATCGGAGACACCCCATGCGACTTCTGGCCTTCATCGGCGCCATCGCCGTCATCGTCGCCCTCGCCGCCGCTGGTTACTTTTTCGGCGGCTTTTGGAGTGTGGCCGAGAACCAGGACGACCCCGCAATCGTGAGTTGGGCGCTCGCCAGCGTCCGCGGCGCCTCGGTCGCCCAGCACGCGACCGCGGCGCCGCCGGCCAATCTTGACGAGCCCGCGACTGTCCAGGCCGGCGCCCGCGCCTATGCCACAATCGGCTGCGTCAACTGCCACGGCGGCCCGGGCGTCAAGTGGGCCAAGTTCTCGGAAGGCCTGAAGCCGGTCCCCGCCGATCTCGTCGCCATGGCCAAGGCGCGGTCGGCCTCGCAGCTTTTCTGGGTGATCAAGAACGGCGTCAAGTTCACCGGCATGCCGAGTTTCGGCTTGGCCGGCGCGTCGGATCAGGACCTCTGGTCGATCGTCGCCTTCGTTCGCAAACTGCCAACCGTGACCGACGCCGACTACAAGACCTGGACCGCCTCGCCTTAGCTCGACAGCTTGATGTCGGCGCCGAACTTGAACGCATCCGGAGCCGTCAGGAGGGTCCAACCTCAATGAAATACTTTATCGTCGAAATGACCTATCGCGCGCCAATTGAGACAATCCGGGAGGGTTACACAGCGCACCGTTCTTGGCTCCAGAGGGGCTACGATCAAGACCTCTTTCTTTGCTCCGGGCCGAAATCTGACCCTCCGGTAGGCGGGTTTTTAGTTGCGCGCGCCAATTCAAGAGCCGACCTCGAGCACATGTTCGCCGAGGAACCGTTCAACAAAGCGGGCCTTGGAACATTGACGTTTACCGAGTTTCAACCTGTCAAACGGGCAAGCTGGGCGGAGGCGTGGTTCAACGGAGAAGCCAAGGTCGTGCAGAGATCGGGATCATAGCGCGCTTGGCGCACGCGCAGGGGAGACAACACAACTTGTGAAAGGCGCTCTCGCGCGCCCCTCCGCGATGATCGCCAGCCAGGTTTTGGCCTCGATGCAGCGGCCTTGGACTTGCAACGGCGAGGGGTCTGACGCCTCGGGCGCCTTTAACCCGGCATGCCGCTGATTGCGCCTCTCGGCCGGCCGACGGTTAGTAGAACCGCGGGATGGGGCCGTTGTGAGGGGTCATGCGGTCGGAGAGGTCGAGGGCGACTTTGTCGACAAAGCACCAGCCCCATCCTTCCGGCGGGTCGTAGCCCTCGATGATCGGGTGGCCGGTCGCGTGAAAATGCTTGGTCGCGTGGCGACCCGGCGAGTTGTCGCAACAGCCGACGTGGCCGCAGGCGCGGCAAAGTCTGAGGTGAACCCACGCCTGTCCGATCTTAAGGCAGTCTTCGCAGCCGAGCGCGCTCGGCGTCACGTCGACGATGGTCGAGAGGTGGGTGCAGGATTTCGACATCGAGCGCTCCTTGTGGACCACGGCCCGACGGGATGGGATCGGGCGGAATCGCTGTGATTGTCCAAAGAATCAGGTTGGCTGTCTGCGCCGGACCGCGTCCCGTATCCTCAGATTCGTCGCGGGGCGCCGGGCGCGGTTGAGGGATGGAAACGTTTCGTCATGGAAGGCGTCTCGCGCCCATCCTCATTCCCTCTACAGATGCGGACCGGCGGCGTGAGCGAGGAAGCCGTGGATCGCCGCGACCACCGCCGCGCCTTCCCCGATTGCTCCGCCGACTCGCTTGACCGAGCCGGAGCGGACGTCGCCGACCGCGAACACCCCCGGAACAGAGGACTGCAGCGCCATCGGCGCAACGCCCTGGCGCTTCTGCGCCCCGGTGACGACAAAGCCTGCCTTGTCGACCTCGACCCCGCACCCGTTGAGCCATTCGGTCGCCGGGTCGGCGCCGATGAACAGGAAGACGTTGCGGATCGGCGCCTGGGTCTCCTCGCCGCTTCGGCGGTCGCGCCAGCGCACGGTCTCGAGGCCGGCGCCGAGGGGCCCGTCGAGGGCGACGATTTCAGTCTCGGTCATGAGGTCGATGTTCGGCGTCGCCGCAATCCGGTCGATCAGGTATCGCGACATGCTCTCCGCCAGCCCCGAACCGCGCACCATCATGCGCACCCTCCTGGCGTGCCCGGACAGGAAGACCGCGCCCTGACCGGCCGAATTGCCGCCGCCGACCACGATGACCTCCTCGCCGGCGCACAGACGCGCCTCGATCGGCGAGGCCCAGTACCAGACGCCGCGGCCCTCGAAACGGCCGATTTCCGAAGTCTCTGGGCGGCGATAGCGGGCGCCAGTGGCGATCACCAGCGCTCGGGCGCGCACCCGAGCGCCATCGTCGATGTCGACGGACAACGCGCCGTCGGCCCGGGCGCAATCGAGCGATTTTGCGGCGGCGGGAATGATGATCTCGGCGCCGAATTTCTGCGCCTGAAGAAAGGCGCGCGCGGCGAGGGCGTGTCCGGAGATTCCGGTCGGAAAGCCGAGGTAGTTTTCGATGCGCGCGCTCGCGCCCGCCTGCCCGCCGTAGGAACGGGCGTCGATCACCGCGACCGACAAGCCTTCGGAGGCGGCGTAGACCGCCGTCGCGAGCCCGGCCGGCCCGGCCCCGATCACGGCGACATCGTACACGGTGTCGGTCGTACTGGGCCTGGACATGCCGATCCGGCGCGCCAGCGCCTGCTCCGACGGATTGCCGAGCACAGAGCCGTCCGGGCAGACCGCAAGCGGCAGTCCGCCGGCGATGTCGGCGTAGCGGGCGAGGACTTCCTTCGCCGCCGGGTCCGTCGCCGGGTCGAGCGCGTGGAAGGGGAAACCATTGCGGGAGAGAAAATTCTGCAGCCGGTTAACGTCCGCCGACTCGGGTGGTCCGATCAGCGTGACTCCGACCGCCTCTTCCCGAAGCAACTGGACGCGGCGGAGGATCATTGCGCGCATGATCCGCTCGCCGAGCGCGGCGTCGGCAACCAGGAGCGAGCGCAGAGCGCTCGGGGACAAGAGCAGCGCCTCGACCAGGCCTTCAGCGACGGCGTCGACCAGCGAGGCGCGCCCGGAGAGCTGGACCACCTCGCCGACGAACTGGCCGCGCCCGTGATCGACGATCGGCGTAACGTGGCCGAATCCATCGCGCTCGAAAACCGCGACGTGCCCGGACAGCACGACGTAGGCGCCGGGCGCCACCTCGCCAACCTCGAGCAGCTTCTCGCCGTCCGCGTAACGGCGCAACTCGCCATAGCGCCCGATCCGCGCGATCTCTTCGGGCGTGAAGGTGGGAAACATTTCTTGAAAGCGAGGCTGAGACCCGGGATCGACCTGCATGCCGCTTGGCGCTCCTCATTCAGGAGGGAAGCCTAACGCGATCCCGACGACGAGCCTAGCGCGCTTCGCCGTGGGCAACCACTCCGGCGCTACGCGACCCGGTAACAGAGGGCCGTTGCGTCGACGCATGCGTTTATGCCGACCGCAATCGCGATCAGCCGTCACGGACCCTCCCATGGCGTCTGAGCCAGCGCGCTCGCCTCCAGCTTGCAGTCGCGCTGCGGGGTGAGCGTGTTCGCCCTGGCGGCGGCCAATTCAGACTTCGCGGCTTCGAGATCGGCAAGAAACGTCGGCTCGGCATGAAGGCGCGCCACCGTCGCCGCCCCGATCATACGGCCTTCGAGGACGTCGCTTTCCCAGTGGACGTCGCAGACGAGGCGACTGTCCCCGAACGCGCGACCCCGCGCGAAGATAGCGTCGCTCTGATCGGGTGAGGCTTCGGCCAGAACCAGCGCCCATGCCCAGCCAATCGCTGTGTGTCCTGACGGATAAGATCCGTTGGATCGCAGCGCGTCCTCGTCCTCGGGCCGGCACGTCGGCAGGCCGTCGAGCATGAACGGCCTCGCGTGCCGATATTTGTTCTTCGCCGCGGCAGTTGCGCCGCCCGCATCACTCAAGACCCGCCTGAGCATTGTATAGAGTTCGCGGCGTATCCTGTTCGGTGATCGGGGCCCCGACCGCACAGGAGAAATCGCCGGCGGCCCAAGGAAAACTGAGGTCGGCGTCCATCCCGGCAAGCGTCCATCGCGGTGAGCCGCGGAGCGCGAGGTTGGCGCGGGCGACGTCCTGGTCGAGCGCCTCTTCGACTGATCCCAACGCCGGGGGAGGCGGTAACAAGGCAACGCTGTTCGGCAGCGCCGTCTGCGGCAGATAGCCCGCAGGAGCAGCCGGGGCTTTGTCCGCAGCGCCGGCCATTTCGTCGGCCGCGACGGCGCCAGAGCCGACCGCCATCGATCCGAACGCCATCGCGATGCAGGGGACAAGAAACAAGCCGCTCCATCCGGACATCGCCATCTCCTCCCGTCAACCCGGCTGACATTGCTCAGCTGCGGTCAATCTGACAAGCCGGCATGAGTTGATTCGACAGGTTCGATCGAGACCAACACAAGTCGCCCGTCGCCTCCTGTCCGCCTCCTGTCCGTCGCCTCCTTGCGGACCCCGCTCCCTCCGCCTAGTCTCGCCGTCGGACACCGACGAGAGGGGGGGTTCCTCGTGAAGCTCGCTCTTGCGCTCGCGCTTGCCGGCGCGATGATCGCCGGGGAGGCAGAGGCCTCGATGCAATGGCGATGGACGTGCAAGGGGGAGGGGTTCGACGCCTCGGGCGCCTTCACGACCGGCGATGCGCCCGACGCCGACGGCTACTACGCGATCGCTGGCGTCACCGGCGAGGCCAACGGCGTCGCGATCACCGGGCTGCAGCCGGCGCGGACCGCCATTCCCGGCAACGAGGGCTGGCCGGTGGACAACCTCGTCCGCGCGAAGCCGCCGCAGTTGAGCCCGGGCGGCTTCGGCTTTGCGCTCGCCGACGGATCCTACGCCAACCCGTTCTACGGCGCGCGGTTCGAACCGCCGGGCTTCCTCGCCGTGATCTCCGACCCGGCGCGCAAGCAGTGGCGCGAGCCCAGGGTCGAGTGCGAGGTCGTCCGGACGCCTTAGCGCGACGACGCTCGGGCGTGGGAGGGTCGCGGCCGTTGCGCCGGCGGGCGCCTCGCCCCTCGCCTTCAAGCGGGGCCGGTCGCGGGCCAGAACGTCCGCAGGGTTTTCAGGGAATCGCGCATCTGCTCGGGCGACAGGGGCGTCATCACCTCGACCGACAGCGTCTCGTCATAGCCGATCCGCCGAAGCTGCCGGGCGAAGGCGGCGTAGTCGCAGCGGCCGGAGCCGGGGGGCGTCCGGTCGGTGTCGGCGGTCTGGACGTGACAGATCCATGGGCCGAAGCGCGCGATCTCGGTCAGGGGCGTTCCTTCCTCGTCGAGGTGATAGGAATCGACCATCACCTTGATTTCCGGCCGGTTGACCGCTTCCGCGTAGCCGACGGCCTCGTCGAGGAAGCGGATGATGTTCGCCTCCTTGGCGTTCTGCGGCTCGATCCCGACGATCGTCCCGCTGCCCTTGAAGGCGTCCGCCGTCCAGCCGAACGCCGCGATCAACTGGTCTCGGGCGATCTCGCGGCGAAAGCCGTCCGGCACGTTGCGCGACCAGGCGGCGCCGAAGACCGCGACCCGCGCGCCGGCCGCGTGACACACCTCGGCGGCGCGGCCGAGGTAGGATTGGACGACCGCCTTGTCGACGTCCGGGCCGGTGACGCGGAGCGAGCGGGGCATGAACGATTGCAGGATCGCCGTCGGGATCGGCGTCGCGGCGACGCAGCGCTTGGCGACCGCAGTTCCTTCGGGGCCGGTCAAGTCGAATCCCGCGAGCGGCAACTCCACATAGTCGTAGCCCAGGGCGGCGAGCCGCTCCGCCTGCTCGAGCGCGGCGTCGGCTCCTGTGACGAGGGGCAGCGCATATCCGATCCGCATGATCCTCCTCCGCGTGAAGGTCTGATGAGGTTGCAGCTTGCGAGGTCGACTCCGCAGTCATCTTTTCTCGCGAGACGCGGCGTGACGATGATGTCCAAATGGCGGCTCGGTCTCCCGAGCCAAAGTCTTCGTCGCAATATTTCTTGTATCGCTCAAGATGAATCGCGCGGACGTTATGCCGCATGGCCGTCCGCGACCGTGCATGTTATCCGCGCCTCCGCTGTCAGCGGGGCCCCTGTCACGAGGCCGAGCCGCGATAGCCGGAAGCGACTTTCGTCATCGAGCGCGCATGAGCGGCCGCCGTGTCTCGAAAAGCCGGCGGTTCGGCTCGGCCATGGACGTCGATCATGAACAGGCAACACGAAATCCTCTTTTCCGCGACCAGGATCGGAAAGCTGGAGATCAAGAACCGCTATGTGATGGAGCCGATCGGTCCCGGGGGCCTGTGCGACGCCGACGGAACGTTCAACCCGCGCGGCGTCGACTATTATGTCGAGCGAGCGAAGGGCGGGGCCGGCCTGATCATGACCGGCGTCACCATGGTCGAGAACGAGATCGAGAGATGCGTGCTGCCCTCGATGCCGTGCCCGACCCTCAATCCTGGCGCCTTCGTCAGGACCGGCAAGGTCATGACCGAGCGCGTGCATGCCTATGACGCGCGCATGTTCCTGCAGCTTTCCGCCGGCTTTGGGCGGGTGAGCGTGCCCGGCTTCGTCGAGGGAACGCCGGTCGGGCCGTCGCCGATTCCGCACCGCTGGATCCCTGGCGTCGCCTGCCGCGCGCTGACCCATGTCGAGGTCAAGACCTACGTTCGGAAGTTCGCCGATTCGGCGGAAATCGCGCAGAAAGCCGGGTTCGACGGCATCGAGGTCCACGCCGTTCACGAGGGCTACCTGCTCGATCAGTTCGCCATCGCCATGTTCAACCAGCGCACCGACGAATACGGCGGCAGCCTCGAAAATCGCCTGCGCTTCGCCACCGAGATCGTCCAGGCGATCAAGGCGCGTTGCGGCAAGGACTATCCGGTGTCGCTGCGCTATTCGATCAAGAGCTTCATCAAGGACTGGCTGAAGGGCGGCCTGCCGGGCGAAGAGTTCAGGGAGATGGGCCGCGACCTGCCCGAAGGCGTCGAGGCCGCCAAGATCCTCGAGGCCGCGGGTTACGACGCGTTCAACGGCGACGTCGGCTCCTACGACAGCTGGTACTGGAGCCATCCGCCGATGTACCAGGCCAAGGGCCTCTACCTGCCGTTCAACGCAATCCTGAAGAACGCGGTCGAGGTTCCGGTCATCACCGCGGGACGCATGGACGATCCGGACCGCGCGGCCGAGGCGATCCGGTCCGGCAAGACCGACATGATCGGCCTCGCCCGGCCGCTGCTCGCCGACCCGTACCTGCCGCAGAAGGTCAGGGCGGGAAAGACCGACCGCATCCGGCCGTGCCTGTCGTGCCAGGAGGGCTGCATGGGCCGCCTCGCCGCCTTCGGCCAAGTGTCGTGCGCGGTCAATCCGGCCTGCGGACGCGAGGCCGAATACGGTCTGACGCCAGCGCTCGAGCGCAAGCACGTCATGGTGGTCGGCGGCGGCATCGCCGGCATGGAGGCCGCGCGCGTCGCGGCGCTCAGGGGGCATGTCGTCGCGCTCTACGAGAAGTCCGACCGGCTCGGCGGCGTCGTCGTCCCCGGCGGCGTTCCCGAGTTCAAGGAGGACGATCACGCCCTCATCCGCTGGTACGAGCGGGAACTGCGCGAGCTCAAGGTGCCGCTGACCTTCAATACCGAGGTGACGGAGGACGTGATCACCCGCGCCAAGCCCGACGTCCTGATCGTGGCGACTGGCTCGAATCCCAAGATCCTGCCGCTCGCCAACGCCCCCCACGTTTACACAGCCGAGGAGGTGCTGAACGGCGTCAAGCCGGCCGACGATGAGACGATCATCATCGGCGCCGGGCTGGTCGGTTGCGAGCTCGCCCTATGGCTGACCGACAAGGGAAAGACGACGACCCTCGTCGAGATCGCGCCCAAGATCCTCGCCCAGGCCGGCCCGCTGTGCCACGCCAATACGGCCATGCTGAAGGAGCTGATGGAGTTCAGGACGATCCGGGTGATGACGGCGAGCACGGTCGAGCGCCGCGTCGAAGGCGGCTTCATCGTCAGGACCGGCGACACGGAGACCCTGGTCAAGGCGGACTCGGCGATCCTGGCTGTCGGCTACGATTCCGAGCGGCGGCTCTACGACGAGGTCCGCAACAAGGTCCCGGAAGCCTATCTCTTCGGCGACGCCCGCCGCGTGCAGAACATCATGTACGCGATCTGGGACGCCTACGAGGTGGCGCGGGCGATCTGAACGCAATCCCGAATACGTTTCGATTGCGGCGGGCGACGAGCGGCGTCTGCCGTTTCGGCTCCCGAATCGCGGCCTTTCAAGAGGTTGCGGAGCGATCCGGTTCTCCTCTCCGCCCGGTTTCGCGAGCGTGGGGAGGCGGTCCACGACGTCGGCCCCAATCGCGATCGCGTCGGCCTCCGCCTCCCTCTCCTCGCCGCGCTCCTTCTTCCGCAAGCGTAACCGCCAAGCCGCCTGCGGTCGGGCGGCGGCTCGCCGTCGCGTGAGATCCGCCGGTCGCCCAAGCGCCTTGGCCCCCGGGCCGCGCGGGCGTATAGGGCCAAGCGAAAGGCGGGCTGCATGCGAATCCTGACTGACCAACGACGACGGCATCCACGCGCCGGGCCTGGCCGTGCTCGAGACGATCGCGGCAGAACTCTCCGACGATGTGGTGGTCGTCGCGCCCGAAAGCGATCAGTCCGGCGTCGCCCATTCGTTGTCTCTCAGCGATCCGCTGCGCCTGCGCGAGATCAGCCCGCGTCATTATGCAGTGAAGGGCACGCCGACCGACTGCGTCATCATGGGCGTGCGCATGATCATGGCCGACAAGCGGCCGGACCTGGTGCTGTCGGGGGTCAATCGCGGCCAGAACGTCGCCGAGGACGTCACCTATTCCGGAACGATCGCGGGGGCGATGGAGGGAGCGATGCTCGGAATTCCGTCGATCGCCCTGTCGCAGGCCTACGCTGGAGTGCATGGGCGGCCATCCATCGAGTGGGATTCGTCCGAGAGACACGCGGTTCCCTTGATCCGCAAGATCCTCGACGCCGGAATTCCGCCAGGCGGCCTCGTCAACGTCAACTTTCCCCCTTGCGGCGCCGACGAGGTCACGGGGATCGCCTTCAGCCGTCAGGGCCGCCGCAACGCGGAGTTGATGCGGGTGGAGCAGCGGCGGGACGGTCGCGGCTTCCCGTACTTCTGGTTGATGTTCCAGCGCGCCGAAATCCAGTTCGACGACGGCACCGACCTCGCGGCCCTCGCCGAGCAGAAGATTTCGGTGACGCCGCTCCGGCTCGATCTCACCGACGACGAATCCCGGCTAAGATTGGAGACGGCGTTCGCGATTCGGCGACCGAACGGGATATAGGGAGAGGGCTTGAGCGCGTCGGAGGCGGAAGAGCGCGCGCAATTCACATTGGCGATGCGCGCCAAGGGAATCAAGGACATTGAGCTTTTGCGTGCGCTGGAGCGCGTTCCGCGGGCCCTGTTCATGCAGCAGCGCTTCGCCGACATTGCCGGACGCGACATTGCGCTGCCGATCGGTTGCGGCCAGACATCGCCGCCGCCCTCCATCGTCGCCGCAATGATCGCCGCGCTGGACGTCAAACCGACCGATACGGTGTGCGAGATCGGAACCGGAACGGGCTATTGCACGGCTTTGCTGGCCCAGTTCGCGAAGGAGGTCGTATCGCTCGAACGCTACCAGACCCTGGCGGTGGAGGCTGCCGCGCGAATCCGGACGTTCGGTCTGACGCACGTCGAGATCGTGTGGGCGGACGGATTCGCATTGCACGCCGGGGGGCGCACGTTCGACAAGGTGATCGCGCATGGGATCGTCGCGCCGCCGGCGCGAGCGTTTCTCGATCTCGTGGGGCGGGACGGCGCGATGATCGCGGCGTTCGCCGGGTCGGGACGCGCCGAGCAGCGAATCGTTCGGCTGACCCTCGACGCCGAAGGACCGGTCCATATGGCCGACTTCGGCCGCTCGCGGGGCCTGAGACCGCTGGAGCGCGGTCTTTCGCGGGCCCTTTGACGGCCGCAGAGGCGACGGGCGCTTGGCGGCTCACCATTTGAAATCACAAACTTGCCGCAGATCCTCACCAATGATTCATCTTAAACCTTGTCTTAACCCGTCTGTTTCACATTGCTGGCGTTCCAGTCGCGTAATTCACGGATCAAAGAACATGAGTGATCGCGTTGCGTTTCTCCAAGGACGTTCCTTTCCGCGTCTGGCGCTGACTGGCCTGGCCTTAATCTGGCTCGCGGGCTGCTCCCAGGATGTCGCTCGGTTCGATTCAAGCGGCAGTCCGTTCTCCAATCCTTTTTCCTCACCGACCGCCCAGGCGACGCCCGCAACCGCTGCGCCGTCGGGCCACGTGGCCTCGGCAGCCGCTCGCGCCGCCGACCAGCGTAGCGAGCGCGCCGCTGCCGGCATCGACGCCAGCCGTCTCCGCCACCCCGGTCGCCTCCACGGCGCCCTCTCGCGGGTCGACTGTCGGCTGGAGCGCGGCCGGCGGCACGCCGGTCGTGGTCGCGAGCGGTGAGACGCTCGACTCGCTCTCGCGTCGCTACGGAGTGCCGGCGTCCGCGCTGCTCAGCGCGAACGGTCTGTCGAGCCCGGCCGACGTCAAGGGCGGCATGCGCATGGTCGTCCCGGTGTACAACGCCGTCGCCTCCTCAAAGGAGCCGACCGACGCCGCGGCGAAGACGAAGAAGCATGCAGAGGACGTCGCGGCGAACGATACGCGCGAGAAGGCTCGCAAGCCGGGGGACAAGGCCACCGAGAAGGCAAAGGCCGAGGAAAAGGCGAAGACGGACGAGCAAAAGGCCAAGCACGAGGTTGCAACCAAGACGCAGCCCGACAAGGTCGCCAAGAGCGAGGCCGGCAAGGCCGAGACAAAGACCTCGGACGTCGCTGGGTCCGACAGCAAGGCCCGGAAGTCCGACAGCAAGACCGAGACCGCCAAAGCCGAGGTTCCCAAGGTGTCGGGCGCCAAGAAGCCGGGAGTTGACGACACGCCGACCGGCAACGTCGATCCGAAAGCGGCGTCGGCCAAGGCGCCGGTCACCTCTGCGGAAGCCGACGCCTCGGGGTCCAATCCGGAGTTCCGCTGGCCTGCCCGCGGCCGCATCATCCAAGGGTTCAAGGCCGGCGGTAACGATGGCATCGACATCTCGGTTCCTTCCGGAACCTCGGTGAGGGCGGCCGAGAGCGGGGTTGTGGTGTATTCGGGCGATGGGCTCAAGGGCTACGGCAATCTCGTGCTGATCAAGCACCCCAACGGCTATGTCACCGCTTACGCCAACAACGCGGAACTCGATGTCAAGCGCGGCGAGCAGGTCAAGCGCGGCCAGGTGATCGCCAAGTCGGGCGACACCGGCAACGTGAATTCGCCGCAGCTTCACTTCGAACTGCGCAAGGGATCGACGCCGGTCGATCCGACGAACTATCTCGCCGGCCTCTGACGGCAGGGCGGTCCAGCGTCGGGCTGGACACTCAATGGCCGCCGGGGATCGCCGCGAGACAGGTTTCATCCCCGATTCGGCCGACAGGGCGGCGGGTCCCATGAAAGGCCCGCCGCCGTTTGATTCTGATAGACGCCCGATACGGCGATGGCCGGTGTCGGCGGCCGCGCCAAACTTCCGAGGCCGGGACGAGGAGGCGCATGCTGATCGAACACAGGACAAACTGCTTGAATTGAGGCATCCATTCAGGGGTGAAGGTCAATCGTTGATCGAGCCCTGATTAACGGCGCCAATCGGAAAGCTTTGTTTCTTTGGTTCACGGGAGTTCTGCGAGACCTCCCTTGACGGCTCGTTGAACCCGTGAGACCTTCCTTTTAGGAGTTTGGCCAACGGGGGTTTCCATGACTGATAACGTCGTCGATATTGCCTTCACGAATGTGTCGCTCGGCCTTCTCGGGGCCAGCGGGCAGGTGACCGGAACCCTTGCTGTGGACTATACCGCGGGTACTGCCACCGGGTCGCTGACGGGTAACTTTCCTTTCGGCAATGTGACGTTGGATCAGTTCACGCTTAGCGGGGGTGGGCCCTTCACCATCGTTGGAACGTCGTCAGCGCTGCCGCCCGGAAGCGCAAGCTTGACGCTGACTTATACCGGTCAGCAGCCGTCCGGCCTTGATTTGGCGACAGGACACGCTGTGGGCAATACTTTTGAATTTACGATCAGCCCGAACGTCCTCACCTCCACTCCCGTCTGCTTCGCTGCCGGGACGCTAATCCGCACGCCCGCCGGCGACGTTGCCGTCGAGACCCTCAAGGCCGGAGACCTCGTCCTCACCGCCTCGGGCGACGTGCGGCCAATCAAGTGGATCGGCCACAAGAACATCGACTTCCGCCTGATCCCCGAACAGAAATCGGCGCAGCCGGTTCGTATCGTCGCGGACGCCCTCGGCCCGAACCGGCCTTCGCGAGACCTCTATCTCTCGGCCGGCCATTCGATCTGCGTGGATGTCGTGGGCGAAGTGTTGATTCCCGTGGGCTGTCTGATCAATGGCGGCACGATCGCACAGGTCGCGACTGACACGATCAGCTACTGGCACGTGGAACTCGACAGCCACGACGTTCTCCTGGCCAACAATCTGCCGTCAGAGAGCTACCTGGCGATGGGCAATCGCGGAGCCTTTGAGGAGATGCGCGGCCTTCTTCCCGCGAAGTTTGACGGACGCGACATGACGAACGCTGACTTCTGTCGTCCTGTTGTGACTCACGGGCCGACGTTGGACTTCGTCAGGAGTTGCCTCTCAAACCGGGCCGAGGAGATCGGCTGGGCGCGTTCGTGCGATCCCGACCTAAGGCTCATGGTTGACGGAAAGGTGTATCGTCCGGTCGATGGGCACGTTGGGTCCCGATTTGCGTTCCCGTCTCGCGCACGGGACGTCCGGCTCGTCTCCAACACGTTGCCGCCAACGGCGCCTGGCTTTGGCGACCCCCGCACGCTTGGCGTGATGCTGACGGGACTGGCGTTCAGCGACCGCACTGGCGAACCGCGCAGGGTCGCGCTCGACGACGAACGGCTTTGCTCCGGCGTCTACCCGATCGAGGCGAAGGACGGCCGTCGCTGGCGGTGGACGAATGGCGAACTCGTGCTCGACCCGCGATTGTGGGCGGGTCTGAAGGGCCGCGTGTCGGTCGTCGTGGAGCATAACAGCCCCTTCACCAGGGCGTGGCTGGAGCCGTCGTCGTTACGACAGTCTGCCGCCGACGAGCTTCCAAGACTTGTTGCAGCCGAATAGGCCGAAGCGCCGTTGACTGAGGTCGACGGTCGCGAGGCGATCGAGCGCATCTCGCATCGCTGGGGATGGTGGAGACCGCCCTCCTCAGCACGAGCAGCTGTTCGAGCCTGTCCCAGGTCGGCCTGTGGGTCGTCCGTATCGTCCGGACTTTCGATGGACGCCCGACCTGTCGCAAAGTTAAGCCTATGGCCAAGCGGATTAGCATTTGCGCTGCATCTGCGGCAGCTTGACGCAGGGTTGACGTTGTGACACCTTGGTGAAGACCGACCGCCCAGGGGGAATCCATGGCCGACAATATTGTCGATATCGACTTTACGAACGTTGCAATCCAAGGCGAGCCGGTAACCGGAACTATCGCGGTTGATTATACGAATTCCACTGTCGCCGGATCACTGAACGTCACCCTGCCGCCCCCCTTCGGCGCCGTGACAGTGACTAATTTTACGCTCACCCCGAATGGTGCGGGCAGTTACACCATCGTGGCGACCTATCCGCCGATACCTTCCAACATCAATGTGGGCGTCACCTATACGGGCCAGCAGCCCTCCGCCTTCACTTCGGCGACGTTGAACACGCCTGTCGGCAACTTTTCGCTGACTGTCAACCCGAACGTGCTTACCTCCACTCCGATCTGCTTTGCAGCAGGGACGTTGATTTGCACGCCTGCGGGCGACGTTGCGGTCGAAACTCTCACGGTCGGGGATCTTGTCCTCACGGCCTCGGGCGACGCGCGGCCGGTCAAGTGGATCGGCCACAAGGACATCGACTTCCGCCTAATTCCCGGACAGAGGTCCGCCCTGCCGATTCGAATCGTCGCCGACGCGCTCGGCCCGAACCGGCCGTCGCAGGACCTCTACCTCTCGGCCGGCCATTCGATCTGCGTGGACGTCGTGGGCGAAGTGTTCGTTCCTGTCGGCTGTCTGATTAACGGCGGAACGATCGCGCAGGTCGAAACGGACAGAGTAAGCTACTGGCACGTCGAACTCGACAGCCACGACGTTCTCCTCGCCAACAATCTGCCGGCGGAGAGCTATCTGGCGATGGGCAATCGCGGCGCCTTCGAGGAGACACACGGCCTGTTTGCAGCGATCGTGGACGGGCGAAATGCGACGCATGCCGATTTCTGCCGGCCGGTCGTTACGCACGGTCCGGTCGTCGACTTCGTCAGTAGACGTCTTGCAGCCCGGGCCGAGGAACTCGGCTGGGTCCGCTCGTGCGATCCTGACCTAAGGCTGTTGGTGGACGGAAAGGCCCACCGTCCGCTCGACCGGGACGGGGCGGCCGTATTCCTGTTCCCATCCGGCGCCCGGAACGTCCGGCTCGTCTCCAACACAATATTGCCGACAGGGTTTGGCTTTGGCGACAGCCGAACGCTGGGCGTGATGCTCACCGGCCTCTCGTTCAGCGGCCGTGCGGGAGAACCGCGCCGTATCGCGATCGATGACGGGCGGCTTTCTGCGGGCGTCTATCCGGTCGAGGCGCAAGTCGGTCAGCGTTGGCGCTGGACGAATGGCGAACTCGTGCTCGATCCGCAATTGTGGGCGGGGCTGGAAGGCGTTGTGTCGGTTCTCGTCGCGCACAACAGCCCATTCACGCGAGCTTGGCTAGAGCCCGCCAGCCGGTCGTATTCCCTTGCCGACGCGCTTCCGAGGCTTGTCGCGGCCGAATAGCGGGCCAAGCCAAGCGTTCGACTGTCGGCTCGCGTTCGCGGAGTTCAGCGTGTCGGCGCGTTTTCGCTGGAGCAAGGCCCGGTCCTCAATAGGTCGGGCCTTTTCCTCGCGGACGTCGCAGCGCTTGCCCAGCCGTCCACAGCTTGATAGGAGAGAGACGCTGATCGTCACGGCGCGTGGGCGCGCCTTCTGCTTGCCTGCGTGATCATCGGCGCAGCCCCGATGACCACTAAATCCCTCGACGTCTTCGCCGCCTCGCTGACATCTGTCCTCTGCGTCGTCTGGGGCTTCAACCAGGTCGTGGTGAAGAGCACGCTCGTCGACGTTGGCCCGGTCGCTCAGACGGGGATCCGGTCGGCGATCGGCGTCGTCTGCGTCATCGCCTACGCGTTCGCCGCAAAGAGGCGGATCTTCGCGCACGACGGCACGCTCGCGGCGGGTCTCCTCGCCGGCCTGCTGTTCACCGCGGAATTCCTCGCGCTCTACGAATTGCTGCGCTGGACGACGGCGTCGCGGGCGACCGTGTTCATCTATGCTGCGCCGTTCTTCGTCGCCCTTGGCGCCGTGTTTCTGTTGAAGGACGAGCGCTTGCGGCCCCTGCAATGGGCGGGGCTGGGGCTGGCCTTCGTCGGGGTCGCCCTCGCCATGCTCGGCCGCACGCCCGGCGGCGGACCTGCCGGCGACGCCCTCGCGTTGCTGGCGGCGGCCCTGTGGGCCGCGACCACCCTTTTGATCAAGGCGACGCCTCTCAGGCGCGCCGA
This sequence comes from uncultured Alphaproteobacteria bacterium, assembly GCA_963816065.1. Lineage (GTDB taxonomy): Bacteria > Pseudomonadota > Alphaproteobacteria > Rhizobiales > Beijerinckiaceae > Roseiarcus. The sequence continues at coordinate 2,956 of CAWFJG010000009.1, read as the reverse complement.
CCCGCTCAAGGTGCTGTTTTACCAGATCGCGGTCGCGGCGCTGCTTGCGCCCGAGGTCGCCTACGCCCTGGGCGAGCCGGCTCCAAGCCACGTCGCCTTGACGACGATCGCGCTGCTCCTGTGGCAGGGCGTCGCGGTCGTGGGGGTCAGCTATTCGCTGTGGTTCTGGGTGCTCAAGCGCTACGCCGCGCCACAGCTCTCCGCCTTCACCTTCGTGTCTCCGCTGGTCGGCGTGTTCGCCGGCTGGCTCGTGTTCGGCGACCGGATCACGCCGGCCTTCTCGGTCGCGATCGCGCTGGTGCTGGCCGGGCTGGCGCTGGTCACCTGGCCGAGGCGGACGCTCGTTCCGTAGGCGGGGCCAACGATATCAAAGCGATAGGCGCCAGATTCGGATTCGGCGAGGGTTGCGGCGGCCTGTTCGCCGCAATTCCGCCGCATTGCGTTGACCATGCCGGCGACCATAGCCCTGCAAAATCAAGGACTTGGGCGGCGATCGGCTCTCTCCCGCTCACGTTTCGACGAAAAATCGTGCGCGGCGCCGGCGGTTCCGCTCGGCCTTCCGGCCGCGACGCCGACGGGCGCCCTCGTCCCCCTCGAGGGGATCAGCGCGGTCGAACCGGCCGGGACGGCTTCGGCCCCCGCATGGCGTCCGCGCCCAGCCATTGCCCGCGGTTCGCCTCCTTCGAGGCTGCCGGCGAACCGACGGCGACGATTTCGTATTCCTTGGCGTTTCGCTCGAACGGCTCGCTCTTGCTCTTGATCCGGTAGGTCTGGGAATGGATGTCGTCCGCCGGCAGGACGCGCGTCACTTCGAACGGACCGCTGGGTCTCGGCGTCGGCATGAGTTTCGAATCGAAGTCGACGATTTGCCCGACTGCGAATTTGTGGCGAGTCATGAGCGTTCGCCCCAATGATGAAGGTGTTGGTAGAGGGCCAGGCTTGAGCCTGACCCTCGTTGGACTGGCGACGCCGATCCGCGGACGCTGGTCCACGCGATCGACGGCTCCGTTCAGACGGCCTGAAGCTTGTCGGCGGACGCCTTGCCGGTGCGCTGGTCCTTGGTGATCTCGAAGCTGATCTTCTGGCCCTCGCGCAGGCCGTTCATGCCGGCCCGCTCGACGGCGCTGACGTGGACGAAGGCGTCCTTGCCGCCGTCATCCGGCTGGATGAAGCCGTAGCCTTTTTCGGAATTGTACCACTTGACTGTGCCTGTAGCCATGATGACGCCCCTCTTGGATGCGCGTGTGACGACGGGACCTCGCGACGCGAGATCCTCGTCAGGGTTCGATTTTTGGGGGAAGAGCATCGCGCTGAACCGCCTTGGCGGCGCAGGGCAAAGAGGATCCGTCCGAATTTCGAAAGACGTCTATACGCAGGCAATTGCGCCTTTTCAAGGGCTGGGGTGCGCCCGAGCCGGCGCGGGCGCCGTCCTGCTCGCCTGAAGCGACATGAGGCCGTAGTCGACGAATGCCGCGGCGCCGGCAGAGCGCCGCCAAACAAACGTCGGCGTCAGAGACCAGGGTGGCGCTCAGGGCCGGGAAGTTGTCGAGAGACTTGGGGCTGAAGCTGTGCACCTTGACTGGCGAGGCCTTGAGGTCGCGGCGCCGAGTTTGCCGCCATCGTCCTCTTGCTGCCCTTCCACAACCGTCTCGGCACGGGAAGAGACCGCATGAGCGCCATTCCAATTGCGGGTGAAGGATAAGTGACCAACGAGTTCCCCGGGGCGCAACGCAGATCGCTGATCTTCCTCCTCACCCCTCCTCGATAAAGGCGCGGAGCGCCGCGGGCGCCCGGATCGTCACTCCGCGGTAGCCGAGGTCGATCAGACCGCGCGCCTTGAGCTTCTGCACGATCGTGCCCACCGAGTTGCGCGAGAGATTGGCGGCCCCGGCGAGTTCGCTTTGGGTCATGGGAACCTCGACCGCAGCACCGTCGCCGGGGCCCGCAAAACGATGTCCGCTCAATCTCAGAAGCACGGCGGCGCAGCGCCGCTCGCTATCCCGGATCAGGAGGTCGGCCGCGACATTGCTGGCGACGTCGCCATAGACGATCGCCAGTTGCATGAAGTGCCGCAGCCATTCCGGCCGTTTGGCCAACAGAGCTGTCACCTGGTCCCGAGAGACGCGTGCGATCCAGACCGGGGTCCTGGCGCTGGCGGCGAGCCGCCGCGGCCGGCCGGAGAGAATCGGAAGGTAGCCGATCCAGAAAACCGGATGGACAAAGTGCATGATCGGGGTATCGGCAGGCCCGAGAATTGTTCGGGTTTCAATGATTTCCCGCCGCGAGCCCAATGAGCTCGCCTTCCTCTTCGCCGCCGGCCTGGATAGGGGCGCCCGCATCCAGACGCTCCCAGCGACCCCTCGATAAGATGGCTTCGCGGAAATCGACGGGCGTGGCGCCAAGCCAGCCGTCCCGGCTGAGCACGCCCATGCCCTCCTCGCGATCCATAACGAACTCCCCCTTCGGACGAAAAATTGACGCATCCGGCTTGCACGACAAATTTTCGCATCCGGTAATACTTCAATTACCCAAAATTGGGCGCCGCGAAAATTGCAGCAATGCTAGAGGCGTCGCAGGCGCCATGCAGGGCGTAGGGTCGCTTTGCGTGCAGTCAGGCGCAATGGAGGAGCGGTCAATGAGGTGGTGTAGCGTTCCAACGCGCATCGGCGGCGATCTCGCCGCCGGAGCCGTGTCGCCACGAGCCTCCTGTTCGGTTTCGACGCCGCCGGCAAGATCACTGGCGTCGGCCCCCGGCGGGCTGGCCAGCCACTGAGGAGGAAGCAGGAACTCGAAGAATTGCGTCACGAAAAGTTTCGGGCGCACAGTGAGGTCAGAAGAACCATCTGGCCAAGGAGGAAACGATGAGTTTTGAACGGACTCTCTATTCGCTTGGCGCGGCGCTGACACTCCTGGCGTCGACGACGGCGCTGACGACATCGAGCGCGATGGCACAAGC
>CAWFJG010000008.1:0-103761 GCA_963816065.1 uncultured Alphaproteobacteria bacterium | reverse complement strand
TAGTAAATAACCGCCATCTTTTTTTGGCAGTGAAATTTCTTCGGAAACGGATGAACGGTCAAAAGCAGAGAGTATGACAGCTAAGGATTTTTTTGAAATAGTTCTCCCTCTGCTGTCAAGGATGGCAATGGTCAGATTGCCTGTGACTTCCCGGGATAAATCGTTGATTTTTGCCAGTTTTAATGATAGTTTTTCGCCGGGTTTATGAGCGACAGACTGCTTGACATATCGTTCATCGGTCAGATTTATAAAAACAGCTGAAGGAGCAAAGCAGTCAGCAAACCATTTTAATGCAGGCGCCGGGGTCAGATCTTTTATATTACCTGTGAACCAATCGCCGGTATAGCCATAGTTATTCGCGAGATAACAGAAGGCAAGAACTCCTGCCAGACTAGGTTCACTCCGAAGCCATTCTGTTTCAAGCTGAAGAAGGTAGGCCTGAAATTCACGGTTTTGTGCTGGTGTGGATTCAGGTCCAAGGTAATAATCATAAGTGTCAACTGTAAGCTTACTAGGTAAACCATTGCGCCATAGCCATATCCATCCGTACTCATTTGCAAGCTGCGGGACACCGGCCTCCCGGATCATCTTTAAGGATTTCCGGTTTATAATAGAGACTCCCGAGGGGGTATGAGAAATTATGAGATCCCGGTTCTGAATAGACTATGCGGGTCTGGTAGGGATGAGGTTCGTCCATTTCATCCGATTTCATGACTCCCTCCCTCATATACCCGGCATCCCATATTCTGGTAGGATCGAGCTTCTTCAATTCCGGAATAAGAGTATTACCGATGAACATATCGGTATTTTCATTTATTGCGTCCCAGATTGCAATGCTTGGGTGATTGCCATCGCTCCAAACCCAGTCGGTGTATTCCTTTGTGATCTCATCATCCCATCCGTGGTTCTGCCAGTACAGCCATTCATTCTGAAACAACATTCCATATTCATCTGCAATATCATACCAGAAATCCGGCACAATGCCAACACATATGCGCATTGCATTCCAGTTGAGTTGTTTTGGATAGCTTATCAGTAGCTTTTTCACCCATTCCCTGTCCCAGACAAGATTCCCGCAGTCGGGATCTTCAAAAAACCTTTGCAGGGTGATATTTGTACCTCTCAGAAAATACTTTTCGCCGTTCAGGTAGAAGAACTTCCCCTTTGTAGTAAAATCCCTCATTCCAAACTGACGGCTTATTTCATCAGAAATGCCTTTTGCAGTTGAGAGTTTTGCGGACGCAATATAAAGAAATGGCTTTTCAGGCGTCCATGATATAAAATCCGATAAAGGAATTTCAAGTGTCATTTCACTCAGATTGTCCCGTTTTGCAGAGAATCTGCCTTGTGAAGAAGCCACTGATTTGCCTGAGATCTTTTCCTGAATAGTGACCTCAAGATCAACCGAATCCTGCATTGGATCTCCGTAATAGATCTGAGCTGGAATCAGGCTCCGGACCTGGGTCTTTACAGTAATTTTTCTTGCTGCAACAGAAGGCAGAACAAGCAACCTGTTAATTCTTATATCACCTGTGAATGACATATATATATCATCCCAGATACCGGGTAAATAATGTTCCTTCTCTTTATCTGTACCGCCGGCCGCCTCAGCAGGTAACCAGATTCTCTCACCTACCTTAATAAGGATTTCATTATCCGCGCCGAATTTAATTCCTCTGTTGAGGGGAAATTCAACCGGAGTGTAACATGCCATCGAGGTGCCCAGATCGATGCCATTTATATAAACCTGTGTCACATACTGGCTTTTCTTTATTGTAATGACTCCCTGTTTGTTTTCAAGCTCTTTCGGAACAAATATTTTCTTCCGGTACCAGCTGTAACGGGGTGTATAATCGAGGTTATACAGATTGAATTGTTCTTTTGCCTCAGGTTTATCGGGACGTTTAAAAAACTTATCATATTCAATTATTTTTGGTTCTGCAAGGTGAATCAGCCCCGGAACCGGAATTGTCCTGGTAAATTTTTCAGGCGGAAAAGCAGCCGTTGTCTGATCGAATTCCCAGGTGCCGTTCAGGTTAATAACTGTTCGTGGCTGTGATTGTGCAAGTTGCAAACCGAAAATTATCCCCAGTAATAAAATGGCAGATTTTTTCATGATGTTCATTGTTAGAAGTCCTCTTAAACCTTTGTTTTCCTTTGTGTAAAACAAAACAAAGATCGCAAAGAGTTATAATTCTGTACTCGGATTAATGAAATATTTATACTTCTTATTATCTTTTTAATTAGTTCTTTGTTGTAATCTTATTTTGTTACTGGTGAGTTTGGAATGACAGGAAAAATTCTTTGCGAACTTTGCTTAATCTTTGCGGCCTTTGCGGTATGGATTTCTTCTTTTTCATTACGATTCGCTACCTTTGGTTATTAAAAATTAAGATTGAAGAATTCATACATTCTGATATGGAAAATTTGCAAACAACCTATCTAGGTTTAAAACTCAGGAATCCGCTTATTGCAGGCAGCTGCGGACTTACAAACTCAGTTTCAAATATTAAGGAACTGGCAAAAAAGGGTGTCGGTGCCATTGTCATCAAATCTCTATTCGAGGAACAAATACATGTTGAAGCCGAAAAAGTTATCAAAGACAACACCGAAGGTGTCAGTACGTTCAGCCGTGCTCCCAACACAATATTCAGCAAAAGGATCTATGATTATGAGGAAGCTTACTCGTATATCTACGATTTTGCCAAACGCAATACTCTTGGAAAATATCTTTATTTCCTGAACGAAGCAAAGGAATCAGTCGATATACCTGTCATCGCAAGTATAAACTGTGTATCAAATCAGGACTGGCATGCTTTTGCAAAGAAAATTGAAGAGACAGGGGTCGATGCCCTTGAGCTTAATATTTATATTCTTCCGTCTGACTGGCGAAGAAGCACAGAGGATAATGAGAAAATTTACTATGACATAATAAGGGAAGTAAGAAATTATGTAAACCTCCCGATAGCAGTGAAAATAGGCTTTTATTTCTCATCGCTTGCCCAATCAGTCAAAAAGCTTTCACAGAGCGGAATTAAAGGACTTGTTTTATTCAACAGACCATATAATACTGACATAGATATAGATAAACTAGAACTGAGCCACGGCCCAATCTATAGCACTCATGAGGAGTTTACTCACACACTTCGATGGATGTCTATATTATCAGGGCATGTCGATTGTGATCTTTCAGCATCCACCGGGGTGCATGATCATAAGGCTTTTATCAAGCAGCTGCTTGCCGGAGCAAACACTGTACAGATAGCATCAGCTCTATACAAAGAGGGATTCGATGTAATTCCTGAGATACTTAAGGGAACCTCAGCGTGGATGAAGAAGCATAAATTTGACAGCATCGATTCATTCAGAGGTAACCTTAGCAAAACAAATCTCGAGAACCCTGCTGCGATTGAAAGAGTTCAGTTCATGAAACTTTATTCAGGAATAGAATAATATATGAAAGGTACGGGGCAAATTTCCCGCAGCAGAAAATACTGATTCTGAGTTTTCCTATTTGCGGAAAGAAAATAATCTTGTAACTTGTAGAGACATATTGAAGGCTGGTTGTGGCTGTAGTGAATGGATTCCTTATCATCCATGAAGGATTACTATTTATCTAAACATATGTCCTATGCAGAATCAGAATGAAACCTCAAAAAATCAGAATTTGTCTCGCTGGTGGAGGAGAGGCATAATCATTATTCTTCTCCTTGAATTTGCAGTACTTATCTGGGTGACAACCGGTTCTTATTACAGGAACTCAAAACCTCCTATCCCGGAAAAGATTACTGATGAATCAGGAACGGTCATTTTTACAGGTACCGATATTGAGAACGGCCAGCAGGTCTTTCTGAAAAAGGCGCTCATGGACAATGGAAGCATATGGGGCCATGGTGCCTATATGGGCCCTGATTTTTCCGGCCAGTATCTGCATAATGTTGCTATTGAAGTATCAGGTTTTATTGCTGAAGAAAAGTTCAAGAGTTCGCTTTCTGACATAACCCCCGAGCAGAAAGAATCACTTGTGGGTCTGACCCGTGATTTCCTGGCCAAAAACCGGTATAGTTATGAGAATCATAATCTCTTATTCACAGATCCTGAAAAGAAATCATTCAACGGGCAGATATCATACTGGAAGGATTATTTTCAAAAGCCGTCATTAAACCGCGGATTACCAACTACTTTGCTTACCGACAATGAAGAGATAAGGCAGTTGACCACATTTTTTGCATGGGCAGCCTGGGCGTCTGCTGCAAACGCACCCGGGAAAAACTATTCGTATACCAATAACTTTCCTTATGAGCCGCTGATTGGAAACGGCCCCTCAAGCGCAGCTATCTTGTGGAGTGCACTGAGTCTGATTACCCTTCTGGGCGGCATTGCCGTGATACTCTTTTTCTTTGGAAGGTTCAACTACCTTGGGTGGCGTGAAGGCAAAGATCTGGTGCCTCCGCAGCTAATACCCGGAACCCCACAGCAATAGAGCGATCCTCAATAAAATTCTTTCTTGTGGCTATCTTTATTCTTTTGCTTCAGACTTTAGCAGGAGGTTTAATGGCGCATTACTTTGCTGATACAAAAGGGTTTTTCGGCTTTGACCTTTCATCTCTTCTCCCCTCCAATATTCTCCGTTCATGGCACCTTCAGACTGCAATTCTATGGATAGCAACTGCATACATCGGAGGAGGTATTTTCATATCTGCAATATTGTCAAAACGGAAACCTAAAGGACAGATAGCGATCATAAATTTCCTTTTCATAGCTCTTGGCTTACTTGTATTCGGCAGCTTGTTGGGCGAATATCTGGGTGTAAAGGATCTTCTGAAGAAAGCGTGGTTCTGGCTTGGCAATCAGGGCTGGGAATATCTTGAAATAGGGCGTGGCTGGCAGGTCCTGATGGCTGTTGGTCTTATAATATGGGCTTTCCTTCTGTACAGATCAGTGAAACCATCCAAGGCAGAACCTGCGGAAAGGGAACTGAAAACTCTTTTCCTTCTTGCAGCATTTGCAATCCCATTCTTTTATCTTCCTGCATTTTTCTTTGGTTCTTCTACAAATTATTCAACTGTTGATACGTGGCGGTTCTGGATTATTCATCTCTGGGTAGAGGGCTTTTTTGAGGTCTTTGCGACAGTTATGGTAGCAATCATGTTTTATAAGCTCGGACTGGTGGCAAAACAAACAGCGACCCGGATTATTTACCTCGATGCAGTTTTATTTCTCGGTGCAGGAATTCTTGGAACCGGCCATCACTGGTACTGGAACGGCCAGACCTCAGTATCGATGGCTATTTCTGCCTCCTTTTCCGCAATGGAAGTTGTTCCGCTGATCCTGCTTACGCTCGAAGCATCTGACTTCGCCAGGTTAATGCGCTCAAAAACAGACGAAAAAGGCGACAAAATCGATTTTCCTCATAAATGGACATTTTACTTCTTAATTGCTGTTGGGATATGGAATTTTGTCGGCGCCGGAATATTTGGCTTTCTGATCAATCTTCCTGTTGTCAGCTATTACGAAACCGGTACCAATCTCACTCCCAACCATGGACATGCAGCTCTGATGGGAGTATTCGGAATGCTTGGGCTTGCTTTCCTGGTTTTTGCTGTACGTCAGATATCGTCAGCTGATCACTGGAAGAAAATCGAAAAATATGTAAAGATTTCATTCTGGGGACTTAATATCGGCCTTGCCGGCATGGTCATCCTCCAGCTTTTCCCGAGCGGGGTGCTTCAATTACTCGATGTAATTAAGAATGGATACTGGCATGCAAGAAGCATGGAGTTTTCTGGTCAGCAACATATTGTTAACCTTGCATGGCTAAGATTGCCGGCTGATATGCTGTTTATTGTCTGCGGGGTACTGCCTCTTCTTTATGCTGTACTGCTGACATATATTAAAATGCTTAAATCACAGAATAAAAAAGTCAGCTGAAAGTTAGACTATCCGTCAATATCATCTGTTCATGAGCCTTTATTCAGAATCTGAGTAACTGTTTGTTGATACATCCGCACAACCCTTAGGCCTGAGTATTAATCTGGTCGACTGGTCGTATGTAAAATATTTAAAGGCCCAGTTCATGAAGATGAGAAGCTTATTTTTTACGCCTATTATGCTCATAAGATGAACGAACATCCAGATGAACCATGCAAAGATACCCTGAAAACGGAACGACGGGAGTTCAACCACTGCAAGATGTCTTCCCACTGTTGCCATTGTGCCCAGGTCTTTGTATTTAAACTCTTTTAATGGTTTATTGTCATTCATTCTGACAAGATTAACTGCCAGAAGCTGTGCCTGCTGAATAGCCACCTGTGCGACCTGGGGATGTCCTTTAGGGTACTTTTCCTCTGTCTGCAAAGAGATGTCACCGATTGCAAAAATATTTGAATAACCGGTAACTCTGTTAAACCTTGTCCACACTTATCCGGCCGCTTCTCGAAAAACAATCAACATTAAGGCCCGGGTAATGTTCCCGGCTATGCCTGCAGTCCAGATGATCATACCTGTATTTATGGTTTCCCCTGAATCAGGAATACAGTTTTCTCATCACAGCCCTTTGCTTTGGTGTTTGTAAGCACGTGAACACCCATTTTCTCAAGGAAGCTTCTGGCTTTCTCAGACGATCTGGCGGACATTGCACTTAAGGACTCGTCTACAGCTTCGACCAGGTAGATTTTTGCCCTGATCTCCTTAAACTCCGGATAATCTTTTGAAAGACATACTTATTCATCTCCGCAAGCGCGCCGGCTATCTCAACTCCCGATCGACCTCCACCAATAATTATGCTCTTGTCATAAGCATTTCACGCTCTTTATCGTTCTGAGCTGTAAGGGAATTCTCAAAATTCATAAGTAGGGAATTCCTCAGATCAAGCACTTCCGCAATTGTCTTCATACCGCGGGAATATTTTTGCATCGCTGGCGAACCAAAATATGCATTTGTCGCTCCATGGGCAAGTACAAGATAATCGAATCCAATCTCTCCTGATGATGTTTTAATTGTATTTTGATGGTATCCACAGATATCACCTCCACTTTCCTCAGATGAAAATCCTTGTAATGCTGAAATATCCTGCGGAGAGGAATAGAATTGAGCTTTCCTCCAGTCCTGCCGAAGCTACCTGGTAAACAGCGGAGGGAACTGGTGATAATTATGCTTGTCAAGAATAACTACCTGGTAACCTGAGTTCCTGAGCTTTTTTGCCAGTGTAAGACCGCCAAACCCGCATCCAACTATTACGATTCTTTTTTTATCTGTTTTAGGAATATTTATCATGAAAAAAATTATTACTGTTATATTATTAACACTAGCGTCCTGTAATAGTTCATATTTATTATTCACATACGAGCAATTCTACCCCCTTTCATTTCTACCATTGGGTGCAAAGTAAAACCACTCCTTCCCCCTTGCTATCATTATTACACATCTTCACTGACAGTAATATTTTCGAAAATTAGTTTAGTTCCGCGATATCCCTCATTCTTCCACAAAAACGGTTTCTGAAATTGTAAAAGGTTGTTTTTTGTGGAAGAATTCGGGATGACAATTAATCTAATCAGGAGGAAGGGAAGGAAGCAGCAGCGATTCACCTGAATATTGATTTTCTTATAAAATGATCATTGAATCGCTGCTGCTTCCTTCCCCCGATATACACCAAAGACCTGTCATCCCGAACGAATCCGCCATCTGGCGGATGAGTGAGGGATCTCTACGGTTAAAAAGATGTGATAAGAAATTAGGCTGGCGCCTGAGGTCACAATAACCTCATAAACAGAAATTTCTTAAATTCTTCAGATTATCACTTAGGAACAAGTCCTCTTTGCTGTAGTTGCCATAGTATCATTTAGCTCCTGTCACTACAGTGAAACAAACTTCACTATAATGTCAATAAGCCAGCCCGGATAAATCCCCAGCAATAAAATGCTGACAGCGATAATGGCCAGTGAAATATTCCCGATCATAGTGAGTTCAGGCAGTTTGCTGTCACCTGCCGGAGAAAAGAGTGTGGTAATAATTCTCAGATAGAATATAGCCTTATAACACTGTTGATTATCAACGAAATAATCAAAACCATGAGACCTGCCTTCATTCCCTCCAGGATAACATAAAATTTTGCGATGAACCCGGCAGTTACAGGAATACCGGCGAGAGACAATAATGATATTGTAAAAACGATCGCGATCCATGGCCTCTTCCAGAAGAGTCCCCTGAAATCGTCAATTTTCTCGGCTTCATGTTCATTTGTCGATAGAAGCGCTATCACACCAAAAGCCCCGAGAGTCGTAAAAAAGTATGAAATAAGGTAAAAAACTGATGCCTGGATTCCCCTGTTGCTGCCAGTCAGTAATATTATGACGAGTATCCCATATTCGCTATGGATGAATATCCCAGGAGTCTCTTTATATTCTTCTGTCTTAAGGCGAGGATGTTGCCTACAAACATTGAAAGTATCGCTATACCTGAAACGGCAATAAAAAGGTAATGGTTATCGAAGCCCTTGAGATTAAAGAAAAACCTATCAGAACGGCCATTACAGCCCCTTTTGATACTGTAGCCACAAATGCCGAGACTGGTGCCGGAGCACCCTGGTATACATCAGGTGTCCACATGTGGAAGGAACAAGTGCCAGCTTAAAACCTATCCCAACCATCATCATTCCAAACCCTGAAATTCCAGACCAAGTAATGTCCTCCTGTACCCAGCGCTGATATAATTGCAATAAATTGCATTGTTCCGAATGCAGCGTATATCAGGGCCATACCAAACAACAGAAATGCTGATGAAACAGATGCCAGGATCAGATATTTAATTCCGGCCTCAATATAATTGCCTTTCGACCGCTGGAAGGCAATAAGTATATAAAGTGAGATACTAAGTGTTTCTATTCCCAGGAAAAAGAGTATGAAATGATTTGAAACAGCAAGCAATGCCGCCCCGAGTGTGGAAGTGAAAAGCACAATATAGTACTCTTCTTTTACACCTTCAACCTGCCTGATGTAGTCATAAGAGAGAAATGTCACAAGCAATGCAGAGACAATGATTATTCCAAGGAAAACAGACTATACGAATCAGAATAATTAATAAAGGCTTATGGTATGAGCACTGAGGGAAGAATATAGAAAATTGAACCAAAAGCTGCAAGCAGGGACAGAACTGAAATCCATAGACAACCCTGTAGTTTCTGAGTATTGAAATAACGATCATAATCACAACCGGGGCAGTGGCTAAAATGAGGAATGGCGTTAAACACAAAAAATCTTTTCCGGTCATATATTAATTATTGATAAAATCCACTAACCGCAAAGCACGCTAAGTATTTGCAAATTACGCAAAGAAATCAAGGAGCACTTTGCTAACTTTGCGCAAGATCTTTGCGACCTTTGCGGTTAAACAATACTAAACTGATAAAACATTCTCTATTTTTTGTTTTCCAAATCCTTAAAACTTAGTTCGACGTCGAAGCCGAACATCGTCTTCATCATGGGCGACGACATCGGCTGGATGCAGCCGAGCATCTACCATGAGGGCCTGATGGTCGGCGAGACGCCCAACATCGACCGCATTGGTCATGAGGGCGCGAAGTTCATGGACTACTACGCCATGCAGAGCTGCACGTCGGGGCGAAACGCCTTCATCACCGGCATGTACCCGCTGCGCACCGGCATGATTTCCCCGCAACTCCCCGGCAGCCCGACGGCGCTGCTTCCCGGAACGCCGTCGATCGGCAAGTTCCTGCTCGACCTCGGCTACACGACCGGCGAGTTCGGCAAGAACCATCTCGGCGACAAGAACTTCTCGCTACCGACCGCCCACGGCTTCCAGGAATATTGGGGCTATCTCTACCACCTCGACGCCATGGAAGGCGTGAGCTTCCCCGATATCTATTCCGACCCGAACAACCTGGGCAAGAACGCCATCGCGCCGCCATGCGCCAATACGCCGATCAAAGGCATCCCGCCGGTTCCCGGCGAGGTCGAACCCAAGGTCGGCGTGGTTTGCCTGACGCCACCGCGCCCCGTTCTCTGGTGCCATTCGAACGACGGCACGGAAGCCAATCAGGAATGCAAGGACGAAGGGCCGCTGACGCTCGAGCGTTCGAAGACCGTGGATGAAGAAATTTCGACCCACGTGATCGACTTCCTCGATCGCAACGACCCCAAGAAGACCGGCAAGCCCTTCTTCGTCTACTACAACCCGGCCCGCATGCACATCACGACGATGCTGCCCGACAAATATCTCGACATGATCGGCGTGAAGGGCGGCAAGGACTGGGGCGCCAACGAAGCCGGCATGAAGCAGATGGACGACAACATCGGCTACGTGATGAAGAAGCTGGAGGACATGGGCCAGCTCGACAACACGATCCTGGTGTTCACGACGGATAACGGCGCCGAGGCGATCACCTTCCCTGACGGCGGCGTCACGCCGTTCCTAGGCCAGAAAGGCGAATTTGCGGAGGGCGGCTATCGCGCGCCGTTGGTGGTCCGCTGGCCCGGGCACATCAAACCCAACACAGTGACCGCGCAGATGTTCGCGGCCCTCGACTGGGTGCCGACACTGGTCGATATCGCCGGCGGCCCCAAGGGCGACGACCTCAAGAAGCAGATCGAAGCCGGCTCCTATCCTGGCATCCTCAAGACCACCCTCGACGGCTTCGACCAGCGCGACTTCCTTGAAGGAAAGACCGACAAGTCGGCGCGCGACCACATGTTCTACTATTCCGGCGCCCAGCTTGCCGCGGTGCGCTGGCACAACTGGAAGTTCACCTACTACGGGTCACAGCCCGGCGCGACGGGCTGGCTGCTGCCACTGATTCCGTACCACTTCACCCTGCTCGAAAACATCAAGCGCGATCCTTTCGAGCAGTCCGCACAAAAGTCGGCGACCGCGTTGGGCGGCGCCCTGACCTCGCCTTCGACTGCCTACATCTACGACTGGAACATTCTGCCGATCGGCCAGAGGCTGGCGATGGAGGAGCTGGAATTTACGTAAAGTATCCGCCGCTGCAGGCGCCCGCCTCCTACAACCTCCAGCAAGTCATGGAGGCAATCGATGCACAGCGGCGCGAGCATGACATGCGCGCGCACGGCTTTGGCGACTGACTTGGGCTAGCCAGACTGTTTGTCAAACGGGGTGGGCGGCCTGAATGGGTCGCCCACCGTCCAACACGCAGACTGGGGCGGGTCGACGGAGCAATGAACGAAATCATCGACAAAAAAAGCGCGGCCTCGCGGCCCTCATTGCGGCCGGCCTATTCGCCTGCGCACCGGCGCATGCGCAACAGGGTCCGGTCGAAGCGGCCTCCGCCAAGCCCGCGGATGACACAGCGGCGGAAAGCGACACCGACCTCGCCAAGAAGCTGCAGAACCCGATCGGCGATCTCTACAGCTTCCCGTTCCAGAGCAACACCAACTTCGGCGTCGGCCCTCATCCGGGCACGCAGGAGATCCTGAATATCCAGCCGGTGATCCCGATCCATGTCAACGACGACTGGAACGTCATCACCCGCACCATTCTGCCGGTGGTCTGGAACCCGGACTTGTCGCCCTCGCCGAGCGTGCCCGTCGGCACGGGGCCGACCGACTTTTCCGCGTTCCTGTCGCCGAAGAACCCGACCAACGGCTGGCTCTGGGGCTTGGGGCCGATCATCCAGATCCCGACCATCAGCGGACCCGGTATCGGCTCCAATGTCTGGGGCGCCGGTCCGACCGCCGCGCTCGTCTATACGCACGGCGCGTGGGTCGTCGGCGGCCTGGTCAACAACATCTGGTCGTTTGGCGGAACGCATGGGCCGCTCGGAAATGCCTACAACAATTTCCTGACCCAGCCCTTTGTCAACTACAACTTCGGCGGCGGCTGGTATGTGACCAGCGCCCCGATCGTCACCGCCAACTGGGAGACGCCGGGAACCAAGTGGACGGTTCCGGTCGGCGGCGGCGCGGGCCGCGTGTTCCTGATCGGAAAGCTCCCGATCAATTTCAGTCTCGCCGCCTACTACAATCTCGTGAAGCCGGAATACGGCGCGAACTGGCAGTGGCGGACGCAGCTGACGCTCATTTTCTGAGGGAGCGCTGTCAGAGCGGCGGGCAAAACCCATGGAAGCATTGCTCGGCTTCAGCCTCGATATTTGGGACTACATCACCTTCGCGGCGATCGCGGTCATCGTCTTCGCAGCGCTGGGGCTCGCGGTATTCATTCTCGGTCTGCCCGGCCGCATCGCCATCGCCCGCAACCATCCCGAGGCCGATGCCGTCAATCTGATGGGCTGGGTGGGCTTCGTCGCGATCGTGCCGTGGGTTCAGGCGCTGATCTGGGCGTTCAAGCCGACCGACGTCATCGACATCCGCAACCTGCCGGAAGCGGAGCGGCGCGAGACGCAAGAGATGATCGCGCGACTTAAGGGCAAGACCATTGCGCCGCCTGCCGCGCCCGCGCCGCCGATCAGCCTGGACGGCAAACAGCCATGATGATCGCGATCCTCATCCTGATTTTCGCCTCGGCGATCATCATGGCTGATTTTCTTCAAGCTCAAATGGCTGCGAATCACCCCCGGCTGGGCGCTGATCTTCGCCTTCTTCGTGATCCACCTCATGCTGGTGTTTCTGATCGGCCTGCGCTTCGTGACACCGAGTTCCGCCAACGCCACGATGTTCAGCATACGATCCAACTCATTCCGCGCCTCACCGGTCCGGCGCTGATCGCCGCAGTGCTGGTCCAGGACAACGATCGGGTGACAATGGGCCAGCCGCTCTTCCAGTTCGATCGCCACCCGTACGAGGACCAGGTTGCGCAAATGGAGGCGCAGCTCGCTCAGGCGCGCCAGAACGTCAACGTGCTGAAAGCCGACGTCGACATTGCGATGCACAAGGTCGCCCTTACATTGGCTCAGTTGACGTACGAACGCTACGAGAAGCACGCCTACGACCTTCTGGTGAGAGAGAACTCCGCCGCCGCCGAGGACGTCCAGAAATGGCAGAGCCGGGTGGATGTGGCCGAGTCGTCGCATCTCGAGGCCGAGGCCGAGTTCGAACGCGCCAACCTCAATTTTCACTCGCAGATCGATGGCGTAAACACCGCGGTCGCCAGCAGCGAGGCGCAACTCGCTCAGGCGCGCTACTATCTCGACAACACAATGCTGCTCGCGCCGGAGGACGGCCGCATCCTCAACCTGCAGGTCCGCCCGGGCATGGTGTCGGGCATCTATCGCATCGGCGGCATCGCGGCGCTAATCGCCGACGCCGACCGCTATCTGCTCGCGACCTATTTCCAGGAGAACCTCAAGTATGTGCGCCCCGGACAGCCGGTCGAGGTCGCCTTCGACCTCTATCCAGGGCAGATCTTCAAAGGTCGTGTCGACAGCATCTGGAAGGCCAACGGCGTCGGGCAATTTCTGCCGAGCGACGAGATCCCGAAATTCCATCCCCAAAGCCCCGACGTCCCGCAGGGCCAGTATGGGGTGAAGATCCTCCTCGACGATCCCGACGCCTCGAAATTCCCGATCGGCGCGCAGGCCACCGCGGCGATCTACACCGGTGGCGAACACGGAGCCTGGGCGGCGCTGCGGAAGATTTCGATCCGCGCTCATTCGTGGGCCAACTGGCTTTATCCGATGCCGTTTTGAGACCAAGGAGCAAACCATGTCTTCCTCCGATTCGTCTGGCCTGAGCCGCCGCCTTTTGCTGGGCGCGCTTGCCGCGATGCCGGTGCTGACCGGCCTGCCCGCGCTGTTCGGCGTATCGAGCGCACGGGCAGACGGGGCGTCGCCGCTTCCGTCGTGGAACGACGGGCCGGCCAGGCAGGGTATCCTCGATTTCATCCGCGCGACCACCGATCCGTCGAGCAAGGACTTCGTACCCGCAGACGAGCGCATCGCAACTTTCGACCAGGACGGGACCCTCTGGGTCGAGCAGTCGATCTATACGCAGATCGTCTATTGCCTCGACCGCGTGCCGGTCGTGGCCAAGGCGAATCCCCATCTGGCGAACGTCGAGCCGTTCAGGACGGTGCTGACGGGCGACTTCGAGAAAATCGCGAAACTCAGCCTGCGCGACTTCGAGACGATCGCCGTCGCGACCCTGACGGGCATGGACGTGGAGGCGTTCGCGGCCGAGGTGAAGGCATGGATCGAGACGGCCAAAGATCACCGCTGGAAGCGGCTCTACACCGAGCTCACCTACCAGCCGATGCAGGAAGTGCTGACCTATTTCCGCGCCAACGGCTACAAGACCTTCATCGTCACCGGCGGCGGGCAGGACTTCGTGCGCGTCTATTCGCAGCGCGTGTACGGCGTCCCGCCCGAGCAGGTGGTCGGTAGCGCGCTCGGGACCAAGTACGGCTACGATAAGGCGGGCAAACCGTTCCTGACCAAGGAGCCAAAGCTGCTCCTCAACGACGACAACGCCGGCAAGCCCGAGGGCATCCACCTGGAGATCGGCCGCCGCCCGCACGCGGCCTTTGGCAATTCGACCGGCGACCGGCAAATGCTGGAATACACCAAGGCGGGCGAGGGCGCGCGACTTTCGATGATCGTGCTGCACGACGACGCCAAACGTGAATACGCCTACGGACCCGCGCGAGGCCTGCCCGACAGCAAGGTCGGAGCATTCCCGCAGACGTTGTACGACGAGGCGAGAAAGGACGGCTGGTTTGTCATCAGCATGAAGGACGACTGGAAGCGAATTTTCGCTTTCGAATAGAGGCGAGGGGACCGCCGCCGAATGCCGTTTGGCGTCACTTCAGCAGGGGGCGACGAATGCCGCGCGGTTGGCGGACTCCGCGCCTTCTCCGGCGACCCCCGTAGGTCCGCTTCATCGCCCAAATGAAGCGTCCAAGGCCACGCTCCCGCTACGCCGCAATACGTCGATTGCGATCGTTCCACTGCGGACGCCCATATGGGGTATCCGCCCTTCCAACACCTCCGAATGCCGAGGCGACGCGATTACGCCGACAGGCTCCCCCCTCACGCTCCGAGCGGCTTCCCCAATCGTCCCGCCAGATCCTGGACGAACTGCCAGGCGGTGCGGCCCGAGCGCGAGCCCCGCGTCGTCGCCCATTCCAGCGCGTCGCGCGCGATCTCCTCGGCCGGCGCGTCGAGGCCGAAGTGCTCGGCGTAGCCCCTGCACCATGGCGAGATAGTCGTCCTGGCTGCAATGGTGGAAACCGAGCCACAGGCCGAACCGATCGGAAAGCGACACCTTTTCCTCGACCGCCTCGCCCGGATTGATGGCGCTCGACGCGCTCGTTCTCCATCATTTCGCGCGGCATCAGGTGGCGGCGGTTGGAGGTCGCGTAGAACAGGACGTTGGCGGGACGGCCCTCGACTCCGCCCTCGAGCGCCGCTTTCAGCGACTTGTAGGAGGCGTCGCCGGCGTCGAACGACAGGTCGTCGCAAAAGACGATGAAGCGGAAGGGGGCGTCGCGCAGGAGAATCATCAGCGCCGGCAGGCCCTCGATGTCTTCGCGATGGATCTCGACCAGCTTCAGCGAGCCGTCGACGCCCGGCTCGCGGTTGATCGCGGCCTGCGCGGCCTTGACCAGCGACGACTTGCCCATGCCGCGCGCGCCCCAGAGCAGCGCGTTGTTGGCCGGCAGGCCGCGGGCGAATCGCTCGGTGTTTTCGACCAGGAGGTCGCGCACCCGGTCGACGCCGCGCAGGAGCCCGATGTCGACGCGATTGACTTTGACCACGGGCGCGAGCGTCCCCTTTTCCGCCCGCCAGACGAAGGCCTCGGCGGCGTTGAAATTGGGCTTCGCCGGGGCAGGGGGGGCGAGCCGATCGAGCGCGTCGGCGATGCGGCGGAGGAGGGCGTCGGAATCCTGCGGAGGGTGATTGGGCATGTCGCGTCGCTGAGGTCGGGATCGAGGCGCTTTGGCACAAAACGCCCCGCAACCGCCAGCGAGGCGGCTGTTGCTTGTCCGACCCGGACGTTGACGCGAACTCGCTTCTCCCATCGGGAGAAGGGCAGGGATGAGGCGAGTGTGCGCCCGAGTCTGGAGGCGCAAGCCCCTCATCCGGCGCCATAGCGCGTCGAAAGGCGGCGTCTCTCGACGCCCTATGGCGCCACCTTCTCGCGATGGGAGACGGAGGTCGCGCATTTCATCCCCAAGGCGGACTGCGCCGCAAACCGCGGGTTGGCGAAGCGGAACCCCTACGCGAGGAGCAGGCGTGCACACTCAGTTGGATCGCCTTCCAAGAGCTGCGTCATTCATCAGGTTGATCGTGGGACCATCCTTCGTGACGGCCGCCGCGGCCGTGGCCCGGCAGCGGCTCGAGCGTCGCGGGGTCGAACCTGCCATGCAGGAACTCCCCCTGGTCGTTGAAAGCGTGGACCAGGTAACAGCCGTCTTCGATCCGGATTGCGACGCTTCGCCATCCCTCGGATTCCAGCTTCGTCTGAAGGGCCTCGCGCGGCTGCCAGTCAGTCAGCGGCGCTTCACAAAACCGGTCGGCGAGAGCGGGGCTCGGCTGCGGCATTGCGAACAAGGCAAGGACAACGAAAGGGAAAAGGCGCATGGTCTACCGCTTTCCTTGTCGGCGGCAAGATCGTCAAGCTATTCCGGCAAGCTGACAGCCGCCTGAATGGCGCCATGCCGAATTCGCAAGGCTTCGTTCCGGCTTCGCGGTAGATTGCGTGCCGAGGGTCGGTCGAACCATGCGGATGCTCTTGGTCGAGGATGATCACGGTCTTGGGCAGGCGGTGCGGGATCAATGCGTCGCCGAAGGCCACTCCGTCGACTGGGTGACAGGCGTGAAGGACGCCGAGGCCGTTATCCTATCGGCGCCTTACGAACTCGTGTTGCTTGATCTCATTTTGCCCGACGGCCGCGGGCTCGACTTTCTCAAGGCACGGCGAATTGCGGGTGACGTCACCCCAGTCATCGTGCTTACCGCGCGCGACCAAATTTCCGATCGCATTGCCGCCCTCGACTTCGGAGCCGACGATTACCTCGTCAAGCCGTTCGACCTCTTCGAGCTTTCGGCGCGGATCCGAGCCGTCGCCCGTCGCTATGCCGGCAATCCGAACCCGCTGATCGTCGTCGCCGACCTCGAGATTGACCTCGCCGCCCGGTCGATCCGTCGGGGAGGAAAATCCGTGCAGCTCACCCGGCGCGAGTGGTCGCTGTTCGAGGCCTTCGTGCAGCGTCCGAACCAGCTCATGTCGAAGGCGCAGCTCGAGGAGCGGCTCTATTCCTTCGATGCCGAGGTCGAGAGCAACACGATCGAAGTCTACATCGGCCGCCTGCGGCGAAAGCTCGGCGCCGACTTGATCGAGACGGTGCGGGGCATGGGCTACCGGCTCGGCGAAACGCAGGCGCACGGGTGAGCCGCGACGGTCGCCCCCGGAGCCTCAGACGTCGGCTCGCGATTTCGTTGACGGCGATGGTTGTGGCGCTCTGGATCGCAGGCGCCGCGGTTGCTGGACATTTCCTGTATCGGGAAACAACGGAAATGTTCGATAGCGCGCTGATGGAGGTCGCGGAGCGCATCCTCCCGCTCGCCTACGCCGAAATGCTGTCGCGCGAGACGACCGGAGCGCAGCGTGTCGTGACGGCCGGACCCAGGGCCGAATACATCAGTTACCTTGTGCGCGACGCCAAAGGCGCGATCCTTCTTCAGTCGAACGACGCCGACGTCGCGAAATTCCCGAACAATCCACCGTTCGGCTTTTCGACGACCGACCGCGTGCGCGCCTTCACCACATCCGGCGTCAAGGGCACGATCTTCGTCACCACTGTCGAGGACCTTGCGCATCGGCGAGCGGCGATCTGGCGCTCGATCGCGGCGCTGGTCTGGCCACTCCTTGCTCTCGCGCCGATGATCGTTGTCGTTGTGTGGACTTCGGTCCGGTTGGCCTTCAGGCCGATCGACCGGTTTCGCGGCGAGCTGGCCGACCGTGGCCGCGGCAATCTGACGCCCGTGGCCTCGCGCGAACTGCCCTATGAGATCCTGCCTGTTGCATCGTCGGTCAATGCGCTCATTGGACGGTTGCGCGATGCGCTCGAGGCGGAGCGCGGCTTCGCCGCCAACAGCGCGCACGAGCTCAGGACCCCGATCGCCGCCGCGCTTGCGCAATCGCAACGCCTGCTCGCCGAATTGTCGGACGGCGCGTCGCGCCGGCGAGCAGTAGCGGTCGTTTCCGCGCTTCGCCGCCTGACGAGGCTTTCCGAGAAGCTTCTGCAACTGGCCAAGGCGGAGGGCGGCGGGCTGATCGCGCCGATGGCGAGGCCGCTCGCGCCGGTGCTGCGGCTGGTCGGCGCGGACGCCGACCGCGACCTCGACCTTGGCGGCCGGCTCGAAATTGCGCTTCCCGACGGCGACGATCCGCTTTCCGACCTCGATCCCGACGCTTTCGCCGTTCTTGCGCGCAACCTTATCGAGAACGCGGTCAAGCACGGCGACCCGGAGCAGCCGATCGAAGCGCGGCTCGCCCTCGACCGCTTTTGCGTCGTCAATCGCGGGCCGATCGTGCCGCCCGAGCGGCTGCGGCAATTGACGCGGCCGTTCGAGCGGGGGCCGACGCGCGCGGACGGCTCGGGGCTAGGGCTCGCGATCGTCTCGGCGATCTGCCGGGGAGCCGGCTTCGCGCTGGAACTCGAGTCGCCCCCGCCCGGCGCCGCAGACGGCTTCTGCGCAACTGTCCATTTCCATCCGACAGGCGCCGCGAAGCTGACGGCGAGCTGAACAGAAATCCGACTCGTTTTCAGGTCGCTGTCAGGCGTGAGCGCGACTCTGCTCCCGGTTCAATCCGACCCGGAGCAAAATCGATGAAACGCATAGTCATTGCGGCCGCGCTTGTTGCGTCGGCTGCGACGTTCAGCGCAGCCTTCGCCGCTTCCGACCCGCCGCGGGGCGCGCCGTCGTCCGCCGAGGCCGACGACCGGTCCGCGCCGTCCTGGGACGACGACGACCGCTCGCCCGGCATCGCCCAAGGTTTCTCCGATCACTTCCGGGGAGGAGCGCATCATCGTCATCACTGGGACGAAGACGATGACGACGACGATGGATCAGCGTCCGCCGATCGCGGCGGCGCCAACCGGCCTGCCGATCCCAACGCCGCCAATACGCCAGTGCCCGACACCGGAGTCTTCAATGGCAAGGCCCGGCCCAAGGTCGAAGTCCAGTGACGCCGTCGCGATCGTCCGGACCCACTCAGAGGATACGCTCGATGAAACTCGCTCTTCCCGCGCTTGCCGCCACGGCCGCCTTCGTCATCCCGATCGTCGCCGAAGCGCGACCGGTCACGTTCGAAACCACCCTCAGGGACACAGGCGGCAACGGCGCCTATGTCGCAATCTACCTCCTCGACCCGGCCGGCAAGTACAAGGGCACGCTCTGGATGGCGGGCGATAAGGCCAAGTACTATCGTCACTTGTCCGACTGGGCGCGCGCCTCCGGCGGACAAGGCGCCGAAGTCGACGGAATTACTGGCGCGAGCGTCGGCTCCGGCAAGACGCTGAGGGTGAGCGTCGACATCACGGATGCGCTGATCAACGCCGGCTACACGGTCCATGTCGATACGTCGGTCGAGAATGGCGACGACAATCCGTCGGAAATCGTCGCGCCGCTCGACGCCTCGGTGTCCGGCAAAGCGATCGCCGGCGACGGCTATGTAAAGGCGTTCAAGGCGACGTTCTGAGGCCCAGTCCAAGTCGCATTCGGGGGCAAGTCTTATGTTGCGGCGTTTCCACGCATTCGCGGGCCTGGCGCTCGCGCTGATGTTTCTTGTCATGACCTCGACGGGGGTGATTCTGTCGTTAGAGCCGGCCGCGAACCGGCTCGCCTATCCGGAGGTCGCACCCGGAACAAGCGTCGCCGCTCTCGCCAACGCGGTGGCCGCAAGACACCAGCGGGTCGAGTTCGATCCGCCTGCGCGGCGACGGCGCTCTCACGGCGACCTATAACGACGGGGCCGGGAAGGCCGTCGAGATCGTCGATCCCCGAACCGGAGCGGGGCTCGGAACCTACGGGACGTCCCCATTTTTCCGCTTCGTCGTCGACCTGCACCGCTCGCTGCTGATGGGCGACGCCGGCCGCATCGTCGTCGCGATCTCGGGGCTCGGGATGCTCGCGCTTTGCCTCACCGGGTCGGCGCTGTTGGCGCGCAGCCTCGGCGGCGCATCGGCGTTGCTTCGACCCATTCGGGGCGATGCCGCGCGACGCTGGCACGGCGAGCTCGGCCGGCTTGCGGTTGTCGGGCTCATGCTGTCGTCGCTGACGGCGTCGTTTCTGGCCGCCACGACCTTCGGCGTGATCCCGATCCCGGACACCCGGCCGGCTGTGGTCGCCGCGAGCGGCGCGCCGGCGGCGCCGATCCGCAGCCTGGCTTCGCTCGTCGAAGCCGATGTCGCCGACCTCAGGCAACTGACCTTCCCGCCTCGAAGCGATCCGTTGGGCGTGTTCCGCCTGCGCACATCGCAAGGCGAAGCGCTGGTCGATCCGTCAAACGGCTCGACGCTGTCGTTCGCGCCGACGAGCGCGATCGAGCGGATCGGGGAGTGGGCCTATTTGCTCCATACCGGACGGGGCGCCTGGGGCCTGGCGTTGGCGCTCGGGCTCACGACCGCGACCGTGCCGGCGCTCGCAGCGACAGGTTTCATTGTGTGGCTGAGAAGACGCGGCGCAAGACGTGAACTGGCCGCGAACGCGCCTGTCCGGTCGGCCGACACGGTCATTCTCGTGGGCAGCGAGGGCGGCTCGACTTGGGGCTTCGGAAGGACCCTTCAGGCGGCGCTGACAGCGCAAGGGCGCCGCGTCCACGCCGCCGAGATGAACGCCATCGATCCGGCGCATCTTATGGCCGAGCGGCTGATCATCCTGGCGGCGACCTATGGCGACGGGGACGCTCCGGCCTCCGCAAACCAATTTCTCGACCGACTTGCCCGGCTCGAACGCCCGATCCCGGTCGCCGTGCTCGGCTTCGGCGACCGTGCGTTCCCCAACTTCTGCGGCTACGCCCACGCGGTCGCCGACGCGCTCGACGCGAAAGGCTGGCCGCGCCTGACGGAGATGAAGCGCATCGACCGGCGCTCGGCGCAGGAATTTGCGCAATGGGGCCATGATCTCGGCGCTGCGCTCGGCCGCGACCTCGAGCTGAGGCACGTCGGCGAGCGGCCGAAGACCACCGCGCTCGCGCTCGTCGGGCGCGAGACCTATGGCGAGGCCGTTGACGCGCCCGTTGCGATCCTGCGCTTCGATGCGTCCCCCGACCCCCATGGCCGGCGGCGCCCACGGTTGCCGCGATTCGAGGCCGGCGATCTCCTCGGCGTTCTTCCGCCCGGCGACGACCTGCCGCGCTTTTACTCGCTCGCTTCGTCCACGCATGACGGCGCGCTTGAAATCTGTGTCCGCCTGCGGCAGGGCGGGCTCTGCTCCACCTTTCTGCACGGCCTTCGGATCGGCGACCGTATCGAGGCGTTCGTTCGCGAAAACCCCGAGTTCCGACCGGTGCGCGGCAGGGCGCCGCTCATTCTGATCGGCGCCGGGGCGGGGATCGCACCGCTCGCCGGCTTCGTCCGCGCTAACGACGCCGGTCGACCGGTGCATCTCTATTGGGGCGGGCGTTCCCCATCCTCCGACTTCCTTTACCAGCACGAACTCGCCGAGCAACTTGCCGCGCATCGCCTGACGAGTCTCAGCACCGCCTTCTCGCGTCTCCCAGACCACGCTGCCTACGTTCAGGATCGCGTGGCCGCCGACGCGCCAAGGCTGCGCGGTCTGATCCGGCAGGAGGCCCAGATTCTCGTGTGCGGCGGACGCGAAATGGCGCGCGCCGTCGCGCAGACGCTGGAAAAGGTCGTCGGGCCGCTCGGCGTCGACCTCGCGACCCTCAAGGCCGAGGGACGGTATCTCGAAGATGTCTACTGAAGCGCTGGCTTTGACCTCCGCGCCGGCTCGCCGCGCCCTCAATGGTTTGGCGATGGGCGCGCGCTGGTCGACCGTGTTCTACGCCGCCGACGGTCTCGACGAGTCCGCGCTCGCGCGCCGACTGCAGGACGCCGTCGACTGCGTCGAACAGGAAATGTCGCCCTGGCGGCCGGACTTCGGACGTCGAGCGTCTCAACCGCGCGCCGGTCGGCGCCTGGACCCGCCTGCCGCGTAACCTGTTCCGAGTGATCGAGACCGCGATCGAGATCGGCGAACTGTCCAACGGCGCGCTCGATGTTGGCGTCGGCGATCTCGTCAGGGCCTGGGGCCTCGGCGCCGGCTCCCGCTCGCCTAGCGCCGAGGCTATCGCGACGCTTCAAGGCCGGGTGTCCTTCCGGCCGGCGCAAACCTTGCAGCTCGACCCGTCGACGCAGACCGCGCGCCGCCTCGCCGCGCTAAGGATCGACCTGAGCGCCATCGCCAAGGGCTTCGGGGTCGACGAGCTTGCACGGGTGATGACAGAGTTTGGCGTCCCCTC
The DNA here is from genome assembly GCA_963816065.1 of uncultured Alphaproteobacteria bacterium. Taxonomy (GTDB): domain Bacteria; phylum Pseudomonadota; class Alphaproteobacteria; order Rhizobiales; family Beijerinckiaceae; genus Roseiarcus. The sequence goes on along the minus strand of CAWFJG010000008.1, from coordinate 81,358 downwards.
CTTTCTGGTTGGGATCGACGGTGAGCTGCGCGCCGCTGGGACAAAGCCGGACGGCCGTCGATGGGCGGTTGGGCATGAACGGCCGGACCTCGACGCGCGTGTCCTCATGGGCGTGGTCGAGCTGGCCGACTGCGCGGTCGCGACGTCCGGAAACTATCGACATGTCGTCGAAAGCGGAGGGCGCTCGGTCTCGCATACATTCGACCCGCGCCGCGGCGCGCCGCTCGACAACGACCTTGCTTCGGTCACGGTGATCGCGCCCACCGCTATGACCGCGGACGCCTGGGCGACCGCGCTCATGGTGCTCGGGCGGAACAAGGCGTCGGGCTCGCCCGTCGCTTCGGCCTGAAAGTCGTGTTCGTCACAAATGATGGAGAGGTCGTCCTATCCGAAGACTTCGCCGTCGGCGTTGACGCGGTTCCGCGATGTCGCAAGGGCCGCGCGACTTGACATCGGTCGCGGAACGAGGCGCCCTGGCCTGGAAAAGGGGCGGTCAGGACGTAATCCTTCGCCGTCCAGCGGCGCGTGGTCGGGGCGTCTTTGGGTCGTCTTCGGGCCTGTGTCGGCCGGTTGCAGCACGAAAGCACTCGGCGCACACCGGAGGTCCCGCTCCCGATCGATCACGTGATGGTCACTGCAAGGTCAGGCCGCCGGGGTCGCTGGTGTTCGTGGGCGGTACAGGCGCGCGCCGCCCGCGGGCCAGCCTAGCGATCGTTTCGGCCGCGGCCTTCGCCTCGTCGGAATGGCCTCGCAACCGCGCTCCGGCGCGCCGCGACCGCGCACGGCGAGCATGAGAAGCGCATCGGCCAACGGGATGAGACCTGGCCCGACCGGTACGCCGCGTACATCGTCAGCGAGCAGACCGGCGAGCAACCGCCGTCGCAACTGCGGATCCGGGGCCGGCCAGGCGCCGCTTACGACCAGCTGTAGGCGAACATGCCCATCACCACGATCACCAGGATCGCCGTGAAGACGTAGTGCTTCGCGGTCCAGCGGTGCATCGTCGGGGCGTCTTGGGGGTCGTCCTTGTGCATGTGTCGGCTGTTCATGCGTGGCTCCTAACATGAAGCGCTGCGCGCCGGAACCCGCCCTCCGGTTCGGCCGCCCTCGCAAACGGCCGGCCTCGATGCTATATGTTGCGCGACGGCGCCGGGCCTTGACCCCGGCTGACGGAGACGAACCGATGGCGTCCAGACTCCTGCGGCGGCAGGTAATGTCCTTGACCGACGCGGCCGCGGCGCGCGTGCGTGAACTGACCGAAGCGGCCTCCAGGCCGATCGCGGGGCTGAGAGTTGGCGTGAAGAACGGCGGTTGCGCCGGCATGTCCTACACCATGGAGCTGGCCGACGACGTCTCGCCGCTCGACGAGGTGGTCGAGGACAAGGGGGTCAAGCTGCTGATCGACCCGAAGGCGATCCTGTTCCTGCTCGGCGCCGAGATGGATTTCGCGGTCGACAAGTTTTCGGCGAGCTTCTCGTTCCGCAACCCCAACGAGACCTCGGCTTGCGGCTGCGGCGAGAGCGTGGCGATCACGCCGGCGAGCCCCGAGGCGCTCAATGCCCCGGCGTAAGGGCAACCCTCCCGAATCGAGGCGCGCCCTCCCTTCTCCAGCTTGGCTCGGCTCCCTGCCCCCTTGCGCGGGCGGATCGCGGAGGGGGGTCGCGCCGAACGTCGAAGAGTTTGACGCCGTTTCCCCCTCAACGAGAGGCGGGCGCGACCCCTCCCCAACTTAAGGTGGGCGGGGACGCCAGCCGGCGTTGAGCGGCGTCCCGCTGCACGGCCTATAGACGCCTGGCGACCGCCCTCGCAGCCGCGACGCTCAGCCCGACATAGGCCGCAAGCGCGCCCGCGCTGATCGCCACGAACCTGAGATTCTTCGCCAGCCCGTCTCCGGACCAGGGGTTGTCGGCCTTGAGCGCGCCATAGGCGAGGCCGAGCGCGATGGCGGCGCCGATCACCAGCGGCAGCCCGACCACGCGGCTGAGCCGGAAGAGTTCGAAAGGAATTGCGATCGCGAAGATGAGGATGGCCGACAGGCGCAGGACACCGAGTTTCAGCATCGCCGTCCGCCCCGGATCGACCGCCGGTTAGTCTTCCGCGATCCGCTCGCGTTCCGCTTCGTGTTCCTGCGACGCAGGTTTCCGCTTCGGCACCGGCCGCAACAGGAAGCCCGGGACGTGATCGCCGAGGCCGATCACGGGCGCGTCGTCGTCCCGGCGGTGACGCTCGCGCCTCGGCGCCGGACTGGCTTCCGCCGGCGCCGGCCGAGCGTGCGCGCGCTCCGCCTCGGCCGCCTTTCGCTCCTGCGGCGGGCGTTCGGCGCGGTGATGGCGCGAAGCGGTCACCGGGTCGGCGGGGGGGCGGCGCGGAGTTCCTCCGCCACGGGACGTTCCTCGCCGCTGCGCCGCCGGCCGCCGCTGTTCCGGTCGCCGCGACCGCTTCGTTCGCCGTGGGCGCTTTTCTCGCCGCGGCGCCCTCGCTGTTCGCGCGGGCTCCGCTCTTCGCTCGCCTCGTCGTCTGCAGGCATCTCGGCGCCCGGTTGCCACTCGATCTTGCGGGCGATCAGCTTCTCGATCTCGGCGATCGCCCTGGCGTCGGAGCGCGCCACGATGGTCAGCGCGTGGCCGGTCTTGCCCGCGCGGCCGGTGCGGCCGATGCGATGAACGTAATCCTCGGAATGATGCGGGGCGTCATAATTGATGACGTGGCTGACGTCGGGAATGTCGAGACCGCGTGCGGCCACGTCCGAGCAGACGAGCAGCTGCACCTGGCCCGAGCGAAAGGAGTTGAGCGCGGCCATGCGCGCCCGCTGGTCGAGGTCGCCGTGCAGCGCGCCGACCGAGAAGCCGTGCTTCTCGAGCGAGCGGTACACCACCTGCACGTCGCGCTTGCGATTGCAGAAGATGATGGCGTTCTTGAAATTCTCGGCCCCGTGGATGATGCGGCGAAGGGTCGCCCGCTTGTCCGGCGCCGCGCTTCCCGACGGGACGAGCGTCTGGGTGGTGTTTTCGACGGTCGTCGCCGCGCGGGAGACCTCGACGCGCACCGGATTGTGCAGGAACGCTTCGGTGAGGCGGGTGATTTCCGGCGGCATGGTGGCGGAGAAAAACAGCGTCTGCCGCGTAAAGGGCACAAGCTTGCAGATGCGCTCGATGTCCGGGATGAACCCCATGTCGAGCATCCGGTCGGCCTCGTCGATCACCAGGATCTCGATGCCGGTGAGGAGGAGACCGCCGCGCTCGGTGAGGTCGAGAAGGCGTCCGGGCGTCGCGATCACGACGTCGGCGCCGCGATCGATCTTTGTTTTCTGCTCGCCGTCGGACACGCCGCCGATCAAAAGCGCGACATTGAGCTTGTGATTGACGCCGTATTTGGCGAAGGCCTCCTCCACCTGGGCGGCGAGCTCGCGCGTCGGCTCCAGGATGAGCGTCCGCGGCATGCGGGCCTTGGCGCGCCCGCGTTCGAGCAAACTGAGCATCGGCAGGGTGAAGGCGGCGGTCTTCCCGGTCCCCGTTTGCGCGATGCCCAGGACATCCCGACCCTGAAGGGCCTCAGGAATGGCCTGCTCCTGAATGGGCGTCGGCGTGTCGTAGCCCGCCGCGTCGACGGCGTTGAGCACCTTTTCGCTCAGGCCGAGTTCGTTAAACTTCATTTTTTCTCGCATTGCGCGAAAGTCAGCATTCGCGCCGGGGGTGTGAAAGCTTCGTGGGCCGCGCGACCGAACGCGGGGCCGTGGCGTGAATTTGATATTCGCCATGCGTGGGCGCGAAGCGCGTCGCCGACGCCGCGCCGGAGCCTTCCTTCGCTCTCGGCCGTTTGCACATAATCGAAATCGGCGAAATGTCAACAAAACCCCGTCTGATCGCCTGGTCCGATCACCCGGCTGTCCGCGACCCCATGTCGCTTTGCCGGACGCTCGGGGCCGTGCGAGATTCGGCGCGCCGCCGAGGAGCGGGTCTCATGTCCGATCAGCGGGTCGAGGGGAAGGTCGTCGCCATCCGCGGCGCCGTCGTCGATCTGGCGTTCGAAGGCGGTTTGCCGCCTATCGAGGACGCGGTCGAGATCTCCGATTGCGATGGGCGGATCGTGGCCGCCGAAATCCAGGCCCATATCGACGCCCACACCGCCCGCGCCATTGCGCTCGAACCGACCGCCGGCCTGAGGCGCGGCGACGTCGCGCGCGGCGGCGGCGGCCCGGTGACGGTCGCGGTCGGCGAATTGACGCTCGGGCGGCTCATGGACGTGCTCGGCCGCATCGGCGACCGCGGGCCGCCGCTGCCTCCGGACGCGCCGCGTTGGCCGATCCATCGCAAGCCGCCGCCGTTCTCCGCCCAGACCGGGACGACAAAGATATTCGCGACCGGCGTCAAGGTGATCGACCTGCTCGCGCCGCTGGCGCAAGGGGGCAAGGCCGCGATGTTCGGCGGCGCCGGGGTCGGCAAGACCGTGCTGGTGATGGAGCTGATCCACGCCATGGTCGAGAGCTACAAGGGCATCTCCGTCTTCGCCGGCGTCGGCGAGCGGTCACGCGAGGGGCACGAGATGCTGCTCGACATGACCGAGTCGGGCGTGCTCGCACGGACCGCCCTCGTCTACGGGCAGATGAACGAGCCGCCGGGCGCGCGCTGGCGCGTGCCGATGACCGCCATGACGATGGCCGAATACTTCCGGGACGCGCGGCGCCAGAACGTGCTCCTCCTGATGGACAACGTCTTCCGCTTCGTTCAGGCCGGCGCCGAAGTCTCCGGCCTGCTCGGGCGGGCGCCGTCGCGAGTTGGCTATCAGCCGACGCTGGCCGACGAGGTCGCCGCGCTGCAGGAGCGCATCGCCTCGGTTGGCGAGGCGTCCGTCACGGCGATCGAGGCGGTCTATGTGCCGGCCGACGACTTCACCGATCCCGCCGTCACCACGATCGCGGCGCATGTCGATTCCATGGTCGTGCTTTCGCGCGGCATGGCGGCCGAGGGGATGTATCCGGCCGTCGATCCGATCGCGTCGTCGTCGATCCTGCTCGATCCCGCGGTGGTCGGTCCGGAGCACGTCGCGGTGGCGACGGAGACGCGCCAGGCGATCGAGCACTATCGCGAGCTTCAGGACGTGATCGCGCTGCTCGGCATGGAGGAACTTGGCGCCCAGGATCGCCGGATCGTCGAGCGCGCCCGCCGCCTGCAGCGCTTCCTCACCCAGCCTTTCGCGGTCACCGAGGCCTTTACCGGCGTTCCGGGGCGGTCGGTCAAGGTGGCCGACACCGTCGCCGGCTGCAAGGCGATCCTCGCTGGCGAGTGTGACGATTGGCGCGAAAGTTCGCTCTACCTGGTGGGCGACCTCGACGAGGCGCGCAGCAAGGAGCACGCCGCCCGCGCCGCCGAGCGCAAGCCGTCCGGAGCGGGCGCATGAGCGGGTCCCTTCGCCTGACCATCGCGACGCCCTCCGCGTTGCTCCTCGACGTCGACGACGTCGCGGCCCTGCGCGCTGAGGATGAAAGCGGCGCGTTCGGCGTCCTGCCTGGCCACGCCGACCTTCTGACCGTGCTGCCTCCCTCGGTCCTGCGATGGATGCGGGAAGGCGAGTTGATCCGCTTTTGCGCGCTCAACGGCGGGGTGTTGACGATCAGCGGCGGAAACCGGGTTGCTGTCGCCTGCCGGCGCGCGACCCTCGGCGACGACCTCGAAACGCTGCAGGCCGAGGTGGCGGCGCAGCGGGCGGTCGAACTGGATGCCGACCGCCGCGCTCGGGTCGAGCAGACCAAGCTGCACGCCCGGGCGCTGCGCCAGTTGATGCGCTATCTGCGCGGCGACGGCCAGGCGCTCGGCGGGGCGCCCCGCCTTTCACCGGCGAGGCCGCGCCATGACCGCGCCGCTCGACAAACGCAATGGGAAGATGCAGGCCGCGGCCCGGCGCGCGGCCGAGCGGGACCGGAAGTTCCGCGAGGACCGCGAGCCGACGATCGCCACGCGCCTCGGCCAGATCGGCGTGCTCGGCTGGGCGATCGTCGCGCCGATCCTGGTCGGCGTCGCGATCGGCCGCTGGCTCGACTGGACATTGAAGACCGGGATCTTCTTCACAGCGCCGCTGATCATGCTTGGCGCGGCGGCCGGCATGTGGACGGCGTGGCGATGGATGCACCGGCAATGACGGCCGCGCTCCTCACCGGCGCGTTCGCTCTCGGCGCGGCGCTCGGGGCCGCGCATTTCCTGTCGTTGTGGGCGAGCGTCGCGCTGTTGAGAGGAGGCCGGACAGGACTCGGCGTCGCGTTGCAGGGCCTGCGCTTCGCGCTGCTCGCGCTCGCGCTCGTCCTGATCGCCCGGCAGGCCGGCAGCCTCTTTGTCGCTGCGGCGGCGGGCGTCCTCCTCGCGCGCCTCCTCCTCACACGACACTACCGGAGGCTCGCATGAAGTCTCCGCTCGTCCTCGAGCCGCTGTTTCACGTTGGCCCGGTCGGGATTACAGAGCCGGTCGCGGTGTCCTGGGTCGTCATCGCAGCTCTGGGCCTCGGCTCGGCGCTGGCGACGCGGCGCCTGACCGTCATCCCGTCCAAGGGCCAGACGCTTCTCGAACTCGTCGTCTCGACGATCGACAGCCAGATCCGCGACACCATGCAGACGGATCCAGCGCCGTTCCGCGCCCTGATCGGCTCGATCTTCCTGTTCACTCTCGTCTCGAACTGGTCGTCGCTGATCCCGGGGATCGAGCCGGCGACGGCGCATCTCGAGACGGACGCGGCGATGGCGCTGATCATCTTCGTGGCGACGATCTCCTGGGGAATCCGAGCGCGCGGGATCGGCGGCTATCTCGCGACCTACGCCGAGCCGACCTGGGTGATGATCCCCCTCAACATCGTCGAGCAGTTCACCCGGACCTTCTCCCTCGTGGTGCGCCTGTTCGGCAACGTGATGGCCGGCGTGTTCATCATCGGCATCATCCTGACGCTCGCGGGACTGCTCGTGCCGATCCCGCTCATGGCGCTCGATCTGCTGACCGGCGCGGTGCAGGCCTACATCTTCGCGGTCCTCGCGACCGTCTTCATCGGCGCCGCGGTCGGCGAGCGCCAAAAACCCAGCGTGCCTCGGAGTTGAAGCCGTGAACGACCTCGTCCAAGCTGTCAGCATTTTCTCCGCCGCCCTCGCCGTCGGGCTCGGCGCCATCGGCCCAGGAATTGGCGAGGGGATGGCGGTCGCCTCGGCGATGGACGCCATCGCGCGCCAGCCGGAGGCCTCCGGCACGATCTCGCGCACCCTGTTCGTCGGCCTCGCCATGATCGAGACGATGGCGATCTACTGCCTCGTGGTCGCGCTTCTGGTGCTGTTCGCCAATCCGTTCGTCAAGTAGGCCGCTCACCATGCGGATCGACTGGTGGACGTTCGGCCTGCAGACGGTCAACGTCCTCATTCTCGTCGCCATTCTCGCCCGCTTCCTGTTCCGTCCCGTCGTCGCGATCATGGACGAGCGGCAGGCGGCGGCGGCGAAGACGCTGGCCGACGCCGAGGCCGAGAAGTCGAGGGCGATCACGGCGCGCCTTGCCGCCGATGCCGAAAGCGCGAAGATCGCCGCGGCTCGCGATGCGGTGCTGCGCCAGGCGGCGGAGGACGCCGACGCCCAGCGCGAGGCGGCGCTCGCCGCCGCCAGGGAGGACGCTGATCTGGTGCGGACGGCGGCGGAAACGGAAATGCGCTGGACGCGCGCCGCCGAAGAATCGTCGGCCTCGGACCGCTCGGCGCGGCTTGCCGTCGACGTCGCCCGCAAGCTCATCGAGCGCCTGCCGGCTTCGGCGCAGGTGGACGGGTTCATCGACGGCCTCGCCGCGGCGTTGGCGTCGCTTCCCGACGCCAGCCGGAACGGCTTTGGCGCCGCCGATGCGCCGCGGCTCCTGGCGCCCCGGCCGCTGACGGCGGGGGAGACTCAGTCTTGCCGCGACGCCGTCGCTCGCGCGCTTGGCCGTCCCGTCGATTTCGCCGTCGTCGTCGATCCCGCTCTCATCGCTGGGCTGGAGCTCGAGACGCCGCACGCCGTCGTGCGCAACAGCTTTCGCCAAGACCTGAGACGCATCGTCGAGGAGCTGACCCGCCATGACGCCGTCCATCCTTGACGGCGAGCGCTGGCTCGCGACCGAGCGCGAGGCGCTTTCCCGCCTCGACCTCAAGGCCGACGCCCAATCGATTGGGCGAGTCGAGGCGATCGCCGACGGCGTGGCTCAGGTGTCCGGCCTGCCGGAGGCGAGGCTCGGCGAGCTCCTGCGCTTCGAGGGCGGCCGGATGGGCTACGCCCTGTCGCTCGATGCGAACGCGATCAACGCAGCGATCTTCGACGAGGCCGAGGCGATCGGCGTCGGATCGCTGGTCAGTGCGACCGGCGAGGTCGCGCGCGTCCCGGTTGGGCCCGGCCTCCTGGGTCGGGTCGTCGATCCGCTCGGCCGTCCGCTCGATCGCGCCGAACCGGTCCCGGCCGAGATGTTCATGCCGATCGAGCGCCCGGCGCCCGCCATCATCGACCGCGCCCTGGTCGAGCAGCCGGTCGCGACCGGCGTGCTCGTGGTCGACGCCCTGTTCGCGCTCGGCCGCGGCCAGCGCGAGCTCATCATCGGCGACCGCGCCACCGGCAAGACGGCGATCGCGGTCGACGCCATCATCAATCAGAAGCGGTCCGACATGGTCTGCGTCTATGTCGCCGTCGGCCAGCGGGCGACGGCGGTCGAGCGGGTGGTCGAGGCGGTCAGGGAAAGGGCGCGCCCGGAGCGCTGCGTGTTCGTCGTCGCCTCGGCCGCATCGTCGGCGGCGCTGCAATGGATCGCGCCCTTCGCCGGCTTCACCATCGGCGAATATTTTCGCGACAAGGGCGGACACGCGCTGGTGGTGGTCGACGATCTGACCAAGCACGCCGCGACCCATCGGGAGCTTGCCCTTCTCACCCACGAGCCGCCCGGACGCGAAGCCTTCCCCGGCGACATCTTTTATGTCCACGCGCGCCTTCTCGAACGCGCGGCGAAGCTCGCGCCCGAACTCGGCGGCGGTTCGTTGACCGCGCTGCCGATCGCCGAGACCGACGCGGGCAACCTCTCCGCCTTCATTCCGACCAACCTCATCTCGATCACCGATGGGCAGATCGTGCTCGACTCGCGCCTGTTCGCCGCCAACCAGCGTCCGGCCGTGGACGTGGGTCTGAGCGTGAGCCGGGTCGGCGGAAAGGCGCAGGCGCCGGCCCTGCGCGCCGCTTCGGGCCGATTGCGGCTCGACTATTCTCAGTTCCTGGAACTTGAAATGTTCACTCGCTTCGGCGGCCTCACCGATGCGCGGGTGAAGGCGACGATCGCGCGCGGCGAAAGGATCCGCGCTCTGCTCGCTCAGCCGCGCTTCGCCACGCTCCGGCTCGTGGACCAGGTCGCGCTGCTTTCCGCGCTCGCCGACGGCGTCTTCGACGATGCGCCCGTCGCGATCATCGCCGACGCGCGGACGCGCATTGCGGCCCAGCTCGATGCGCTCGCGCCCGACGGTGTGGCGCAGATCATGGCGAAGGGCGGCTGCGATCAGGCGGCGCTGGCAAGGCTCGTCGAGGCGGTCCGGGCGCTCGTGCGTAGCGGGAGGGGCGCATGACCGAGCGCCTCAGCGACGTCCTCGTGCGCATCCATTCGGTGCGGCAACTGTCGTCGGTGATCGGCGCGATGCGCGGCATCGCCGCGGCGCGGGCGAGGGAAGCTCGCGCCCGTGTCGACGGCGTGCGGGCCTACGCCGCGACCGTCGGCGCGGCGATCGGACAGGCGCTTGCGCTCGCCGACGACGGCTTTGCGCCGGCGCCCCAGCGCGTCGGGCAGGGCGGCCATCTCGTGATTGCGCTGGGCGCCGAGCAAGGTTTCGCCGGCGTATTCAACCGGCGCGTGCTCGATGTCGCCGAGCGCCTCGTGAAACCCGAAGGCGGCGCCGCGACCGAACTCATCGTGATCGGCGGGCGCGGGCTCATGGCGGCCGCGGAGCGCAATCTTCCGGTCGGGTGGAGCGCGGCAATGGTCGCCCATGTCGGCGAGGTGGGCGGGCTTGCCGACAGGGTTACCGAGCAGGTCTACGTGCGCGTCGGGTCGGGACGGACGACTCGGGTGAACGTCGTCCATGCGACGCCGTCGCCCGGCGAGATCGAGGTGGTCGACCGGGCGGTGGCGCCGTTCGATTTCGGCCGTTTCCCGCGCGCCCGGAACCCCGCCCCGCCGATGGTGTCGCTGCCGCCGCAGGTCCTGCTCGCCAAGCTCGCTGAGGAATACGTATTCGCCGAGCTCTGCGAGGCGCTCACCCTCTCGCTCGCGGCCGAGAACGAGGCGCGCATGCGCGCAATGAGCGCGGCCAAGACCAATGTCGCCAGGATGCTCGACGACCTGATCGGCCGCTCCCGCCAGCTCCGGCAGGAGGACATCACCAACGAGATCATCGAGCTCGGCGGCAGGAGGGCCACCGCGGAACGCCATGCAGACCTCTGATTCAGCGGCCGGTCGCGGCGACACGCCGGATCGTCTCACATCTAGCGGCTCCGAAGCGCAGGCGGGCACTCGCCGCCGACGCGCCGCACTGGCGCGAGGCGATTTTCGCCTACATGCACCGCAACGCCCAGCGTCCGGACTCGTATTTCCAGCTGCCGAGCGCGCAGGTTATGGAGATCGGGATCGAGTTCGAGATCTGACGGCCGCGCAGTCGGCCCGGAAGGATTGCCGCGCTACGACAGCGCGATCGGCTCGCGGCCGGGCGGCGCGCCGAACAGAGTGCGCAGGCTATTGAACAGGCTGCGGCTGCCGCGTCCCTCGACGAGCGCCGAGAGATAGTCCTCGGCCCATCGCGTGATGTCGAAGTCCTGCAAATGGGCGAGCATCGGGGCGTGCCGCTCTCGCCGCTCCTCGAGCGGCATTTCCAGGGCGCGCTTGAGCGCTCCAGCCACCGCGTCGGTCTCGTGCGGGTTGACGATCAGCGCCTGATCGAGCTCGCGCGCCGCGCCGGCGAACTCGGAAAGCACCAGCACGCCCGGGTTGGCCGGGTCCTGCGCCGCGAGGTATTCCTTCGCAACCAAGTTCATGCCGTCGCGCAGCGGGGTCACCATGGCGACGTCTGCGGCGCGATACATGCCGGCAAGCACAGTTCGCGAATAGGAGCGGTTGACGTAGCGGATCGGCGTCCATGCGGCGTCGCCGAAGCGGCCGTTGACCCTGCCGATAAGTCCCGTGACCTCGCTCTCGATCTGGGCGTATTCCTCGATGTCCGACCGGCTCTTCGGCGTGATCTGCAAGAGCGTCACCTTGCCTCGCCAGTCGGCGTTCTCTTCCAGGAATTGCTCGAACGCCTTGATGCGGTCGGGGATCCCTTTGGTGTAGTCCAGCCGGTCCACGCCGAGTACGAGCTTGTTGTCGCCGAGGCTTTCCTTGACGAGCGCAACCATCGCTGAGCGGCCCGCGTTGCGCGCCAGACGCATGTAGGTTTTCGTCTCGATGCTGACGCCGAAAACGCCGAGACGCACGTGGCGACCATCGACCTCGTAGGCGTCGCCGCGAAGCGCGCGCGCGCCGCGCATGGTGAGGTAGCGGGCAAAGTTGTCGCGGTCGTTGGCCGTCTGGAATCCAATGAGGTCGTAATAGGCAAGTCCGCCGAAGATCTGCTCATGCACCGGCAGCGTTTGCAGAATGTCCGGCGGGGCGCAGGGCGTGTGCAGGAAGAAGCCGATGCGGTTGCGGTGACCGCGAGCGCGGAGCTCCCGGCCGAGCAGCATCAGATGGTAGTCGTGCACCCAGACGACATCGTCCTCGCCGACAAGCGGGCTCAGCCGATCCGCGAACTTCCGATTGACGCGAATGTAGCCGCTGGCGTCGGCGCGCGAAAACTCCTGCATGTCGCCGCGATAGTGGAGGATTGGCCACAGGACGCGATTGGCGAGGCCGTTGTAATATTCCTGGACGTCGTTTTTCGACAAATCGACCAGGACATAGGTTACCTTCTTGAAGTCGGTCATGAGGGGGTCTGCGTCCGGATCTTCGGACACATTGCCGCTCCAACCGAACCACAGACCCTTTCGATTCTTCAGCGCGGCCTTGACCGCCACCGCCATGCCGCCTGCCGCCGGAACGCCCTTCGGGTCCGGCGCAGCCACTCGATTGGACACGATAATCAGGCGCGCGCCCATGCTTCCTCCCAGCTCGACGACAGTCGCGTCGCCGTATTGATGATGCCGGCCATTGAGTAGGTTTGCGGCAGGTTTCCCCAGAGCTGGCCGGTGTCGGGGTGCACGTCCTCCGAGAGGAGCCCGTAAGGGTTCCGGCTCGCGAGAATCTCTTCAAAAAGCGCGCGCGCTTCCTCGGCGCGTCCGATCGAGGCGAGCGCGTCGGCGTACCAGAAGCTGCAGGCGAGAAACGCCGTCTCTGGCGGCCCGAAATCGTCCGGCGCCGTGTATCGCATGATTCGTCCATTGCGCATCAGCGTCCGGCCGATCGCTTCGCAAGTCCGGACGAAACGCGGGTCGGACGGCGGGAGGAGGCCGAGCTTGGCGACGAGCAGCACTGCCGCGTCCAGGGCTGATTCGCCGAAGGCGCCGGTCAATGCGCCCTGGCGCTCGTCCCAGGCCTCGGCAAGGATCTTCTCCCGCAGATCGAAAGCGTTCGTCTTCCAATAGTCGGCGCGCTCGGCGAGGCCAAGGCGCCGCCCAATTTTCGCGAGACGGTCGCAAGCAGCCCAGCAGAGAGTCGCCGAATAGGTGTGGGGACGGGCGCGGGTGCGGTACTCCCACAGGCCGGCGTCAGGTTCGAAGGCGGCGGCGAGCGCCTTGGCGCCCAGCTCCTCGAGCATTCGGAACAGCGCCTCGTCGCCCATCTGCGGCAACCGTTCGTCTACGAACATCTGCGCCGCCGCGAGCACGACGCTGCCGTAGACGTCGTTCTGCACTTGGTGCACCGCCTGGTTGCCGACGCGGACTGGCCCATGGCCGAGAAAGCCCGCCAGATCGGACGCGACAATCTCTTCGAGCGGCGTGAACGGCACGATGCCGTGCACCGGCCGCATTGGCCCGCCTTCGGTGGCGATGGTGGTGATGTAGTGGATGTAGGATTCCATTGTCTGGGTGGCGCCGAGCCGGTTCAGCGCGTCGACGACGAAGAAGGCGTCGCGCAGCCAGCAGAAGCGGTAATCCCAGTTGCGGGTGGAGTTGGGCGCCTCGGGAATCGAGGTCGTGTGCGCCGCCACGATCGCGCCCGTCTCCATGTAAGCGCAGAGATTCAGCGTAATGGCGGCGCGAACCACCGCGGACTGCCATTCGAACGGCGCGGCAAGATTGCGCGACCAGTCGAGCCAATAGTCTCGGGTGTGCTCGAGGAATTCCCGGCTCGTTGCGTCGATGCCGGTCACGAACGGCTCGTCCTGGCCGAAGATCAGGCTCGTCGGCCGGGTCAGCGGGAAGGTGATCTCATTGACGATGTAAGACAGGGGCGCATCGGTCGTCAGGCGCAGCACCTGCGGACCGTCGACGTAGCGGATGTGGTTGGAGCCGCCGACAGTCATCTTGGTCGGACGGCCGTAGTCATGCGTCGCTCTCACCCTGATCGCGATCTGCGGAATGCCGGACACCGGCTCGATCCGCCGGACGATCTGGGGCGGGTGGAACGGTCGCTCGTAACGATCGAAGCGCGGGGCGAAATCGGTCACCCGCAGCGACGCGCCGTCGCGGCAGGTGAAAATCGTCTCGACGATCGCCGTGTTGCGCACGTAATGCGAATCGACTCTCTGCAGGTCCTTGACGACCACGTCGCAGAAGCCCTTTTCCTCGTCGCCTGCAAGCAAGCGAGAGAACACAGGGTCGGCGTCGAAGCGAGGGAAGCACCACCAGACAATGCGCGCCTCACTGTTGACAAATGCGGCGACGCAGCTGTTTCCGATCAGCGCAAGGTCGAGAGGCTGCCGCAACGAGGTCGCGCCGCTCATGCCGCGGCGCGCCCACGCGCGAAAGCGGCGAGACAGCCGCGAACTTCTCCGGGATTTGCGAAGGTCGCAACGACGCCGGGTCGGCGACGCCCCACTGAATAGGCGCAGCCGCCGTGTGCGGACACGACGGCGAAACCCGCTTCGTCGGTGTCGTCGTCGCCAACGAAGATTGGCGTCCTTTCTCGAAAGGGCGACTGGGACAGGAACGCGGCGACCGCCTTTCCCTTGTCGAAGCCCGAGGACTTCAATTCGAACGCGCAATGGGCATCGAACATGGCGATTCCTGTTTTGCGGAAGGGTTCGACGAGGTCCGAGAGCCGGGCCCGCAGCGGGCCGCCTACGTCTGGCGCCTGGCGATAGTGGACCGCCAGGCTGAAACGCTTGTCCTCCACGAATGTTCCGGGGAAGTCGCCGAGAACTCCATTAACCGCGGTCCTGAGCGCCGGAGGCATTTCGGCGATTCCAGGAACGGCCGCGGTCTCGCCGTTCGGATCGAGCCGCAATTCCGCCCCGTGCACGCCGGCCGCGCTGAGCCGCAAGGGGGAAAAAAGCCGGTCCAGGTCGGCGATCGGGCGACCGCTGACCAGCGCCAACGCGCCGCCGGTCCGGTCCCTCGCGCCGGCGACGCTCTCCACCAGCCCGGCCGGAACCGTCACATCTTCGGGTCGCTCGGCGAGGTCGAGCAAAGTCCCATCGACGTCGAGAAACAAGGCGATCCGGTCATTGGCTCGTGGGTCGCCCTCAGGAGCGGCGACGCGCATGCAGGTCGACGCGAACGGTGTCCGCAATCCGTCACTCCAGTCCCGCCGAAGTCGTGGCTAACCGCGCTTCGCGGCGATACCGTGTCAGAAAAATGGCGGCCGACTCCTGGGCCCAGCTTCTGCGTGAGGACACTTGATCACAAGGGAGCGTTGACGAGACCGGCCCCGAAGAGCAGTTTCGACATCGACGGCCACCGTTGCTCAAAGGTCTGGCCGGCACAATGAAAACGCCCGGCAAACAGGGGCCCCGGCATGAGCGCGGCGACGAAGCTCGAGACGGCGAGGCACGAGGGAGCGCGACGGACCTTGGCGCCGGCGGCGCTAGCCTGCATGGGCGTCGTTTTCGGCGATATCGGCACCAGCCCGCTTTATACGCTCAATGTCGCCGCGAAAGTCGCGAGCCCCGCTGGACACCTGACGCCGCAAGCGGTGCTCGGCATCGTATCGCTCATCTTTTGGTCGCTGATTGTTGTCATATCGATCAAGTACGCGATCCTGATCATGCGCGCGGACAACCACGGCGAGGGCGGCATTCTTGCTTTGCTCGCCCTGGTCAGTCCGCGCCGCGCCAAGCGCAGCAGGCGGCGCGCAGCGGTGGTCTTGGTCGGCCTCGTCGGGGCGACGCTGCTGTACGGGGACGGCACGATCACCCCAGCAATCTCGGTCCTGTCCGCGATCGAGGGCCTCAAGCTCTACGCGCCGCAGATGGCGCACGCGGTCGTGCCCCTGACGGTGGCCATTCTCGCGATCCTGTTCATCATCCAGCGCAACGGAACATCCTGGATCGGCGGCATTTTCGGCCCCGTGATGCTCGTCTGGTTCATCGTTGCAGGCGTGCTAGGCGTCGTCGGGATCGTCCGGTCGCCGGCGGTGCTGGCCGCGCTCAGTCCCGTGCCGGCGGTCACCTATCTCTGGAGCGCCGGACCGTTGGCCTTTGTCGTCATCGGCGGCGCCTTCCTGGCCGTAACGGGAGGCGAAGCGTTCTATGCCGATATGGGCCACTTCGGGCCGCTGCCGATCCGCGTCGCTTGGTTCGGCGTGGCGTTGCCGGCGCTGACGCTGAACTATTTCGGTCAGGGCGGGCTGCTGCTGGCCGAGCCAAACTCACCGGACGTCATCGACAGTCCGTTCTACGCCCTTGCGCCGCAATGGGCGCACTATCCGCTGGTTTTCCTCGCGACAGTCGCGACGGTGATCGCCGCGCAGGCGATCATCTCCGGCGCCTATTCACTTACGCAGCAGGCGATCAACCTCGGCTTCCTGCCGCGCATGGCCATTATTCACACGGAGGGCCGCGAGATCGGACAGATCTACGTGCCCTTCGCCAACTGGGCGCTTGCCGGCGGCACAATTGCGGCGGTCCTCGGCTTCGGCTCGTCGGACGCGCTGGCCGGCGCCTATGGCATCGCCGTGTCGTTGCTCATGGTGATCACGACGCTGATGGCGACCTTTGTGGCGCTGCACTGGAAGTACAACCCGCTCATCGTCTATACAGTCAACGGGAGCCTGCTCGCGCTCGATTTCCTGTTCTTCGCCTCGACATCGACCAAGCTCCTCGAAGGCGGCTGGTTCCCCTTGCTGATCGCCTTCGCGATCTCGTTCCTGATGCTGACCTGGCGGAAGGGCGAAGAGGTCATGGACGCCATGCGGCTCGAGATCCGCGAGCGATCCCAGAAGTTCGTCGAACGCCTGCGCGCCGATCCTCCGGTCCGTATTCCTGGGACCGCCATCGTGCTCGGCCGGATGGCCAAAGGCGTGCCGCTGGCGCTCTCGCACAACGTCAACTGCAACCGGACGCTGCACGAGAACGTCGTGCTGGTCGCGGTCGCAGTGACGGAGACGCCGCTCGCGCCGGCCGGCGAGAAAATCATGGTGGCCCCCATCGCTGACGGGATCACGCGGACCGAACTGCGCTTTGGCTTCATGGAGACGCCAAACGTGCCCCAAGGCCTGGCGGACGCCATGGCGGCCGGAAAGATCCCCAAATTCGATCTCGGCCGGGTAATCTACTACACCGGTCACGAAACGATCATCCCACTCGGCAAGCGGCCGGGCATGGCGCGGTGGCGCGAGGCGATCTTTGCCTTCCTGCATCACATTGCGCAGCGTCCGGGCGCCTATTTCAAGATCCCGAGTTCGCAGATCATGGAGATCGGCGTCGAATTCGAGATCTGAAGGATCGAAGCGGGACCGAACAGGCCCACAGCTCAGTCATCGTCCAGGGCATCCAGCTGGCCTGAGCGGGGAACCATACCAGCGCCGGGACGTTCGGCGAAGGGCGACGCCTTGCCGTCGCCCGGGGCCGCCATGTCCATTTCGCTCGCGCTCGACGCCCTCAATTTCCTGTCCGCCGACGTCCGCAATCTTTTTGGCCCCTTCATCAACGTTTTTCTGGTTACGAACCGGCATTGGACCCAGACCGATGTCGGTCTCGTGTCGACCGCGGGCGGCCTGCTTGGCATCGCGCTCCAGACCCCGATTGGCGCGGCCATCGACATTATGCGGGCAAAGCGCGAAGTCATCGTGGCGACGATGGCCGCCATGTCGATTGCGGCGCTGATCATCGTCCTTCGACCCGCCTTCTGGCCGATGGTTGTCGCGGCCAGCCTTCTGGCGATCGCCGGAGACGCTTTCGTGCCCGCCGTCGCGGCGCTGACTCTCGGCCTCGTGCCGAGGGAGGCGTTCGCCCGCAAACTCGGGCGCAACTCCGCCTTTGATCATGGCGGCAACATCGCGACAGCGCTCGTGGCCGGCGGCGTCGGCTATCTCTTTTCGCAGCGCGAGGTGTTCCTGCTTGTGCCATTTTACGCGGCCCTGACGTCGGCCGCTGCGCTGTCCATTCCGGCCGCCGTGATCAACCAGGATCGCGCGCGCGACCTTGGCCATGACAACGCCCACGACGGCGCGTCGGCCGGATATTCGGCGCTCTTTCGATCGCGGCCGCTGATGATCTTGTCCGCCTGCGCATTCTTCTTTCATTTCGCCAACGCTCCGCTGCTGCCGCTCGTCGGGCAGAAGCTCGCGCTGCAGTTCCCGCGCGAGGCGACCGCGATGATGTCGTTCTGCATGGTCGCGGCGCAGGGGGTGATGGTTCCGATCGCCCTCATTGTCGGCTGGCGCGCCGACCGCTGGGGCCGGCGGCCGATTTTCCTGGTGGCTTTCTCGGTTCTTCCGATCCGCGCTGCGCTCTACACGGTCTCGAACAACGCGTTCTGGCTTCTGGGCGTGCAATTGCTCGACGGCGTCGGAGCAGGGATCTATCAGGCGCTGACACCGCTCGTGATTGCCGACGTTATGCGAGGCACCGGGCGATACAACCTCGCGCAGGGCGCGGTGGCCACCACACAGGGGATCGGCGCAGCCGTCAGCAGTCTCTTCGTCGGCGAGATCATCGACCATTTCGGCTACGCGACGGCCTTCTTCGCCCTGGCCGCCGCCGCCGCCGCTGCATGGATGGTCTTCGTCCTGTTCATGCCGGAGACGCGCGATGACGACCCGAGAGACGGCGCGCCGGCGCGGGAAGTGACGTTGCCTTCCGGATAATCGAACACGCCGGCCTCGAGTTCGGCTATTCGAGCCCGGGCCCGGTCAGGATGGCGACAACGTCGGCCGGCGCGTCGCCGCGGACGGCCTGAGCATAGGCGCTGGCGATCGCGGCGCGACCCGAAAGCACGCGGAACGTCATGGTCTGGCGGACTCGCGCGACATAAAGCGCCCACGCCTCCTCAAGCCGCTCGCGCAACGCGTCGCCGCCCCAGAGCGCCCGCAGCCGAGGCACGTGGGCGGGCGCGAAGAAGAACGCGGGATCGCGATCGTCCGCGCCGTCGGCTGAAAATCGGACATTCGCCCCGTCGGCCTGCGTCGTCCCGACGGCGATCGCCCGAACGAGCCTTTCGCCCATCCTTTGCTTCAGGCTATCCGCGAGCGTCGGATTGCCGGCAATGTCGACGTAGAACTCCGGGTCGCTTGGCGAGATCCTCGTCGTCGGCGACGGCCGCGTAGTCGATTGCTCGGTCGAAGAGCTGCGCTTTCGCAACGGCGGCGAGATTGCGCGCGCTGGTCAATCCGATCTTTTCGACACGAGCGCCGAGTTCGTTGGCAAGCGCCCCCGCCGCCTTGCTTGACGCGCTCGATACGTTCACCCGCTCGGCGCCGAAAAAGGCCTGCTTCTCCAACCATCGGGCGAGAAAAATCCAAGGATGAAGAGGGGACGCAGGGCCAGGAAGGCATTCGCGTCGTCGCGATCGAACCGGGGGTCGCGGTCGATCAGCCGATAGTCGTTGTAGGCCGCGGGCAGGCCGAGCCGATGCGGCGCGGCGTCGGCGAAGCCGAATGCGCCGCGTGGCGCGGGCTTCAGGGCGCATTGCGTGGAGATCGGGAAGAAGCCGAAGACGCGCTCCCCCTCGACGAGAATTGGCGTCGCCGATTGCGTCACCCGGCCAACTCCCCAAACTGGCGTGCGGCCCCAGCCTCGCGGCGCGGGGAAATATCGCCAGTATCCGAACGCGTCGCCAAGCTTGGCGTAGGTCAGGTTGTTGGCGGTCAGCGCGAAGCGTTCGATCTCGACGGTCGCGCCTTGCGCCGGCGGTCGGACTGCCTCTGCAGCGCTCCAACGCGTTCGGCCCAGCTCGTTGCGATCAGTGAGGAAGTCGAAGTCGCTCATGGGCGCCAGCCTAAGCGCGTCCGCCCTATCCTTGGCTTGCAAATCGCTCAACGCGACTTGCATTTCTGCGCAGCCGCGAGAGGCACTGTCCCTGCGCGGCATGCCGACAGCCGAGCCCTGCTGGGCGCCAGTCAATCCCGTGCACGAGGTGTATTGCTTTGCTGTTCATTGCCTTCGAAGTGAAATGTTCGTTCCAATCAACAACAGGGTGCCGGCGGGTCACGATCGCATTTTGATGTAAAATATTAGAATATTCGTATAAGCAATTGACAACGAATATCTTTGTGCGAGAAAGAGGCCTCCAGGCGACGCAAGGGGCGTTACTCCGTCCCGGCACAGGGGAGGCGACGGGCGTGCAAAGTTGCAGATTTTGGCGCCTAAGCGCTTGAAATCGGCCGCGAACCTCATTTCGCGCCGCCTGCCGTCGCCGTCGCAACCAGGCACTCGTGTCCAAGTTCGTTTGTTGTGGCCTCTCGCCCTACCGCCGCCCGCCGAGCTCGTCGATATGCGCCAGCATGTCCGCCGGGTCCTCGTAGACGCGGAAGGCGGTGGCCTTTTGCAATTCCTCGGCGCCGTAGCCGCCGGACAAGAGGCCGACGCCCAGCGCCCGGCAGCGGGCCGCGGCCAGCATGTCCCAGATGCTGTCGCCGACCACGACGGCTGTCTCGATCGGCGCGCCGAGGCGTTCGGCGGCGGCGAGGAAGAGATCGGGATCGGGCTTGGCGTATTTGACCTGATCGCGCGTCACGACCGGGGACTTGTCGGGATCGACCCCCAAGGCGCGCAGGTTGACGGAAGCAGTCTCGAACCGGCCACTGGTGGCGATCGCCCATGAGATGCCGACGCTGGTCAGCCAGGTCAGCAGATCGCGCGCTCCGGGCAGCGGGCGGATATGTTCGCCCATCCGCTGGTAGGCGCGCGCATGCGCCTTGCGCAGCCGCTCGCCGCGCTCCTCGTCGATCGGAACGCCGGTCTCGCGAACAAGCTGATTAGTGAACAGGCCGCCGCTCATGCCGATCTTGCGATGAATGCGCCAGACCGAAAGGTCGATGCCCTCGGTGTCCAGCGCCTCCTTCCAGGCGAGCACGTGCTGATAGACGCTGTCGACCAGGGTGCCGTCGAGATCGAAGAGGAACACCGGTTCGATGCGCATGAGACGACTCCGCGGGTTTGATGACGCCGACCGAATGATATCCGCATTGTGTGACAGACGCGTCGAGCACGCAAACCGGCTTAGACCGGGGATGCAGCCGCCAAGCGTTCCTCAGAGGAAGCGATCAACCCTGACAAAGCCACGGATAGGCCATAAGGTCTTTCGAGTTGGAGACCGACATGCCGAAACCCATCCTCAGTTTTCAATCGCGCAGCGCCGACGTGATCGTCAGCGATGACCTAGCGGTCTTGACATTCCTTACGGCCATCGACGGCCAAGAGAATATCGCGGTGTCGATGCATCGTCATGAGCTGGAGCGGTTGCAGTCGCGGATAGCTCGCGCGCTCGACGTTCACCCAAAGCCTGCTGAACAGGAGTAACCCTCACGCGCCGATGATCTTGACCAGCGCGCGCTTCCTCCGGCCGCCGTCGAATTCGCCGTAGAAGATCTGCTCCCACGGGCCGAAGTCGAGCCGGCCTTCCGTGACGGCGACGACAACCTCTCGGCCCATCACCTGCCGTTTCATGTGGGCGTCAGCGTTATCCTCACCGGTCCGATTGTGGCGGTAGGCCGAGATGGGCTCGTGCGGCGCGAGCGTTTCCAGCCACGCCTCGTAATCGGCGTGCAGCCCGCGCTCGTCGTCGTTGATGAAGACGGAGGCGGTGATGTGCATCGCGTTGACGAGGACAAGGCCCTCGCGCACGCCGCTTTCTTCAAGCGCCACTTCAACTTGCCGAGTGATGTTCACAAACGCCCGCCGCCCCGGCGTCTCGAACCACAATTCCTTGCGATAGGATTTCATGGCGGCTCTCTGAGTTGCATGCATGCGCCGAATTGCCCAGGAGCGGTTTATAGCCCGCCAAATGACGGGAGCGCCAATGAACTCCTTTGCCCGTCGCCGGCCCCGATCAGCGGCCCGGCCTTGCAGATCGCACGGCGCCAACGATGGCGCGAACCAGCGTCTCGAGCGCGAGTCCTGCGATGTAGGCGAGCGCGGAACAGAAGACGGCAGCGATAATCACCCGGCCCGTCATGTCGCCGGCGAAGTCGTAGCTGCCGCCGTTCAACGCTCGCATCGTCAGGGTGAAGGGGAGGGCGGCCAGGACCAGCGGCAGGTCGGCGAACCAATTACCGGCGCGCCGCTGGTAGTCGAGATAGAGGACGAGGAAAGCGAGTTCCGTAGGCCGCGGCCAGCGCCAGACCCGCCCACGACCGCACTTGTCTCATCGCGCGCCTTACGCTGCGGGGAAGGCGATGACGCGCTGCGCCTGCCTTCCGAGGCCATCGATGCCGAGCGAAACGGTATCGCCGAGCTTGGTCGATCCTCTGGGGACCACAATGTCGTCGTTGGGACCGACGATACAGGACGGCGCCTTATTGAATAGCACGGGCTCTTTCGGAACCGGATTCCCGGATTCGGCGGCGTGACCGGCGAAGTTGAGGCCGACCGCGACGAAATTCCGGACGCCCGCGACGCAGCGTCCGATCCGCGGCGCGCCGCGGACGATGGGCAGAGACTTGGGCTTGAGCTTCATGAGGCGCGCCAGCGCGCGGACGCCCAGCGCATCGGCGTCAACATCGACGATGACCTCGCAGAGGTCGCGCAACTTGCCGGCTTCGTCAATCAGTCCCGGTTTCTCTTTCCCCGCTTTTCCGTACCGTACGAGCCTCATGCCTTGGTCCAAACCTTCAGTTGGCTGCGAATCGATCAGCTGGACGGGCGGGGCCAACCCGCGCGTTCGCCTGCTGTCTAAAGAGCCAGAAAGCCCTCGCGCGTCAATTCGCGATTTGCCTCTTCTCTTTTGCCGCAAATGTTCGATATTAAGAAATCGCCGCGACGATCTTGAATGTTTGGCAGCTCGAACGGCATCGAGGGCATGTGAATAAGCGCACGGCAATCTCTCGCCGATTTTAATGTGCGCTGTTGGCGTGATCGCGAAATCAGGCTTGATCGTTGTTTCCGGTGATGTCTTGTCAATGACGCGTCGCATTTGGCGACACGCGCGATTGGCTAATTATCGAAAAGAACCGTAAAATGTCTACAGTGGAACGGATCGCGCTCTTCATCGACGGCGCTAATTTGTACGCCAGCGCGAAAGCGCTCGGGTTCGACATCGACTACAAACGTCTGCTGAAGGAGTTTCAGGCCAAGGGCCGTCTCATCCGCGCATTCTACTACACCGCTTTGGTCGACGATCAGGAATATTCCTCGATCCGGCCGTTGGTCGACTGGCTCGACTACAACGGCTATGCGGTGGTCACCAAGCCGACGAAGGAGTTCGTCGACTCGACGGGTCGCCGGAAGGTCAAGGGCAACATGGACATCGAGCTTGCGGTCAACGCAATGGAGATGGCCGAGCACATCGACCTGATGGTTCTGTTCTCGGGTGACGGCGATTTCCGGTCGCTGGTCGAAGCGATGCAGCGGAAGGGCGTAAAGGTCGCGGTCGTGTCGACGATCTCGACCCAGCCTCCGATGGTCGCGGATGAGTTGCGCCGCCAGGCCGACGAGTTCATCGACCTTGCCCAGCTCATGGCTCGGATCGGACGCGACCCGTCGGAGCGGCCGGTGCGGACGGAAAGCCACCGCCGCAATCATTTTGCGACGGCGCAACAGCCCGTCGAAGAGCCCGTCCGGGAATAGAGACGTATTCCCGCTATGGCGTTCGATGCCGGTCCCGCCCGGGACTGCGCGGATTGCGCGCGCCTGGCCGCGTTCCGGGCCGCCAACCGCGCCACCTATCCAGACTGGTGGAACGGACCGGTGCCGTCGTTCGGCGCCGCGGACGCGCGGCTCCTGATTGTCGGCCTGGCCCCGGGACTGCGCGGCGCCAACCGCACCGGACGACCGTTCACCGGCGACTACGCCGGGGACCTGCTCTATGCCACGCTGACCCGTTATGGCTTCGCCGCGGGCGCCTACGAACGCCGGCCGGACGACGGCCTGACGCTCGTCGACTGCGTCATCGTCAACGCCGTCCGCTGCGTGCCGCCGCAGAATAAGCCAACGCCGCAGGAGATCCGCGCCTGCCGGACCTATCTGTCGCGATCGATCGATGCGCTTGCCCAGGTGAAGGTCGCGCTGGCGCTGGGCCGGGTGGCGCACGAAAGCCTGCTCAGAGCGATGGGCGCTCGGCTTGCTGAATTCCCGTTCGCGCACGGCGCGCGGCACGTCTCGAAAGCCGGGGGCCTCGTTCTTTTCGACAGCTACCACTGCTCGCGCTACAACACCAACACAGGCGCACTGACCGAGTCGATGTTTCGCGACGTGTTCGAGGCGATTTGGGCCGAACTGGCGCCGGCATGATCGACCGAGTTTTCCTCGGCCGGCGCAAGAGGGAAAGCGACTGTGAGCAAAAGCCTGTTCGGGGAGATCGATGGCGCTCCCGTGTATGAGGCCGTCATTCGATCGAAGGCCGGCGTCGAAGCCAAGATCCTGACCTATGGCGCCGTCGTGCGCGATCTGATCGTTCCGGCGGCGGCCGGGGCGCAGCGCGTCACCCTCGGCCTCAACTCGATCGAGGACTACGTTGCGCACTCGCCTCATTTCGGCGCGGTGCCGGGGCGATTCGCCAACCGCATCGCCGGTGGCCGTTTCGTGCTCGATGGCGTCGCCCATACGCTCGACCGCAAGCCCGGCGATAGGAACACATTGCACGGCGGACCGCACGGCTTCGGCACGCGCATCTGGACCCTTGCCCGCCAGGACGAAGTCTCCGTCGTCCTGACGCTCGAAATCGCCCGATGGAGACGCCGGTTTCCCGGGCGCGCTCGAGGCGACCTGCGTCTATCGCCTCCTCGAACCCGCGACGCTGCGGGTCGAGCTGACGGCGACGGTGGATAAGCCGACGGTGATCAATCTCACCCAGCACGCCTACTTCAACCTCGATGGGTCGCCGGACATCCTCGATCACGAAGTGACGCTCGACGCCGAATTCTATACCCCGGCCGACGCCGACCTCATCCCGACCGGCGAAATCCGCTCGGTCGCCGGCACGGCCTACGACTTCCGGGCGGAAAGGCCAGTGCGCAACGCGGCCGGAACAGCCTACGACACCAACTTCGTCGCCGCCAACGCGCTCGGGCCCGACGGGCTCGCCCAGGTCGCGCGGGTCCGTTCGCCGCGCAACGGGGTCACACTGACGCTCTTCAGCGACCAGCCGGGCGTGCAGTTCTACGACGCGGCCAAGCTCAACGTTCCGGTTCCCGGCCTCGGCGGCGCGCATTACGGTCCACATGCCGGCTTTTGCCTGGAGCCGCAGGCCTACCCCAATTCGCCGAGCCGCCGCCATTTCACCGACACCGTGGTGCGACCGGGCGAGACCTATCGCCATGTCAGCGAGTTCCGCTTCACTTGACCGAGCGGGGGGCGGGGACAGGCGGCGGCGGCTTCGCCGAACCAGAGCGGCGTCCTGTCGAGGGGACGCTGCAGCCTTGGCACGCCGCGTATGTTTTCAATGGCTTAAGCGGACAAAACTGTCACAAGTCACAAATGATGGAAGCCGCGACCGCGGCGCCATCGGAGGGCACGCTCGGTCCCCCGCCGGTCTGCCGGATCGCGCTCGCCGTCGCCGGCCGAAGTTTATACACAATCGTAGCGTACAAATAGCCCTTTAGCGAGCGACGCGGCGCTGCTGCAGGCCATCGTACGCCTTTCTCGCCTCTGCTGTTGGATCCTCGCTTGAAGTCTGCATGCGCCGATCTGGCCAAACAACGGAAAGCAAGGCGCAAAGAGCCGTCAGCCTTCCGCGTGTCGTTTCGCCACGAGGTCGATTTCGATGAGAGCGTCGAAGACAAGCCCCGTCACGCCGACGCAGGTGCGCGCCGGCAGCATCCCTTCGCGAAAGAAGCCGCGATAGACGGCGTTCATGGCCGCATAGTCTTCGCGAAAGCGGGTGAGATAAACCCGCGCCATGACGACATGCTCGAGACCGAGACCCACGCCAGCCAGCACCGCCGAAAGATTCGCCATCACGTTTCGCGTCTGCGCTTCGATCCCCTCCGGCAGGACGCCGGGCGATCCGGGCGTATCGGGCATTTGGCCGGTGACAAAGACGAAGCCCTCGGTTTCAACCGCGTGGCTGAAGGGCGCGACCGGCCTGGGACCGCCTTCGATCATGTGAAACTTCATCCGTCCTCCCGAGCCGCCTCGCCGGCCGGCGTCCTGAACAGGGACTTGCAAACGATGGCGTGCACCCCCCAATTGCCGTCGACCACCTGCGTGACGCCGAAATCGACCGCGGCCGACATCAGCGAGACCGCCTCGTTCTCGCTGAGCCCGTGCATTTCCATGAGGAAGCGGCGGGTTTTGCGGAAAGCGTCCTTCATGGCCAGGTCCAGCGACGATTTCGCGTAAACCTCGCCCTGTCCCTTTGCGCCGAACTCTGCAAGGTAGTTCGGATGGCTGAAGCCGGTCAGAACCCATTCGGTCGGCGTCTCGATCAGCGGATAGTTGAGATCGGCAAATCGGCCGCCTCTTTTGTGCAGGACGATGGTGAACCGTCCTGTCATCGAACATTCCATGCCTATCCGGTTGACACATACACCCACTAAATCTAGATGTGGCGACACTCGCGGGTGAGGCCCCCAGCCAACTGGCGGTTCCCCTTTGCGCGAAGGGCGTGCGTGCGGCTGGACGGGGAAATGACTGGAGAAACGGCCGTCGTGATGGACGTGGAGCAGCGCGCGGCGCTGCCATTTCCACGGTCGCTGCCGGAGTTTCAGCGGCTTTTCCCGGATGATGCGGCGTGCGCCTCGTATCTCGAACGGGCGCGCTGGGAGCGCGGCTTCGTCTGCCCGCGCTGCGGGGCTCGCGGCGAACCGTTCCGCATTGCGAGCCGCCCGGGCGTGCTGACATGCCGGAAATGCCGCAGCCAGACAGGACTGACTGTCGGCACGGTCATGGAGCGCAGCCGCACGCCGTTGTCCATCTGGTTTTGGGCAGCCTATCTGGTCGCCAGCCAAACTCCCGGCATATCCGCGGTCCAACTCCAGCGGCAGTTGGGTCTCTCGCGGTACGAGACCGCCTTTCAACTCCTCCACAAGCTGCGCGCCGGAATGGTTCGTCCCGATCGGGATCGCATCGGCGGCCGCGCGAACGAGCACGTCGAAGTCGACGAGACATGGGTCGGCGGCCGCACGCGCGGCGAAGGCCGGGGCGTTCATCACAAAACGCTCGTCGCCTGCGCCGTCGAGGTGCGCCGCCGCGAACCGGGAACCGCGCAAGACGTGCGCAAGGACGGCCGCTACGCGGGGCGCGTTCGGCTTGCCATCGCCGCCGACCGGAGCGCAAGGTCGCTTTGCGGCTTCGTCGAGGGCGCCGTGGCGGACGGGACGTTGATCGTCACGGACGAGTGGAGCGGTTACGCCGACCTGGGCAAGCGCGGCTATGATCATCGCGCCATCGCCGAATGCGGCGACCCCGAAATCTCGGAGGAATTCCTGCCGATCAGCCATCTCGTCATCGCCAATCTGAAAACGTGGCTGGCGGGAACGCATCACGGGGTCAGCGCGCGGCATCTGCAGGCCTATCTCAACGAGTTCACCTTTCAATTCAACCGCCGCTTCTACCCGTTCAACGCATTTCGCTCGCTGCTAGGCCTCGCAGGTAGCGCCAGAGCGCCGACCTACGACAAACTTTACTCGGGAGATTGGATGCACCCCACATCTAGTGGGTGTGTGTCCTAACCGGATAGGCATGGAACATTCGATCGCCGTTCCGGCAAGCTCGCCGTCGCCCTGGGCGGCATGCGGATCTCCAATCGACAGCAGCCCACCCGTCACCGAAACGGGGAGGTAGACCGCCGACCCTTTGCCGAGACGCCAGTTGTCGATGTTGCCGCCGAAATAGGCGGGAGGCACCGAGTTCGACCAGATCGGCCTCGCGCGGGGCGAGGGCGATCACACCGAAATGAGGACGCAAGGGAATGCGCACGCCGCCCAGGGAGTTCTGCCGGGTGATGCGGTTCGTGTCCACCGGCACGCCGGGGTAGTCGTATGTGCGGTGAACGACTCCGAACGGATCGACCTGCGGCGACCAGCCGTAAGTGTAAAGCGCTTCCGCGTACCCCTCGTGATCCCCGCAAATAATCTCGTATATCGTGACGTGTTCGCGCGGCTTTGGCGGCTCGATGAGTTCGTTGTAATGATACCCCCACCAAGCGGCGACCGTGCTGCCGAAATAACGTCCCTCGTAGC
This sequence comes from uncultured Alphaproteobacteria bacterium, assembly GCA_963816065.1. Lineage (GTDB taxonomy): Bacteria > Pseudomonadota > Alphaproteobacteria > Rhizobiales > Beijerinckiaceae > Roseiarcus. Next base: position 53,653 of record CAWFJG010000008.1, on the reverse strand, counting down.
CCGGGCTGGCGCTCGGTCGGGGAAAGATGTCGTCGATCCGGACCTCGATGACGTCGCCGGGCTCGGCGTCCTTCACGAAGATCGGCCCGGTGCAGATGTGTACCCCGAAACCTTCGCCCGCGCCGCGGCCGAAGATGGAGGCGTCGAGCGGACCGGAGCCGCGTCGATCCACCGCCTTCCGGTCTTTGGTCCAGAAAAAGACGTCCTCGGCCGCGGAGTTGCCCCTGATCATGAGGTCCGGCGCGTCTGAGGCGTGTTGCGTCAGCGTTTCGACCTCGACGCTGTCACCCGAACTGAGCTCGAGGACCGGTCTCAAGGACCGGCTGAAATAGCCCCAATGCACGTTGGCCGAACGCACTGCGAGGCGATGGTGAGAGCCGGCCACCCTGGCCGCCGCGGAATGTTCCGGGTCGGGCGAAGCGCCGCCGATTGGAGAACCGCGCTGCTGGTTTCTTGGATTTGCCAGCGCGCGGACCGGCCACCCTCGCTGTTCGGGGCCGGCGCTTTCGAGGAGTTTCTCAGCCTGGCGGGTGCGGAAGGCGCCCGGCGGCAGACCGAACCGCTCCTTGAACAGCCGGTTGAAATTGGCGGCGTCGCCGAAGCCGCTGGCGTAGGCCACGTCGGCGACCGGCGTGCGAATGTCGTTTGGCGCGGTCAGCGCCGCGCGCGCCCGCTGCAGGCGCCGCTCGCGCAGATAATGGCTGAAAGTCTCGCCATTGAGCTCGAAAAGCCTCTGCAAATAGCGCTCGGAGATGCCTTCGAGATGCGCGACCCTTGCGGCTGACAGGTCCAGATCCTGCAATCGCCGCTCGATCGTCAGCGTCAGTCTGTTGAAGAGCGCCACGAGACTCGGAGAGCCTGGGTCGGACGTCACAGCTTCGCCGATCACAGTCAGCACAAGTTCGACAAGGCTCTGTTCCAGCGCCCGCCACTCGGCTTGCGAAAGCCCGTCCATCTCGCCGACGGCGGTTTCCAGCGCCTTGATCAGGACGGCTGCGAGGCCGTCGTGCACAAAATGGCGAGGCCCGGGCAGGGCGAGCGACGCCGGGCGGCGGACCTGCAACAGGCTTTCCGAGATCGAGAGCGCCGCCAGTCTGACGCCTTTGTCGAACCGAATGCGCCACTCGCTATCGAGCGGAACGAAAGCCAGCGTTCCGGGCGGAACCCGAACGACCCGGGCGCCGGTCTCGATCTCGATCTCCTCGTCGACCGGCAGCAGGGCGATTGGGAGCCGCCCGCGCCGTATGAGTGGCGAGAGCGTCTGGGAGGCCGCCGTCAGGCGCCCGAGCGTCATGCCCTCCGGTTCGCCCCTCAGCGCCGCCATGGCAAACGTCCCAGGCCGATCGGCCGGACAATCGGAGCGCAGGCCGAACCGCGCCAACAGGTCGCCCCATGCGCCGCTTCGCGCGACCTGCGGATACGTTTCGCTTGCAAACTTTGTGGAACTCATCCAGCCGCTCTTGGAGCGGGCCGGCGCTACCGAGGCGCTGGCCAGTGTGTCTTCCACTTGCAAGACGTGCGCCAGCCGTGGGCTCAAGAGCACTGGAAGATGCTCTTGCGAATCGAGCCGTGAACGCCCCAATTCGCGTCGACGACCTGGGTGACGCCAAAATCCGCGGCGACCGACATGAGCGATATCGCCTCGTCCTCGCTGAGCTTGTGCGCCGTCATCAGGAAGCGCCGCAGCTTGCGAAAGGCGTCGCGCATCGCCCGGTCGACGCTGGAGTATCGGGCGATCTCCGTCTGCGCGTCCTGGCCGAGGGCTTCAAGGTAGTTCGGATAAGTGAAGCCGTACACCGACCATTGCTGCTCGGTTTCCAGCATCGGATGGTTCAGCCCTTCGAGAATTGTGCCCGCGAGATCGGCTTTCTTATGCAGGACGAACTCGAAGTCGCCGGTGAGCGAGGTTTCGATGGCGGTGCCGCTGAGCTCGCTGTCGCCCTGCGCGGCGTGAGGATCGCCGACCGAAAAAAGGCGCCCGGGACCGCGACCGGATAATACATCCGCGCGCCCTTGCCGATCCGCCAGTCGTCGATGTTGCCGCCAGTGTAAGAGGGCGGCACCGAGCTGACATAATCGGCTTCCGACGGAGCGAGGCCCATCGTGCCGAAGTGGAGCCGCGCCGGCACGCGCACATGGGGCAGGATGTTCTCGCGCCTGGCGACGAGCTTATGATCGACCCGGACGCCAGGGTAGTCGATCGTGGCGTGAACGATTTCATCCGGATCCGTCTGCGGCGTCCAGACATAGTTGTAGACGGCCTTGGCGAAGGGGTCGCCCGACGTATCGAGCTCATAGATCGTGATGACCTCGCGCGGCTTCGGCTCCTCGATCAGGTCCTGATAGTGGAACCCCCAGTTTGCGGAAGCGTTCGAGCCGAAACAGCGCCCCGCGTAGCACGCGCTGCAACTCGGGCGCGGGCGAACATCGAGGACGCGCACTTCGAGAACGTCGCCGGGCTCTGCATCTTCGATGGCGACCGGGCCGGTGAGCAGATGCACGCCGATTCCTTCGCCTGCGCCGCGCTTGAACCCGACGGTGGGCCCCGCGCCCCGCCGGTTCATGGTCTTTTCCTCACGCGTCCAATGGAAGATCGCCTCCGCGCCCCGATCGTCCTTGATCATCCGCTCGTAATCGTCGTTGGCGTGATGGGTCAGCGTTTCGATGGTCGCGCGATCGCCGGATTTGAGGGTCGCCGCCGGTTTGACCGCCTTGCTGAAATACCCCCAATGCACGGTCGATGGCGAAACGGGCAGGGTATGGTGCGTCATGACTTGCTCCGGCTGTCTCTTAAGGCCGCTTGCTGCGTTATCGGCGGTCGGTCGTCGCTTCCTCGGCCATGATCTGCAGAAACTGCACCGTTCGCGGGTTCTTTGGCCGCGATAGCGTCTGCTGCGCAGGACCTTCCTCGACGATGACGCCGCCGGCGAGAAACACCGCCGTGTCCGCAACTTCCTGCGCGAAACTGACGTGATGGGTGGAGATGATCATGGTGAGCTTGTCCTCGACGGCCAGCCGTCGAATGACTTCGAGCACCTCGGCGACGAGTTCCGGATCGAGCGCTGAGGTCGGCTCGTCGAGAAGCAACACCGCTGGATTTGGCGCGAGCGCCCGGGCGATCGCCACCCGCTGCTGCTGCCCGCCGGAGAGATGGCGCGGCAGCGAGTTGCTGCGGGCGCCGAGCCCGACACGATTGAGGAGCTCGACCGCCCTTCGGTCGGCATCCGCGGCCGATAGGCCCTGCACCCAGCGGAGCGGTCCGGCGACGTTTTCTTTCGCTGTCAGATGGCCGAACAGATTGAAGTTTTGAAAGACCATGCCGACGCCGACCCGGGCGCGCGCGGCGGCGATCTCGCGCGGCGACAATAGCCGTCCGTTCGGTCCGATCCCAAGCTCGCGTCCCAGAACGCGGATGGTTCCGCTGTCCCAGCTCTCCAGGCGATTGACGCAACGCAGAAGCGTGCTTTTGCCCGAGCCGCTGGGGCCGAGCAGGGCGACGACCTCGCCGACCCGGACCGTGAGGCTCAGCGACGTAAGGACCGGACGGCCGTTGTAGGATTTCGTGAGCTGGTCGATCTCGACCGCGAGCTTGCCGTTGGCGAACGCCGCCTGGCGCTCGCGGCCGTCGCTCGGCGGCGCGGCCCTGGCGGGCGCGACCGGTTCGGGCCTGCCGAACGGCAGAGGCATGGCCGCAGGCGGCGGGGGCGAAAATTCGACGCGCCGCCACGGAAAAAGGCGGGCGAGCCGCGCGTGCGGCGTCGGCAGATCGAGGTCGAGCGACACTTCCAGGACGATCTGGATGAGGGCGATCGCGCCCGTCAGCACCAGATACATGAGGCCGGAGGCGAAAAAGACCGAGAAAAAGTCGAAGTTCGAAGACGCGAGTTGCGTACTGCGCAGCGTCAGCTCCTGAACCGAAACGACAGAGGCGAGAGAGGAGTTCTTCAGCGCGCTGACGGCCTCGTTGCCGAGCGCGGGAAGCATCGAGCGCATCGCCTGTGGCGCGACGACGCGCATCATCACGACCGCAGGCGTCATGCCGAGCGCCTGGCCCGCAAGCACCTGACCGCGATCGACGGCGACAATATTGCCGCGAATGATCTCGGCGATGAACGGCGCTTCGTTCAGCGCAAGCGCAAGACCCGCAGCCTCGACGGCGGTGAGCTTGATCCCGATCAGCGGAAGGGCGTTGTAACAGAAGATCATCTGCAGGATCAGCGGCGTGCCGCGAAAGATGATGGCGTAGGCGCGGGCGACGATCGCGAGCGCCCGGAAGCGGCTCAATTGCATGCCTGCGAGAACGAGGCCCATGGCGACACCGCCGCCGAGCCCAAGCCCGGTGATGAGAAGCGTGTAGACGATGCCCGTCAGCAGATAGGGCTGACTGAGATAATGAAAGAACAATTCCATCGCGGACACGGGCGTTGCCGGAAAAAGGGGCCGGTCAGGCTCGAGGAGGGCGGCAGGCCCGACCGGCTTGGACTTTCAGTCGGCGACGACGAGCTTCGGCGCTTCCATCTGGTCGAGGGGCAGGTTCCATTTCTTCATCAGGTCCGCCTGCAGGCCCGACTTCTGGATCTCGGTCAGGGCGGCCATGACCGCATTGCGGAAGTCCGTCTTGTTGCGCGGAACGGCGATGCCGACCGAGTAGGGCAGGGTGACCGCAGTCGCCTTCTCGAGCTTGTCCGGATAGGCCTTCACGGCGCCATCGACGGTATTGACGTCGTTGATGTAGGCGTCGGCCCGGCCGGCAAGGATCGCCTGGATGCAGTTTGCGTTGTTGTCGTAAAGCTGGATTTCCGGTGCGGGCTTGCCAGCCGCTTTGCACTTGGATTCGAGCGCCTGGATCAGCGGCACCTCGACATATCCGGTGTTCTCGGCGGCGGTCGTTCCACACATGGACTTGTCGATGCCGTCGGTCTTTTTCGGATTGCCCTTTGCGACCAGCACGCCGTCATAGACCTTGAAATACGTAATGAAGTCGGCCGCCTTGGCGCGTTCCCTGGTCGCATAGATATCCGAGATCACGATGTCGGCTTGGCCGGCTTCGAGCGTGGTCAGAAGCGCCGCGAACGTCACCGGCTTGTAGGTGACCTTGAACCCAAGGCAGTCGCCGATCGCTTCGCCGAGATCGATATCGAATCCCACGTATTTCGACGGATCCTCGGGGTCGAGGGCCTCATAGCCGGGGGTGTGGGGATTGACGCCGTTGACGAGCGTCTTGCCTGTCATTGACGGATATTTGGCCTGCAGGGCGGCACAAGCGGAAGGGCTCGCGGCGGCAGCCGCTTGTGGCAGCATAGCTACGCCCAGCGCGCCGGCGACAAGTTGCGCGGCCAGGGCGACGCCAAGTCGGGTCCCGAGCGACCCGCGGCCACTCCCACTCTGAAAGATAGTCATGTCCAGCTCCGTCGGTCTTTGAGAGTGACGCTATTCAACGGCTGGAAGGATAAAGCGGATCTCGTGCCAACGGTTGTCTTACGCCGCACACTTTATTGTTTTCGGCGTCGCTCCGAGCGTAAAAAGCAAAGCGATGACCATTTCGTATTCAGAGCATGCCCAAGAATTACTCTCATGACCACGGATTAGTCGTCCGGATGCAAGCAGTCTTGCAAAGGCCTTGGAAAAAGGACGCACAAAGCCATGCCCTGTGACACGCGTTCGTCTCAGCAGGATTTCGCCAAAGCGAATGTCAAACGCTCCGCGGGCTGCCTCCTTGAGGGGAGCGAGACCCCCGTGGCGTCGCCAGCGCGGGCGCTCGCCGTCGCCGCGACGCGGGCGCCGTCCGCAAGAGGTCGCCGGACCGCCCGGATGCTCAGACCCGGCCGGTGTGGCCGACCCCGCAAAGGGCGGCGGATTTGTGGTCGCGCGAGCGGGGGCAGGGGGATCGGCGACCCCGCCCTCGGGGGCCTATTCGCGCCCTAGAACTCTCGCCGGGGCCGGCTTCCGCCAGCGCCCTGCCGACTTCGAGGCCGAGGTCGTCCATCGAGGTCTGCTCGCGCACGCTCAGATCCTCTCCCTTCGCCTGACGTTCGGCCTGCTCGGGCGAACGGGCGACGTTGACTGTGACCTTCGCCTCGACCTCCGGGTGGAGCGTGATCGGGACGGAATGGAGTCCGAGGGTCTTGATCGGCTGCTGGATTGCCACGTGGGCGCGCTGGACCGGATGTCCGGCCGCCGACAACGCCTCCGCGATATCGCGCGCCGAGACCGACCCGTAGAGCTGCCCGGTCTCGCCCGCCTGACGGATGATGATGACCGTGGCGTTGTCGACCTTCGCCGCGGCCTCGTTGGCCCCGCGCTTCAGCTCATGATTGCGCGCCTCGAGGTCGGCCCGCTGGGCCTCGAACTTCTTCTTGTTCGCCGCGGTGGCGCGCAGCGCCTTGCCGCGCGGCAGCAGGAAATTGCGGGCATAGCCGTCCTTGACTTTGACGGTCTCGCCCATGTGGCCGAGCTTGCCGACGCGCTCGAGCAGTATGACGTCCATGATGGTCTCCTATCTCTGGATTTTCGGTCTTGGGGTGGGAAGAACGGCGGCGCGGATGCGCAGCCGCGTGAACGCGTCCACGACGCCGATGAGCGCGAGGACGGGAAGGATGTATTGCGCCCGGAAGACGCAGCAGGCGTAAAGTGCGACGAGCATCAGCCATCTGAGCTTGAGGCCGCGCGACAGGGCGTGCGCAACCGCGAGGCCCTGGAAGGCGAAGGCCGCCCCGAGACCTCCGGCGACGAGACTGGCGTATTGGGAGGCCGGCGCGTGCAGGCCCCAGGCCGCCCCAGCGGCAAGGATCGCGACAATCCCGAGCGGCGCCGGCAGCCAGAGCGAGGTCGGCAGGTCGGGCCACGCTCGCTGCAGTCGATGCGACAGCTGTACGGAGCGCGCGGCCGCATAGAGGTTGACGCTGAGCATCAGCATGACGGAGCCGGCGATCGCGGCCGGCCCGATGCGCACGATCATGGCGGCGAAGGCCTTGGCCGCCTCGGCGTCGCCGTCGAAGGCGTCGGCAGCCATCGCCGCGAGCGCCTGGGTCAGGGCCGCGGCGCCTGCGCTGTAGCCGTGGTAGAGAACGATGATCGTCGTCAGCCCGGCGGCGGCGCTGACTATGCCGATGAGCGAAGCCAGAGTCACGATCGCCCCGACAGTCGGGTAGGGCCAGCGGGAGGCGAGGGAGGCTGGGCAATAGCGGCCGAGGCTGGTCGCGGCGAACGCCGCCAGCGCCCAGGCGGGCGCGGCGACGGACGCGGCGTAGAGCATACCCGACAGCGGCTCCGCGATGACGGTGAGGCCGGCCACCGACGCGGCGCCCGCGATCGCGCCGGCGTCCAGTCCCCAGCCGAGCGTCGCAATCATGATCGGAAGCGGCGCAAGATAGGCGAGCAGCATCGCGAGCGGAGTGGACTCCGCGCTGACCGCAAAAAGGAAGGCTGCCGCGCATCCTGCGCCGAAGGCGACGGCGTATCGTTGCATCATGGCGCTGTCCCGCGGGGCCTGCGGTTAGGGGCCGGGCAGAGCCGGCTCCAACTGCCGCCGCGGTCAGCTCGAAATCCGAACGCGGCGGTTAGGGTGGCGAAACGTCCGTCAGCGAATGACGTAGGGCAGGAGCCCGAGGAACCGGGCGCGCTTGATCGCCTGGGCGAGCTCACGCTGCTTCGGCGCGCTGACTGCGGTGATGCGCGAGGGCACGATCTTGCCGCGCTCGGAAATGTAGCGGGAAAGCAGGCGCGTGTCCTTGTAGTCGATCTTGGGCGCGTTCGCGCCGGAGAACGGGCAGGACTTGCGGCGGCGGAAGAAAGGGCGGCGGGGCGCGGTGGCCATCAGACTGCTCCAGCGTTCATGTCTTCGCGAGGACGGCGCGGCGGACGGTCGCCACGATCGCCACGATCGCGATCGCCCCGGTCGGGACGGTCGCCGCGCGGCCCGCGCGGTCCGCGATCGTCACGGTCGGAGTCTTCGCGCTTGCGCAGCATGGCCGAAGGACCGGCCTCGAGCTCGTCGACGCGCAGGGTGAGATAGCGGATCACGTCTTCGTTGAGGCCGAGCGTGCGCTCGAGTTCCACCACAGCCTCGGAAGGGGCGGAGATGTTGAGCAGGGTGAAGTGCGCCTTGCGGTTCTTCTTGATCCGGTAGGCGAGCGACTTCAGCCCCCAGGGTTCGACCTTGGTGACGGCGCCGCCGAGCGCGGCGATCTTCGTCTTCAGCTGTTCCGTCAGCGCCTCGACCTGTTGCGCCGTGACGTCTTGGCGCGCCAGGAAAATGTGCTCGTAGAGAGCCATATCGTGCCTTTCCTTCGTTTGCGTCGGCGTCCCGCGCGGAGCCCTCCGAGCCCGGGAAAGGCTCGAATCGGATCATTCGAAGGCGGGAACACGGGAAGCCGGCCTCTATGGGCCCTGCCGCGCGCCAAGCGCGCAGCCTTCCGTTCAGCCCCCGGCGGGAGACGACGAAGGCGGCCTCATACAGGCGGATTGCATTCGCCGCAAGGCCAATCTGCCGTCCGAGCGGCCTTCCGGGCCAATCGCGGCGCGAGAGGAACCCGCTCCGGGAAGGCGCGTTGGCACGTCGGGGCGAATGAGCGCCCCCTGCCAGGGAGAAGAGCCATGGGCCTGTTTTCGAAGGACATCGCGACGATGGAGGACCTGTTCGTCCATCAGTTGCAGGACATCTACTATGCGGAGAGGCGAATCGTCGGCGCCTTGCCGGAGATGGTCGAAAAGGCCAGCTCGCCGCAGTTGCGCGCGGCCTTCCAGTCCCACCTCGGCGAGACGCGCAATCACGTCGCGCGGCTCGAGAAGGTGTTCCAGATGTCGGGGACGGGCCGAAAGCGGTGGACTGCCCGGCGATCGACGGGATCATCGAAGAGGCGGAAGAGGTCGCCGGCGACGTCGCGGACAAGAGGGTCCTCGACGCCGCCCTGATCGCCTCCGCGCAGGCGGTCGAGCATTACGAGATGACGCGGTACGGCACGCTGATCGCCTGGGCGGAGAAGCTCGGACACAACGATTGCGCCGACATCCTGCGCGACACGCTCAAGGAAGAGAAGGCGGCGGACGAGAAGCTCACGGGCATCGCCGAAACCCAGGTCAATCGCGCGGCCGAATGAGCGAATGGCGGCGCGAGGCCGTGACCGGCGCAAGGAAAGGGGCGGCCGCGCGGGCCGCCCCTGATTATTTTAAGCTGACCGTCGCGGGCGCGAAGACCTCAGCGCCGACGTTCCCAGCCGCGCCGCGAGGCCTCGGAATGGCCCTCGGAATCGCCCGACCAGCCGCCGTGGCCGCGTGACGAGCCGGAGCGCTCGCTGTCCGCGTAACGCTCGCTGGCGGCCTTGTCATTGTCGCGTGGAGCTTTGTCAGCGGGTGACGCCATTGCGCGCTCCTCGTTGGGATTATGCGCGATCAACGCCCCACCGAGGCCCGGGTTCCGACCGAATCGCTTCTTGGCTTCCCCCGCCGGAGCGCGTAAGCCGCTGGCGCTGTTAACTATTCGGGCTCGCGGAAGGATAGTACCGAGTTGGTCGGAAAGTCGTACAATTTGCCGGTCCCGGTCCACTCCGGCGCGCAGAGTTCGACGATCTTCGGCGCGAGATCCTTCGGCGTGCGCAGCGTCACCGGATCCTCGCCCGGCATGGCCTTCGCCCGCATCAGCGTGCGCAACGGCCCGGGATTGACGAGCATCACGCGCACGTTCGAAGTGTTGACGGTCTCGGCCGCGTAGGTCCGGGCGATGGCGTCGAGAGCGGCCTTGGACATGGCGTAGGGCCCCCAATAGGCGCGCAAGTCCGCCCGGCTCGCCGCAGCGGAGGTGACAAAGACCACGCGCCCCGCGACAGAGCGACGCAGCAGCGGATCGAGCGAGCGAATGAGGCGCCAGTTCGCGGTGACGTTGACGGCCAGCACGTCGTCCCAGTCCTTCGGGTTGACATGGTGCAGGGGCGATAGGACGCCGAGAATTCCAGCGTTGCCGACCATGGCGTCGAGCCGCCCCAGCGGTGATAAAGCGCCTCGCCGAGCCTGTCGATCGCCGCGAAATCCTCAGATCCAACGGAACCAGCGTCGCCGGGCTCTCGACGTCCGGCCGCAGGGCGCGGATTTCGTCGTCAAGCTCTTCGAGCGCGCCCTGCGTACGCGCGAGCGCGACGACATGAGCTCCAGACTGCGCCAAGGCGAGCGCCGCGGCCCGCCCGACTCCGCGCGAGGCGCCGGTCACCAGCGCGATGCGGGAACTTTGGTCCGGGGCCGGCGGGGTCATCGACACTCCTCTTCGCCTTTGCTAAGGTCTATTTCACGATGGCGCGGTCCCATGTCGGCCGCGTCTCGGACTTGGCGGGGGAGGGGCCAAAACCCCAGGCGCGTCGGAAACGTGCCGTCGCCGGCCAGGCGGGCATGCGCGGTTTATGGACTTGCCGACGGCGGAAAGAAAGTCCAGAACCACCGCGAGGAAGGGTCGGCGCGGAAAGCCCGACACGCGATCCAGGGGGCAGGCGCGCTAAAGCGACGCCATCAATTGAGGCTCGAGATGGTAAACGCAAAAACCGGCCGGGAACCGGGGAAGACCGTGACCCGCGCCGATTTGTCGGAGATCGTTTATCAGCGCGTCGGGCTGTCGCGCACGGAATCAGCCGAACTCGTTCAGTCGGTCCTGGATGAGATCTGCGATGCCGCCGTACGTGGGGAGACGGTGAAGCTCTCCGGTTTCGGCTCTTTCGTCGTTCGATCGAAGGGCGAGCGGATCGGACGCAATCCCAAGACGGGTGTCGAGGTGCCCATCCTTCCGCGCCGCGTCATGGTGTTCAAGCCGTCCAACGTTCTCAAGGCCAAGATCAACGGCAACGACGGCGCTGGAGCGGACTAGACCCGGCGCTTCTGGCGTTCCGGCGCATGACGGTGGATAGTGGCGCGTCGGGCGACGATGGCTTGCGATTCGCGCTCTCGCCGACGATTGCCGCGGCGAGGGAGATGGAGAAAAGTCCAGAAGCCTTTCGGACAATCAGTGAGGTCGCGATCTCCATGGACCTGCCGCAACACGTTCTGCGGTTCTGGGAGACGCGATTTCCGCAGATCCGGCCGCTGAAGCGGGCCGGCGGCGGCGCTACTACCGGCCCGAAGACGTCGAGCGGCTCGCCTGATCAAGCGCCTCCTTTATGACGAGGGCTACACGATCAAGGGCGTGCAGAAGTTGTTCAAGGAGCAGGGCGTGCAGGCGCTCGGCGGCGGGATGTCGAAACGCGCCTGTCGCGGCCGCCGAGCCCGCGGGCGCATCCCGCGGCGCGATAGCGTCGGTCCGCCTCGTCGGCCGCGTCTGAGCCGATGACGCGCGCCATCGCATTCCGCGCGGTTGAACGCGCCCATCAGGCGCCGGCGGTCGCCGATCGGCGCGAGCGACCTCGCGGCGCTGCGCGACGGTGCTCGCCGAGATCGGCGAGGCCGAGCCCATCTGCTCGGCGCAGCCCGCGCGCGGGATGCGTGAGGCAGTCGGCGGCCGGCGGATTGCCAGCGGCGCTCGCCTGCCTATAAGGCGCGCCGTCGGAGTGTAGCGCAGCCCGGTTAGCGCACTTGTCTGGGGGACAAGGGGTCGTGGGTTCGAATCCCGCCACTCCGACCATTAACCACCGTGAAAAAATGATGGGTTTCGCTGCGGTCGCTGATCGGCCCGCCAGCGCGACGCCAGGCCGAGGCCGAGAAGTCCCGTCACAAGCAGCGCCCAAGTCGACGGTTCCAGAACCGAGGGCGTCAGCAGGAACGTGCGCGTGGCGGTGTTTGCGACGATCTGGCCGACATCGTTGATGCCGGCCGCGTTCGTGAAGCGAATCAAGCCGTAGTGCGGGTCGGTCGGCGAAATCAGGTCGTTGAGGTCGTACATCGTCCCGTCGGTATAAAGGAAAGCGTCCCACCGCAAGTTTCCGGCGCTATAGGACCAGCCGACCACGTCGCCGCTGGCGTTGATGCCGTAGCCATAGCTGCTGGTCCCGCCGAGCGTCCCGAGGTCCTGCATCGACCCGCCGTCGTAGAGGAAGGCGTGGGGGTCGTAGCTTCCCGCGATGCGTGAAAAGCCCGTCACCTCGCCGCTGGCGTTGATGGCGCGGCCAAAGCTGTCGGTCCCGCCGAGTGTCCCGAGGTCATGCATCGACGCGCCGTCGTAGAGGAAGGCGTGGGTGGCGCTGTCTCCCGTTGTCGCGGCATAGCCTGTCACCTCGCCGCTAGCGTTGATGCCGTAGCCATAGCTGGTGGTCCCGCCGAGCGTGCCGAGGTCATGCATCGACGCGCCGTCGTACAGGAACGCATGCTGTGGGCCCTTGTACGCCGCGGTGGAATAGCCGGTCACCTCGCCGCTGTCGTTGATGCCTTGGCCCCAGCTGTCGTACCCCATGGCCTGGAGTGCGGTCGTCCCGAGCGTGCCGAGGTTCTGCATCGCCACCCATGGGAAAGCCCCCGGTATCGGCCAGAGAAAAGCGCGCCGGCCGGAGCCTTCGTCGATATCATAGCCCGTCACTTGGCCCTTTGCGTTGATGCCGAAGCCGCCGGTGTTCTCCATGTTGCCTACGGAAAACTGCCCGAGGTCCTGCATCGACGCGCCGTTGTAGAGGAAGGCGCGGCTTGTGCTGTTCCCGGCCGTGTAGGAATAGCCGGTCACTTCGCCGCGGGCGTTGATGGCCGTGCCTTCGCTCAAAGTCCCGCCGAGGGAGCCGAGATCGGTGATCGTATAGACCGGCGCGGCCAGCGCCGGCGCCGCGAACGCGGCGAGCGGCAGCACCGCCGCGACCGCCGCTTCGACAACCCGCAACCGCATGGCTCCAGCCCTCGTGAAACGTGCATTTCCGTTTGCTGTGACCTTTTGGCGCCGCCGCGGTCCGCCGTGACGACCCGGCATGTGCGGCCAGAGGCGGCGTCCGCGCCATTCCACATCTGAGGATGCGAGTGATCTCGGCCACATAGCTTACCTCCGTATTATGCGACCCGTGCTGCTCCCGTCGTTCACGCCGATGTCAATTGTTTACACTGATACTAATCCCTCCGGCCGCCTGTGCATTGATCCAGGTCAACAGACCGCGATGCGGCAGCCGACGCCAGGCGCTCGCAATCTCTGTCCGGCCCAAAGACGCATTCTCTGTCCGGCCCAAAGACGCATTGTGCGGCGTCCGCCCGATCTGCGGAGACGCAGCCGTCCTTTCGGCCTCCACAGGGGAACCGCTCCGACGCGCAGCCCTATTCGCTTAGGACGCCTCACCTCGTGAGGCTGGGGAATGAACAAAAAAACGCGTCGGAAACGCCGCATAGGGAGTATCGGCAGCGTTCCGACGCGAAGCATAGACATCGGCGAACGGGGAGGAGACGTTTCGCCTTTGTTTTCCAACCGCACGAGCCGTGAATTGCGCTGGCCCGGGCCAACAGGACTATTAGAGACACGCCGTTCCTGTTGACGAAGAGTTTCTCATACGCGGGGTTGCGCCGCAATGCGACAAGTTGTCTCCATTTAGCAATGCAACCTGAGCAGCGCTTGCCGCTGCAGAAGCTTGATCGAACGGGTGACGGCGTCACTGGAGCGCGCCATAAACACCGGACGGCGCCCAAAAGCGCCACGGCCAGCCTGGCGGCGAAGGGCGCGCGGCCGGACCTTCGGAGGGCGCCGGACGAAGTTGCAACCGGCCGGCAGGCGACCGCCAGTCAGAGTCTCGGCTGCAACCGGCGCTCCGACCGGAGGCGACTTCGATCTAGGTCGGCCGGTTGCGGCCGTATTTCTCGTGGCTCGACACCCAGTCCCCCGCGAGGATGGCGCAGGAAAGCGAGATGTCGCCGGCGAGCGCGACCGCCGCGCAGATTTCGGCCAGCTTGTCGGCCTTGCCGGCGCCGCGACAGCCGAGCATCGCCAGACATTCGCTCTGGGTCGCAAGTCCGGTTCCGCCGCCGACCGTGGCGACGATCAGGGCGGGCAGGGTGATCGACCAGTAGTAGCGGCCGCCGTCGAGCAGTTGCGCATAAATGATCGCGGCGTGCGATTCGGCGACATTGGCCGCGTCCTGCCCGGTGGCGATGAACAGGGCGGCGAGCGCGTTGGCCGCATGGGCCCCGTTGTTGGCCGAGCCGGCCAGGAAGGCGCCGGCCTGGGACACCTGGCGGGCGGTGAACAGCGCCTCCGGAGTGACCCGCATCACGCGCTGAAGCGCCTCCCGGCCGATCACGGCCTCGGCGACGACGCGGCGCCCGCGGGTCGCGATCATGTTCATCTGCGAGTGCTTCTTGTCGGTGTCGGTGTTGCCCGAAAGGATGTAGCGCGCCCCGCCGGGCCGGTTGCCCTGATCCATTCGCAGGCGGCGTAGGTCGCCTTGCCGGACATGTTCTGCCCGGCCGCGTCGCCGGTCGCATAGTTGAAGCGAAGATGCCGGGTCGGGCCGACGGCGAACTGCTGGATCGAGATCAGCTCGCCCGAGCGCGTCGTCGCGTCGGCCGCCGCCTTGATCGCCCCGAAATGCTCGTCGATCCAAGCCCCGAACCCCCGAGCTTCGCGGGCGTCGTCGAACAGAAAGACTGGCGAGCGCTGCATCGAACGCGCCACCACCGTCGTTTTCACCCCGCCGCATTCGCCGAGGAGCCGCATGCCGCGATTGTAGCTGGCGACCAGGGTTCCCTCGGTCGTCGCCAGGGGCACGTAGAATTCGCCCGCGGCATGCTCGCCTTCGATCCGCAACGGTCCGGCGAGCCCGATCGGCACCTGCGCCACGCCGATGAAATTCTCGACGTTGCCGCGGAGAACGGCGGGGTCGAAGGCGAAGCGGCCGACGTGGTCGAGCCGGGCCTCCGTCTGGGCCTCGACAAAGGCGCGCCGCTCAGCCGCGGCTGCGGCCGTATAATTATCGGCCGCGTTGTGCGGAATACGGGGCGCGGCGCCCGGCGGGGACCTGGTCATCGGAACGCTCCACGAGCGCGGCGCGCGCCTCGGCGCGCCTGATGCGACCTTCTACCGCCGTCGGACCGCGTCACCGCATGCGGCCGAACGTCACGGGCGCGCGCCGCATCCGAGTCAGAAACGCGCTTTTTCAATGCGTTGCGACGGCTTTTTGAGAGACTGCAACTGCCGTGCATGCATTGAACGGAGTGGCGTCACGCCTCTGGCGCTCGTGGAAGGCGTCACTGGGCTCGACGGATAGCACAGCATCGTCACGGGGATAACGGGCAGGGGCCGTAGCCTTTGCGCAGACCGAAGCGGCGTCATGTCGCCCTGGTGCGCGCAACGCGCGTCATCCCCCGTGCGCCCCGCCGCGCCAAGCCGGCGCCAAGCGGACACGCCGGCGGCGCCAAGTCGACGGGGCGCCGACGTTGCATCCATGCCAACTTCTTGCAAGAGGGACCCATTGCCGTTTTGAGCCTTTTCAAAGGGTTGGCGCGCGCAAGGCGCCGATTCCGGACCTGCCAATGGGGAGCCCCCTTTGGCGCGGCCCGGCCCGGGTCCTGGCGTTCGCGATATTAACGTCATATACATGTACAATATCTCAGGTCGCTTCCGTGGCGTTTCCCGATATGTGCTCGCGAACCTCCGCCGCCGCCATCGCTCAGACGACGCGCTTCCGACTTCAAGACCAAGCATAGCGCCATTTCCCGGCTTTGTACACGTTTTGTTCAGCGTCGCGTCGTCGCGGCGGATCGAACCCGGCTTGCGCGTCGAGGCGCGCCAAATCGCGCCAATGCCGAACAGGCCCCGGCGCTGAACGGACGCCAAGCCGGACCGCAACGAAGCGCGCGCCAACCCCGCATCCGCGCAAGCGAAAACAGGCGATTCGAGATTCAGGAACAGGGCTTTCGAACCCACGGAACAGGCAGGAACAGGGGCAGGAACAGGGAGCCGCTTCGCCGAAACAGGCACGGCTCGGCGACCCATTCGTGGGCTGCCAGCGGGCCTCGGACCGGAAGCGGGGCCTTATGAATTGCCTTGGCCCGTACCGGCGGCGCGGCGCAGGAAGGGATCGGCCCGCGGCCGTCCGCGATTCGCATAATGTATATTATGGAACCAGACGATCGACCGCGGGGCTTGTTCGCCGCGCGACAAACGCGCGACAAAACGGCGTCCGCCGATTTGCGCCGCCGACCGCCTCGTGGGAATTTTCCGGCGGCGGATCCGTCGCATGACTTCGATCCCGACCTTTGGCGTCCGTTGTGGCATGCTGCGCCGAATGACGCGGTGAAAGGAATTCAGTTGACCGGGACCATTCTGATCTACGGCGCGACCGGCTACACCGGCAAGCTGATCGCGCAAGACGGCCAGCGACGCAGGCGCCCGTCCGATCCTGGCTGGACGCAATCTCGAAAAGGTCAGACGCGTGGCCGAGCCGCTCGGGCTGGCTGCCCGGGCGTTCGACCTCGCCGACCCTGCCGGCCTTGACGCCGGACTCAAGGACGTCGCCGTCGCGCTCTGCGTCGCCGGTCCGTTTTCGACGACCTCGCGACCGATGGTCGACGCCTGTCTCCGCAACGGCGCCCACTACCTCGACATCACCGGCGAGATCGAGGTCTTCGAGGCGGTCGCCGCACGGGACGCCGAAGCCGAAGGCGCGAGGCGTGATGCTGCTGCCCGGCGTCGGCTTCGACGTCGTCCCGAGCGACTGTCTCGCCGCGCATCTGAAACGCCGGTTGCCCGACGCCACCGACCTCAAGCTCTATCTGTCGCTCGGCGCCAACATGTCGCGCGGAACGGCCAAGACGATGGTCGAGTTGATCGCGCGCCGGGACGCGCCTTCGGCGGGCGGGCGCATGTTGCGCGCAACTCGGCCGAGGCCGGGCTCTTGCGACTTCGGACAAGGCGTCAAGTCCACGGTTCAGGTCAGCTGGGGCGACGTCGCAACCGCTTTTTACTCGACCGGCATCCCCAACATCGAGGTTCATTTCGAGGCGTCGCCGCCCATCGTGGTCCTCACGCGAGCGCCTTCGTTCGTCAAGGCGTTCCTTGGGCTTGGGAGTCATGCAAAGCCTGCTCAAGGCTCAGGTTGACCGGATGCCGGATGGTCCGAGCGAAGCGGCCCGGCGCGTCGGGCGGGCCGTGCTGGTCGGCCAGGCGCGCAACGCCGCGGGCGAGACTGTTCGCACGCGCCTGAGGACGCCGGAGGGTTATGCGCTGACCGCCGCCACTGCCTTCGATGCGGCCAAGCGCGTCGCAGCCGGCGAGCTCAAGCCCGGCTTTCAGACGCCAAGTCTCGCATTCGGCGCCGACTACATCCTCAATTTCGACGGCGTGACGCGCGACGACCTCAACAGCTGAGGCGGCGCCGGAATGGGATGCTCGCCGCTAACTCCGGTTCTGCCCGTCGTAGCGCTGTTGGGCGCTCACGACCTCGCCGATGTGGTCGCGCGCCCAGCGCTGGAGGCTCTCGAGGGTCTCGGCCAGCGTGCCGCCCAGCGGCGTGATCGCATATTCGACCGAGACCGGCGACGTCGGAAGAACCGTGCGCGTGATCAGGCCATCGCGCTCCATAGCCTTCAGCGTCTGGGACAGCATCTTTTGCGTCAGGCCCTCGATATCCCGTCGTAGCGCATTGAAACGGCGCGGATTTTGTCGAATGAGACCGAGCACGAGGACCGTCCATTTGTCGCCGATGCGATCGAGCAGGAGGCGGGTCGGACAGGCGGCGGCGTAAGGATCGGGCGGCGTCCTCCGGTTCCCCGGAGGAAACTCGGTTTCCCGAAAGTGCTGTCTTTACAAGCGGCGCCGCCGTCGTCATCTCTGTCGTCCCGATACCTGGTATCCAAACCATACTCTTGTGGAGACCCTCATGAAAGTCGCTCTCGTCGGCGCGTCCGGACAGGCCGGATCGCGCCTTCTCGCCGAACTCTCGGCCCGCGGTCACGCGGTCACCGCCATCGCCCGGCACCCCGAAAAGATCGCGGCGCTGCCCGGCGTCGCCGCCGTCGAGGGCGACGTCTACGACAAGCCGGGCCTCGTCGCGCTGATCAGGGGCCATGACGCCGTGATCAGCTCCGTCCATTACACGGCGAGCGATCCCGCGCTCCTGCTTCAGGCCGTGCGGGAGTTTGGCGTGAAGCGCTATTTCGTGGTCGGCGGGGCCGGCAGCCTCGAGGTCGCGCCGGGCGTGCGGCTGGTCGATACGCCCCAGTTCCCGGCCACCTACAAGGCCGAGGCGAGCAAGGGCGGCGAGTTCCTCGAGCTGTTGCGAACCACGGCCGGCGATCTCGATTGGACCTTTTTGTCGCCCGCGGCGATGTTCGTTCCCGGCGAGCGGACCGGCGCATTCCGCCTCGGCAAGGACCAGCTCCTGACCAACGACAAGGGCAGCAGCATCTCGTTCGAGGACTACGCCATCGCCGCCGTCGACGAGCTCGAAAAACCGGCGCACGTCCGTGAGCGGTTCACCGTCGGCTACTGAGCGGGACGGGCAGGGTGGTCCCCTGCCCTCTCTGCTTGGGACCGGCTCGATGGCCAGGCAGAAAAGGAAAAAACTGAACGAAACCACCCGAAAAATGCGTTAGGCTGGCGCCGTTTCGGGGGTCATTCGCCAATGCCGTTCAATCACACGGGCAACACCGCCAACGGCAATGCGCTTGGCGCGCTCGCCTCCGGACCCGGCCATACCCTTGCGGGCCGCGTGACCGGATTGCCAATCTTCGAAGTCCGCTATTACGCGTTCTCCAATCACGTCCTGAGCGGGCCGAATTTCGACACCGTTATCCGATCGATCAATCGCGACAATGCCCGCGATTTGGTCAACGGATACCGGCAACCGACGAATCACAACGACGCGAACGGAAATCTGCCGGTCGCGCCCGGGGGCAGGGTCGTTTACCGTGAGTATTTTCTCCCGGGCAATGCGTTTGCGAATCCCGGATATGTCCGCATCATCGCCGATCCGGGCACTCGCCGGCTCTTTGTCACGCCGACCCACTACGATGTGTACCTGGTCGCGGCGGCCGCCGCTGCGTTGGCGAATATCGTCAATCCCATCGCGCCTGCGACCGCCGGCGCCCACAATCCCTTCTTCCTGATCTCCGGCGCGGGCGCCGTGAACGACATTTTCCTCTGACGCGAGACGATAGGGCAGGCCCTCCCCCCTGCCCCGTTTGCCGCTCATGCCCTGGGATCCCGCCTTTCCGGACTGTGACGCTCCTCACGGAAAAATCCGCTAAGGTCCACCACGGTGGGTGACGAGGAATTGGGAGGCGAAATCATGCGCACTACGCTTATTTTCGCGTTTCTGGCCCAAGCGTTTGCGGCTTCCGCCGTTCTTGCCCAAGCGGCCAGCGACGAAGCGGCGCCGGTGGTTCCTCCAGGACGGCTGCACAAGCTGGCGGTGGCGGTCGGCGGCGACCGCCCGCAGGACTTTCCAGCCGCGCGCGTCGATCAGATCGTCGACGGCATGAACCAACTTCTCACGGCCAATTGCCCCGGGATCAAGGTCAGCTGGGACGGCAATATCCGCTACAATCCAAGTTTGCTTTCCGGCGGAACCGACGACGCGCTGGAGAGAAGCCGCAAGGCGGTGCATATGGACTCGGACGTCAACGTCTATTGGGTCTACAGCATCGACGATTGCGGCGGGATCCAGGCGGCGGGCTGCACGCCCGTGCCCGGATGGGGCCAAATCGTCATCGACGACCAGGACGACCGGGCGAAAGTCGTCTGGCTGCATGAGCGTGGCCATGCCGAGGGCCTCGGACACGTCCAGCAAGGCAAGGACGAGAGCGAAATCGCGCCCGCGGACGCCGAAAACGTCATGTTCTGGAAGGCGCTGATTTCGGCGAACCTGCTCACGCCCGCGCAATGCACGAACTATCGCAGGCTGACGGTCGGGGCCAATCTCCATAACGGCGTGGTCGCCGTGCCTTTGACCGAGGTTCAGGCGGCGCCCGTTGCCGCCGCTCCGGTTGCGGCGCCGGCCGCGACGGCGGCGTCCGCATCGCCGCTGACCCCGGCCGCCGCCGAGGCGCTCCGCTGGCACGACCACGTCGCCGTCGACAAGCTCAAGGCGCTGAACGACGACGATCTGCGCTCGATGGCCGACGCCATCCTCAACCAAGATCCGGGGCCGGCCTGGCCGCATATCGTGACCGCGCTCGGATACCGCAACTATAAGGACTTTACCGCAGTCAAGGACCGCGTGATGGGGCTTGGACCGGTAGACGTGCCGATGCAGTCGTCGTCCAACACGGCCGAGGTGTTGAGCCAGTCGCTGAAATCGCGCTCGCTGATCGCCGCCAAGCTCGCCGTGCCGCTTGCGACCGGTCTCTACGTCAACCAGAGCGGAAATATCGACGCGGCATTCGATCTCGCCCGTTACGCGCAGCCGAACGTCGCCGCCGAACTGGTCGGCCGGGCGCTGTCGCCGACATTCAGCGATTCCGCGGCGACCGGGCTGGTGATCTCGACGGCGAAGCCCGACGCGCAGGCCGTCAACGATGTCGGCGCGATCGCCCAGCAGGTCTTCGCCATGCCCGACGCGCAGGCTACGGCGGCCCTGTTCGGACAGACGTTCCGTTTCGCCAACGGGGACGTCGAGTCCCGGCTGAACGCGACCAACGCGGCCGCGCCCGCGCCGAAAGTCCAACTCGACCCCGAGAAGGCGGCCCGTCTCACGGCCGTCTCCTCCAAGATCACCAAGGACGGCCTCGACTCCTTCCTCGTCAATGGCGCGCCGGCTCGGTAGCAGGTCGGCCGATCCTGCGGCTGCGGCTGCTATACCGGTCCAATCGATGCCTGTAGAGTGCGATACTCGCGTTCCGATTCCTGTGCGAATCGGGCGGACGCGTCGAGGGAGAGCGCGCATGAAGGTCGGCATCGTCGGCGCCGGCATGGTGGGAAGCTCAGCGGCCTACGCGATCGTCAAGACGGGCGCCGCGAGCGAAGTCGTCATCGTCGACGTCAACGAGAAGCTGGCGCGGGCGCAGGCCGAGGACATCTCGCACGCGACGCCCTTCGCCTCGCAGGTGCGCGTGTCGGCGGGCGACTATGGCGACCTCGACGGCGCCGGCGTCGTCCTCCTGGCCTGCGGCACCGCGCAGCGACCTGGCGAGACCAGGCTGCAGCTGCTCAAGCGCAATGCGGCGATCTTCGGCGAGGTCGTTCCTCGCGTGCTCGCCCGCGCGCCCGACGCGATCCTGGTCGTCGCGACCAACCCGGTCGACATCATGACCGACCTGACGGCGAAGATCGCAAAGCTGCGGCCGGGACGCGTGTTCGGATCGGGAACTATTCTCGACAGCGCACGGCTGCGCACGCTGGTCGGCGAGCATGTCGGCGTCGCGCCGAGCTCCGTTCACGCCAATGTGCTCGGCGAGCACGGCGACTCGGAGGTGCTCGTCTGGTCGAGCATCCAGGTCGGTGTTTTCCCCCTCGAATCCTTTGCTGAACAGGTCGGGCGTCCGATCACCGACGCGGTCAAGCGGGAGATCGACGACAAGGTCCGCCGCGCCGCCGACCGTATCATCGACGGCAAGGGGGCGAGCTATTTCGGCATCGCGACCTCGCTCGCCCGCATCGTGCAGGCGATCCGCGATGACGAGAAAGCGGTCCTGACGCTCTCCGCGCCGGGGAATGGCAAGGGTCCGACGGGTTTCGTCTGCCTGTCGCTGCCCTGCGTGCTCGGCGCCCAGGGCGTCGAGGCCATTCTGCAGCCGGCGCTGACCGACGAGGAAGAGGCGGCGTTGAAGCGCAGCGCAAAGGTCTTGCGCGAGGCCGCGGAAGCGGTCGCGAACTAGGGCCGGGGCCCCCCTGCCCGTCCGAGCCGCTCGCTTTCCTCGGAATGGGGCCTGCGTCGCGCCGTCGAATCCTGCGTCGCGCCGTCGAACTCCGAGCGCCGACGGTGCCACCATCAGGAGCCGCATCCTTCGTCCCACTCGCGATCGAAGAACGCCTTGTCCGCCTTCAGTCCGGTAGGCGGAAGCGATCGCAGGCGCTGATGAATGTCCTGAAGTCTTTCGGCGCCCGGACGCGAACGATCGTCACGCGCCAGCGCTTCTTCGCACGCAACTCGGACGGCCTCCGTCAGCGTCAGGCTCCGGACTTCGAGCCAGGCGCCGCACGGCGTCGGCAGCGGCCGGGTCCTTGATGTGCAGGGGCATCGCCTACCCGATCCAGTGCATACGGGAGACCTGACACATGTACATCGCGGGCGAGCCGGACAAGCTGCCCCTACCCTGCCAAAAGCTCCGCCAGCGTCAGCGCGATCACTTCGGTCGCCTTGAACAGGTCGGCGAGCGGTAGCCGTTCGTCGGCGCGGTGGGCGTTGGCCTCCTCGATCGTGCGCGGGCCGGCGCCGTAGAGCACGATCGGTACGCCGGCCTTGGCGTAGTGGCGAGCATCGGTATAGAGCGGTACGCCGGCGGCCGGGATCGGTTCGCCGAAGACGCGGCCGGCATGGCGGCGCAGCGTTTCGGTCAGCCTTCCGCCGGCCTTCGTCGGGGTCAGCGGTTCGGCGAGCAGAATGCGGTTGACGGTAACTTTGGCCTGCGGATGAAGCTCGGCCGCCCGTTTAATTACCGCACGCACCTCCGCCTCGACCTCGGCGGGGCTCTCCTCCGGCACCATGCGGCGGTCGAGCCGGAACACGATCCGGTCCGGCACGACATTGGTGTTGATACCGCCAGAGATCAACCCGACCGTCATTTGCGGCGACCCGATACCGGGAACCTTCGAGGCGCGAGCCGCAAGCCCGCCGCGCCAACCGTATAACGCGGTCAAAATACCGTTTGCGGCTTCGAGCGCGTCGACGCCGGTAAACGGCCGGGCGGCGTGGGCCGAGCGGCCCAGAACCTCGACCTCGAGATGCAGGCAGCCATTGTGGGCGGTGACGACCGCATAGGAGAAGCCCGCGCCGATCGCCAGATCCGGCTTCGTGAGGCCCTGCTCCAAAAGCCAGCGCGGGCCGATGTCGCCGCCGGCCTCCTCGTCGTAGGTGACGTGCAGTTCGACCGTCCCGTCGAGCGCCGCGCCGCTCTTTTCCAGCGCCAGCATGGCGAATGCGTAAGAGGCGATATCGGACTTCGACACCGCCGCGCCGCGCCCAACCATCCAGCCGTCGACGATCTCGGCGCCGTAGGGGTCGCGCGTCCAGCCGGTCCCCGGCGGCACGACGTCGCCGTGGGCGTTGAGCGCGATCGTGAGACCGCCCTGCCCAAAGGTCCGGCGCACG
The DNA here is from genome assembly GCA_963816065.1 of uncultured Alphaproteobacteria bacterium. GTDB lineage: Bacteria > Pseudomonadota > Alphaproteobacteria > Rhizobiales > Beijerinckiaceae > Roseiarcus. The sequence goes on along the minus strand of CAWFJG010000008.1, from coordinate 30,533 downwards.
ATCAGGTTGGTCGCGCTGATCATGCCGTTGGCCTTGACCAGCGCATCCGGGACCTTGTGGCGCTCGACAACGAAGCCGAGCCCTTCAAGGAGCCCGGCGACCGTCTCGGCCGCCGGGTCGCAGTCGCCCGGCGGGTTGTCCGATGGGACCTTGACGATCTCGGCGAGAAAGCGGGTCTCCGCCTCCTGATGAGCGCGGAGGAATTCGCGGATGGCGTCTCAGCCGGCATGGGCTCGTCTCCCCTCAGTCGTCGAAACCTTCGATCAGCATGCCGTCATAGGCCGGGACGATATGCTCCGGCAGCCGCTTCAGCAGCGATTGGTAATCGAGATCGGTATGCAGGTTGGTCAGGATTGCGCGGCTCGGCCGCATCGCCTCGATCTCGGCCAGCGCCTCGTCGAGGCTGAAATGCGACGGATGTGGGCGGTAGCGCAGCGCGTCGACGATCCAGACGTCGAGCCCCTCGAGCAGCGGCCGGCTCGCTTCGGGAATCCGTTTGACGTCAGGCGTGTACGCCAGCTTTCCAATGCGGAACCCGAGCGCGTTGATCTCGCCGTGGTTGAGGTCGAACGGGGTCGCCTCGATCGCCCCGCCACGCCCGACGACCTTGCACGGGCCGCCCGACCGGAGCCGGATATCGGTCGCCATGGGAGGATAGGAACTCCCCTCAGGGGTCTCGAAGACATAGGAAAACGCCTCCCGGGCGCGAAGCGCGGTCGGCTCGTCCATGTGGATGTCGATGCGGGCGGCGCCCTTCTGAAAAAGCGGTCGCAGGTCGTCGATCCCATGGATGTGGTCGGCGTGCGCGTGGGTGATCAGCACGGCGTCGAGGCGCCGCACGTCCGCCTCGATCAGCTGCTCGCGGATGTCTGGCCCGACATCGATCAGCACCGTCGTCACGCCGGCCTCGCCGACGCGCTCGAGAAGCAGCGCGCAGCGGCGCCGGCGATTGCGCGGATTGGCCGGGTCGCACGCGCCCCACCCCTGCCCGACCCGCGGGACGCCGGCGGACGAGCTGCAGCCGAGGATCGTGGCCGTGAGGCTCACTCGGCCGGCTCCTCGGCGCGGATTTCGGAAAAGATCCGCAGCGTGTTCGCGCGCGCCGCGTCCGCGAGCGCCTCGGGCGCCGACGCCCTTCGCCTCGGCCACCGCCCGGGCGGTCGCGGCGACGTAAGCGGGCTCGTTGCGCCTGCCGCGATGGGGCACGGGCGCGAGATAGGGCGCGTCGGTCTCGACGAGAACGCGGTCGAGCGGTACGTCGCGGGCGATGGCGCGAAGCTCGTCGGACTTCTTGAAGGTCACGACCCCGGAAAAGGAGATCGAAAGGCCGAGGTCGAGCGCGGTCTCGGCGAGCCGGCGAGACGAGGTGAAGCAATGCAGGAGAGCGGTGAACGCCCCCTGTCCCATCTCCTCCTCGAGGATTGCGGCGGTGTCGTCCTCGGCCTCGCGGGTGTGGATGACGAGCGGAAGCTTGAGTTCGCGGGCGAGCGCGATCTGGCCGCGGAAGACGCGCTTGGCGACCTCCGGCGGCGCGTAATTATAGTGGTAGTCGAGCCCGGCCTCGCCGATGCCGACGCATTTCGGATGGGCCGCGAAACGCCGCATGGCGGAAAAGTCGCTCGCCGCCTCGCCCGCGGCCTCGTGCGGATGGGTGCCGACGGTAAATAGACGTCGTCATAGGCCTCCGCGATCTCGACCAGGCGTTGCGCCCTTTCGATCCGCGTGCCGACGGTGATCATCGTTTCACGCCCGCCTCGCGCGCCCTGCCGACGACTGCGTCGAGTTCGTCGGCGAAATCGGGAAAATCGAGATGGCAGTGGCTGTCGATCAGCCTCACGGCGCGGACGCCTCGGGCTCGACATAGCGCGGGAAGACCGGCGCGGGCGCGGGAAGCGCGCTGCCCGGCACGAGCCGGTGCGGCGCGGCAAGGCGACCCGCCGGCCTCGCCCGCATCGAGCGCCGCGAACGTCCTCGCCTCCGGCGGGACGGCCAGCAGATCGAGCAGCCTCCCCATGCTGCCGGGCATGATCGGTTGCAGCAGCGTCGCGGCGATCCGCAGCGTCTCGATCGTGACATAGAGTACGCGCCGCATCCGCGCCGGATCGGTCTTGGCGAGCTTCCATGGCTCCGCGTTGGCGAAATAACGGTTCGTCTCGGCGACGACCTCGAACACTGCGGCGACATAGAGGTGGATCTGGAAGGTCCGCATGTGCCGGCGCGCCTCGCCGACCAGCGCGTCGGCGCGGGCGAGCATCGCCAGGTCCTCGGGCGTCGCCGGGGCGTCGCCGGGGTCCGGAACGCAGCCGCCGCAGTTCTTGGCGATCATGCTCAGCGAGCGCTGGGCGAGATTGCCGATGTCGTTGGCGAGGTCGGCGTTCATCCGCGCCACGATCGCCTCGTGCGAATAGTTGCCGTCCTGGCCGAACGGGACCTCGCGCAGAAAGAAGTAGCGCACCGGGTCGAGCCCGTAGGCTGCGACCAGACTCGCCGGGCTGACGACGTTGCCGACCGACTTCGACATCTTCTCGCCGCGGTTGAACAGAAAGCCGTGCACGACGACCTGCTTCGGCGGCGGCAGGCCCGCCGACATCAAGAAGGCCGGCCAATAGATGGCGTGGAAGCGGGTGATGTCCTTGCCGATCACGTGCGCGTCGGCCGGCCAGAACTTCGCCCGAGGCGCCGCCGCGTCGGGGAAACCGGTCGCGGTGATGTAGTTGGAGAGCGCGTCGAGCCAGACATACATCACATGCTTCGGGTCGCCGGGCACCGGCACGCCCCAGCTCAAGGTGGCGCGGCTGATCGACAGATCCGTGAGTCCGCGTTTCACGAAGGCGACGATCTCGTTGAGATATCTTTCCGGCGTAACGAAGTCCGGATGGGCGGCGTAATGGGCGAGCAGCCTGTCGGCGAAGTCCGAGAGGCGAAAGAACCAGCTTTCCTCCTCGACCCAATCGACCGGCGCGCCGGTCGGCGCGAGCTTGGTCCCGTCCGGTCCGGGCGCAAGCTCGCTTTCGTCGAAATAGGCCTCGTCGCGCACCGAATACCAGCCCGAATATTTCGACAGGTAGATGTCGCCGGCCGCGGCCATACGCTCCCAGATCGCCTGCACCGACCGGGCGTGGCGCGGTTGAGTTGTGCGCACGATATCGTCGGCGCGCGCATCGAGGAGGTCGCCCATCGCCTCAAACTCGTCCGCGACACGGTCGACGAATTGCTGGGGCGTCACGCCCTCGCGCGCCGCGGTTTGCTGAACTTTCAGGCCGTACTCGTCGACGCCGGTGACGAACAGCGTGTCGCGGCCGTCGAGCCGCATGAACCGCTGGATCGCGTCGGTCGCGATGCGCTCGTAGGCGTGGCCGATATGGGGCGCGCCGTTGGCGTAGGGAATCGCGGTCGTGATGTAGAAGCGGCTCATGGGCGCAAGGTCGTAAAGCATTTTGGCAATGATGGGAACGGAGCGGGCGGGCCCTGTAGACGCAGTCGCCGACCGTGTTCACCGCGCTCGGCGCGCGCGACTGCAAATGGCGCCTCGGCTGGAAGAACCCGGGGGGCGATGCGCCGAGCCGGCCGCGCCCTACGGCGCCTCTCGGTAAATGTACCGCGCCTCGTGCCGCGCCCGGGCGCCGGGCGCCAGCACGCGCATCGACGGCTTTTCGAACAGGTCGCCGGCAAAACCCTCCGGGTCGCTGTAGCCTGTCCAGGCCTCGAGGCAGAGGAACGGCGCGCCGGGGCGCGTCCACAGCGCCGCATGCTCAAAGCCGGGGAATTCCATCGTCACCTCGGCGCCCGAGGCGTCGTGGAAGGTCAGCGACCGGCTGGCGCAGTTCAGAAAGCAGACCGCGTCGTTGGCGAACAGCGCGTCGGACAGTGGCAGCTCGGGGCCGTTCAGGGGAATGCGCCTGACGCCGCGGCCGATGAGGCCGCCCGGCGCAATGACGGGAACCGTGTCCGATTCCCGCTGGCCGAACCGGACCAGAGCGCCGTCGCGGCCAGCCGAGCCGAGCGGCCAGCGGAAGCCCGGGTGCAGGCCGCAGGCGTAGGGCGCGCGCTCTTCGCCCGGATTGGCGACCTCGATCGCGATCTCCAGGGCCTCGTCCGTCAGGCGGTATTCGAGCGCCAGCGTGAAGGCGAACGGGTAGAGGGCGCGCGTGCCGTCGCTGTCGTCGAGCGTCATCCGGACGGAGTCCGGGCCGGACGTCTCCACGCCAAAGGTCTCGAACCGGGCGAAGCCGTGCAGGCCGAGGGCGTATGGCTTGCCGCCGACGCGGGCGCCGTCGCGCGTCCAGCCGACCACGGGATAGAGGATCGGGCTGATCTCGTCCCAGATCGCCGGATCGCCCGGCCACAACAACTCGCGCCCGCCGACGCTCCAGCGGCGGACCTCGGCGCCGGCGAGCGCGATGGTCGCACTGGCCGGCCCGTGGACGAGTTCGACCGTCACAGCACGATCCCCTCGATCTCGACGGCGGAGATCAGCGCATCTTTCATCCCGGGCGCGCAGGCGATGATTGGATTGCCCTTGCTCAGACCCTCGCCGGCGAGGAACTGGCTGACATAGCCGCCCGCCTCCTGAACGAGCAAAATAGCCGCCAGGCAGTCCCAGGCGTTGATGTGATGCTCGACGAAACCGTCGCGCCGGCCGGCCGCGACATAGGTGAGGCCGAGCGCGCCCGAGCCGGTGCGGAAGGGCGCAGCGCCCCACAGCGCGACACGGCGAACGAGATCCAGATATTTCGCTGCGCCCGCCCGCATGTTCCACCCGACCTCGACGGTCGCATTGGCGAGCGATGTCGCGTCGGACGGCCTGATCGGCGCTGAGTTGAGGAAGGCGCCGCCGCCCCGCCGCGCTGAGAAGAGCTCCTCTTGGACGGGATCGTAGATCACGCCGACCTCGATCCGCCCTTCGAGCACGCAGGCGATCGATACGCAGAAATGTCCGATGCCGCGGGCGAAATTGGCCGTGCCGTCAATGGGATCGACCACCCAAACGGCTTCGCCCTCGGGCGTCGGCCGACCCGCGGTCTCCTCCCCGATGAACCCGTCGAGCGGAAACGCCTCGTGCAGGCGAGCGGAGATCAGGTCCTCGGTCTCGCCGTCGACTTCGGTCAGATAGTCCTGCGGACCCTTGAATCCCACCGTGAAGGAGGACTCCCGAAATCGCCGGTGGACAAGCGCGCCGGCCTCACGCGCTACCGCCTGGGCAGCGAGTAGGCGCAACTGCATCGGATTGGCGGATTTCATCCCTTGTCCCTCAAAAGTGGCTGTAGGAGCCATGAGCGAAGGTCATCGTCCCGCCATCGCGCGCCACGAAGCGCGGCGGATCGGCGCCCTCGACCGCTTCGCCGAAGCGGGAAACCGGGACGCCGGCCGCGACGGCCGCCGCCTCGAAGGCGGCGGCGTTTTCCGGCGCGACCGCTGCGATGATCTCGTAATCGTCGCCGCCAGTGAGGGCGACCGCCTCGAGGCCCGGGTCGGCGGCGATCGCGGCTTCGGCGGCTTGCGACATGGGCAGGCGAGCGACCTCCACGCGCGCGCTGACCCCCGAAACCCTAAGCATCTTGGTCAGGTCGCCGACGAGCCCGTCGGAAACGTCCATGCCGGCATTGGCGTGAGCCGCCATCGCCGGCGCCAGCGCGACGCGGGGCTGCGGCTCGAGGTAGCGGCCGACGAGGAACGCCCGCGCGGCCGAAGGCAGGTCCGGTCCGCGCCCCTGGCGGAGCCGGAGGCCGAGCGCGGCGTCGCCAATGTGCCGCTGACATAGAGCCGGTCGCCCGGCCGGACCCCGGTTCGCGCCGCCATGCGCCCGGTAGGGACGGCGCCGAAGGCGGCGATCGAGAGGGTCAGAGGTCCCGGCGTCCTGACGGTGTCGCCGCCGGCGAGCGGGCAGCCGTAAGCGGCGCCGTCGTCCCCGAGCGCCGCGGCGAAGGCGGCGAGCCAGGCCTCGGTCCAGTCGGAAGAGAGCGCGAGCGACAGCAGGAAGCCGAGCGGGCGCGCGCCCTTGGCGGCGAGGTCAGAGAGATTCACCCGCAGCGCCTTGCGGGCGATCGACGCAGGCGGATCGTCGGCGAAGAAATGCACCCCGGCAACCAGCGCGTCACAGGTCAGCACGAGGTCGCATCCTGACGGCGGCGTCAGACACGCGGCGTCGTCCCTGAGGCCGAGCGCCGCAGGGCCGGCCGCAGGCGCGAAGAAGCGCGCGATCAGTTCGTCTTCGCTCAAACGGCGAGACATGTGTCGGAAGGACCCCGGGGCATCGTTCGGCGCGGACGGCCAATCGGCAGACTGTTAGCGGATCGCGGCCCTCGTGTCTTCCTTCATGGCGGCGGTGGGGTCGCGACGGCGGAAAGAAACGTCAAGTGAGGATTTGTACTCATGCTTTCCCGACTGTGGCGGTAGCTTGCGCTCAGGGCTCAACTGAACCCCGAAACCCTCCGCGTTGCACTGTACCGGCACGCAATCACGTGTTATCGTACATGCAGAACGTCATGACGATTGTGCGATTACAGACTTTCACATTCCCGTTAATTGTTTTACAGCCTACGAAAGAAGGCGAACAATGGGAGCGTCAAGTATTTTTATCGCATCCAGCGGCCGAACGTTGGTATTGGCTGAAAAATTGCGCGACGAACTGCGCACCAACTTTGCTGATCCAATACTTTGGAGCGAGGAGAGTCGCAGCCAGCCGAGCGCCACAATCATCGAAATGCTTGAAACGGCGGCGAAGCGGTATGATTTCGCGGTCATCATTCTTGCGCGGGACGACGTGCTCACCTCGGCTCAGGGGTCCATCCTCAAAGCCCGCGACAATTGCGTCTTCGAAGCCGGCCTCTTCATGTCGGCCATCGGCCGCGAGAGGTGCTTCCTCGTCACAAGTGGCAACTCGCAGGACCTGCCTTCGGACCTCCGCGGCGTCATCTCCATCGCGTTCACCGAACCGGGAGACCTTCAGGATCGCCAGGCTTGTTCGGAGGCTGTCCGCGGCGTCGCCGCGCAGTTGAAGGATGTCGTGCAGCGCGCAGGTCCGTCGCCCTCGCACGCCAACCTGCCGCTAATTTCGGTCGACGAGCTATTCCGCCGCGAGCAGCCCGCCTCCGAGGGCGGCTCCCTAGTCGCCGGGAATGTGGTCGTCTGTGAAACGCAGCCGTGGGCGGAGGCCTGTCGCTCGGCCACGGTCCGACACAACATCGACCACGGGACAAGCTATCAGTATTTTTTCCATCTGTCGGACGATACGATTGACAAGATTTGCCTATCTCTTCAAGTTATTGCTTGGTCGGGAGTTGGCTCGTCGCAAGAGGACGATACTGATTTCAAGGCACGCGTAAATCTGATTAGGAGCAAGCGCAAGCGCGTCCGCGCCGATATGCTCGATATTTGCCATAGTGGGAGGCTACGGATTTCCTTTTTCTTGGATGATCAGTCTTTTTATTTTCGTATACACAACGCCAGCAATCCAACACAGGCGCGATACTACGCCAGGTATAGCGAAAGCAGCTTCGCGCTTTGGTGTGAGAATGAACAGGCGACCGCTATGTGGCGTCAGATGTATCGATGGCTCTCGAAAGATAACGGCGCGCGCTTGTTCATACCATTGACCTATCCACAATTGGATAATACTCAAAAGGTAATGTTAAGAAGCAGTTTCGAGCGAGGATTGCGACGATATTTTCCCGGTCTTGAGGAAGATTTGATGACTATAATCCTAGGTCGCGATGTCTAGATTGAGTAAGATCGTGTTTGCGAGGGGTTATACTTATGGACAGGAGCAGAATTTCATTGCCTCGAATGAGAAGGCTCACGACTTCGCGCGTATGATCCGCGATGAGGTTAATCGGAACGCTTATTGTGAAGCCGCGACATGGCGCGACGCGTTCGAGGCTTCACCCGGCGCGGCGAAGATTGCAGCTCTCGAACAAGCTGCTCAAACATACGACCATGCCGTGATCGTACTAACCAAGGCGGACGTGGTGGCGCAGCAAACGGGGGCGGACTTCAAGTCCCGCGATGATTGCATTTTCGAGGCGGGATTGTTCATAGCCGCTCTGGGAAGGGACCGTTGCATGCTTCTCAGTTCGGCCGACGGGGCAACCCTGCCGTCGGACCTCGGCGGACTTATACGGGTAAAGTTCGAGGAGCCGAACGACCTCACGGACATCGCAAAAAGCAAGAGCGCAGTCCAGACGGCGACAAGCCATATCCTGGCCCAAGTTCAGAAGGTCGCCGCCGATTCCGGCCTAAGCCGGCGGCCCCTGACGCGGGAGGCGATTTTCAGGCGCGAACGGATGGAGAAGGATGGCGGCATCCTTCGGGAGGACCAGGTCGTCGTCGCCTCGGTTCAACCGCCGGTGCTCGGATTTGAGGGCGCCAAGCAGGTCCGCGCCAACATGGATGACAACGTCGGATACATCTATTTCTTTTATGGCGATCTTGATGCAGCGGACAAAGTGCCGCAACTATTGCAGCTCCTGCTGCTCGCGGACTTTCTTGACGAAAACGGCGCGACCTCGTTTAAGACCCGGCGTGAATTGACGGCGTCGCGTGGCAAGGACGTTCTGTCACTATTGAAGAAATCTATGCGCAGACGATCACCTTAACATCTTTTTCCTTGGAGATAGGGTCTATCCGGAATATTGTATCCATAATGCCGCTAGCGACAAACTGGCGAGAATGTACTTCCGGCGTGACGATGGGTATTTCATAGAATGGGCTTTTGGGCAGGAAGCCTATCGCTTCTGGTGCGCGATAAAAGCGCAGAACGGCGTAGACCGCGCCGCGCCGTCGGACGCGATCCTTCACGGCGGCCGGGACTTCAAACTCGACGATGAAGCTTTTCGGAGAAATCTTTCCCAGGGCATGCAGAAATATTTCGGCGATGCGATCGCCGACAACGTTATGGAGCTTTGCCTCAACGGACCTCGCAACAGCCGAGCGCGTGTGCGTCTGGTGACCGGCGGCGGCTGAGGAACAGATCTTAGCCTCGGGCTGTTCCGCTTGCGTGGCGGCGTCGCCCATCGCCCGGCTCTAAAGCCGCCTCTCTGAGCGCAGACCGGCGCCGGCGCGACCAGGGCCGGGGCGCCCGTCCGGCAAGGACGAGATCCGGACGCAGCCGGCCGGCGATGCGATCGGGGCGCGGTTACTTCGCGCCCGCGGGCGCCAGCGCCACGGCGGCCTCCGCGGTCAATGACAGGAACGTCAGCGTTTCTTGAAGGTAGAGGCGCACGAAGTCGTCGGTGTGGCTCAGATAGCCGATCGAGACGTCCTGTCCGATGTGCAGGTCGAAATCGCCGCCGCGGGTCGTCAGCACGAAAGCGCCGGCAATGGCCGGGGACCAGACGATCTCGTCTTTCACCAGTTCCCTGACGTGCTCGAGCACGGGGTAGCCGTTGTCGTTGGTCTCGGCGAGGGCGGTATAGGCGTCGGCGCCGAGCAGCACGGAATAAGGCCCGTTGACCCCGACGAGCCGAAGCTGGCCCAACGCCTGGGCGATCGCCACCGGATACTGTCGCACATCGGCCGGCAGCGTCACGATCGGGTTGCTCGTCGCCTGCCGGATGCCGATGATGTCGGCCGCGGGGTAGCCTTCGAAAATGGCGCGGTCCTCTGCATAGGCGATTGTCTGAGCGGCGTCCTTCGCCGGTTGCCAATCGGAGTCGCCGGCGCCCCGTTCCACGTCGTCGATCTGCTGGCGATCGAGTTCGAACGGGACGCGCAGCTCGACCAGCGCTTTCACTTCGCGCTGCCGCGCAAGAACACCCACGCCCGGCGCCGCGATCGATTTCAGATGGCCGGTGCCGACTGCGGAAAGCCCGAGGCCCGCCGGCCCGTGGACGTCGACCACGCGCCGGCCAGCCAGATAGCGCTTCAGGGTCCGCGTCGCCTCCTCCTCGATGCTCGCCCAGGCGGCGTCGGAGATCGGGGCGAGTTCACGGTGAAGGTTATTCACGGCGGATGTCTCCTTTGAGCGAGCCGATCGCCAGCGAACCTTCGAGCTCGGCGGCTTTGAGCGGCGCGGATTTGGCGGTCGCCGGACCGGCGGGGGGTGCCGAAGTGGGCGCGTCGGCGGTGACAGCGTCGAGGAAGGTCGCGGACGGCGCGAAAAACAGGGTTCCCGTCACCGCTCGGCTGAAGTCGAGCAGTCGATCGTAATTGCCGGGAGGCCGGCCGACGAACATGTTTTCGATCATCTTCTCGGTCGTCCGCGGCGTCCGGCAATAGCCGATGAAGTAGGTGCCGTATTCGCCGGCGCCGGCCCGGCCGAACGGCATGTTCGCCCGCAGGATCTGCAGTTCCCGCCCATTTTCGGTGATCACGGTCAGCGCATTGTGGGCCGAGGTCGGCTTGACCTTCTCGTCGAGCTCGATATCGGAAAGCTTGGTCCGGCCAATGATGCGTTCCTGCGTCTCGGTAGGTAGCGCATTCCACACGCTGAGGTCATGCAGATATTTCTGCACGATCACGTAGCTGCCCCCGGCGAAAGCGGGATCCTCCGCGCCGACGATTGCGGCTTCGGTCATTTCCCGACCGCGCGGATTCTCGGTCCCGTCGACGAAGCCGAGCAGATCGCGGTCGTCGAAATGGCGAAAGCCGTGCACCTCGTCGACGGCCGTGACTGCATGGCCGAGCTTCGCCATGATCTGGGTCGCCATCTCGAAGCAGAGGTCCATCCTCCGAGCCCGGACGTGGAACAGCAGATCTCCAGGAGTTCGAGACGGCATGTCGTGACCCGGCCCGGAACTCCCGGAAGGGATGCAGTTCCGCCGGCCGTGGGCCGCCGAACAGCCGGTCCCAGGCCTCGGACCCTATGCCCATCACACAACAGAAACCGGCTTCGAGGTCGCGAAACTCGATCGCGCGGACCAGCGCCGAAAAGTCGGCGCAAAACGACCGCACCGCTGCGCAATTCTCCGCGCCAGACTTGATGGTCAGGACCAGAAAGATCGCTGCGCGCGAAAGCGGGGTCGTCACCGGCTGTGGAACAGCCTCGACGTCAGCGTCGGAAGTCGCGGGGGTCATCACGTCTCCTGCCCGCGCTGTGATGTTGCAAGGGCGCATTGCGGTCAAGCGCTATCTCTTCTGCCGCGGCTGCGCGGTCCGCTCGGGCGGAGCTGCGCCGAAGTGAGGAGAAGGAAGGCTTCAGGCGCGGGCGGCGCGCCGGCGCCGGTTGCGGTTGCGCTTCCCCCTCCCCTTCCCTAAACCACGCCGCATCATTTTGGCCGAAGGACCTCCGGTGTGACCGACGCGTTTCAGCCCCGATCCGACTTCCTGCGCGTGATGCAGGAGCGCGGCTACGTCCACCAGTGCTCGGATCTTCAGGGCCTCGACGACAAGGCGCGCTCGGGCGACCTCGTCGCCTACATCGGCTTCGATTGCACGGCGCCGTCGCTGCATGTCGGCTCGCTCGTGCAGATCATGATGCTCCACTGGCTGCAGGAGACCGGCGGCAAGCCGGTGGCGCTGATGGGCGGCGGCACGACCAGGGTCGGCGACCCGTCCGGCAAGGACGAGAGCCGAAAGCTCCTGTCTGTCGAGGCGATCGAGGCCAACAAGGCGGGCATCAGACAGGCCTTCGCCCATTTCATCCGCTTCGGCGAAGGCAAGACCGACGCCATCATGCCGGACAACGCCGAGTGGCTGGCGAAGCTCAACTACATCGATTTTCTGCGCGAGGTCGGCCGGCATTTCTCGGTCAACCGGATGCTGGCGATGGATTCGGTGAAGCTGAGGCTCGAGCGCGAGCACGAGCTTTCCTTCCTCGAGTTCAACTACATGTGCCTGCAGGCCTACGACTTCACCGAGCTTTACAAACGCCACGGCGTGACGCTGCAGATGGGCGGCTCGGACCAGTGGGGCAACATCGTCACCGGCCTCGACCTCGGCCGGCGGATGGGCCTGCCGCAGTTCTACGCCCTGACCTCGCCGCTGATCACCACTGCTTCCGGCGCCAAGATGGGCAAGACCGCGGCGGGCGCGGTCTGGCTCGACGCCTCGATGCGGAGCCCCTACGACTATTGGCAGTTCTGGCGCAACACCGAGGACGCCGACGTCGGCCGCTTCCTGCGTCTCTTCACACTCCTGCCCATCGACGAGATCGTGCGGCTTGAAGCGCTGGCCGGCGCCGAGATCAACGAGGCCAAGAAGGCGCTCGCCAGCGCCGCGACCGCGCTGCTGCATGGCCGAGGCGCCGCGGACGCCGCCGCCGAAACGGCGCGCAAGACCTTCGAGGAGGGCGCGCTCGCCGAAAGCCTGCCGACCGTCGACGTGCCGGGGGCGGAGTTCGACCTCGGAATTGGCGTGCTCACCGCCTTCGTCCGCGCCGGCCTCGTCGCCTCCACGGGCGAGGCGCGCCGGCAGATTCGCGGCGGCGGCCTCCGGGTCAACGATGAGGCGCTCGCCGACGAGAAGGCCGTCATCGCCCGCGACGGCCTGCAGGCGGGCGGCGTGGTGAAGCTGTCGCTCGGCCGAAAGAAGCACGTGCTGCTGCGGGCGGTGTAGGGGCTGAAGGGCGCGTTCACGCCCCACACCCTTGACATGCCCGCGGCTCGCGCGGGTTCATAACACTGGAAGATAATTTGGAATATGTACCAGTGTTAGACTATTTTGCGGCGGCTGAAAATTGGGGGCTTCCCACATGCGTCTTCAGATCGCGTGGATCGTTGCCGGCATTGCTGTCTTAATTACAGGCTCCGTGTTTGCGAAGACTTTCGTTATCGGGACCTGGACAGTCGAAGAAAAGCGCGACCCTATAACAAATGAGCCTTGGATCATCGCGCAGTCCGCAAACGCAGATGCGAGGGATACTTGGTTCCAAATTCGCTGCGAAGATGTAGATAGGGACGCGGGCCGGAAGCCTTTCCTAATGATTGGAGTTGGAGGAGATTGGAGCGGTTATAAAGTTGGTGATTACGTGGATGGAGTTCCTGCGTATCAACAACAACCCACCAACAGTCGCACATTTTCTGATCGGCGATCTTTCAACTGGAGCTTTGACCATATTCCTTAGCCGCACAACGTACCAAGCTATTTTGACCGCAGAGTTTATTGGCTATCGAGCTTCTCGCAAAGATGCCGAATGGTCAGCAACTTTCAACCTATCCAAGACGTCGAAAGCCCTCAAGTCGATGCTCGATGCGTGCCCTCTCTCGTCCGCACCGGACGTTCTACCCGCAAAATTTGACCCAAATGCACCAGCCAAATCAGAACCTACCGACGCGAGTCCGAAGGGCCAAGATGAGGCTGGCGCGCCTTCTGCTGTCAAACCGGCAGTGCCCTCTGTCGTAGAGCCGACACCAAAGTAGGCAGCGCTCACAGAGGAGTTCGCTCCGACAGGACGAAGGATGGACGGCGCGAACGAGTCGCCACCGACGCTTTCGTAGACGAGAGATATCAGGCATTCATTCTTGTCGGGAGTAACGCATGAAAGCCATTTTGTTGGCGGGGCTCGCGCTTGCGGCGCTTGCGCCTCTCTCCGCGTCGGCCGCGGCCAACGACAAGCCGCAGAAGCCCAACATCGTCCTCATCATCTCCGACGACCAGGGCTGGAAAGACGTCGGGTTTCATGGCTCCGACATCCAGACGCCGAACCTCGACGCGCTGGCGGCCGGCGGCGCGCGGCTCGAGCAGTTCTACGCCCAGCCGATGTGCTCGCCGACCCGCGCGGCGCTGATGACCGGCCGCTATCCGTTCCGCTACGGGCTGCAGATTGCGATCCCCTCCGCCCATACCTATGGATTGGCGACCGACGAGCGGCTCCTGCCCCAGGCCTTGAAGGAGGCCGGATACGAGACGGAGCTGATCGGCAAGTGGCACCTCGGCCACGCCGACAAGAAATACTGGCCGCTCGCAGCGCGGCTTCGACCACCACTACGGGCCCGCTGCTCGGCGAGATCGACTATTTCACCCACGAGCAGCACGGCGTCCTCGACTGGTTCCGCGACGGCCGAGCGATCAAGGAACCGGGCTACTCAACGACCCTGCTCGGCGACGCGGCTGTCCGGCTGATCGAGAGCCACAATTCGCACGTCCCCCTCTTCCTCGATCTGGCGTTCAACGCGCCGCACGCGCCCTTCCAGGCGCCTGCGGCCGATCTCGACCGCTACACCAGTATCGCGGACCCCGCGAGGCGCGCCTATGCGGCGCAAGTCACGGCCATGGACGAGCAGATCGGCCGAGTCGTGAAGGCGCTCGACGCGAGCGGCATGCGCGACAATACCCTGATCCTGTTCCAGAGCGACAACGGCGGCACGCGCAACCCGCTGTTCTCCGGCGAAGTCGACACCTCGACGCTGAAAAGCCTGCCGCCGGACAACGGCCCCTATCGCGAGGGCAAGGGCACGGTGTACGAGGGCGGCACGCGCGTCGTCTCGATCGCCAACTGGCCGGGCCGGATCAAGCCGGGAACGGTCGTGAACGAGATGATCCACGAGGTCGACCTCTTTCCGACGCTGATCGGCCTCGCCGGCGCAAGCACGGCGGGCACGAAACCGCTCGACGGGCTCGACGTCTGGGGAACGATCAGCGAGGGCAAGCCGAGCCCGCGCACCGAGATCGTCTACGACCTGCAGCCGTTCCGCGCCGGCCTCCGCCAGGGCGACTGGAAGCTCGTCTGGCGCACGCCCCTGCCGCAAGCGGTCGAGCTTTACAATCTCGCCAAGGACCCGTCGGAAACGGACAACGTCGCCTCGGCCAATCCGGGCGCCGTCGTCGCCTTGCAGAAGCGCGCCAACGACCTCGCCAAGGAGATGATCCCGCCGTTGATGGTCCAGACGGAGGTCAAGGCGATGAAGGGCCGCATGAGCCTGCCCCCCGCCCTGCCCGCCGCGGACGTCCTCGACGGCGCGGCCGAGTAGCCCCGCGCACGGATTTGTCGACATAGCCGTTATCAAGGACTTAGGCGCCAAAACGTGCAACTTTCGCCGATGGCCTCGCGAGGCGTTCCCGGCGCGCCTGTCCGTTCTGTTTTTTACTTTATCTTTATGTATGTAGCAAATTTGGCCTCGTTCCGACCGGCCCGCCCTCGAACGCTCAGCGTCTCGCCGCCCGGCGCCGCCATCGTGCGCTGTCAAGGCGTGGAACGAATGGCGCCGCGCCGCGTTCAGCCGCCATAACCGGAGGCCGCCATGGCGAAACACGAGCCCGCCGACAAGACTGTTCACTATGACGGACCGGCCGGCGGCTGGGGCTCCCTGAAAGGCATCACCAAGATCTTCGGCGCCGAGTGGCCGACTCCGGCGGCGATCGAGACGCTCGCCAGGCAGAACAAGCCGCACGGCTTCATGTGCGTGTCCTGTTCGTGGACCAAGCCGGCCGATTATCATCCGTTCGAATTCTGCGAGAACGGCGCCAAGGCGACGCTGTGGGAGCTGACCAGCCGCCGCTGCACGCCCGATTTCTTCGCCAGTCACACGGTGACGGAGCTCCTTGGCTGGAAAGACTACGATCTCGAGCAGCAAGGCCGCCTGACCCATCCGCTCCGCTACGACCGCGCCTCGGATCGCTACGTCCCCTGCGCCTGGGAGGACGCCTTCGCGGCGATCGGCGGCGAACTCAAGGCGCTCGACCCGAAGTCGGTCATCTTTTACGCCTCCGGCCGGGCGAGCCTCGAGACCGCCTATCTCTATGCGCTGTTCGCGCGCATGTACGGCGCCAACAACCTGCCCGACAGCTCCAACATGTGCCACGAGACGACCTCGGTCGCGCTGAAGAAGACGATCGGCGCCGGCGTCGGCACGGTCGTCTTCGACGATCTCGCGAAATGCGACGCGATGTTCTTCTTCGGCCAGAACACGGGATCGAACAGTCCTCGCTTCCTCCACCCGCTCGAGGACGCCGCCAAGCGCGGCGTGCCGATCATCACCTTCAATCCGGTGCGCGAAAAGGGCCTCGAGGTCTTCGTCAATCCGCAAAATCCGCTGGAGATGCTGACCGGCCGCGAGACGAAGATCAGCGCGCAATACCATCAGGTCCGGCCCGGCGGCGACATCGCCGTCCTCGTCGGCCTGTGCAAGCACGTCTTCGCCGCCGACGATGCGGCGCAGCTCGAAGGCAAGCGCGTGCTGGACGTCGACTTCATCGCCGAGCACACACACGGTTTCGCCGCTTTCGAAGCGAAGGTCCGGGCGACCTCGTGGGAAGAGATCGAGGCCGAATCCGGCCTTTCCCGGCAGGCGATCGAGGAGGCGGCGCAGGTCTATGTCGAAGCCGAGCGCGTCATCGGCATCTATGGCATGGGCCTCACCCAGCACATGCACGGGTTCGAGAACGTGGCGATGTTCGTCAACCTGCTGCTGCTCAGGGGCCACATCGGCCGCGAAGGGGCCGGGATCTCGCCGGTGCGCGGCCATTCGAACGTCCAGGGTCAGCGCACCGTCGGCATCACCGAGAAGCCGGAGCTCGCGCCGCTCGACAAGATCGCCGAACAATTCGGCTTCGATCCGCCGCGGACGAAGGGCATGAACACGGTCGAGGCCTGCGAGGGACTCCTCGTCCGGCAAGGTCGAGGCGTTCATCGGACTCGGCGGTAATTTCGTCCGCGCCATCCCCGAGCGCGAGAAGCTGGAGGCGGCCTGGACGACCATGCGCCTCACCGTCCAGATCGCCACCAAGCTCAACCGCAGCCACCTCGTCAACGGCGAGGCAGCCTACCTGCTGCCCTGCCTCGGCCGCACGGAAGAGGACATTCAGGCGACCGGTCCCCAGGCGGTCAGCATGGAGGATACGTTCAGCTGCATCCAGGGCTCGATCGGACGCCGAAAGCCGGCCAGCGAGCATCTGAAGTCGGAAGCCGCGATCGTCGCCGGGCTCGCCAAGGCGACGCTGCAACCGAACCCGAAGGCGAAATGGGACGAATGGATCGGCGACTACGCCCTGATCCGGGCCCTGATCGCGGAAAGCTACCCCAAAGACTTCCGCGATTTCAACGCCCGCATGTGGACTCCGGGCGGGTTCTACCGAGGCAATTCGGCGCGCGAGCGGACCTGGAAGACCAAGAGCGGCAAGGCCGAGTTCACAACGCCGGACCATCTGTCGTCGGCGGGCTTTGCCGACGCCCCGGGCCGCTACCGGCTGATCACCATGCGCAGCAACGATCAGTTCAACACGACCATCTACGGCTTCAGCGACCGCCTGCGCGGCATCGAGGGCACGCGCGACGTCCTCCTGATCAATCCGGAGGAGATGCGGCGCGCGGACCTGAGCGAAGGCCAGACGGTGTCGCTCATCGGCGACGCGGGGGACGGCGTCGAGCGCCGGGTCGATGGGCTCATCGTCACCCCCTTCGCGCTGCCGGACGGCTGCCTTGGCGGCTACTACCCCGAGCTCAACCCGCTGATTCCGCTGTGGAGCCACGACCAGAAGTCGAAGACGCCGGCGTCGAAATCCGTGCCGGTGCGGATTCGAGCGTAGCTATTGGGTCGCCCGGACTCAGTCGTCGCTCCGCCGGCAGCCCTCGGGCGCCCTCTTTCCCGTAAACCGATCCTTGATCCAGGCGAGATGAAGCGCGAATGGCGATAATTCCCCGTCGGAAAGCCAAGAGCGCGGGCTGAAGGCCGGCTGGGGGAACAGGTTATATCCGCTCCCAGCGGATGCGCCCCTCCGCCGAGGCTCGGTCGCCATCGAGGTCAAGAACTCTTGGCCGCAGCCCGCAGATTTGCTCGCCCTTCCTTCGAGGCGATTAGAATTCAGCCCACTCGTCGTCCGCGGTGGCCAAAGTCGCTGCACCGACGCTCGATCGCGCGGTGGCCATCGGTTCGCGCGACTTCGATCTCACTCGCCTCGTATGGGCGTCCGCTTCGCGCGTAGCGAACACATGCGGCGCAACGGCCTCGAGTTGGCGCCGCAAGTCGGCGTCGTCGGTTGAACTCAGCGCGAAACTGACCGATGAGGTTCACCAACGTCTCGCTCGCGCGCGCGAGCGAATGGCTCGCAGCGGTCGCCTGTTCCGACATCGCTGCGTTCTCCTGCGTCAGCTTGTCCATGCCGCCGACCGCCCGGCTGATTTCACTGAGGCTTCCCGCCTGGTCCTTCGAATTGCCCACTATTCCCGTTACGAAGTTGCTGATCTCCACCACCCGAGAGTTGATCGTGGCGAGCGCTTCGCCGGTGTCTGTCACCATCGCGACGCCCTCGCAGACCTCCGCAGCTGATTTCGACATCAGTTGCTTAATCTCTCTCGCGGCCTCGGCGCTTCGTTGCGCCAATGCGCGCACTTCGGAGGCGACGACCGCGAAACCGCGCCCGGCTTCGCCGGCTCTCGCCGCCTCGACACCCGCGTTGAGTGCGAGAAGGTTGGTCTGGAATGCAATTTCGTCGATCACCGAGATGATGTCGCGGATCTGTCCGGACGATGCTTCGATCCGAGTCATCGATTGGATGGCGTTCTTGACGATTTCCGTCCCCCGATCGGCGTCCTGCTGGGCGTCTCTTACGGCCTGTTCGGCCTGGGTCGCGCCGCTCGCGGCCTGATTGACGTTGTCGGATACGCTGCTCAAGGCGGCCGAGGTCTCTTCAAGACTCGAGGCTTGATCCGCCGTGCGCCGAGCGAGGTCGCTCGAGGCCTTTGAAATCTCTCGGGCCTCCGCTGTCACTGCGCGGGCAGTGGAAGCGACTTGGCTGATCGCCTGCTCCAGTTGGTTGACCGCTTCGTTGAACTGGGCCCTGATGGGCTCATAAGCTTCAGGAAGCCTCTCGCTTATTCGGAAGGTAAGGTCCTTCTGCGCGAGCTTCAGGACCGCCGCAGCGATCTTCTGGAGCGCGTCTGCTTGTTCGGCCGCGACCTTTTCCCGCTCTCTCGCCAGAGCCGCTTGCGCCTCGGCCTCCTTCGCCTGCCGCGAGGCGAGCTCCTGAGCTTCGGTTTTCGCCTTTTCCTCCGCCTTCACTTTGAACGCCCCGACAGCGCGGGCGATCTTGCCAATTTCATCGCTCAGACCAAGTCCGGGGAGGACGGCCTGAAAGTCGCCATCCGCCAGTTTGCGCATCCCGGCGGTCAAGCCCATCAGCGGTTTCGTGATGCCGCGCACGATATAGATCAGGGCGGCCATGGTGACGGCGAGCAACAGCGCCACTTCGCCGAGCTTCCAGAAGAGGTTTGATTCGAAACGGTCCACGCGCGCCTGCAACAGGCGGGAGAGTTCGGAATTCGCGGCCACCCACGTCTGATCCGTTTGTCCGATCAGATCGAAAACCCTCGCATCCAATTCATCCGCCGACTTGCCGTCGATCAGCAGTTGGCTCTGGTCTAAAGCTTTCGTTGCGGCAACCTGCAAATCCTTGGCGAGGCGCTCGAGCGCACGTCGGGTGTCGCCGGGCGCATTGTTCTTCATCGACGCATTCAGCGATCCGTCGGCGTCGCTCGCGAAGTCCCTCAACTGCTGGACCGCGTAGGCGATCGACACCACTCGCTTGGGGTCGGCCGCGCCGTGGGCGGCGTCGCGCAACTCGACCGCGGCCCGAACGATGCCCGGCATCCGCACCGTGACAGCGTCCATCACATAGAAGCTGTCGAGATCGGGGTCGAGCGTCAGATTGGAGCCGTCGGCAACGGAGCCGATGAGGGCCTTGCCCGCCGAGGTGCGGGTTTGAGGATCACGGCGCCTTGGCAAACGCGGACGAAGAGTCAGCTGTCCCGAAGACGGCGTCGAAATCCGCCGCGTGCGGCAACGACGGCGCGTTCGATCCTGGCTGCGCCGAGCGAACGAACTGCGGCCAGATCTCGGCGAGATATTGCGTGCCCTGGATCTCCTTGTCCGCGAAGGCGATGTCCCCGCGAGACTGCGTCCAGAAGAGATAGGTCAATAGGGAAAGCGGCGCCATGAAGAGAGCAAAGATGAGCCAGAGCCGCGCGCTGATAGACATTTTCTCGCTCCGATTAGCGATTCATGACGCTCCGCGTGCGTAGTATCATTTGGATCTGTAAAAAAACGATTGAGAATCGCAATAGCGGCGTGATGCCTTTTCCCGTCGCAGTCGAGATCAGAACCGCGACCATCGTCCGAGCGCGGCGCGCGGACCTCAGCGAAGGCCAGACAGTGTCGCTAAGGGGCGACGCGGGCGACGGCGTCGAGCGACGGATCGACGGGCTCAAGATGACGCCCTTCGCTGCCAGACGGATGCCTCGGCGGCTACTACCCGGAGCTCAATCCGCTGATCCCGCTATTAAGCCACGACCAGAAGTCGAAGACGCCGGCGTCGAAATCCGTGCCGGTGCGGATTCGAGCGTAAATGGACCGGATCGCCCCCGCCGGTCGTTGCTCCGGGACAGCGTCGGTCGCCCCGCTTCAGCCGAACCGCTCGCTGATCCTGTCGCGATAGGCTGCGTCGAATGCGCGCGGCGCGAGCGGAATCTCGCAGGCGGTTAAAAAGCGCGCCTTGGCCGAAAGCCCGGCGAAAGGCTCATGTCCGATCCTCGGCCAACTTCCTTCGGCCGACTGCGGCAAATTCAATGATCACATCCCCTCTGGCAGGGCGAGCCATTGCCGGTCATTGCGAATCGGATGTCGAACTGACGATCCTGATGCCGTGTCTCAACGAGGCCCGGACGCTCCCCTCATGCATCAGCAAGGCGCGCAGCTTCCTTGCGCGCGCGGGGATCGCCGGAGAGGTCCTCGTGGCCGACAACGGCAGCACGGACGGGTCGCAGGAATTGGCGCGTCGCCACGGCGCCGGGGTCATCGCTGTCTCCGAGAGAGGTTACGGCAGCGCGCTGATCGCCGGCATTCGCGCCGCACGCGGTCGCTACGTCATCATGGGCGATAGCGACGACTCTTATGATTTCAGCCGACTGGACCTGTTCTTGGATCGCTTGCGCGGTCACGAACAGCTGGTGATGGGTAATCGCTTCGCCGGCGGTATCCGAGCCGGCGCAATGCCGCCCCTGCATCGCTACCTCGGCAATCCCTTGCTCAGCGCAATTGGACGCCTGCTCTTTCGGAGTCCGTGCAAGGACTTTCACTGCGGACTGCGCGGGTTCGATCGCAATGCGATCCTGAAACTCGATCTGTGTGCGACGGGTATGGAGTTCGCCAGCGAGATGGTGGTGAAGGCGAGCGTCTGGAAGCTGCGCATCGCCGAGGTGCCGACCACTCTGTCGGCCGATGGCAGGGATCGCGCGCCGCATCTGCGCAGTTGGCGCGACGGCTGGCGCCATCTTCGCCTGCTGCTGTTGTTCAGTCCGCGCAGTTTGTTCCTGTATCCGGGCGCGACGATGTTCGGTCTGGGGGCGCTGGCGATGCTGCGCCTGCTGATCGGTCCCGTCGTATTCGGCACTGTCGGATTTGATATAAACACGCTATTGTATGCGTCTGCTGCAATTATACTTGGCTGCCAGGCCGTGATATTCTGGATCTGCGCCAAAGTCTATGGCAGGCGTGAGGGCATCGCGCCGCCCGACCCGGGCTTCGAACGCCTGCTTCGTCACGTGACTTTGGAGCCGGTGCTGCTCGTGAGCTTATTGGTATTCGCCGCCGGGGTTTTGCTTGCAATGGGCTCGGTCGTCGATTGGGGGACAAGGGGCTTCCGCGCCCTTGATCCAGAACACAGCATGCGGCTCGTGATTCCTGCGACTACCGCGATGCTTTTGGCGGCGCAATCGGCTTACGGGGCCTGTTTCGTGGCGCTCATGAATATGAGCGGGAAGCGCCATGAGTAGAGAAGCCAAAGTTCGCGCCCCATGAGCGAGGTCGTCGCGCGCAGGGCGAAGCCCCTGGGCCTTCGGCCGTCGCTAGCGGCGCCGCTTCTTCTCGGCATCGGCGTGTTCGCCGGACTGACCGAGACATCCTTCCCATCGATCGTCGGCGCGATCATTCCCTTCCTGGACCTGTTGCGTCTCGAGATGGGGATGGTCGCCGTTGTCGTCGCGTTTTCCGTCGCAAACGCGTTCTGGCGCCTCCCCTGGGGGCAGCCCGCGGTGGCCATCGGGCTCGCGTTCCTGGGCTGCCTCCTGGCGGGTTGGCTAGGCGGCGTCTCCTGGCCGAATTCCGGTGACGAATCCGCGTACGTCTATCAAGCCGACACGTTCGCCGCGGGCCGGCTTTGGAACCCTCCCCCGGCCGATCCCTTGCTGTTCCAACAATTTCATCTGCTGATCAAAGACGGCCTGATGCTCAGCGCCTATCCGCCAGGGTGGGCGGCGACTCTCCTTCCGTTTTCGGTGCTCGGGATAACCCGGCTGACAAATCCTCTGCTGACCGTCGCGGTTGGGGTGGCGCTGGATGGAGCCTGCCGCCAGCTGGATCTCGGCGTCGCCATTCGCAAGCCCGTCCTCGCGCTTGTCCTGTTGACGCCATTCACGTTGTTTCTCGGCGGGTCCCTGTTTCCGCAGACGCTTGCCTGCGCGCTCGTCGCGAGCGTCGTCTGGGCGCAACTGGCCGACGAGACCCGCCCCCGCTCCTGGCGCAAGCTGCTGATCGGCGCCCTGTTCGGCGTGCTGCTGCTGTCGCGTCCGGACGTCTTCGCCGTCGTTGTCACGGTCTACGCGATCGATCGGCTGTGGGCTCGGCGGTCGGGCGCGATCGCCGACGGTCTGTGGGTCGTTGCAGGCTTGCTGCCGTTCGCGATCGGCCTCGGCGCTTACAATGCCGCCATCACAGGCAATCCCCTGCAGCTTACGTCCTCCTGGAGCGGGCCCAGCTTACTCAGTGTGCAGAGCGATGGCGTCGGACAGACAGAGTGGGCGCGCTCGCTCTCGCGGAACGTCTACTTTCTCGGCAGTCTCGCACAATTTGGCGGCCTTCCTGTCGCCGTTCTCGGGTTGCTCGCGCTGGCGCTCAAGCTGCGCCGGCGCCGTTGTCGGTTCTACGATTTCTTGCTGCCGGCGGCGATTGTCTTCTATGCCTTCATCCCCTTCTCGGGCGGTCACCAGTACGGGCCGCGCTACTGGTTCTGGGCTTGGCCGTTCGCGGCTTTGACGGTCGCCACCACAACGGTCGACGCTTCCGGCCAGCTACGAGCTTTCGGACGTATGGTGTCGTTTGACGGGTTCGCCGCCGCGACCCTGGCGTTCGCGGTCGGCGCGTTCAGCGTGTTGCTGGTCACGACTCACGAATATATCGACACGCGGCGCGCGGTCTATCGCTTCTCTCGTCCGGACGCGCCGGCCATTGTCTTGCTGCCGAGCCGGAAAAGCCGGCTATGGCCATGGCAAGCGGCTGACCTATACAGTTCCAGCCTCGACTTCACCCGCAACGATCTCGACCTGACCGGGCCGATCCTTTATGGCCGCGCCGACCTTCCTGACGCCGTGGCGCGTTCGTGCCGGCTCAAGGGACGCGAGGTATACCTCTGGCAGTCCCCCGGCCGGCTGGTTCGGGAGGTCTGCCCATGACTGGGCCGGAAGAGGGAACCAAGCCCTGGCTCAGCGTGATCATGCCGAGCTATTGCAGCGAGCCGTGGATTCGCGCCGCGTTGCATTCGATCCAGGCTGAGGCCGCGGAGGGCGTCGAGGTTCTGCTGGTCGACGGCGGCCCGACGTCCTTGGCGCGCGACATCGCGCGGACGCACGCGGGCAAGCTGAACATGAAGATCTTCGAGCGGCCCGATCTGAAGACGTGGCAGGCGAAGACCAACTTTGCAGCGGCGATCGGCGCGGCCGACCATCTGTGCTGGCTTCATACCGATGACCTCTGGCTGCCCGGGCGTGCGCGACGCGTGCGAGCGTGGATCGAGGCTGCCCCCGCTACCCCGCTGCATCTGGCGCCGAGCGCAATCGTCGATCGCTTCGGGCGAAGATCAGGCGTGTGGCGCTGCCCTTTGCCGGCGAACCGCGCCATCCCGTCGGCAGAAATGCTGGAACGGCTTTTGGTGCAGAACTTCATCGCGGCGCCGGCGCCGGTGTTCCGCAAGGACGCGTGGCTAGCCTGCGGCGGGCTGGACGAGACGCTATGGTTCACGGCGGACTGGGATATTTGGCTCAAGCTCGCAGCCCGCGGCCCTGTTCTCTACCACGACAACGTGACGACCGCGTTTCGCGTGCACGGCGGCTCGCTCACCATGACCGGCAGTCGCGACATTAGCGATTTCACCCAGCAATTGGAGATCGTGTTGGATCGCCATTTGCCGGGACTGACCGCTGGGTCTCAGTCGGTCTTGCGGCGGGCGCGCGTCTCGATCGCGGTCAACGCAGCGCTCGCTTCGGCCTCCGCCGGCAATCCGAGACTGCTGCCGCATGCGGCTTCGGAATTGCTGCGCCTCGGACCGTCGGGGATCTACCGCTACCTGCGGGATTCCCGGATCGTCGAACGGATGGCGCCGCGAGTGCGGGCGAAACTGACATGCGCTTTTTGACCATGGCGATCGGGCCGCTGATCCGTCGCATGTTCGGCCCGTACGAGCGCCAGATCAGCGAAGCGTACCGGGCGGTTTTTCTTGATATCGGCGACCTTGCCGCGCAGATCCAGCGCTGGAGACCCAATGCAGACCGAATCCTGGAGGTAGGTTGCGGCGAAGGCGCGGTCACCGAGCGGCTGAGCGCCCTGTATCCGGATGCCGACATCACCGCCATCGATCTGACCCATCGCCTCGGGCGTCTCTACCGAGGACCGAGCGAGCGAGTCCGGTTCGTCCGTTGCCCGGTGCAAGACATCGCCGCTTCTGAGCCCGGCCGATACGACCTCGTGGTGCTGTGCGACGTCCTGCATCATGTTCCGGAGGCGCTGCGCCAGCCTCTGCTCGACGCAATTCGGACAACTCTTGGCCGCGGCGGGGTGCTGGTCTTCAAGGACTGGGAGCGGACGGGCACGCTGGTCCACTGGCTGTGCTACGCTTCCGATCGTTGGATTACCGGCGACCCCATCGCCTACATGACCCGTGATGAAATGAGCGCCCGGCTGTCGCACTGCTTCGGGCAAGCTGCGCTGGTCGCCGAAAAGAGGATAGCGCCCAGGCCGAATAACGTCGCCGTGCTGGTCCGGCCGTGAAGTCTTATCCGTTCGCCGAGCGGACGGCGCGCTACACGATCGTGGGGGCGATCTGCGCGGCGCTGAATAATGTGCTGATTATCGGCGGCGACCTTCTCGGCATCGGTTACGTGGCGATGTCGGTCGCCGCCTTCGTCGTCGTGACGGCGCTCGCTTATTTCATACATACAAGCTGGACCTTCAGGGAGCGGCGTTCGGTCCGCGGACTGGCGCGCTTCTCCGCCGGCGTCGCCACGGGGTTTCCGCTTTTCATTTTGCTGATGGCGATCCTCTGCACTGGCTTCGGCATGCCTGTCGCCATTGCGACTCCCCTCGTCACGGTCGTCCTCTTCGTCTGGAACTACGCTCTCGCGCACTGGACGATCATGCGTTGGGGGCGGCTCCGCTAAATCCAAAGGGGCACTGACCGCGCAAGCCGTTTATTGCGCGCGAGCAGCCGGATCGGCGAAGGAGCGCCGGACCGCCAGTCACATCTCGCCGCCCGGCGCCCAGAGATCGTCGCCGGGCGACCCTCCCGCGGCTGCGACGGTCAGCCGGGCGATGTAGTGCCGCCACCCCGCATCGTGCTGGGCGCATTGCGCGGCGTTCGGCAGTCCGCTGTGGGTGAAGCGGATGAGCGTCCCGGGACCGCGCTCCAGGAGATCGATCTCGACCAGGCTCGATCCCGGCGGGACCTCCTCGCTCGCCTCCCAGCCGAAGCTGTAGGCGAGACGGTGGACCGGCACCACTTCCTTGAAAGAGCCCCGCGCCACCCGGCCGGGGTCGCCGCTGATCCCTTTGACGAGATAGAGGCCGCCGGCATGCGGCTCGGTCGTCGCTTCGGCGCCCATCCAGTTCAGGATCTTGTCCGGATCGGTCAGGAAGGCGAAAACAGTGGCGCGCGGAGCGGGTATATAGGTCTCACGTTGGACGACGAGGGAGTCCGTCATCGATACCTCCGGGTGAGCGGGGACCTGATATAGGCATCGCGCGTGACAAGGGAACCGCGTCAAGCGCATGATCGAGCCCATGCGGATGAACGCGACGCTCGCCTGGCTCGTCGATGCGGCGGCCGAGTGCGCAGGCGCCGGCGAACTGCTCGCCGAACTCGGCGCGCATCTGGTCGCGGACGGCCTGCCGCTGGCCGGCGGCGCCCTGACGCTCGACGTCCCCCACCCCCTGATCGCGCGGCGGACCTGGCTTTGGCGCGCCCGGAACGGCGAGGTGATCGAGGGCCTGGGCTTCGCCTCGGGAGGCCCGACCGCGCCGAGGTTCCTGGGCGAGGCCGGGCGTCAGTGGCTGATGGGCGTGGCGGCGGGCCCCGTGCACGGGGACACTGCCGGGCGGAGACCGGATTCGCCGGTCCTCGCGTGGGCCGGCCTGCGCCCCTTCACTTCGGACGAGGCGCAGGACCTCAGCCAGGCCGCGCGCTTTGCCGCAGCGCCGATCGCTGCGCTCGCGGCGCGGGCGACCCTCGGCGCGGCGCTCGAGGCCTATCTGGGCCGGCGCAGCGCGGCGCGCGTGCTCGCGGGGCCGTTGCGGCGGGACGAGGGCGAGACCATCGCCGCGGCGCTCCTCTACGCGGACCTGCGCAATTTCACCGCGCTGTCCGAGAGCCACCCGCCAGCCGAGGTCATCGCTGCGCTGAACGCGTGGTTCGACCGCATCGCCGGCGCCGTGCACGCCTTCGGCGGCGAGGTGCTGAAGTTCATCGGCGATGGGATCCTGGCGATCTTTCCGGTCGGCGACGGAGGCCCGCGTCCCGCCTGCGAGGCGGCTCTCCGCGCCGCCTCCGCCACCCGGGCCGGCATGGCCCATCTCGACGGGGAGCGGGGCCAGCAGGGGCTTCCGCCCCTGCCGTTCGGCGCGGCGCTGCATCTCGGCGAGATGTTCTGGGGCAATATCGGCGCGGCCGACCGTCTGGACTTCACCGCGATCGGGACGGCCGTCAACCTGGTCAGCCGACTCGAAGGGTTGTGCCGGCCGCTGCAAAGGACCGTGCTGGCGTCCGGCGCGTTCGCGGCCGAGACCGACGCGCCGCTCGTCGCGCTCGGGACCCATGAGCTGCGCGGCGTCGCGGCGCCCTGCGCGGTGTTTGCGTTGCCGGAGCAATCCTCACGGCGCCCGGCCTCGGCGTGACGCCATAGCAGGCCCTGTCGCGCCGACAACGGCTACCCCTCGCGTTCCGCAACGCTATGTCATTCGTGAACCACGAGAGCGACGGATTGCGCCTCGGCGCGACGACGCGCGATCTCGTCCTGCAACCGCTCGTCGAAACCGTCGCTCTCGCGTTGGCGGGTGGGCCGATCGGCTCTGTTCTCGGATCGCCGGATCGTTCTGGCGAGGTTGGCGGAGGGGCTGGCGGACGGACGTGTCGCCGGCCAGCGTGCTGGTCGCCTTGGGCCTCGCCGGTTTGGTCGAGGTCACATTCGGCCTCCATCCCGCGATTCGAGTGGCCGGTCCCGATCCGATCGAGTTGCTGCGCTCAGAATAAGCGAATTGTGATCGTCAACGCAGCATCCCTACAGGAGGGCAATCCGTAGGACGCCAGTCAAATGCGACGATCGCCGGAGCGACGCACTCTTTCACCCGGGCGGCCCTTCTTAATCCGCCGTGAGTGAAGAAAGCCGAGTTGCGGTCCGAGCTGAGCTTGGGGGGCGCCAATCGCGCGGCGACGAATGATTGCCGACAAGGTCGAATGCAGCGGTTTGGCCGCGGCGGTTTCGCCGATAGGATCCGGTCAAGGGCCGACTTGCGCGGCCTTCGGGAAACTCTGTTGAGTTCTGAACGCGACATCCATGGGCTTCGTCTCGACCGGCCGCCTGCCCGCTTCCGAGACCGTCGCCGCGCTGGTCGATGAGGCCCATGCGCGCTTCCGCGACAATTCCGAGGGCGCGTTCTCCGACGTCTTTCCGACGCTCGCCCGCGCGCCCGCCGAAGGCTTCGGCCTCTCCGTCATCGGGACGAACGGCGCGGTCCACGCCGCCGGCGACTGGGACGTCCCGTTCACGAACATGAGCGTCTCGAAGCCGTTCGTCTTCGCGCTCGTCTATGATCGTCTTGGACCGGCGGCGAAACGAGGCGGTCCGCGCTCAACCCTCCTTTTTGATCCACAAGTGGCACCAGCCTGACGGAGAGATCTGGCCCGCAACCAGCTTGCACTGATCGGGCGCAATGTAGGAATTGCACCCTGCGCACGACAGCCCCCCTTTGGGCGTCGGCTGGTACTGTACGGCTCTCTGCGCCACCTTGGCGGCCGCCTCACCGCTGAACGCAAGCGCTGCGAGTGGCGCGGTGCTGATCAGGGAAACAAGAACCTTGCGGCGATTGAATGCTTGTTGTCTGAGCGTCTCACGCATTTCTCTCCTCCTGGTCGTCCTTCGCCTTCCACAGTCGGCACCATCCGGACGGGGAAATCTCGCCGGCAAGGAACTTGCAACGGTTAGGCGCGACGAACAGGTAACAGCCCCCGCAGGCGCGGCCCTCGTTTGGCGTCGGCCGGTAATGAGCGGAGCTTTGCGCCACCTTGACTTCGGCAGCGGCCGCGCCGACCGAAAGCGCGGCGAACGGCGCAGAGCCGATCAGGGAAATCAGGATCCGGCGCCGACTCAACCGCGTCCTTGCGAACTCATGCATGTCTTCCTCCTGCAACCTGCTCTGCGCCGGACAAAGCCGGTACTTCGACGGCATTGGCTGAAGCGACAGCGTCAACTATCGGTTGCTTGATCTCGGGCGTTGCGGATTGTCTCGCTCAATGGCCTCAGACTCTGCCGGGGGCGATTCCAGCCCGTCTCTGCTCGACAGGAGGCGACATTGTGAACCCCATTGCCTCCGAAATAGACGTTGAAGGTCGACGCCATGGATCTACTCCGAAAGGAACTGAAGCAGTGACAAACGGCCGCCTGCCGCCAATCGCGCGTGCGCCGGCGTCTATGCAATCGTTACCGCTACGTTTCTTTGGGCGGCTAAACAGTCTGCGGCGCCGCTGTATTCGGCGCCGGCGAGAGATTTATTGCGAGCGTCTATTTGAATAAATTGGCCACACGCGGTGTTCGCCGGAGTTCAGACGGTGACCTTGCGCTTTCCGGCCCCGGCGAAGGCAGGGTGGCCGGGTCTCCCGAGACCAGACCAACTGGCCACGACTTCCGGCTAGCGAGTATTTCACCCGCTCGATTCTGCGCTCACGAACGGTGCACTGGCGACCCTTCACGAATTGAAGCGTCCAATGCCGCGGTCAGCTAAGGTCCGCAATACTGAAGGGTTTCGGACGCCGGCCCCTTGCACGACGGTTGGGCGAGCGCCGGGGGCCGGCGTTCGAAAGCCTCGTAAGGAGGAAACCGCGGGGAGGAGGGGGCGCGTTTGGTAGGGCGCGACCTATGGGGATTTGAAGGTCGCGGACGGATCGCAGGCGTGGCTGCGGGAGGCCGGAGGCGCGCAGTGTTATCGGGCGAGCGACGATGACGAGCCTGTTCGATCGCGAGCATACGGGGGCCTGGCGTGAACGCGGCGCTTGGAGCAGGTCTTCGGACGTTTTGAGGACAGCGCTCGTCGTGGTCCGGGGCGCGGCCGGAAGTGAAGCGATCGAGCGTTGCGAGGCGAGGAGCACGGCGACGTCATGAGGTGTCGATCCTGATCCGGGTCGGCGCTGAAGAACGCGCAGGGCGCGCGCCTTCGAACGTTTCGACGATGATCATCCGGCCGCCGCAACACGGGCATTGGCGCGCAGGCGAAGGTCGTTTCGGCCTCGCTGTCCGCCTCGGCGCGCGAGCGCTCGGGCGAGGCCTCGGGCGCGGCGAGCAATTGGCGGACGCGCTCGATGTTGTGGGCTCGAACCGCGCCGGCGAACAGGCCGTAGTGGCGGATGCGGTGGAAGCCGCTCGGCAGCACGTGCAGGAGAAAGCGGCGGATGAACTCGGCGGCGTCGAGCGTCATGGTCCTGAGCCGGTCGCGGCCTTTGATCCGGTAGTCCTTCCATTTGAAGGTCACGCCCTCCTCGTCGAGCGCGATGAGCCGGGAGTTCGAGATCGCGACGCGGTGGGTGTAGCGGGCGAGATAGGCGAGCACGGCCTGCGGTCCGGCGAAGGGCCGCTTGGCGTAGACGACCCACTCGGAGCGGCGCAACGGCGCGAGCGCGGCGTCGAAGGCGCGTTTGTCGGCGAGCGGGGCGAGATCGCCGAAGAAGGCCAGGCGGCCGGCCTGGTTGAGCGCGGCGAGGCCTTCGAGAAAGAGGCGGCGGAACAGGCGCGACAGCACGCGCACGGGCAGGAAGAAGCCGGGCTTGCAGGCGATCCAGCGCGACCCGTCCGGCGACAGGCCGCCGCCGGGAACGATGACGTGGACGTGGGGATGGTGGGTGAGCGCCGAGCCCAGGTGTGGAGGACGGCGGTGAGGCCGATGCGCGCGCCCAGATGCTTCGGGTCGGCGGCGATGGTGGTCAGCGTCTCGGCGGCGGTCCTGAACAGGAGGTCGTAGACGGCGGCCTTGTTCTGGAACGCGACGACGCCGATCGCGGGCGGCAGGGTGAAGACGACGTGATAGTAGGGAACCGGCAGGAGTTCGGCTTGGCGGTCTTCGAGCCATTTCCGCGCCGCGGCGGCCTGGCACTTCGGGCAATGGCGGTTCGCGGAGGTAATGGGCGACGCCCATTAC
>CAWFJG010000007.1:0-431660 GCA_963816065.1 uncultured Alphaproteobacteria bacterium | reverse complement strand
AATCGTGGATACAGGCCCCGAGGTCGTGGTGGTGGCCCGAGCCGATCTGGATCTCCAGGAACTCCGATGATCAGGTCCGAAATGCGGATGGTCTCGGCCGCGTCGAACAGAGGGCCAAGCCCACCGCCCGCTCCGCCATTGCCTGGATCTGCTCCTGGAACTGGGCGGGGGTCTGATGGTCGTAGAACTGGTTGTGCTCGACCTCGCGGCCCGACCAGTTCGCGATGTCGAGCGCGTCCAGCCCTTTCCTGTGCGCAAGGTCGTTCAACCAGTGCCGGAACCCGTGGCTGGACATGTCGATCCGCGAGCCGTCCGGGTTGGTGACGCCGTAACGGTCAAAGACCGATTTCACGCCCGCGTGGCCGCCAAGCCAATTGTTGAACTGATCGATCGTCACGACTCGAACATGGCTGCCGAGCCATCGTTGGTGAGATCGGTCTTCAGGCCGGCTCTCCTCGCGAGCACCAGCGACCCGGCGTACGGGTGTTCGTGCTGGCCGTTATGGTTCGGAAAGTCCCAGGGCAGCTCGTTCAGTATGGCCTTCTCGACGTCGCCAAACGGATATCGGTTCCGGCCCCAATCGCGCTTGGGAATGCTGCGGAGCCCTTTCTGCCGGGCCCATTTGACGCCGTCCGACATGCCCACCAAGCGAGCTAGCTGATCAGATCCGATCACGCCGGAGGCGCGGCACTCCTCGAACTCTGGCGGCACGTAGATGCGGTCGGTATGATCGCTATACCAACGCGCGATGCAGCGGGCGGGCTTGCCAATGTCCAGCAGGCGCGCAACGGCCTGCCGCGCCAGGTCGACCAGGATGTCCGGCACCCACTTGATCGCCGGCGGGTTGCCTTTGCCGGGCCAGACCCTGATGCCGACGACGGTGACGGGCTTGCCGTCCTCGCCCCGGCGCTGGTCTTCGCACAGGCAGTCTGTCCGCAGTTGCAGCACCTCGTGGATGCGGATCGGCACGCACATACAGATGGCTGCGATGGCCGACATAAGATGGTCACGGCGCGTCTGCGGCTCGTTCCAAGCCATCGAGATCGCTTGGAATGCCTGGAAGTCGGGCAGACGCTCTGCCCGCCGGCGGACGGCGGCCTCGTCCAAACGGTCCGGCAAGTCCTTCGGCCTGCGGATGCCGTGCTTCCAGGCGAACGGGATAGCCAGAAAGCCATGATCCCGGCAGAACTCCTGGATCTTCTCCAGGATCGCGGCGCGTTGATACTTGGGCGCGGGCGTCACCCCTTCGCCGGCGATCGCGACAGCCTTAACCAGCACCTCCGGGCCGAGCGCCATAATGTCCGTCTCCTGCCCGAGCGCCGCGAACGCCTCCTCCAGCCAGCGCAGCGCGTTCAGCCGCGCCGAAAGCCGCTCGAAGGTGTTCGCCTCGGTTGCGTGGCTGTATCGAACGAAGGCCCGGGCGAAGTCTCCGAATGGTTGTGGCAACGGCTCGCCTTGAGTGGCATCTCCTCGGCCCACGACCGTCCCGTTCCGGAGGAAGTGCAGCCTGCTTGCCGCGTTTCCCCTCCCTTTCCGCACGAACGAGGAGCTGATGTCCCACGTCTGGTCCGGCCATGCCTTGTTCGGCACCAAGGCAGTGAGGCGGTCGCGTGCGAGCGCGATGAAGTCGGCTACACGCTGCCGCGGGTCGAATTCCGCACGCGGAACGAATCGGACGACCTCGCTCATTCCGCTTCCCCGTCCGCCTGCCGCTCGGAGCAGAGCTGGACCACCCGCGCGACCGCGGCGATGGTTCGGTCATGGAGGCCATAGATGCGGGGGGCGTAGCCCTTTTCGCGCTGCCGCTCGCGCTCCTGCAGAAGCTTGTCGAGCACCTCTTCGTGCGGACCGTCGTCCCACGGCCTGAAGCTGATGCAGGTGTAACAGGCGATCGGCCGGGCCAGCGAGCAGAAGCTGTTCAGGCCGCAGGTCCCGAGAGCGGCGTTGCCCTTGCCTTCAGGAAGGGCCCGGTCATGGATCCGCTTGGCGGCTCCGCCGGCCTGCGCATCCGGGTCACCGCTGCGCACCAGCTTCTCTGCAAACGCCTGGGCGATCGGCGCCAGTTGGAGCGCCATCGTCCGATTGAGGCGCTCCACGATGTCCGGGCCGCCCTCCGTGTAGACTTTCGCGTTCTGGATATCCGAATGGTCGAGCAGCTCGGCGATGACGTAGACGGTTGCACCGTCATCATGGGCCCGCTTGGCTAAGGTGTGCCGGAAGCGCTTCGGGTTCGATTGATACCGCGCCACCGCTTCGAAGATGACTGTGATACGCTTGCCGATTTCCCGCCCCGCCATGTGATACGCGAAGCCGGGCACGCTGCCGGGCTGGGAGGCAGGGAACATTGGACGATCGCCTCGCTCCGGGGCGTCAGGTGGCCACTTGATCTCCGATAGATGCCCCTCCAGCAATTCGCCGAGACGCTTGTCGCAAGCCCGCATCTTGAACGTTTCGCGTCTCAGATGGCCTTGCTGCTTGGCGCGCGGGATCCGCAACGTGTAGATGTCGCCATGCTTCAAGAGGTCTCCATCCTTGAGGGATGCGATCTGGATGGACCTGGTCCCATAGGCCAAGATGAAGTGGCACAGGGCGTAGTCCTGCAGGTCCACATCCCCTCGTGTGTAGGCTGCGTTGAGCGCAGAGTTGACTGTTTCGAGCTCGATGGTGGAGAACGCGCCCTTACGGCTGTCGCGCGTCCGGACGTCGACACCCTTCGGATTTCCCGCGATCACCGCATCCCCAAAGTAGGCTGCGGCCTCACCCGTAAGCAGCGAGTATCCGAGAGACTGCCCACGCTCAAAGGCTACGCGGATCGCGCCAAGCTTCCAGACCGTCCGATCGTTAAGCTGCGCCCGGAAGTTAAGCAGATGATCGA
This sequence comes from uncultured Alphaproteobacteria bacterium, assembly GCA_963816065.1. Lineage (GTDB taxonomy): Bacteria > Pseudomonadota > Alphaproteobacteria > Rhizobiales > Beijerinckiaceae > Roseiarcus. The sequence continues at coordinate 428,785 of CAWFJG010000007.1, read as the reverse complement.
TGCCGATCGCGTCGATTTCCTGCGTGCCCTCAGAGAAGAGCGCTCGATAGAATTCGAACACTCGTTCCGACATGTTCCGAAGGTGAGAGAGCGATTGCTTCTGCGCAAAGTCGAGCAGGGTCAGCTTCAGTCGGTGAACGAGATCGGCGGAGAACATCGATAGCTGATCAAAGCGGAGGTAGATCGTTCGACACTCGAGCGTGTCGATCCGCCACACTGGAGCGGCAGGATTGAACGGATATCCGTCGTGCGTCGTGGCGTGCAGCGGCAGCGCGGGCCACTTGCTCAAACGCAGCGGGTTGCGCGCTGCCTCAGACATGCTCGCCTTCCCCGTCTTTGGCTGGCGCGATCTCGATGGCGGCCTGTTGCTTCAGCAGGCGTTGGTTCGCGGTCTCTCGGATCCACCGCCTCGAGTAGAGCCCCGGCATGGTGGATTTCATCGACCAACCCATAAGGTATGCGCGGTTGCGCTCCTCCTGAATTCGTTCCACGTCCGTCCTGTGCGGGTTGGCCAGATCCGACTGGGCCGAGAAGTCGTCGTTCCAGGTATGGCGCAGCACGTGCGGCGACAGGTCTCCGGGCAGGCCGTCAACGGCCTGCAATGCGCGGAACAGCTTGTTCACGCCCGACAGCGAGAGGGGAGCGCCATCGGCCGACGAGACGAACAGGAACGGGTGCTTCCGCGCTCCTGGCAGCTTGCGCCTGTCCTCGAGGATATATTCCTGCAGCAGCGCGGCGAGACCGTCATGCACCGTGATGTCGCGCCCAAGCGTCTTGACCGCTGGCTGGCGCGCCCGGCGATCGCGAGGATTGTCCGGCCGCCGCAAGATGCGCAGCTTCGCGCCGTTTGGTTTCGGAGTGAAGTCGGACGCTTCCAGTGCGAGGAGCTCGCCACGCCGGATGCCGGTCGCCCAGAGAAGCAGGACGACCAGCCCGTTCCGCCGCCTGACCTCGGGGAGCCAGGGATTGTCAGGGCTATCGGGCCGGATCACCTCCTTCAGCCGTTCCGCCTCGGCAGCGGACAGCCCTTCCCGCGCTGAGGTGGAACGGCTGGCATCGAGCGCCTTGTAGCGGGCGCCCCACCGCTCCAACCCTTCCGCCCGCGCATCGCGGTAGGTTGCGTGCTCAGGCGTGTTCGGGGTGAGCCGCGAGAGGTGGTCGGCGCTGACGTGCATGAGGAATCGGTGGATCGAGTACATCCGGCTCCGGACCTGGTTCCGGGCGAGCGGTTTGCCACGGCTCCGGGCCGATGGCGCTCTTTTTCTCCTGGACCTCGGCGACCAGGGCGCTAACCGGGCGCCTGCAGAAGCCGTCCAAGTCGTTCATCTGCGACAGGGTCAGGAAGGCGGGCGCCTTGACGGCGCCGGGAAGGTCCAAGCCTCGGGCGTCCGCCCAGAGGAACGCGACCATCAGGTTCTCAAGATCGTGTCTGAGCGTGGTGGCCTGCTTGTTCAGGCCGCGCAGATCGGAAGTGACCCAATAAGTGGCCAACTCGATGGGCAGACCGGAAACCCGGCATACCAGAACCGGCAACCTCTCCCCGTCCGGGAAGCGGACCTCCCGGAGCAGGTATGGGTTAGCCGCTTTCTGTTCACGCCCAACAAACTTGACACTCCGCATCGTTCCGCTCGTCACGCGACGGACAGAACGACACGGGATCGGGTTCGTCAAGGAGATTGTGAGATATTATACCAGCTTACGGCTTACAACTTTACAATTGATCCTGGGTCATCTCTAGAACGGGATGTCGTCGTCGATCGGGCCGGCGCCCCCGCCTCCGGAGGAGATTGCCGGGCGGCGATCGCCGCCGCCGGCGGAAGGCCGACTGAAGCTCTGGCGCCCGCCACCCTCGTCGGAGAAGCTGTCACGGTCCGCGCCGCCGCCCCGTGAGTTCGAGCAACTGCAATTCTCCGCGAAAGCGCGTCAAAACGATTTCGGTCGTGTATTTGTCGGCGCCGCTCTGGTCCTGCCATTTGCGGGTCTGCAACTGGCCCTCGATGTAAACTTTCGTGCCCTTCTTGCAGTACTGCTCCGCTACCTTGCAGAGATTCTCGTTGAAGATCACGATGTTGTGCCACTCGGTGCGCTCCTTGCGCTCGCCCGAAGTCTTGTCGCGCCAGGTTTCGGAGGTGGCGAGGGAAAAACTGACGACCGGATCGCCGGAATTGAGACGGCGGACCTCTGGATCCTTGCCCAGATTGCCGACGAGAATCACTTTGTTGACACTGCCCGCCATGGGGACCTCCTTAACGCTTGTCTTTGCGCCCCGCAGGCTCGGTCCTCGGGACGCCCGTCTCGCGACGAGCTAGGAACCGCGCCGCCGCGGCTGGTGCTTGCCGCCTTCCATAACCCAAAGCGCAGGGATCGACGCGCGGAAACACTCCGCGGCGCCACTTGTCCACAAAGGCCGCGCCCCCGCTTGGGAACGCGCGACTGTGCGCCTACATTAGCGGCCTCGCGGGTCGGGTGCGCCTTCCCTGCGTTCCTTTTTTGTTCTAACATCGGCCTTGGGGTCGCGCAAGCGTGATTCCCGCGCAGGATGGAAAGATTTCGGTCGAGGATCCATGGCCCGCGCCGACGACAAGCGCAGTTCTGCAAAGACGCACGCGGGCGACGGCGCCGCGGTCGAGGCCCTGTTCGGCGGACGGGCGATCGTTGTGCGCGGCGCGCGCGAGCACAACCTCAAGAACGTCGACCTCGCCATCCCGCGCGATAAGTTGGTCGTGTTCACCGGGCTCTCCGGCTCCGGCAAGTCGTCGCTCGCCTTCGACACGATCTACGCCGAAGGCCAGCGGCGCTATGTCGAGTCGCTCTCGGCCTACGCCCGGCAGTTCCTCGAGATGATGCAGAAGCCCGACGTCGACCAGATCGACGGCCTGTCGCCCGCCATCGCCATCGAGCAGAAGACGACGTCGAAGAACCCGCGCTCGACCGTCGGCACCGTGACCGAGATCCACGATTACATGCGCCTCCTCTGGGCCCGCGTCGGCATCCCCTATTCGCCGGCCACCGGACTGCCGATCGAGAGCCAGACGGTGAGCCAGATGGTCGACCGGGTGCTCGCCCTGCCGGAGCGCACGCGGCTCTATCTGCTGGCGCCGGTCGTGCGCGGCCGCAAGGGCGAGTACCGCAAGGAGATCGCCGAATGGATGAAGCGGGGCTTCCAGCGCCTCAAGATCGACGGCCAGTTCACCGAGATCGCCGACGCGCCGGCGCTCGACAAGAAGCTCAAGCACGACGTCGAAGTTGTGGTTGATCGCATCGTCGTGCGCCCCGACATGGCGGCGCGGCTGGCCGAAAGTTTCGAGACGGCGCTGGAGCTGGCCGACGGACTGGCGGTGATCGAGTTCGCCGATCGGGCGGAGGGCGAGAACGAGGCGAAGCGTATCCTGTTCTCCTCGAAGTTCGCCTGTCCGGTGTCCGGCTTCACCATCGCCGAGATCGAGCCGAGACTGTTCTCCTTCAACAATCCGCACGGCGCCTGCCCGGTCTGCGGCGGGCTTGGCTCGGAGTTGCGCGTCGATCCGTCGCTGGTCGTTCCGGATCCGAAGCTGACGCTGAAGCGCGGCGCGATCGCGCCGTGGTCGAAGTCGAGCTCGCCCTATTACCTGCAGACCCTCGACGCGCTCGGCAAACACTACAAGTTCCGGCTCGACCGCCCGTGGAGCGAACTGCCCGAGGCGGCGCGCCAGGCGATCCTCTATGGCTCGGGGTCCGAGGAGATCCGCTTCGCCTATGACGACGGCCTGCGCTCGTACGCGGTGAGAAAGCCGTTCGAGGGCGTGATCTCCAATCTCGAACGCCGCCACAAAGAGACCGAGAGCGAGTGGTCGCGCGAGGAGATCCAGCGCTATATGAGCGCGACGCCGTGCGAGGCCTGCAACGGCTTCCGCTTGAAGCCCGAGGCGCTCGCGGTCAAGATCGACGGCCAGCACATCGGCGAAGTCAGCCTTTTGTCGGTCAAGGCAGCGGTCGACTGGGCCGAAGGGCTGCCGCAAAAGCTCGACGCCAAGCGCAACGAGATCGCCCATCGCATCCTGAAGGAGATTGTCGACCGCCTCGTCTTCCTTCGCGACGTCGGCCTCGACTACCTCACGCTGGCGCGCTCCTCCGGCACGCTGTCGGGCGGCGAAAGCCAGCGCATCCGGCTTGCTTCGCAGATCGGATCGGGCCTCACCGGCGTGCTCTATGTCCTCGACGAGCCGTCGATCGGCTTGCACCAGCGCGACAACGCCCGGCTGCTCGATACGCTGCGGAGGCTGCGCAATCTCGGCAACACGGTGATCGTGGTCGAGCACGACGAGGACGCGATCTGGGCCGCCGATTACGTGGTCGACGTCGGCCCGGGCGCCGGCGTGCACGGCGGCGAAATCGTCGCCAAGGGAACTCCGCAGGAGGTCGCCGCCGATCCCAATTCGCTGACCGGCCACTATCTGTCGGGCGAGCGGACGGTGACGATCCCGGCCAGGCGCCGGGCGCAGGCGCCGGGCAAGGCTTTGAAGATCGTCGGCGCGCGCGGCAACAACCTGAAGTCCGTCACGGTCGAGGCGCCGCTCGGCCTGTTCACCTGCGTGACCGGCGTCTCCGGCGGCGGCAAGTCGACGCTGGTCATCGACACGCTCTACAAGGCTGCGGCGCGCAGCCTGAATGGCGCGAGCGACCCGCCGGCGCCGCACGAGCGGATCGAGGGCCTCGATGCGATCGACAAGGTGATCGACATCGACCAGTCGCCGATCGGCCGCACCCCGCGCTCGAACCCCGCCACCTATACGGGCGCCTTCACCCCCATCCGCGACTGGTTCGCCGGCCTGCCGGAGGCGAAGGCGCGCGGCTATCTGCCGGGACGGTTCTCGTTCAACGTCAAGGGCGGGCGGTGCGAGGCCTGCCAGGGCGACGGCGTGATCAAGATCGAGATGCACTTTCTGCCCGACGTCTACGTCACCTGCGACGTATGCAAGGGCAAGCGCTACGACCGCGAGACGCTCGAAGTGCGCTACCGCGACAAGTCGATCGCCGACGTGCTCGACATGACGGTCGAGGAGGCGGCGGACCTGTTCAAGGCGGTGCCGTCGATCCGCGACAAGATGGAGACCCTGAAGCGCGTGGGGCTGAGCTACGTCAAGGTCGGCCAGCAGGCGACAACGCTGTCGGGCGGCGAAGCGCAACGGGTGAAGCTCGCCAAGGAACTGTCGCGCCGCTCGACCGGCCGCACGCTCTACATCCTCGACGAGCCCACGACCGGCCTGCACTTTCACGACGTGGCGCAACTGCTCGACGTGCTGCACGAACTGGTCGACCAGGGCAACACGATGATCGTGATCGAGCACAATCTGGAAGTCGTGAAGACGGCCGACTGGATCATCGACATGGGGCCCGAGGGCGGCGACGGCGGCGGCGAGGTGGTGGCGGCGGGAACGCCCGAACAAATCGCCCGCAACCCGCGCAGCTACACCGGCTCCTTCTTGAAGCCGGTGCTGGCGCGGAAGGGGGGGAAGGCCAGCAAGAGCGCGGCGGAGTAGGGACGTGGCGGCATCCGGCGGCCGTGTTCCCGATCGCACGACAACGCGGCCGGAACGCCGCATTGCGCGGCGAAGGCTGTCCGGGACAAGCCGGAGGCGGCCCTTCAGGGTCGTCGCGCAAACTGCCGGTTGAGCCAACGGCGGCCGGCGCGTTCGGCCCAATAGCCGAGCGCAGCGCCTGCGAGCGCCGCCGGAATCAAGGCCCAAGGCGAAGACGAGAATATCCAGCACAGCCCGGCCGCGACGGCGGCGCAGGCCAATGCGACCCAGGTGGTGAATTCGCCCGATCCCGACATGTCCTCGCCAACCGCCGCTGTTCGGGGCGCTCGCCCGTCAGAGCGCGCTGCGATCGTGACCGGCTGTCGCGGCGTGGTCAATCGTCGAGGGACCGCCCTGCGTGAAATCGCGAGCCCGCGACTTTAGGCCGCCTTTCTCCTCGCCATCTCGGCCCGGAACAGCGGAACCTCTTCCGCCAGCGCAGCGGCGACGCTGGGGCGCGCGCGCATTCGCTCGAGATAGGCCTTCACGTTCGGATACGATGCGAGGTCGATTTCCGGCGTCGCCTGGGTCCAGTTCAGGACGGTTGCGAGATACGCGTCCGCGACGCTGAAGCGGTCGAGAAGAAACTCCCGACCCGCCAACCTGTCGTCGAGATAGGCGAGGCGTGAGCCGTATTTGGCGAGAGCCCAGGCTTTGACCTCGGGCGGCGTGTCGCGGCCGAGCAGCGGAATCATCAGGCCCTTGTGCAGTTCCGTGCCGACGAAGCTAAGCCACTGGCGAAGTTTCGCTCGTCCCACCAGGTCGAACTCGGGCGGCGCGAGGGCCGCCGCGGGATATGCGTCGGCGATGTAGTTCAGGATGGCGGCGTTCTCGGTCAATACGGCTCCGTCGTCGAGCTTCAGCGCCGGCACGTAGCCGAGCGGGTTGACTGCGCGATAGTCTTCGCCGCTCGCAAGCAGGCGCTTCGTGTGCGGATCGACCTCGACCAGAGTGACCTTGGCGCCCGCCTCGGCGAGCGCAATACGCCCCGACATCGAGCAGGCGAGCGGGGAAAAGAACAGCTCCATGGGATCCTCCTTTGCTATTTATGTACTCTTTCGCATACAATGACCGCCGTCAAGGGTTTTATTCGAAATGGTACAAAAAATGACGCCCCCGAAGGCCCTTCCGCCGCAGCGCGAGAATACGCGGCGGCGGCGCGGCCGTCCGCGCGCCTTCGAGCCCGATGCGGTTCTCGCCCAGGCGATGGACGTCTTCTGGAAAGAGGGATTTGCGGCGACCTCTCTCGATGAGCTCAGCGCGGCGACCGGCCTCAACCGGCCGAGCCTCTATGGCGCCTTCGGAGACAAGCGCGCGCTCTACATCCAGGCCTACGCGCGCTATCGCGAGCATGTGCGGGAAAGGTTCGTCCCGATCTTTTCCGAGAGGGCGCCGCTCGCCGAAAAACTTCGCCGCATTTTTCTCGCTGCGCTGGAGCTCTACCTTAGCGGCGAGGAGGGGCCGCGCGGATGCTTCACCGTGCTCAGCGCATCGTCGGACCTCATCGCCGACCCGGAGATCCGGTCGATGGTCGACGAGGCGATCGACAACAGCGACCGGGCGTTCGAACGACTGTTCGCGGACGGCCGCGAAGCGGGCGAACTGCCGCTCGGCGTCGAGCCGAAACGCCTCGCCCGCATGGCGACGGCGACCGTTCACACGCTCTCCATCCGCGCCCGCGCCGGGACGGCCCGGGCGGCGCTTCGGTCGATCGTCGAGGACGCTGTCCTGATGATTTGCGGGCGGCGGCCAGAACCCGGCAAGACTATGGACGGCGGGGCGAAGTTGGACCCTGAGAGCTAAGAGCGCGGGATCGGCTGGCGCCGCCTGCGCGCCGCGCTTGTCAATGACTGTCGGAGGCCGCATTTTGGGCGGACGCCGACGTCGAGGCGCCGGAAGCAGGAACGCTGCGTCATGATCATCGCCACCACCGAAAACATCGCCGGCCATCGCACCGTCACCACGCTCGGCCAGTGTTTCGGCGTCGTCGTTCGCAGCCGCGGCCTCGGCGGCAATGTGCTGGCCGGGCTGCGCACGATCGTCGGCGGAGAGATCCCGGAATACACCCAGCTTCTGGAGGAGGCGCGCCGCCACGCCCTCGACCGGCTGGTGCAGAACGCGACCGCCATGGGGGCGAACGCCGTCCTGATGATGCGCTACGACAGCGCCGAGATCGGCAATACGATGAGCGAGATCGTCGCCTACGGAACGGCCGCGGTCATAGAGGCTGCCCCATGACGGGCGCCGCCGCCGTGATCGAAACCGCGCCGTGACCAGTTTGCTCGTGTTCGTCCTGTGGATCGCCGTCCCTCTCGCGCCGGTCGTGATCTGGCTTCTCTTCCGCTCGGGCGGGTACAAACGGCGGCCGCTGGACGCGCCGCCGGGGAGGGACTGGACGTTCACCGGCGAACGTTTCGTCGATCCGGCTTCCGGAGTCCTGGTGGAAGTCTGGCAGAGCGCGGATCACGGCGAGCGCGCGTATGTGCGGGCCCGGTCCCACTCCGATGGCGGCGCCGCTTAAGCCCGCGGCGGCGCTGCGCCGGCCAGGTCCGTCGCGGCGCGGCTCAGACCGGGCGCGCCTTCGTGGCGCGTCGGACGACCAGGGAGCCCGGTCGTTCCGGCGTTGTCGCGCTGCAGGCGTTGCGCCGGCGGCTGGCGACGTGGGCGGCGGGACCATCGCGCGGATGCGCGTCGCGGCGGCGATGAACAGCGCCGGATCACATGCAAGTGCGCATTGCCAAGACGGACCGCGGCAGGGCTGTCTCCGGCGCTTGCATCGGCGCGCGCGATGCGGCAGAAGGAGCGCTCGTTAGGAGTGTAGCTCAATTGGCAGAGCACCGGTCTCCAAAACCGGGGGTTGGGGGTTCGAGTCCCTCCTCTCCTGCCAGTGCGAAAAAGCGCCGAGCGGGCGTAGTTCAATGGTAGAACGGAAGCTTCCCAAGCTTCATACGAGGGTTCGATTCCCTTCGCCCGCTCCAATCTTTCCAGAGATTTAGCTGCTCATGCTGACCGATTGGCGCCGGCGTTTGCGGAGGCGGACTCAATTTGGAGCCCGCGCCTCGGTTCGTTGATCGCCGCTTTTGCTCCCGCTCGCCGTCAGGATTGAGTTCGAAATCCGGAGCTTGACGATCTCGGAGGCAATCTGCGAAAGCGGCACGATCTTGTCGGCCGCGCCGAGCGCGATCGCCTCCTTCGGCATGCCGAACACGACGCACGACTCCTCGTTTTGAGCGACTGTCGCGGCGCCTGCCTTCTTCATTTCCAGCAGGCCCCTTGCGCCGTCGTCGCCCATCCCGGTCATGATGATCCCGACCGCGTTGGGGCCCGCATATTGCGCGGCGGAGCGGAAGAGCACGTCGACCGACGGGCGATGGCGCGAGACGAGCGGCCCGTCCTTGACGGCGACGTGATAGCGCGCGCCGCTGCGCTGCAGAAGCGTGTGGCGATTGCCCGGCGCGATCAGCGCCCTGCCGGAGATCACCGGATCGCCGTCCGCGGCCTCCTTGACATCGATCTGGCAGAGTCCGTCGAGGCGCTTGGCGAAGGCGGCGGTGAATTGCTCCGGCATATGCTGGACGATGACGATGCCGGGGCTATCGGGCGGCAGCGACACCAGCACCTCGCGCAGCGACTCGGTCCCGCCGGTGGACGCGCCGATGCAGACCACCTGTTCGGTCGTGCGCGACAGCGAGCGCGTCGGCACTGGCGGCGGCATCATGACGTCTGCCGTCAGTTTCTTCTGTGTCTCGCCGCCGGAGTGCGAGCGCTTGCGCAGAGACGCGCGCGCCGCGGCCCGCACCGCGTCGGCGATGCGGATGCGCGATTCGGTGAGGAACTGCCGCGTGTCGAGGCGCGGCTTCTGAATGACCTCGACCGCGCCGGCCTCCAGCGCCTCGAACAGAAGGTCCGAACCCGGCTCGAGCAGAGTCGAGCACAGAACGCACGGGATCGGCCGCTGCGCCATCAGCTTGCGCAGGAACGTGATGCCGTCCATACGCGGCATCTCGACGTCGAGAATGATGACGTCGGGAACCTCCGCCTGGATGCGTTGCGCGGCGACGAACGGATCCGAGGCCGTCGCCATCACTTCGAGATCGGACGTGTCGGCGATGATGGACGATAGACTCTGCCGCACAGACGCCGAATCGTCGACGATCAGCACGCGGATTTTTTTCGCCTCGGCGTTCACGTTCGCCCCCTCTACGTAGCGCGGCGAAATACGGTCGGCGCCGCCTGGCGCAGCTCCGAGTGGCTGTTGCCGGCCGCGGATTCAGAGTGTCCCAACATCAAATGCCCTCCGATCCGCAAGCGGGCGACCAGCCGCCGGATGACGGCGTTCTGGGTCGCCCTGGTGAAGTATATGAGAACGTTGCGGCAGAAGATGACGTCGTAGTCGTTGTCGACGGAGTATTGCGCATCCATGAGGTTGAGGCGCTCGAAGCGGACCAACCGCCTGAGCTCCGGGACGATGCGGACCTCGCGGCGGCGGATGTCGCGCGCGGCCATGAGGTAGCGGTCGCGCAACACGCGCGGGACGGGATCGACGAACGAGTTCGGATAGATCGCGCGCCGGGCCTCGGCGATGACCCCGCGGCTGATGTCGGTGCCGAGCACGGAGAACGCCCGCGCGTCCAGGCCGATCGCCTCCGCCGCCACCATCGCAATCGTATAGGCCTCCGCGCCGTTCGACGCCGCCGCGCTCCAGAACTTGAGCGGGTCGCGGCCGCCCCGCTGCTGCAGCGCTGTCGGGATCGCGTTCTCGCGCAGGAAGGCGAAATGCTCCGGCTCGCGGAAGAAGTCGGTCTTGTTGGTCGTCGCGCAGTCGACGACGTGATCGAACTCCTCCTCGAGCCGCCCGTCCTCGAAGATCGCGTTGCCGTATTCCGTCAGATTCGCGAGACCGAGCGCGCGGACACGCCGGCGCAGGCGACCTTCCAGCATCACGCGTTTGGCCATTGGCAGCTGAATGCCGGTATGCAACTCGACGAGTCTCGCGAGCGTCACGAAATGCTTCTCGCGCATGCCGTCGTCGATGTCAGCGCCGCTCAACCCAGGCTCCACGCGACAAGTCCTCCCGCGACAAGAGAGACGCTTCTACGGCTTTGCTAGGCGGCGATGGGCTCGCCGGTCGCGCTGAACGCATTCGCTTCGATCAACCGATCGAGGTCGAGCACGATCACGAACGCGCCATTCTCGCGGCCGACGCCGACGACGAATTCGGCGCGCCAGCGCGAGCCGATCGACGGCGGCGGCTCGAGCGTGGCGCCCGACAGATCGCTGACCGCGAACACGCAGTCCGCCACCAGGCCGACGTCGAGACTCCCGCCCTCGACGGCCGCTTCGACCACAATGATCCGGGTCCGGTTCGTCGCATCGGTCGGCGGGAAGCCGAACCTGGCGCGCAGATCGACCACCAGCAACCCGGCGCCGCGGACGTCGGTCAGCCCGACGACGCAGGGCGGCGCGTGCGGCAGACGCGAGATCGGGCGCATGTCGAGGATTTCCCGCACGCGCTCGATGGGCAACGCGAAACGCTCGCGGTCCACGCCGAAGGTCAGATATTGGCTCGTCTCAACCATGACTGTCGTTCCATTCGTCCGACAAACGGAGGGGGAAGGGCGCGCGGGGCGCCCTTCCGGAGGAGGTCACGCGCGCCGGAACTCGACGTCCTCGTCGTCTCCGCCCGCGTTCAGGTCGAGGGCGAAGCCCTTGCCCGAACTGGCGGCGACCTTCTTGCCCGGTGCGCTCTTGACCGACGCGCTCTTGGCCGAGCCGTGCCCGCCATGCCGGACTGCGGCGTGATGCGCAGCGCGGGCATCCTTGCTCCGCATCGAAGCCGCCGTGCTCTTGAGTTTCGACACCGCATCGTCGACCGGGCCACTCGCATCCGCGTTCGCGGTTCGCGCCGCACCGTCGTCGATGCGGAAGTACGAGATAGTGGCCTGCAACTGCTCGGCCTGGGACGTCAGCTCCACCGAGGTCGCCGAGACCTCCTCCGACGCCGCCGCATTCTGCTGGGTCACCTGGTCGAGCTGCTGGATCGCCTGGTTGATCTGCGTCGCGCCCACGTCCTGCTCACGGCAGGCGGCGCTGATTTCCGCGACGAGTTCGGCGGTGCGCTTGATGTCGGGCACCAGGCGAACCAGCATTTCGCCGGCCTCCTGCGCCGACTTCACCGTGCCGGACGACAGCGTGCCGATCTCCGCCGCCGCGGCCTGGCTGCGTTCGGCGAGCTTGCGCACTTCCGAAGCGACCACCGCGAAGCCGCGCCCATACTCGCCGGCCCGCGCCGCTTCCACCGCCGCGTTGAGGGCGAGCAGATCGGTCTGGCGCGCGATCTCCTGCACGATGGTGATCTTCTCGGCGATCGTCTCCATCGCCTTGACCGCACGGTTCACCGCCAGGCCGCTCGCTTCCGCGTCCTGCGCCGACTGGCGCGCGATCTTCTCGGTCTGGCTGGCGTTATCGGAGTTCTGCTTGACGTTGGAGGCCATCTCTTCCATCGACGAGGAGGCTTGCTCGGTCGCCGAGGCCTGTTCGGTGGCGCCTTGCGAAAGCTGCTCGGCGCTGGCGGAGAGCTGTTCGCTGCCCGATGCGACGTTCTGTGCCGCGATTACCGCATCGCTGACCACGCCCCGCAGCTTGTCGAGCATCGTTTGCAGCGCGATGCCCAGGGTGTCCTGGTCGGACAGCCGCGTCGCCTCGACCGTGAGGTCTCCCGAGGCGATCGTGTCAGCGATCTTGGCCGTGCCGTTCAGGCTGGCGGTCATCGTGTTGAGCGCCTTGATCAGGTCACCAATCTCGTCATTGCTGGAGGTGTCGATCGTCTGACTGAGGTCGCCGATAGCGACAGCTTCGGCAAGGTGGACGGCGCGGCCGACGCCACGGCTGATATTGAGCGCGATCCACAGCGCCGAACCGATGGCGATCGCCAGCGACACGAGGACCGCGCCAATCAGGACTGTCTCAGCCTGACTGGCCTGCTGAGCGCTGCCGGCGGCGTCTTCCGCCATATACTTTCTGACCACGTCGATATAGTCGGACACCACGCCGAGCAAAGCCGTCGTCGCTGCCTTACCTTCGGTCATCGACATCTTGGTCGCCCGGATGTCGCCGCCTTCGCCGACGATCTCCGCGGCGTGCTGGTACGCCTTCACCAGTTTAGCCGCGGCGGCGCTGATCTCGTTCCCGGAATCGCCCACGGCGCCGACGGCGACGACGGCCTGCTGCGCCACATTGGACAGGACGACGAGCTGATCCTTCAGCGCGGCCTCGGCCGTGTTCAATTCGTTGAGATCGCCGACGGCGAACGCGTCTCTCAGGAGCTTGCCGGTCTTCTCCAGATTCATTCTGGCGGTCAGCAACACCGAGCTCGCCTTGAGAATCTCAATGGACGATGGCGCCCGATCGAGCTTGACGGCAGCCGAGTCGAGAGCATCGTTGAAGGCTTTGACTGCGGCGGCGCCATCCGTTTTCCAATACTGGTTGGCGCTGTCGGCAGAGTCCAATTTCGCGAGACGGATGATTTCGTCCTCGACGCTGTTCGCCTTCTCCCTTTCCGTCGAGAATTTGGCCATCAACGCCCTGCCGGCTTCGTTGGTGGTGGCGTTGATCGCATCGCGTAACTTTGCCGACTCATCCGCGAACTTCTTGACGTCGTCGGCGTCGCGGCTGACGTCGGCGTCTTCCCTCGACAAGATCATGTTCTTCTGGGCGCGGACTTCATTCAGAACCGCCGCCTGCAGTTGCGCCGCCTTGTCGAGCCGCTCCCCCCGGCCGACCATGGTGCGGCTGGTGGCCGCGAGGCCGCTCAGGTTCATGTAGGCTACGCCACCGGTGACGGCGGAGAGGATGATGATCGCGCCGAAGGCGCTGGCCAGTTTGGCCTTGACCGTAAACCGCATGTTTCAGTTTCCTTCAGCGTTCAAGATTCTTCGCCATGTCGGGCAGGACGATGAACTCGTCTTTCCACTTGGCGATTCCGGCGATGAACTCGGGCCGCCAATGCATGCCGACCGGCGGCGTCTTCTGCATCGTCGAAGCGTCGAGCTCGGTGACCTCGTAGACCTTGTCGGCGACGATCCCGATGGTGGTCGGGACGCCCTCGAGGTCGATCTCGATCACAACGAAGCGAGAGTCGGGGGTGACCTCGGCCGGCGGCATGCCGAAGCGCAACCTGAGGTCGGCAAGCGGGATCACCTTGCCGCGCACATTGAGCACGGCGGGGATGTAGGGCTTTGCGCCCGGCACCCGAGTGACCGGCGCCGGATCGAGGATCTCGCGCACCTGGCGCGCGTCGATGGCGAACACTTCGCCGGCGAGGCCCAGCATCAGCGCCTGCGAGGTGGTTTGCGACTTCGGACATCACGCGGCCTCCAAGGCTTTGGCCTGCTTGGCTTGCAGCCGCGCCTCGCGCGCCTGCCCCGAGGCGATCAGATGCGGCACGTCGAGGATCAGCGCGACCGCGCCGTCGCCGAGGATCGTCGCGCCGGAGAAGCTCGGCACGTCGGCGTGCAGCTTCGACAGCGACTTGATCACCGTCTGGTGGCCGCCGATGATCTGGTCGACAACCAGCCCGACGCGGACGTCGGCGTTGGCGACGATCACCACCTTCTGGTGCGGATCAGGCTCGCCGCGCTCGCCGAACAGCTCGCGCAGCCGGAGGAACGGCACCAGCTCGCCGCGGATATTGAGGAAGCTGCGGCCTCTCGAGCGCGCGTCGACCTCGTTCGACAGCTCCACGCATTCCTCGACCGAGGTCAGCGGCAGGACATAGCGCGACTCGGCGACCCGCACCAAAAGGCCCTCGATGATCGCCAGGGTCAGCGGCAGACGCAGGGTGAAGGTCGAGCCCTTGCCGACCTGGCTGGCGACGTCGATCGAGCCGCGCATGCCTTCGATCGCCCGCCGCACCACGTCCATACCGACGCCGCGGCCCGACAGCGCCGAGACCTCGTGGGCGGTGGAGAAGCCGGGCAGGAAGAGGAGCTGGTGCAGCTCGGCCTCGGAGAGAACGGCGCCGGGCGCGACCAGGCCGTTTTCCTCGGCCTTGGCGCGGATCTTGGCGAGGTCGAGGCCGCTGCCGTCGTCGGAGACGCTGATCAGCACCTCTGCGCCGGCGTGGCGCGCCACCAGACGGATGTGGCCGACGGGATCCTTGCCGGCGGCGCGGCGCGTCTCGGCGCTTTCGAGGCCGTGGTCGGCGGCATTGCGGATGACGTGGATCAGCGGATCGGCGAGCCGTTCGATCATCGTCTTGTCGAGCTCGGTCTCCTCGCCTTCGGCGATCAGCTCGATCTCCTTGTTGAGATCGCGCGACAGGTCGTGGACGAGGCGGCGGAAGCGGCCGAACAGCGAGCCGATCGGCAGCATGCGGATGCCCATCACGGCGTCGCGCAGCGACGAGGCGAGGCGTTCGATCTCCTCGGCGACGCCCTTGGCGTTGGCGCCGGCGGCGGCGAGTTGGGTGAGCCTTGCCTGGGCGATCACCAGTTCGCCGACCCGGTCCATCATCTCATCGAGTCGTTCGGCCTGAACGCGGATGGTCGCCGATTCCTTCGCGCCCTTCTTCGCTGCGCCCTCCCCGGTCGGCGGACCGCCGGCCAGCGGCGGCGCGACGGCCGCGACGGCGGACGGCGACGGCGGCGACGACCGGCGGCGCGGCGCCCTCCTCGATGCTCGAGCTCCATGTCGCCGGCGACGAAAATGAAGACGTCCTCGATCTCGCTCTTCGGATGGGCGGTCTCGAAGTCGAACATTCCAGGTGAAGTAGCAGGCGGTCGGATCCATTTGATCGAGCGGCGGCGTCGCCTCGACGTCGACCGCGACCAGGCAGTCGCCAAGGGTGCGCAATTCGTCGAGCAGCAGCAGCGGGTTGCTGCCGTTGACGAGCACGTCTTTGTGGAAGCGCATGCCGACCCGCCACGCCTTCCGCTCATCCGGCGGCGGCGGCGGAGGGGCGGCGGGTTCGGCGCGACTCCCGCTAGCGCGGCGCGCGCGTCCGGATCCTGAACCAGCTTGCGCAGATCGGACAGAATGCACATGCCGATGACTGCGTTCGCCTCTTCCGGCTTCTCGATCTGCGTGCGTAGGAAGTCCTTGGCGTTGAGCGCGATCGCGATCAGATCGGGCTCTGGAGCGGCGTCGCCCTTGCGCACGCGATCGAACGCGCTCTCGAATTCGTGGGCGAACGCCGCGACCTGATCGAAGCCGAACATCGCCCCCGAGCCCTTGATGGTGTGCAGGGCGCGGAAGGCGGTGTTGATCAGGTTGCGATCGTCGGGCGAGCGCTCGAGATCGAGCAGCGCCGCCTCCAATTGCTCGAGCAGTTCGCCCGCTTCCTGGCGGAAGATTTCGATGGGATCCGCGCTAGAGGTCATTGGGGCGCCTTCATGTTTGCGGCGATGAACGGTTTCGGCTCGAACGGCTCGGCGAGGCAGGCGGCCGTGCCGGCAGGCTTCGCCTGCGGCTTCAGGCCCTTGTCGAATTCGGCGGCGCGCATGACGATCGGCGCCGCGCGGTTGGGCCGCGGCTGTCTGACCGGTCGGACGAAGCCGATCCCGTACATGTCCGGCATGCCAGGGTCTGCGACGACCACCTCGAACGCGCGGCCGCGCGCCGCCGCAACGCCTTCGCTCCGGTGAGCCGAGACGGCTCCGCCGCAGCCGAGAGGACTCCGCGCATCCTTGTGCACGCGCCGGCTGCACAGCGCCTGTTCGCCTGCAAGCCTCATTGTCATCGGCTGCCGCTGACCCGCGAGGCGAAAATTTCGGTTAGCGACGTCGCCCCCGGCGGCGGCGCGAAACCGCAGCGCCGCAGCGCGTCGGCGAGAACGCCTTGCGGCGGCGAAGCCAGCGCGGCTGTCTTGTGCGATCGCCCCGCCGCAACGTCGGCCGCAACGAGAATCTGCAGAAACGAAACGTCGACCTCGGTCACATCGGAACAATCGATCGTCAGCTGCTCGCGTCCGCTGAGCGCCTCGAGCACCGTCCGATGGACCTCGTCCCCGACAGGCGTCGTCAGGCTCCCGCTGAGTTTTACCGCGGTGCGTTCATTCGCGGCGTCGAGACTGACGTTCTGACTAGGCACGCAGCGGCTTCCCTTCTTTCGACGCGCGGCGTCGAGGCGCGCGACAGGCCTTCGTCGGCCGCGAGAGCCACACCAGCGATCGGTTTCTTGCCCCTTGCGAGACAAGTTTGCTTTCAGAGCAATTCGGGATGTCGATCGGGAGTCGACGCGACGAAGAGCGGCTTCATGCCTTCGTCGTCTCGGCGAGGAGCGTGACAATTCGTCGTCGCTGACCATCTCCGAGATTCGCTATGCAACCGTTAACGAGCGAGGCGGGAAGTATGCATCGACCGACGCCGACCGCCAGATCGGAATACGGCAAACAATTCCCATCGAGCCGCATGCGAAACAGGATCTTGTCGCTAACGCCTTAGAATCGCTGATTCCTGCGCAAGAAATGGGGGGCCGAGACGGCCTCGAGGCGTCTCGCCCCACCTCCCGACCGCCGACTCGAAATCGCGCCCGATCACGTCAGGGCTCCTTCTGGAAACGGAATTTTCAGGCTTCTCACACAACCTAGGGTTTCACAAAGCCCCTGTCTCTAGCCGAAGGTGTGTCCCATGAGCGCTCCGCCAGCCTATGCCGTGGCGCTGCGCGCCGGTCGCATCAACGCCGCGCCGCGCGCTCGACGAAGCGATGCATCGCTGCGGTTTCCGCGTTGCCAGCTCGGCGGAGAGTCTTGTCAAAGTGTACCCACTTGCGAGGCGATCTGCCGATGAAAACCGTACTGACGGTCGATGATTCGCCGAGCGTCCGGCAGATGGTTCGACTGGCCCTTTCCAACGCAGGTTACGCGGTCTTAGAAGCCGGCGACGGTGTGCAAGGACTGTCGGTCGCCAAGCGGCAGGCGGTGAACCTGATCATCACCGATCTCAACATGCCGAATATGGATGGCCTGGAATTTATTCGCGCGCTGCGCCAGTTGTCGACCTATCGCGGCGTGCCAATCGTTTTCCTGACCACTCAATCCGACGATGGCTTGAAAAGCCAAGCCAAGGCGTCCGGCGCCACCGGCTGGATCACCAAGCCGTTCAAGCAGGAGCAACTGCTCGCCGTTGCCAAGAAGTTGCTCGGATGAGCGCGAACTCGGATGTCCCGTGCGCCTTCCGAAGGTTGACGCGCTTTTCCATTCCGCCGCGCAATATGCCCGAGCCGACGCGGTCGGCTGCGTCATGACCGGCATGGGCGACAGCGGCGCGCATGGACTCTTCGAACCGCAGGCCGCCGGCGCCGTCGCCATATCGCGGGACGAAGGGGTCGTCTGCCACAAGCCAATGAGAGCCGTCGCGCTCAGCGCAGCCGTGAATGCCGCGCCCCTTTCCATCAGTTCGCTCCGGATCCTGCATGCTTGCGCTCAGGCTTGAAGACCCGACGCCGCCGTCGGTCGATCCGCTGATCCGCGCAGGTGGGCGTGCGCTTGCGGAGGAGTTCGAAACTCACGCCGCGTCGCTCGGCGCGACATTCTCCCGCTTCGAGCAGGCGTGCCTCGATATCGGCGCGGGGCTCGGCGAAGCCGTTCCGGGCCTCGCCGATCTCGCGACGATGTTCGACGCGCTTTCGGGCGCGCTCGAAAGCGGCGGCATCGACAAGGCCTGTGCGGATCTGGCGACGGCCTCGGCCGATCTCACGCAGGCCGCGGGCGATTTGATTGAAGAAGGACGCGCGCTCATTGCTCTCGTCGACGCCGACAAACAGATCGGCACGTATATCGATGGTTTGCTCGATTGTATCCACGCGATGTCGGCGCTGGTGTTCATGTTAAAGATCAAATCGGCGTCGATGCGAGAACACCGTGACGACATGGCCGCCTTCACCGAACGGCTGCAAGATCTTGCCCAAAACGCCCGCCGCGCGCTTTCGGATTATCGAGATACGCATGCGAAACTCGACGAGGTGCTGCGCGCCGCGACGCAGGCGCAAGCCGACTTTCAGCGCACCCATCGCGAAGGTCTCGAACTCATCGCCGCCGATATTCGTTCAGGCCTCGGGGCCGTTGCCGAGCGGCGGCGACGCACGGCCGAGGCGCTGCATGAGGTCAGCGCGCGCACACGCGAAATCAGCGATCGGATCAGCCAGTGCGTGTGCTCGCTGCAAGTCGGCGACAGCACGCGCCAGCGCGTCGAACATGCTCAAGCCGCGCTGCACTTCTGGACCGATCTCACCGAAGGCAGGAGCTCGCGGCTGGTCGATGACGAAACCCGAGAGCTCTTCGCCTCGCAGGGCGAAGCCTTCACGTCCCGGCTTTGCCGGCTGCAGGCGCGTCAACTCGAAGGCGCCTACGGCGAGTTCCATAGCGAGATGGAGACGATTTCGCAGACCTTGCCGTTGCTGGCGGGCGAAGCCGGCGCGCTCGCCGGCTATCAGCGCGAACTGTTTGGCGCCGAGGGCTCCAACGCAGGCTCGTTCCTGGAGACGCTGGAGAAAAAACTGACCGCGGCCCGCGACATGGTGGACGCATGCCGACGCGCCCGCGCGGTCGTCGACAATGCCGCGCGGGCGGTCGTCACAACGATGGACGACCTTCGACGACGCACCGACGGCTTGCACGAGATTGTCGTCGACGTCACGATCATCGGCACCAACGCGCTGCTGAGATCGACGCGGTTGGGCGACCGCGGCAAAGGAATCAGCCTCATCGCACAGGAATTGCGGGCCAACGGCGAGCAGATCGGCAAAGGCATCCAGTCGCTGCCGCCAGCGCTCAATCGCGTCGTCGCTTATGTCGAACATCTGGCGCAGTCGGGCCAGCATTTGAAGTCGGGGCGTCTGGCCGAACTCGACGAACGCATGAGCGCCGCGATCCGCGCTTTCGGCGCCAACGGCCAGCAGATGTCGGAGGCGCTCACACGGCTCGACAGCGAAAGCGACGGCGTTCGCGCTGTGCTCGATCGAGCCGTCGCCGCGCTCGCCGGATACGAGGACACCGGCCCCACTCTGCTTGCCGCCGCCGAAGCGATGGACGAGATCGCCGCGCGGCTGAGCGAAGTGGAAGACTGGAGCGAGATCGATCTGACCCTCGACCGGCGCCTGCGTCCGCTCTACACAATGGCGAGCGAACGCCGTATTCACGAGGGTTTGACTGGGTGCGACGCCGAAGTGAGCCAAGCGCAAGCGTCTTCGTCAGGCGAGCTCGCGGAACTCCTTCATGCTCTGATCTTTCGTGACGCGCACGGCAGCGGGGATGCGAGTGGCGCGGTCGACGTCATTCGACCACCGTTGCATCGGCGATGGCGAGACTGCGTTGGAAATTCGCCGGGCGCCCCGTTGTACGTTTGCGGCTCGGCGCTCCCGCGGTTGTTGTCGTTATGTTCCCGCAAAGCGCACGCGCTTGCATCAGGTTTTGCTCAGTAGATTGGATGCGGGTTGCGTTTGGAATGGTCTTGACGTGGGGGATCCGATTTGGGGCTTCCACTTCCGGAACCCGGAAGCAGCAGATATACCCTTGTGCTTCGACGGTGCGGCTGATCAAAGACCACTCCATGATTCAAGCCAAACAACCTCTCCGCGTCGGCATTGGCGGCCCCGTCGGCTCCGGCAAGACGGCGCTGATGGAGCAGCTCTGCAAGCGGCTGCGTGACGAACTCGACATCGCCGCGATCACCAACGACATCTACACCAAGGAAGACGCGCGCATCCTGGTCGAGGCGGGGGCGCTGCCGGCCGAGCGGATCATTGGAGTCGAGACGGGCGGGTGTCCGCACACAGCCATCCGCGAGGACGCCTCGATCAACCTCGCGGCCGTCGCCGACATGCGCAAGCGCTTCCCCGACCTCGACGTGATCCTGATCGAATCGGGCGGCGACAACCTCGCCGCGACCTTCTCGCCCGAGCTCGCCGACCTGACCATCTATGTCATCGACGTCTCGGGCGGCGAGAAGATTCCGCGCAAAGGCGGCCCCGGCATCACCCGCTCGGACCTGCTCGTCATCAACAAGACCGACCTCGCCCCCTACGTCGGCGCCAACCTCGACGTCATGGCCCGCGACGCCAAGATCCAGCGCAAGGCCCGGCCGTTCGTCATGGCCAACATGAAGACGGGGCAGGGGGTCGACGCAGTGATCGCCTTTTTGCGCGAGAAGGGCGGGCTGGCCGCGGGGTGAGCCCTCGGCCAGTCAGGCGCCTGTCGTCCCCGCGCAATCCCCGAGTCAAGCCCGTTGGCGGGCCGAGAGCTTTGCGCTGACGCGGGTCAAGCGGGCAAAGAGGCGCTTTGCGGACAATCCGCGTCCAGCCGGCGAGGGGTCAAATGAGCCCGACGACCGAGAAAGCCTCGCCGCCGTAGCCCGCCTCGGCCGGGATTCTCAGGCCCGGACCGCCATCGACCGTGACCTTCTCCGGCTGCACGGTCACGACGGGCGTCGCGCGGGCCGCGGCGAGGGCGGAGGCCGCGTCCCGATGGGCCGCAAGCTTCCACAAGTTGCGGTGGGTCGGGAACAAGAGCTTGAAGCGGCGCCCGTGCTCGGCCAGCGCCTCCTGGGGCGAGATCCAGACCGAATCGACCGCCTCGCGCCCGTCGTGGACGAGCGCCTGGTCGGCGGGGGCGACGGCCAGGAAGAAATGCGTGTCGAAGCGCTTCGGCACGAAGTCGGGCGTGATCCAGTGGGCGAACGGCACGAGCGCGTCGAGCGCCGGCGTGAACCCCTCACGTATCATCAGGTTGGCGAAGGGCGCGGCGCGGTCGAGCGCGGCTGCCCGAGCGGACGGGACGAACCTGTCCTCTCCGTCGAACTCTCGCAAGCAGCAACCCGCATTCCTCGAACGCCTCGCGGATCGCCGCGACCTTGAAGCGGGCGAGCGCGTCGGCCGGCGCGAGGCGCGCGCCGAGTTCGGCGTCCGCCGCCTCCATCCGGCCGCCCGGAAAGACCAGCGCCCCCGAGGCGAAGTCGATATGATGGTGGCGCACGACCATGAACGTCTCGAGCCCCGCCGGACCATCGCGCAACAACAGGATCGATGCGGCGGGGCGCGGCGCGACGGGCGTGGGCTTCTCGGTCATATGCGGGCGCGCTCCATCTCTCTGAGGCGAAAGCGCTGGATCTTGCCGGTCGCGGTTTTCGGCAGCTCGGCGACGAACTCGATCGCGCGCGGGTATTTGTAGGGCGCGAGCCGGTCCTTGACGAAGGCCTTCAGCTCCGCCTCGTCGACCGCGCCGCCGGCTTTGAGCACGACGAACGCCTTGGTCTTGGTCAGCCCCTCGGCGTCGGGCACGCCGATCACGGCGGCCTCCAGCACCGCGGGATGCTGGACGATGGTCGCCTCGACCTCGAACGGGCTGACGTAGACGCCGCTGACCTTGAGCATGTCGTCGGTGCGGCCCGCGTAGGTCAGCGAGCCGTCGGAATTGCGGACGTATTTGTCGCCAGCCTTGGTCCAGCCGCCCTGGAAGGTCTCGCGCGTCTTCTCGCGATTGCCCCAGTACATCAGCGCGGACGAGGGCCCATGGATGTAGAGGTCGCCGGGCTCCCCGTCCGCGACGGGCGCGCCGCCTTCGCCTCGCAGTTCGATGTCGTAGCCCGGCACCGGCCAGCCGGTCGTGCCGTAGCGCACCTGGTCGGGTCGGTTGGAGATGAAGATGTGCAGCATCTCGGTCGAGCCGATGCCGTCGACGATGTCGACGCCGAAACGCCGCTTGAACCGCTCGCCGATCTCGGCCGGCAGCGCCTCGCCCGCCGAGGAGACGAGGCGCAGCGCGGTCTCGTCGCGCCCCGGCAGGGCGGCCGAGGCGAGCATGCCGGCGAAGCCGGTCGGCGCGCCGTAGAACACCGTCGGCTTGACGTTTCCGACGTCGCCGCGCCAGCGCCTGAACACGGCGTCCGGCGTCGGCCGCTCGGCCATCAAGAGCACGGTCGAGCCGACGGAGAGCGGAAAGGTCAGCGCGTTGCCGAGCCCGTAGGCGAAGAACAGCTTCGCCGCCGAGAAGCAGACGTCGTCCTCGCGCAACGCCAGGATCGCCTTGCCGTAAAGCTCGGCCGTCCAGTACGGGTTGGCGTGCGAGTGGACGGCGCCCTTGGGCCGGCCGGTCGAACCCGACGAATAGAGCCAGAAGGCGGGATCGTCGGCGTGGGTCTTCGCCGCGCGGGCCAGCGGCGCATGGGCCTCGAGGAACGCCTCGAACGCGACCTCGCCGAATTCGAGCGGCTGGGCCGGCCGCGAGACGACGACCTTGTGGACTTCGTGGTCGGACTTGGTCAGCGCGGCCTTCAGCGCCGGCTTCACCGCCCCGCTGACGATCGCCGCCTGGGCGCGGGCGTGCTCGAGCATGTAGGCGTAGTCGTCGGCGGTGAGCAGCGTGTTGACCGGGACCGGCACGGCGCCGGCGAAGATCGACCCGAGGAACGCGACCGGCCAGTCGCAGCTGTCGAGCATGAGAAGCAGCACCCGCTCCTCGCGCTTGACGCCCGCGTCCTTAAGCGCGGCGGCGAAGCGGCGCACGCGCTCGTCGAGTTGACCGTAGGTCAGCGCCCGCTCGTCGTCGATGAAGGCGATCTTGTCCGGGCGGCCGGCGTTGGAGTCCAGAAGATGCCGGGCGAAATTGAACGCCTCCGGCGGCGCCTCGACGCTCGCGTTCATGGTCCCTCCCGGTCGGTCGTGCTTTCGGTTCAAGTGAACTGAATTGCGCTGCAGGTCATTGTGTCACATGGGGACGGGAACCGCTTGCCCGGATCCGCGTTGATGCAATATTGTGCCTGGACGATTTGATATGGGCGTGAGCAATTCATGTCAAGCACTATAGTGCCGCCGGACCAGCCCGTGACGCTCGACCGCTCCGCCTCGCGCGGCGACGCCGACGGCGCCGAGCGCAAGGACCCGTTCCTGATCGCGCTCGGCGAGCGCGTGCGGGCCTTGCGCGCGCGCCGGGGCATGACGCGCAAGGCGCTCGCGGCGGCGACGGACGTGTCGGAGCGGCACCTCGCCAATCTGGAATACGGCGTCGGCAACGCCTCGGTTCTCGTCCTCAATCAGGTTACCCGCGCGCTGCACTGCTCGTTCGCCGAGCTTTTGGGCGACGTGACCACCCAGTCGCCGGAATGGCTGCTCCTGCGCGAGATGCTGGAGAGCCGCGACGAGGCCACGCTGCGGCGGGTGCGGGTCGCGGTCGGCGAGTTGCTGGGCACGGGGGCCGAGAGCGGCGCCCGCGTCCGCTCCCCCCGGGTCGCCCTGATCGGCCTCCGCGGCGCCGGCAAGTCGACACTCGGGCGGATGCTGGCGGAGGACCTCGAGTTCCCGTTCGTCGAACTCACCCGCGAGATCGAGAAAATGGCGGGTTGCTCGACCGCCGAGATCCTCGGCCTCTACGGGCAGAACGCGTACCGCCGCTACGAGCGGCGCGCGCTCGAGGAGGCGGTGCAGATCTATCCGGAGGCGGTCATCGCCACCGCCGGCGGCATGGTGTCGGATCTCGTCAGCTTCAATCTGCTCCTGCGCCACTGCACCACCGTCTGGCTGCAGGCCGATCCGGAAGACCACATGGCCCGCGTCGCCGCCCAGGGCGACATGCGGCCGATGGCGGCGAGCGTCGAGGCGATGGAGGACCTGAAGTCGATCTTGGCCGGCCGGGCGGCTTTCTACTCGAAGGCGGACCTGCGCGTGGACACCAGCGGGCAGCCGCTGCTCGAGACGTTTCAGATTCTGCGTGGGGAGGTGCGGGAGGCGTTGGGGATGGCGGTCGAATAACCGTCAGCAGAGAATTTCCATGCGTGAGTACTTTGGTCCGAGTCGGGAGAAGTCCCGGTCATGGGTCGCCAGGGCGTCCGCTTCGATCGCGAGCGCGCTCGCCGCCTGTACGGCGTCGGCGAGCTTCAATCGGCGCTTGGCGCGCAATTCCGCCGCGCGACGCGCGATGTCGAAGTCGAGCGCAACCACGTTCCAGGACTGAAGAACTTCGCCGTATTGCAAGGCCAGGGCATGGTCCTGGGCCTGCTCCGGGCCCGTCAGGACCTCCGCGATCGTGACGGTCGTCACCGCCAACTGCAAAGCGCCCGCTTCGTAGGCTTCGAATAGCGGTCTGAACCTCTGAGCGAACCGCGGATGGCCTTCGAGCACGTAGATAATCGGCGCGGTGTCCACCAGGACCAACGCATTGGGGGGCAGGCCCGCGAGGTTCAGCGGCGCCATTCGTCGCGCAACTCGCGGATGGCGCGCGCGCTGTCCTCCCCCCAGAGGCCAGCCCCGGACCCGCCAAGCGCGAGCAGCGAGCGCCGCTTCGGCTGCGTGACCCGCTGGATCGCCTGGTAGAGCGCGATAGGCACAACCGCAGCCACAGGCCGGCCATGCCTGCTGATGACCGTGGACGTCCCACGCTCGGCGCGATCGAGGATGGCAGGCAGCGTGCTCCGCGCTTCCTCTGCGCCTTTGGCCGCGCTCTCGTCGAACTTGGACATGCCGCGTTCTGTACGGAACCGTACGGAATTTGTCAACGCGGGCTTTGGTTGTTGCTATGGGCATCATAATGCATTATAACGCGGCCTAGAAAAATGCACTAAACTGCCTATCTAGGAGCGCCGCATGAGCCGTGCCGACCCGGTCGACTACCAGACCGCGCCCGACCGCTACCGCCACTGGAAGCTGAAATTCGACGGCCCGGTGGCGACGCTGATCGCCGACTTCGACGAGGACGCGGGTTTGCGCCCCGGCTACAAGCTCAAGCTCAACAGCTACGATCTCGGCGTCGACATCGAGCTCAACGACGCGGTCAACCGCATCCGCTTCGAGCATCCCGAGGTCCGCGACGGTGGTCGTCACCAGCGCGCGGGACCGCGTCTTCTGCTCCGGCGCCAACATCTACATGCTCGGCGTCTCCAGCCACTCCTGGAAGGTGAATTTCTGCAAGTTCACCAACGAGACCCGCAACGGGCTGGAAGATTCCTCGCAACACAGCGGGCTGAAGTTCCTCGCCGCGGTCAACGGCTCCTGCGCCGGCGGCGGCTACGAGCTGGCGCTCGCCTGCGACGAGATCCTGCTGATCGACGACCGCTCGAGCGCCGTCAGCCTGCCGGAGGTGCCGCTGCTCGGCGTGCTGCCCGGCACCGGCGGCCTCACCCGCCTGACCGACAAGCGCCATGTCCGCCACGATCTCGCCGACGTCTTCTGCACCACCAGCGAGGGCGTGCGCGGCCAGAAGGCGGTCGACTGGCGGCTGGTCGACGCCATCGCCAAGCCCGCGCAATTCGCCGCAGCGGTACGCGAGCGCGCGCTGACGCTGGCGGCTCGGAGCGATCGTCCAACGGCGGCGAAGGGCGTCGCGCTGACGCCGCTCGCGCGCACGGTCGAGGCGGACGCGCTCAGTTACCGCTATGTCTCGGTCGCGATCGACCGAGCCGCGCGCACCGCGACCTTCACCGTCAAGGGGCCGTCGGCCCATCAGTCGCACGACATTGTCGCGATCGAGGCCGCCGGCGCCGCCTGGTATCCGCTGGCGCTCGCGCGCGAACTCGAGGACGCGATCCTGATGATGCGCACCAACGAGCTCGACATCGGCGTGTGGCTGATCAAGACCGAGGGCGACCCGGCGGCCGCCCTCGACATGGACGCGACGCTCGAGGCGCTGAAGGACAATTGGTTCGTTCGTGAGACGATCGGCTACCTGCGCCGCACCTTCAGCCGCCTTGACGTCACCTCACGCAGCCTGTTCGCGCTGATCGAGGAAGGCTCGTGCTTTGCCGGCGTGCTGCTCGAGCTGGCGCTCGCCTGCGACCGCATCTATCATCTGGCGCTGCCCGACCAGCCGGCGCGCGCGCCGAGGATCGCGCTCGGCGCCGCCAACTTCGGCGACTATCCGATGGCCTCCGGCCAGACCCGGCTCGGCCGTCGCTTCTATGACGAGAAGCCGGCGCTCGAAGCGGCGAAGGCGAAGGCCGGAGCGCTGTTGGACGCGGCCGAAGCCCAAAGCCTGGGCCTCGTCACCAGCGCGCCCGACGACATCGACTGGGCCGACGAGGTGCGGCTCGCCGTCGAGGAGCGCGTGTCGATGAGCCCGGACGCGCTGACCGCGATGGAGGCGAACCTGCGCTTCGACGGGCCGGAGACCCTGGCCACCCGGGTTTTCGGACGGCTGACGGCGTGGCAGAACTGGGTGTTCCAGCGGCCGAACGCGGTCGGCGAGAAGGGCGCGCTCAAAGTCTACGGCAAGGGCGAGAAGGCCGCCTTCGACTGGAACCGGGTGTAGGGGAAGATGAGATCGGCCGGCGCTAGCGAACCCTCACCCGTCGCCTTCGGCGACACCCTCTCCCCGCGGGAGAGGGAACCCTTCCCTCGCGCTGGGGAAGGTCGGCCGAAGGGCCGGATGCGGGCCTGCGCAGCTGGGAGGTTTCCTATGGAACACGTTGACGCCTCGGTCATCCGGCAGCACCTGATCGACCCGGAAATCTGCATCCGCTGCAACACCTGCGAGGCGACCTGCCCGGTCGGCGCGATCACGCATGACGAGCGCAACTATGTGGTGAACGCTGCGATGTGCAACCTGTGCATGGCCTGCGTTCCCCCTGTCCGACCGGCAGCATCGACAATTGGCGGATCGTTCCGCGGGCGAGCGTCTACAGCGTCGAGGCGCAGTTCGGCTGGGACGCGCTGCCGGCGGAGCTGACGGCCGAAGACCTCGCCGCCGCTGGCGTCTCCGCCCTCGATGGCGCCGCGGAAAGCGCGCCGGCGCCGGCCGCCGAGCCGGAAGGCGAGGGCGTGTTTTCGACCGCCGACTATGCCGCCGTCATTCCGCCCTGGTCGGCCGCGCACCCCTACGCCAATCTCTACGGGCCGCGCGCGGCGGAGAAGTTCGTCACCGCGACCGTCGTCGGCAATGTGCGGGTGACCGAGGTCGGCCGGGACTACGACACCCACCACATCGTGCTCGATTTCGGCGCCGTGCCGTTCCCGGTGCTCGAGGGGCAGTCGATCGGGATCGTCCCTCCGGGGCCGGACGGCGCCGGCCGTCCCCACCTCCCTCGGCAATATTCGGTCGCCAGCCCGCGCAACGGCGAGCGGCCCGGTTACAACAACGTCTCGCTCACGGTGAAGCGGGTGCTCGAGGACCATCAGGGCCGCCCGGTGCGCGGCGCCGCCAGCAACTATCTTTGCGACCTCGAAGTCGGCGACAGGGTCCAGGTCACCGGACCGTTCGGAACGAGCTTCCTGATGCCGAACCATCCCAAAAGCTCGATCGTGATGATCTGCACCGGCACCGGCAGCGCGCCGATGCGGGCGATGACGGAGTGGCGGCGGCGCCTGCGCAAGTCGGGCAAGTTCGAGGGCGGCAAGCTGATGCTGTTCTTCGGCGCGCGCACCAAGGAGGAGCTGCCGTACTTCGGCCCGCTCGGCAATTTGCCGAAGGACTTCATCGACATCAATTTCGCCTTCAGCCGGACGCCCGGCCAGCCGAAGCGCTACGTGCAGGACCTGATGCGCGAGCGCGCCGCCGATCTCGCGCCGCTGATCGCCGACCCCAACGCCTTCTTCTACGTCTGCGGGCTGAAAGCGATGGAGGAGGGGGTCGTGCTGGCGCTGCGCGACGCAGCGCGAGCGGGCGGTCTCGACTGGACCGTTGTCGGGCCGGCGCTCAAGCGCGACGGCCGGCTGCACCTGGAGACCTATTGAGACGAGGGCGTCGCCGCGCGCAGGCGCGGTCGACAGGGCGTCCGCAAGGACGCCCGTCTGAAGACAGGCTATGGAGCGCGCCTGCCGCGCTCCGTAAGGGCGTTCGGCAGGACGCCCGTCTCCCGACAGGCTATGGAGCGCCACCACAGAGCGCGGCTAGAGTTTGGTGAGGACCGATGAAGTTTGCCGATTTCCATGTGGGTCAGGTCATCGAGGCCGGACCGCGTCGCGTCGAAGAGGAGGAAATCCTTCGCTTTGCCGAGGCCTACGATCCGCAATGGTTTCACGTCGATCGCGAAAAGGCGCGCATCGGACCGTACGGCGGGCTGATCGCCAGCGGCTGGCACACCTGCTCGATCGCGATGCGGCTCTCGGTCGACGCCGTGCTTGCGGGCTCCGACACCGTCGGATCGCCGGGCGTCGCCGACATCAAATGGCTGAACCCGGTCCGGCCCGGCGACAGCCTCACCCTGCGCGCCGAAGTGCTGGAGACGCGGCGTTCGAGCAGCAAGCCGAACCTCGGCGTCATGAGGTGGCGGTGGCGGCTCTTCAATCAGCACGGCCAGGAGGTTCTCGAATCCGAAGCGACCAGCCTGTTCGACGTGAGCGCACGCGGTGAATATGCAAGATAATGCATAATCTGGAAGCACGACTAATAGTTTCCGTAAAGGTTTATGCAAAAAAATGCCAATTGACTTGACAAGGCTGCAACATAGTGGCTCTGTTCGCGTCCAGACCGCGCTCGTGCGCGCCAGCGGAAGGGAAGGAAACATGAGTTCTACAGATCCCCTGACCGAATCGCCGGAAACGATCCGCGGCGATCATTTCGTCGAGATCGACACCGACGGCCAGATCCCGAACAATGTCGCGCTCTCGTCGGACAAGCAGCTCCAGCGCGCGCTCGAGACGTGGCGGCCCAAATATCTGGACTGGTGGAACGACATGGGGCCGGAGGGCTTCCAGACCTCGGAGGTCTATCTGCGCACCGCAGTCGGCGTCGATCCGACCGGCTGGGCGAAGTTCGGCTACGTCAGGATGCCGGAATATCGCTGGGGCGTGCTGCTCGCGCCCAAGGTCGAGGGGCGGGCCATTCCCTTCGGCCGTCACAAGGGCGAGCCGGCCTGGCAGGAGGTTCCGGGCGAATATCGCGCGACGCTGCGCCGGCTTCTCGTCGTCCAGGGCGACACCGAGCCCGCTTCGGTCGAGCAGCAGCGCTATCTCGGCGCAACGGCGCCGAGCCTCTACGACATGCGCAACCTCTTCCAGGTCAATGTCGAGGAGGGCCGCCACCTCTGGGCGATCGTCTACCTCCTGGTCAAGTATTTCGGCAAGGACGGCCGCGAGGAGGCGCAGGCCCTGCTCGAACGCCGCAGCGGACAGGAGGACAATCCGCGCATCCTCGGCGCCTTCAACGAGCGTACGCCCGACTGGCTGAGCTTCTTCATGTTCACCTACTTCACTGACCGCGACGGCAAGATGCAGCTCGCTGCGCTGGCCGAGAGCGGCTTCGATCCGCTGTCGCGCACCTGCCGCTTCATGCTGACCGAGGAGGCGCACCACATGTTCGTCGGCGAGACCGGCGTGCAGCGGACGATCGAGGCGACCTGCGCGGCGATGGCGAAGGCCGGGATCAAGGACCCGAACGACGTCGAGGCGATCCGCAAGCTCGGCGTGGTCGACCTGCCGCTCCTGCAGCGGAAGGCCAACTTCCATATGTCGGTCACCCGCGACCTGTTCGGCGGCGAGGTGTCCTCGAACGCCGCCGAGGCGTTCAGCGCCGGCCTAAAGGGCCGCTTCAACGAGGCGAACCTGAAGGACGACCACACGCTCGCCGACGCGACCTATCCGGTCGAGCGGGTCGTCGACGGCAAGATTGTCGCGGATCAGGTTCCGGCGCTGCGCGCCATCAACGCCCGCCTGCTCGACGACTACATCAAGGACTGCCAGGGCGGCGTCGACCGCTGGAACAAGGTGATCGAGAAGGCGGGGATCGCCTTCCGGTTCGCCCAGCCGCACAAGGGCTTCAATCGCAGGATCGGCGAGTTCGGCGGCAAGCGCATCAGTCCCGCCGGCGATGTCCTGAGCGAGGAGCAGTGGCAGGCTCAGAGCGGCGCGTGGCTGCCGAACGACGCCGACATGACCTTCATCAATTCGCTGATGGAGCCCTGCCGCGAGCCCGGCCAGTACGCGAGCTGGATCGCCCCGCCTCGCGTCGGCATCAACAATCAGACAGGCGACTTCGAATACGTGAAGATTGTCTGACCCCGGCGCAGCGCTGCCGCTACGGAAGTCCTGCAAAGAGGCGCGCTCTCGCCATGGCCCCGCGGGGAGCCCCCGAGGCTTCGCTTCGGGACCGCGCTATTCCTGGCCGACATTGTCGACGCGCCGGTATCGCCAAGGCGAACGGGTCCCTCTGCTGCAGATGCGGACAACTCCCCGGCGTCGCACGACTATCGGCCAACACAACCGCGAAAAATAACAAGACCGCAATCATTTGCTGCCACATGAAGATGGCTGAGCGCTCCCGCAGCCGACTTCAACGGGCCCCAGAATGAACATCCCGGGCTCTCGCCCTGGCCATCTCCGAATACGAGGTCTGTCCAAATGGGCAGGCTTCGTTATGCGCTGTTTCACCGAGCGCCGTTTTTCGGCGGCCGCGCTTCCGCGCGAAGTTCGTCGGAGGCTGATCGAGTCGTCGTTCGCCGACACCAACATAACGGTCTTCGGTGCGGTGATCACGGGTCTCTCCGGCTTTCTTTTTGCGGCACTGACGCACTCCAAAGCCCCGGCGGCGGTTGGTCTCCTCGCGCTTCTCACCATTCCCGTCCGCCTGCATCTGAATTGGGGATATCTGTCGTCGCCCCTCTCCGACGACCCGAAGCAACTCCGCTCGATCGAGCGGGGTCTGATTCTCGGCGGCGCCAGCACAATTTTTTGTGCGGGATTCCTGGTGGTCACGACATTCCTGACCTCCGATGATCCGTTCGTCTTGTCCGTGAGCCTGGCCATCGCAACGACCAATCTCTTAGCGATCGCGATCCGATACTTTTCCCTGCAAGACGGGATCGTGCTTCAGATTTGCGCCGGCGCTTTGCCGGTCGCAGCGGCCTGCGCGCTCAGAGGCGGTCTCTTTCTTCTCGTCCCTCCTGCGGCTCTCTTGCCTCTCTGCCTTTTCATCTACGAGTCCGCCCGACGGCTCCGGCAGACCCTGCTCGACGAGATCGCTTTCCGTGAACAGTCGCAAAGGATCGCAGCGCAATTCGACGCCGCGATCAACAACATGTCCCACGGCCTTTGCACGCTCGACGGCGAAGGCCGGATCGTCGTTTTCAACGACAAGTTCCGGACGGTTCTGTCCCTCCCGTCCGACGCGCCTCTGGCGGGAGACGACATCTACGCCCTCCTCGGCGAAGTCATTCCCAACATCGTCGCCAACGCGCAATACATGCTCGACCAGACTCTCCTCTCCGATCCGCACCTGGGCTCGGACGCCATCATAAATGTCGAAACGCGCGATGGCCGAACCATCGAGTTGACCATCCATACTACGGCTACCGAAGGCTCGGTCCTCGTGGTTCAGGATGTCACTGACCGCTTCAACGCCGAGCGCAAAATTCAGTACATGGCGCATTTCGACGCCGTGACCGGACTGCCCAACCGCCACGCTTTCGAGACCACGCTTGCCGAATCTCTGGACCAGTGGAGTCCCGGCCAGCAGGCCCTGACCATCCTGTTTCTCGATCTCGACAATTTCAAGCAGGTCAACGACAGCCTAGGCCATCGGACCGGAGACAAGGTTCTTCTCGAAAGCGCCGAACGACTGCGGCGAGTCATTGAACCCAACGACCTCCTCGCGCGCTGGGGCGGCGATGAATTCGTCATTCTTCACACTTGCGATCTCACCGCGCCGACTGACGATTACGCCTATACGAAGCGCATGATCGAGGAGGTCAGACGCCCGCTCGTCATCGACGGGAGCGAAGTCATCGTCGGCGTCAGCATCGGCAGCGCCACCGCTTTGAGCGACGGAGTCACCGCCGACTCCCTGCTGTCGAACGCGGATCTGGCGCTGTACGCGGCGAAGGCTGACGGTCGCGGCTGCTGGCGCACGTTTGAACCCGAAATGGACACCCGCATTCAAGCGCGCAGGCTCTTGGAACTCGAACTGCGAAATGCCGTCTCCTGCAAAGACTTTACGGTCCACTTCCAACCCATCGTCAACGTGGCGACCGGCCGCATCACCGCTTTTGAGGCGCTTGCCCGCTGGCTCAGCCCCAGCCGTGGAAAGATACCGCCAAGCGACTTCATCCCGCTGCTTGAAGAGACGGGATTGATCCATGAGGTCGGCGCCATGATCCTGCGCCTCGCCTGCGCCGCTTGCGCAGGCTGGCCGGACGGCATCGCCGTCTCGGTCAATCTGTCGCCCGTTCAGTTTCGCGAGCAAAATCTCGAGACGACGATCACGGACGCTCTTTTCGTCTCGGGGCTGGAGCCCCATCGCCTCATTCTCGAGATCACGGAATTGACCCTGTTCGACGATCGTGTCGGCGTCCGCAATACGCTCGCCTGTCTCCGAACCCGCGGCATCCAGGTTTCCCTGGACGATTTCGGCACGGGGTACTCCAACTTCGGCCATCTCCACAGCTACCCGTTCGACCGCATCAAAATCGACCGTACGTTTACGCTGGATCTCGGCAGCAAGCAGTCGTCGTGGGATCTCGTCGAGTCCATCGCGGACCTGGGCCGCCGCCTCCACAAACCCGTGATCGCCGAAGGCGTCGAAACCGTCGCGCAACTGAACACGATCCGACTCCTGAGGATCGCCGAAGCCCAGGGCTACCTGTTTGGCAGGCCCGTTCCTGAAAGCGAGGCGACGACCCTCATCGCCCGGGTAAACCAGCCGGGCCTGGCTCGGCTCTCGGCTTGAGATGAGCGGGGTCCGGGACCGCGCCGCGCCGTCGGGGTCCGCCGTTTTTTCTCGACAATCAGTCCCCTCTCGCCCAAACACTCTCTCTCGACGGAAAAGGCGGGTAGCGGGCGCCAATGTCAGATCCTTCTTCCGACCCTCCGGTCGTGCGGTTCGCCGAAATCATTCGCAGCGCGAAGGACCTCGAAACCGCCTTCCGTTCCATCGCCAAGGACATCGGCGTATCGAATCTGTCCTACGTACGTTTTGGTTCTAACAGGAAATCCGGGTCCAACGTCCTGACCGTCAAGTCGACCTACCCGTTTCGCTGGCAAGCGCGATATTTTCTCAAGCAATATGCGTCCATCGATCCCGTCCTCCTCCACGGCAAGACGGCGGTCGAGCCCTTCGACTGGCAGGATCTGATGACGGACGATCCGGCGGTCGGGCAATTTTTCGAGGACGCAGCCAAGCATGGCGTGGGCCGAAACGGCTACTCGGTCCCCGTTCGGCCCGGTCCCGACGCCGACTTCTCGGTCGTATCGTTCAACAGCGATCACCCCAGTGACGAATGGGTCCGGTACAAGGCCGAGAACGCCGCGACAATGGCTCAAACAGCCGCGCTGATCCACGCTGCGGCGCAAAACGATCGCAGGCGTCCGCCTGTTTCGAAGCGATAATGCGCAGAGGTCGAGCCGGCCGCGCCGTTCGGCCTTGGGACGCTCCGACGATCGCCGCGACGGACGCCGCGGCCGCCTCGGGTTGATGGCGTCTTTCCATCCGGGAGTTGCGCACGGCGTCGGCGCCGCCATCGCCGGCGTGGACGAGGCGCTGTTCCGCGCCGCCGATCGAGAGCGGCGTCGCGGCGGCGCGAGCCCGGCGCCGGGCTGTCGCTGCGCGACGGCCTGCACAGGAGCGGCCCGGCGACCGCCGCCCTCGCCCGGGCGCCGGCCGAGCAAATCGAGGACGCGACGCGGCCCGGCGTGGTCGCGAAATTTGCGGCCCGGCCCGATGGCTGGGCGGTAAGTCGCTGAAATCGTTGTTTATACTGCATATTATTGTTAGATAATTATGGCAAAAATGCGGCTTTTGCCTCGCCGCCAGGCGCCGAGAATCGCACGAATCCGCGCGTAACCCATTGATCCGGTTCGCCCGTCTCGAAAACGCGCCGAACCGCTGCCCTCGGGGCCCCGCCAGGGCCTCGGCCGGATTTGGGCTATGACCAGCGGCGCCGGCTTGTCCCCTGGACGCCTCTCCGCCGCTCCGGACGTTGCCCTCGTCATAATTTCGCGCCATTTTGCGGTGCGATGGTCGTCGCGCTCCCTCGCGGCTCCCGGGGGCGAAACCATGTTCGTTCATCTGTGCGCGTTCTCCTGACCATCCTCGCGGTCGCCCTCGTCACGCTTTTGACGACGGCGCTGATCGTCCCCTACGTCGTCGACTGGTCGGCGCACCGCGGCGAAATCGCCGAGCGCCTCGAAGCCCTGACCGGCGGTCGCGTCGACCTGAGGGGTCCCGTGACCTTGCGACTGCTGCCCACCCCCTACCTCGAGGTCGGCGCCGGGTCGGCGGCCGCCGCAGGGCCGGGCGCGCCGAGCCTGACGTTTTCGGGCGCGCGGTTCGAGCTTGCGCTGGTCAAGCTCGCGAGCGGCGCATTCCGATTCACCGAGGTCCGCCTGGAGAGACCCGTCCTCACGCTTACCCGAACGCCCGGCGGCGCCCTGGCGCTGCCAACCGGGTCGTCGACTCCGGCCCGCGCCATTGGATTCGACCGGTTCTCGGTGCGTGACGGGACGGTTCGGATCGCCGCAGCCGACGGCCGCGAACCTGAATGGACGATCCGGGGCGTCGAACTCGATGGCGACGCGCCGACCCTCGCCGGCCCCTATCATCTGTCCGGTCAGATCGCCGGCCCGGGCGTCGTCCCAATCGTCTTTAGCCTCGCTTCCGAGACGGCTGGGGCTGCAGGCGCGCCGGTGCGCGTCGCGGTCAAGGCCGGTCCGCTCTGGCCGACGCTCGATATCGACGGGATCGTCGCGGTCTCGGGACCAAAAGGACCGAGCGTCGCCGGCGGGGCGACGCTATCGGGCACGGCTTACGGGAGCGACGGGCCGATTCCATGGCGCGCCGCCGGTCGTCTCGTCGCGAACCTCGATGGCGCGGCGCTGACCCGCGCCGAGTACCAGCTGGGCTCGGAGGAACGAGCGGTCAGGGCCGAGGGTTCGGCGACCGTGGCCTGGCGCGGCCCGACTCGGCTCGCGATCGATGCGAAAGCGAAACAGGCGAACATCGACGCGCTCTTGCGCCGGAAGGGCGAAGGCGTCGTTCCGCCGATCCGCGCTGCGACCGTCCTTGCGGCAGCGCTCGCTCCCGCGCTGGCCGCTACGGGGCTGGGAACGATCGAAGCGCGCCTCGCGGTCGAGTCCGCCATTCTCGGCGGCGGTACGCTCGCCGGCCTCGCGGGCAACCTCGAGGCCAAGCCGGGGCAACCGCTGAAGACCCGCTTCGACATCGGTCTGCCGGGCGCGAGCCGCATTCGGGGTGAGGGCGAGGTCGAGACCGGCGCGGCGGCCAAGTTCACCGGCGCGGTCGATTTTCTGACGGGCGACGTGGCGACGCTCGCCCGGTGGGCCGGCCAAGGCGCGCCGGAACTCGACGCGTGGCCCTCGGCGCTCGCCCGATCCTTCCCGACCGCGAATTTCTCCGTCTCGGGCGCGATCGAAGCGGCGGCGGTCGGCTTCTCCGGGAAGAATCTCAGGATCGCGCTCGGACCGTCGATCCTCACCGGCGCGCTCGCGGTCACCCGGCCGGTCGGAGCCGAGGCCGGAGAGAATCTATGGCGATCTCGCCGCGGACTCCCTCGATATCGAGGCGTTGCCGAGCCTCGACGACGCCCGGTCTCTGGCTGACGGCTATGATCTTTCAATCGCGCTCGAAGCCAAGGCTCTACGGTCGCCCATGTTGGCGAGGACCGGATCGACGGCGCCTCGCTCGCTCTCAAGCTCGAACGGACGGGCCAGAGGCTGACGCTCGATCGCCTTGTGCTTGCCGGGCTCGGCGGCGCGGCGTTCGAGGCGACTGGGGCCGCGGGCCCGGATGGCGCGACGGCGACGGGACGCCTGGATGCGGACAGACTGGCCGATTTCGCCGGTCTCGTGTCGCGCCTAGTTCCTGGGCCTTGGAGTCGAGCGCTTGCGGCGCGCGCTCCACTCCTGTCGCCGGCTTCAGTCGTCTTTGCCGCCCGCGCCGGGCCCCCGAATGGGGATGCGCCGAACCTGAGAACTCTGACGGTGACGGGGATGCTGGCCCAGACGCGGGCGGCCCTCAGTCTCGAGCCTGCGGCGAAAGGCGGCGGGGAAGCGTTCGGGCTCGTCCTCGATTCCGGCGATTCCGTCGCGCTCATGCGGCAGCTCGGCCTTGGCCCGGCCGTGGCCGGGCATGCGACCGGTTCGAGCGGGGCGGCGGGGCATCTGGAGCTCAAGGCCTCGGGCGGATGGGCGTCGGGGTTCGACGTCGACGCCACCGCTTCGCTCGGCGGTGTTTTGCTCTCGGGCCGCGGCCGCTATGCACCCGCCGCCGAGGGCGATGACGCGCGCCTATTTGGTTCGGCCAAGCTGGCGGGTGAAAACGTTGCGCCGCTCGCCGCAGTCCTTGGCCTTTCGCCGACTGGCGCCGCGATCGGTCCCGTCGAGGCGTCGGCGGATCTCACGTTGCGCGGCGACCGCTGGAACGCGTCACGGTTTGCCGCGTCCGTCGCAGGAGTCCAGGCGCGGGGCGCCTTCGTCTATGAGCGCCCGCCCGAGCGGCTCGAGGCAGCCACAGACTCCGATGTGTCCCGCGCCGAAGAGGCGGTGAACGGTACGGGGGCTACCGCCACGGCGCTCCCGCCGCCCACGCTCACCGGCGAATTGACGTTTGATCGCTTGCGGCTCGCCGACTTTGCGACCCTGGCGCTGGGGCCCGCTCAACCGGCGGCCGCGGGACGGGTCTGGTCGGAAGCCAAGTTCGCGGCGCCTCCGCTCATCCTTCCCCCGGCTGCGTTGCGAGTGAATGTCGGCGCGCTGGCCGTCACGGACGGCCTCGCCGCTCAGAGTTTCTCGGCCAATCTGCGGCTCGACAAGGGGAGAGTCGATCTCGACGACGTCACCATGCAGCTCGTCGGCGCCGCCGCCACCGGCCGCGCGACCTTGAGGCGCAGCGGCGAGATCGCGACGCTCGCGGGCGTCGTCAGCGTCGAGCCTGCTCCCCTTAAGCGCGTAGGCTTTTCCGGCCGCATCGGCGCTCGTCTGGAATTCGCCTCGACAGGCGGAAGCGTCGCTGCGCTGATCCGGGGGCTCGCAGGCGGCGGAACAGCTGACTTCGTCGGGGCCTCGCTGGCACGGAGCGATCCGGCCGCGCTCGGGCGCGTGGTCGCCGCGGCGCAAGCGCCGGACGCCCGGATCGACGAGACGAACATCGCCTTCCAACTCGGGGCCGACCTCGACGAGGGCGCACTCGCTATTCCCGATGGGCCGACGCCGGTGGCGCTGAGCGCGGGGATGCTGAAGTTCGGTCCTATCGCGATCACCCAGCTGGGCGCCGAGGCCGCGTTGACCGCAAGCGTCGACCTTGCGCATCCGACCCTCAAGACCCGGCTGCAGCTGACTGCTCCTGCGACGGGCCTCAAATTTTGGTCCGGGCCGGCGCCGAGCGCGCTGGCGACGGTCGATGACGCACTTGACGCACCGAAGCGCCGGATCGACGTGGCGGGCCTCGCAGCCGGGCTCGCGACGCAGGCGATCGCCCGCGAATCGGACCGGATCGCAAATCTCGAGGCGGACATCCGCGAGCGGGCGTTCTTCAACCGGCGACTGAGAGGGGAGCGACTTCTTGATCGGCGGAAGGAGGAAATCGAGGACTGGCGCGCAGAGCAAGAGCGTTTGAAGGGCCTTTCCCAGCATCTGGCCGAGCAACGAGAAAAGGAACGGCTGCGCTGCGGAAAAGGCAGCGGCTGAA
Source organism: uncultured Alphaproteobacteria bacterium (assembly GCA_963816065.1). GTDB lineage: Bacteria > Pseudomonadota > Alphaproteobacteria > Rhizobiales > Beijerinckiaceae > Roseiarcus. The sequence continues at coordinate 390,676 of CAWFJG010000007.1, read as the reverse complement.
AAGGCCGCAGCGGAGAAGGCCGCCGCCGAGAAAGCTGCGGCAACGCCGGAAGAGCCGTCCGGCGCCGACTCATCGCCGGATGGGGAAGACAATTCTGACCGCTCGTCGCCCGCTGCGCCGCGACCTCCGCCGAGGCCCAAGCCGCCGCCGGCCCTGCAATCAAGTCAGCCTGTGAACTCCGACCGCCGGCGGAACTCTATTAGGTCGACGGATTCACGACTTGCGGTCGGGGGTGGGAAGTCGAAGAAGTCTCGTGTGTCACGCAGTTTAAGGTCCAGCGCGACCGTTTCGAGCACGAACACCCTGAGCGCAGACGACAGGTTGGCCTCGCCGCGCGCGGCGTCCACCTCTGCGGCGAGATTATTGACCGAGACTCGCCGGCTGCTTGCAATCGCCTGGAGGCGCGCCCAGAACGCGTCCTCCAACGAAACGCTGGTGCGGTGGCCGGCGACGGCGAGGGAACGCTTGACGACCCGTGCGGACCCGCTCATTCGCCATCGGACCGATCGATCCGGTGGGCATCGAGAACGCGCTCGGCTTTCGCGCGTTCGGCCTCGATCAACCGGCGCTCGACCTTGACCACGCCCTGAGCAGCACGATTGCGGGCGGCGGCGACGGCGTCCCTCTCGCGTTTCCGACGCTTGCGCGCCTGACGCAGATTGACAAGATCGCCCATGTTCAGTCGCCCCGCTTCTCGTCTATTTTTTGCGAAACGCGTCGATCGACACGACCTTGGCCACTCCCAAGGCCTCCGTTCCCTTCTCCAACGTCGTATCCTTGCTGGCGCCGCCTGCCGGCGCGCGTTCTGGCTTTGCCGCGGGCACGGGCGCAGGCTTCGGTTCGCGTTGAGCGGAAGACGCGGGCTCGGCCACCCACTCGCCGGGCGAGCGCGGCTCTAGCTTGAAGCCGAACGGCACAGATGGATCGGTAAAGCCGGTGATCGCGTCGAACGGCACGGTCAGCCGCTCCGGCCTGCGAGAGAAGTTCAGACTAACCTCAAAGGCGTCCTGGGTCACTGCGAGATCCCAGAACTCATGCTGAAGGATAATCGACATCTCGTCCGGGAAGCGGGCCTTGATCGTCGACGGCACAATGACGCCGGGGGCCTGGGTTTTGAACGCGATGTTGAAATGATGATCACCGGGTAGGCCCGACCTCGAGGTGTCGGCCAATACGCGTCGCACAACCGAGCGCAGGGCATCCTGGACGAGAAGATCATAACGGATGAGATCGGTCGACATGCTCAGATGCCCGCTTCCATCCCAGACTTATCCGAGCCTCCGGACGGTTGCAATCGCTTCTCGCCCACCCACCCAGACACGCATCATCAACGCGGCGGCTGATCGGAAAAATGAAGTGGAGGCTTCTGTTGCCAGGTGCCTCCGAACCCCGCCTAGAGGTGCAAACCCCTAGGACTTGAATTCCCAGTACCAGCACCGCATTACGCGGCGAGGGCCACCGGAGCATAGTTGTCGTTGGCAACTATAAGGTTTGACCCGATAACGGCGGTATCATGCCGGGCAAAAGCATCATCCTTTACACCCCCCGTCGAACCTATTTCGCCCCCGCCGAAGCCCGCAATTCGGCTTCTCGACGGGCTTTGGTGGAGGCGCCGGGTACCGCCCCCGGGTCCGAAAGGCTTATTTCGATGACCTATTTATCGCCATAGCGCCTTGCGGACGCACACCGAATATAGGAGACCAAGAGCACCCTGGGAAGAGGGCTTCTGATAATCCCAGCGAACCTTTGTCAGGTTCGGAAGCGGCCCGCCGAATCGCCCTGGTCGGGCCGGAATGTACACCATCTTTCCGGGTTCGCCGAGAATCCGATGGACCTTCCCGCCCTCTGCTGTATATGCAACTGGACGGCAACCCAAAGGACTGTGCCTCAGCGCGCGCGCCCACAGACGTAGCGTGACGGACCGCCGTGAGCATGGCCAGTTGCGCGGCAGCGGTAACCGGGTGAAAGCGGTTGACAATTCCGGCTGGCCGGCTCCTTGCGGGAAAGCAGGCCGCTCGTCAGGCGAATGGAATTGAAGAGGAGTTCGCTCGTGTCCTTCAGTCAGGTTTTTTATATCCTGTGGCGACGCGGCTGGATCGTGGCGCTGACGTTCGTTTTCGCGCTCATTGTCGCAGTCGGCGTGTTGCTGTTCGTCCCGCCGCGCTACGACGCCACCGCGACCGCCAGCATCGATCCTGGAAGCGTCAACCCCCTGACAGATGCCGTCGGAAATGCGCCAACTATGCTGATCCAAGGCAACCTGATCCAACTTGTGCAAAGCGATCGGGTCGCCCTGGACGTCATCAATCGGCTCAATATGACCGCCAATCCGGCTGTCCAGGCGGACTTCCGCAACTCGAGCTCATTCGGACGCGAAAGCATTGAAAACTGGATGGCGGAGACAATTCTTGGACACGTCGAGCCCAGATTCGAGCTTGGGACAAACGTTTTAACAATCAAATACAAGGCATCCGATCCAAACCAAGCCGCTCTGATTGCAAACGCCTTTTTGGCCGCGACAATCGACGCGTCCATCGCCATGAAGGCTGCCGCCGGCGAGCAGACGGCGCGCTGGTTTTCGCCGCAACTTGACGATTTGCGCAAGGAACTCCAAGCGTCACGAAGTGCGCTCGAGCAGTTCCAAGCCCGAACCAACGTGGTGGCGCCGAACGCCGTGGGAGGCAACTCGGAATCCGCAGCGCTTTCAGCCGTGACAAATGATTTGGCCGCCGCTCGCAACGCGTTGATGTCGCTTCAGAGTCGGCTGAACTCGGGGTCCACTGACCTGGCGAGCGATCCCGCCGACACTGATCTGCAACTGATCAACTCGCTCAAGGAGAGAATATCAACTTCCCAGGCGGAAATCGAAGCCGTCAAGAATTCACTCGGCGCAAACAATCCCAAGCTGGTCGCCGCGTCTTCAAATCTTGCCACGTTGCGCAAGCAACTCTCTGACGCTGTGGAAAAATCGAAAGAGCATCTGAAGGAGAAAATCGTCGCCGTGCAGAGCCAGATCGCGTCGCTTGAGGTCGCGCAGGCTCGGGCTCAGAAGACGTTGATATCCGCGCAGTCGCAACGCGACCGTCTTGGCGATCTTCAACGAGACCTCGCTTTCAAGATCGAAGAACTGAATTCGCGCGAGCGCGCTGCGGCGCAGGCGCGACTGCAAAGCAAGCTGACGTTTGCCGACATCGCCGTGCTGGACAAAGCTGTGGCGCCGATCGCGCCAGCGTTTCCGAAGAAGTTGATCGTCATACCGGCGGCGATCGCCGGCGGCCTTGTCCTCGGCATGATCCTCGCGCTCATCGCCGAAGCGACCGACCGACGCGTTCGCTTTCCATCGGATTTCAACATCGTCACGTCGGCGCCAATGCTCGGAGTCATCGAGGCGTCCAAGCGTCGGGCCGCTCTTGGCGCCCGCCGCCGTCGCGGATTGCTGACCGCAAGCTGACGTCGCGATCGAGGGGCCGGCGGGAGGCGGTTCGCCTCAATCGGCGGTTGAACGCCGCGACCGTCCTCGGTCTTCGGCGGGTGAATAGGGGGTTGGCCCACACCCCTGCGACCTCGCGCCGCGGTCATTCCGCCCCGCGGCGGGCCGCTGCCGGTTGGAAAGCCGAAGACAGCCGCTATATGATTGATCGGGTTTGACAAGGCCCGGCTGCAATCGAAGCCGCGGCGGCGGTCTTACGCAGGGAGACTCCCCGATGTGCGGCGTATGCGGATGTGGCCGAACCGAAGTCGTGCTCGACAAGGTTCGGGCCGAGGGTATTGAGCCACACGGTCAACATCAAGGGTTGGTCCACGACCACGGCGACGGGACCGGGCCGCATGGTCATCCGCACGCGCATCCTCATGACTTCGGCGAGAGCGACGACTGCAGCGGGCGCGATCATCGCGACGTGCAGAACGACAGACCCCCGGCGGCGGCAGGCGCGAGCGCGGAGCGGTTGATCAGGATCGAACAAGACATCCTGTCCAAGAATGACGCGTTCGCCCAGGAAAACCGGGGCGCCTTCGCCGCCCGACGGCTGTTCGTCCTCAACGTCGTGTCGAGCCCCGGGTCGGGGAAGACGAGCCTGCTCGTCAAGTCGATCGAGGCGCTGAACGGCCGGCTACCGGTCACGGTGATCGAAGGCGACCAGCAGACGTCTAACGACGCCGAGCGGATCCGAGCGACGGGCGCACCCGCGATCCAGATCAACACTGGCAAGGGTTGTCACCTCGACGCGCATATGGTCGGCCATGCGCTTGAGACGCTGGACCCTCCGGACGGCGCCGCGCTCTTCATCGAAAATGTCGGCAACCTCGTCTGCCCGGCCGCTTTCGACCTCGGGGAGGCCAGGCGGGTCGTCGTTCTGTCCGTGACCGAAGGCGAGGACAAGCCGCTCAAATACCCGGACATGTTTGCAACCGCCGACCTATTGCTGCTCAACAAGGCGGATCTCCTGCCGCATCTCGATTTCGACATCGACCTGTGTCTGGCCAACGCACTCAGGGTCAACCCGAATCTCCAGACACTGACCGTTTCGGCGCGAACCGGGAAGGGGGTCGCGGCCTTCGCTGCCTGGATCGAGGCCAACGCCGTCCGTCACGCCGCGTCGATAGGCCGGGCCTGAGCGGCGTGGACGCTCCGGGTTCGACTCTGCGCGCGGGTGACCGGCGTCTGCGGCTGCGCGTCCGAGGCGTTGTGCAGGGGGTCGGATTCCGGCCGTTCGCCTACGATCTCGCCGGGCGACTTCATCTGAGCGGCTTCGTGCGGAACGACGGCGAGGGGGTGCTGATCGAAATCGAGGGGCCGATGGCGCAGGCGTTCCTGACCGAACTTGAGACGGCGCCGCCGCCGCTTGCTCGAATCGAGTTCGATCGAAGTTGATGGGATCGCGCCACTGGGCGGCGAAGCCTTTGCGATCGACACGAGCCGCTCTGGCCGAACGTCCACCCGTATCGGCGCCGACGCTGCGATTTGCGAAGCCTGTCTTGACGAGCTGTTCGATCCGGCCAGCCGCTTTTTCGGCTACCCGCTGATCACCTGCACCCATTGCGGGCCACGCTATTCACTGACGCGGGCCCTCCCGTACGACCGGGCGCAGACCTCGATGGCGCCGTTCCCGATGTGCGAGGCGTGCGCGCGCGACTACGCCGATCCGACGAACCGCCGCTTCCACGCCGAGCCGATCGCCTGCCAGGATTGCGGGCCGAAGCTCAACTGGCCGGTCAGGGAGGCCGCTGCGGCGTTGCGCGAGGGGAAGATCGTCGCGCTCAAGGGGCTCGGGGGCTTTCACCTCCTGTGCGACGCGCACAACGAACGCGCGGTCGAGACCTTGCGTCGGCGAAAAGAGCGCGACGCCAAGCCGTTTGCGGTGATGGTCACGAATCTGGCCAGCGCGGAGCGTCTTGCCGAACTCGGTCCGGCCGAGCGTGTCCTTCTTTCCGAGCGCTCTCGTCCTATCGTGCTGGCGCGGAGCCTTGGTCTGCTCGCCCCGAACGTTGCGCCAAACCTCGCGGACATTGGGCTGATGCTCGCCTATACTCCGCTGCACTGGCTCGTGCTGCACGCACTCGCCGGCTCTCCCGACTTTCGATTGTGGCGCGATCAGCCGTCCGACCTCGCGCTCGTAGCGACAAGCGCCAATCTCGGAGGCGAGCCGCTGGTCGCGTCCGACGAGGACGCGGAAAAGCGGCTTCGAGGGGTCGCTGACCTGATCGTGACCCACGGGCGGGCGATTGTCGTCAGGGCCGACGACTCGGTGGCTCGAATTCTAAACGGCGCGCCGGCCTATCTGAGGCGCGCTCGCGGCTTCGTTCCCGACCCGATCGACCTCGGCGCCGACGGGCCGAATGTCATCGCCGCCGGCGCGGATCTGAAGAATACGATCACCATCACACGCGGTCGCGAGGCTTTCGTTTCGCAGCACATCGGCGATCTCGACGACCGCGAAACCATACGTTTTCGTGACGAGACCATCCTGCATCTCCTCGGCATTCTTGAAGTCGAGCCGGAATGTGCGGTTTGCGACCTTCATCCCGATTTCATTTCCACCCGATCGGCGGAGGCGTCGGGTCTTCCAGTCGTTGCGGTCCAGCACCATGTGGCCCACGTCGCAGCGGTCGCCGCTGAAGCGCGTTGGAGCGGGCCGCTGCTCGGCGTGGCGCTAGACGGACAAGGTTTCGGCGCCGACGGCGCGTCCTGGGGCGGCGAGTTGATTGCGCTCGATGGCGCGCGCTGGGGGCGGGTCGGCTCGCTCGAACCGCTTGCTTTGGCGGGCGGTGACAAAGCCGCCCGCGAGCCCTGGCGAATGGGCGTGGCGATGCTTGACCGGATCTGTCGACTGGAGGACGCGGCGCTCGTCTTTCCCGACACGCCGGGCGCTGCGAGGCTTGCCGACGCGATGCGCCGCGGGGCGCGGTTCGACCGAACGACGAGTTGCGGGCGCCTGTTCGACGCCGCGGCCGCACTGGCGGGCGTACGCTTGGTGCAGCACTACGAAGGACAGGCGGCAATGGAACTCGAAGCGTTGGTCGAAACGCCTCGCGTCCTTCCAGGCGGTTGGATTGTCGTCGACGGACGGCTTGACCTCGCGCCGCTGATGAGGTCCATGCTCGATAATCGGATCCGGGGCCGAGAAGCCGCCGAGGCGTTTCACGGCACTCTCATCGCCGGGCTCGCAGAATGGATCGGCGAGGCGGCGCGCAGCAGCGGAATTCGACGGGTCGCGCTCGGAGGTGGGTGCCTGGCCAACCGCGTGCTGGCCGAAGGGCTCGTCGCAGCGCTCACCGTGGCGGGACTCGATCCGGCGTTGCCGCGCCAGGCGCCGGTTAACGACGGCGGCGTGTCGTTTGGACAGGCGGCGTTTGCCCGCGCTCTAGCCCAAGCCGGCGGCGCCTGGTTGGAGAACTGACGATGTGCCTCGCAATTCCTGTTGAAGTGCGTGAAGTGCTGCCCGATGATATGGCGAAGGTGAGCCTCGACGGCGTGCTGAAGGTCGTGTCGACGGCCCTGATCGACGACGTCAAGGTCGGCGATTATGTCGTCCTGCATGTCGGCTACGCCCTCGCCAAGATCGATCAGGAGGAAGCGCGCAAAACGCTCGAACTCCTGAACGCCGTCGGAGTCGGAGCCCCCTCATGAAATACGTCGACGAATATCGGGACGGCGCGCTGGCCCGGTCGCTCGCGGCGCAGATTTCCGGGGAGGCGGCGCCCGGCTGGACCTACCGACTGATGGAGTTCTGCGGCGGTCATACGCACGCGATCTCCCGCTACGGACTTGAGGATCTCCTGCCGCCGAACGTGCGACTGATCCACGGACCGGGTTGTCCCGTGTGCGTCCTTCCGATGGCGCGAGTCGACATGGCGATCGCTTGCGCTCACCGGTCGGACGTGACCTTATGCGCCTACGGCGACCTAATGCGGGTGCCGGGCTCCGGCGGCGCGAGCCTCATGAAGGCGAAGGCCGAAGGCGCCGACATCCGCATGGTGTATTCGACGCTGGACGCGATCCGGATCGCCGAGGCTGAGCCGGCCCGTGAGGTCGTGTTTTTCGCCATCGGCTTCGAGACCACCACGCCTCCGACGGCGCTTGCCGTTCGCGCCGCGGAAAAGAAGGGCCTGACGAACTTTTCCATCCTCTGCAACCACGTCATGACGCCGCCCGCAATGCGCGCCATCCTCGATGGTCCGGGCGAAGATGGCGGAACGCCGGTCCTGATCGACGGCTTCATCGGCCCCGCGCACGTCAGCACCGTGATCGGCACGCAGCCTTACGAACCGTTCGCCCGCGACCACGGCAAGCCGGTTGTGATCGCCGGCTTTGAGCCGCTCGATGTCGCCCAGGCGATCCTGATGCTCGTGCGACAACTCAACGACGGCCGCGCCGAGGTGGAGAACCAGTACATTCGGGCAGTGACTTGGCTCGGCAACCTCAAGGCGCAGGCGGAAGTTGCCGCGGTATTCGAGACCCGTGAGTTGTTTGAGTGGCGCGGCCTGGGCTTTTTGCCTCGAAGTGCGCTGAAGCTGCGGCCCGAGTTCGAGACTTTCGACGCCGAGACACGCTTCAGCCTCGCAGCCCGTCCGGCCGAGGACAATCCCGCCTGTGAATGCGGCGCGATCCTGCGCGGGGCGAAGGAGCCGCGCGAATGCCGGCTGTTCGGGACCGTCTGTACGCCCGACACGCCGATGGGTTCGTGCATGGTTTCGCCCGAGGGCGCCTGCGCCGCGCATTGGACTTACGGCCGCTTCCGCGAGCGGGCTCGGGCCGCCTCGCCAAGAGAAGCCGCGTGAGCCGCGACAAGCCGATCCGCCGCAAACTCGATCTCCGGAACGGACGAGTTGATCTGTCGCACGGCGCGGGCGGCAGGGCCATGGGGCGCCTGATCGAGGATATTTTCCTCGCCGCCTTTGACAACGATTGGCTGCGCGCCGGCAACGATCAGGCGGCCTTCGACATCGCCGCTGGACGTATGGTGATGACGACAGACGCCTATGTCGTGTCTCCGATCTTCTTCCCCGGCGGCGACATCGGCGCGTTGGCCGTTAACGGGACGATCAACGACATCGCGATGGCGGGCGCGCGCCCGCTCTATCTGTCGGCAAGCTTCGTGATAGAGGAAGGCCTGCCGCTCGCCGATCTCCAGCGAGTTGCAACGAGCATGGGCGAGGCGTCGCGCGTCGCAGGCGTGCCGATCGTCACCGGCGACACGAAGGTCGTCGAGCGCGGCAAGGCGGACAAGGTGTTCGTCTCTACCGCGGGCATCGGCGTGGCGCCGCCGGGGCTCGTCCTGTCGGGCGATCGCGTGCGTCCAGGCGACATCGCGATCGTCTCGGGAACCATCGGCGACCACGGCGTCGCGGTCATGTCGAAGCGCGAAAATCTCGAATTCGAGACCGAGATCTTGTCGGACACCGCGGCGCTGCACGGTCTCGTGGCCGCTATGACGGCGGCGGCGGGCCCCGGCCTGCGAGCCATGCGGGATCCGACCCGGGGCGGACTTGCGGCGACGCTCAACGAGCTCGCCAATCAGTCCGCCGTTGGTTTTTCCATCGAGGAGGATGCGATTCCAGTGCGCGCCGAGGTGGCTGCGGCCTGCGAGTTTCTCGGCCTCGATCCTCTCAATGTCGCCAACGAAGGCAAGCTGGTGGCGATCGTCGCGCCGGAATTCGCCGACGCGCTGTTCGCCGCCATGCGGGCTCATCCGCTTGGCGCGCAATCGTGCATCATCGGCCGCGCAGTCGAGGACCAAAACTGTTTTGTGGAAATGCGCACCGCCTTCGGCGGGGGAAGGATCGTCGACTGGCTTGCCGGCGAGCAACTCCCCCGCATCTGCTGACATGCGGCTCGGGCAGGCCGCTGTTTGTCTTGTCTCGCGTCGTCAGACAACGCTCACTTCTTGGGTTCTTCTTTCTGCGGCGCCTCACCCGGCTTCTCGACGCTCGGCGTCTCGGCGGGGGCCGCTTCGCCCTCGGCCGCGGGCGCGGCCGGAGCGGCGGTCATGATCCGGCCGTAGTCGCCTTCGAATTTGGCTTCGCCGACAGCGGCCTTGGAGGTGTTCTCCGCCTCCTTCTTGGCGAGGCCGGAGGCCAGCTCTCGCTTGGCGAGTTGCTGCGCCTCCTCGCCGGTCAAGGGCTTATCGTCGACCGAGGTCACCTTGAAGAAACTCGCGTTGTTCCGCGAGCGGATAAAGAACACGTCGTCCTGCTTTCTGGCTTGCAGCGCCTTGAGCATCTGGGACGGCATCGTCGCTCCGTCGAGCGCGCCGGGTCCGCGACTGTACTTGATACCGAGCTCGTTCAATTTATTTTCGACCTGATCGATCGTCTTGAATTCCTTTGTCGCCGCCGAGAGCGCCTCCATGTCCTTGACTGGCGGAAACGTGATTTGTTCGATGTTGAAAATCTGGCGCTTGTCGAACTGGTCTGGATGACCATGAATGTAATTGTCGATCTCGTTGTTTGCGATGGAGGTGACCTTGGAACCGAGGTTCCGCTGGACAAAGGCCCCGGCGAGGATCTGCTCGCGAGAGCGCAGGAGGTCGAGATGGACGGTCGGCTCTCGATCGAGTTTGGCGGCCATCGCCTGCTGGACGAGATATTTCCGCTCGAGGATGCGGGTCAGCAGCGCCTTGGTCACGGCGTCGGTTCGCTTGTCAGGCGCAATATTGGCGAGCCGGAACTCGTTGTCGAGTTCCTGCTGGGTGACGTCGTCTGGGCCCACGTGGGCAATGACCTGCCCGGTGAACGCCTGGGACTCGCGCTTTTTTCCGCATCCGGCGAGCGCGATCGCAGCGGCCAAGGCCACAATCGTCGCGGCGACCCGCCACCGTCCGTTCGTACGTCCTGAAACATGCAGCAAGGGTATTCTCCCAGATTGAGCCCGCCCATGCGACTCGATCGCTTCGGCCGGCGCGAACTCTAAACTTCGGCGGACCTCGAGGAGAGTCCTCGAATTTCGCCGTTACGGTGATGGCGCGAGGACGGTTCCCGCAAGCGCCAGGGGCGGGCGCAGGAATTCGGCCGCGCGCCGCGGACGTTCCGGCGCGACGCTATACGGCGGTTTCGATGAATTTGCTAACCGCAGAATCATTAAGCGAACGCAAATCGTTTGTCTTGCAAGGCCAAAATCGGCCCCGCGCCGCGCTTCGGCCCGACGGCATGTTAACGGCCTTCGACGGCTTTATGAAATCCTTATGCGGCGGTCCGGCAAACGAAATCGAAACCTTACGCCCATGCGGGATACGACGCTGTCGCCGAAGGAGGCGATTCATGCTCGATTTCGCATTCGTAGCGCTCGGAATTGGGGTCATCGGTTTGATGGCGCTCTACGCAGGCGGCCTGCGACAACTCTAGGAGGCGGACCATGTCCGAGCCGATCATCGAGCTGACGGTGGCTGTGCTGCTTGGCCTCTACCTTCTCTATACCCTGATCCGACCCGAAAAATTCTAAGTCCGAGGTCTTTGAGATGACATTTGCCGGCTGGTCCCAAATTGCATTGGCGCTTGCCCTTGTTGTGGCGTGCTCCGTGCCGCTCAGCGCTTTCATCGCCCGAGTGTTCTCGGGCGACAGGACGTTTCTGACGCCGGTCGTTGGCCCTGTTGAACGCGGGTTTTACCGCTTGGCGGGCGTCGACCCGGCGAGGGAGCAGGATTGGCTGGGCTATACGATCGCGATGATTTTCTTCTCCATCGCCGGCTTCTTGTCCCTTTACGCCCTGCAGCGCCTGCAAAACGTGCTGCCGCTGAATCCGCGTGGCTTCGACGCTGTCGCGCCCGACCTCGCCTTCAACACTTCGACTAGTTTCATCACCAATACGAACTGGCAGAACTACAGCGGCGAGACGACGATGAGTTATCTCACCCAGATGCTCGGCCTCACGGCGCACAACTTTCTTTCGGCCGCGACGGGCCTGGCTATGGCCTTTGCGCTCGCGCGCGGTTTCGTGCGCTCGTCCGCCCAGACGGTCGGCAACTTCTGGGTCGACGTTACCCGGATCACGCTTTACCTCCTCCTGCCGGCAGCCTTCGTGCTGGCCTTTGCGCTGGTGGGGCTCGGCGTGCCGCAGACGCTTGTGGGCGCGGTCGACGCGACAACGCTCGAGGGAGCCAAGCAGACGATCTCGATCGGGCCCGTTGCGAGCCAGGAGATCATCAAGGAACTCGGCACGAACGGCGGCGGCTTCTTCAACGCCAACTCCGCCCATCCATTCGAGAACCCCAATGCCTGGACCAACCTCATCGAGATCTGGGCACTGCTTCTCATTCCGATCGCCTCGGTCCTGGCCTTTGGCCGCGTGGTCGGCGCGATCCGGCAGGGTTGGGCTATTTTCTCAGCGATGGCTGTCTTTCTCCTGTTCGGGATCCTCGTCGTCTACTGGTCCGAGGCCGCCGGGAATCCGATCCTCGCGGCGCTCGGCGTCGATCCGCATCTCGGCAATTTCGAGGGCAAGGAAGTGCGCTTCGGCCAGGCGATGTCGGCGCTTTTCACCACCGGCACGAGCGGCACCAGCACGGGCGCGGTCAACTCCATGTTCGACTCCTACACGCCGCTGGGCGGCCTCGTGCCGATGTTCAATCTGCTCGCCGGCTGCATCTGGCCGGGCGGGGTGGGCGCGGGGCTTTATCGGATTCCTCGTCGTCGCGATCGTCGCCGTGTTCATCGCAGGTCTCATGGTCGGCCGCACGCCGGAATATCTCGGCAAGAAGATCGAGGTGCGCGAGATGAAGCTCGCGATGCTGGCGGTGCTCATCTATCCGCTGGTCGTGCTGGGCTTCGTCGGCGCCTCGGTGCTGCTGCAGACGGCCCTCGACAGCCTCAACAACGCTGGTCCGCATGGCCTGTCCGAGATCATCTATCTCTTCGCCTCGAGCAACGCCAACAACGGTTCCGCCTTCGCCGGGATCACCGGCAATACGCTCTGGTTCAACACGACTGGCGGCCTTGCCATGCTGCTCGGCCGATTCGCCTATGTCGTACCTGTGCTGGCGCTGGCCGGTTCGCTCGCCGCGAAAAAGAAGATCCCGGCCTCGGCCGGCACCTTCCCGACCGACGGCCCGCTGTTCGTCGGCTTGCTCATCTGTGTCATCGTCATTCTCTACCTGCTGCAATACTTCCCCGCCCTGTCGCTTGGGCCGGTCGTCGAGCACTACCTGATGCTCGCCGGCAAAACGTACTGATCGGAAGGGCGCGGTTCTCATGTCTTCCCACAAGCCGAAACCGCAGAGCCTGTTCGACACTCGGATCATCGCCGCAGCGGCAATCGACGCCGTGCGCAAGCTCGATCCCCGGGCTCTCGCCAAGAACCCAGTTATCTTCGTGACCGAGGTCGTCTCGGCGGTCGTCACCGTCCTGTTCGTGCGCGACATTTTCGCTCACAACGGGCAGGCCGCGTTCTCCGGTCAGATCGCCGCGTGGCTCTGGTTCACGGTGCTGTTCGCCAATTTTGCCGAGGCGGTCGCCGAGGGGCGCGGCAAGGCTCAGGCCGATGCGTTGCGCAAGACGCGCACCGACACGCCGGCCAGGCGCTACGTCGATCCCGACAACCTGAACGGCCCGGTTCAGACCGTGAACGCGCTCGACCTCAAGCTGCACGATGTCGTTCTGGTCGAGGCCGGCGATATCATTCCCAGCGATGGCGAGATTCTCGAAGGTGTCGCTTCGGTCAACGAATCAGCGATCACCGGCGAATCCGCGCCGGTCATTCGCGAGGCCGGAGGCGATCGTTCGGCAGTCACTGGCGGAACGACGGTTCTCTCCGACTTCATCAAGGTGAGGATCACGGCCGCGCCAGGCTCGACCTTCATCGATCGGATGATAGCGCTGGTCGAAGGCGCGGAGCGGCAGAAGACGCCAAACGAACTGGCGCTGTCGATCCTGCTCTCCGGCCTGACCCTGATTTTCCTGATCGTCTGTGTGACGCTCTGGCCGATCGCCAAGTACTCCGGGACGCAGTTGTCGGCGACCGTGCTCATCGCCCTCCTGGTCTGCCTCATTCCGACGACCATCGGCGGCCTCTTGTCAGCTATCGGCATCGCCGGCATGGACCGGCTGATCCGCTTCAACGTCATCGCCACGTCGGGCCGCGCCGTCGAGGCGGCGGGCGACGTCGATACCCTGCTCCTCGACAAGACGGGCACGATTACCTTCGGCAACCGCATGGCGACAGAGTTCCTGCCGGTCGGGGGGTCAGACCGAAGTCCCTTGCCGCCGCCGCGCTTGCCTCGAGCCTCGCCGACGAAACGCCGGAGGGCCGATCCATCGTGGCGCTCGCCAAGGGCGAATTCGGTCTGCCGGAACCCGGCTTCGATCCCGCCGAAACCAAAGTCGTGCCCTTCGCCGCCCAGACCCGTATTTCCGGCGTCGATGTCGGCGCCCGCTCCATCCGCAAAGGCGCCATCGATTCGATTCTGCGTTACCTGAAGATTACGATCGACAACACGCCGCAGGAGTTCCGCCAGGCGGTCGAACGGGTCGCCACGTCGGGCGGCACGCCGCTTGCGGTCGCTGACCGCGGCAGGCTGCTCGGCGTCGTCCAACTGAAGGACATTGTGAAGCCTGGCATCAAGGAGCGCTTCGCCGCGCTGCGCGCCATGGGCATCCGCACGGTCATGGTGACAGGCGACAACCCGCTCACCGCCGCCGCGATCGCCTCGGAGGCAGGCGTCGACGACTTCCTCGCCGAGGCGACGCCCGAGGACAAGCTGAGCTACATCCGCAAGGAGCAGTTCGGCGGCCGGCTCATCGCCATGTGCGGCGACGGCACCAACGACGCCCCCGCGCTCGCCCAGGCCGATGTCGGCGTCGCCATGCAGACCGGCACGCAGGCGGCGCGCGAGGCGGGCAACATGGTCGACCTCGACTCCAGTCCGACCAAGCTCATCGAGATCGTGGAGATCGGCAAGCAGCTCTTGATGACGCGCGGCTCGCTGACGACCTTCTCGATCGCCAACGACGTCGCAAAGTACTTCGCCATCCTGCCGGCGCTGTTCCTTGCGACCTATCCCGAACTCGGCGCCTTGAACGTGATGCGGCTCGCATCGCCCCAGTCCGCGATCCTGTCGGCGGTGATCTTCAACGCGCTGATTATCATCGCGCTGATCCCGCTGGCGCTGAAGGGGGTCGCCTACCGCCCGGTCGGCGCCGCGGCGTTGCTTCGGCGCAACCTGCTCGTTTACGGCCTTGGCGGCCTGATCCTGCCGTTCATCGGCATCAAGGCAATCGACCTCATCCTCGCCGCGCTGCATCTGACCTGAAAAGGGGCGACCTATGCTTCAACACATACGACCGGCGGTCGTGCTGCTCATCCTGTTCTCGGCGCTAACCGGGCTCGTTTACCCGCTCGCCGTCACTGGACTCGCGCAACTTGCGTTCCCGCGCCAGGCGAATGGCAGCCTGATCGAGAAGGAAGGCGCCATTGTCGGCTCGGCGCTGATCGGTCAGAATTTCAGAACCGATCGCTACTTCCACCCGCGTCCGTCGGCGACGACCGACACGGACCCGAACGACTCGTCCAAAACGATCGACGCTCCTTACAACGCCGCCAATTCGGGCGCGTCGAACCTTGGGCCCACGTCGCAGAAGCTCGTCGACCGGGTGAAGAGCGCAGCAGGGACCTGGAGATCCCGGTACGGCGCGGGGCCCGTTCCCGCGGACGCGATTACCACGTCGGCGTCCGGGCTCGATCCCGAAATAACGCCCGCGAATGCTCTTGCCCAGGTTCCCGCAGTAGCGAAGGCGCGCCGCTTCGAGGAGGCCGCGGTGCGCGCCCTGGTGGATGCGTCGATCGAGCTTCCGGCGCTCGGCTTCATTGGCGAGCCGAGGGTAAATGTTTTGCGGCTGAATTTGGCGCTGGATAGGCTAAAACCATCATAGCCGATTGTGAGCTACGATGGCCCGAACGAGTCGAGACGATCAAGGACGCCCGGATCCGGACGCACTTCTGGCGGCATTTCGCAAGGAGACGTCCGGTCGGCTCAAGGTGTTCCTTGGCGCTGCGCCGGGGGTGGGCAAGACCTACGCTATGCTGCTCAGCGCACGGCGGCTGAAGGACGAGGGCGCCGACGTCGTTGTCGGTCTGGTCGAGACGCATGGACGCGCCGAGACGGGCGCGCTGCTCGAGGGACTCGAGGTCCTGCCGCGCCGCATTGTGGATTATCGCGGCCGGGCCATCGCCGAATTCGACATCGACGCGGCGCTCGAACGCAAGCCGAAGCTGATCGTCGTCGACGAACTCGCCCACACCAACGCGCCGGAGAGCCGCCATCCCAAACGCTGGCAAGACGTCCAGGAGCTGATTGCGGCCGGCATCGACGTCTGGACCGCGCTCAACATCCAGCACCTCGAAAGCCTCGCCGACATCGTCTCCCGCATTACAGGCGTCGTCGTCCGCGAGACCGTGCCCGATCGGGTGCTCCAGGAGGCTGCCGACGTTGTTCTGGTCGACATAACGCCCGACGAACTCATCCAGCGTCTCAACGAGGGCAAGGTCTATGTCCCCGAGACGGCGCGGCGCGCGATCCAGAACTTCTTCACCGTAGGAAATCTGACCGCGCTGCGCGAACTCGCCTTACGGCGTACTGCGGACAGGGTCGACGACCAGATGGTCGACTACCTTCGGCAGAAGGCGATCGAGGGTCCGTGGGGCGCTTCCGAACGACTGCTTGCCTGCGTCGGCGCAGATGAGGTCTCCGAGCGGGTCGTGCGGCGCGCCGCCCAACTGGCGACTTCGCTCAACGCCGCCTGGACGGCCGTCTATATCGAGCCGGTCGGCCACATCAACGACGCCGAAAGGGCTACCCAGATCGCCAAGACGTTCGGGCTGGCCGAGCGGCTTGGCGGCGACACGACTCGACTCCAGGGCGATGATTTCCCCGAGGGGATTTGCGGCTCGCTCGGCGCGAGAATGTGACCCAGATCGTGCTCGGCCAGTCCAACGCGGGAACCCTGGCGCGCCTCATCGGCCACTCTTTGCCGGACGCAATCATGCGCCGCTGCGGCACGATCGAAGTCCATATCGTGCCGCACGAGGAGGCGAGGCACAACAAGCGGCCTCTGCCGAAACTGGCCATGAACGCGAAGGGGCTCGGGAAAGAGGTCGGTATAGCGGCCGGCTCGGTCGCCTGCGCGGTTCTGGTCGGGGAGGCGCTGACCGCGGCGTTGAAGCTGCCCAACTTGTCGATGATCTTTCTCGCCGCCGTGCTGTTCACCGGCATGCGCTTCGGCACGCGAGCGGCGGTGATTGCGTCGTTCCTCTCTTTCGTCGCCTTCAACTTTTTCTTCATTCCGCCGCTCTACACCTTCACCGTCGCCCAGCCGCAGGAATTGTTCGCCCTGTTGATTTTCCTGGGCGTCTCGGTTCTGACTGGGTCTATGACGGGACGCGTGCGCGACCAGCGCGAAGGCGTGATCAAGAACGCCGACATCATGCGGTCGCTCTACGACTATTCGCGCAAGCTCTCGGGCGCCTCCAACGCGGACGACGTGCTCTGGGCGGCGGCGGCCCACCTGCATTCCATGTTCGGCGGCCGAATCGTATTGCTGGTGGGGGAAGGCGAGGAGCTCAACCTTTCCGCCGCTTGGCCGCCCGACGCCCAGCTCGACGCGACCGCCATGACCGCCGCCCGCTGGGCGCAACAGAAGAACGAGCCGGCGGGCTGGGGCACCGGCACGCTGCCGAACGTCGATTTTCAGTTCCGCCCGCTCGTCGCCGCGCGCGGACCGATCGCGGTCTGTGGTTTCGAGCCGCACTCACCCGACCAGCCTATCTCCGGCGACGACGAACGGGCGCTCGCCTCGATTCTCAACCAGACGGCGATTGCGCTCGATCGCGTCCTGCTCGCGCGCGAGGCGGTCGACTCTGCCGCGATGCAGGAGAACGAGAAGGTGCGCAACGCGCTGCTCGCCTCGCTCTCACACGACCTGCGCACGCCGCTGTCGGCGATCTCCGGGGCTGCCACCTCGCTGCGGGCGCTCGGCGACAAGATGCAGCCGGAGGAGCGGACCGAGCTTCTGTCCTCCATCGAGGAGGAGACGGCGCGCCTGTCGCGCTTTGTCGCCAACCTCCTGGACATGTCGCGCATCGAGGCGGGCGGCCTCAAGGTCAACCGCGATCTGGTTGATATCGCCGACGTCGTGCAGGGTGCGGTCGAGCGCAGCCGCAAGGCCTTCCCCAAGCAGCCGGTCAAAGTCAACCTCGCCCCCGACCTGCCGTTTGTGCGCGGCGACGACAGGCTGCTCGAGCAAGTGCTGTTCAACCTGCTCGACAATGCCCACAAATACGCTGCGGACGGCGGCGCCGCCATCCACGGCCGCAAGGACGGCGACGATGTCGTCCTTAGCGTCACCGACGAAGGGCCCGGGGTGAAACCCGCCGATCTCGACAGGATTTTCGAGAAGTTCTACCGCGGCGGCCGGGCCGACGGGCGCAAGCCCGGCACGGGCCTCGGCCTGTCGATCTGCCGTGGACTGATTCAGGCTATGGGCGGATCGATCGCTGCGCAGAGCCCCGCAGTGCGCCGCAGGGGCACCCGCATCGTCATTCGCCTTCCGGCGGCCGAGCCTGCCGAGATCGCCTCGAAGCCCGGCGCATGAATCCGGGCAGGGGCGATCGGATTCTCGTGGTCGACGACGAGCCGCAAATTCAGCGCCTGCTGCATGTCGCCCTGACGGCGGCCGGCTACGACGTCGTGTCGGCGGAGACCGGCGCCGAGGCCTTGCGCATGGCGGTCACCGGAGCGCCGGCCGTGATCGTTCTCGACCTCGGCCTGCCTGACCGTGACGGCAAGGACGTGCTGCGTGATATCCGCGCGTTTTCGCAGACGCCGGTGATCGTACTTTCCGCTCGCGATCGCGAGTCGGATAAAATCGAGGCGCTTGACCTCGGCGCCGACGACTATGTCGAAAAACCCTTCGGCATCGGCGAATTGACGGCGCGGCTGCGCGCGGCGCTGCGCCACAGGGCGACCGAGGCGCAGCCGACGCTGCGGGTCGAGATCAACGGCGTTGCGCTCGATTTCGAGCGGCGGCTGGTGACACGCGACGGCGCGCCCGTGAAGCTTACGCCGAAGGAATACGATCTGCTGGCGATCCTGTTCCGCAACGCGGGGCGCGTCGTGACCCATCGCCAGATCCTGTCCGCCGTCTGGGGCCGCGCCCATACCGAGGATACGCAATATCTTCGCGTCTTCATCGGTCAGCTCAGGGCGAAGATCGAGCGGGACCCGACTGCGCCGAGGATCGTCAAGACCGAACCCGGCGTCGGCTACCGCGCTGCTGAGGCATAAGGCGCCGCACCTCGCTGGTTGCATGCCGAATGAACAAATTTTCGGCGCCTCGGCCCGTTTTTCGGCACTCCTCTGGCAAATCCGCCGTTAATGCCGCTGGCATGCTCGTTGCGTCACTTCGCCGCGGCTCCTGCGGGGCCAGGCTGCGACCGCCCCGCGACAGGGGCGCATTCCACGAGGTCATCCATGTCCTTGACTAAGAAACTGATTTCGCGTGCGGCGGGGGCGCTGATGGGCGGCGCGCTTGCCTTGGGCGCGACGGCGACCGCCTGGGCGGCCGACGATACGATCAAGATCGGCATCCTGCATTCGCTGTCCGGGACGATGGCGATCAGCGAGACCACGCTCAAAGACGTCATGCTGATGCTGATCGACGAGCAGAACAAGAAGGGTGGCGTGCTCGGCAAGAAACTCGAAGCGGTGGTCGTCGACCCGGCGTCCAACTGGCCGCTGTTCGCCGAAAAGGCCAAGGAATTGATCGAGAAGGACAAGGTCTCAGTTGTGTTCGGCTGCTGGACCTCGGTGTCGCGCAAGTCCGTGTTGCCCGTGTTCAAGGAAGAAAACTCGATCCTGTTTTATCCGGTGCAGTATGAGGGTGAGGAGTCGGAGCGCAACGTCTTCTATACCGGCGCGGCGCCCAACCAGCAGGCTATCCCCGCCGTCGATTATCTGATGAGCCCGGACGGCGGCTCGGTGAAACGCTGGGTGCTCGAGGGCACCGACTACGTCTATCCGCGCACGACCAACAAGATCCTCGAGGCTTATCTGAAGCTAAAGGGGGTTCCAGCCGAAGACATCATGATCAATTACACGCCGTTCGGATTCTCCGACTGGCAGACCGAGGTGTCGAAGATCAAGGCTTTCGGCTCGGCCGGCAAGAAGACGGCGGTCGTTTCGACCATCAACGGCGACGCCAACGTGCCGTTCTACAAGGAGCTCGGCAACCAGGGCATCAAGGCGACTGACATTCCGGTCGTGGCGTTCTCGGTCGGCGAAGAGGAACTCGCCGGCCTCGACACCAAGCCGCTGGTCGGCCATCTCGCCGCGTGGAACTATTTCGAGTCGATCGATACGCCCGAGAACAAGGCGTTCATCGACAAGTGGCACGCATTCACCAAAAAGGCGAACCGCACCACCAACGACCCGATGGAAGCGCACTACATCGGCTTCAACATGTGGGTGAAGGGGGTCGAGAAAGCCCAGAGCTTCGAGCCGGACAAGGTCATTCCCGCGATGATCGGCGTCTCGGTGCCGAACCTCACGGGCGGGCTGTCGACGATGATGCCGAACCACCACATCACCAAGCCCGTCTACATCGGCGAGATCCAGGCCGACGGCCAGCTCAATACCGTCTGGCAGACGCCGGGCACCGTCGTGGCGCAGGAATGGTCGCCGTATCTCGAGGGCTCGCGCGACCTCATTGCCGATTGGCGTCCGCCCATGTCCTGCGGCAACTTCAACGTGAAGACCGGCAAGTGCGGCGGCTGACCGGCTGACCCCAAAATCGCAGTCCCTCTCCCGCGTCTTTCGCGGGGGAGGGCCCTTCAGAACCGAGCCCAGCACACGAGGCCCGATTGCTTTCCGCCGTTCGCCGAAGCGCGCTCGCGTTCGCGCTCATCGTTCTCGCCCTCTTCGGCGGCCTCGCTTGTGCCGGCGCGGCGCGGGCCGATGGCCTCGACGATGCGCTGGCGCTGTTTCTCACCGACAAGTTTCCCGATACTTTGAAGGCGATCAATCAGCTGACCGCCGCCGCGCCGCCGCAAGCTTCGGCGATTCTCGACGCGCTCGGCGACAACCGCCTGCTGATCGATCCGGCCGATCACGTCGTCGCCTATCGCACGGCGAGCGGCTCTGTGGTCGACGCCAAGACCGGCGCCCCGGTCGTCAACCCCGACGCCTTCAAGAAGGTGAGGGTCAACAACGCATTACGAACCGCGATCCAGGGCGCGACCGGCTCGCTGACGCTTGCCAATGCCGATCCGGAAAAGCGGCTCGCTGCAGCCGGCGACGTGTTCCGGACCCGTGACGCCAAGGCGCTTCCGGCGCTCAAAGCCCAGCTCGGCAAGGAAAGCGACCCGCGCGTGGCTGGTGTGCTGAAGCTCGCTGTCGCGGCGATTGTCGCCACCAGCGACCAGGCGACTTCCGCCGATCGGCTGTCCGCGATCGAGGCGCTCAAAGCCCGCGGCGACCAGGACGCGCAGAACCTGCTCAATTCGCTCGACCAGAAGACGGCCGATCCGCAGGTCAAGGCCGCCGCCGACGCGGCTTTGTCCTCGATCCGCACCCAGCTCATGTTCTGGAGCGCAGCGCAGGACCTCTGGTACGGCCTCTCCGCTTCGTCGGTGCTGCTGCTCGCCGCGATCGGCCTGGCCATCACCTTCGGCGTCATGGGCGTGATCAACATGGCGCATGGCGAGATGGTGATGCTTGGCGCCTACGCCACCTACGTCGTCCAGATGCTCCTGCCGCCTTCGCTGCAGGGCTGGTCGCTCGCCTTCGCCATACCTTTGGCGTTTATCGTCGCGGCGATCGTCGGCATCCTGATCGAGCGGCTGATCATCCGCTATCTCTATACCCGGCCGCTCGAGACCCTGCTCGCCACCTGGGGCGTGTCGCTGATCCTGCAGCAGGCGGTGCGGAGCCTGTTCGGCCCGAACAACCGGCTGGTCTCCAACCCGCCGTTCATGTCCGGCGCGTTCCATGCCGGCGGGCTCGAGATCACCACCAACCGGCTCTGGATCATCGTGCTGGCGATCGTGGTCTTCGCCGGGTTGCAGCTCGTGCTGCGCGCCACGCAGCTTTGGCCTGCAGATGCGCGCCGTCACCCAGAACCGCCGCATGGCGGCGGCGATGGGCATATCGACAGCCCGGGTCGACATGCTCGCCTTCGGGCTCGGCTCGGGCGTCGCGGGAATCGCCGGCGTCGCCCTGTCGCAGATCGACAACGTCTCGCCCAACCTCGGCCAGGGCTACATCATCGACAGCTTCATGGTGGTGGTGTTCGGCGGCGTCGGCAACCTGTGGGGAACCGCGCTCGGCGCCTTGATGATCGGCGTCGCCAACAAGATCCTCGAGCCGCTGATCGGCGCCGTGCAGGGCCAGATCGTCCTCCTGGTCGTCATCATCCTGTTCATCCAGAAGCGGCCGCGCGGCATGTTCGCGCTCAAGGGCCGGGCGGTGGAAGCATGAGCGGCCCAGCTCGACCGCATCGGTCTCGCCTTCGTCGCTCCTCCTCGCCGCCGCCGCGATCGCGGTGCCGGTCCTGTCGCTGGCGACGCCCGCCGATTCGCCGTTCAACATCCCGCCCTATCTGGTGCAGCTGTTCGGCAAGTACCTTTGCTACGCGATCCTCGCCGTCGCGCTCGATCTCGTCTGGGGCTATTGCGGCATCCTGTCGCTCGGCCACGGCGCCTTCTTCGCGCTCGGTGGCTACGCGATGGGCATGTATCTGATGCGCCAGATCGGCACGCGCGGCGTCTACGCCAATCCGATCCTGCCGGATTTCATGGTGTTCCTGAACTGGAAGGCGCTGCCGGTCGCCTGGTGGGGCTTCAACTGGTTCCCCTACGCCATGCTGATGGTCGTGCTGGTTCCGGGCCTGCTGGCGCTCGCCTTCGGCTGGTTCGCCTTCCGCTCGCGGGTCACCGGCGTCTATCTGTCGATCATCACCCAGGCGATGACTTTCGCCCTGTTCAAGGAGTTCTTCCGCAACGACTTCGGCTTCGGCGGCAACAATGGCCTCACCGATTTCAAGGACCTGCTCGGCTTCTCGCTGCAGTCCGCCTCGACCAAGGCGGCGCTGTTTTCGGCGAGCGCGATCGCGCTCATCCTCGCCTATTGGGTCGCGCCGGGCGATCATCGGCTCGAAATACGGCAAGGCGCTGATGGCGGTCCGCGACGCCGAAAGCCGCATGCGCTTCATCGGCTATCGGGTCGAGAACTACAAGCTGTTCGCCTTCGTCGTCTCGGCGGTGATGGCGGGCGTCGCCGGCGCGCTCTATGTGCCCCAGGTCGGCATCATCAACCCGAGCGAGTTCGCGCCCGGCAATTCGATCGAGGCCGTGATCTGGGTCGCGGTCGGCGGCCGGGCGACGCTGGTCGGCGCGGCGATCGGCGCCATCGCCGTCAATTTCGCCAAGACCTTGTTCACCGGCGCTTTCCCCGAATACTGGCTCTACGGGCTCGGCGGCCTGTTCGTCCTCGTCACCCTGTTCCTGCCCCGCGGCCTGCTCGGCCTTGCGCTGACGGCCCGCGCGACGCAAGCCGACGCCGGAGACGCCGCCGCTCGCCGTCGAGGAGGGGGCCGACCCGTGACGCTCGCCGAACCAGCAATCCGACGCTGACCTCGTCGCTCCTCTATCTCGACGGCATCAGCGTCTCGTTCGACGGCTACAAGGCGCTTGCGCGGCCTCTCGCTGGTGCTCGCGCCGGGCGAGATGCGCGCCATCATCGGCCCGAACGGCGCCGGCAAGACGACGATGATGGACGTCATCACCGGCAAGACGCGCCCCGACGAGGGCGAGGCGATGTTCGACGGCAAGTACGATCTCACCCAGCTCGACGAGGCCGAGATCGCGACGCTCGGCGTCGGCCGCAAGTTCCAGAAGCCGACGGTGTTCGAGCACCACACGGTCGAGGACAACCTCCTGCTCGCGACCAAGGCGCCGCGCGGCGTGCTCGCGACCTTGTTCGGCCGGGACGAGCCTGAGGTCAGCGCGACCATCGACCGGATTCTCGCCACGACCCGGCTCAAGGACCATCGCGCCCGCGTCGCCGGCTCCCTTTCGCACGGGCAGAAGCAGTGGCTCGAGATCGGCATGCTGCTGGCGCAGGACCCGAAGCTGCTGCTCGTCGACGAGCCGGTCGCGGGCATGACCGACGCCGAGACGGCGGCGACCGCCGAACTCCTGCGCGAGATCGCCGCGACCACTCGGTCGTCGTCGTCGAGCACGACATGACTTTCGTGCGCGAACTCGGCGTCAAGGTCACGTGTCTGCACGAAGGCTCGGTGCTCGCCGAGGGCACGCTCGACCAGGTCAGCGCCGACCCGCGCGTCGTCGAAGTCTATCTGGGGCGGTGAGCAGGGAGCGCGCTACGCATATGAGAAATCGCCAGCTCCGCCGCCCCTGGATGTCATCCCCGCGAAAGCGGCGGATCCAGAGAGGCAGCGCCGACGCTCTGTCGCAGCACGGCGCTGAGATGCTTTCGGCGTCGCAGTGCGATGCCCGCTTTCGCGGGCACGACAAGGATCGGGCTGGTCAATGCTGACCGTCGACCGCATCGATCTCTTCTACGGCGCGGCGCAGGCGCTGCGTTCCGTCTCGGTGAAGGCGCAGAGGGCCGCATCCTGACTGTGCTCGGCCGCAACGGCGTCGGCAAGTCGTCGCTGCTGCGCGCCATCGTCGGCCAGCACATGGTCGCCTCCGGCTCGATCAGCTGGAACGACGAGGACATGACGCGGCTGCCCGGCCATCTGCGCGCCAAGGCGCGGCTTCGGCTATGTGCCGCAGGGCCGCGAGATCTTTCCGCTGCTCACCGTGCGCGAGAACCTGATGACCGGCTTCGCCACGCTGAAGCGCGGCGAACGGCGATCGACGACGAGATCTTCTCGCTCTTCCCCGTGCTCAACGACATGCTCGGCCGCCGCGGCGGCGACCTCTCCGGCGGCCAGCAGCAGCAGCTCGCCATCGCCCGCGCGCTGGTGACGAAGCCCAAGCTCCTTATCCTCGACGAACCGACCGAGGGCATCCAGCCCTCGATCATCAAGGACATCGGCCGGGCGCTCGTGCATCTGCGGCGCAAGGGCGACATGGCGATCCTGGTCGTCGAGCAATATTTCGAATGGGCGCGCGACATCGCCGACGACTATGCCGTGATGGACCGCGGCGCGATCGTGCTCTCGGGCACGCGCGAGGAGATGGACGAAGACCGCCGTGCGGGGCCGGATGACGGTGTAGGGGACGCCAACTTGCGTGCATCCCCGCAAGACGCCGACTTGCGTCATTCGGCCGGCTTTTTACGACGAATTGGCGCCTTCGACCGGACCGCTGCGAAAATACTGATACCAGCCCGCTGGAGCAATCGTCGGATCCCTCAGCCACGACCGGGAATGTCTCCGTCCGGTCGAGGCCCCCCAGATCGCCTCCGGAAAATGCTGGCGATCGACGAGCCGCGCACAAAAGGCTTCCGCGCCTTCGTGGCCGAACAGCGCCTTGGCGAAAATCACGAAGATCCGATAGGCGTCGTCCCAGCCGGCGATGCCAAGCCGTTGGGTCATGACGTCGACAAAGCCGAAGACATAGCCGACCGAGAAATCGTCGCAGGTCGTCTCAGGGCTCTGATCGGTCTTGCGACGGATGCGGGAAATCTGCAGCAGCAGAAGCCCGGCCATGATCCGGGTGATCCGAAGTTCCGCGTCGCTCTCAGTTTGCATTTTGAAACCAGGTCAAAATGTACCAAAATGTCGCGATAAAAATGCTGACTTAACAGCCAAACCCTGCCCGGTCCGGCTTGCGCCAAGCATTCCTTGCGCGAATGCGGCGGTTTGGACGGCCTCGGCGGCCGACGCAGCCTGCCCCGGCCGCTTTCCGCATGGCCCAATTCTCTGTAAGGCCTCTTGGCAATGATCCGTGAACGCGAACCCGACACGCCCCCGCTCTCCCGCCCGGCCGGCCTGCTGGCGCGCCAGCGAATCCTCGCGCTCGTCCACACCGGCGCTGTCTCGGCGGCCGCGGCGATCGACCCGAGCCAGCTGCAGCCGGCAAGCCTCGACCTGCGCCTCAGCGGCGAGGCCTATCGCGTTCGCGCCAGCTTCCTGCCGGGGCAGGGGGCAGCCGTCCGGGAGCGGCTGAACAGCCTGAACCCGGAAAAGGTGTCGCTCGCAGGCGATGGCGCGGTCTTGGAGAAGGGCATCGTCTATATCGCGCCGCTGATCGAGCGCCTCGCCTTGCCCACCGGCGTCTCGGGCGCCGCCAATCCCAAGAGTTCGACCGGGCGGCTCGACATTTTCACCCGCCTGATCGTCGACGGGTCCGACGCGTTCGACGCCGTGCCGGAGCGCTATGCCGGGCCGCTCTGGGCCGAGATCTCGCCGCGCAGCTTTTCCGTGCGCGTGCGGGAAGGAACCCGCCTCAACCAGTTGCGCTTCCGCGACGGCGGCCCGCTCATCCTCGACGCCGAGGCGCTGCGCGGCCGGCACGAGGCCATGCCCCTAGTCGACCGGCCGCTCGCGCTGCGCGACGGCCTCATCGTCCATGTCGGGCTCGCTGGCGAGCGCGGCGAAATCGTCGGCTATCGCGCGATCAAGAACAGCGATGTGATCGACGTCGACCGGGTCGGCGGCTACGCCGCGACTGACTTCTGGGAGCCGATCGTCGCCCGCGCCGACCGCAGGCTGGTGCTCGACCCGGACGAGTTTTACATCCTCGCCTCGCGTGAAAAAATGCAGATTCCGGCCGACCTCGCCGCCGAGATGGCCCCGATCGATCCCGCCATCGGCGAGTTCCGCGTCCATTACGCCGGTTTTTTCGATCCGGGTTTCGGGCAGGGCGCGGACGGGCGCCCGGCGGCCCGGGCCGTGCTCGAGGTGCGCTCCCGCGACGTGCCGTTCCTGCTCGAGGACGGCCAGCCGGTCGGCCGCCTGGTGTTCGAGGACCTCGCCGACGCCGCCGATGAGCTCTACGGAGCGGGCGCAACCTCGAACTACCAGCACCAGGGGCTGAAGCTGTCGAAGCACTTTCGCGGGTAGGCGGGCCTTGCGAGAACGTCTCGGATGGGCGGGAAGCGCGGGCCCGATGGGAGAAGGGGCCGCAATTTGCCTCTGCATTTCGCCCAACAAGGCCTTCAAGGCCGCGGTCGCAACGCCCGCAATATGTCGGTTCCGCTGTCTCGCCGTTGGACCCGACCGTCAGTTCCTGCCCGCTAAAACGCAGGCGCGGCGGCGCGGATGAGGCTGTCGAGGTCGAGGCGGCCGAGGGCGCTGGCGGGAACGCCATCGACCCAATCGGCGAACAGCGCGCGTTTTTCGTCGAGAATCTCGGCGATGCGCTCCTCGACCGTGTCGGCTGAGAGATAGGCGAAGACCTCGACCGGCCGCGTCTGACCAATCCGGTGGACCCGGTCTTCCGCCTGCGTCTCGACCGCCGGATTCCACCAGCGATCGAAATGGATGACGCGCGAGGCCGACGTCAGGTTCAGTCCCGTCCCTCCCGCGCGCAGCGACAGGATCATGACGCCGCGCGCGCCGTCTCGCGTGAACGTGTCCAGGGCCGCGCTGCGCTGGGAGGGGTCCATGTCCCCCGTCAGGACGATGGGGCCGAACGCTCGCAACTCCCGGGCGAGTTGGAGCACGCCGAACGGCTCCTTGACGAACTGGGAGAAGATGAGCGCCTTCTCGCCAGCTGGCGCGAAACTGATCGAGGCGTCGGCGTACGTCGATCCAGCTTGGCCGATTCGCCGGTCTCGGGACAGAAATTGCAAATCTGCTTGAGGCGGAGGATGAGCTCGAGCACATGCGCAATGCGCAAACGCCGCCCCAGCGAGCGCAGCCAGATGGTCCCTTCCCGTTCGGCGCTGCGGTAGGCGGCCCGTTGCGACTCGGTGCAGATCGAGCCCGACGACCGACGCGAATTTGGGCGGCAGATCGTCGAGCACCTCGGCGCGGCGACGGCGCAACTGCAATTGGGACATCAGGCTGCGAAGTCCCACGCCCATCGCCTTGGCGTCGAATGCGCCGGGCGCGACGAAATCGAGAACCGAAAGCAAATCGTCGAGACGGTTCTCGAGAGGCGTCCCGGTCAACGCCCAGGACAACCGGCGTTCGAGAGATTTCACCGCTTCCGCCACGCCGGATCGCGCATTCTTGATCCGCTGCGCCTCGTCGACGACCACGACATCCCACGGACGATCGGCGCGGGCTGAGGTCGAGGCGAAGTCGGCTCGAATGGATTCGAAGCTCGACAAGTAAAGAGTGGCCTCCGCCCGCCAGGCCGCCCGACGCTGATCGGACGGACCGACCGCGGTCGAGACGACCATGTCGGGCGCCCAAATGCGGACCTGCCGGCGCCATTGCGCAATCAGGCCAACCGGGCAGACGATCAGCGCCCGACGGATTTTCCGGCGCGCAACCAGGATGCGGAGGGCGGCGATCGCCTGGATCGTCTTGCCGAGCCCCATTTCGTCGGCAAGCAGCAATGGATCGCCGCTGAGAAGCCGCTCGATTCCTTCGATCTGGTAGGGGAAGAGGGAATACGGCCAGTCCAGCCCGAAGGCCTGCGGCGAGGCTTCGTCAGGCGCTGCGGCTCGGGGCCTACTCGTCATCCGCGTCCGAAGCGGAGGATGCCTGCTGCAGCTCTTCGCTCTCGCTGTAATCGGTTGTTATCGCCTTGATCGCAATGTGAGCGCTCTCGCCGAAGAGTTGTTCCATGTCCCATTCGGTGATCCAGGACTTGATGTACTGGCGCATCGACTTGCCCGCCAGGCGTTCGCCGATCCCGACGCTGGCGGGGCGATGCCGATAGGCGTCGAAGTAGAGTTCGGCGATTCGCCCCTGGGCCGCGCGCAGGGCCGCATCGTCGGGCGCGACCAGACGGATGCCGGGCGATCGCCGCATGTACGCGATGCACGCCCTCGCCTGACTCGCCGGGTGCGTCAGCCCTTTCCGTTCGAGCGCTTGCGGAACGAGCTCATCGTCGCGCCGGCTGTCGAACATTTCGCTGACATAGTCGTCGGTGAAGGCGGCCACGGTCACGATTCCGGGCAAGGCGTCGAGCGCGTCCCGGCCCAGCCAGCGCGCCAGCTCGGCATAGCTCTTGCCGCGCTGCAGCGGCGAGTAGCGCCCGATGAGTTCCGCCTCGTCCAGGAGCACGCACCATCCGGCGAGGCCCGCCGAGGACAGCAGTCGCGGCGCAAATCGCAGCCGCTGGCGAGCAAGATCGGCCTCGCGGATCGGTTTGACGTCGAACAGTTTCGTTGCGCCTTGCTGCCGCAGCCAGGATCGCACTGCGGTCGCATTGAGCTTGCCGCCGCCGAAAAAGCGGGCGATGCGCGCATGGTCCTCCAACCCCAGACGGGGAATGAGCCAAAGCAGGGCGGGAAAGATGGCCGAAAGGGATCCCGCCCCCGCTTCGTGCGTCGCCCAGGACTCGAGCCGATCGAACGGCTCCGTATTCGGCTTCAATCGCCAGAGCGCGACCGTCATGAGGTCGTCGTTGGCGCCCTGAACCTCAGCCGCCCGGACGGCCGCGATGTAGAGCCGCGCCGGATCGAACATCGGCGTTTCCTTGCTGATCGGGACCAGGCTGACCACGAAGTTGCGCTGAAGCGCGAGCTCCCGCATGTAGCCGAGCAAATGCGATTTGCCCGATCCGAATCCGCCCCAAACGAAGGTTCCCTCGGATTGACGCCCGAGTTCCAGCGCTTGAGCGCACCGCCCGAGCGAATCGAGGAACGGATTGACCAAAGCGCCGTTATGCTCCCCAAGCAGCCGGATCGCGGCCCGATTGGGCACGCCGGCGCGGAGAGCTTCGATAGCGCCGCGCGCCGCGACTTGCGGGAACTCATCCATTACGCCTGCTCGATCATCAATTGCGGCCTCGGCTCGATGCGTACGAGGGCCGCAAGGGGGTTGTCGCGGTCCGTGTCGACGACGTCGTCCAGCACGCGCGCGTTCAGCGCATTGTAGGCGAGAAGCGATCGTTTGGGATCGCCTTGGGTGAGCGACGGGTCGCCCAGGACCACGACGAACAGGCCTTGGAACGACTCCGCGTCATCGATGAGCTGACGGAGAACCTCGAATGCGTCCATGACCGCCGCTGGGGAATAGCGTACGCCCTCGCCGAGCGGGGTTGCCGTGCGAAGGACCTGGCGAATGTCGATCGTGACGCAGAGCCCTTTGCGCCCACAAAGCCCAAGCCACCGGCAAAGCGAGCGAAGCGTGGCGCGAGCGTTATGACGGGTGATCCTGGCGGTGATGTACGCTTGGCGGAGCGCGCCGATCGCCCGCAGTTCTCCCCGCAGCCATTCGACCACCGGCGCGGTGACGACGGGATCCGTCTCCGGCAATTCGAGCCGCGTCAAACAAAGCTGCGCCATGGCGGCGCGGAAATCCTGGTCATCGCGCGGTCGTGCCAAATCTCGTCCGTCAGCCAATGATTCAAGTCGCGCTTGAGCAGCGGTACGGCGACCCGATTGAAGGCGGCCAGATCTTGGAAACTCACGGGGTGGTCGGGGCGAGGCCACTCGTATCCGTTCTTGGCCACCAGCGCCTCCACGAAATCCTGCGCCATCGCGGCCCAGTCGAGGCTGCGCGAGATCGCGAAGAACACGTCCTGGATCATGTGAAGCTTGCTTTGGGCCGCGTCGATCGCGCAGGTCGCCAGACCGTGCCGTTCGCCGAGCGCAAGGATGCGCGACTGAATCTCCTCCAGCCGTTCGTGTTCGCTCTCGACGAATTTGACCGCGCTGCCGCCGTTGGCGACAAAGTCACGCAAATATTCTTTGTCGATTAAGTTCAGCCAATCCTCCAGCGCAACGGCCAACTCACCCTCCCGGGACGAAACGAACGCCGTAATAGGTCCGCTGGGTTCCCCGTTCGTCATAAACGATCAGCGGTTTTATCCCTTTGGTGGTCGTCCCGTGCGGAAACTCGAACCGCTCGCCGCTGCGGGTCCTGAGGTCGGGCTGACGATCGAGCAGAAGCAGGTCGCGCGCGAATTCCGCGGGCGGATAGTCGGAGCCCGGCAACAGCGTCAGGGTTTCGTGGATCTCGCTCAGGGCGACGACCCGGCCGGCCGCAGCGCCGTTTCCGTCTCGAGCGACAAGGCGTCGGTAGGCGCGCCAAAGGAGCTCCAGGAAGGCCTGCTCACGGAACCGCTGCGGGCTCTTCTGCGCCTTCGCCAGAAGGCGAACGAGCTCGCTCGGCCGGATCCGCCGCTCGATCTTGGCGCCGATCCGCACCGCGGACTGGCCGGAGTCTATTTTGAGCAGCAACGGAAAGCAGTAGAGGCGCCCGTCCCGCTCGAACATCGCCAGGTTCTGTTCGGCCGCCGCCGCCTGGAGGTCGGCGAGATAGCGTCCGTCGGCCATATAGGCCGGCGCGTCGAAACGCCAGGCCTCGGAAAGATCGCGGGTCGCCGCGTCGGCGTCGCCGACCCGGGCGTTCACGCCGCTCAATCCTTTGACGATATCGGCGACGTTGCCGACGCGCGCAGCCCGACGAATCCGCTTCAGGCTTCCGAGCAGGCTCTCGGCGGCTTTCTCGGCCTTTTCCAGCCGGTCGTCGAGCGCTGTCAGCGCGGCTTCGAACTCTGAGGTCATCCCGCCAAGACCTTCCGTTGGGCGGCTCATCGAATCGCCCGTTCGTCGCGATGGTTAACATCGGGATAATCCCGCGCCAAGACGGCGGGACTGTCGAGGTCCGAGCTTCGGCGGCCGGCGCGCGCGCCCGGCCCGCGCGCCGTTGGCCCGGCGGCGGCGCTTGCCGCGACGTTTCCCGAGCCCCGCTCGGGCCCCGCCGGCGGCGAATTGCAACTTGGCCGAAGTGGATTGTCGGGCCCATTCTTCCCAGCCTGTTAATTCCCTGTTCCGCGCTCGGAACAGGACGGGAATTCCCTGTTATGCAAGCCGAAATTCCCTGTTCCGGTGGCCGCCGGAGGCCGCAACCTGCGGATTGTATCCTTTCATAACGTTGAAATCACGAGGTTTTTCTGAGCGGAGGCCATTCAGGCGTTGGCGAAATTCCCTGCTAGCAGGGAATTTGGATTCGGCGTTCGCCGATCGGCGCGGCCGGCCGAGCGCCGTCGAGCGCCGTCCTCGGGCCTTGCCCCGCGGGGGCGTCAGCTCAGGTTCAACTCCTTGAAGAAATCGTTGCCCTTGTCGTCGACGACGATGAAGGCGGGGAAGTTCTCGACCTCGATCCGCCACACCGCCTCCATGCCGAGCTCGGGATATTCGAGCGTCTCGACCTTCCGGATGCAGTCCTGCGCGAGCCGCGCGGCCGGGCCGCCGATCGAGCCGAGATAGAAGCCGCCGTGCCTGGCGCAGGCCTCGCGCACCGCCGCCGAGCGGTTGCCCTTGGCGAGCATCACCAGCGATCCGCCCGCGGCCTGGAACTGCTCGACGAAGGAATCCATCCGCCCCGCCGTCGTCGGCCCGAACGAGCCCGAGGCCATACCCGCCGGCGTCTTGGCCGGGCCCGGCGTAATAGACCGGATGGTTCGCTGAGATAGTCCGGCATCGGCTCGCCGCGGTCGAGCCGCTCGCGGATCTTGGCGTGGGCGAGCGTCGCGCGCGACGATCATCGGCCCGGTCAGCGCGAGGCGGGTGCGGATCGGGTGCCGGGTGAGCTCGGCGAGAATGTCCTTCATCGGCCGCCTGAGGTCGATCCCACCACCGCGCCGCCGAGCGTCGTCCTCGTCGACCGCCGGCAGGAAGCGGGCCGGATCGTGCTCGAGCTCCTCGAGGAACACGCCGTCGCGGGTGATCTTGCCGAGCGCCTGCCGGTCGGCCGAGCAGGAGACGCCGAGCCCGATCGGCAGCGAGGCGCCGTGGCGCGGCAGGCGGATCACCCGCACGTCGTGGCAGAAGTACTTGCCGCCGAACTGCGCGCCGACGCCGAGATCCTGGGTCAGCTTATGGATCTCCGCCTCGAGCGCGAGGTCGCGAAAGGCGCGCGCGTCCGGCCGCGCCGATCGTCGGCAGCGCGTCGAGATAGCGGGCCGAGGCGAGCTTCACCGTCTTCAGGGTGAGCTCGGCGCTCATGCCGCCGATGACGATGGCGAGGTGGTAGGGCGGGCAGGCGGCCGTGCCGAGGGTGAGGATCTTCTCCTTGAGAAAGGCGATCATCCGGTCGTGGGTGAGGATCGACGGGGTCGCCTGGATAGAGGAAGGTCTTGTTGGCCGAGCCGCCGCCCTTGGCCATGAACAGGAACTTGTAGGCGTCCTCGCCCTCGGCGGCGATGTCGATCTGCGCCGGCAGATTGTCGCCGGTGTTGGTCTCCTCGAACGTCGAGAGGGGCGCGAGCTGGCTGTAGCGCAGGTTCTTCTTGCGGTAGGCCTCGCGCACCCCCTCGGCGAGCGCGGCTTCGTCCGAGCGCCTCGGTCCAGACGTTGCGGCCCTTCTTGGCCACGACGATGGCGGTGCCGGTGTCCTGGCACATCGGCAGGACGCCGCCGGCGGCGATGTTGGCGTTCTTCAGAAGGTCGTAGGCGACGAACTTGTCGTTGCCGGTCGCCTCCGGGTCGTCGAGGATTTTGGCGAGCTGGGCGAGATGGCCGGGACGCAGCAGGTGGTTGATGTCGATCATCGCCTGCTCGGCGAGACAGCGCTCAGCGCCGACGGCTCGACGACCAGGATTTCGCGCCCCAACGCCTTCTCGGTCCGCACGCCGTCGCTGGTCAGCTTGCGGTAGGGCGTCGCGTCCGGCCCGAGTTGGAAACAGGGGATGATGCTCCGCGCCCATGGCGAACTCCAATTCGACCTCGTACCGGCTCCCGCGCCCCGCGCCGGACGGCTTCAGGCGGCGCCGTTCGGCTCAGGGCCGCGATCGCGGCGGCGATGGCGAGCGTGCGGCTCGCCATCTCGGCGTGCAACAGTTCGACCATCTTGCCGTTGAGCTGGATCACGCCCTTGCCCTGGTTTTCGGGCAGGGAGAAAGCGTCGATGATGGCGCGGGCGGTCTCGACCTCGGCCGCCGTCGGCGCGAATGCGTCGTTGCAGATCTCGATCTGGCTGGGGTGGATGAGGGTCTTGCCGTCGAGCCCCATGTCGCGGCCCTGCTCGCACTCGACCCTGAAGCCGTCGAGGTCCTTGATGTCGTTATAGACTCCGTCGATGATGTCGACGCCATGGGCGCGCGCGGCGACGACGCAGTTGGCGAGCCAGGCGGTCATGGTCGGCCGGCCCGCGGTGAGACGGGCGCGCGTCTCCTTGGCGAGGTCGTTGAGGCCCATCACCAGCACCGCGAGGCGCGAGGCGGAATCGGCGGCGACCGCCGCGATCTGGCCGGCGCCGAGGATGGCGTTCGGCGTCTCCATCATCGCCCAAAGCCGGGTCCGGTCGGGCGCGCCGTTCTCTCGCAACACGCGGGCGGCGTGCATGATCGCGCCCGGGCCGTCGACCTTGGGCAGAAGGATCGCGTCCGGCCCCGCGCCGGCGGCGGCGATCAGATCCTCAGGCCCCCATGGCGTATGTTGTCCGTTCACCCGGATAACGACCTCGCGTCCACCGAAATCGCCTTTGGCGGCGGCGACGACCTGCGCCCTCGCGGCCTCCTTGGCGTCGGGGGCGACCGAATCCTCGAGGTCAAGGATCAGCGCATCGGCCGGCAGGGTCCCCGCCTTGGCGAGCGCCTTGGCGTTCGAGCCGGGCATATAGAGGACGCTGCGACGCGGACGAGCAATCATGAGGGCCTCCTGACCACGGTCGAGCATTTAAAGGCAAGAATGCTGCGGCGCCAGATGCTGCACTGCGGAAAACGTTCAACTTACGGCGGATGGGCATCATAAGCAGCCGATCGGGACGCCTCGGCGCCAACCGCGGTTGGGTCCCGCCTCGTCGTGCGAACCCATGGCGGCGGCGGCGCGCGCGAGGACAGACTATCATGACGCCCTCCAGCGTCGGTGCGACGGAAGCGCGCATCGCGATGGTCCAGGATTCGCCGCCGACGACCGCGCGCTCCTCTGCGCCAAACAGCCCGTTTCAGCCGCCGCTTCGCCTTTTCCCGCGCGAAGATTCAGGATATGCGACGGCGGGCCGCCTTTGCGGGCATGGACGAAGACAGGCGCGCCCGAAGCGGCTTTTGCTTTTTTGACGGAGATGGATCGATGAGCGTTGATGGGGACTGGAAGCTGGTTCTCGAGACCCCGATGGGGCCGCAGGAAGCCCAGCTTACCGTGAAGACCACGTCCGCGACCGCCTTCGACGGCACGATGAGCGGTCAGTCCGGCGAGCAGACCTTTGCCGGCGCGATCGACGGCGACACGCTCACCTGGACGACCGACATCACCACGCCGATGCCGTTGACGCTGGATTTCGCTGTGACCGTGGCGGGCGACGCGATGACCGGCAGCGCCAAGCTCGGGATGTTCGGCTCAGCGCCGGTGACCGGCGCGCGCGCCTGAGAATCCGTTCGGACGAGCCCGGCGCGGCCGCTCAACGGCGGCTCGCCGGGCGCAAAGCCTTCATTTCGCAGACAAGATCAGTTTTCCGCGCTCGACCGAATAGCTCTTCAACCGCTCGAGGAAGCTCATCCCGAGCAGGCTTTCGGCGAGCGCTCCGGGCTTGGCCACCAGCGCCGGCACCCTGCGCATGACGATCGGGCCGACCGTAATCTCATCGAGACGGGCCTCGGCGGCCATCGCCCGGCCGTTGGCCGTCGTCACCGGCACGTCGTAGACGAGGCCGGCCACATTGATCCCGGCCCGGCGCGCGTCGGCCGCGGTCAGCACCACCATCGACGCGCCGGTGTCGAAGATGAGCGTCGCCCGCGCTCCGTTGATGTGCGCCGTCACCGCGAATTCGCCCCCCAACCTTTGGCCGACGATCGCCTCGCCGCCCTTGCCGACGACGACCTCGGACGGCATCAACTCCGCCGTCATCCGGTCGACGAAGTCGCCCGCCTCGTAGCGGTAGGCGTAGACGCCCGCGAGCACGGCGAACAGGATCGCCCAGACCGCCAGCGAACTGACCATCCGGGCGACGTCCGAGCGCCGCGCGTTCGCAGCGTAGTAGGCGAGCAGCGCGACCAAAGCCGCCCCGCCGGCCACCTCGCGGTGATCAAGGCCGGCGATCGTCGCGTCCGCCGGCGTGAGCACCAGGACGGCGACGGCGGCGGCCAGGACGGCGAGCGGAAGGAGGAGCCGCATCAGCCGGCGTCCCGGACGCCAGCCCGGCCGCTGCGCCCCTTGCGCGAGCGCATGGCGACGAGGCGGGTCTCGAGCGTCGCCATCGCCGTGATCCGTTGCTGCTTCGCTCATGGCGCCCCAGCCGGCGATCTCGCCGAGCGTGCGGCCGCAGCCGATGCAGAGCGACGACACCGGGTCGACGACGCAGATCTTGACGCAAGGGGTGGAGATCGCAGTGGCCGGCATGACCGTCACTTAAGCGGCCGACCGCCCGATGAGAAGGCCGCACCAGGCCGCGATTTCGGCGGCCTGCTGCGCCGCGCCCGCCACGTCGCCGGTCTGGCCGCCGATCTGGCGGCGGGCGAGGGCCGTCAGCGCGGCCGCTCCGACGGCCGCCCCGACGAGGCCCGCGAGCGCGTGGCCGAAGCCGGTCGCGGCGACCCCAACGACGAGGGCGATCGCCAGGGCGACGCCCCAGGCGGATGCAAAGCCTCGCGGCGCCAGCCTCCCCGCGGCCGCGCCCGCGCCGTCGGCGCGCGCCGGATCGAGCAGGGCAAGGGGGGTGAGCGCGCCGGCCCGCGAGACCGCCGCGGCGACGGTCAAGGCGCCCGCCGCCTCCCGAAACCCATGTCGGAGAGCCGCCGACAGCGCTCCGATTCGGAATACGAGCGACAGGACGAGGGCGGCGGCGCCATAGGCGCCGATGCGGCTGTCGCGCATGATCGCGAGCTTGCGCTCCCGGGTCGCGCCGCCGCCAAAGCCGTCGGCGACATCGGCGAGCCCGTCCTCGTGCAGCGCGCCGGTCACGACGACAAGCGCCGCGACGGCCAGCGTCGCGCCGACCAGAGCCGGCAGGCCGAGCGCCTGAGCGGCCGCGAGCGCAAGGACGCCGGCGAAGCCGACGGCCGCGCCGGCGACCGGAGCGGCCCAGGCGAAACGATTGAGGTCGAAGCCCGCGTCCGGCGGCGCCGGCAGGGGAAGGCGGGTGAAGAAGCGCAGCGCGTCGGCGAGGTCGCGTCGGAGCGACCGCTGGAAACCGCTCACAGAATCCACAGGAACATCGCGACCGCAAGCACGGCGATGACGGCGATGCCCGCCTCGACGAAGCCCCACTGTCGCACCAGCGCGCGGGCGGCGCCGACGTCGGGGCCGCGCAGCGCGAGAATCTGGTTGTTCAGCGGCGCCATCACGAAGAACGCGTAGGGCCAGCTGGCGATGGCGATGAGCGCGCCGAACACGTAGCGCACGTCCTCGGTCCCGAAATAGGCAATGAAGCCGGCAAAGGCGGACGCGAGCGCGAAAGCAAGGAGGAGCGCCACGCCGCGGCTGTCGCTCGGCCCCCATTCGGAGAGGAGCGCCTCTCCGTCGAGGGCGAGCCGGGCCGGCTGCTCGACCCAATTGACGTAGATGGCCGCGCCGGCGAAGGCGGCGGCGAAGGTCAGCGCAATCAAACCGGCGATCATGGGGGCTCCTGGAACGGCGCCTCTCTAGCACGAGCGGGACGAAGTCGGGAATGCGGATCGTGACGGGGGCGGCCGCTTTGCCAGGCGACGCCAGCCGGTCAGGCCAGGGCGGAGGCGCGCCGGCAGGCTGTGGCCGCCCGGGGGCGCGCTCTTCTCAAGTCCGTCCAAGCTTTAGGGCGCGGCGGAAAGTCGCGCCTTGGATTTTGAAATCGTTCTGATCTCCCCGTCATGGACTTGCTACAAAGAGGCCAGTCGTCCACCAATCCGAACAGGATTTTCCACCTACAAGGTTCCTTCTGATGACCGTCGAAGCCGTCGCTCCGACCGCTTTCCACTGGCGGCGATTTCTCGCCGTGGCCGGGCCCGGCATCGTCGTCATGCTCGCCGACACCGACGCGGGCAGCGTCATCACCGCGGCGCAGAGCGGCGCGCAATGGGGCTACAGCCTGCTTTTCTTGCAGGTCGTCCTGATCCCGATCCTGTACATCGTGCAGGAACTGACCGTCCGCCTCGGCGCAGTGACGGGCAAGGGCCATGCTGCGCTGATCAAGCAGCATTTCGGCGTCGGGTGGGCGTGGTTCTCGGTCGCGACGCTGATCGTCACCTGCCTCGGCGCGCTACTCACGGAATTTGCAGGCCTCGCCGGCGTCGGCGCCCTCATGGGGGTCCCCGCGCAGGTCACGCTGGCCCTCGTCGTCGTCGCCATGCTGGCGATGGCGCTGATGAACGGCTACGCGACGGTCGAGAGGATCGCGATCGGGGTTGGCGCCTTCGAACTCGTCTTTCTGCTGGTCGCGATGCTCGCCCATCCGGGCCTCGCCGAGATGGCGTCCGGCGCGGCGGCGATTCCGATCGGCGATCCGAAATATCTCATGCTGGCCTCGGCCAATATCGGCGCGGTGATCATGCCCTGGATGGTGTTCTTCCAGCAATCGTCGATCGTCGAGAAGGGCGTCACGGTCCGGGACCTCGGCTCGGCCAAGCTCGACACGGCGATCGGCGCCGTTGTCACCCAGGTCATTATGGCTGCGGTGCTGATCGCGACGGCGGCGACGCTGGGCAAGGAGGGCGGCGATCATACCCTCGACACGGTCGAGGAGATCGTCGGGGCGATTACCCCGTTCCTCGGCAATTTCGCCGGCAAGCTCCTGTTCTGCCTCGGCATGATCGGCGCATCGACGGTCGCCGCGATCGTCGTGACCCTGACGGCGGCGCGCACGCTTGCCGAGGTGCTCGGCGCAAAGCACAAGCTCGAGGACGAGCCGCGCGAGGCGCCCTGGTTCTACGGCTCCTACGCCGTGGCGCTGATTGCCTGCGCAGCCGTGATCGGGTCGGGGGTGAACCTCGTGTCGCTCAGCATCGCCGTCCAGGTCATGAACGCGCTTCTGCTGCCGATCGTGCTCGGGTTCCTCTACCTGCTCGCCCGCCGCCTGCCTCAGCCCTACCGTCTGCAGGGGCGCTACGCCGTCGTCGCGGGCGCGATCATCTCCGTCACCGTGGTGTTCGGCGTCTACTCGGGCGTCGCGGGCCTCTGGGGATGAGCTCCCTCGCGGGCGACGGCGCTTTGCGACTGCGGCTACGAGAGGGAGGTCTTGCGGCGCGTGTAACGATCTGACGTCCCGCAAGTTCGCCATGAGAGCGCGTCCGGCTCACCCCAATCGGCGCGGGATTCAGCAATTTGGCTTTCGCTCCCTGGGGCCCTCTCGAGCGCTTGCAGTATCGCCAGCACCGCGGCCTCCTCGGGCCGGAGGCCCGTCCCCACGTCTGCGACCTCCAGCCGGAACCGGAACTCGAGCCAGGCGCCGATCACGGACGGATGGATGTAGGACTTGCGGCACACGGCCGGAGTGTTGCCGAGCGCCGCGGCGACCTGGACGAGCGCGGCGCGTAATATTTTCTTCGCCTGTCTCTCGCTCTCCGCCGCCCCCGCCTCGGCGAGGCGCCGCGCCATCAGCACGGCGCCCGCCCAGGTCCGGAAGTCCTTGGCGGTACCTCGTAGCCTGCGATCTCGCGCAGATAGTCGTTGACGTCGCCGGACGTGACGGCGCGTAAGTCCTTGGTCTCGTCGAAGTCCTGCAGCAGGTCCTGGCCCGGCAGATCCTGACAGGCCCGCAGGATCTTCGCCACCCGCCGGTCCCGCATCGCCACCGACCACTGTTTGCCGCTCTTGCCGGTGAACTGAAAGCGGATTTTTTGGCCATCGACCTCGACATGGTCGGACTTCAGCGTGGTCAGGCCGTAGCTCTGGTTCGCCTTGGCGTATTCGTCGTTGCCGACCCGGATCAGGGTCGCCTCCAAAAGGTGCACGACCGTCGCAAGGATCTTGCGCCGCGGCAGGCCGCGGAGGGTCATGTCTTCGGCGGTCGCCGCGCGAATGGCCGGCAACACCTTGGCGAACGCGAGCATGTGCTCGAACTTCGCCTCCTCGCGCGCCTCGCGATACTCGGCATGGTAGCGATACTGCTTGCGGCCCTTGGCGTCGCGTCCCGTGGCCTGGATGTGGCCCGCGGCGCTCGGGCAGATCCAGACGTCGGTCCAGGCCGGCGGGATGACCAGGGCGCGAATGCGCTTGAGCACAGATGGATCGGCGAGGCGCCTGCCTTTGGCGTCGAAATAGACGAACCGCTTGCCCGCCCGCCTGCGCCGGATCGCCGGCCCCGTGTCGCAGACGTAGCGCAGGCCCGGCGGCGCGGGCGCCGCGACATCGACGGCAACGGAAACTTGGACCTTGGCATGGCGAGGGAACGCCGATCCGGGCCGACGGTTCCGGCGCGTCTCCCGCAGGCACATGGCGCCGCCCCCGCCAAAGGCCGACCGCCGGATATTCGCGGAGTTGGCGACGCGGGGACCATCACTGCGAGGCGGCAACTGGCCCGGGGTCCTGCGACGTCGCGCAGAATTGACCGTTCCGATGAGGCGAATAAGCTCGCGCCATGGCGAGCGGCGACGCCTACGACGTCTTCATCAGCTACGCCCGCAGCGACGGCGACGGAGCGGCGGAGCTGAACGGTTGGCTCATCGCGCAGGGCGTCAGCACCTTCTTCGATCGCAGCGCGCTAACTCCGGGCCTGCGCTGGGTTCCGGCGCTCGAGGAAGCGATCGGCCGCGCGCGCGCCGTCGCGATTCTCGTCGGGCCGCACGGTATCGGCAACACGCAGCAATACGAGCGCGAGCTTGCCCTCGTCCGACAGACCGGCGACCCTGCCTTCCCGGTGATCCCGGTTCTCATGCCCGGCTGCGAGCAACCGCCGACCGGCTTTTTGCAGCTCCTCACCTGGGTCGACCTCAGCAAGGGGAAAAGCGTCCGCGAGCAGCCCGGCGGCCTGGACGCCCTCCGCGCGGCGCTCCGCGGCGAGCCTGTCGCGGCCTCCGCCGTCCGCTCGTCGATCTGCCCCTATCGCGGCCTCGAGCCGTTCCGCGAGGAGGACGCGGCGTTCTTCTGCGGCCGCGACGGCGCGGTCCGCGAGCTGGTCGCCCGTGTAGGTCAACATAGTTTCGTCATCGTCGTCGGCCCGTCCGGAAGCGGCAAGTCGTCGCTCGTCTTCGCCGGGCTCATGCCGGCGCTGCGCAAGCAGGCTCGCACGACGATGTGGGACGTCGTCACTCTACGTCCAGGCAAGCGGCCTCTGCATGCGCTCGCCGAGGCCTTCGGCGCTACGCCCGCCAACGCCGGCCCCGCGGCGATCGACGCATGGCTCGAAGGCGAAGCCGCGGCCTATCGCGCCGGCGACCCCGAGACCCTCGCCCGCATCGTCGACCGCCGCCTCGACGCCGCACCGGAAAAGCCGGACCGCCTGCTGCTCTACGTCGATCAGTGGGAGGAGCTTTATGCGATGGCGCCGGCCGCCGAGGACAAAGGCTGCGCGCAGCATGGCGTCGACGTCGAAAAATTCATTGCGCTGTTGGTTGCGGCGGCGTCCGAGCGTGGATCGCGGGCAAGCGTCGTCATCACGGTGCGGGCCGACTTCTATAATCCGCTGATCCGCAATCCGCTGCTCGCCGCGCTGCTGCCGCGCCAGCAGGTCAACATCCCGCCGATGAGCCGGGACGACTTGCGCGCGGCGATCGAGACGCCGGCCGAGATGGTGGACCTATCGTTCACACCGCCCGAGCTCGTCGACCGAATTCTCGACGACGTCGGGTTGGAGGAAGGCCGGCTGCCGCTGCTTCAGTTCGCGCTGAAGGAGACATGGGGAAAGCGGGAGGGCGGCGAGCTCACCGCCGAAGCCTACACAGCGGTCGGCGGCGTCGCGGGTGCGATCGAGAAGACGGCGCAGGACGCCTACGAGCGGCTGACCCCTGCGCAAAAGGATGCGGCGCGGCGGCTCTTCCTGCGGCTCGTCACGCCCGGCGAAGGGCAGGCCGACACCCGCGCGCGCAGCCTCATTCCCCACGATCCGCGGCAACTCGAAATCGTCAATCTCTTCTCCAATCCCAAGACCCGCCTTCTGGTGACGGCTCTGCGAGCGGCGGGGCCGGCGGGAGCCGACGTCCGCGAGACGGTCGAGGTGGCGCATGAGGCGCTCATCCAGCGCTGGCCGACGCTGCGAGCATGGGTCAACGGGAGCCGCGAGAATCTGCGGGCGCGGGCGGCGATCCTGCGCGCAAAAAAGGAATGGGAGGAGAACGGCCTGGACGACAGGTTCGTGCTTCCTCCGGGCGTTCAGCTCGAGCGCGGCCGCGCTCTTCTCGAAAATCCCGGCGATGTCGCGGTCGACGACATCCGCGATTATGTCGTGCCCTCGATCGAGAAAGAGCAGCGCCGCATCGATACCCAACGCGAGGAAGAACTCGCCGACCAGAAGCAAATCGCCGACGCGGAGCGCCGAGCCAAGGAAGCCGCCGAGCAAGCAGCGAGCGAGGCGAAGGCCCGAGCGACGGCGGAGACTGATTTAAGGACCACCGCCGAACAAAAGACGTTGGTTGAGCACGCGGCGGCGCGCAGGCTGCGCAAGGCGTTGGGGGCTGTCGCTGCCACGGCGGTCATTGCGCTGGTCGCTTTTAGCGTCTCGCTCTACGAATACGACCGCGCTTCGAAACAAGCTAACGAAACGCAACTCCAGCTCGATCGCGCCAATCAGGCTCTCGCGGAGTCGATCAACAACGATCTTGGCATCGGGTCGGGTAACAATCTGAGCGCGCGGCAGCGCAACGCGCTTTGGAAGCTGGCTTTCGCCGACGAATCCGTGAAGGGCGACTTCGTGTCGACACTGGCTGGAAGCGCCGAGGAAACAATTCGCGCCTCTTTCGGATTCGACAAGATTTCGCGTGCTCTGGGAGTCCTCAGGCCGTCTGTGGGCGAGGCGAATAGTCTCGCTGCCGCGGCAATCGCAGCGTTTCAAAAGACCGACGGCGTGGAAAATGATATGTGGCTTGTCGCCGAACTTGAAGCTCTGGCGCCAGAACTTCACCAAGGCGCAGGCGAAGGACGCGCTCGACCAGGTGCTGCGTCAGATCGACAAGGCGACTGACTGTCCCCAGCTTTCGGCCCTCGCCAAGGCCTATACGGCGGTGGCGGCGACGCTGAAGGAGGGCGACCCGGCCGCAGCTGACGTGCGTGCCGCGCTGCGCGGCGCGATCGACCAGCCGACCGACCCTTGCCGGCTTTCGGCTCTGGCGTGGGCCTATGCGGCTGCGGCGTCGAAGTTGAAGGAGGGCGACCCGGGCTCCGCCGACGTGCTTGCCGAGCTGCGCGGCGCGATCGACAAGACCACTGATCCTGACAAGCTTTCGGGCCTCACGGAGGCCGTTGCGGCGGTGGCGAATTTCCTGAAGGAGGGCGACTCGCACATCACCGATGCGCTTTCGGCCCTGCGCGGCGCGATCGAAAAGACGACCGACCCCGACCGGCTTTCTGCCCTCGCGGAGGCGTATGTGGCGGCGGCGGCGAAGCTGAAGGAAGGCGACCCGCACGTCGCCGACGAGCTAGCGGACCTGCGAGACGCAATCGACAAGGCGTCGTTTGACCTTGAGCGGCCATCGGCCCTCGCGCGGGCCTATGCGGCGGCGGCGGCGAAGCTGAAGGAGGGCGACCCGCGCGCCGTCGACGAGCTTGCGGCCCTGCGCGACGCGATCGACAAGACGGATGATACTTTTAAGCTTCATTCCCTCGCGCTGGCCTATGCGGCGGCGGCGGCGAAGTTGAAGAAGGGCGACCCGCGCGCCGCCGACGAGCTAGCGGCAATCGGTGAACAATTTCATCGGGTGATCAGGCTGGCGAGGAAATCGTCGTCCCATCCGGCGGTTTTTCGTTTCAGCCGCATGGAGGCCTTTCCGGGAGCGAGGCGGAACAGGTTCTGCGCCATGTGCTTGATCGCACAGAAGTTGGCCGGAGCGTGATCGGTTCGCAGCCGGCACTCGTCGTCGCGGAACACCATATCCAACACCCAGTGTAGGCTGTTCTCGATGCCCAGTGGCTGCGGACGATCGGCCCCAGCATGCACGCGATCATCGTCAGGGAGGTCAGGTAGAAGCGGATCTCCCGTTCGATCTGTCGCCGGTTTCCCGCTCGCTTTCGACCACGACCACGGCCTTCAATCCGGGCCAGTCGTGACGCTCCTGCACCCAGCCGATGTCGTGAATGACGGTCGTGGTCCTGGTCTCGATGCGGCCATGATCGCCATCCACCGTTTGATGGCGACTGATCGTTGTGTCCTTGAACCCGGCGGCTTTCTGCTCGGCCACGAACAATTCCACGTCCTCGCGCAGCGCCTCTGGTTGCCCTTCAGCGCCAGCACGTAGTCGGCCTTCTTGTCCACCACTTTCTGAGCATGTGACGCTGACACCCCATGGCGTCGATGGTGATGATCGCCCCCTCGATGGCCAGCAAGTCCAGCAGTTTGGGGATGGCGACGATCTCGTTGGATTTCTCCGTCACCTTGACCTGGCCGAGCACCAGGCGCTGGCGCGCCGCGAAGGCGGAAACCATGTGGATCGGCGCTTGACCCTTCCGCTTCCGGGCGGACCGACGGGCGGTCTTGCCATCGATGGCGATGACCCCTTCGGGACTTCCGGTCAGCGCGGCGACCCAGGCGACGAAGCAGCGCTGGAACTGCTCGTGGTCCAGCACGGCGAGGATGTCGCCAAGGTGGTCGTGCGCCGGCGTGCATTGGCGAAGGGGCGGAAGCGACGCAGCAGGGCCAGCTTCTTGCGGCCGAACAGGGCGATGTCGGTAATGGTCTCCGCACCGGCCAGGACGGCGATCAGGCAGAGGAGCAGGATCTCTTCCAGCGGGTAGTCCACCTTCCCCTGTTGGCGCGGATCCTTCAGATCTTTGAAATGACTCAGGAAAACGACGGTCTCGTCAAACGCCGCGCAATCCGCCCCCGTCAACGCCATGGCTCGTTCCCTCATGCGAATGAGGGTCATCATGGATTCAGCACTTCCGCGATTTGTCACCTACTCCTTCACCCGTTACTACTTGGGTGGTGCGATCAACAACAAGACGTGGGACCATTACCGGCTTTCGGCGCTCGCGCAGGCCTATGCGGCAGCGGCGAAGTTGAGGGAGGACGACCCTCGCGCCGCCGACGTGCTTGCCGCCCTGCGCCGCGCGATCGACAAGACGACCGAGC
The DNA here is from genome assembly GCA_963816065.1 of uncultured Alphaproteobacteria bacterium. Classification (GTDB taxonomy): domain Bacteria; phylum Pseudomonadota; class Alphaproteobacteria; order Rhizobiales; family Beijerinckiaceae; genus Roseiarcus. The sequence continues at coordinate 346,026 of CAWFJG010000007.1, read as the reverse complement.
CTGGCGAGCTTTCTGCCCTCGCGCAGGCCTATGCGGCGACGGCGAAATTGAAGGAAGGCGACCCAGGCGCCTCCGACGTGCTTGCCGCCCTGCGCGGCGCGATCGACAAGGCGACTGACACTTATTGGCATTCGGACTTCGCGCTGGCCTATGCGGCGGTGGCGGCGACGCTGAAGGAGGGCGACTCGCGCATCGCCGATGCGCTTGAGGCCCTGCGCGGCGCGATCGACAAGACGACCGACGGCGGCCGGCTTTCGGACCTCGCAGAGGCCTTTGCGGCGACGACGGCAAAGCTGAAGGACGGCGACCCGCTCGCCGCCGACGAGCTCGCTGCCTTGCGCTACTCAATCAACAAGACGTCGTTGGACGTTAACCGGACTTCGGCCCTCGCGCGGGCCTATGCGGTGGCGGCGGCGAAGCTGAAGGAGGGCGACCCGCGCGCCGCCGACGAGCTCGCTGCCCTGCGCGACGCGATCGACAAGACGAATGATACTTTTCAGCTTCAGGCCCTCGCGCAGGCCTATGCGGCGGCGGCGGCGAAGTTGAAGGAGGGCGACCTAGCGGCCCTGCGCGGCGCGATCGACAAGACGACCGACCCCGGTCGGCTTTCGGCCCTCGTTGATGCTTATGCAGCGGCCGCGACGAAGCTGAAAGAGGGCGACCCGCGCGCCGCCGACGAGCTTGCGGCGTTGCGCGGCGCGATCGGCAAGACCACCGAACCTTACCGGCTTCCGGACCTCGCGCGGGCCTATGCGGCGGCAGCGGGGACGCAGAAAGAGGGCGACCCGGGCGCCGCCGACGTGCTTGCGGCCCTGCGCGGCGCGATCGACAAGACGACTGAAATCTTTCCAGCTTTCCTCCCTCGCGCCGGCTTATGCGGCGGTGGCGGCGAAGTCGATCGACGTACAGGCGACAGAGGCGTCAAGGGTAGAGGCGTCGCTGGCCTGGGCCGTCAGCGATGATGAGGCGGCCAATTGGGCTCGGGCGCTTGTGACGCTGTCGACACATTCCGCCTATCGAGCAGGAACGAAGGCGATTGTCTCGGCAATTGCCTATCCAACTGCTGCCGGACCGGCGACGGAAGTCCTGCTTGACGCCATCCGTTCCCGATATCCGGAGGCGCCGGCGAAAGAGGCCGGAACGGAAGCCGGCCTAGCGTGGCTGGCGGCAAAATTCCCCGAGGTTCTTCGTCCTCCAAGGTGCCCGGATCCGCCTCAACCCTTCGCGATTTCCGGCTTGAAATGTCCCTCCCCTAATCCTGAAACTCAGCCGAACCCCGTCGACGGCACACCGAAAAATTGGTAGGCCCATGGTTCGACTGAAGGTCATCGACACGCGCACCGGGGATCTCGGGGAGAGCGGGCTTTCCGACGGGTTTCGGCGCCGAAAGCCGACGCACGATTCGCCGCGCCGAGCGCGGCGTTCAGCCCCGACGGCAGGCGCATCGTCACCGCGTCTTCGGGCGACCCGCCGCGGATCTGGGACGTGTTCCCCGACACGCAGGCCTTAGTGTCGGCTGCCAAGGCCGCCGTGCCGCGCTGCCTCACGCGGACGCAGCGTAAGGCCTTCTTCCTGCCGCCCGAGCCGCCAAACTGGTGCGTCGAGATGGAGAAGTGGCCGTACGCCACGCCGGCGTGGAAACAATGGCTCGCCGACAAGCGCGCCGGCACGACTCCGCCCTTGCCCGAGACGCCTTATACCAACCGCCCTAGACATTGACTGTCGCCCAATCCCGGGCGCCGATGGACTTGATACGGTCTGTGTCGTGGACGAACCAGTTCCAGGCTTGGGCGCAAGCGTCGAGGATGTCATCGTAGCTGTCCCACACAGTCGCGGAAAGTTTGTTGGCGCGCAGAAATTCCCAGACGTTCTCCATTGGGTTGAGTTCGGGAGAATAGGGCGGCAAGGGCACGAGAACGATGTTGTCGGGCAGTTCGAGCGCGCCTCCGGTCTGATGCCAGCCTGCGCCGTCGCAGATCAGCGCGGCGACGGAGCCTGGCGCGACTTGGGCGCTGATCTCGGCCAAATGGAGGCTCATGCATTCGGCGTTGACCGTCGGCAGGACGAGCGCGGCGCCGACGCCGCGCGCCGGGCAGATCGCCCCGAATAGGTAGGCGTTGGCGTGGCGATTGTCGCGAACCCTCTCGGGGCGTGATCCAACCGGCGCCCAGATGTAGCTCAGCGATCCCTTCTGACCGACGCGCGCTTCGTCCTGAAACCAGATTTCAACCGATGTCGCGGCCGTCGAGCCAAGCAACGCTTGCTTCACGCGGCTTGGAAAGTTTTTTTAAAAGCGTCCTGCGCCGCCTCATCCTTCTTGGGATGGCGCGGGCGAGGCTGCAGGCGCGTCAGGCCGAGCTTATGCAGCCACTTGCCCATCGTGCGCTCGCGCACCACCACCGAGAAGCGCTTCTCGACCTGCCCGCACAAATCAATGCAGCGCCAGCGTACGACTTTGTCGACTTCGGGATTCGGACCCGCCAGGACCAGCTCGCGCAGCTCGGCCATTTGCGCCGCCGTCAGTTTGGCGGTCGCCCCGGGGGCCTTGCGCGACGCCAAGCCCGCGACGCCCTCCTCGTTGTAGCGATGCGCCCAGTCGCGCAGGGTCTGGCGGTCCATCCCGGTCCGGCGCGCCGCCTCCAAACGAGACGCGCCCTCGAGAACCATCGCGATCGCCAGAAGCCGCCGCACGACTGCCGGGTCGCCGCATTTCACCGCAAGGCCGCGAAGCTCCGCCGCGCTATGCCGCCCATACGTGATTTCAACCGCTGCGCTCATCCCGCCCTCCGACACGGCGATTCGCCGCCGCCGAGCCAGAGAATCCTACTTTCCCGCCCAAGGGAATCCCGACAAAGTCACCCTCACAGGCGGTTGGTATTAGCCGCCTCTTTGCAATGCACGCAGCGTCGCCCCCACCACCGTCCTTCGGACGGTTCCCCTCTCCCGCTTCCGGAGGCGGATATCACTGACAGTTTACCCAACCTCTAAACTGACCGGGCAGGGTCCCGCGCTCCAGTTGGGGGCCACGGCGCCGGGTCACGCGGCGACGTTCGTCGAGGTCGAGTTGGTCCGGGCGCCTGCTCGTCCCTGTTCGAGGCCTGTTCCGGCCCTGTTCCTTCGCGCGAACGCCCCTGTTCCTGACGCCGGATTCCCTGTTCCGGCTTGCCGCCATGATGGCTTGCGTGCGCTTCGCGCCCTGCCGGGCTTCGTCCGGGCTCAGCGCCGGCGCCTGTTCGGTATGGCTGCGATTTGAGGCGCCCCGAAGCGCGCGGACTGGGTCCGATTAGCCATAAGAATGCAACTAGGAACAAATCATGTACAACGTCCGGAATTGGTGCTATGCTTTGTCCTTGAGGTCGAACGGGCGTTCGGTCGCCCGGCGCGGCGCAGGCTGCACGGCGGCGTTCCCGTGCTGAGGCAGTGTGGGATGAGCGGAGCGCGGAGATTGGGATGCGGCGTCATCGCGAGCGCAGCGTGGCGATCCAGGAGTCGCGGGACGCCTCTGGATCGCCACATCGCCCTGCGGGATCCTCGCAATGAGGATGTGGACAAACTCGCGCGTCAAGCGCGCCAAGTCCTTGAAAAGGCTCAAAACGGCAATGGGCGCCTCTTGCAAGAACTTGGCATGGATTTCGACGTCGGCGCCACGTCCGCTTGGCTTCGGCGCCCTGTCCGCTTGGCGCCGGCTTGGCCTTCCCCTCGACTCATCCTGAGCTTGTCGAAGGACGAGGCCAACGGGCGGCTCGGCAGTTGCCGACGGCCTGCAATTCCATGGCAAGCCCTTGAAAAGGCTGAAAACAGACTCGGGCTTTGACGCCTCTACCCACCCGCCGGCCGGCGCAGGTCGAGGGTCAGCGGGAATTCCGGGTGCGGCGCCTCGGGCGGCGGCTCGTAGAGCCCGGCGGTATGGCCGCGCGGCTCGAACCGCGCGAGGCGGCGCGCCTCCGCCTCGTTGCTGTTGACCGGGAACGTGTCGTAGCTGCGTCCGCCCGGATGGGCGACGTGATAGACGCAACCGCCGAGCGCCCGGCCGCTCCAGCTGTCGAAGATGTCGAACACCAGGGGCGCATGGACCGGCACCACCGGGTGCATGGCCGCCGCCGGCTGCCACGCCTTGTAGCGGACGGCCCCCACTGCGACGCCTTCCGTCGCCGTCGCGCGCAACGGGACCCGACGCCGGTTGCAGGCGACGACATAGCGCTCCGGATCGGCGGTCACGAGCTTCACCTGCAGGCGCTCGGTCGAACTGTCGGTGTAGCGGGCGGTGCCGCCGATCGCGCCGGTCTCGCCGAGCACGTGCCACGGCTCGAGCGCCTGACGGACCTCGAGCCCGACGCCGTCGTACTCGACCTCGCCGCAGAACGGGAAGCGGAACTCCGCCTGCGCCTCGTACCAGTCGGAGCGGAACGGGAAGCCATGCGCCTTGAGGTCGGCCAGCACGTCGAGGAAGTCTTCCCACACGTAGTGACGCAGCATGAAGCGGTCGTGCAGCGACGATCCCCAGCGCGGCAGCGGGCCGCCAATTGGCGACCGCCACAGTCGCGCCAGGATGGCGCGGACGAGCAGCTGCTGCGCCAGGCTCATGCGCGGGTCCGGCGGCATCTCGAAGCCGCGGAACTCGACGAGCCCGAGCCGTCCGGTCGGGCCGTCGGGCGAATAGAGCTTGTCGATGCAGATCTCGGCCCGATGGGTATTGCCGGTCACATCGGTCAGGATGTTGCGCATCAACCGGTCGACGAGCCAAGGCGGCGGGGCGGCGCCGTCGCCCGGCTTGGGAATTTGCGCAAGCGCGATCTCGAGTTCGTACAGGCTGTCGTGGCGGGCCTCGTCGATTCGCGGCGCCTGGCTGGTCGGGCCGATGAACAGCCCTGAAAACAGGTAGCTGAGGCTCGGCCGCCGGAGCCAGTAGGTGACGAGGCTCTTGAGCAGATCCGGCCGGCGCAGAAACGGACTGTCGAGCGCCGTCGCCCCGCCGACCACGACGTGATTGCCGCCGCCGGTGCCCGAGTGCTTGCCGTCGATCATGAACTTGTCGGCGCCGAGCCGCGTGTGGCGCGCCTCTGCGTAGAGCGCCTGCGTATTGGCCACGCATTCGCGCCAGTTCAGCGCAGGGTGGACGTTGACCTCGATGACGCCCGGGTCGGGCGCGACGCGGATCACGTTGAGGCGCGGGTCGACCGGCGGCGCGTAGCCCTCGATGTGCAGCGGCAGCCCGAGGCTCTCCGCCGCTGTCTCGACCGCGGCGATCAGCTCGAGATAGTCCTCGAGCCGCTCGACCGGAGGCATGAACACGTTGAGGCGCCCGTCGCGCGCCTCGACCGAGATGGCGGTGCGGACCGCCCCGCTGATGTCGCCGAGCGTCTGTTCGACCCGCTCCTGAGCCGTCCGGCCCGACTCCGCCGCGGCGAAGGATGCAACCGCCTGGGGGCCGCGCTGGGGCCTCTCGAATGCGGGCAGCGGCTCGCGCGGGGCGGTCGGATCGGCCGGAACGACATAGGGGAACGACGCCGGGGCCACGTAAGGCAGCGCTCCGAGCGGCAGGCGATAGCCGACCGGACTGTCGCCCGGCACAAGATAGAGCGCGCCGCGGCGCGTCTTCCACTTCTCGCTGCGCCAATGATGTCCGCTCGCCTGGGCCTGCCAGCGCTGGATTGGCAGCACGTATCCGGAAGGCTCGGTGAGCCCGCGTGCAAACACCCGGGCGATCCGTTGCCGCTCCTCAGGGTCCTTCAGCTTCGAGTTCGCCGGCGTGACGTTCTCGGGGAGGTTGCCTTCCTTGATGATCCAGTCCGCCGGATCCTCGAACGCCGGCGCGACATAGTCCTGCTGGACGCCGAGTTCGGTCGCGATCGCGCCAAGCAGCGCTTGCGCTTGCGGAGCGCCGACATTGGTGTCCTGCCGCTCCGGCGCAATCAGGGCGGCGTCGCGCCACGCCGGCTTGCCGTCGCGCCGCCAGTAGAGCGAGAAAGTCCAGCGCGGCAGGCTTTCGCCTGGATACCACTTGCCCTGGCCATAATGCAGGAAGCCGCCGGGCGCGAAACGGTCGCGCAAACGTCGGATCAGCCGGTCGGCCAGCTCCCGCTTGGTCGGGCCGACGGCGTCCGTGTTCCACTCCGCCGATTCGTAATCATCGATCGAGACGAAGGTCGGCTCGCCGCCCATGGTGAGGCGCACGTCGTCGGCCTGGAGAATCCGGTCCACCTCGTCGCCGAGCCGGTCGAGCGCCTCCCACGCCTCCTCGGAAAAGGGCTTGGTGATGCGGGGGTGTTCCGACACCCGCTCGACCCGCATGTCGAAAATGAACTCGGAATTGGCGAAGCCGATGTAGCTGCCGACGATCGGGGCGGCGTTGCGGTAATGCGGGGTCGCCGCAAGTGGGATGTGGCTCTCTCCGGTCAAGAGCCCCGAGGTCGGATCGAGACCGATCCAACCCGCGCCGGGCAGATAGACCTCCGCCCAGGCGTGCAGATCGGTGAAGTCGTGGTCCGTGCCCGGCGGCCCGTCGAGCGAAACGAGGTCGGGCTTGAGCTGGATGAGATAGCCCGAGACGAAACGGGCGGCAAAGCCGAGATGGCGCAGGATCTGGACGAGAAGCCAGCTCGAAGTCGCGGCATGAACCCGAAGCCAGGGCAAGCGTCTCCTCCGGCGTCTGGACGCCCGGCTCCATGCGGATCAGGTATTTGACCTCGTGCGAAAGATGCCGGTTGAGTTCGACGACGAAATCAACCGTCCGGGTCTGCGAGCGGTCGAGCTCGTCGAGGAAAGCCTGGAGATAGGGACCAGCCGGCTCCGGCGTTCGGTAGATGACGAGGTCGGGCCTCAGGTCCTCGCCATACTCGAACGGCCAGCGCTCGGCGCTCTCCTCGACGAAAAAGTCGAACGGATTGTATACCGTCATATCGGCGACGACATCGACCTCGATCTTGAACTCGGTGACGAGTTCCGGAAAGACGTAGCGGGCGAGCCAGTTGCCGTACGGGTCCTGCTGATGGTTCACGAAATGCCCGGCAGGCGACACTTTCAGCGAATGGGAGACGACGCGGGTGCGGCTGTGCGGCGCGGGGCGGAGCCGGATGATCTGGGGGCCGAGCGAAACGGGCCGGTCATATTTGTAGTGGGTCAAGTGATGGATGGCGGCTCGGATCGACATGGTCGCTCACGGTCTCCTCGACTATCTACGCAACTTTTCACAAACCGCTGCGCTGCACAATGATTGGACTGACCCATTCCGAAAGCGCGGGACGCTTTACCACGGTCTTTCGTCAGCGCGGGTTCGACTTCGAGTCTGGCCGCCGAGCCGGACAGGGCGGCGCCGCGGGCCCCGGCAGCCGAGTCCGCGCCGTCTTTGCGCAACAGCAAAGCAGAGCGCTGAGGCGAGCCCGGACGAGGGCGACGGCCGTGGAATTGCGGCTATCCGCCTCGACAAGAGGTATTACAGATAACGAAAAATGTAATCCCGTCGTAAAAAACGGCGACGCCCTACCGGTTCGCAAGAGCCTGTAAAGCCTGTGTAATCCGTCGCTGCGGAAAGAAGAATTTACGGCCTTCCGGATGCGATGTATGAAATGGCGGCGACTGATCCGAAAGTTCGGCTTGATCGCTCGAGATGATCAGGGGATAGCACCGAGCCAACATCCCGGGGCCGTGCGGCATCGTGACGCAACGGCTGTCTCCCCCAGCGGACGAAGAAAGCGGAAGAAATCCCATGGCGCGCAACAAGATTGCTTTGATCGGGGCCGGTCAGATTGGCGGTACGCTGGCTCACTTGGCCGCGCTGAAGGAACTCGGCGACATCGTCATGTTCGATATCGTCGACGGGGTGCCGCAGGGCAAGGCGCTCGACCTCGCCGAATCCGGTCCGGTCGACGGCTTCAACGCCAAGCTCGCCGGCGCGAGCGACTATTCCGCGATCGCCGGGGCGGACGTCGTCATCGTCACCGCGGGCGTGCCGCGCAAGCCCGGCATGAGCCGCGACGATCTCCTCGGCATCAACCTCAAGGTCATGGAGGCGGTCGGCGCCGGCCTCAGGGCTCACGCGCCCGACGCCTTCGTGATCTGCATCACCAATCCGCTCGACGCCATGGTGTGGGCGTTGCAAAAGTTCTCGGGCCTGCCGCCGCACAAGGTGGTCGGGATGGCGGGCGTGCTCAATTCCGCGCGCTTCCGCCATTTCCTCGCGGAGGAGTTCAACGTGTCGGTCGAGGACGTGACGGCCTTCGTGCTCGGCGGTCACGGAGACGACATGGTGCCGTCGGTGCGCTATTCCACGGTCGCCGGCGTGCCGCTGCCCGATCTCGTCAAGATGGGCTGGACCACGCAGGCGAAGCTCGACGCGATGGTCGATCGGACCCGCAAGGGCGGTGGCGAGATCGTCGGGTTGCTCAAGACCGGTTCGGCCTTCTACGCGCCGGCCGCCTCGGGCATCGCGATGGCTGAGTCCTATCTGAAGGACCAGCGACGAGTGCTGCCGTGCGCCGCCCACCTGACAGGACAATACGGCCTCAAGGACACCTACGTCGGCGTGCCGGTCGTGATCGGCGCAAACGGCGTCGAACGGGTGATGGAGATCGCGCTCGACGACGCCGAGAAGGCGATGTTCCAGAAGTCGGTCGCTGCCGTGCAAACTTTGATCGACGCCTGCAAGGGCATCAATCCCGCCCTCGCCGCCTGACGGTCCCCAAAACGCCCGCCTCGAGCGGGCGTTTGCTCCTTCTCGAGGTCGATGTCCCCATGAACATCCATGAATATCAGGCCAAGTCCGTTCTTCGTGCGTTCAGCGCGCCCATCGCCAACGGCTTTCCCGCTTTCACACCCGAGGAGGCGGTAGAGGCCGCAAAGAAGCTCGGCGGCCCGCTCTGGGTGGTGAAGAGCCAAATTCACGCCGGCGGGCGTGGCAAGGGCAAGTTCAAGGAGGCTCGGGCCGGCGAAAAGGGCGGAGTCCGGCTCGCGAAGTCGATCGAGGAGGTCGAGACCTTCGCCAAGCAAATGCTCGGGGCGACGCTGGTGACCGTGCAGACCGGTCCGGCGGGCAAGCAGGTCAACCGCCTCTACATCGAGGACGGAGCGAACATCGACAAGGAGTTCTACCTGTCGGCGCTGGTCGACCGCAATACGAGCCGGATCTCCTTCGTCGTCTCGACCGAAGGCGGCGTCAATATCGAAGACGTCGCGCACAACACGCCCGAGAAGATTCACAGCTTCAGCGTCGATCCGGCGACCGGCATCATGCCGCACCATGGTCGGGCCGCCGCCAAGGCGCTCGGCCTGACCGGCGAGGGCGCCAAGCAGATCGAGGCCCTGCTGACCAAGCTCTACACCGCCTTCGTCAACAAGGACATGTCGATGCTGGAAATCAATCCGCTGATCGTCATGACCAACGGACAATTGCGTGTGCTCGACGCCAAAGTGTCGTTCGACGGCAACGCGCTTTACCGCCACCCCGACATCGTCGCGCTGCGCGACGAGAGCGAGGAGGACGCCAAGGAGATCGAGGCGTCTAAGTACGACCTGAATTACATCACGCTCGACGGCACGATCGGCTGCATGGTCAACGGCGCCGGCCTCGCGATGGCGACGATGGACATCATCAAGCTCTACGGCGAGAGCCCGGCAAACTTCCTCGATGTCGGCGGCGGCGCTTCGAAGGAGAAGGTGACGGCGGCTTTCAAGATCATCACCGCCGACCCGAACGTGAAGGGCATTCTCATCAACATCTTTGGCGGCATCATGCGCTGCGACATCATCGCCGAGGGCGTGATCGCCGCAGTCAAGGACGTCGGGCTCAAGGTGCCGCTGGTCGTGCGCCTCGAAGGCACCAATGTCGATCTTGGCAAGAAGATCATTCGCGAGTCGGGCCTCAACGTCATTTCGGCCGACGATCTCGACGACGCGGCGCAGAAGATCGTCAACGCAGTGAAAACGGCGGCCTGACGTCAGGCCGCTGAACTTCATACGGGCCCTTCCTATATCCACCGCGAAAGTCCGACATGTCCATTCTCGTCAACGCGAACACCAAGGTCATCACCCAAGGCTTCACCGGCAGGAACGGCACGTTCCATTCGGAGCAGGCGATCGCCTACGGCACCAGAGTCGTCGGCGGCGTCAGCCCGGGCAAGGGCGGCGGAGAGCATCTCGGCCTGCCGGTGTTCGACACCGTCGCTCGAGGCGCGCGAGCAGACGGGCGCCGACGCGAGCGTGATCTATGTTCCCCCGCCTGGCGCGGCGGACGCGATCTGCGAGGCGATCGACGCGGAGATCCCGCTGATCGTCTGCATCACCGAGGGCATCCCGGTGCTCGACATGGTGCGGGTCAAGCGCTCGCTGGCCGGTTCGAACTCGGTGCTGCTCGGCCCGAACTGCCCCGGCGTGCATCACCGCCGGCGAATGCAAGATCGGCATCATGCCCGGCAACATCTTCGCCAAGGGCAGTGTCGGCATCGTGTCGCGCTCCGGCACGCTTGACCTACGAAGCGGTGTTCCAGACGACGCGGTCGGCCTCGGCCAGACCACCGCCGTCGGCATCGGCGGCGATCCGGTCAAGGGCATGGAATTCATCGACGCGCTCGAACTCTTCCTGGCCGACCCCGAAACCCGGGCGATCGTGATGATCGGCGAGATCGGCGGCCAGGCCGAGGAGGACGCGGCCCAGTTCCTCAAGGACGAGGCCAAGAAGGGCCGGTCCAAGCCCGTGGTCGGCTTCATCGCCGGCCGCACCGCTCCCCCCGGCCGCCGCATGGGCCATGCCGGCGCCATCATCGCCGGAGGCAAGGGCGGCGCCGAGGACAAGATCGCAGCGTTGGAATCCGCCGGTGTCCGCGTTTCGCCGTCGCCCGCCCGGCTCGGCAAGACGATGGTCGATCTCTTGAACGGCAAGTGAAGACAACAAGGGAACGCGCTTCATGACACGCCAGGACGTCAATCAGGCGTTGCTGCAGACTTCGTTCCTGTATGGCGCCAACAGCGCCTACATCGAGGCCCTGCAGGCGAAATACGAAAAGGACCCGATGTCGGTCGAACCCGGCTGGCGCGACTTTTTCGCAGCGCTTGGGGACGATCCCGCGAGCGTCGCCAAGACGGCTGACGGCGCCTCGTGGAAAAAGCCCCAGTGGCCGCAGACGCCCAAAGGCGATCTGATCAACGCGCTCGACGGCGACTGGCCGGCTGCCGAAAAGGCGCTCGGCGACAAGATCCGCGCCAAGGCTGCCGAAGCCGCGCCGGCGGCCCCTGTCAGCGAAGGCGAGATTCAGCGCGCCACCCGCGATTCGGTGCGCGCGATCATGATGATCCGCGCCTTCCGCATGCGCGGCCACCTGCACGCCAATCTCGATCCGCTCGGCCTCGAGCCGCAGAAGGACCACGAGGAGTTACATCCGGCGACTTACGGTTTCGTCGAAGCCGACTACGACCGCAAGATCTTCATCGACCACGTGCTCGGCCTCGAATACGCGACCGTGCGCGAGATGCTGGCGATCCTGCGTCGCACCTATTGCGGCACGATCGGCTTCGAGTTCCTTCATATTTCCGATCCGGCCGAGAAGGCCTGGATCCAGGAGCGCATCGAGGGGCCGCACAAGGAGATCCAGTTCACACGGGAAGGCAAGCGGGCGATCCTATCGAAGCTGGTCGAGGCGGAAGGCTTCGAGAACTTCTTCGACATCAAATATCCGGGCGGCAAGCGCTTCGGCCTCGACGGCGGCGAGGCGATAATCCCGGCGCTCGAGCAGATCATCAAGCGCGGTGGCCAGCTTGGCCTGCGCGAGATCTGCCTCGGCATGGCGCACCGCGGCCGCCTCAACGTGCTCTCTCAGGTGATGGGCAAGCCGCACCGCGTCATCTTCCACGAGTTCAAGGGAGGGTCTGCCTCGCCTGACGAAGTCGACGGCTCGGGCGACGTCAAGTATCATCTCGGCGCCTCGTCGGACCGCGAGTTCGACGGAAACTCCGTGCATCTGTCGCTCACCGCCAATCCGTCGCACCTCGAGATCGTCAATCCGGTGGTGCTCGGCAAGGTGCGGGCCAAGCAGGACCAGTTGAGCGACGCCATCGAACGCTCCAAGGTTCTGCCGCTGATCATCCACGGCGACGCCGCCTTTGCCGGCCAGGGCGTGGTTGCCGAATGCTTCGGCCTCTCCGGCTTGCGCGGCCATCGCACCGGCGGTTCGCTTCATTTCATCGTCAATAACCAGATCGGATTCACGACCTATCCGCGCTACTCGCGCTCTTCCCCCTATCCTTCGGACGTCGCCAAGCTGGTCGAGGCCCCAATCTTCCACGTCAACGGCGACGATCCGGAAGCGGTGGTGTTTTGCGCCAAGGTCGCGATCGAATACCGGCAGAAATTCCACAAGCCCGTCGTCATCGACATGTTCTGCTATCGGCGCTTCGGCCACAACGAGGGCGACGAGCCGTCCTTTACCCAGCCGATCATGTACCGGCTGATCCGGTCGCACCCGACCACGCTGCGGATCTACGCCGACAAGTTGATCGCCGAGGGCCTCGTGACCCAGGGCGAGGTCGACAAGTTACGTGGCGACTGGCGCCAAAGGCTCGAGGCTGAGTACGAAGCCGGCCAAGCCTATGCGCCCAACAAGGCCGACTGGCTGGACGGTCGCTGGGTGGGCTTCAAAGCCTCGCAGGACGTTGTCGAAGACGACCGCCGTGGCGACACCGGCTATGACATCGATCGATTGAAGCAGATTGGGGAGCGGATCACTGCGGCGCCTCAGGGCTTTGAAATCCACAAGACTGTTCTTCGCTTCCTCGATAGCCGCCGCAACGCGATCGAAAGCGGCGAGGGCATCGACTGGGCGACGGCCGAAGCGCTCGCTTTCGGAGCGCTGCTCGACGAGGGTTTCCCGGTCCGTCTGTCCGGCCAGGATAGCGAGCGCGGCACCTTCTCGCAGCGCCATTCGGTGCTGATCGATCAGCAAACCGAGGCGCGTTACATCCCCCTGAACCACATTCGCGACGGGCAGGCGCGTTACGAGGTGATCAACTCGATGCTTTCGGAGGAGGCGGTGCTCGGCTTCGAGTACGGCTACACCCTCGCCGAGCCCAACGCTCTGACCGTCTGGGAGGCGCAGTTCGGCGACTTCGCCAATGGCGCGCAGGTCGTGTTCGATCAGTTCGTCTCGTCCGGCGAGCGCAAGTGGCTGCGCATGTCGGGCCTCGTTTGCATGCTGCCTCACGGCTACGAAGGCCAGGGGCCGGAGCACTCGTCGGCCCGTCTCGAACGCTATCTGCAGCTCTGCGCCGAAGACAACATGCAGGTCGTCAACATCACGACTCCGGCGAACCTCTTCCACGTGCTGAGAAGACAGTTGAAGCGGCCGTTCCGCAAGCCGCTGATCCTCATGACGCCGAAGTCGATGCTGCGCAACAAACGCGCCGTGTCGCCTCTCGATCGCCTCGCGTCGGGCACGGCCTTCCACCGAATCCTGCTTGACAAGGCCGAGACCTGGAAGAATGAAAAGATCAAGCTCGCCAAGGACGACAAGATTCGCCGCGTCGTGATCTCGTCGGGCAAGGTCTATTGGGACCTCTACGACGAGCGCGAGAGGCGTGGGATCGACGACGTCTATCTGCTGCGCTGCGAGCAGCTCTACCCGTTCCCGCTGAAGCAGTTGGTCCGGCATCTGTCGCGCTTCAAAAAAGCCGAGGTCGTCTGGTGCCAGGAGGAGCCCAAGAACATGGGCGCCTGGTTCTTCGTCGAGCCTTATCTGGAATGGGTGCTCGGACAGGTGAGCGGCAAGTCGAAGCGGGCGCGCTATGCCGGGCGTCCGGCCGCGGCGGCGACGGCGACGGGTCTCATGTCCAAGCACCTCGCGCAGCTCAAGGCCTTCCTCGACGAGTGCTTCGGCTGAGCTGGACGAGCGGTCCGATGTCGTATTTCCTGTGCAAACTCACTCCGCCGCGGCCGACGTTCCTGACCGACATGTCGTCGGAGGAGTCGCTGGTGATGCGTCGGCACCGCGAATACTGGACGCCGAGGGTCGAGATCGGCGTAGTGATTGCGATGGGTCCGGTCGCCGATCCGGCCGGCGCCTATGGCGTCGCCGTCATCGAAGCGCCGTCGCGCCCGGCCCTCGATGCGATGTTGGCCTCCGACCCGGCCGTCCTTTCGAAGCGGGGCTTCGCCTACCAAGTCTTTCCGATGCCTGCGCTCGCGGTGCGGCCGAGCCTGCCGCTGGCCCCGATCAATTCCGTTACACCCTGATAAGAAGGACGCCTCGCGGCGCGACAAGAATGGCGATTGAAATCCGTGTTCCGACGCTGGGCAAGTCGATCACCGAGGCGACTGTCGGCAAGTGGTTCAAGAAGGCCGGAGAGGCCGTGCGAGCGGACGAGCCGCTGGTCGAACTCGAGACCGACAAGGTCACGCTTGAAGTCAATGCGCCCGGCGCCGGCGTTCTGAGCGAGATCGCGGCCGAGACGGGACAGACCGTGTCGATCGGAGCGCTGCTCGGGCAGCTCAGCGGCGGCGCGGCCGCGCCGGCCGCGCCGCCCGCCGCAACGGCGAAGGCCGCGCCCGCCGCCGCGCCCATGCCGCCTTCGCCCTCGGCCGGCAAGCTCGCCGCCGAGCAGAAGATCGACATTTCCGGCGTGGCGGGCAGCGGCAAACGGGGCCAGGTGCTCAAGGGCGACGTGCTGGCCTTCGCCGCTCCGGCACCGGGGCCCGCTACGGCCCCAGCTTCCGCGTCCGCCCCGATGCCGGCGCCCGCCCCGGTGCCTGCCCCCGCGCCACGCGTTTCGACGCCGGACGACAGCGCACGCGAAGAACGCGTGCGCATGACCAAGCTGCGCCAGACGATCGCGCGCCGCCTCAAGGACGCCCAGAACACCGCGGCGATGCTCACGACCTTCAACGAGGTCGACATGTCCGAGGTCATGGCCATGCGCGTCCGCTACAAGGACGCCTTCGAAAAGAAGCACGGCGCCAAGCTCGGCTTCATGGGCTTCTTCGTGAAGGCCTGCGTCCAGGCGCTGAAGGAGATTCCGGCGGTCAACGCGGAGATCGACGGCGCTGACCTCGTCTACAAGAACTATTACCACCTCGGCATCGCGGTCGGCACCGACAAGGGCCTGATCGTGCCGGTGGTGCGCGACTGCGACAAGCTCTCCGTCGCCGGGATCGAGAAAGCGATCGCCGACCTCGGCAAGCGCGCCCGCGACGGTCAACTCAAGCTCGAGGATTTGCAGGGCGGCACCTTCACCATCACCAACGGCGGCATCTACGGCTCGCTGATGTCGACGCCGATCCTCAATGCGCCGCAGTCGGGCATCCTCGGCATGCACAAGATCCAGGAGCGGCCGGTCGCGATCGGCAGCAAGATCGAGATCCGGCCGATGATGTACCTGGCGCTGAGCTACGACCACCGTGTCGTCGACGGCAAGGAGGCCGTGACCTTCCTGGTCCGGGTCAAGGAGGCGCTGGAGGATCCGGCGCAACTCGTCCTCGACCTGTAAGACGCGCCTTGCGGTCGTGCCGCGACGAGGCTATCTTACTTTCGTCTTACAATTCGACTCGGACGCGCGATGGCCACAACGAACAAGTCCGCGACGGTGGTGTCGACAAAGGGGCAGGTGATCTTGCCGAAGGCGATCCGCGACTCGAAAGGTTGGCGCGCCGGCCAGAAGCTGGTGGTCGAAGCGACGCGGGACGGGATTCTGTTGCGGCCCGCAAGCCCGTTCCCGACAACCCAGCCCGCGGACGTCTTCGGATCCCTGTCGCATCATGGAGAGCGGCTGAGCGACGAGGATATCGAGACGTCGCTGCGCGCCGCCGCCAAGCGTCGTTATGCTCGCGATTGACACGAACGTCATCATTCATTTCCTGACCCGAGATCATGAGGCGCTCGCGCAGCGGGCGCTGGAGATCCTCAGCGACAACGAGGTCTTCGCGCCGGTGACGGTCATCCTGGAGGCGGAGTGGGTGTTGCGCGATGCGTACGAGTTGCCGCGTGAAGACGTCATTCGCGAGCTGAGGAGGTTTTGCGGGCTGCAGCGTGTGACCGTCGGCGCCGCCGACGCCGTCGGCCGAGCGCTCGATGACGCAGAGCGCGGGTTCGGCTTCGCCGATGCGCTGCACCTGGCTCTGAGCCAGGATTGCGAGGCTTTCGCGACATTCGACAAGCGCCTCGCGACCAAGGCGCGCGAATCCGGACGACGAGGCGTGCGGCTCGCGCTCAGCGCGCGTTCGAAGGAGGGGGAAGGGCATGAGCGAGCTGACGGGTCTGGAGCTGAGCGTTCTTCTGTGGATCGCTCAAGTGGTCGTGCAGGCCGGCGCCTGGAACGCGGCGCTTCCGCACGCGTATCTCGTGGGCGCCCGCGACACCCCGATCGAGACAAAGAACGTGCTGGCCGGCCGCGCGAAACGCGCGCTCGACAATTATGTCGAGAACTTCACCGCCTTCGTCGCGCTCGATCTTGCTTTCATCGCGCTGCATCGGTCGGCCGGGATCTGGCCGACCGTGTGGATCGTCGCCCGCGTCGCCTATCTGCCGCTCTACCTGTTCGGCGTGATCTACGTGCGCTCGCTGGCGTGGGGCGTGGGGCTGCTTGCAATCGTGATGATGCTGATCCGGTTGGCGTTCGCCTGAGGGGCGGCGCGTCTAAACACAGTCGGCCGCGAACGGCGAAAACAAAGTGAGAAACCTGCATGACCTATGATCTCGTCGTCATCGGCGCCGGCCCCGGGGGGTACGTCTGCGCCATCCGCGCGGCCCAGCTCGGCCTGAAAGTGGCTGTGGTCGAGAAGCGCAAGACGCTGGGCGGCACCTGCCTCAATATCGGCTGCATCCCCTCGAAGGCGCTGCTGCACGCCTCAGAAATGTTCGAGGAGGCGGCCCATGGGCTCGCGCCGCTCGGCGTGGTGGTCGGCGCGCCGAAGCTCGATCACGCCGCGCTGATGAAGCACAAGGACGACACCGTCGCCGCCAACGTCAACGGCGTCGCCTTCCTGTTCAAGAAGAACAGGATCGACGCGGTGTTCGGAGAGGGAAGCGTCCGCTCGCCGGGCAAGGTCGTGGTCAAGGGCGAGGACGGCGCCGAGAAGCTGATCGAGACCAGGGCGATCGTCATCGCCACCGGGTCGGACGTGGCAAAACTGCCGGGCGTCGAGATCGACGAACAGACGGTTGTCTCCTCGACCGGGGCCCTCAGCCTGCCCAGGGTTCCGAAAAAGCTGATCGTGGTCGGCGCGGGCGTGATCGGGCTCGAACTCGGCTCGGTCTGGCGCCGGCTCGGCGCCGAGGTGACGGTGGTCGAGTTTCTCGACCGCATCCTGCCCGGCATGGACGGCGATGTCGGCAAGTCGTTCCAGCGGATGCTGGAGAGGCAGGGCTTCGCCTTCCATCTCGCCCACAAGGTGACCAAGGTCGAGAAGGCGGGCGCGGGGGTCAAGGCGACGATCGAGCCGGCGGCCGGGGGCGAGGCCAAGGTTCTCGACGCCGACGTGGTGCTGGTCGCGATCGGTCGGCGTCCCTATACGCAAAACCTCGGCCTCGAGGCCCAGGGCGTTGCGATGGACCGCGGCATGGTCGTGGTCGACTCGCATTTCGCCACCAACGTTCCCGGCATCTACGCCATCGGCGACGTGATCCGCGGGCCGATGCTCGCCCACAAGGCGGAAGACGAAGGCGTCGCGCTCGCCGAAATGCTCGCCGGCCAGGCGGGCCATGTGAACTACGACGTCATCCCGGGCGTCGTCTACACCAGCCCCGAGATCGCCTCGGTCGGCAAGACCGAGGAGGAACTCAAGGCCGCCGGGGTCGCCTACAAGGTCGGCAAGTTCCCGTTCACCGCCAACGGCCGGGCGCGGGCGATGCGCCACACCGATGGGTTCGTGAAGATCCTGGCCGACGCCGCCACCGACCGGGTGCTCGGCGCCCATATCGTCGGCTTCGGGGCCGGCGAGATGATCCACGAAGCCGGCGTGCTGATGGAGTTCGGCGGCGCGGCGGAAGACCTCGCCCGCACCTGCCACGCCCATCCGACCATGTCGGAAGCGGTCAAGGAAGCGGCCATGGCGGTCGATAAGCGCGCGATCCACGTGTAACAGCTGGGGTTGGCGGGGCCTCCTCCGACTGGGCCGACATGGGGCGCCCTTCCCCGCGGGGAAGGACGCGCCGACCGCGTATTGCAACCCGCCCGCGCCTGGGCTCGCGGCCGTTTTCGTCTGCCTGTCAAGGGCCTGTTTCGACCTGTTAGCGACCTGTTCCCGGACCCGCTAGGGCGCCTGTTCCGCGCCCGTCAGGCCCACAACCTTGAGGTCGCAATTACGATAACACATGACATTGCTTGGATATCATGAGCGGAATCCGAGTTGAGTCGAAAAATGGCCCTGTTGAACAGGCAAACCGGTAGGCGAAACCCTCCGGCCTCGAATAGATGCTGGATATCTCGACTATGGGCGATTTGCCGCCTTCGTCGGGCGGAAGCGGTAGCGGCCTAATGCCCGCTCTGCGCGGGAGACGATAAAGGATTTGCCAGCCAATACGCAGGTCTCATAGCGAACGAGGTTCGAGGTGGCGGCGAAGGCGATTTATTCGATGATCCGGGTGCTCGACGAGGCCCGTTCTGTCGCGTTCTATCGCAGGGCGTTCGGGCTCGAGATCATCAACCGGTATGATATTGCGGATTTCGTCCTTGTCTACCTCGCGAGCGCTGCGACGCCTTTTGAGCTGGAGCTGACGATTAACAAGGGGCGCGTCGAGCCCTATGCGCTGGGCGATGGCTATGGGCATCTCGCCCTCTCGGTCGACGACATCGACAGCGAGCACGTGCGCCTGACCTCCGCCGGGATCGCGCCGCGCCCAATATTTGAGTTCAAACGCGACGGCGCCCGTTTTGCGCGCTTCTTCTTCGTCCAGGACCCGGACGATTCCAAGATCGAGGTGCTGGAGCGCAGCGGCCGGTTCGCCTGACCCGCCCCCGCTCAGCGCTGCAGATGTTTGTAGACTGTTGTCCGGGAAAGGCCGAGCTTTCGGGCGGTCAGGGTGACATTGGCGCGCATAAGACGATGCGTGGCCTCGATCTCCTCGCAGAACCGGCGATCGAGCGGCGAGCCGCGGCAGGATGGGCAGGCGCGCTCCGCTGGATCTGAAGGACCCAGGTCGAAACAAGCCACGTCGATCGTTTCGCTGGCGCTCCGCAACAATGCGCGCTGCAAGGCATGGCGCAACTCCCGGATATTCCCCGGCCAGGGGCGTCTTGCGAGCGCGGCGATCGCCGCCTCGGTAAGGGTCGCTCGCGGCGCAAGGTCGGCGACCAGCCGCCGCGCGATCTCGGCGAAATCAGTCCGCGTCCGCAACGGGGGCAGTTCGATCGTGTAGGCGTTCAGTCGAAACATCAGGTCCTCGCGAAACCCCCGCGAAGCGACAAGCTCGGACAACGATCGGTTGGTCGCCGAGACGATCTGCACGTCGACCGTGAGGGCTGCGCGGGCGCCGACCGGCCGGATCTCGCCGCTGTCGAGAAAGCGCAGGAGCGCGCTTTGCGCGGCGAGGGGGATGTCGGACACCTCGTCGAGAAACAGCGTGCCCCGGTCGGCCTGACGGGCGAGGCCTGTCGCGCCGTCGGTGCGCGCGTTGGTGAAGGCGCCGCGCTCGTGTCCGAACAATTCGGCGACAAACAGCGTCTCCGGCACTGCGCCGCAATTGACGGCGACGAATTCTCCACCGCGGCCCGTGCGGTCATGGACGTGCCGCGCCATAAGCTCCTTGCCCACGCCGGTTTCGCCGCTGAGGTGCACCGGCATGCGTAGCGCGAGCGCCTCGCCGAGGTCTTTCAGGCTCGCTTCGACGCGCGGATCTGTTGAGACGAAGTTCGGCTGCGGTCGCTCGACCCCCCGCGCGTTGCGAGAGGCGGCGGCGCGCGCGCGGCCAATTCGGCGGCACGCCATGAACACGCTGCTGCCGGCGCGGTCGCGGATGCGGACGATCCCACCGTTCAG
This sequence comes from uncultured Alphaproteobacteria bacterium, assembly GCA_963816065.1. Classification (GTDB taxonomy): domain Bacteria; phylum Pseudomonadota; class Alphaproteobacteria; order Rhizobiales; family Beijerinckiaceae; genus Roseiarcus. Next base: position 326,075 of record CAWFJG010000007.1, on the reverse strand, counting down.
CATCTCCGCCATCGCCTCGCCGAAGCGGCGATCGAACAACGCAGCGAAGTCCACACCGCTCTTTGCCGGCAGTCCCGCGAGCAATGCCGCGCCGGCGCGGTTGACCGAAAGCGCTTCCCCGTCCCCCGACGTCGCCAGCAAGCCCGCCGAGAGCGTGTCGAGAAATTCGCCGCGCGGATGAAAGGCGAGGATGAAACTGTCAGGTCGCTCCTGAAAGATCAGGCTGTTTTCGACTTGAACCGCGGCCATGCGCACCAACGCATGGGTATGCTGCTGGCGCGCCTCGTTGGCGCACGACGCATCGAGGAGGCCGACCAGCGCGCCACGGGGATCGACGATCGGCGCCGCCATGCAGCTCAAGCCTCCATGTGACGAGAAGAAGTGCTCGCGGCCATAGACCGCCGCGGGCGCCGCACTGGCCAGCACAAGCCCGAGCGCGTTGGTGCCCCGCACGCCTTCGAACCAGGCGCTGCCGGGGATGATGGCGCGCCCTGCGGCGCTGTCGGAGAACGCCTGATCGCTCAGCGTATCGAGCACGACGCCGTCCGCGTCGGCGAATGCGATCATGAAGTTGGATCCGGCAATCTGCGAATGCAGGGCCTGCATTTCCGCAAGCGCAAGGCCGCGCAGCGTCCTGAACGCATTTCGTTTGCGGGTGACCTCGGTGAACGACGCGACGATCTCCGACGGCGAGGCGTTTGGATCGAGGCCAAAGTCGAGACACCTGCGCCAGCTCTCGACGATCGCCGGCGGCAGCGCGGCTTCGGGAATTCGCTGGCCGCGTTCAAGCGCGAAACGCGCGCGATCGACCGGGGTTAGAGGCTGCATGGACGGCCTCGTTCGAGGGGGGTGGGCGTTGCGTGGCGACCTCGGCGCCTGTCGAATTCTGAACGCCAACGGCCGCCAGCCGTTCAGCGCCTTGACAGCAGCGGCTTTGCAACGGACCGGAATCGTTGCCTTTCCTCCGAGGCGCCAACCTTGCGCGCAGCGTTTTGGCCGCAAGGCCGACAAAGGCCGGCAATAAGGAGGAACGCTCGTGAAGGCCCAGGTTCTCAAGCGCTATGACGACCCGTTGACCGCCAAGCAATGGGTCTCCGAGGAGACGGTACCCGATCCGAAAATCGAAAAGTCGACGGACGTGATCGTGCGGATCGGCGGCGCGGGGGTCTGTCGGACGGACCTGCACATCGTCGAGGGCGTCTGGCGCCCGTTCACCGATCCCACCGGCGACAAGCTCCTGCCGCTGATCATGGGGCACGAGAACGCGGGCTGGGTCGAGGAAGTCGGCAAGGAGGTCGAAGGAATCAAGGTCGGCGATCCGGTGATCGTCCATCCCAAGATCACCGGCGGCACTTGCCTCGCCTGCCGCAGGGGCTTCGACATGCATGGGCCAGGCAAGTTTCCAGGCCTCGACTTCGAACGGCGGCTACGCCGAGTTCCTCTGCACCTCCGAGCGCAATATCGTGCCGTTGCCGAAGACGCTGGCGCCGAAGGACGTCGCGCCCTACTCGGACGCGGGCCTGACCGCGTATCGGGCGGTGAAAAAGGCCGCGCGCCAGCTCAATCCTGGGGAAAGCTGCGTCATGATCGGCGCGGGCGGCCTTGGGCACATCGGCATCCAGTGCCTGCGCGCCATGTCGGCCGCCGACATCATCGTGGTCGACAAGTCCGAAGCCTCGCTCGAGCTTGCCAAAAAGGTTGGCGCACACAAGCTTGTGAAAGCGGACGGCAACGAGGTCGAGGCCGTGCTGGAGATGACGGGCGGTCAAGGCGCCGAGGCCGTCATCGACTTTGTCGGCGAGAAAGGCACGACCGCCAAGGGCCTGAAGATGACCCGCCCGATGGGCAGCTACTACGTCGTCGGCTACGGCGAGGAGATTCGCATTCCGACCGTCGACATGGTCATTACGGAGCGCAATATCATTGGCAATCTGGTTGGCACCTGGGCCGAGCTTGTCGAACTGATGGCGCTCGCCGATCGTGGGCTGATCGAACTGGCCACGGCTGAGTACAAGCTGAGCAACGCCAACGGGGCGCTGCACGATCTGCACAATGGCAAGATCCACGGCCGGGCGGTCCTTGTCCCCTGACCAAAGGCTCTTCGCCCGGTCGCCCGCGGTCGGCCGCGCGTGACCGGGCGTTTTGTGTCCCGATGGGAAAACTGTGATCAAGGACCAGCCATGTGCAAACTCCTGACCAGCCGCAACGCCCAGGATTTCCGGCCGGTGAGCCGGTCGATCCGGCTGAGCGGCCACTCGACGAGTTTGCGTCTCGAGGCGTCGTTCTGGCGCGCCCTCGACAATCTCGCGCGAGACGAAGGTCTTTCGACCCCGAAGCTGATCGAGACCCTGCACGCGGAAGCCTCCGAACTGCTGCATGACACGGACGAAGCGAGCATCAACCTCGCGTCCGTCCTGAGAACTGCCTGCCTTCTGGTCGCGCGTTAGCGGAACGGCTCCTGCCGCCTCGCGACGTTGAGCCTTATTGCGGTCTCGGCGCCGTGCGTGCGGCGCCGGCCTTGTTCTCGGCCAGCCAGCGCGCCGCCAGCAAAAGCGCGCCCATGGCGAAGTCTTTCCCGTGGGCGGTCGCCATTTCGTCGGCGATGCCTCCCAGCCGCTCGAAGAACTGGTCCTTGCTCTCCTGTTCGTCCGTCATCGGCTGCGCTTGTGCTTGCATGTCCGTTCTCCTCATGGCTCGCTTGATTTGAAAAGCGCGTCCGGCAGGGTCACGAGCGCAACCGCGTCTTGCGCGGCGATCGCCAGCATGCGCCCGTCGGCCGACCATGCGAGCGCCGCAGGCGTCGCGCCGCTCGCCTTCAAGATCATCTCGTCGCGCCGGCCCGGTTCGGCGATCGCGATTTGACCGTTGGCGTAGGCCGCCGCGACAAGCCGGCGCCTCGGATGCGCGGCGACCTCGACGACGGCGACCATTCCGGCGCGTCCGGTTTCGAGCGCGCCGGAGCGGTCCCCGTCGAAAGGCGGCCGTTCGAGGTCCCACGCGGCGATACGGTAGGCCCCGGAGGCGACGAGCGCGTTTGCCGGACCGCTCCACGCGATCGAGCGAGGGGGAACGGGGAAACCGCCGACGCAGCCGATTCGATCGGCGCGAAGGTCGACGAGCGCGAGACCGGCGCCGCCGCAGACCGCGGCGAGGTAAGCGCCGTCGTCGCGCCAGACGATCCGGTCGACCGGACCGGGAGAAGCATATCGTCGGACCATCGCGCCCGGCGCCGCGGTCTCGACGAGTTCGATCGCCTCCCCCGAGCCGAAGGCGACGGTGTCGCGGTCGGGCGACAGAGCGGCGGCGCGAGCGCCGTCCGGCGGGCGCGCCCGTTTCGCTGAGCCTTCATCCGGCAGCAAAGCGACCTCGTCGCTCGTTACGATCATCGTCGTTGCGCCGCGGCGGTCGAGCGCGACCAGCGACGCCGAACGCGCCGGCGCCACGGGAAGGACGGTCCCCGCGGGATCGAGACGCCAGAGGCTCGCATCGCGCCAGGCGATCAGAAATCCGTCGTCGGATCCGCAAGCGATCTCGGCGGGTCCGGGCCCGGAGGCCGCGACGATTGTTGCGGGACGCGGCTCGGACCGGCGTGGGGCGATCGTTCGCCGTCCGGAGGCGTCGACCGCGATCCGGCTCTCGGGAGACTTCGCATCGGCGCAGTCGACGAGTGCGATCGAGCCGTCGCCGAGCGTGGCCGCAACATGGCTTTGCGCCGCGTTGAACATCAGGCCGACGGCGGGCGCCGGAATCGCCCACCGCCGGGCGAAGAGCTCGAACATCAAAAGAGCGCTCGGGGTCTCTCGATTCACTTGACGTCCTCCCGCGGGCCGCCGCTCAGTTGCGAGCGGCCGTTTCGATCTGGCGATCCGTCTCTGCGAGGATCGACTCGAGGTCCGCGATTTCGGCCTCGCATCGCTCCATGCCGCGGTCGCTGTCCTCGACGCGCTGCCTTGCGTCCATCAGGCTCGCTCCCAACAAGCCTGGGGACTGCAAGTCGCGCGCCAGCTTGGCATGCGGCTCGAGGCCCAGGCCCATCTCGCATCGCTGGACGTCCATCTCCGCCCCGGCGCGCGCATGCTGAAACCTTTGCAGGGCGGACGTCGCCCGGGACAGGCGCTCGACCAAAGCCAGGCGATTGGCGAACAGTTCGCGCAGTGTGGATGCGGGCTCGGTCATCGCGCCTCACACGCGCCGCCGGCGCCGGAAGGCGGAACGCGATACGCGTCGATCTCCGCGCGCATCCCGAGGACCTGGCGCTGGAACTGAGCTTCCGCCGCCGCGATATGGCTCTTCAGCCGGTCCCAGACGTCGACGCGCAAGACGCCGCCGTTGTCGCCGGTCAGTCGCTCAATGTCCTCGACACGGAACTGATGAGCGATCTCGACGCCGGAGACGACGAAGTCGCGCAGCGCCAGGGCATGGGTTTCGGCAAAGGCGCTCAGCATCGGATGCGTTTCCAGAGTGGCCCCGAGCTTGGCGAATTCAGCGAGGATGAGCGCATGAAAATGCTGGAAGAGCCGGCTCCTGCTTTCGCCCAGAAGACGCAGGACGAACACCGCGTCGCGCGGCATCAATTCGAACAGCGCGTCCGCCACCTCGACCCTGCCGGTCGAGACGAGGCGGGCGCTGAGATTGTCTCCTCCCTCGGGCATTCGGCCCCTCTTGCAACAAGTTGGCGATTGTTAGCGCCGCTTCCCAAGCTACTGCGCGTTGTTCGTCCTGTCAAAATACTTGCGCATTCTTCATAGTATGCTTGGAGTAATCTGTAACGACCATACAAGCGTCTGCTTTACAGTTGTAAATAAACGTTACACTCGTGAGCTCGGATCGCGTCGAACAGCGACAATTGGCCGCTCCACGACTTGGCACAGCCCTTGCTCTGGTTACGCCAAGAACAATGCGGTCGCCTTGGCGTCGCAGGAAGAACGAAGGACCGGGAAGGACGTCGGAGGGTCGCCTCGACCCTTGGGATTTCCGCGCCGAGGACCTTTGCCAAACCGACGTGCACGCGTGGGTCCGTGGTCGAAGCTTTGCGCTTCCGCCCGGACCGTACAGGAAACCCGGCGGCGGCGCCCCCGCGTCGCGCCGACAAGGAGATCGAAATGTCCACACTGACGCTAAACAAGATAACGTCGCAGCGAGGCATATCGGTCGGCGAAGCGACCAAGAAGATCGCCGATCTCGGATGGAATCCGAGCTACGTGCAGGAGGCGATGACCTTCCCCACCGACTACAAGATCACCAAGGCGCCGCGCGATCCGATGAAGCAGGTGCTGCGCTCCTACTTCCCGATGCAGGAAGAGAAAGACAATCGCGTCTATGGCGCGCTCGACGCAGCGCTGCGCGGCGACATGTTCCGCAATGTCGAGCCGCGCTGGGTCGAGTGGATGAAGCTCTTCCTCGCCATCATTCCGTTCCCGGAGATTTCCGCGGCGCGGTCGATGGCGATGGTGGCGCGGCTCGCGCCCGGTGAAGACCTGCGCACCGGCTTCACCATGCAGATGGTCGACGAGTTCCGCCACTCCACGATTCAGATGAATCTGAAGAAGTGGTACATGGAGAACTACATCGATCCGGCCGGCTTCGACATCACCGAAGAGGCGTTCGGCAAGTGCTACGCCACCACCATCGGCCGCCAGTTCGGCGAAGGCTTCATCACCGGCGACACGATGACCGCCGCCTGCATGTATCTGACCGTTGTCGCCGAGACGGCGTTTACCAACACTCTGTTCGTCGCAATGCCTTCCGAGGCCGCGCGCAACGGCGACTATGCGCTGCCAACGGTGTTCCTGTCGGTCCAGTCCGACGAGAGCCGGCACATCGGCAACGGCCATTCGCTCCTGATGGCGGCGCTGAAAGAGCCGGAGAACCACCTTCTGCTCGAGCGCGACCTGCGTTACGCCTTCTGGCAGAACCATGCCATCGTCGATGCGGCGATCGGCACCTTCATCGAATACGGCACAACCAACCGCGACAAGAACAAGGAGTTCTACGCGGAAATGTGGCACCGCTGGATTTTCGAGGACTACTACCGCACCTATATGCTGCCGCTCGAGAAGTACGGCGTGAAGGTGCATCACGACGACGTCCATGAAGCCTGGAACCGCCTCATCAAGAAGTTCTACGTCCACAAAGTCGCGCAGTTCTTCGCGGTCGGCTGGCCGGTGAACTTCTGGCGCATCGAAGCCCAGCGCGACGAAGGACTTCGAGTGGTTCGAGCACAAGTATCCGGGCTGGTACGCCGAGTTCGGCGACTTCTGGAAGTGGTACGACAAGCTCAGCAAGCCGGGCGAGACGGTGATCACGTTCAACTGCGACGTCGGCTACGTCTACCCGCACCGCTGCTGGTCGTGCCTCGTGCCCTGCCTTATCCGCGAGGACACTGTGACCGACGAGATCGACGGCCAGATCTACACCTTCGCCCACGAGCTCGACCGCTGGACCGTCGGTCGAGGCCTTCGCCGGCGAATACCAGGGCCGCCCGACCCCCGCGATGGGCCGCTTCGGCGGCAAGCGCGAATGGGAGACGCTGTACCATGGATGGGATCTCGCCGACGCGATCAAGGACCTCAACTTCGTCCGCTCCGACGGCAAGACCCTCATGCCGCAGCCGCACCTGCGCTTCGACGAGAAGGACATGTGGACGCTCGACGACGTGCGCGGCCACACTCTCCTCTCGCCGCTGACACTGCTGCGCGAGATGTCGCCCGAGGCGACGCGAGGCGACGCCTCGCCGAGTATCGCAAGGGCTTCACGATCAACCCCTGCAACTAACGCCACACGGCGCGGCGGCCTGGCGCCGCCGCGCTCCTCCTCGAAACATCGCTGACGCGACGACGTCCTCCGCGGGCGGCGGCAGGAGGTCTGCGTCGCTTCAGCCGAAGAGGTTTGAATCTGATGTGCGCATATCGAGTTCGATTGGCGCCCGTCGGCGTAGAGTTCGATGTCGAACCTGACGAGACCGTGCTCGGCGCGGCGTTTCGTCAGGGCATCGCGCTGCCGCACGGCTGCAAGGAGGGCCAGTGCTCGGCGTGCAAATGCATTCTCACCGACGGCGAGGTCGACATGCTGCGCTACTCGACCTTCGCGCTCAACGACAGCGAGAAGGACAGCGGCCACATCCTGCTCTGCCGCGCGCGCGCATTCTCGGATATCGAGGTCGAACTCCTCAACTACGACGAGGAGCTGCTCGCCCGCGCGATCGCCGTCAAGACGTTCAAGGGACGCGTGACGCGCATCGACCGCCTCACCCACGATATCCGCCGCATCGGGATCGAGCTCGAATCCCCCATCAAGTTCTGGGCGGGGCAATATGTCGACATCACCGTCACGACCGAAGCGGGGGAGACGATTACGCGCTCGTTTTCCATGGCAAATTCGCCGCTCGAAACCCAAAACCTCGAATTCATCATCAAGAAATACCCGCAAGGAAAATTCTCCGGAGAGCTCGATTCCGGAGGAATTCAAGTCGGCGCCGAAGTCAAAGTCGTCGGCCCCTATGGCGCCTGCTTCCGACGAGAAAACCGAGACGGACCGATGATCCTGGTCGGCGCCGGCTCAGGCCTGTCGCCGGTGTGGTCGATCCTCAACGATCACCTGATGAGCGGCGAGACGCGGCCGATCTATTTCTTCTACGGCGCGCGCACCCGCGACGACCTCTTCTACCTCGAGGAGATCGCGGCGCTGAAGGCGGCGCATCCGGAGGTCGAGTTCGTACCCGTCCTGTCGCACGCGGACGACGACGCGGACTGGCAAGGCGAGCGTGGTTTCGTGCACGAGCGCGTCAGCGCGAGGCTCAAGGAGCTCGCCATCGACGGCCAGGGCGACGTCTATGCCTGCGGGCCGCCCCCCATGATCGATGCGCTGCAACCCGTTCTGTTCATGAACGGCTTCGAATCCGAGCGCGTGTTCTTCGATCGATTTACCACCTCTTCCGGCGCTTCGTCCGGTCACTGACGAAGGCGTCCGAGGGAGCCCGCAAACAAGAGCAATCCGAGGCAAAACGAGAGAAAGGGAGTTGACGCGATGGTCGCTACTTCGAGTTCAGTCGGGTCCGGCGCCGCAGGCGCCGCGACATTTTCCGATTCCGACAGCCGTCAGTACCGCTATTTCGAGCCCCGCGGCCAGCGGGCGACGCATTACGAGGACGTGACCGTCGACGTGCAGCCGGATCCGGAGCGCTATCTGATCCAGAGCTGGATCATCAATTTCGCCGACGGCAAGGGCGCCTATGTCAAGGACGCGACCGAGGCGAAAAGCTCGAACTGGCACGCCTTCCGCGCGCCGGATCAGGAATGGGAGCGCACCCACTACCAGCGCCAGTCGAAGATCGAAACGATGGTGCAGGGCGTGATCGCCAACGGCCGCAAGGCCGGCGCCCCGAAGGCCTTCGACAAGGCCTGGATCGGCGTTCTGCAGAACGACCTCGGCGCCTGGAAGCACGCGGAGTTCGGCCTCGGCACCGTCGCTCATGCAGGCGCAGCGCTACGGCTACACCCAGATGATCAACAACGCGACGCTGACCAACTCGTCCTACAAGCTCAGACTCGCCCAGGACCTCACGCTCTATCTCGCCGAGATCGGCCTCGACATTCCGGGCTGGAACGACGAGGCGGGCAAGAAGGCCTGGCTCGACGATCCGATCTGGCAGGGCGTGCGGACCGCGGTCGAAACGATCATGGGCGCAACCGACTATCTCGAGCAGTACTTCGCCATCAACGTCGCGTTCGAGCCGCTGGTCGGCGAACTGGTCCGGTCCGGCTTCTTCATTCCAGTCGGCGCCGCGAACAAGGACTCGATGACGCCGTCGGTCGTTTCGGCTGCGGAAGCGGACTACGAGCGTAACCTCGCCAACACCGTCGACCTGATCTACCTGCTGGCGAACGATCCGTCCCACGGCGGCGACAACCGCGCGCTCTTCCAGCGCTGGCTCGGCAAGCACGCCGATCTCGCCGAGAAGGCGGCGGCTCAGCTCCAGCCGCTGTGGTCGAAGCCGCATTCGAAACCGATCTCGTTCCAGGACGCGCGCTCGAAGTCGCAGGAGCGCTTCGGCCAGATCCTCGGCGAACTCGGCCTCAAGCAATAAAGGGAGGAAAGGACACGACATGACTCACGGCCACGACGGCGCACGCGCCCGCGCATCACCAGAATATCTTCAAATCGATGAAGGACATCGATTTCAAGGACACGATCTCGCACCAGTGCGGGATCACCATGAACGACTCGGTCGAGGCGCGCGCGATCGCCGAGCTCATGGGCCAAAAGGAAGGCGTCACCGTCACCTACCAGCCCGCGCTCATTCGCATCGACGGCGAAGGCAAGCTCGTCTTCAAGATGGACGAGATCTCCGACTACCTCGGCCGCGAGATGACCGCTTCGATCTTCGAGGTGAACACCTCGACCCATTATGGCCGCATGGTGCGCGTCGACGACAACACCGTGGTCATGTTCGGCAACATGGAGGACATGTTCGAATACATCTAGGCGGCGCAAGCCCGCCGGGCGGCGCGAGCCGCCGCCCGAGCCGTCCGGCGGATTTGTCATCACAACACCCTCATCCTGAGCTTGTCGAAGGATGATCCAGGGAGGGGAATCGCCGTGCGCTGGGTCGTCCTTCGACGAGCTCCAGACGAGGCGCAGGCAGCTACGAAGGAGGAGGAATTCATGTTCAAGACGCCGCAAGGCAAAGAGATTTTCGTCGTCGACGGCCACACCCATTTCTGGGACGGCAGCCCGGCGAACCAGAGCAACATCCATGGCAAGCAGTTCATCGAGTGCTTCTACGCCTACCACGCCAACCTGAGTCCGAAGGAGCAGCTGTGGGAGAAGGCGAAGTTCGAGAAGTACAGCGCCGAGGACCTTTATCACGACCTGTTCGTCGACGGCCCGGACGACGTCGCGATCCTGAACTCGACCTACCTGCGCGACTTCTACAAGAACGGCTTCAACACGATCGAGCGCAACGCCAGCGTCGCCAAGCGTTATCCCGAGCGGTTCATCGTCAATGGAGCGTTCGACCCACGCGATGGCGAAAAGGCGCTCGAATACATCCATTACATGAAGGAGACCTACGACATCAAAGGGGTGAAGCTCTATACCGCCGAGTGGAACGGGGCCTCCAAGGGTTGGAGGCTGAATGACCCCGACGCATATCGCTGCTTCGAGCTGTGCGAGAAGCTTGGCATCAAGAACATGCATGTGCACAAAGGGCCGACCATCATCCCCTTGAACAAGGACGCGTTCGACGTCCACGATGTCGACCACGCGGCGACCGACTTCCAAAACCTGAACTGGATCGTCGAGCATTGCGGCCTGCCGCGCCTCGATGACTTCTGCTGGATCGCCGTGCAGGAGACCAATGTCTATGGCGGCCTGGCGGTGGCCCTTCCGTTCATTCACACGCGGCCGCGCTACTTCGCCGAGGTGATGGCGGAATTGTTGTTCTGGCTCGGCCCCGACAAGATCCTGTTCGGCTCCGACTATGCGATCTGGACGCCGCGCTGGCTGGTCGAGAAGCTTTGGGCGTTCGAGCTTCCCGAGGACATCGCCAAGGAGCGCGGCGTCGAGCTTACGCACGAGATCAAGGAAAAGATCCTCGGTCTCAACGCCGCCAGGCTCTACGCCATCGACATCGCCAAGAAGAAGGCCGCGCTCGCCAAGACGCCGATCGCGCTCGCGGCGGAGTAGGCCCATGCAGCCGTCCAGCGTCAGGAGCGGTCGGGTCGCCGAAGTCATGCGCGTCGTCGCCCGGGTGCACGACCCGGAGCTCGATGAGCCGGTCACCGACATGGGGTTTATCGAGAACGTCGAGATCGCCGACGATGGATCGGTCGAGCTCGATTTCCGCTTGCCGACCTACTGGTGCTCGCCGAACTTCGCGTTCCTGATGCTGGACGGCGTCCGCGAGGCGCTCGAGTCCCTTTCGTGGCGCCCACGATTCCGCATCACCCTGCACGATCACCTGTTCGCGGAGGAGGTGAACGCGGGGGTCGCCGAAGGCAGGCCGTTCGCAGAGATCTTCGAATCGCTGTCGCCGCAAGAGGACCTCGCCGAATTGCGCGAGACCTTTTTACGCAAGGCGTTCCAGAAGCGGCAGGAGGCGGCGCTGATCGGCCTGCGCAAGGCCGGCTGGGCGGACGACGACATCCTGACGCTGGACTGCGGCACGCTCGACAAGGCCAACGTCGGGCCGGAGCTGACCGTCCGCCTGGCCCACTATCTCGATGCGCTGAGGGCGCGCTTTCCTGCCGCCGGCGACGATGCGGTCGCGTTCGTCGCCTGGGAGGGCGCGGCGCTCTCGGTGGCTCAATTGCCGGACTATCTCGGCAAACTGCGCGCCGTGCGCATCAACATGGAGTTCAACGGCGCGCTCTGCCGCGGCTTGAAAGAGGCGCGCTATCGGGAGAAGACGTCGAACGAGAACGAGTTGACCCTGGTCGATTTCATCGAAACCTATCCGCGACCGGACACCCCCGCTGTCGATCAGCGCTGAAGGAGGCCCTCATCCGGCCCTTCGGGCCACCCCCGGGTCGCAGCCCGGGGGCAGGCTCTTCTCCCTGAGGGGGAAGGGACGCCCTCTCCCACCGGGAGAGGGAAGCGGCCGAAGGCCGCAGGGTGAGGGTTCGATCGCGCAAGCTTGTTTTACGGCCCTCAAACCTAACAGCCTCGCACGAGGCCATGGAGACGCAATGCCCAAGGTCCTGCTCCATGGTTCCGCCGCCCGTCACGCGCTGGCTCGCGGCGTCGGGCGGCTCGCCGCCGCGGTCGAGCCGACGCTCGGCCCCAAGGGCATGAACGCCATGATCGATCGGCCGATCGGAACGCCGATCATTACCCGCGACGGCGTGTCGATCGCGGCCGAGATCGAGCTGCCCGAGCGCTTCGAGAACATGGGCGCGCAGGTGGTGCGCGAAGTGTCGATGCAGACCAACGCGGTGGCGGGAGACGGAACGACGACGGCGATCGTGCTGGCGAACGCCTTGGTCCAGGGTGGCGCGGAGGCTCTCGATCGCGGCGCCAAGGCGATCGATCTTTGCCGGGGCATCGACCTCGCCGTCGAAAGCGTGCTCGCCGGCCTCAAGGCCTCGGCCCGGCCTGCGGCCGACGAGACGACGCTCGCCTCGGTCGCGACCGTCGCGGCGACCGATCGGAAGCTCGGCGCGCTGGTCGCCAAAGCCATCGCGCTGGTCGGCGAGAAGGGCGTGATCACCACGGAATTCGGTCTGACGACCGAGACGACGCTCGACGTCGTCGAGGGCATGGCGTTCGACCGGGGCTACCTGTCGCATCACATGGTGACCGACCAGGAGACGATGACGGCTGTGCTCGAGCGTCCGTTGATCCTGATGACGGACCTGAAAATCAGGGAGCCGGCGTCGCTCGAGGCGGCGCGCGCGGTCGCGGCCCAGGCGGGGCGGCCTTTGCTGGTGGTTGCCGAAGAAGTCTCGCCGGAGGCCGTCGCGAGCCTGCTCGGCGGCGGGGCGGCAGGCCGCTTTCTCGTCGTTCATCCGCCCGAGTACGGCCATTGGCGCAAGGCCCTGCTCGAGGACATGGCGATCCTGACCGGCGGACGGGTGATCGCCCGGGATCTCGGCGGACGGATCGAGGACGTCACGGCGGCCGATCTCGGCGGCGCGGCGCGGGTCAAGACGAGCGCCAGCCATACCGCGCTCCTGCAGGGCGAGGGCGACGCCGCGGCGATCCGCGCCCGCCGCGCCCAGGTGCAGCGCCTATACGAAAACGCCCCGCCCAACATCGAGCAGGACAAGCTGCGCGAGCGGCTAGCGAAACTCTCCGGCGGCACGGCGATCCTCTATGCGGGCGGAGTCACCCCGGTCGAGCAGAAGCGGACCGCCCAATTGATCGAGGACGCCCTTCACGCCGTGCGCGCCGCCGCCGAAGACGGCGTGGTCGCGGGAGGCGGCGCGGCGCTCGCCCATATCGCCCCGACCCTCGAAAAGGTGATCGCCGACGCGAAATCCGACGTCGCCGATGGCGCTCGTCTCGTTCAAGCGGCCTTAAAGCGTCCGCTGTGGCGGATCGCCGCCAACGCCGGCGCCGACGGCGACTCGATCGTCGCCGAGGCGAGCCGCCAGCCCGAGGGCACGGGCTACAACGCCGCGATCGGCCGGTTCCAGGACATGTTTGCGGCCGGCGTCGTCGACCCGGTGCGCGTGACGTCTACCGCGCTCGCCAACGCCGCCTCGGTCGCAACCCTGATCCTGACCACCGAAACGCTGGTCGGCGACTTCGTCGAAGCCGAAGACCCCACCGCCGGTCCCTCGCGCGGCGGCGGGGCGGAGCGGCTTCCCCCGAGTTCGCGCACCTTAGGAGCGGCGGGCGCTCGAGATCTTCAGACTGCGTCAAGGTCGGCGGGAATATTGGCGCGCCTGCGGGAAGAAGGCGCAAGCCCTGGCCCTGCCGCGCCGCCAGAAGCCAACCTGTCGATAAGCTATTGAAATCTATGATGTTCTGACTCGAGAATCTGCTTCCGCCGGGTCTAACCGTTTGAAACTGCAAGGAATTGGTCCGAAAATGGCGGTCCGCCGCCTTGCCCCGCTCGGCTGAAGCCGCGCTGGGTCTGGACGGCCGTTGAGCTGGATCTTGAGGTACAGGGGTCGGCCGTGAGATGCTAGGCGGCCCCACCCGGGCCGAGCAAGACCTTGCGGCGGCTTACTCGGGCGGCGATGCCATTCATGGGACTTATCGCGGCCGCGTGTTTCCCCCTCCCCGGCGAGCCGGGGAAGGGTCCGAGCGGCGATAAGGAGACGCAGAGACGTTTACTGCTGCGCAGCCTTCTTGCCGATCCGGCTCTTGGAGGCCCGGTCGCCGGCCTGCACGGCGTCGGCTTCGCACATGTAGGCGCCCTGTTTGGTCGTGCCATAGCTGCGCGTGCCGGCGTAGTGATAGATGCGCGACTTGGTGTTGAGCCACACCACGGTGTCGCTCGGGCAGCGCGCCTTGGCTTCGGCTTCCGTGCTGAACTGGCCGGCGCCGGTCGGCTGCGCCATCGGCTTCGCCGGCTTCATCGGGGCCGCGGGGACCGGCTTGGGTTGAGCGGTCTGCATCGGGGCCGGCGCGGGGGCCATCGGCGCCGGCGCGGCAGCCGGGGCCATTGGAGCCGCGGCCGGCGCGGCGGCCGGCGCGCTCGCGTGCTGAGTGCGGCAGCTCTTGAGGAATTCCTGCCAGGTCTGGCCGTTCGTCGTCCCTGCCGCCTTCGCGGACTGCCACTCGGCGCCGCATTGCTTCATGACGCTTTCCGCCCGCGCGGCCCCGGTCGCGCACAAACCCATGGCCGCCGCGACCGCAAACGCGGTCGCCACGGCTCTCAATGTTTGAATCTTCATCTCAACTCCCTGAAGGTTCTCCGGTCGCCCAGCTTTTCGACTCGAAGGCCGGAAGTCGCGCCCGGTCAATTCGCCGAGCCCGATGGCATCATGCCGGGTTGCCCTGAACACGGCATGAACATGGAGTAACACTGAAATCTCGAAGCCGGTCAAGACGTCTCCGAGATTGCGGATCATCGACCGCCATCTGTCGGGCTCCGACTGAGATCGCCCGTCCTAAGACCGCGCAATCATATTTCATCTTGCTCGACGCGTCCCACTCCGCTCCCCGGCGCCGCCCCGAGGCCGAGCCGTCGCCGAGCGCGCTCTATCGTCGCTTCGCGTTCGCTCGACGCGTCGATCGCCGTCCATCCCCGCTCCCGGAGCGGCTCGGCTTGCTGCCTTCCGGCGACGGCGCGATCCGCGTCGGATGCGTCCGCGCTGCGCCGCTCCACCCGGGCGAGCCGGATGTCGAGCGGGGCCTCTAGCCAAAGCCCGTCGAAAGCGACGCCGAACTCTACGGCGACAAGGGTCGCGGCGGCGCGCTCGGCCCCGGTCGAGAAGGTGGCGTCGAGCAGCACCGCGGAGCCGGCGCCGAGCGCTCGCCGCGCCTTGTCGTCGAGTTCTCCGGTAGACCTCGCGCGTGACGTCCGGCGCGTAGGCGTCGGCGGCGAGGCGCACGCGGTCGGCGACGCCGAACATCGCCTTGCGCTCGACGTCGCTGCGCAGCCACAGGGCGCCCGGCGGCCGCCCGAGCATAGGGGCGAGGCCGCCGGCGAGCGCGCTCTTGCCGGCGCCCGAAAGGCCGCCGACGGCGACGAGCCGCGGCGCGACGTAGCGGAGAAAAGCGAGGGCGAGGTCGAAATAGCCCCGCGCCAGCGTCCTGGCGCGCTGGCGCTCGGCGCCGCCGAGGCGGTCGCCCTTCGCCGCTTCCACCTTGGCCCGGATCGCCGCGCGCAGGCTCATGAACAACGGCAGCGCCGAAAGCCCTGCGATCGCCTCGGGCGGCTCGGCGGCCAGGTAACGGTTGAACAGGCGGTTCGCCGCGCGTCTCAGGCCCCGCTCCTCGATGTCCATCAGTAGGAAGGCGAGATCGTAGAGCACGTCGCCGCTGGCGATCGCGTCGGAGAACTCGACCGCGTCGAAGAGGACGGGCTCGCCATCCACCACCGCGATGTTGCTCAGATGCAGGTCGCCGTGCCCTCTTCGGACGTGGCCGTCGCGCCCACGCCGTAGCAGCGTGGGCCGCGCCACGGCGAAGGCCAGGCGCGCCTCGCGCGTCAGACGGGCCGCCTGCCGGGGCGGGAACAGCTCCGGTCGCTCGGCGAAGGCGGCGTCGTTCTGTTCGATATAGGTTTCGAGCTCGTGAGCGGCGCGGGTCCCATCGCGCAGCGGCGCGCGGGCGTGGGCGCGGCGAACGGCCTCGGCCAGCCTGTCGATGAGCGAATCGGAAAGGCCCTCGCGCTCGGCGATGCGATCGAGCGTCGCGTTCTCGTCGAAGCGACGCATGTGGCAGACCCACTCGACCACCTCGCCCTCGCCGCAGAGCTTGAGGCCGGCGGACGTCCCGACGATCGGGAGAGCGGTGAGATAGATGTTCGGCGCGTTCTCCCGGTTGACCGCGATCTCCGCCTCGCAGGCTTCGCGTCGTTTCTCGAGCGTCGACAAATCCATGAACGGGAATTTGACCGCCCGCTTGATCTTGTAGACGTCCGGCCCAGCGAGGAAGACGACCGCGCCCGCCGTGTCGATCCGGCCGACCGGTTCGCTCAAGCCGTAGGTGCTGGGGTCAGCCAGGAAACGGAACACGTCTTCTTGCGACGAAGCGGGGTCGCTCACCTGCGTAACCTTTCGCGTTCAGCGCTAAATCCTGAGTGCGACCAGGATCGCGCCGGCGGCGATCAGTGCGACGCCGATCCAGTTCTGCGGCGCGAGCCTTTCGCCCAGGAAGACGACTCCGAAGATCGCCACCAGGACGACGCTGAGCTTGTCGATCGGCGCGACGCGCGCCGCGTCGCCGAGTTTCAGCGCGCGGAAGTAGCAGAGCCACGAGCCGCCTGTCGCCAGACCCGACAGCACGAGGAAGACATAGCTGCGCGGCGTGACCGAATTCAACGGCTGCCACTGCCCGGTGATCGCGAGGATTGCTCCGGCCGCGCAGAGTATGACGATCGTGCGGATGAAGGTGGCGAAGTCGGAGCCGACGTTCTCGACCCCGACCTTGGCGAAGATCGCCGTCAGCGCGGCGAAGGCGGCGGACAAAAACGCCCAGAGTTGCCAGGACGAAAGCAGGGACTTCATCGGTGCGGGATCTTCGGTTGGCGGGTTCGGGGGGCGTCAGCCTGGGATGCTGGAGCCGAAACTCTAGCACGCGGCTGCCGTTCCGGGAGATGCGAGGGGTCGACTGCCCGAAGCCAGCGCCTCGGGACGCCCGCGTGTCCTGCTTCGACCGCCAAGGTTCGCCTGATCAAGTCCCGTCCCGAGCCCGTCTCAAACCGGAGATGTCGAAGGCCTCGTCATTCGACGGGTCGGAATAGGGATTTGTCTCGGACCTGGGGCTGTCGCACCGCCGTCACATCTGTCAAGGAAGGATTTGCCGAGCGCCCGCGAAGACGGTCCGGCGGC
Organism: uncultured Alphaproteobacteria bacterium; assembly: GCA_963816065.1. Taxonomy (GTDB): domain Bacteria; phylum Pseudomonadota; class Alphaproteobacteria; order Rhizobiales; family Beijerinckiaceae; genus Roseiarcus. The sequence goes on along the minus strand of CAWFJG010000007.1, from coordinate 309,126 downwards.
GACGAGGGACGACACGATGAGCGCGACCAAGGGCAACGCGTTGAGCGCGATGCAGCAACGCATCAATGCGGAGATTCAGGATGGTCTCGACGAGGATCTCGAGCTCGAACTCGAGGACAGCGATCTCGACGACCTGCTCGCAGAAGGGCACGAACTCCCTGAGTCGCACGCATTCCCGCGCAAGCTCTACTTTAACGAACTCCTGCGCCTGCAGCGCGAGCTGATCAAGCTGCAGGACTGGGTGGTGGCCCAGAAGCTGAAGCTCGTCGTCATCTTCGAGGGCCGCGACGCGGCAGGCAAGGGCGGCGTCATCAAACGGATCACCCAGCGCCTCAACCCGCGGGTTTGCCGCGCGGTCGCCTTGCCTGCCCCTGGCGAGCGCGAGCGCTCGCAATGGTACTTCCAGCGCTACGTGCCCCACCTGCCGGCCGGCGGCGAAATCGTGCTGTTCGACCGCTCCTGGTACAACCGCGCAGGCGTCGAGCGAGTGATGGGCTTCTGCACCGACGAGGAATACGAGGATTTCTTCCAGTCCGCGCCAGAGTTCGAGCGTCTGATCGTCCGGTCGGGGATCGTCTTGGTCAAATACTGGTTCTCGATCTCGGACGAGGAGCAGAACCTGCGATTCCTTGTGCGCATCAACGATCCGCTGAAGCAGTGGAAGCTCTCGCCGATGGATCTCGAGTCCCGCCGCCGCTGGGAGGCCTACACCAAGGCCAAGGAGATCATGCTGGAGCGCACCCACATCCCCGAGGCGCCGTGGTGGGTGGTCGAGGCGGTCGACAAGAAGCGGGCGCGGCTCAACTGCATCGCCCATCTTCTGACCCGGATCCCCTACGAGGAAGTGGAGCACGAGAAGCCGGTGCTGCCGCCGCGCGCGCACAACCCGGACTACCACCGCGAGCCCGTTTCCCGCGATATGTATGTGCCGGACCACTACGCCGCCGTCGTGGGTCCGCCGGAACGGTGAGGAGGCGACGGCGGCGGTTCGCCGATCGTTCCAACGCCCCGGCGTCGCGCCCCCCTCATCGCCCGCGAACGGATCGCGCCGCAGCGACGTCCGCTTGCGAAACCGCAGTCCTTCGGTTTCGCTGCGCAGGGTCCCTTTCCGGCGACTGGATTTTGCGGCCCGCCGCTAAACGATGTGCACCGCTCGACCAAGGTTGTGAGGCTTTGCTTCGGAGTTCGCCTGCGGGCGCCGCTGGGGCGGCCCGTGGCGCCTGCGCGCGGGGCCGTTGGCCGCTGCAACTCGCTCCGCGGCTCTGCCGACAAGGAAGTCCGTCTCCGGGTCAATCTTTTTTGAGACGCGTATGCACAGAGTGAGCAACTGCTTTGATAAACTCAAAAGTTCGACAGCATCGCTAAGCTGTATTTCTTGACCCTCTAGCTGATTTACTATACAACCAACTGCGTGTATCGAGGAATTCCGACCCATGCCCCGTCTCCAACCTTTCTGACACCTTGATGCCGCAAAGTCATCATATTCTAGCAGGGTAAACAAGGTCCAGAGATGTGGAGGCCAGAACAAGAACGAAATTTCGCCCATGCGTTCGGACCGCCCGATTCAACCTGATCGCCGTGCATCTCCTCGATAGGGTCTCACGAAACAGCCCGCGACGGTCGCCGGCGAGACCGACCTGAGGCGAACGGTCGCAGAGCGCCGAAGGCCCGCGTCTCCCTGTCTCATGCCTGTGCGACCCGCAGCGCCGCCTCCACGTCGACTCCGTCCGTCGAATGCCGATGGTGGTTATGACGGCTCGCCGACTGGAGCCGCCTGGCGCTTCGCTTACGCGCCGCCCCAGGTCAGGAACAGCCCGATATCGCCGATTATGCCGTCGACGTAGGAGACGATCCGCGCGCTGAGGCCGAAGCCCTGGGGCTTCAGCTCCTTACGCCAGCGGTCGTAGAGGTCGGCCGCTTCGCCGCGCAGAGTCTCCTCCCAGCCCGGCTCGGCGACGTCGATCATGCGGCCTCCATCTGTGCAGAGATCCGAGGGGAATTGCAGCAGCAAAAACTCGGTTTCGCCGCCGCGCGCGGCGAGCTCGGCGTGATCGAGCATCTCCTTCCACAGCTGGGCGTTGACATGGCTGTCGACCAGCGCCTTGACTTGGCGACGCCGCTCGAGCGCCACCGCCTTCTGCTCCTTCTCCTTGTGGTCGAACGTGTCGGCCTTGTAAGAGCGGACGCAGGCGCGAAAGTCGTTGGCCGAAAGGGGCTTCGGCGGTTCCGGCGCCGCGGCCCGCGGGGCCGCCGCCTGTGCCTGTCCTGAATGAGCGGACTGCGGCCGGTCTGGGCCGCCGCGCAACGACGAGCCGCCGATCAGCGACTCGAGGAAGCTTAAGAGACCTGCGCCGGGCTCCTCCTCCAGACGAGCCTTTGGGATGCTTTCGACGACAGCCAGCAGGTCCGTGCGGCTGACGACGCCGAGCACCTGTCCGTCCTCGATCACAGGAAGCCGCTTGACCTGGTGGACCAGCAGAGTCTCGGCGATCTCGGGGGCCGTTGTTCTGGGTCCGATGCTGATGAGGGGCGCGGACATCACTTCGCGAACCGGGCGATCGCGGTGGGCCGCGAATGCTTCGTCCGCGCCGGAGCCCTCGACAAGCATGGCGAGCCACCATGCGCGCCGGCCGTCGTCGCGCACGCGAAAGAGCAGATCGCCGTCGCTCGCGATGCCGATCGCCTCGCCCTTCGCGTTGACGATAGGCGCCGCGCCGACGTTCTTGGTCAGCATCAGCTCGGCCACCTCTCGGATCGTCGCCGTCTCCTCGGCGACGACGGCGGGCGCGCTCATCAACTCGGCGGCGAGCTGGTGCAGAGCGCTGTTCGAATTCGTGTGGGTCATGGCTTCACCCTGGTGCTTTCGCCGGCTAGCCGCGTCACCTGCCATGCGCTTAAGCACGCAAGCCCGGCGTTCAGGACGCGCACGCCGATCAGGCGAACCGTCTGTATCGACGTTTAACACCGGAAGCCGCCGCGATTTCAAAGCGGCGCGAAGTCGCAGGCTGGTTGCGGGGAGTGTTCCTTTCCGCTATTCGGCCGCCAGGGATCCACGCGTTGCGCATACCGGCGTCTCCAACGCGGGATTCCAGCTCCCAAACGGGGCCGCGCCAGACGGCCGCCTCTTGCGGGCATCGCGGCGCCCGACGCTGCAGGCAAGGCTCGGTCAAGCCTTTTCTTATCCAGCCCAGGTCAACCCAGCATGAAGCCGCCGAAGAAGTCGGCGACCTCTGTGTAGCCATCGAGCGGCAGGACTTGGGCGACATATTGGTCGGGACGCACCAGGATGAGAGCGCCGGCGGCGCGGTCGACGCCCCTGAGATCGAAAATGTCCGCGCCCGTCTTGAGGTCGGGACAGAAGACTTCTCGTAGTCGATCAGCCCGTAACGGCCCTTCCGCGGCAGAAGCAAAGGCGGCAGGGAGGCAAGCGCGAGGTCGCGATGCCCCTGCTGGACGACCGCCCGGAGGTCTATCACCGAGTCCACGTCCTCCCCGGCGGGCGTGTGCTTGCGGATCGGCGAATCGGGCGAGGCTTCGAGGAAGCGGCAAAGAGCGGCGAGGCGGGACGAGGGATCGGCAGGGTCCTCCGCCGCGGCGAAGGCGTAGAGCCGCCAGCGGCCGTCGGCCCGGAATGCGTGCCCAAGCTGCATGGGCTTGGCGTCGGCGAGGCGGACGACCGGGGCCGAATGAAACCGCGCGCCAATCGGGAAGCCGGTAGCGAGCGTCTGATGAGTCGGCTCCCCGGTCAGGAGCGAGGGACGGTACCGGGTCATCATGCCCGCGGTGAACCGGCCGGCCTTGACGAAATTCCGCTGCAACTCGGCCGGTTCGACGCCTTCGCTCGCCGGGTTCGCCGGATCCTTGGGCGGCGCGCTGATCATCCGGGAAAAGGCGTGGTCGAAGTCGATCAGCTCCTTGGCGATCGGCTGACGTTCCTGCGAGTAGGTCTTGAGCAGCTGCGGGACGGCGCGCTCGCGCAGGACCGAGGCCAGCTTCCAGCCGAGGTTGAACGCATCCTGCATCGACATATTCATGCCTTGGCCGGCTTTGGCGCTATGGGTATGGCAGGCATCGCCGGCGATGAAGACGCGGGGAATACGGCCCTCGCCGTCTGCGACATCGTCGAACTTGTCGCAAAGCCGCTGGCCGATCTCGTACACCGACCACCACGCGACCTCCTTCACCTCCAGCGTGTAGGGGTGGAGAATGCGCTGAGCGGCGGCAATGATACGCTCGGGGGTCACGTTCAGGCTCGCGACCCGTTCGTCCCGGGTGAGCTTTTCGAGCTCGATGTAGATACGGAAGAGGTAGCCGCCCTCGCGCGGAATGATCAGCGCGCTGCCGTCGCCAGCCGACTGGATCAGGCACTTGAGGCGGATGTCGGGAAAGTCGGTGACCGCGAGCACGTCCATGACGCCCCAGGCCTGGTTGGCGAAATCGCCGACCAGTTCGCGCCCGATCGCCTTGCGTACGCCGCTGCGCGCGCCGTCGCAGCCGACCGCGTATTTGGCCTTGACCGTCTCGACGCGGCCCTCACGCCCCATGTCGTTGCGCTGAAGCCGGACCGTGACCGGATGCGAGGCGGCGGCGCCCTCTGGCGCGATCGTCAGATCGAGGAACTGGTGCTGATAGTGCGGCTCGAGACGCGACGGCGCATTGCGCATGAGGTCGAGATAGAAGTCGTGCACGCGGGCCTGGTTCAAAATCACGTGCGGCATTTCGGAGAGGCCGTCCTCAACGTCCTGGATGCGGCCGCTGCGGACGATCTTGGCGCGGTCCGTTTGGTTTGGCTTCCAAAATGCCGTCTCGTTGACGAAATAGGCCTCCCGCAGGACGCGGTCAGCGATGCCGAAGGCCTCGAACATCTCCATTGAGCGGCAGGCAATGCCGTCGGCCTGGCCAAGCTCGATCGGTCCGGCCTTCTGGTCGACAATCGCAACCTTTATATCGGGAAAGGCGGCGAGTTGCGTCGCCAGCGTCAAGCCGGTCGGCCCACAGCCGACGATCAGGACGTCGACGGCCTCGGGCAGGCCGTCCGTGTGGCCCGCCCCGGGAAGAGCCTCGGCGACCTCGGGGCCGCCGGGTCTGAAGCCATTGAGAAAGAACTGCATGACGCTTCGCCGCTTCCTCTGGAGTTGCGCCGGCAGGATGGGGAGAGCCTCGTCGAAAAAGCGACCTCCTTGCCCGTTCCTGCCGGGCCCCGGACGCGCCATTTGGAGTCGCCCGCTTATAAGAACAGTTATGCGTATATGTATGCGTACATGTCAAGCCGATTCTGCCGCCTCGCGGCGGAGACTGCGCGTCGTGGCCATGCCGTCTGCGGGCGGCCACAGCCGGTCAGCCGTCGAGGTGACGGGGCGTTCGACGCGGCGCGCGGCTCAAAAGATTGTTGCCGTCCGCAATTTTTCGCAAAAGGCGCATGAGTTCGGCGCGCTCGGTCGGGGTCAGTGGCGCGACCGTGCGATCCTGCGCGTTGGCGACCTCAGGTCCCACGGATGACAGGAGAGCGCGACCCTTGGCAGTGATTTCGATCAGCGTGGCGCGCCGGTCCCGTTCCGACGGCCGGGTGGAGACGAGGCCCCGGGCTTCGAGGTTCCGCACGACGACGGCGACCGTCGTCCGGTCAAGCGCGGCGACGCCGCCTATCGCCGCCTTGTCGAGGGCCCCATGCGCGGCGAGCGCCTGCAGCGCGACATATTGCAAAGGCGTCAGCTCATGGGCCTGGCACTCGTCGAGAAAGATCGCGACTGCGATCTGGTGGCACCGACGCAGGAGATGCCCCGGCATGTCGAGCGGCGAATCGGTCGCCGCGAGTTTTGGCGCACGCGCGGATCGGGCCACAAATGTCCCTTGAGCTTTGCGAACTCGGACCGCAGGGGCGCGGGCCGAGCGCCGCTCATTTAGCGGGCGCGCGGCGGTTTTGACAATGTCGCCCTGTTCCCCCGAAGCATCACCGGCTACGTGTCGTAGCGAAGCCGCCCTGCGGGCTCTCGTTTGCGTTGCACGCCAGGAGGCGGAGGAGCGAGCTTCGAATGCGTCGAGAGCCGGCCGAGAAAAAATTGAAAATTTCTTGCGAAACGGACAGTCCTGCCCTACAATTGTAATTATCAGAATATAAACACACAACATGTCCGATTGTCCAAAGGCCGCCCTGCCGGCCGCCCCCTCCGATCCGTCAACGGACTCGCGCGCCGTCCGGCTGGCGAAGTTCCAGCGGGAACAGCTGATCGTCGACACCCTCGACCGCGGCGCGTCGATCGCCGAGATCGCCGCGCGGGTGGGGTTGGGCGAGAGGCGGATGCGCGCGGTCACCCGCGGCTCACGGGCTGGGATCCGGGGGCTGGCCCGCCGCATGCCCGGGCCGCCCGAGGAGTTTGTCGCGATTCAGGTCAGCCGGCTCAACGGGGCGCTGCTGGTCGCCTTCAGAGCAAAGACGGGCGCAGACCTCAAGGCGGTCGACCGGGTGGTGAAGAATCGTGCGCGAACTGGACCGGCATCATGGGTTTGTCGCCGCCGAGCGCCGGCTTCCACAGCCGTCGTCGACCGATGCGCCCGTCGAAGGGACCGCGATTTTCGACGCGGCGCTCGTCGGCCGCCCGCAAATTGCGGTGCAAGAGTCTGAAATGGTTGGATTCGCGCCCGGGGACATCGCACGGACCCAAGCCGCGCAATTCCTCGTCGCCCCGCCTCAGCAGGAGAGGGTGCGGCCGGCGGACTTGATCGGGGGAGGGGCCTGGGAATGGGTGGCAGCGGCTTCTCGCCAATCGCTCCGCGGCCACGACAGGCGACAATCGCCCGGAAAATCCGCGGCAAGACCTTGAAAGGATTGAATTTGCGCCCGGGATTGCGACGCCGCCGAATGCCCGGTCCGCAAGACTGCGGCGCCGGAAGATGTGCGTGTTCGGCGAGGGGCCGCCGAAAGATCGCGGAACCACCCAGCCTGGAACCTGCTTCGAGGCCCGACCCTTCGCGTCGCTCCTCGGCATGAGGGCGAAGAGGTTTCGTCCGCCAGGTTGGGGGCTGTGGACCGGCGACCGGCGCCAAAATACGTTACAAGCCTTTGAAAAAATTGAATTATCGCCCCGTAACCGTTGGGCCGCAAAAGCGCCGGCGCCGGACGACTTCCTCGCTGATGATCCTAACTCGACCGGCTGAAGACGCGAGACCATCCGCAGTGAGCGACCAGCCTCTCCCAATGCGCCTTACCGCGGCAGATCCGTCGAACCCATCAGCGCCTCGTCGATCGACGCCGCGCATTGGCGCCCCTCGCGGATCGCCCAGACGACGAGCGACTGGCCGCGCCGCATGTCGCCACAGGCGAAGACCTTCGAAAGCGAAGTCGCGTAGCGCTCGGTGTCGGCGGCGACGTTGCCGCGCTTGTCGAGCGCGACGCCGAGTTCGGCGAGCAGACCCTGCTGGACCGGCGAGACGAAGCCCATCGCCAGGAGAACGAGGTCCGCCTTCAGCGTGAACTCCGAGTCTGGGACGGGCTTCAGCTTGTCGTCGACGTGGACGCATCTTAGCGCGGAGACGACGCCGTTCTCGCCCTCGAAGGCCGTCGTCATCACCGCGAATTCCCGCTCGGCGCCTTCCTCGTGGCTGGACGAGGTTCTGAGCTTCAAGGGCCAGTTGGGCCAAGTGAGCAGCTTGTCCTCGAGTTTTGGCGGCATTGGCAGGATCTCGAGCTGCGTCACCTTGAGCGCGCCCTGGCGGATCGAAGTGCCAATACAGTCCGAGCCCGTGTCGCCGCCCCCGATGACGACCACATTCTTGCCCGCCGCAAGGATTGGCCTGTTGGTCTCGAGCGGCTCGCCGGACACGCGCCGGTTCTGCTGCGGCAGGAACTCCATCGCGAAATGGACTCCCGCGAGGTCGCGCCCAGGGACCGGCAGGTCGCGGGAGGCCTCGGCGCCGCCCGCAAGCGCAATCGCGTCGTGGCGCTCCGCAAGCTCCTTGGCGCTCACCGTCACACCGACATGGGCGTTGTGGTGGAACGTGACGCCTTCGGCCTCCATCTGCTCGACGCGCCGGTCGACGTGACGCTTCTCGAGCTTGAAGTCGGGAATGCCGTAGCGAAGCAGGCCGCCCGCCTTGGCCTGTCGTTCGTAGACATGAACATCGTGACCTGCTCGCGCAAGCTGCTGCGCGCAGGCGAGACCGGCGGGGCCGGAGCCGACGACCGCGACCGACTTGCCGGACTTAGCAGCAGGCGGCTCCGGCTGGATCCAGCCTTCGGCGAACGCGCGGTCGATGATCGCGCACTCGATCGTCTTGATGGTGACGGGCGTGTCCTGGATATTCAGCGTGCAGGACGCCTCGCAGGGCGCAGGACAGACACGGCCGGTGAACTCCGGGAAATTATTGGTCGAGAGGAGATTGCGCGCCGCCTCCCGCCACTCGCCGCGATAGGCGAGATCGTTCCAGTCCGGGATCTGATTATTGACCGGGCATCCGTTGTGGCAATAGGGGATGCCGCAATTCATGCAGCGCGCCGCCTGATTGCGCGTCGCTTCCTCGCTCAACGAAATCGTGAATTCGCGATAATGGCGAATTCGGTCGGAGGCCGGGGCGTAGCGCCGATCCGCGCGATCGATTTCGAGAAAGCCTGTCACCTTACCCATCCGATCACCCGCCCTCAAACTGCTTGTCGAGCCGCCTTGCTGCGGCTGTTGAAAGATCCCGTCCTCGTGGTCCGATCATCCCGTCATGGTGAGAGCCCTGAAGCAACCCACCTTGCTCAAGGCGCCCCACGGCTGGTTTGCTTCGTCGCTCACGCTCCTCTCAATGACGGCGCCTAATCTCTCTCCACTTAGCGCCGACATGGAATCCCCGGTCCTTACTCCCCCGCCGCGAGCATCGCGTGCTCGCTTTGCGCCGCGAGCTCCGCGAGGGCGCGCCGGTACTCGACCGGCATGACCTTGCGGAATTTGGGCAGGTAGTCCTCCCAGTTCTCCAGGATGCGCCGCGCCCGCGACGATCCGGTGGCGCGGGCGTGATTGGCGATGAGCTGATGCAGCCGTTCGGCGTCGAAGCGGCTCATGTCGCTCATTACGTCCACCCGGCCGTGCCCGGCCAAATCGCCTCCGGAGTGCAGGTGGCGAAGCATCACCTCTTCCTCGGCGGCGACCGGTTCGAGCTCGACCATCGACAGGTTGCAGCGTTGAGCGAAGCTCCCGTCCTCGTCGAGGACATAGGCGATGCCGCCCGACATGCCCGCTGCAAAGTTGCGACCGGTCGCGCCGATCACGACGACGACGCCGCCCGTCATGTATTCACAACCGTGATCACCCACCCCCTCGACCACGGCGACGGCGCCGGAGTTGCGCACGCCAAACCGCTCGCCCGCCACGCCGCGGAAGTAGCATTCGCCGGCGATTGCACCATAGAGCACGGTATTGCCGACGATGATCGACCGCTCGGGGATGATGTTGGTCGCCTCCTGCGGCGGAAAGACGACGATGCGGCCACCCGACAGGCCCTTGCCGACGTAGTCATTGGCTTCGCCCTCGAGTTCGAGCGTCACGCCGCGGGCGAGAAAGGCGCCGAAACTTTGTCCCGCCGTGCCCTTGAATTTGACGTGAATGGTCTCGTCACGCAGTCCCGCGTGACCGTAGCGCGTGGCAATCGCCCCCGAGAGCATGGCGCCGGTCGACCGATCCGAGTTCCGGATGGAGAGGTCGAGCCGGACATGCTTGGCGCCCTCGATCGCGTCGGTCGTGTCTGCGATCAGGCGTCGATCGAGAACGTGGTCGATCTCGTGATCCTGAGCCACGCTGTGGTAGATCGTGTCGCCGGGCCACGCGATCGGCGCCAGGAACAGCTTGGAAAAGTCGAGTCCCTGTGCCTTGGCGTGCGCGACCACCTTCGCCTTGTCGAGCATCTGACGCTGGCCGATCATTTCGTCGAACCGGCGATAGCCGAGCGAAGCCATGATCTGACGCACGTCTTCTGCGACGAAAAAGAAGTAGTTGATGACGTGCTCGGGCTTGCCGACAAAGCGCTTGCGCAGGACGGGGTCCTGCGTCGCGACGCCGACCGGGCAGGTGTTGAGGTGGCACTTGCGCATCATAATGCAGCCAGCCGCGATCAGTGGCGCGGTGGCGAAGCCGAACTCGTCGGCGCCGAGGAGAGCGCCGACCACGACGTCTCGGCCGGTACGCAGTCCGCCGTCGACCTGCACCGCGATCCGCGACCGCAAGCCGTTCATCACCAGAGTCTGGTGGGTCTCGGCAAGGCCGATCTCCCAGGGCGAGCCGGCGTGCTTGATCGAAGTGAGGGGGGAGGCGCCCGTGCCGCCCTCGAAGCCGGAGATCGTGACGTGATCGGCCTTGCACTTGGCCACGCCGGCCGCGACCGTGCCAACGCCAATCTCCGATACGAGCTTGACCGAGACCGCGCCATTCGGGTTCACGTTCTTGAGATCGTAGACGAGTTGCTTCAGGTCCTCGATCGAATAAATGTCATGATGCGGCGGCGGCGAGATCAGGCCGACACCCTGGGTCGAGTGGCGCACCTTGGCGATCACCGCGTCGACCTTGTGGCCCGGCAATTGACCGCCTTCACCGGGCTTCGCGCCCTGCGCCATCTTGATCTGCATCATGTCGGAGTTGACGAGGTACTCCGCTGTGACGCCGAAGCGCCCCGAGGCGACCTGCTTGATCGCGCTCCGCATCGAGTCGCCATTCGCGAGCGGCTTGAAGCGGTCCGTCTCCTCGCCTCCCTCGCCGGTGTTCGATTTGCCGCCGATGCGGTTCATCGCGATCGCGAGAGTCGTATGGGCTTCGCGCGAGATCGACCCGAACGACATGGCGCCGGTCGCGAACCGCTTGACGATCCCCGAGGCCGGTTCGACCTCGTCGAGCGGAACCGGCCGCCGACCGTCCTCTTCGGCCGGCTTGATCCGGAAGAGACCGCGGATGGTCAGAAGTTGCGCGCTCTGTTGGTTGAGCGCCTTGGCGAAGGCTTCGTAGCGGTCGTGCGCATTGCCGCGCACGGCGTGCTGAAGCAGCGACACGGTTTCTGGCGTCCAGTTGTGCGCCTCGCCCCGTAGACGGTAGGCGTATTCGCCGCCGACTTCGAGCGAGCCGCGCAGGACCGGAGAATCGCCGAACGCGTCGGCGTGCCGCTTGACCGTTTCCACCGCGATGTCCTGGAGCCCGGCGCCCTCGATCCGGGTGGCGGTGCCCGAGAAGAATTCGTCGGCGAAGGCCTTGGAAAGGCCGACAGCGTCGAAGATCTGCGCACCGCAATAGGACTGGTAAGTCGAGATGCCCATCTTCGACATGACCTTGAGAAGGCCCTTGTCGACTGACTTGATGAAGCGCTTAACCACCTCGTAGCCGCTGATCGGCTCGGGCAGGTCCTTCGCCATCGCGGTCAGCGTCTCGAATGCGAGATACGGGTTGATCGCCTCGGCGCCGTACCCGGCGAGACAGGCGAAATGATGGATCTCGCGGGCTTCGCCCGTTTCGACGACGAGCCCAACTGAGGTGCGCAAGCCCTTGCGGATCAGGTGATGGTGGACCGCGGCGGTCGCCAGCAAGGCGGGAATCGGAATGCGATCCGGCCCTACCATACGGTCGGACAGTATGATGATGTTGTAGCGACCGTGCACCGCCGCCTCCGCCCGCTCGCACAGGCGGTTCAGCGCGCCGCGCATCCCCTCAGCGCCGCGCTGCGCCGCATAGGTAATGTCGAGAGTCTTGGTGTCGAAGGCGTCCTCCATCTGGCCGATACAGCGGATCTTCTCGAGATCCTCGTTGGTAAGAACCGGCTGCCTGACCTCGAGGCGTTTGTGGCGGGCGGTGCCTTCGAGATCGAGCAGGTTTGGCCTCGGCCCGATGAAGGAGACAAGGCTCATGACCAGCTCCTCGCGGATCGGGTCGATCGGGGGGTTCGTCACCTGGGCGAAGTTCTGCTTGAAATAAGTGTAGAGCAGCTTCGACTTCGACGACAATGCGGAGATGGGCGTGTCGGTGCCCATGGAGCCGACCGCCTCCTGCCCAGTCGCCGCCATGGGCGACAGCAGGAACGACAGGTCCTCCTGCGAATAGCCGAACGCCTGCTGGCGATCGAGCAGCGAGACGTCGGTGCGGGCAGCACGCGGCTCGACGGGATTGAGGTCCTCGAGCACGATCTGAGTCTTCTTCAGCCACTCTCCGTAAGGATGGGCGCGCGACAGCGATTGCTTGATCTCGTCGTCGGATACGATGCGGTGCTCGAGGAGGTCGACGAGCAGCATCTTGCCGGGTTGCAGACGCCACTTGCAGACGATGCTCTCCTCAGGCACCGGAAGGACGCCCATCTCGGACGCTAGCACCACGAGATCATCGCTCGTCACGTAGTACCGCGCCGGCCTCAGACCATTGCGGTCGAGGGTTGCGCCGATCTGCCTGCCATCGGTGAAGGCGACCGCCGCCGGCCCGTCCCAGGGCTCCATTAGAGAGGCGTGGTATTCGTAGAAAGCGCGCCGCTCCTCGTCCATGAGTGGATTGCCCGACCAGGCTTCTGGGATGAGCATCATCATCGCATGGCTCAGCGAATAGCCGCCTCGCACGAGAAGCTCGAGCGCATTGTCAAAGCAGGCGGTGTCCGACTGGCCTTCGTAGGAGATTGGCCACAGCTTCTGGATGTCGTTGCCGAACAGTTCGGAATCGACACTCGCTTGCCGCGCCGCCATCCAGTTGAGGTTGCCGCGCAAAGTATTGATCTCGCCGTTGTGCGCGACCATGCGATAGGGATGCGCCAATCGCCAGGACGGGAAGGTGTTGGTCGCGAAACGCTGATGCACCAGAGCTAGCGCCGTCTCGTAGCGCGGGTCCTGAAGGTCGCGATAATAGGGCGCCAGCTGGCTGACCAGCACCATGCCCTTGTAGTTGATCGTGCGGCACGACAGCGACACCGGGTAGTATTCGGCGAGCCTGGCGTCCTTGAGGCCATAGAGCCTGGTCGACACGACCTTGCGGATGATGAACAGACGGCGCTCGAAGTCATCCTCGGTCGCGATGGTGTCGGCGCGACCGATAAAGATTTGCTGCATCACTGGCTCGACCGCTTTGACGCGCTCGCCGAGCACCGAGCTGTCGACCGGCACGTCGCGCCAGCCGAGCACGGTCTGACCCTCACCGGCGACAGCGAAATTGACGGTCTCCACGACTTGCGCCCGCGCGGCGGCGTCGCGCGGCATGAAGAACTGACCGATGGCGTAGCAGCCGGGCGGGGGCAGAGCGAAGCCCAGCTTCTCGCATTCCGAGGCGAAGAAATCGTGCGGGATCTGGGTCAGCACGCCGCAGCCGTCACTTAGAGTCGGATCGGCCCCGATCGCGCCGCGATGGTCGAGGTTGACCAAAATCTGAAGGCCCTTCTCGAGAATGGCGCGCGACTTGCGGTTCTTCATGTCGGCGACAAAGCCAACGCCGCAGGAATCGTGCTCCTTCGCCGGATCGTAGAGGCCCTGGGCGCGGGGGGTCAGCGGGTCGGCGCCGGGTCGGAACTCCTCGTCGGCGACGCGACTCTCGGCAATCGGCGTCTCACGGGATGTTGCGTTCATCTTTCTGCTCCCCGGGGGCACAGTCGCCGATTCTATGCAACTGTCGTTCCAAACTTTGAAGGCGCTTTGTCATCGGGCCGCGCCGCGCGCGGCGGAAAGGCTTCACGCGTCGGATTTTTTTCTATCCGTTTTCGTCGTTCGATACGACAACGCTGTGGCCTCGCTCATCGACCGCGGCGGGGCCCATTGGCCTCCAACGCAAATGGTCAGCAAAACTGTCCTAATTGGCGACCTTGCCAGAAATGCGCCGCGGACACAAGCGGAGTTGGGCGTTTTTTTGGCAGGCGCCGTCACCGGCGTTGACGAATCGTCCAGGCGCCGAAATATCCGGCGCCGTCGATGGAAAGGGACTGCCATGAACTTCGCAAGCGACAACGGGGCGGGGGTCGCGCCTGAAATTCTCGAGGCGATCGCCTCGTCGTCGCGCGTCAGTGCGCCGGCCTACGGAGCGGACGATTATTCGCGGCGGGCCACGGCGATGCTCAGTGAGGTGTTCGAAATGAAGGTCGAAGCCTTCCTCGTGGCGACCGGAACTGCAGCCAATGCGCTGACGCTTTCCGCGCTCGCCCGCCCCTGGGAGGCGGTGTTCTGCCACGAAGAGGCGCATATCCACGACGACGAATGCTCCGCCCCGGAATTCTTCACCGGCGGCGCCAAGCTGATCGGGATCCCCGGCGAAGGCGGCAAGCTTACGCCAGGGGCGCTCGCGGACACGCTGGAGCGCTTTCCGCGCGGGCTCGTCAAGTCGGCGCAGCCCGGCGCGCTTTCGCTGTCGCAGGCGACGGAAGCCGGAACCGTCTACTCCGTCGACGAGATCGCGGCGCTCTCGGACGCCGCCCGCGTCGCCGGGGTAAAGACCCACATGGACGGCGCGCGCTTCGCCAATGCGCTGGTTTCCCTTGGCGTCTCGCCCGCCGACATGACCTGGCGCGCGGGGGTCGACGCGCTGTCGTTCGGGGCGACCAAGAACGGGGCGCTCGCCTGCGAGGCGGTCGTCTTTTTCGACCCAGCGCTGGCGAGGAACTTCGCTTACCTGCGCAAGCGGGCGGGGCACACGCTGTCGAAAGGCCGTTTCCTCGGGGCGCAGATGGAGGCCTATCTGACGGGAGGCCTGTGGCTCAAGCTCGCCGGGCGCGCCAACGCGGCGGCCCGGCGGCTGAGCGGACGGCTTGCCGCCGCGCCGGGAATCCGCATCGCCTGGCCGACAGAAGCCAATGAGGTGTTCGCCGTCGCGCCCAATGCGACGGTCGAGGCCTGGCGCGAGGCCGGCGCCCAGTTCCACCCCTGGAGCACGCGCGCCCTCGTTGCCGAGCGCATGCCTGGCACCGGCGAAACCCTGGTGCGCCTGGTGACGTCGTTCGAGACCGACCAGCGCGAGATCGACCGGCTCGCGGAGCTTGCGGGCGCGCGGTGAGGCGAGCGCAACGAAAGAGGGGCGTCCGGATGGACGCCCCTCGCTTCGAGCCCGACCAGTTCGCGTTACGCGGCCTGCTTCTCGGGCGTGGCCTCGATCGTCTTGGCGGGCTTTCCGCCGTTGATCGCGATGGTCCGCGGCTTCTGCGCCTCGGGGACTTCGCGGACGAGGTCGATGTGCAGGAGCCCGTTCTCGCTGGTCGCTCCGCTCACCACGACGTGGTCGGCAAGCTGGAAGCGGCGCTCAAAGGCGCGGCCGGCGATGCCCTGGTAGAGCACGTCGCGCTTCTCGTCCTTGGCGCTGGTTTCCTTCGCGCCGCGTACGGTCAGCGTGTCCTCGCGGGTCTCGACCGAGAGCTCCTTCTCGGAGAAGCCGGCGACCGCGAGCGTGATCCGGTACGCATTCTCGCCGGTCCGCTCGATGTTGTAGGGCGGATAGGAGGGCGTGTTCTGCTCGGCGCCGACAGCCTTGTCGAGCATCGACAGCAGGCGATCGAAGCCAACGGTGGAGCGATAGAACGGGGAAAGATCATAGTTCAGCATGGGTCACATCCTCATTGAGCGATATGTCGGAAAGCGCCCCTCTCGGCTGCGCTCGCCGCTTGCGGTTCCGTCATGGACCCCGCACCGTCGAGATAGGAAGAAACGCCCGGTTTTCAAGGGGGCGCGGGGCGCCACAAAAAACGCAAGCTCGTTGTCCATGGCCCGGATTGCGCGGCGACGAGCCGCTCGGTATAGCGCCAACCAGCGAGGCCGAGGCCTCCGAAATCGAGGGTGTGGAAACGCATGCGCAAGTCTCTGTTGGCCATCGCTCTCATGGCCGCCGTCTTCAGCGCCCCGGCGCCGGCTTGGGCCGCGAGCAAAGGCCCCCAAAGCGAGGAGGACCTGGGCCCGCCGAAACCGCTGCCGCCGCAGCAGAAGAATTTCCCTCTCGATCAGACCTGGTCGTTGAGGGAGCTCAACGGCAAGCCGGTGCCCTCCGGGACCGACGTCAGTCTGAAGATCGACAGCAACCTGCGGGCGTCCGGCTTCACCGGCTGCAACTCGTGGTCGGCGACCATCTATCCGGTCAAGGACCAGCATCTGATGGCCGGCGGGTTTGCGCTGACGAAGAAGCAGTGTCCGAAGGACGTCATGCAACTCGAAATTCAGTTTCTCTCCAGTCTGACCGGCAATCCGACCTGGGATCTGGTCAACGGCGACCTGGTGATCAAGGGGCCGCGGGGATCCGTGCGACTGGCGCGGTCGCTGTGATCTGAGACGCCGCCGCGGGTGTTTGGCGGGAGGGCGCCCGGCCGACGACCGCGGCCGACGGGGAGCCGCGACCGCGGTTTTCTGACCAAACCTTCATGACTTCAATGGGTTAGCAGGGGTTGGAGCCAGAGTTCTCGGGTCAGCCCGCCAGTCTTTTCAAGGGGTTAGCGAAGGGTTCGCTTGCCTGGAGCGAGTGACGGGAGGGGCCGCCGGGTTCGCCCGCTTGCGCCAGGGCGGTCGCGCCCTTCCGTTCGTCGTCGCCGCATGTGGGCCCCTGTCGATGAAGCCGCGAGACTTCATCCGCAAGCGCAACGGGTCGCTCTCAACGCCCGCCCCATTGTCTGGGTGCGCCAAGACAGAGACTCGAGACCCTAAGCCGCCGCCGCCTCCGCCACCGTCGCGGGCGCCTCGCCGTGCGGCTCGAAGGCGATGCGGCGCTTGTGGAAGGCGTTGAGGGTCGAGCGGTGGCCGATCGACACCAGCGTCGTGTCCGGCAGAGTCGCCGCGATGGCGCGATAGAGGTCGGCCTCGCTCTTCTCGTCCAGAGAGGCGGTCGCCTCGTCGAGGAACAGCCAGTCGGGCCGCGCCAGCAGGGCGCGGGCGACCGCCAGCCGTTGCTGCTCGCCGCCCGACATGTGCATCTGCCAGTTGTCGTGCTCGTCGAGTCGGTCCTGGAAGCTCCGCGAGCCCGACCTTGATCAGCGCGTCGCGCAGTTCCTCGTCGCTGAAGGACGACGCCGCCGCCGGGTAGGCGAGAGCGTCGCGCAGGGGCCCGATCGGGATGTAGGGGCGCTGCGGCAGCAGCATCAGCTTGGCGTATTCCGGCTGCCGGACCTCGCCCGAGCCGAACGGCCACAGGCCGGAGATGGCCCGGAACAGGGTGGACTTGCCGACGCCCGAGGGGCCGACGACCAGCGTCGATTCCTGCGGCACCGAGCGCGAGGTCGCCGATATGGGCGAGCTTGCGCCCGTCCGGCAGCGCGATGTCGACGTCCGGCAGCGACAGGATCGGGCCCGTCGGCGGCGACCGTCCGGATGCGCGGCTCGCGTCTCGTCGTCCGCGGTGCGCGTCGAAGGACTCCTCGAACGTGGTCAGACGCTGGATGGCGGCGCTGAAATCGGCGAGCCCGATGTAGCGGTCGACGAAGAAGTTCATCGACGCCGTTGACCGCGCCGAAGGCGTCGGCCGACTGGCTGAAGCGGCCGAAGTCGACCACCTTCAGATAATAGAAAGGCGCGACCACGACGTAGGGAATGATGACGGAGATCTGGCTGTAGAACTGGTTGAAGGCGATCAGCCAGGTGCGCACCCGGATGATGCGCTGGATGGTGTGGAAGACGTCGGCGAACACGTTTCCGGCCCGCTCGATCTCGCGGTCCTCGCCCTTGAGGAGCGCGATCTGCTCGCTGTATTCGCGAATGCGCGCCAGATCGAAACGGAAGTTCGCTTCCACCGTCTGCTGGCGGAAGTAGAGGCGGGACAGGCTGCGGCCGATCAGGTGGGTGACGCCGGTCGCGACGGCGGCGTAGAGGACGGCGACCCAGAACAGGAAGCCGGGGATCTCGACCCCGAAGATCGGCGCCCGCATCGCGTTCGAGATCCCCCACAGGATGATCGAGAACGACACGAGGTTGGTCGCCGAGGAGATCGCCTGGATCGTGTAATTGTAGATGCCGGCGTTGCCGGAATTGATGCCGGTGCCGCTGCCGTTGATGAAGCCGCCGACGTCCTGCGAGATGCGCTGGTCGGGGTTGTCGGCCTCGGAGGCGCCGAGCGCCAGCTTGTAGTGCATCGATTGCGTCAGCCAGCGCGAGGTGAACGAGGCCGTCATCCATCGGCGCCATTGCAGCACGAAATTCGAGGCGACGAAGAACTCGACGAGCCCCGCGAGGATGGCGATGAAGGCCAAAGGCACGAAGACGTAGATGAGCTGATGCCAGAAGGCCGTGCGATGAGCCTCGTCGGCGACCTGGATGGCGTTGCCGAAATCGCGCTGGAAGAAGTTGAACCGGAGGCCGAGGGCCACCTGGAACTGGTTGATCAGGATGAGGAACCAGACGTTGATGCGGGCGTAGACATCCTGGCGCGCGATCATCCGCGGCAGCGGCCAGGGAGAAATCGAGATCGGCGTGCGCGCCGCAAAGAACGGGTCGGCGATCCGCATCATCCGCCGGACGACGGCGAAATGCGACACGCCGAAGATGACAAGAATAAAGATCGCGGTCGCGAGCGGCAGATAGGTCGGGAGCTGGTATTCCTCATAGGCCTTTGGCCAGTAGCCGAGCAGCGCTACGATATCGGCGACGCCGAAGATCACCGTCTCGACGACGAACAGCTCCGACAGCATCGTCAGAAAGGTCGAGAGCCGCCAGCGGGGCAGCGAGGCGACGGCGGCCAGCGCCGAGACGATTCCGATCAGGATCGTCATGCCGCTTTCCTCGTAGGCCCCGATCACCAGGGCGAGGACGGCGAAGACGGCGAGGCTCAACATGCGCATGGGGCGAACGGACCTGAACGGGCGGAAAGCGGGAACGGGCGCACTAGCAGAGCCGATCGGGCAAAAGAAGGGCGGGGCGGATTTCCGGCGAGTGAAAAGTTGGACAGGTCGGCTTCCCGCGGGAGACGACATCTACGCGCTTTCCGCGGGACATGATCGATCCCCGCGGCTAAGCCCGCTAGGACGATCGTGGCGAACGGCGGTCATGTTCCCATCGCGCTTCGGACCATGGCGAAGCGAGTTCAAATCGCCACGCGAACACGGGGCTGCCTGCGACAGGGGATCGAAGCCCGGCGCGAGCGCCACAGCCCGCTTTCGCGTGCGATTTCGTTGGCTTAGCTGTTCCAACTTTCCAACTGGAGAAGATCAGCTTCGCGATTGCAAATAATCTCTGAACCGATTGAGCTAAATCAATGTGTAAATCGTGCGGCAACTCTATTCTACTCTCTGCTTTGGATAGACACGCGTTCGTCCCAGTTCAGACGACTTCGCATTGAGATCACTGCCTCTGACAGATCGAACGCCGGCCTATTTCGAATCGTCAAGTGCGGCGCTGGATTGAATGATAGGGGTTAAAATGGAGGTAAGTCATGAACGGAGTGAAAGACCAAGAGGCCGAGCAGGATGACGCTATTCTCGCTCTGTTTCAGGTCCCCGACGCCCTCATAAGACCAGCCGTCATGGCTTGCCGGCTGTTCAACACGGCGGTTGACGCGGTCTTTTATAATGTGCCAGCTCTTCGCGCGGATTTCTTCGAACGGGACGTTGCGACGCGGGAACGGGGCGAAAAGCTTCCCTCCCGCGTCATCGATCTGAATGCTCTCAGCGATCCTGAAGGATCGCTGCTGCTGATCGATGCGCAAACACCGCCCTATGTTCATCAGTTTCACGACGTCGAAGCCTATCTAGGCTCTTCCCATCCCGAGACGCGGGAGGTGGCGATTGCGACGATAACCGGCGTCGGCAGTTCGGCGTTGGGCAGCGCCGCGCTCGCCTGGGACATCTCGAAGGCGCTGAAGCATCCCGTTCTGGCGATCGTGCCGGGTTATGGCGTTGCGGACGTGGTGCTTCAGGGGCTCGGCGGCTATTTCGGCTTCGGGCTTTACGATTTTCTCGACGCCAAGTCCGCGACTCAGCATGCAATCGCCAACGTGGCCCCCAAGATGGCCGCCATCGGGCGCAAGCTGTCCGCTTCCGCCCCGGATGCGGAAACCCTGCACGGCGCGCCCGTCTACCGCCATGGATCTGGCTCGTCGGATGTTCTGCATGCGCTGATGAAGGATCGGCCAAGCCCGTTCAGGATCCTCGTGGGTCACAGCAAGGGCGCGCTCCAGATCGGCAATGCCCTGCGCTCGCTCGATCCGGGCCGAACGCACGGGGTGCGCGTGGTGACGCTCGGCTGTCCGATCGCCGAGGATGCGCCGGGCGCTGTCTACCACCAATATCTTGGCCTCTTCGATGCGCTCGGTCAGGCCAATATGTGGGGCCATCTCCCGGAACGGTGGACGCCGACCTGGCACAGCACGAACCCGTTCCTGCCTCCGGCCATGGCCGCCGGAGCGCTCAGCGCTCCGCCAAACGAGGCGCTTGTGGGGCGGCGAAGCCCGGCGGACGCGCACGGCCATTCGTAGGATTGGGCGATTGTCCGGGGAGGCGAAACGCTGAAATAGTCCGTGGCGGGATCAGCGCCGGCGGGTTTGATCGCGATCAAACCCGCCGCCCAACTTGCCGCGAAAATCGCGGCGAATGGGAGCCATGTGCCCATCACGCTGCGAAACATCGCGGCGCTCCGCTCGATCAGCGGGGCCACGACCAAGGCGTCAAGGCAAATGACGATACCCGCAATCGCGAAGGCGCGCAGCGCCGGATCGAAACCCGGCGCGAGACCTCGGTGAACCGCGGCGGTCACGAAGGCCAAGAGCAGCGCGCGACCAGGTGAACCCGCAAAGTCGTGTCGATCGACCATACCTTTCGGCCGATTGCGATGACGGCGCCGCATGCGGCCCAGAGAACGAGCGCGAGCGCGACAAGAGTGACCCAGGCCATTTGCGGCGGCTCCAATCCGCGCATTCTGCCTCGCCTCCTCCGGTCCGCCTTGCCGCAGATCAATCGGCCGACGCGATCCGCTGCGCACGGCAAGCCACATTGCCGACATCGTGTCGCCCGACAACGCCGGGAGGCGCGCGACGGTCGCGGACGAGGCGAGGGATCGAGCTATGGCTTCGGGAGTCAGTGAGGTCTCGCGCCGAAGGTCGCCGGCGCGCGATGACGGCGCCCGATCCCATCGCCGGCCCGGCGACGATCGTGAAGACCCCGGAGGAGCGCCGCGCCGACCTCAGCCGGATGCGGACGATCGCGACCTCGCTGCTCGTTCTGATGACGCTGGTCTTCATCGCCACGCGCTTCGCGCCGACGGGCTGGGTCTGGGCGCCCTATGTCGGCGCATTCGCCGAGGCCGCCATGGTGGGGGCCTGCGCCGACTGGTTCGCGGTCGTGGCGCTCTTTCGCCACCCGCTCGGCCTGCCGATCCCGCACACCGCCATCGTGCCCGAGAACAAGCGGCGCATCGGCGCGTCGATGGGACGGTTCATCACCAATAATTTTCTGTCGCCGCGGGTCGCGGCCGAACGGCTCAAGGCGATCGACATCGTCGGGCTTACCGCACGACAGCTCGCCGACCCGCGCAACGCCGAGGCGATCGCGGCCGTGGTCGGGCGGCTGGCGCCGCATGCGATCGCCGCCCTGCCGCAGGACGCCGTCGAAAACTGGATCGGCGCCATCGCCCGGCGCGGCGCCGAGGCGCTGCCGGCCGCGCCGCTCGCCGGCCGCGCGCTGTCGATCCTTTGGGCGGAGGGGGCGGGGCAGGCGTTGCTCGACCAGGGCCTGATTCTGATCGAGGACGCGCTCGCCCGCAACAAGGCGGCGATCGTCGAACAGGTGCGGCGCCAGTCGGCGCGGTGGATCCCGAATTGGGTCGACGACATCATCGCAGCCAAGCTCCTGCAGGGGATTTCGGGAACGCTCGAGGACATGCGACGGCCCGACCATCCCTGGCGCGCCGAACTGGAGGCGCGGATCGAGGCTCTGATCGACGCGCTCGCGCACGATCCGGAGATGCGCGCGCGCGGCGAGGCGCTGAAGCGCGAATTCCTCGACAATCCCGCGTTCGCCAATCAGGCGCGCGCGCTCTGGCGGGAGCTCGAAGCGACGCTGCTGCGCGAGCTGCCGCAGCGCGCCGAGGCCGATGACCGGCTGGGCGCTCGACGGGCTCGCCGCGCTCAGCCGCTCGCTCGAAAACGACCCGGCCCGGCGCGAACGCCTCAACGACGGGCTGCGACGGCTCCTGTTGCAGATCGTGCTGCCGCGCCGGGCGGAGGTCGGCGACTATATCGCCCACGTCGTGGCTCGCTGGGACACGGCGACGCTGGTCCAAAGGCTGGAACTGCAAGTCGGCCGGGACCTGCAGTACATCCGGATCAACGGCACGGTGGTCGGTGGACTGGTCGGCCTTGCGATCTATTCGATCAGCCGCGCGCTCGGGGGGTGAGCGCGGGCCTCACACGCGCGGCGGGAGATCGGCGAAGCGGCGGCTGCCGGCGACGACGGCGTCGAGCTCGGCGAGCTCCTCGTCGCGGCGGTGGTAGCCGCATTCGGCGATGAGCTTGCGCGCCGCGTCGAGCTCTTTCCGCGCCGCCTCCATGAGGCGCGCGGCCTCGGCGGCGTCGGGCAAGGCGGGCGGCGGCGGGCTCGGCTCGACGAGGCCGTTCAGCGGCGCGAAGGCCTCGCGCCGCGCCAGCGCGAGCCGCGCGCGCTCGAGCGCGAGATCGCAGAGATAGAGCCGCATCGGCCCCGGCTCGGCGATCTCTTCGACCTCGTCGAGGTCGCGCGCCGCGCCGTCCCAATCGCCGACGGCGCGGCGGAAGGCGGCGCGGGCGAGCAGGCCGCGAGGGACATAGTCGCTTTGCCCCGAGGCGCGCAGGCCTTCCACGGCCTCGTCGAACCTGGCGGCGGCGGGCGCGCATCGGCGCGTCGGTCTCGGCCGACGGCCCGCTCGCAAGGCTCTGCAAGGCCAGGGCGAGATGGGCGCGGCCGAGGGTCAAAGTATCGAGCGCGATGTCGAGAACCCAGCCGTTCCACCGCGCAACTTCAATGCTTTGCGCCGCCCGGTCGCGCGCCTTGGCGGCCCGCCCCCGCGACAGCAGCAGGTCGCAGTACCGATATCCCTGCAGGGAATACAGCAAGGGGTATTCGGCTGCCGTTCCCGCTTGCAGCCGCTCGGCGTCGGCAAACAGGCCCGCAGCCTTCTCCCATTCGCCGGCGGCATGGAGCGCGTCGGCATGGGTCGCTCGACCGCAATCATCTCGAAACGTGTCGCTCGCGCGATCCGCATAGCGCCACGGCCCTTTCCGCCGTCGCCGCGGCGGCGGCGATCTCGCCGAGCAGCAGTTCGGTTTCGCTCAGATTCGACGCGGCGATCGCCGCACTTCGCCAATCCCGCGCCGCTTCCTCCATTTGCAACACTGTCGCGCATCGCCGGCAGCGCCTCCTGGAGACGCCCTTGCGCGCGCAACGCGAAGCCGGCCACGCCGAGAACAAAAGCGCGGGCCGGCGGAGTCAGCGCGGCGGCAGGCGTTTCATAAGGCCGGTCGAAGAACCAGGAGATCGCCGCGAGGTCGCTGCCCACGGCGCCCAATTTCTGGCCGAATAGAATTCGATTGTCGCCGTCCAGCTCCGGCGACAAATGCGGTTCGACATAGACTTCGTCCAGCGCCTCCTGCTGTCGCCCTGCGCGGCAGCCGTGGGCGATGGCGTGATAGAGCGGCGCGAGGTCGGCGAGCGTCGGCGTTTCGCCTTCGCGCGTCGTATGGCGCAGATGGTCATAGAGGCGGCTGTGCGCGGCTTTCCACGCCGCTTCGTTCGTCTGCCGCAGCCGTTCGCCGAACCATTCGCGCACCAGCGGATGGGCGTCGAGCGCTTCAGGATCGGAGGGGTCGACCGGCGCCAGCAGCCGCGCCTCGCGCAATCGCGCGACGGCGCGCCGCCATTGGTCGTCGCTCAGTTCGACGAGCGCATCGGTCAGGCCGGGAATGGCGGGCTTGGCGCGCAGCGCCTTAAGGCAGTCGCCGCTCGCCGGGCGGTCGAACAGGCCGACGCAATGGAGGATGGCGAGCAGGATCGGCTGTCCGGCGAGCCATTCCCTCTCGTAGGATTCCATCACGCGCCGCGCCTGATCGTGGCGCGGATCGTCGGCGTCGGCGAGCAGGCCGCGGATATGATCGCGCCGGCGCACGTCGCCGTTCTGCGTTTCCTTGATGAGGCTCGCGAGCAGCGTCAGCGCGAGCGGATGGCCGCCGAAATCATGCGAGGCCGCCCGCAAGTCGTGGTCGACGCCCCAGACGTCATTGTCGCGCAAAAGCTCCGCGCCCGCTTCGTCCGACAGCCTTTCGACAT
The DNA here is from genome assembly GCA_963816065.1 of uncultured Alphaproteobacteria bacterium. Taxonomy (GTDB): domain Bacteria; phylum Pseudomonadota; class Alphaproteobacteria; order Rhizobiales; family Beijerinckiaceae; genus Roseiarcus. Next base: position 284,961 of record CAWFJG010000007.1, on the reverse strand, counting down.
CGACGACCGGCGCCGCGCCGTTCTTGAAGCGCTGGATGTCGGCGACGGCGAGGCGGCTGGTCAGCACGATCAGGCTGTGATCCGCTCTCGGCGGCGCGGCGGCGAAGCGGCGCAAGAGCGCGCGCAGGCCCTGGTCCTTGAGCTGGCCCGCTTGCGGTCCCGGCCCGTGCTGCAACGGCTCGACGCCGTCGAGCACGAGGAGCGCGCGCCGCGTCATCAGCGCCTCGGCGATCGCCTCGCCCTTGGCGGATGCGCTGGCGGACTCGAGTTTCACGCCGAGCTTGGCCAGCGCCCAATTGAGAAACTCGTCCGCCGCGGTCGCGCGCTCCTTCGAGCCCTGGCTGTAGAACGACCAGCCGAGCACGCAATCGGCGCCGCGATAGCTGTCGGCCTGCAAGCGCGTCAGCCATTCGTTGACCAGAGCCGACTTGCCCGCGCCACCCTCGGCGACGAGCGAGAGGATGTTGGTCTTGTCGTCGCTCCAGGCTTCGTCGAGGCGCTTAAGCTCCGCGTCGCGCCCGACCAGCCGCTCGTAGAAGGTTTCGGGCAGGCCGCTGATATGGACGAAGGCTGGCGCTCTGTGCCTTCGGTTTGCTCGGCGCGCCTAGGCTTCCTTTCGTGCGGCGATCCCGTCGCCGCAATGTCCGCGATCTCGTCGGCGAGCGTCCGCCATGTGCTGATCGCGGTCATGCGAGCGAATAGCCCGAGAGGGGCTTTGCGTCGCGGGGACGCAGATTGAAGTCGCGCACGTTCGTCGAGTCCGGCCTTCGGCGTCGGTTCAATCAGCAGCGGATAGAAATGAACGAATTCTCCGTTGCCGTTGCCGTTCGCGGGCGATCTCGATTTCCTTGTCCATAATGTAAGTTCGAACCCATCGAATTGGCGGAGACGAGCAAGACGAAAATGTCACAAGCACGCAGTTTACGCTCGATCTCCTTGTCCCAGTTCGTACCGCCGGGTATCTAACCGGTCGAGCCAGATCGCGAATTCGCCGCTCTTCAGCGCCGGCCGCAGGAACTTCATGACGAAGCTCAGCCACCGGATTTCCCCGCCGCGTGGCCTCTCCGGCTCGTCGGCATGAGCATAGCTGATGTAAATGAGTGGCTTCTGCGACTTCGATTCGCTTGGCGCGTGGCGATTTGTCGTTGCGCCGAGCTTCTCAATAAGCCGTTGCGCCAGCGCCCAACGATCCTGATCGTCCTCGCAAATCGTCGCGCCCAGTTCGAAGCCGATTGCTGACCAGAGCTGGTTTGCCGCGGTATCGTCAAGCAAGGGAAGCAGCATCTCCGTGAGGAGGAGCGCGTGATACTGCTCGAACGCCGAGCGCATCTCTCGGATGCTGGAGAGAGCAAGGTCTATGTGCTGCTTCAGTGGATCAATTCTTGCTAGCGCGAGACCGACCACGCGGCCGCCATCCGTGCCACGGTTGAACAGATCTGTCGCTGTGGCGCCCGCATCACGTTGCCCGCCAAGAATTTGGGCGCGATCCACCAAAAGTCCCATCAATTCGGTGCGTGCATAGCCAGCGTCAATCTTCCTGCAAATGCTCTCATACTCGTCGCCTAGCCATGCGAGCTCTTGCCCGAACTCCCCGGCCGAGCGTGTTGCGAAGGCTGCCAAGCCTTCGGCTCTCCTAACTTCGTCGATCGTCTCCGTCCGGCTGAGCGGGTTGCCGATGAGATAACCCGCAAGCGCCTCCATTTTGGCGAGCATTGACGAGGTTTGGCTAGGAAGATCGACGAAGGCAGCGAGCACCTCTTCGTACGCGTAATACGGTTCGTAATCGACGAAAATTTCGCTCCAATACACCTTCTCTTCCTCTGGGTTAAGCTGGTGCATGACCCCAGAAAATCGCGCGCGCGCCAGAGTAGTAGCGAACTTGGATCGTTCCTTTTCGGACTTTTCGAGTTCTGGTTGGCAACGGCCAAATTTTCAAAGTTGGCTCGCCCGATCCTGTTCGGCGGAGCCTCATCGCCGAGCGGGCGGCGGACGAGGCGCCGTAGATACTTTGGCGGTTTAGTGTATAGCAGACGACGAGTTCGTCCGGCATTTGGATAGTGCAAACTCCCGACGTGTCGCTCACGCCCGTCCGGCTATCGATAAGGATGATATCGTAAACACCTCGTAAGTTCTGCTTGACTACTTCGAGGAGAATCCCACCGCCAAGTCGCTCGTAAAAATTCTGCCAGTCGAAGGAGTTCACGCGTACTGCGTACACCTCATCCTGTTTGCCGGCCGGGACCAGGTGCAAAAGGCCGCCGGCCGGAAAGTCCCATTGCACTGGGATTGCGTGCGCGAGGATATTGCCGTATTCTTCATACCAATCAGGCCCTGCGGCCGATTCGACCGTTACGGCGGCCGTGGCGAAATCCCGAACGAACTCAATGACGCCTGTGGACCGCTCTAGCTTCCCATCGGCAAGGAACGGCTCGAAATAGCGATGCAGCCCGGGCGCCTCGAGATCCCAGTCGATGACGAGCACGCGATTGCCGCTGCTGGCGAGCAGCCATGCGGCGTTGGCCAGCGCCATTGTTCGCCCGGTACCGCCCTTGTAGGAGTAGAACGTGATGATCTTGCCCGCGCCTGTCGCGGTCATTCGGCGGCGCCCGAGAGTTGCGGCAATGAGCCGATGCAAATCCCGCGATCGGCAGCATTCTGAGCGATCGTGAGGTCCTCTGCTTTTCTCAATAAAAACGCTTTCTCCGAGCCGGTGACCAATTGAGCCAGCAGGCGCGATCGGATCGTTTCAATAAGCGTGCGTGTCCTTGAAACGAGGTCATCTTGTGAAAAAATTGATCTCCATTCGTGGTAAGGCGGCGGGTTCTCAACCTTCTGCTTGAAGACCTTCGTTTTGATATGGATCCACCGAAGATCTGCTTCAATATTGTCCTTTACGTCTGGTTCCCATGCCAGGAGTGCGGCGCAATTCAGAAGGTACTGGGAATCGTATCGCCCGCATTGGTCCCAAATAGTGTTCCTTGCTTAAGCTATTCGGATCGCCGAAGAGTATTGTCGGAACGTCGCCGTGGTTTGTTTCCCTCAGCTTCTCGGGCAGCGCATCGTCACAAGGAATTTCCTCATATTTGAGGCCGAGCTCGCCGCTGATCTTTTGCGCCAGCGCCCCAATTTGCGTTGCATTGCCCTCGTACGGGGCCCAACTCCAACCGTCGCTGGAGACGAACACAAAGCAAGTCTTCGAGACGTTCCCGCGCGTGTGCGACTTGACGTCGTTGGAGGCGTCTTTGCTCCACGCTGATTCCACGAGACTGAAGTCGAGATTTGCAAACGGCGCCAGGCGCTGCGATTTCGCTTCAGTGATGATGCGATCGGAAAGCGCAGAGATCGCGAATTCATAGGCGGCTGGAAAGGCCATCTTGAGTCTCGTGAGCTGGCTCATGCCCATCGAATTGTACTCGGGTGGCAATGCGTCGTTGACATACTGAATTCGAGCCGCGGAAACGGGTGGATTCGGAAACTTCTCCCATCGGACCGGGACGATTCCCGTTCCACCCTCAGTCGGGCGACTGCGGTTCAAGAAGACCTGGAACTCCTTGCCACACCACGGCCGCACGAAGTAATTCGGCGAATAAAACGCCACCCCCACATGACATCGTTTGAGAGCCTCGCCGAGGGAGTCAGACCAGATTTCGCCGACCTGGATATTCGGCTCGTCCATAAACGATACGCTCTCTCGCGGGGTCGGCATCTTAACTGCGACCCTCGCGCTGAGGTCTTCGACAAATTTTTTCAGATTTGCGCGATCATCCGGATATTCGGCGTCGGCTCGCGCGTAGCTCACAAAAAAGACTGGCGGAACGACAAGGGCCATGGCGATTTGCCAACATCACAAAGTCCGCATCGTGAAGCGACGGGCTCAGAGTCCCGTTTTACCCGACGCGACACAAGCGTCAATCGAAGTCACGAGCCGGCTGCAAGACAAAAAGGGCGGCCGAAGCCGCCCTTTCCGTATGCGTGAAGCTGCGTGGACTTCAGAAGTCCATTCCGCCCATTCCGCCCATTCCGCCGCCGCCGCCGCCCATCGGCATCGCGGGCTTGTCCTTCGGCACTTCGGCGACCATCGCCTCGGTGGTGATCAGGAGACCCGCAACCGACGCGGCGTCCTGCAGCGCGGCGCGCACGACCTTGGCCGGATCGACGATGCCCGCGTCGATCATGTCGACATACTGCTCGGTCTGAGCGTCGAACCCATAGGTCTGCGACTTGTTCTCCAGGATCTTGCCGACCACGATCGAGCCCTCGACGCCAGAATTCTCGACGATCTGGCGGATCGGCGACTCGAGCGCGCGCAGCACGATCTTGATGCCGGCTTCCTCGTCGGCGTTCTCGCTCTTGAGCTTGGCGACTGCGGCCTTGGCGCGCAAGAGCGCGACGCCGCCGCCCGGAACGATGCCTTCCTCGACCGCCGCGCGGGTGGCGTTGAGGGCGTCGTCGACGCGGTCTTTCTTCTCCTTGACCTCGACTTCGGTCGCGCCGCCGACGCGGATCACCGCGACGCCGCCCGCGAGCTTGGCGAGACGCTCCTGGAGTTTCTCCTTGTCGTAGTCCGAGGTCGTCTCCTCGATCTGCGCCTTGATTTGACCGACGCGGCCCTCGATGTCCTTCTTGGCCCCGGAGCCGTTGATGATCGTGGTGTTTTCCTTCTCGATGCGGACGCGCTTGGCCTTGCCGAGCATCTGAAGGTTGACGTTCTCGAGCTTGATGCCGAGGTCTTCAGCGATCATCGTGCCCCCGGTCAGGATGGCGATGTCCTCGAGCATGGCCTTGCGGCGGTCGCCGAAACCCGGCGCCTTGACCGCCGCCACCTTGAGGCCGCCACGCAGCTTGTTGACGACGAGCGTCGCGAGCGCCTCGCCCTCGATATCCTCGGCGATGATGACGAGCGGCTTGCCGGTCTGCACGACCGCCTCGAGCACCGGCAGCATCGGCTGGAGCGAGGAGAGCTTCTTCTCGTGGATGAGGATGTAGGGGTCCTCGAGCTCGGCCAGCATCTTCTCGGCGTTGGTGATGAAATAGGGCGAGAGATAGCCGCGGTCGAACTGCATGCCCTCGACGACGTCGAGCTCGGTCTCGAGGCTCTTGGCCTCCTCGACCGTGATCACGCCCTCGTTGCCGACCTTCTGCATGGCCTCGGCGATCATCTTGCCGATCGACTTGTCGCCGTTGGCCGAGATCGTGCCGACCTGCGCGACTTCCGCCGAGTCCTTGATCTTCTTCGAACGCTTGGCGATGTCCCTGACGGCTTCCGCGACCGCAAGGTCGACGCCGCGCTTCAGATCCATCGGGTTCATGCCGGCGGCCACCGCCTTGGCGCCCTCGCGCACGATCGCCTGGGCGAGCACGGTCGCGGTCGTGGTGCCGTCGCCGGCGGTGTCATTGGTCTTCGAGGCGACTTCGCGCACCATCTGTGCGCCCATGTTCTCGAACTTGTCCTCGAGCTCGATCTCCTTGGCGACGGTGACGCCGTCCTTGGTGATGCGGGGGCGCCGAACGACTTGTCGAGAATGACGTTGCGGCCCTTGGGCCCCAGGGTCACTTTGACGGCGTTGGCGAGGATGTCGACGCCGCGCAGCATGCGCTCGCGGGCGTCGGAAGAAAAGCGTACGTCTTTGGCTGCCATGGGTATGGGTCTCCTGCCCCGTGCGGGGCTCTTTAGATCAAAGGTTGATGACTGCTCGGCCGGTCAGGCGATCACGCCCATGATGTCGGACTCCTTCATGATCAGGAGTTCCTGGCCATCGATCTTGACTTCGGTGCCGCTCCACTTGCCGAACAGCACCTTGTCGCCGGCCTTGACGTCGAGCGGGACCAGCTTGCCGGCCTCGTCGCGTGCGCCGGGACCGGCGGCGATGATCTCGCCCTCTTGCGGCTTCTCCTTGGCGGTGTCCGGAATGATGATGCCGCCCTTCGTCTTCTCTTCGCCTTCGAGACGACGGACGACAACGCGGTCATGCAGGGGACGGAATTTCATGAGTGAGCTTTCCTCTCGCGAGAGCGCCCATTGGCTGGGCGCAAAATGCAGTTAGCACTCGCTTCCGCTGAGTGCTAACGGCGCGTAGATAGGCGCCACGGCGCGGGTCGTCAAGGGCCGTGTAAGTCCGTCAGACGGCGTTTGGAACCAAATGTCGTGTCGAACGTTACGGTCTGATCCCAATCCCGTTTGGACGCCTGCCCGTGGGCAGAGACGGGTAAAGCCGAAAGTGGCTCTGTTTAGGTCGAGAGGCCGACAATAGCGGCGGACCGACACCCCAGGATTAAATACGATTTTATCTTGAGATAGAGGACAGCCATCTTCGCTTTCACGCGTTAACACCCCAAATTGGTTAACGCCCGATTAATTGGGCGCGGGACAACCGGCCAAAAACTTCGGAGGTCTCCATGACCCGGACATCATCAAAGCTTCGCTTGCTTGCCTCATCAAAGCTTCGCTTACTTGCCTTCGGCGCAGTCGCTGCTCTTACGGCGGCCCCGCTCTCCGAGGCCTCCGCGGCGACGTCCTACACACATCATGTCGCGCACGGGCATGTCGCCGCCCACCGCCATGTCGCCGTCCGCCGCCATGGCGTGCATCACTACGCCTACCGCCATGGGCATGGGTACGTCACCGCATACGGCGACAACGGGTACGGATACAATCCTGGCGCGGCCGCAGCAGTCGGCGTGCTTGGCGGAATTCTTGGCGCCGGACTCGCGGGCGCCTATGGCGATCCGTACGGCTGCGGCTTCGGGTCCTTCGGCTGCGCCGACTACGGCTACGGCTACGGCGGACCGTACTACGGCGGTTACTACGGCTACGGCTACGGTCCCGGCTTCTACGGTTATGGCCGAAGATACGGCAATTACGGCCTTGGCCACGGGTTCGGCGGGGGACGCTTTGCCGGCGGTTTCGGCCATGCCGGCGGTTTCGGCGGCCACATGGGCGGTTTCGGCGGCCACATGGGCGGCTTCGGCGGCCACATGGGCGGGCTCGGCGGCCACATGGGCGGGTTTGGCGGGCACATGGGCGGGTTTGGCGGCGGCGCGCACATGCGCTGAGCGCCCCTTAGGCGAAGGGAACGTAGGATCGCGTTCCGCGTTGAACTTCCGCAGGGCAGCCGCGCCCATCTCGGCCCCGCCTGCCTTCGGATCCAACGGTAATCGCATGAGAGTGGAGATCGCCATCATGACCACCGGTATTTCGGCCCTAGCGCTTGGCGCGGCTGCGCTTATCTGCTGGCCTCTGTCGGCCGCCTACGCGGACACCCCGGCGCCCGTCGGGCCCAACACTCCTTCCCTGGCTGAGCCCGCACCGACGCCACCCAGCGCCGAAGCAGGCCCGGCGGGCGAGCGCAACGGAGCCGTCACGCCCCAGCATCAGTCCCGGGCTCACGCTCGCCACGTCGTCTATCGTCACAAGTCCCACTATGCGCGGGCGGGCGGCAACGTCCTCGCCGACACCGCCCACGGGGTGGTCGGCGGCGTCGAGGACCTTGGGTCGGTTGTGGCCTACCCGATCTATTGCTTCCCGAACTACGGCTCCTGCGGCGTCCGGTTGCCGTATCGCCCGTAAGGCGGGCGATCCTCCGCCCGCGCGCTCGCAGGGTCGGGCCCCGGGCCAGACGCCAGGCAGATTGGTTTCGTCGGCCAAACGAAGCGACGGAGTTCGCCTGTCACCGCAAAGGGCGCTTGGCGCGTCAGCGTGCTTCTTCGTGTACTTTGTGTTGAATTTTGTCTCGCTTGCTCGCTGCCCAACGTGACCACTTGCAACCCGAGCGCGCTCCGTTCTGCGCCCCTCTTCATCTGCCTGTTGTTCGCCTGTTTCCAGCCTGATAAGTGCCTGATAAGTGCCTGTTCCGAGCCTGTTCGAGTCGCTTGTTTCCCGCCGCAACCGGAAGGTTGTATGGCTACTAGCGCCATGATATGGCTAGACTTTTTCCAATCGAACGCGGGCCCTGGAAAAATAAGTCGCCTGCTAGCAGGCGGACGACAAGGGCCCCGATCACGGACTTTCGGGCCGCTCCCGGCGAGCGTTTCCGCTGTCGTTAGGCTTCTCCAGGCGCGCGAGGAGAGGGGCCTTCAGGACCAGAGTCCTCGATCGCCTTGGCTTCTGCCAACGCCAGCGCGACGAGCCGCTCGGCGGCCGCGGCCTCGGCCGCTGTCGGCGCGGCGGACTCGGCCGGCTTCTCGGACAAGAGATTGGCCGCCAACAGCATGGTCGATCCCAGCGTCATGACGACGAGGAGCTGCAGCTTGCGCCGCGCCGCCGTCGCGTCGAGTTGGCCCTTGGCGCGCTGGGCGTCGAACAGCGCCTGCTGCATCGTCGCCATCCAGGCGTCGGCCTTGCCCATCGCGTCGGTCTCGAAATCGTCGACCGCCTGGAAAGCTGGGAGTGCGAAATCCTTGCGCGCCGCCACGATCAGGGCCGCATATTGTCGGACGTTTCGCGATAGTTCAGCTTATGGGCGAGCGCCAGTTCGCCAATCATCTGCCGCACGGCCGAGGAGCGGTCGAGCAGCGAGAGCTGGTAGAGCCGGTTCAGCGTCGTGTCCTGCGAGGACGCGGCCGTAGCGACGCCGGTCGCGCTCAGCGCGTAGACGAGCGTGCCCATCTGCTGGAACAGGAGATATTGCGACTGGGCGGCGCGCAGATTGTCGATGCGCGCCGAAACGGTCTTGGCGGCCTGGTCGACGTCCGCCGCGCGGTCCTCGACCGGCCCAACGTAAAAATGGGGTCCGAGCGCGCCGATCACAGTGAGTAAGAAGCCGATCAGGATCGCCAGCCGCTTGACCGACCACCAGCCGGGCGACAGGAACGCGGGCTTCAGCGTCATGGCGCCGCCTTCCGGTCGGCAAGGCGCGTCCCGGCGAGCGCGAGCAGGCGCCGCTTGGGCGAGGGCGCGTCGACAACCTTCGGCGCGCCGGTCATGGCGGCGAGAAACAGGATCATCGATCCCATGAGCGAGACGCCGAGCAGCGTTTGCTTTCTTCCGGCCACGACCGCCTTTGCCCTCATCCGGTCGCGCTGCAGCGTGATCGCCTTCATCGCCGCATTGCCCTGCGCCTTCACCATCGCCATGGCGAGGTCGCCCTCGAAGGCGTTGGCCGCGCGATAGGTCTCGAGCGTCAGATTGGCGCGCTCGGCCTCGACCAGCGCCTCGTAGCGGGCCTTTTCCGCCGGATAGTCGATCGCGCCCGCCACGCCGAGCACCGCGAGATAGCCGCGCACGCCGTCGTGCTGGCGCATCAGCGCGCGGGTGCGGATATCGTGCAACGTTGCGGCGACGTCGTCGGATGCGCCGGGCGGCGTGCTCACTCCGAAAACCAGGCTGCCCATATGCATCGCAACCTCGTCCAAAGCGTTGGCGGCGAGGATGGCGCGCGAGCGGGCCGCCTCGGCGAGGGCGTCCCGCGAGGCCGCATTCTCCTTGCCCTCGGCCGGATCGAGCCAGAACGCCGAGCCGAGCGCGCCGCCGAGGTTCAGGGCGAAGCCGACGAGCGCAACCGCCGCGGTGCGCGAGCGCAGCCAGCGAGGCAGGGAAGGGGGGGTCAGCGGAGCCATTTCGTGGCGAGCGCTTCGTAGGCGCCAGTCTCTTTCTGGATGTGCAGCCACTGGTCGACGAAGCCCTTGAGCGCCGGATCGGGAGGCATCCAATAGGCCTTCTCGGAGAAGTCGAACGGCTGGTCGGGGTGGATTGCGCAAAGCTTGCCCGGGTGCAGCTTTTCCTGGAGGCGCGTCTCTGAGGCGTCGGTGATCATGACGTCGGCGGCCCCGGCCGCCAGGGCGTCGAAGATTTTCGTGTTGTCCGCCTGGACCGTGATCTCCGCCTGACGAAGATGCGCATGGTCGAAGCGCTCGTTGGTCCCGCCCGGGTTGACGATGACGCGCACGCCCGGCCGGTCGATATCGGCGAGGGTCCGGTATTTGGATTGCTCGTCGCAGCGGGCGATCGGGGTCTTGCCGTCGCGCAGGTAAGGCGTTGAAAAGAAGCCGATCTTCTGCCGGTCGAGCGTGACGGAGACGCCGCCCATGGCGATGTCGAACGCGTCCGTCTCAAGGTCGTGCGCCAGCGTGGGCCAGGAGGTCGGGACGAATTCGACCTTGACGCCGAGCGCCTCGCCGAGCGAGCGCGCCATATCCGCGTCGAACCCGGTATAGGCGCCGGTCGCCTTGTCGAGCGCAGTGAACGGCCGGTAGTCCCCCGTTGCGCCGACGCGCAGGACATGACGGGAGAGAATCGCCTCGAGCCGCGAGGGCTGGTCGGCGGCGGCAAACGACGCCGGCGCGGCGAGACAGAGAACGACAGGCCAGAGGCGTGCGACCGCGCGCATGTCCTCTCCGGCAGGCCCTAGGCGGCGCGCAGGAGCCGTTCGACCTCGGAAACCAACTCGCGCAGGTGGAATGGCTTCGACAGGATGCGGGCGTCCTTCGGGGCGTTGTTGTCCGGATTGAGCGCCACCGCGGCGAAGCCGGTGATGAACATCACCTTGATTTCCGGGTCCAACTCGGTCGCCCGGCGGGCGAGCTCAATTCCGTCCATCTCCGGCATGACGATGTCGGTGAGCAACAATTCGAACGGCTCTTCGCGCAACCGGTGATAGGCCGACATGCCGTTGTCGAACGAGGCAACCTCGTAGCCGGCATTCTGCAGAGCCTTGACGAGGAACCGTCGCATGTCGTTGTCGTCCTCGGCCAGGAGGATCTTGGCGGAAATCTCGACCGGCGTGCGCATCCCGTGTCCCCTGCTCAGGCTTGCAACTTTGCGGCGCCCCGGTAAAAATTCCTTGAAAGACGTCGCGAATTCCCGGCGCCGTCGCCGAGCGCGTCCCATATGATAAAGCCGATGGCTGCGCTCAGAGCAAGCGCGCCGTTCGTCGCGGAGCGATTATGTACGACTTGGAGAGGGCCGAACTGGTCGGATTCGATCCCCCCGTGGAGACGATCGAACCGTCGCGTCTGACGTCGCCGCTCGTCTTCAGTTCGCCGCATTCGGGGTTGCGCTACCCGGATCGATTTCTTGAAGCGTCCAGGCTCGACGCGCTGACCCTGCGGCGTTCGGAGGATGCATTCGTCGACGAATTGTTCCTGCCTTGCGTCGGATTAGGCGCGCCGCTGGTGCGGGCTGTGTTTCCGCGAGCCTATCTCGACGTCAATCGCGAGCCCTACGAACTCGATCCGAAAGTGTTTAAGGGTCCGTTGCCTGACTTCGCCAATACGCGGTCGTTGCGAGTGGCCGTGGGGCTCGGAACGATCCCGCGCGTCGTCGGCGACTCGCAGCCGATCTACAAGGAACCGCTGTCGGTCGACGAGGGGCTTGCACGCATTGCGGCGCTGTACCGGCCGTACCACGCGCGGCTCGAGGCGTCGATTGAGCGCGCCCGTCGACAATTCGGCCGAGCGCTTTTGATCGACTGCCATTCCATGCCGAGCAACGCAGCAGATGTCGGCGGCTGGGACATTGTGCTCGGCGACCGATTTCGGAGCGAGCGCCGCCCCCTTCGTAATTGAGACGTTGGAAGCGAGCCTTCGGGCCTCGGGATATCGGGTTCGCCGCAACAAGCCGTTTGCGGGAGGCTACATCACCGAGCGCTTCGGCGCGCCAGCGGAGAACGTGCATGCCGTGCAGATCGAAATCGCGCGGGCCCTCTACCTCGATGAGCGGCGCATCGTGCGCAATGCGCGATGGACCACGCTGCGCGACGATCTGCTCATAGCGGCTTGCGCGCTCGCGGCCGTATTTGAGGCAGACGCCGGGCCAGCACGCCTGGCCGCCGAATGACCGGTCGAAGTGCGGCGCAGCAATTTCGTTGCGCCGCATAAGACAGAGTATTGCCGCACGAATTCGTCCCCGTGCGGCCGAATCTGGAGGAGGGGCAAAAAAGGAGGCCGCCAGTGTTTCCACGGCGGCCTTCAGTCTAGGGAGGAAACGCCCAAGGAGGGCATGCGCGGCAGATCATGCCGCACCGCAACAATATCGGTGACTGGGGCCGCTCTTGCAAGAGTTTTCTTCCTCCGATAGGCCAACGGCTGTGGAAGGCGCTTTTTGTGATCGCGCGGATTTTTCGCGAATTAGTCGCAAAAACTTTGGATTTCATAAAAAAAACAGTAACTTACATCGTTAACCCCAGGTTCTGCGGTGTTCGAGCTCGTGCAAAAGGGGTTGGCAGATATGCAGGTTCAGCATGGCCCCGGGCAGGGGCCAAGGGGTTAGTTGCCATGACTGCGGTTGATTTTGCGGCTTTTGTCGAACGTCTCGCCCAGATTTCGGGCGAGGTGATTCTCCCCTTCTTCCGCAGCGCAATCGGGACCGAGGATAAATCGCGTGGCGGCGTGTTCGATCCCGTGACCGAGGCCGACCGCGGCGCCGAGACGGCAATGCGCAGGCTCATTGGCCAGACATTTCCGGCTCACGGCGTGATAGGCGAGGAATACGGCATCGACCGTGCCGACGCTGAATACGTCTGGGTGCTCGATCCGATCGACGGCACCAAGAGCTTCATTTCCGGCATGCCCACCTGGGGGACGCTAATCGGGCTCATGCATCGCGGGCGGCCGGTCTATGGCATGATGGCTCAGCCCTTCACCCGCGAGCGCTACTACGGCGACGGAAACCGGGCGCGACTGCGCACCTTCGCGCCCACCCGCAACGACGCGCCGCCGATGGAATGGACGTCCAGGACTCTGCGCACCCGCGCCTGCGCTTCGCTCGCGGAGGCGACGCTCTCGACGACCAGTCCGGCGCTGATCCAGGATCCAGCCGACCTCGAAGCCTACCGCCGCATCGAGGCCAAGACGCGGCTGACGCGCTATGGCGGCGACTGCTACGCCTATTGCGCGCTCGCCGCAGGCTTCATCGACGTCGTCATCGAGACGGGCCTCAAGCCGTATGATGTCGTCGCGCTTGCGCCGATCATTGAAGGGGCAGGGGGCGTCATGAGCACCTGGGAAGGCGAAGACGCTTCGAAGGGCGGCCGCATCATCGCCGCCGGCGACCGACGGGTCTACGACGCGGCGCAATCCCTGCTCCTTGCATGACGCTTTGGCTACGGATCGATCGCCGTGCGGAGGAAGACTTCCGCCTGCATGACGCCCGCCGTACGTGGCATAGCCCAACGAAGCCCGCCGGCCATTACAGAGAGGACAGGAATTCGGCCGGTCCCTGACGTTTAGGCGGCCAGCCCACCCCGCAGCCGATCATTTGACCCTCTGGTCAAATCGTGATTTGTGCCGGCCCGAATCCTCAAGCCTATCCGCGAGACCATCCGGCGATGCGTTCTGAACGCTACAACGTGCGCGAATCCGAGGCGAAATGGCGCAACGCCTGGGCCGAGACGGGCATCTTCAGGACGTTGAACGCCGACCCGCGCCCGAAATACTACGTCCTTGAGATGTTCCCGTATCCATCTGGCCGCATTCACATGGGTCACGTGCGCAATTATGCCATGGGCGACGTGGTCGCCCGCTATCGGCGTGCGCGTGGCTACAACGTGCTCCATCCGATGGGCTGGGACGCTTTCGGCATGCCCGCGGAAAACGCCGCGATGAAGAACGACACGCATCCGGCGACGTGGACCTACGCCAACATCGAGACGATGCGGACGCAGTTGCAGTCGATGGGCCTGTCGATCGATTGGTCACGCGAGATCGCGACCTGCGACCCGAGCTACTATCGGCACCAGCAGAAGTTATTTCTGGACTTCCTGGCTGCGGGGCTCGTGGCCCGCAAGAAGTCGAAGGTCAATTGGGACCCGGTCGATTACACGGTGCTCGCCAACGAGCAGGTGATCGATGGTCGCGGCTGGCGTTCGGGCGCCGTCGTCGAGCAGCGCGAGCTTACGCAATGGTTCCTTAAGATCACTGACTTTTCTGAGGACTTGCTCTCGAGCCTGGACAGCCTTGAGCGCTGGCCCGAGAAAGTGCGACTGATGCAGCGCAACTGGATCGGCCGCTCCGAAGGCCTGATGGTCCGGTTCGTGATCGATCCGGCAAGCGTCGGCCCGCCGAGAGGCGAACCAGGGACGACCGAACTCGAGATCTACACCACGCGCCCCGACACGCTGTTCGGCGCGAAGTTCATGGCGATCGCGCCCGACCACCCGCTCGCCGCGACCGTCGCCCGGAATGATCCGAAGCTAGCCGCCTTCGTCGAAGACTGCCGCAAGGTCGGAACCTCGGTCGCCGCGATCGAGACGGCCGAGAAGAAGGGCTACGACACCGGGCTGAGGGTCGTCCACCCTTTCGACCCCGATTGGCGGCTCCCGGTCTATGTCGCCAATTTCATCTTGATGGATTATGGCACTGGCGCAATCTTCGGCTGTCCTGCGCACGACCAGCGCGACCTGGATTTCGTCAACGTTTATGGGCTCGGCGCGACTCCGGTGGTCTGCCCGCCAGGTGTCGACCCGGCGACCTTCACCGTCGACGCGGTCGCCTATGACGGCGACGGGCTGATGATCAACTCGCGGTTCCTCGACGGCATGACGATCGAGGCGGCCAAAGACGAGGTATCGCGGCGGCTCGAAGCGATAACGATCGGCAATCGGCCCCAGGCCAGGCGGCAGGTCAATTTCAAACTGCGCGATTGGGGCGTGTCGCGTCAGCGCTATTGGGGTTGCCCGATCCCGGTGATCCATTGCGAAGCTTGTGGGATCGTGCCGGTCCCTGTCGCGAATTTGCCGGTCCAGCTGCCCGATGACGTGACGTTCGATCAGCCCGGCAACCCGCTCGACCGTCATCCGACCTGGAAACATGTCGAGTGCCCGCACTGCGGTGGACCGGCGCGGCGCGAGACCGACACGATGGACACGTTCGTCGATTCGTCCTGGTATTTCGTCCGATTCACCGATCCGACCAACGAGACGGCGCCGACCGATTCCGCCGTCGCTAACCACTGGCTGCCGGTCGATCAGTACATCGGCGGGATCGAGCATGCGATCCTGCATCTGCTGTATTCGCGCTTCTTCACCCGGGCGATGCGCAAGTGCGGCCACCTCGATCTCGACGAGCCGTTCGCCGGACTGTTCACCCAGGGCATGGTCGTGCACGAGACCTACAGCGATGGGCAGGGCCGGTGGGTCGCGCCGAGCGAAGTGCAAATCAACGCCGAAGGCGGGGAGCGGCGCGCCGTGCTGATCGACACCGGAGAGCCGGTCGAGATCGGTCCGATCGAGAAAATGTCGAAGTCGAAGCGCAACACCGTCGATCCTGACGAGATCATCGAGACTTACGGCGCCGACACAGCGCGCTGGTTCATGCTGTCGGACTCACCGCCCGAGCGCGACGTGATCTGGACCGAAGCCGGCGTCCAGGGCGCCTACAAGCAGACGCAGCGGCTGTGGCGGCTCATTTGCGAAATCGAGCGAATCGTCGCTCCCGAGCGGCCGCCTCGCCCGGCGGCGTTCGGAGACGAGGCAAAGCGGATCCGTCTGATCGCTCACGGCGCGCTGGCCAAGATCGAGGACGAGATCGAGCGGCTTCGCTTCAATGTCTGCATCGCCCAGATCTACGAATTCGCCAACGCGCTGTCCGCGGCGATCGGCGCGATCGATGCGGCGCCCGTCGCTGATGACCTTCGCTGGGCGTTTGCCGAGGCCGGCGATATCCTGGTCCATAGCTTCGCGCCAATGATGCCGCATCTGGCCGAAGAGTGCTGGGAGGTCCTTGGCCACACCGCCTTCGTCGCGCAGAGCCCATGGCCGGTCGCCGACCGCAGCCTAATCGTGTCCGACAGCGTGACCTATGTCGCGCAGGTCAACGGCAAGAAGCGTGGCGAACTGACGATCGCGCGCGAGGCCGACAGTCAGGCGATCGAAAAGGCCGCGCTCGACCTCGACGGCGTGATGCGGGCGATGAATAATAGGCCCGCCCGCAAGGTGATTATCGTCCCCCACAGGATCGTGAATGTCGTGGTCTAGGATTTCGGCCGTCGCCGCAGCGTTCTGCTTCGCGACCGGCCTCTCCGGCTGCTTTCAGCCGCTCTACAGCGAAACGGCCCATCCGGGGCTGGTGGAGGACCTGCGGGCGATCGAGGTCACGCCGGTTCCAAATCGCATTGGCCACTATCTTGTCGAGGACCTGATCGCGGACCTCAACGGGACCGGTCAGATGGCGTCGGCGCCGAAGTATCGCCTTGCGCTGAAGATCTCGACCGGTATACAGACGCCGACGGTCAACTCCGAGATCGCCGTCGCCTCCTCCGCGACGATGACCGGCGACGCCGACTACTCGCTGACCAAGGTCGACGGCGGCGCGGAAGTCGTGAAGGGGACCGCCAGCGCCGCGGCCGCTTACGACCGCACGACCCAGCGCTTCGCCGACCTGCGCGCGGCGCGCGACGCGGAGATACGCCTCGCCAGGGCGCTCTCGCAGGAGATTTCACTGCGGCTCGCCTCCGCGCTCGCCGCCAAGTCCCATTGAGGTCGGCGCTGCTATAAGGTCGCCGCAAGACCCTTGTGCTGCGTTCGCCCGACGCACTAGCCTGAGCCCGATGGCGCTCTTTCTCGGTCAACGGCTGGCGGTCCTTGTGGCGACGCTTATCATTGCGTCGCTCGTCGTATTCGCCGTCATGGACATCCTGCCTGGCAACGCCGCGGAGACGATCCTGGGCCCAACCGCGACGCCGGACGCGGTCGCCGCGCTCGCTCACAAGCTCGGCCTCGACCTGCCGGTTCACATCCGCTACCTGCGCTGGATCGGCGCGGCGGTCCACGGCGATTTTGGCGTCTCCTACGCCTATGGGTCTCCGGTCGCGCCGCTGATCGCCTCGAGCCTCGCGGTCAGCCTGCCGCTCGCCTTCCTGGCGATGGCGCTGTCGGCGGCGATCGCGCTCTCGGCCGGGGTTTACGCCGCCGATCGGCGGGGGCGCGCGGGCGACGCGATCGTCATGGGGCTGAGCCAGGTCGGCCTCGCGGTGCCGAACTTCTGGCTGGCGATTCTCATGGTGATCGTGTTCGCCGTCACGCTGCGGCTCGTGCCCGCCGGCGGCTTCCCCGGCTGGGACCATCCCGGCCGGGCGATCGCCGCCCTGATCCTGCCCGCGATCGCGCTCGGCGTCGCCCAGGCGGCGATCCTGACCCGGGTCACGCGCTCGGCGCTGATCGAGGCGCTTGGGGAGGACTTCATGCGCACCGCGCGCGCCAAGGGCGTATCGCGGCGCGCGGCGCTGTGGCGCCATGCTCTGCCGAACGCGCTCGTGCCGGTGCTGACGATCATGGGCTTGCAGTTCGCCAACCTGATTGCCGGCGCGATCGTCGTGGAGAACGTGTTCGTCCTGCCCGGCCTCGGGCGCCTGATGCTGCAGTCGATCTCCAACCGCGACACGCTGGTGGTCGAGGATTGCGTGATGCTGATCGCGGTCCTGGTCATCGGGCTGAACTTCCTGATCGACGTCGGCTGCGCGGCGATCGATCCGCGGCTCAGGACCCGCGCCGCATGAGAACCGTGTTGCGGGGCGGTCTCAGCCTGCGGCTGGGGGCCGCGCTCACGGTCGCGCTCCTGGTCGTCGCGGGGCTGTCCTATGTGTGGACGCCGTACCCGCCGGCGGCCATCGACATTCCGCACAAGCTTGCCTCGCCCTCGCTCGCGCATTGGTTCGGGACGGACGCTCTCGGCCGCGACGTCGCCTCCGAGATCATCGCCGGCGCGCGGGTGTCGATCCTGGTCGGCGTCGTGGCGGTCGGGATCGGGCTCGTGTTCGGCGTCGCGCTCGGCCTCGTCGCGGCCTTCGTGAAGGGCGTGGTCGAGGACTCGATCATGAAGGCCTGCGACTTCGTCTTCGCCTTCCCGGCGCTGCTCTCGGCGATCATGCTGACCTCGACCTTCGGTCCAGGGGTCGTCAACGCCATCGTGGCGATCGGGGTCGCCAACGTGCCGATCATCGCCAAGCTCACCCGCGCCACCGCCAATTCCGTGCTGGCGCGCGAATACGCGCTTGCCGCCCGCGCCGCCGGGCGGGGCCCGCTGGCGATCGCCTTCGACCACGTGCTGCCGAACATCGCGCCGGCCTTGATCGTGCAGGCGACCATCCAGTTCGCCATCGCGATCCTGGCCGAGGCGGCGCTCTCCTATCTCGGCCTCGGGGCGCAGCCGCCTCAAGCCTCATGGGGACGGATGCTGTCCGACGCCCAGACCGTGCTCTACAACGCCCCGGCGCTCGCCATCTATCCCGGCGCCGCCATTGCGCTCAGCGTGCTCGGGCTCAACCTGCTCGGCGACGGCCTGCGCGACGCGCTCGACCCCCGGCTCAAGGCGCGCTCCTGATGCTGATCGAGGTGAAGGACCTCACCGTCGACCTGCCGAGCGCGGACGGCGCGGTGCGGATCGTCGACGGCGCCACGTTCAGCCTCGAGCGCGGGGAGAGCCTGGAAGTCGTCGGCAAATCGGGCTCCGGCAAGACCATGACCGCGCTGGCGCTGATGGGGCTTCAGCCGCCGGGGGCGCGGATCGGCGGCTCGATCCGGTTCGAGGGGCGCGAGCTCGTGGGCCTGAGCGAGGAGGCGATGCGGAGCCTTCGCGGCGATCGCATCGCCATGATCTTCCAGGAGCCGATGACGGCGCTGAACCCGCTGCACCGGGTCGGCGCGCAGGTCGCCGAGCCGCTGATGCTGCACCGGGGGCTGAGCCGCAAGGCGGCGGAGGCCGAGGCGGTGCGCCTGCTCCAGCATGTCCGGCTCGCCGATCCCGAGCGCGCCGCCCGCGCCTATCCGTTCGGCCTTTCGGGCGGCGAGCGGCAACGGGCGATGATCGCCATGGCGATCGGCTGCGGCCCGCGGCTGGTGATCGCCGACGAGCCGACCACCGCCCTCGACGTCACCGTGCAGGCGCGGATCCTGGCGCTGCTCGAGGGCCTGTCCGCCGAATTGGGGATGGCGCTGATCCTGGTCAGCCACGACCTCGCCGTGGTCGCCGGCCATTGCCGCCGGGCGCTGGTCATGTACGGCGGCCTGATCATGGAGAGCGGCCCGGTCGAGGTCGTGCTCGGCGAGCCGCGCAACCCCTATACGCGGGCGCTGCTCGAGGCGCGGCCGACGCCCGGCGCGCCGCGCGGCGTCCGCCTCAAGACCATTCCCGGCTCGCCGCCCCACCACCGCGAGGTCGGCCCCGGCTGCCCGTTCGCCGGCCGCTGCGAACTGACCGCCGATGTGTGCCGCAAAACCCGTCCCCCGCCTGTGGCCTTCGGCGCCGGGCACGTCTCGCGCTGCTGGCGGGCCGAAGAGCTGGGGCCGCGGCCATGAGCGCGCTCCCGCCGCCGCTGCTCGAGATCCTCGATGTCCGCAAGGTCTACCGGCTGCCGCGGCCGCGTCCGTTCGCCCCCCACCCGCTGCGGACCGCGCTGCATGGCGTCAGCCTCACGGTCAGCCCCGGACGCTCGTTCGGCATCGTCGGCGAGTCGGGCTCGGGCAAGACGACGCTCGCCCGCATCGCGCTCGCGCTCGACCGGCCGGACTCCGGCGTCGTGCGGCTCGAGGGGGCGTCGCTGTTCGATCTCCCCCGGCGGGAGCTCCGGGCGCTGCGCGCCCATATGCAGCTGATCTTCCAGGACCCCTACGGATCGCTCGATCCGCGCATGCGGGTCGAGCGGATCGTGGCCGAGCCGCTGGCGGCGCTTGGGGGGACGTCCCGGGGCGAGCGGCGCGCCCGCGTGGTCGAAGCGCTGCAGGCGGTGGGCCTGAGGGAGGCGGACGCCGCCAGGCACCCGCACGAGTTTTCGGGCGGCCAGCGCCAGCGGATCGCCATCGCCCGGGCGCTGATCACCCGGCCCAAGCTGGTCGTCGCCGACGAGCCGGTGTCGGCGCTCGACGTCTCCGTCCAGGCCCAGGCCCTGAACCTGATGAGCGACCTCGCCCGCGAGGCGGGGGTGACCTTCCTCCTGATCAGCCACGACCTCGCCGTCGTCGCCCATCTCTGCGAGACGACGGCGGTGATGTACCGCGGCCGGATCGTGGAAATCGGGCCGACCGACGCCGTCTTCGCCGCCCCCGCCCACCCCTACGCCCGCGAGCTGGTCGACGCGACGCCAAAGCTCGACCTCGCCGCGCGGACGGCCGCGCCGGCCGATCGGGCCGTGGCCGGGCGCGCCGAGGCCGGCGGCTGCCCCTATGCGCCGCGCTGCGGCTACGCCCGGCGGCGCTGCCTGGACGAGGCCCCGGCGCTGACCAGCGTCGCCGGCGGCGGGCGCCGCGCCGCCTGCCACTTCCCGCTCGACTGACCGGAACCCGGGCCGGTTTTGAGCCTTTTCAAGGGCTTGCGGCGGTTTTCCCGGGCGGGCGGCGCCCGGGGCGGACGCTGCGCGCCGGGCCCGGTCAGCGCCCGCGCCGTCATCGCGAGCCCCGAAGGAGCGTGGCGATCCAGGGGCCGTCGAGCGCCCGGGTTTCCGGATCGCCGCGCCGCCCTTTGGGCTCGTCGCGAGGACGGACCTCGGGACGCCCGGCTCGCTTCCAACCCGGTTTTGAACCTTTTCAAGGGCTTGCGGCGATTTTTCCGGGCGGGCGGCGCCCGGGGCGGACGCTGTGCGCCGGGACCGGTCAGCAGCCCGCGCCGTCATCGCGAGCCCCGAAGGGGCGTGGCGATCCAGGGGCCGTCGAGCGCCCGGGTTTCCGAATCAGCCGCGCCGCCCTTTCGGCTCGTCGCGAGGACGGACTTCGGGGCGGCCGGCTCGCTTCCGACCCGATTTTGAGCCTTTTCAAGGGCTTGCGGCGGTTTTTCCGGGCGGCTGCGCCTTGCCGGGACGGGGCGGAGCCGCAACGGGGCCTCGGGACGTTCATGGGCGGCGATCGCGTCTCCGGGCTGGTTCTGAGCCTTTTCAAGGACTTGCGGCTGTTTTCTCGGGCGGCCGAATTCGGCCGCGGCGCGGCGCTCGCCCGGCGGCCCGGCGGTTATCCTCGGAAGAACGGAAGATTGTCTGTATATACATACATAACACGTATAAAATGTCGCGCTGCTCTCCCGCCTCTCGCCACAGTACGAGAAGCCTTACCGACGCGAGGCCCAATGCTCCTCGCGTCGGCGGAGGCCGAAGCGGCATTCGGTGCGGGGCGGGCTGATCGGCGGCCATTCTGAAAGACTATAACAAGATTCTGATTTTCGCAAGCATTTGCGCGCCGATTTCAAAAAACACGGCTATCCGGTCGACCCCTTGGCCGCATAGAACAATCCGTTGCCCGTCGTAAAAAATTAGGAAGCCATGCGCCAGCAAGGAGGTCGCGCTGGGTCTTCCCCGCCACCCGCGATGCCATTCCACCATGAACGTGGAGATCTCGGCCAAGGCAGTCGACGGCTGTTCGACGCGTCATTCCGACGTGGGCGCAGCAAGCGGCGATTGCAGCAAACGTCAATCCAATTCCAAAGTGGTGGCGTAATTGCGAGGATTTCTCCGTTCCATCCGACTGAAGAGTGGACCCTGATTTCAGCGTGGCATGACCCACGCGTCCAGAAAATCGTAGAGTTTCCGCGTCCGAGGCGCGATTGTCACTCTTAAGGAAACAGCTCCGGGTTTTAGCTCAAACGGACCTGACGTTTTTAGAAACACTGAGCTCCCTTTATAAACAGATTCTTCTGGATCTTTTATTCTTGAGCGCTCTCCAGGGTTTCTTATTTCGGAACGATTTTTTATCTCGGCCGCAAATTGATCCTCCCAAAGCGAACGGCCTTCGGCGTCGCGCTGGGAGAGCGACACTTCGACAGATCCGTCGCCTGGGCCCACCACGGCTCCACTGAAGCCGTAGTCGAAGGATGACGCCTTCGGCACATCCTTGATCGGAATGTCTTGGTGGAGCGCTCCGTCGCAATCCGCCGAATTTTCAGGGCAAGAGAGCCGCAGATAGCGAAGACCAGGTCCGCTACTCGCAAACCGAGAGTCGAGCGCAGTCCGGGAATTTACGGGACTCGCCTTCACGGCGCCCTGCAGGACCCAGGGCGAAAGTCCGTCGTTGTTGAAGTGCCAGTCGCTCAGGATGTTCGTTTCGGGATACGGCCAAGGCGCTCGAGGACGCGGAGGATTGTAGATTTCAGTGACCGACGAGTTCCGGCAATCGACGCGGACGTACGGGTTGCCTTCGTAGGTCATCGTGGTTGGCCCGCCGCAGTTCCCTCCGGCGGGGGGCGGGTTTTCCGGATTGCTGATCCAGGCTTCCCACCGCGTCCCGCCATACAGATCAGTGAAATAGAGGCGCTCAAGGTGAAAGCGTCCAAGCGGAGAGTTTGCCGCCAGCGTTGCAAGGTGGCTCGAGACGATCGCGTCGATTTGCTTCTTCGGCGTTCCGCGCCACCCGCCGAATTCATGATCCGGTTCAAATGACCATATCGTCAAAGTCGACTTCGAGAACCCCTTACCGATCTCGCAGCGGCCGGGCCAAGGTTCGCCCGCCTGTTCCCAATACGAGCCTCTGATCGGGACCATCGCGCGTCCTTCGGCGCCCGGACGCAACGCGCGAAGGAAAGCAGCCGGAAACAACACCCACCCGGCGAACGGCTTGCAATCCGCCCCGAAGAATGACTGTGAATATCCGCTGCCGTCGCGGGTGCCGCCGCCGGTCACCCAACCCTTGGCGACGCGATAGACATCAAAGCCGTCGCCGTCACCGGGATGCATGACGCCGTAGGGTTCGACATAATCGAAATCGAAATCGTTCGCCACGAACACGCCGCCGTAGTGGCGATCGACGAGAGGATAGGCGTCGCGCCTCTGGAAACCCAAAGGATGATCTGTATCTGTCCAGGCTGGTCGTGCCGGAAGTAAGGCAGGTCCTCCCCTTCCGCCAATCGTCGTTCGTGCGTTCCGGCGGGGCAGCCTCCATAGGGATCGACAGCAATTGGCTTGTTCGCCTTGTCCGCGCACACGTGCTGGATGAGCCAGTCCATAGGATCTATCGAATGCTCCCGGGCGACGCACGGCCCCAAGCCGCGAAAACCAGAGCGATGAATGCAAGATTTTTCGACAGACTTATCAGGTTGATCCTCGTAATCATAGGAGCGTTTGCGACTTGTTTAGCACGATTTCCGAGGTGCATGACACAGGCGCCCCCGCCGCGTCGGTTCGACCGGAGTTGCCCCTGGCGCGGCGAAACGCCATAGTCATTGACGCAAAACAAGGTTGGCTGGATTTTGAGCCCGGATGCGTGTACTGGCGTGACAAACGGGGCTATTCAAGGCAACACGTCACCGCAAGCAGATTTTTGCGGCCGGAGGGTATGAAATGCTGGTGCTGACTTTAGGTACTGTGGCAAGCGCGTCCACTTGGACATTCAATATCGCTCGATGCTTGCTTGCGTCGGATAGGCCAAATGTCGTTGGGTATTTGCCGAGCGCGCGACAGACTTGCTTTCGAACGTTCCAGATTACGCTAGAGACATCGTTGTTAAGGCGCATTCGGCGGATTATTCGATGCTTACAACTTCCTGGAATTGCAGACGCGCGGCTGATACTAACTTATAGAGATCCTAAGGACAGCGTTACCTCGCAGATGGAGCGAGTGGGATGATGTTCCAGCAAGCCGTGAGTCAGTTGGCCATGATGTTCGCAACATTTACGGCGATTATCGATCGCTCCCATGTCCTGGTCCTACGGTACGAAGATCAGTTCTCTTCGGATCGAGAAACCCTTGTGTTGCTCGCGCGCCATCTCGGGATAAGTGTAGCCTGTTTGACTATAGACACGCTGTTTAGCATATTTCGATCGGAAAACGTAAGAGATGAGATCGCCAAGTGGAAACAGGATGCAAAGTCTGCGAATACCGTAACACATTGGGTTGCCAACCATGTTGGCGATGGCCTGATCGGCAAGTGGCGGGGGCGACTGTCGGAAGCGCAGGTCCGGGCCGTGCTCTGGAAGTGTTTCCGAGCTATTTTATTGACGACAAATGGAAGAAACTCTCTATTTATTGGTCAAGTGTTTTATTCTACTTCGCAGATAAACGGGAGCCAACTGAGACGGGAACTCTATCCTTCTCGGGAAGCGAAGCGGTGCTTGTTTATGGACCGTATCTGCGTCTGCCAACTGGGCGTTCGGCTATTCTGCCCGACATTAAACCAACCTCGATGGCAGATCCTGTTACCGTTAGGCTCGATATCCATGTCAATCTGCCCAATCGCGGTGTGCTGCAACATCGTACAGTCACTGTGCCAACAAAGCATGCCGAAGAAATGGTTATCGAGTTCGACAACATCAGTCATTTAGAGGACATCGAGATCAGGATTTGGTCAGGCAACGATGGCCGACGAGTTGAGCGCCGATGTTTCTTGGTCGCGCACACTGAATTGGCTGGGACCTGTGGAACGGAACAGCCTATTAACAGCGGCGCAGCCAGTGGCTCAATCGGACCTGGTCCTGAGGACCGCTCCCGACCTGTTCGATGGCCGCGCTACGCGTTAGGGAGCTTGACAAATGTACTCCTGGCCGAACATGAGCCTGCGACTTAAGGCAACGTCCCAGCGATCGAACCCGAGATTGAAGGTCCCGCATTCGCCGAATTGCGGATCGCTCTCGGCCAACCTTTTCGTCAACTTCGGGTTAGTCGCCCTCGGCGGGCGTAGCTAATTTCCAGAAAGAAGCTCATGCGCGATTCCGATCGAAACGAACAGAGACCTACGCCGGCGTGACCCTTGACTGCATAGAAGAAGCCATTCCCAGTTTTGCCCGTCAGGTCAAAGACGGTAAAGCCATGCGCCAACAGCGGCGCAATGAGGTCACGCTGGGTCTTCCCTGGGATTCCCGCGATGCCATTCCACCATGAAAGCGGATATTTCGGCCAGAAGGCCATGTCTTCCAAGACTTTCAAAGATCGGGAACTCCGACCCTTCGCAATCGACTTTGGCAACGATGTTGAGGGGGTTGGCCTTCGCATCCTCGATGATGGGTCCGAGAATTGCCGCCGCGTTTCGCACCGAGATGCTTCGGCGCGCCTCTGTCCGATCCGTGGATTGAAAAAGCCCCGGAATCACTTTCGTTGTAGATCAGGACCGTTTTGTCCTCATCCGCGCCCGCCAGGCCGAAATTATGTGTGAAGATCTTGTTCGCAATTTCCGGATTGAGCTCAGATTGGCTCGGGCTCGGCTGTAAGTGCCTTCGAATGGTTCGAAAGAATGGACCTGCTTGACGAAACTTTCCGGGCGAACGTCATCGCCACCAGGCCGATATTCATGCCGATGTCGATGACACAACAGTCCTTTGAGAGAGAGAAATTGTAGGTGCTGCGAAAGAATATCTCATCGACGAAACTATATCGTCCGGGACTCGGGCGTAAAATGAGATCCCGTCAATCGTGACGATGACGTCGCCGTCCACGATCTTTACGCCGGCCCCGTTCTCATAGAGACGACGCAGGATCGAGAGATGTTCCAAGATAACGCAGGTTTCGGACCCATCCTTTGGTCGGGGAACCCGCTAGCATCGAATAGGGAGGCGATCGGCATTCGCGCCATCGAGCGGCAGGATGCGACAGTAATCATCGATCAGAAGCGGCGCCAACCCTGTCGTGCCCACCCGGAACTCGAATATGTCTGGAGCGTGGGTCTCGAAGGCGAGGCGGATGCGCACCGGGCCATCGCGCAGCTGCGACAGTGATACATCTTCCCGCGCGTGGATCGTGCGGCCAAACCTGACGCGACATCAACTGCAGCGCAGATATCGTCGCGGTCGAACCGCACGTCCTCCGCGAGCCTCGAGGTTGAACTCGACGGCGTAGCGCCCTGGATCGAGGTTCTGGTATGGCCCATAGACCGCGTGGCCGCGCAATCCCGGCCTCGTCAGGATGCATGTCCTGCCGTCGACTTCTGTGCGCGACCCGATCTCGAGATTGAGCACAAATTCCTCCAGATTTGAAACCACAGCCGGCCGGCTGCGCCGGTGGCAATGGCGATGCTGGTCAGCCAGAGGTCACCAAATTTGTCTTGAGCGCCAACAAGCTCTTCACCTCGCCAAACACCTCCGGCACGGTGATCTTGGTGATGCAGGCCACGTCCTGGCCGCATTCCTCCGGGTCGTAATGCAGCGAACAGCCGGCGCAAGGCACCTGGCGGCTGATGACGACGCCGGTCTGCTCCTGTCCCCATTCGTTCCAGCCGATGCGGGAGGAGTGGATGCTGACGACCTGCGCGCCGCGCAGCGCGGCCAGATGCTTCGGGCCGGAGTTGTTGCCGACGAAGACGGAGCAGAACGACAGCAGCGCATCGAACTGGTCGAAGGGAAGCGCGTCGCTCAGATAGATGATCTCGCCGCTTTCCAGCGCGTCTTGCGGCAGCTTGCTCTTCAGGGCGTCGCTCTCGGCGATGAAGACCACCGTCACGCCGAGCTTGTCGATGATCTCCGCGGCGAGGTCGGCGAAGTGCGGCCACTGGGTGAACTTGATGCGCGAGCCGCTATGCAGGACGATGTAGTCCTCGTCTTCGGCGAGGCCCAAGGGGGTCAACAGGCTGCGACTGAGGTCCTTCCGGCGGACGATTCTGGCGCCGCTGTCCAGCCACAAGGCGAACGTCTCGACCAGGGCGCGCGATCCTGGACGAGTGCCGCATCATGTCGTTGCCGGTCTTCGGGTCCTGGGTCGACATATTCATATTGAGCGATCGCCGGTCGCCGCCGTGGGCGATCAATATCGGGGCGCCGGTCAGGGGCAGGAGCTTGTGCGACAGCCCGGCGACGGGGAAATCGATCGCGACGTCAAACTTGTAGGGCGCCAGCTTGAGGGCGAGTTCCTCCTGGCCCTTCCTGTCCATGATCCGCTGCCGCTGATGCAGATCATCGGGGAAGTCGAGCAGGATGATCTCGTCGAATATGCCCAGGCTGCGCGCCAGAGGCTCGTTGGCCGGGCTGAGCAGGCCGGTGATCCGCGCGTTCGGCAAGAGCTCGCGGAGCCGCAGCAGCGCCGGGACGGATATGACCATGTCGCCCAACTGATCCGCGCGAATGACGGCCACATTCTTGATCTCGCCGGGGAAGGAATGGGTCGAGGCGCGATGGATGATGCTCGGCCGGGCGTTGATCTGCTCGACCACGGACAGCGGAGACGTCTTGTCGAGCGGCGGAATCACGCCGTCGCTGTCGACGAACGTATCGGCCGGCGCGGCTCCGCTATGATGATGCGCTCGCGGCGCCAGTCGATCCCTTCCCTGGCATCGCCGCGCACATTGACCGCGCGGAACACCAGTTCGTGCGGCCCTAGGGGAAATTGCGAGAAATCGATCCAGGCGTTGTAGACGTATTTCTTGATCTCCGGATTGGATTTTTCCCGCCGCTGAGGCGCGACGATAAGGTCGCTTTTGTAGATGAGCTGGCCATCGAGGAAGATTTCAATGTACAGATAAGGCGTTGCGGACACGATATATCCGCGCAACGAATCGACCCCGCGAACGGTCTCCCCGACGCCCCATTGTCGTTCGCTGGTGAATGCCGTTCCGTCTGAAGACGAACGCGTCCTGGTGGCTGATATACAATTCGTCCCGCGTCTTCGGGAACAGATCCGGATCGATCCGGCCGTCGAATTCGTCGAGTTCCTCCCGCGCCAGCAGACTAACCTGATCGAGCCGTTCAAGACGAGCCTTCTCGCGGCGAAGCTCGACGCTCGTTCTCAGGTTGCGCAATTCGTCTTCCGGATCCGCCCAGTCGGGCCGGGCGATCAGCGCCTCC
The DNA here is from genome assembly GCA_963816065.1 of uncultured Alphaproteobacteria bacterium. Classification (GTDB taxonomy): domain Bacteria; phylum Pseudomonadota; class Alphaproteobacteria; order Rhizobiales; family Beijerinckiaceae; genus Roseiarcus. The sequence goes on along the minus strand of CAWFJG010000007.1, from coordinate 257,352 downwards.
TGGTAATAGTGCTCGGCGTCTTCATAACGGCCGACGACCTTGTAGAAATGTCCCGACCTGGATCAGCACTTCGGCGTTCTTGCGGCTCCAGACTGAGCGCTTGCAGGTAACGCGCTTTCGCTTCGGGAAAGCTCCTGGCTTCCTTGTACATGTGACCGCATTGGAGAAGCAGCAGGGTATCGGCGGTGGGCGCCAGCAGCGCGCAGCGCCTCGTCATAGAGTTCGGCGGCGACCAGGAATTGCTTGCGGTCGCGGGCCTCGTCGGCAAGGCGGAGAAGTTCGCGCTGCAAGCGGCGGTCGAGTGCGTCCGGCTCCTTCTGCGCCACGCCCGCGCCCGGAAAACGCGGCGCCCGGCGGGCGCTTGTCGGAGGGAAGCTCGGCGCCCGTACCCAATCGGTGCAATTCGGCTTCCGCATCCGCCAAGCCGGGTTCCGCCGCGAGCGCCTCACGGTAATAGCGCCTGGCGTCGGCGGGATGGCCGGCCGTCTTGTAGAAATGCCCGAGTTGCAACAAGACTTCCGCGTTGTTCGGCTCCAGGCCGAGCGCCTTGAGGTATCGGGCTTCCGCCTCGGCGAAATTGCCGGCGTCCTTGTACATGTGCCCGCACTGGAGAACGAGCAGGATATCGACGGTGGGCGCGGCGGCGCGCAGGGCCTGATCGTAGAGCTTGGCCGCGGCCGGATAGTCCTTGCGATCCCGGGCGGCGTCCGCAAGGCGAAGCAAGTCGCCCGAAGCCCGGCGCCCGGGCGTTGCGCCGAGAATGGCCGCGACTTTTCCTTTGATTGTCATTGTGTTGTGATACCCGCGCGCCGTGAAATTGTCCGTCAAAACCCCGGTTCGGAGACCGCTTCACGCGCGAGCCGATCGCCAAAGGCCGCCGGTTGGGCGGCCAACGGCGAGCGCGCGCGTGCGAATCTCCGAGAATTCCGTACGACGGTCGTCACCCGGGCGCAATCGGACGCGCCGGCCGTTCGCGGCCGCAATCGGCGATCGCCGCGTTCGCTCATGCCGATTTTCCCTTGCGGCGCCCTTGCGCGGTCACGATTGCGGGCCAATCTGATAGGCGTTCCGAGCGCCGCCGCCGATGGCGTCGCGGGCTCGGGCGGCTTTGGAGGTTCCTGATGGGAACGGCTGACAATACCTGGGGCGGGAGCTACGGCGCGCGGGAGTTCGGCCCGGGCGACTGGGCGAACGCCGGTTGGCGGCGCGGCGGCACGCGCTGGACGGGATTCGAGATCATCGCGATGGTGCTCGGCTTCATCGTGTTCTGGCCGATCGGGCTCGCAGTCCTCGGCTACAAATTCTGGCAGCGCCGGTCCGGCGGGCCGGATCTGCAGACCTTCGTCACCGACAAATGGCAGGGCGTGCGAACCATGGCTTCCAGTTCTTCCAATGCGTGGGGCTGCGGCGGCGCGATGCGCCGCGCCAGCCGCTATCTATTCGCCCTCGACCGGCAACATGGCGTTCGACGAGTGGCGCGAGGCCGAGCTTCGCCGGCTCGACGAGGAGCGCCGCAAGCTCGACGACGCGCAGCGCGAATTCGCCGAGTACAGCGAAGCGATTCGCCGCGCCAAGGACCGCGAGGAGTTCGAGCGGTTCATGGCCGAGCGCCGCGCCAGGCCCGCGAACGGCGGCGCCACAGCCCGGCTGAGCTCGCGCGCGCCTGAGCTTCGCGGCTCGACGGGATCCGAGTCCCTTCTCCCCTCGCGGGGAGAGGGCCGGTGCGGTCTTGACGATCGCGCGCTGCGCAATGCTATGGTCCGGCGTCCCCTCCCCTCCGGAGCCGTCCATGCGCCGCGCATCCCATTGTTGATTTCCGCCGCCTTCGCCCTCTTCGCCTCGGCCGGCCTCGCGTCCGCCAAGGACAGCGTGACCATCGGCATGGTGCTCGAGCCGCCCGGCCTCGATCCGACGGCGGCGCCCGCCGCGGCGATCGGCGAGATCGTCCACGACAACATCTTCGAGGGCCTGACGAAGATCAACGAGGACTTCTCGATCACGCCGCAGCTCGCGGAGACATGGACCTTCTCGCCCGACCTCAAGACGCTGACCTTCGCCCTCAAACCCAACGTCAAGTTCCAGGACGGCGAGCCCTTTCGCGCAAAGGACGTCAAGTTCTCCTTCGAGCGCTTCGGCGCCAAGGACTCGACCAACAAGGACAAGGGCTTCTTCGCCTCGATCGAATCGATCGAGACGCCCGATCCCGCGACCGTCGTGCTGCATTTCAAGGACCCGAGCTTCGAGGCGCTGTTCCATCTCGGCATGAACACCGCCGTGATCCTCGACGAGAAGAGCGCAGCGAGCGAAGCGACCGCCCCGGTCGGCACCGGACCCTATAAGCTCGGCCAGTGGACCAAGGGCAGCTCGATCACGCTCGACAAGTGGGACGGCTACCGCGACGCGGCCAAGATCCCGCTCGCGCATGCGACCTTCCGCTTCATCTCCGATCCGTCGGCGGCGGTGGCGGCGATGCTCGCCGGCGACATCGACGCCTTCCCGCGCTTCGCCAACGTACAGGCGCTCGACCAGTTCAAGTCGGACCCGCGCTTTACGGTGCTGATCGGCGGCACCGAGGGCAAGACGATCCTGGCGATGAACAACAAGAAGAAGCCGCTCGACGATCTCAAGGTCCGCCAGGCGATCTCCTACGCCATCGACCGCAAGGCGATCATCGACGGGGCGATGAACGGGATCGGCACGCCGATCGGCAGCCACCTGACGCCGAACGACCCGGGCTATGTCGACCTTACCGACATATATCCGCACGACCCGGCGAAGGCCAAGGCGCTGCTCAAGGAAGCGGGGGTGACGACGCCGCTGGAGCTGACCATGATCCTGCCGCCGCCGCCCTATGCGCGCCAGGGCGGCGAGATCATCGCGGCCGAGCTCGCCGAGGTCGGGATCAACGCCAAGATCGAGAACGTGGAATGGGCGCAGTGGCTGTCGGGGGTCTACAAGGACCACAATTACGACCTGACCATCATCAGCCACGTCGAGCCGCTCGACATCGGCATCTACGCCAACCCGAACTACTATTTTCAGTACGACAGCCCGGCGTTCCAGGAGATCTATAAGACAATCACCACGGCCCCGAACCTCGAGGCCTACAAGGCGGCGCTGGGCGACGCGCAGAAGCAGCTCGCGGCCGACGCGGTCAACGCCTTTCTGTTCCAGCTTCCCAACGTCACGGTCGCGAGCGCCGACCTCAAGGGCCTGTGGAAGAACGCGCCGATCTTCGTCAACGACCTGTCGGAAATGTCGTGGAAGTGAGCAGGAAGGGTGTGAGCGCGGCGGAGCCGTTCCGGCTGTCGGCTGTCGAACTGCTGGACGCCTACCGTTCGAAGACCCTGTCGCCGGCCGAGGCCATGGCCTCGGTCATCGCCCGCGTCGAGGCGTTCGAGCCGCAGATCGCGGCGACCTGGCTCTATGCGCCCGAGCGCGCGCTGAAGGAGGCGCGCGCCTCGGAGGCGCGTTGGCTGAAGGGCGAACCGATCGGCCCGCTCGACGGCGTGCCGGCGACGGTCAAGGACAACATCGCGACCAAGGGCGATCCGACTCCGGTCGGCACGGCGGCGAGCGACATGACCCCGGCCGCGGCCGACGCGCCGCCGGCCGCGCGCCTCAAGGAGGCTGGGGCCGTGCTGTTCGCCAAGACGACGATGCCGGACTACGGCATGCTGTCGTCCGGGCTTTCGAGCCATCATCCGCTGACCCGCAATCCGTGGAAGCGCGACCGCAATCCCGGCGGCTCGTCGGCCGGGGCGGGGGCGGCGGCCGCGGCGCTCTATGGGCCGCTCCATCTCGGCACCGACATCGGCGGCTCGGTCCGCCTGCCGGCCGGCTGGTGCGGGATCGTCGGCCTGAAGCCGAGCGCCGGGCGCGTGCCGATCGACCCGCCCTATGTCGGACGCGTCGCCGGGCCGATGACCCGCGAGCGTCGCCGACGCGGGCCTGATGATGGCGGCGCTGACGCAGCCGGACGCGCGCGACTACACGAGCCTCGAATATTCGGCGCTCGACTGGACGATCCGCCCGGCGCCGCTATCGGGCCTGAAGGTCGGGCTCATGATGGAGGCGGGTTGCGGAGACCCGCCGACCGCCGAAGTCCGCGCGGCCGTCGAGCGCGCCGCGCGCGATTTCGAGGCCGCCGGCGCGCGGGTCGAACCGATCGCGCCGTTCCTCACCCAGGAGATGCTCGACGGGCTCGATGAGTTCTGGCGCACCCGGGCGCTGATCGACATCAATGCGCTCGCCCCCCAGAAGCGCGCCGCGGTCCTGCCGTTCATCCGCGACTGGGCGGAATTCGGCGAGCGGATTTTCCGGGGAGCGCGTGTTCCGCGGCTTCAGCCGGATTCAGGCGATGCAGCAGGCGGCGATCCGGGCGACGCAGCCTTCGACATCGTGCTGAGCCCGACGGCGCCGATCACCGCCTTTCCGGCCGAATGGGCCTCGCCGAGCCGCGATCCCCTGAATCCGTTCCCCCACATCGGCTTCACCGTCGCCTTCAACATGTCCGGCCAGCCGGCGCTCTCGATCCCTTGCGGCTTCTCCGACGAGGGCCTGCCGATCGGCCTGCAGATCGTCGGCCGCCGCTTCGACGACGTCGGCGTGCTCGCGGTCGCGCGCGCCTATGAGGAGATCCGCTCGGCCGAGATGCTGCCTTGGCCGGAGCCGCCTGTCGGGTGACGGCGACTTTCGCCGCCAAGGACGCGAAGGAACGCCAAGCCTTGGCGGCGTGAGGTCGTGTCCGTTCAGCTCTTCGCCGCGTCGGCGGGCGCCAGCGACGTGCCGTTCCACTCCGCCACCAGGTCCGACAGCATCGGCACGTAGTCCTCGCCGTGGCCGGTGGCGACGGCTTGCGCGAAGGCGTTGCGGACCGCGGCGCCGACCGGATTGGCCACGCCGAGCGCGAGCGCGAAGCCGGCGAGATAGGTCATGTCCTTCGAGGCGTTGGCCAGCGTGAAACGGTGCGCGTTGCGGTCGCGCTCGATCACGTATTTGGAGAACGTCTGGTAGAACAGGCAGTCCATGCGGCCGTTGCGGATCACCGCGTCGAAGACTTGCGGCGACAGCCCCGCCTTGGCGCCGACCGTCAGCGCCTCCGAATAGAGCGCGGCATAGCCCATCGACACGAAATTGTTGAGGAGCTTCATCGTGTGGCCGGTCCCGACCGGGCCGGTCTCGACGATGCGTCCGGCGAAGGTCTCGAGCACCGGCCGCGCGCGCGCGACGTTCGCCGGGTCGCCGCCGACCATCACGTCGAGCGTTCCCTCCCAGGCGTCCTTCGGCGTTCGGCTCAAGGGAGCGTCGATGAAGGCGATCCCTTTGGGCGCGAGGTCCGCCGCGAGGCGGCGGGTCGAGGCCGGCTCCGAGGTCGAGCAGTCGATGATCATCAACGGCTTGCCGGCCGAGGCGAGCCCGTCCGGGCCGAGGACGACCGCCTCGACCTGCGGCGAGCCGGTCACGCACAGGACGACGACATCGCTCCTCTCGGCGACCGCGCGCGGGCTCGCCGCCTCCTCGGCGCCACGGGCCTTGAGATCGTCGACCGCCTCGCGCTGGCGATGCGCCAGCACGGTCAGCGGAAAGCCCTTCTCGACGATATTTTTCGCCATGCCGTGGCCCATGAGCCCGACGCCGATGAAGCCGATTTGTTCCGTCATGACCGATGATCCTTTCGCAGCCGGGCCGTCCCTGCTGGCATGTTAGCAACCCGGCCTCGCATGCGACAGGGCGTCAGCCGTCTTTGTCGGTCCCCTGCGCGGCAAAGTCGTCGCGCCGCTGTCCCGACCGGTCCCGGTCGGCGCGTGGAACAAGACCGATCTGCTCATAGGAGGGCGGCATATCGACGCTGAGGCCGCTACGCCGCCCAAGTTCGCCGATTTTCGTCCACCAAACCTTCGCGTCACGATGCGCGAGGCAACGGCTTCGAGCGCGCTCGAGGTCAAGGGCCAGTTTGGATGCTCGGCAAAATAGGTGCGTCAAATTCCCCGGTCGTCGTTGCGAGCCGCAGGCGAAGCAATCCCAAGCCGCAGGGTACGACGGCGGCAGGGATTGCTTCGTCCCCCGGGCTCTTCGACCCGGGGGCCGCTCCTCGTAATGACGGTCACGGATGTTTGAATTGATTCAGTAATTTCCGTGCGCGGCCTTTCCGCGGTCGCCGCCTCCCGCTTCGCCGACTCCTCCCGCACCCTCGGCGCGGAGACCGTGCCGAACCGCTCGATCCAGCCCAGGATCGCAAGTTTCGCATGTCCATCGCGACCCCGCGGGGCTAGACGCCCGCCAGCGCTTCGACGATGTGGCGCTCGATGTCGCCGACCGGATGGTTGGTGAAATCCTTGTTGAGCTCCGCCACGACCTTCGCCCGGACGTCGGGATGAAGCGCCTTGCGAAGTACGGCGAGGGCGCGAGGCGGCGCGGCGATGACGAGCGCGGGCGTTCCACGTTCGCGCGTCAGTCGCTCGAGCGCGCCAGCGACCTCTCTCACGAAGCGCCGCTCCTCAATCTGATGCCAGTCGGTCGGTTCGACGGCGCTGCGGATCGTCGTCCCGGCCGTCGCGAATTCACGCCCCGGCCGGTCGGTTCCCTGCTCGCGCGTGGGCGGGTTGGTTTCGGCGAAGACTTCCGCCGTGACGAAATTCGGGAACATCCCGTCGCCGGCGTTGCGCAGGAACAACGCCTTGCGGCCGTCGCCGACAAAGATGAACGCGTCATGAGGAATCTTGGTCTTCGTCATGTCGTCACCTGCTTAGGTTGCGCCGGCTGCGCTAGGCGTGGCGTTCGCCGACGAGGTTAACCGTGCTGGCCTGCGCGCCCTTTTCTCCTTCTTCTTCGGCGAATTGCACTTCCGATCCGACCTTGAGTTCGATTGAACGCGCCGTGAAGCACGGCATTGCGGTGGAAATAGATCTCTCGGCCGTCCGGCGTTTCGATGAAGCCGTAATCTTCTCCCGCGACGAATTTCGTCACCCGCCCGCGGCCTTCTCCGAGGCGCTCTTTGACCTGGCCGCGCATCTCGCGCTTGTCGTCCGCGACCTTTCGAAATCGCCTCGTCGAACGCCTGGCGAATCGCGACCAGGGCATGCTCACGCTCTGGCGCGTCGTGGGTTCGGTTGACCGCGACCTCTTTGCGCTCGGGCAGGGCGATAAAAAGGTCGACCTTGAACGCTTCCCCGCTTCGATGCCGAGTTTGCGGGCCTTCGACGACGACGCGACAACTCGTGATCCGATCGCCGAACTTCTCCAGGCGCCTGATCTGCGCGTTGATCTCCGCGCGGAGCTCTTCGCTCGGCTCGCAGTGGCGGTACGCGATCTCGACGGGCGTTTGCATGGAAATCCTCCAGCCGTTCACAAGGGGCTCGGCGTTGCGACGCCACAGGGACGACCCCAGCGCCCGAGCCGCAACGACTTGATCTCAAGTGCTTTCCCGGTTCCGGGCCGATGACTTCGGTGATGCGGTCGGTCAACATGGAATTGCGCCCGATGATAATCGCCGGGCCGCGCTCGGCCTTGCGCTGGATCAACTGCGACGGCGCGTCCTCATCCCACGCCTCTGCGATCCGCCAGCGCCTCCCGCACCCTCGGCGCGACGACCGTGCCGAACAGTTCGATCGAGCGCAGGATCGCCGCATGCGGCTGCAGGCCGACGCGCATTTGCATGAGATACCGGTCGTGGCCGAAGACCTCGTGCTGGGCGAGGATTTTGGCGACGGCGTCGTCCGGCGAGCCGATCATCAGATGCCCGCGTGGGCCGCGGCCGGCGTCGTACTGCGCCCGCTTCAGCGGCGGCCAGCCGCGCTCGCGCCCCAGCCGGCGCATCACCTCGGCGTAAGGCTCGAAAAAGGTCTCGGCCGCCGTCTCGGCGTCATCGGCGAGAAAGCCGTGGCCGTTGATCCCGAGCTTGAGCGCGCTTTCCCGCACGCCCGCGCGCCGTGCCGCCGCGCGATAGTGTGCGGCCAGCGGGGCGAAGCGGGCCGGCTCCCCGCCGATGATGGCGATGGCGAGCGGCAGGCCGAGCGAGCCGGCGCGCGCTGCCGATTGCGGCGTCCCGCCCGAGGCGATCCAGACGGGCAGGGGGTTTTGCAAGGCGCGGGGATAGACGCCCGGACCGTTCAGCGCCGGGCGATGGCCGCCGCGCCATTCCGGCCGGGCGTCCTTGCGGATCGCGAGCAGCAGTTCGAGGTTTTCGGAAAACAGGGTCTCGTAGTCGTCGAGGCCGTAGCCGAACAGCGGAAAGGATTCGATGAACGCGCCGCGCCCGGCCATGATTTCCGCCCGCCCGCCCGACAGGCCGTCGAGCGTGGCGAACTGCTGGTAGACCCGCACCGGATCGTCGGACGACAGCACCGTCACGGCGCTGGTGAGGCGGATGCGCTTCGTGCGCGCCGCCGCGGCCGCCAGCGCCACCGCCGGCGCCGAGATGGCGTAGTCTGGCCGATGGTGCTCGCCGAGACCGAAGACGTCGAGCCCGACCTGATCGGCCAGTTCGATCTCTTCCAGAAGCTCGGCGAAGGTTTTGTCGAGATCGACAGGCTCGCCGGTCGCCGGGTCGAGCCGGCTCTCGACAAAGGTGTAGACGCCGAATTCCATGAGTGGCCTCGTTGCGAGCGGACGGGACATTTTTTCCCCGCGCCCGCGCGATGCTACCATGGTTGCTTGGAAGCAAGGACGCGCGCGCTATGAGCAATCCGCCGATCAGCCGCTTCGAACCGCCGAAGCTGGGCGATCTTCCCGCCGACATCGCCGAACGGATCGCCGCGGTGCAGGAGAAGTCGGGCTTCGTGCCCAATGTCTTTCTCGCGCTCGCCCGGCGGCCCGAGGAGTTTCGCGCCTTCTTCGCCTATCATGACGCGCTGATGGAGAAGTCCGGCGGGCTCACCAAGGCGGAGCGCGAAATGATCGTGGTCGCGACGTCGGGGCTCAATAATTGCGGCTATTGCGTGGTCGCGCATGGCGCGATCCTGCGCATCCGGGCGAAGAACCCGCTGATCGCCGACCAGGTCGCGGTCAACTACCGCAAGGCCGACGTCACGCCGCGCCAGCGCGCCATGCTCGACTTCGCCATGAAAGTCGCCGAGCGGTCGCAAGCCGTCGACGATGCCGACTATGCGGCGCTGAAAGCAAACGGCTTCACGGACGACGAGGCCTGGGACATCGCCGCCATTGCGGCGTTCTTCGCGATGTCCAACCGGCTGGCGAACGCCTTCTCGATCCGCCCGAACGAGGAATTTTACGCGATGGGCCGCGAGCAGCAGTTGTAGGACGCGAGCGTGTCCGAAGGAATGCCCTCGCCGGTTTTGGCGTTTTCTCCAACTCGGCCTTGACGCGTTGCTCCAAAAGCTGTCCGGCGGATCGTCCACGCTTCGCTGTCATCGAGTAAAATCACCGCATCGGCAAGCGGGAACTTCGACCCGTATCGCGGCGTTGGCTCGCGTGACGCGAAGTTTCCAAACCCCCGCCACGTCGTGGCCATTCGACCGCCCTCCTGGCGACGCGCCGAAGCATTTCTTTCGGCGACTCCGCACCGTCGTTCGGCGAGGCGGCGGGGCCCGGCAGTCGCCGGGCGCATTGAAACGTGCGGTCGCAAGCTCATGACAGTCCTGAATGGCCTGGCGCAGGCGCTCGGCGGAAACGATCGGCGGCGTGCGCTGTCTCTGCTTCTTCTCGCGGCGCTCGTCACCGCCATCGCGGCTGTCGCGACGCGCAACATCGAACCCCTCCCGCTCCTGACGTTCGCGACCGGCGGCGCCCCGGACGAGGCGGCGGAGCGCTACGCCCTGCCGATCACCGCCCCGCTCGATCAGGGCGGCACAGGCCTCTGTTGGGTCTATGCGACGCTCAGCATGCTGGAAACGAACTACATGACGCGCCATCCCGGCGCGCAAGTCGCGTTCTCGCGCGCGGCGCTCGAGCGCGATGCGCTCGCCGATCGTTTCGGCCGGTTCATTCGCGGCGAACCGGGCGAACCGGGCGATGGCGGACTCGCGGTCGAAGCGCTCGAGCTCATACGGCGGAACGGACTTGTCGACCGCGACGATTTCCACGACGTCGTCGACGACGCGCCCGTGCTGACGACGCTGAAGGCGTCGCTCGCCGGCCCGGCGCAACCTGAACTCAAGCACAGGGCGCTCGACGGCGCGCTGACTGCGGCGCTCGGCGTGAAGCCGACGATAACCCATCTCGAAGGCCGACCCCTGAGTCCGCTAGCGCTCGCTCATGCCGCCCTTGAAGGACAAGCGTGGATCGAGTTCGACCTTGCGCGCGACGGCGTGGAAGGCTGGGTCCCTCGCGTGACCCCGACGCGCGCGCCGACACGCGCGTGCGCTACGTTGGTCTCTCGACCCTGATCGATCTCATCCACCGGTCTCTCATGCACGGGCAGTCGGTCGTCACCGGCAGCGAGGATCACGCTTTCCTGATCTACGGGGCGGAATACGATCGGCAAGGCCAGCCGCTCGACTACCTGATCAAGGATAGCCTGGCCCCATTCGCTTATCGCCTCAGCGCCGCGGAACTGCACCAGGAGGTGAACGACGTCACGGTCGGTTCCGGCGTCGTCGGCGCCCAATTCGCCGTCGAGCAGTCCGGCCCGCGTCCGAGCGAGACGGTTGAGCCTTAGGACTTGGCGCGTACGCTTCGGCCCCAATCGACATTGTGAGGAGCGTGAGCCCGAAATATCCAGACCGTAGAGCGCCCCACGATGGTCTGGATTAACCGCTCTTGCTCCCATGGCGGAGCTGCGCGGCCGGCGACGTCTCCATCGGCGCGGCGACGTATTGTCGCCCCTCTCGAGCCGCAGGATCTTGGGCTTTTCGGCGAGGAGGAAAGTCATGCGAGGGATCGCGGCGATCGCCTCGATCGTCGCCGCCAGCGCGGCGCTCGCGACGGATGGTATTACAGCGGGGCCGTTCCCTTACGGCGACTGGCGCGCGCACGCGCCGGGCGTGCGGCGGCTGATCACGCAGGCCGATCTGCCGCCGCCCTATGCGACGCCTTCGGCGGCCAACGTGTCGACTTGATCCACTGGCCGAACTGCAAAGATCTTCAGGAAAAGGCCGCGTCGGAACGGCGGCGTGGAAAGAAATAAAAGCCGTTCCGACACGTAATTACTACGAAGAGAAACGTGGGAGGAATCGTCTCTTCGCGCTACAACCATAATCTCGTATCGTCCGGTTGTCATCAACGCGGCAAGTTGTCCACAATCTTCCGCTAGGTTGTCAGAGTCGAGTGGCTTTTCGTTCCAGTTATGTTCGTCTCGTGTCCTCGTCCATAGGCTTGATCCAAGCGAACGAGGTAATCCGGGGGATCGTAGAGCGCCCTGCGATCTTCTCGATTGATCCCCCAGGGTCTTCGACCTGAGGTCGCTCGCAAGGATTGAGGTAGCGCAGCCGGCGACGTCCCCATCGGCGCGACGACGTATTGTCGCCCCTCTCAAGCAGCATAACCTTGGGCTTTTCGGCGAGGAGGACGTCATGCGAAGGATCGCGGCAGTCGCCTCGATCGTCGCCGCCGGCGCGGCGCTCGCGGCCGATGGCCCAAGGACGGGGCCATCCGCTTACGGCGACTGGCGCGTGGACGCGCCGGGCGTGCGGCGGCTGATCACGCCGGCCGATCTTCCGCCGCCCTATGCGACGCCTTCCACCGCCAACGTGTCGTCTCGCGTCGCTCGCCCGTCCGGCGCGGCGCCAAGAGCGCCGCCGGGCTTTTCCGTCGACCTCCTCGCCTCCGGCCTGTCGAGCCCTCGCGCGATCCGCGCCGCTCCCAACGGCGATATGTTCGTCGCGGAAAGCGGGGCGGGCCGCGTGCTGGTCTTCGGTGGCGAGGAGGCGAAAGCGGCTCCCGCTCGACCGCACGTCTTCGCGACCGGCCTGCCGCTGGTCTATGGGATCGCCTTCTATCCGCCGGGCCCCGACCCGCGCTGGGTCTATGTCGCGACCGTCGGCTCAGTCCGCCGGATTCCTTATCGCAACGGCGATCTCGAGGCTTCGCGCCCGGCCGAGACCGTCGTTCCGAGCTCTGCCGGAGCGGGGCGCGCCATTGGACGCGCGATCTCGCTTTCTCGCCGGACGGCAAGACGATGTTCGTCTCGGTCGGCTCGGCGACCAACGACGCGGAACGGCGCCGATCGGCCCAAAGCCGCCGAGGTTGCCGCAGGACCGCTCGGCGCGTCCTTCGGCGAGGAGCGTGATCGCGCCGACGTGCTGGCGTTCGATCCCGAGGGCGGCCGCAAGCGCGTCTATCGCCACGGGGCTGCGCAACTGCTCCGGCATGGCGGTTGAGCCGTCCTCGGTCGCGCTATGGTGCGTCGTCAACGAGCGCGACGGGCTCGGCGACGACCTGCCGCCCGATTATGCGACCAGGGTCGCCGACGGCGAATTCTTCGGTTGGCCCTGGTTCTACATCGGAGACCATCAGGACCCGCGCCACAAGGGCGAGCGGCCGGACCTCTCCGGTCACGTGAGCGTCCCCGACGTGCTGTTCCAGCCGCACTCCGCTCCGCTCGGCATCGCGTTCTACCAGGGGACCCAGTTTCCGGCCGAATACTCGGGCGCAGCGTTCGTCGCTTTCCATGGCTCGTGGAACCGCGGCAAGCGCACCGGCTACAAGGTGGCGCGGCTGATGTTGAAGGGTGGCGAGCCGACGGGGGTCTACGAGGATTTCCTGACCGGCTTCGTCGCGGCGGACGGCGGCGTGTGGGGCCGGCCCGTCGGGGTCGCCGCGGCGAAGGACGGCGCGCTGCTCGTCACCGACGACGAGAGCGGCTCGATCTGGCGGGTGAGCTGGCGCGGGCTGTAGCCGCGAGCCCGCTGGATGTTCAGCCAGCTGGAAATGGGACCGAGAGCGCAAAAAACTAATTCAATGCTGCAAGCGCTGGTTTCGAGGGTTCCTCTTGGGCTCAGCCAATACTGTGCGGCACCGATCGCGGCCCACACGGTGAGCGGACTTCCGAGCGCCAACGGCCAGAATGCGCGTCATCCCGGCAAGCGCCGGCGCGTTCGGTGCAGTTCGCCGCACGACCGTCTGCTTTCCGGAAGAACATGAAGTTAACAAACGTACCTAATCAGACAATCTGACCGTTGTGGACGGGTTGTCATCCTTTGGACGGAATGCAACTATATTTTAATCTTCGTGGAAAACCCGTTCGAGGAGAGGCAAGGTCGTCGGCGCGACCGTGTGTCATGCCGTCCTTGCCAAAGCACCGGGATGAAAGCGCAAGCCAAGCAACTCCGAGGTACCGAAAGGACGCAGTAACAGAACCTGAGGCGTCGATATCTGCACGGAGAGTGTTATGTCATACAAGGGCGTTATTGGCCGGCAGGGTTCATCAGCCTGATGCTTTCCAGCCCGCGCCCAGTCGACATGCGGGCTCGGGATCGGCCGGCATCGGCGCCGTTCGACCGGCGCGGTGCAGGCGTCCAGCACGAGGCACGACACGATCACAAGGGATGGTGGGGGCAACATCTACCTCTTCGCCGATAGCGACGTGTGGCCGTCAACGTCAACGCCGCGACTTGGTCCCTCGACGCCATCACTGGCGGCAACGTTCGAACCGACTTTACTCCTGAGCCATACAGTAACGGCGGAGCTGCAAACGAGGATGGGTTTGCAGCTTCAAAAAGTCAATTCCTTCGCCATCGACGCCACCCGTGCATCGTTCGCGACACTGTTAAAATACAATAGCAAAACGGAACCGCCAAGGACCACCTGGCGCCCGCGGAGATTAGTACCCCCTCGCCGCGCCTTACAACCTGGCCGCGCCGTGTCTCGCGCTCTCGCCTGGCTGCCTGTTCCGCGGCCTGATATGTGCCTGTTCGGCGCCTGTTCCGGCCTGTTAATGTGCCTGTTCCGAACCTGATTTCAGCGCACAACCGTAGGGTTGTAAATCCGGCAACACCTTGCGATTGCAAGACTTCCCGAACGGAGCGCCGAGCATGGCAGAAAAAAATCCCCTGCTATCAGGCGCGTCTGATTGTCTGAAGGCGGGCAGAAAGACATGATTTTGAGCAGACCGCTTCCCGAGCGCGGATGAACGGCGGCGCCTTCGGAGGCATGCCGATCGGCTCACGGCGTGCCGGCTGGCCAGGCGCCGAGCGCGAGAGACGACACGATGACAAGAGCAATCCCATCCTCCCATCTCACGCCACCGGGTCGGAGAGACCCACCAGCCCGAAGCTCAGCCTGCGCAGGCGCTTGCGGGCGGCGGCGTCGTAGGCCTGCGCATCGGCGCGCGCCTCGCGCCGACCGTTGAAATAAAGGCCCGTGCGGCCGTCGAGCGCCGGCGAGGCGACGAGCTGGAGGATCGCCTCGCCGCCTTCCTCGACCGTGCTGATCGGCCGCGCGCCGCTGAGACGCACCATGGTCGTGTCCATGTAGGTCGCGGGGTGCAGCGCGTTGACCGTGACGGCGCGGTCCTTCAACTCCTCGGCGAGGTCGATGGTGAACAGGATCTGCGCCAGCTTGCTCTGGCAATAGGCGCGAACGCCGCTGTAGCCCCGGGTCAGCATCACGTCGTCGAAGTCGATCGCCTGCTGCCCGACGGAGGCGACGTTGACGATCCGCGACGGCGCGCTCTTTTCGAGCGGCGGCAGGAGGAGCCTCGTCAGCAGGAAGCCGGCCAGGTAGTTGACTGCAAACCGCAGCTCGAAGCCGTCGGCGCTGACCTCGCGGGCGTTTCCCGCCGTTCCGATCCCGGCGTTGTTGACGAGGACGTCGAGCGTATCGGTCTCACGCCGCACCGCGTCGGCGAGCCCGCGGACGTTGGCGAGTTCGGAAAGGTCGGCCGGAAGGAACGTCGCCGCGCCGCCGCGCTTCGCGATCGTTTCGACTAGCCCTTCGCCCCGCTTCTGGTCGCGCCCGTGAATGAGCATGCGCGCGCCCTGCGCCGCGAGGCGCTCGGCGACCCAGCGCCCGACGCCGTCGGTCGAACCGGTGACGAGGACGGTCTTGCCTTTGAGGTCCGAGCCGGGGCTCGCCGGTTCCGCCATTGTTCGCCTCCTGACAGTTTCTGTTCCTCAACGATCGCGCGCGCGACCGGCATTTCAAGGCGCTCTGGCGCGCTGGTCACCCGATGCGCCGCCCCGCCTTCATAGGTGATGGCTTCGCCATTCGTCGCCGCGACGAGGCGACGGCGGTTGCCCTCAGCGCGGCGAGCTCGTATCTGTCGAGAGCGGCTGAGTTGATTGCATCCGGCGCTCGATGGAAGACAATGCAGATGAGGCGCTTGCTGTCCGTTGTTGCCTTTGGCTTGGGATTCGGCCTCACGCCGGCGTCCGCGCAGGTCGCGATGTCGGGGACACTGGTCGCCAAGCAGGAGTGTCCAGCCTATCAGTCGATCCGTAAACAGACAAATCCGGGCGGCGTCACCCTCCAGCCCGGCCGCTCGTACCCAGTCACCGGAAAGAACAAACCCGAAGCGACCTACTACCAGATTACTGTCGATGGCGCATCGCCCGCGCAGCGTTGGGTTGACGTCGCTTGCGGCGACGTCAACGGCGCCGAAGTCGCGCCATCCGCCAACGCGCACGCAGGCGCGATGCGCGCGACGCATGTGCTCGCACTCAGCTGGGAGCCGACCTTCTGCCTTGAGCACGCCGACAAATCCGAATGCGCCCGCGAAACCGGACAGAGTTTCGATTCGACCCATCTCAGCCTGCACGGCCTCTGGCCGCAACCGCGCGGCAAGGCCTACTGCGGGGATGTCGGCCAAGAATATGCTGCGGCGGACAGGCGCCACGACTGGGCCAGCCTGCCAGAACCCGATCTGACCGAGGCGACGAAAAAGCGCCTTGCGGCGGTCATGCCGGGCTTCGAGTCCGAACTCAACGGCACGAATGGATCGAACACGGAACCTGCTTCGGCGCCACGGCCAACTCCTATTTCAATCGCGCCGCGGAGCTCGTCGAGCAGATCAATGCTTCTGGACTGCGCGACCTGTTCGCCCAAAACGTCGGCAAGTCTCTGTCATCCGACGCGATTCGAGCCGCATTCGACAAGTCGTTCGGCGCCGGCGCCGGCGCGCGCGTGACCGTGAGCTGCCAAGGTCATGGCCCGCAGCGGACGATCGGCGAACTCGTGATTTCGCTGGCCGGCGATGTGGCCGGCTCGGCGCCGATCGGCGATCTTATCCTTGCCGCCGCGCCCTCGCAGCCGGGATGCCCGGCTGGGCTCGTGGTTCAGGCTTCACACTGACAAGCCGCCGTCCTGGCTTCTAGCCTTCGCGCACGATCTCGACCCGGCTCGGATAGAACGCCAGATGGCCGGCGATCTCGCCGACGCCTCCCTTCGGATTCTCGTAGGTCCAGACCGCGTTGTCGTCATGCACGGCTTCGTCGCGGATCGAGTAGTAATTCGCTTCCCCCTTGTAGGGGCAGGTCGTGACGCGATCGGTACGGTCGAGGAGGGTCAAATTGACGTCCTCGCGCGGGATGTAGGCGACCGGCTTATACCCGGCCTCGGCGAGCTCGAGCGCCCGCGTCGTCTCGCCGATCGTGCGCCCGCGCCACACGACGCGCACGCGGCCGGCGATCTGCTCGATGGTGATCGGATGGTCTGTCGTGCCGGCCTTTGTCATCGCTCCGCCTTCCCTTGTCTAGGGCTCACTCGTGCCCCGTGATCGCCTTCGGCCGATAGGGCTCCTCGAGTTTGGCGATTGTGCGGGCGTCGAGCTTGAGCTCGGCCGCGGCGACCGCGTCGGCGAGGTGGTGCGGCTTCGAGGCGCCGATGATCGGCGCCGTCACGGTGGGCTTCGACAACACCCAGGCGAGCGCGACGATCGCGGGCTTCGTCCCGAGTTCCTCGGCCGTCTCGGCGACGCGCTTGCGGATCGCTTCGTCTTCGCCTGAACCGAGGCCGAGCGTCACGCTGTACGGGTCGGTGCGGCCGCGCACCGTCGCAGCATTGTGGCCAACGCCCAGTGCCCGCAAGATAGCCGCGCGCCATCGGCGACCAGGGAATGACGGCGATATTTTCAAACGAGCAGAATTTCATCATCTCACGCTCTTCCTCGCGATAGACGAGGTTGTAGTAGTTCTGCATCGACACGAATTCGGCGTGACCGCGCGCGCGGGCGATGTCGATCATGCGGGCGAACTGCCATGCAAACATCGACGATGCGCCGATATAGAGCGCCTTGCCGGCGCGCACGACGTCGTTCAGCGCCTCCATCGTCTCCTCCATCGGCGTCTCCGGGTCGAAACGATGGATCTGGTAGAGATCGACGTACTCCAGGCCCAGGCGCTTCAGCGAGGCGTCGATTCCTTCGAGGATATGCTTGCGCGACAGGCCCTTGGCGTTCGCGCCGGGCCCCATCGCTCCGTGCACCTTGGTGGCGATCACCACCTCGGACCGCTTGGCGTATTCCTTGAGCGCCCGCCCCAGAATCTCCTCGCTCGCGCCCTGTGAGTAGACGTCCGCGGTGTCGAAGAACGTGATCCCCTTCTCCAGCGCCTCGCGGATGAACGGGCGCGAGGCTTCTTCCGGCAGGATCCATTCGCGCCATTTGGGCGAGCCATAGGTCATGCAGCCGAGACAAAGTCTCGACACCTGCATGCCGGTCTTGCCAAATCTCACAGTGTCCATGTTCGACTTCCTATGCCTGCGGTTGCGCCGATCATAAAACCTTTCGTAGGGTCGCGGCGCGGCAAAGATTGGGCGCAAACGAAGGTCACACGATCGTGAAGGCGAAGGCCGGCTGGGACTTCTGGATCGACCGCGGCGGAACTTTCACCGACGTCATCGGCCGCGATCCAAAGGGCCGCCTGCATGCCCTGAAGCTCCTGTCGGAAAGCGCGCTCTACGACGACGCCGGGGTCGAGGCGATCCGCCGACTCATCGGCTTCGCTACGGGCGAGCCAATCCCCGCCGGGGCGATCCGCGCGGTCAAGATGGGCACGACGGTCGCGACCAACGCGCTGCTCGAGCGGCGCGGCGAGCGGACCTTGCTGGTCACGTCGCGTGGGTTTCGCGACGCGCTCGAAATCGGCTACCAGGCGCGCCCGAAGATCTTCGCCAAGCGTATCGTCAAGCCGGAACAGCTCTACGCGAGCGTGATCGAGATCGACGAACGGGTGCTGGCCGACGGGACCGTCGAGGCTGCGCCCGACCCCGAGGCGGTGCGCGCGGCGCTCGCCGAGGCGCGCTCGCAAGGCTTTGATGCGGTGGCGATCGTGTTCATGCACGCCTACCGCTACCCCGAGCATGAGCGCCGAGTTCGGCGAGATCGCCCGCGCGCTCGGCTTCGCGCAGGTCTCCGAGAGCCATCGCTGCTCGGCCCTGATCAAGTTCGTCGGGCGCGGTGATACGACCGTGGTCGACGCCTATCTGTCGCCGATCCTCGCCCGCTATGTGCGGCGCGTTTCCCAAGCGCTCGATGTCGAGCGCACCGGGGCGCGCGTGATGTTCATGATGTCGTCGGGCGGCCTCACCTCGGCCAATCTCTTCGCCGGCAAGGACGCCATTCTCTCCGGCCCGGCGGGTGGCGTCGTGGCGATGGCGCGCACGGCGGCGAGCGCCGGCTTCGCCCGCGTGATCGGCTTCGACATGGGCGGCACCTCGACCGACGTCGCCCATTTCGACGGCGCGTTCGAGCGCGCCTTCGAGACCGAGGTCGCGGGCGTGCGCATGCGCGCGCCGATGATGAAGATCCACACGATCGCCGCCGGCGGCGGTTCGATCCTGCATTTCGACGGCGTGCGCTTTCGCGTCGGCCCCGATTCCGCCGGCGCCGATCCCGGGCCCGCGTCTTATGGCCGCGGCGGACCGCTCGCCGTGACCGACGCCAATCTGATGGCCGGCAAGCTCATTCCCGATCTCTTCCCCAAGGTGTTCGGGCCGACGGGCGATCAGCCGCTCGACGCCGAGGTCGTGAGGGCGAAATTCGGGACGCTGGCTGCGGAGATCGGCGATGGGCGCGCCCCCGAGGCTGTCGCCGACGGCTTCCTCGCCATCGCGGTCGCCAAGATGGCGGAGGCGATCAAGACAATCTCGGTGGCGCGCGGCTACGACGTGACGCGCTACGCCCTCAATTGCTTCGGCGGCGCCGGCGGCCAGCATGCCTGCGACGTCGCCGACGCGCTGAGCGTCGCCACCGTGCTGATCCATCCGCTGTCGTCGCTGCTGTCGGCCTATGGCATGGGCCTCGCCGACATCGCGGCTCAGCGCGCGCAAGGGGTCGACGAGCCGCTCGACGTCGAGGCGCCCACGCGCGTCGGCCTCGTCGCCGACGTTCTGGCTGAGAGCGCGCGCGCCGAGGTCGAGAGTCAAGGCGTGGAGCGCGGGGCCATCAAGGTCCACCAGCGGGCGCAGCTGCGCTACGCGGGCTCCGACACGACAATCGAGGTGAAGCTGGCCTCGTCCGACGCCATGCGGCGCGCGTTCGAAGCGACGCATAGGGCGCGATTCGGGTTCGTCGACCGAACGAAAGCGCTCGTGATCGAGGCAGTGACGGCCGAGGCGGTCGGTGGCGCGGCGCGCTTTTCCGAGCGGGCGCGCCCGGTCGCGACTGTAGACGCGGTCGATGACCGCGTTGCGCGCGCTCAGCCGGCTCGCCGAACGCGCATCTTCTCCAAAGGCGCATGGCGCGAGGCGAACGTCTATCTGCGCGATGGGCTGCCGATTGGCGCGGGCGTCGACGGCCCTGCGCTCGTCATCGAGCCGCATCAGACGATCGTGGTCGAGCCGGGCTGGCGGGCGGAGATCACGCGCAAGAACCATGTCGTGATGACGACGCGTCGAGCCCTTGCCGAAACGCGAGGCGATCGGTTCGAAGGCCGATCCGGTCATGCTCGAGATCTTCAACAACCTATTCATGTCGATCGCCGAGCAGATGGGCGTGACGCTGCAGAACACGGCCTATTCGGTCAACATCAAGGAGCGGCTCGACTTCTCCTGCGCGGTGTTCGACCGGCACGGCGCCCTCGTCGCCAACGCGCCGCACATGCCGGTCCATCTGGGCTCGATGGACCGTTCGGTCGAGACGATCATCAAGGACAATAGAGGCCGCATTCGGCCCGGCGACGTGTTCGCGCTCAACGCCCCCTATAACGGCGGCACGCACTTGCCCGACATCACCGTCTGCACGCCGGTGTTCGACGACAAGGGCGAGACCCTGCTGTTCTGGGTCGCCTCGCGCGGCCATCACGCCGACATCGGCGGGATCGCGCCGGGCTCGATGAGCCCGCTCGCGACCACGATCCATGAGGAGGGCGTCTACATCGACAATTTCCTTCTCGTCGAGCGCGGCCGTTTCCGCGAGCGCGAGCTGATCGCGCTCCTGACCCAAGGGCCCTGGCCGGCGCGCAACCCGATCCAGAACGTCAACGACCTCAAGGCGCAGATCGCCGCCAACGCGAAGGGCGCCCACGAGCTTCGCCGCATGGTCGAGCATTTTTCTCTCGAGACGGTCGAGGCCTATATGGGCCACGTGCAGGACAACGCCGAGGAGAGCGTGCGTCGGGTGATCGACCGGCTCGCCGACAGCGAAGCGGAGTCGGTCTCCGACCAGGGCGCCGTCATCAAGGTGAGGATCACGGTCGACAAGGCGCGGCGCGAGGCGACCGTCGACTTCACCGGAACCTCGCCGCAGCAGCCGACCAACTTCAATGCGCCGGAGCCCGTCACTCGCGCGGCGGTGCTCTATGTCTTCCGCGTCATGGTCGACGACGACATTCCGATGAACGCCGGCTGCCTGAAGCCGATCCGGGTCATCCTGCCGGAAGGCTCGATGCTCTCGCCGCGCTACCCCGCCGCCGTGGTCGCGGGCAATGTGGAAGTGTCGCAGGCGGTCACCGACACGCTGTTCGCCGCGCTTGAGGCGCTCGGCTCGGCGCAGGGCACGATGAACAACCTGACCTTTGGCGACGCGACCCATCAATACTACGAGACGATCTGCTCCGGCGCGCCCGCCGGCCCCGGATTCGACGGCGCGGCGGCGGTGCATACCCACATGACCAACTCGCGCCTGACCGATCCGGAGATTCTTGGAGAGCCGCTTCCCGGTCGTGCTGGAGGATTTCCACATCCGCCGCGGGTCCGGCGGCAAGGGGCGATGGAAGGCCGGCGACGGGACGCTGCGGCGCATCCGGTTCCTGAAGCCGATGCACGTCGCCGTGCTGAGCGGCCACCGCAATGTCCCGAACCCCGGCGCCGCGGGCGGCGAGCCCGGCGAACTCGGCCAGAACTCCGTGCGCCGCAACGACGGCCGCATCGAGATCTTGCCCGGTTGCGCGCAGACGGAGGTCGAGGCGGGCGAAGCGATCGAGATCGTCACGCCGACCGGGGGAGGGTGGGGGAAGGTCTCGAATTCCAATTGCTAACGCGGCTGTAGTTATATTTGCGCTTTACCAGCATACGCGGCAACGCTATTGCTATTGATGACCATCTCGGCAATTCACCGATAAATCGATCGGAAGGCAGTATGTCCAAATTGGGCACGCACCTTAATTTCGCTTCGGCTTGAGCAGCTTGTCCCCTCTCACTGGACATAAATCGTGCCCAAAGATCATAATAACGACGGACGTTGTCAATGAAGGTTCTGTATACCTCAACTGATCTATACAGGGCGATAAGCGGTATCCTCGCAGATCCTGATCCTAAAGATCGCCGCGTCGTACTGGTGGCGTATGTTGGAAAGAATGCAAAAGCCTTTCTTCCAGATCCCAAGGCTCTTGAGATTGTTTGTTCTCTATCGCCGGGATCGACATCTAGTTGGGCTCTCAGTCGGCTACGCGATAAACAAGCTCGTCTCTTTAAGTCGAACAAGCTACACATGAAGGTGTACTGGTCAAATCGGAAGGGCTGTGTAATTTGTTCAGCGAACGCTTCGAGCAGTGCACTTGGCATGCGAGGTCTGAAGGAAGCGGGAGCTTGGTTCCCGCCAGGTGCCGTAGATATCGATCGATTGTGGGAATATGCGCATCCACTTCCAATCAAGGACAAGGATCTGGAGAATCTGATTTTTGCCAATGGATGTGATCAAGGTAAGGGTCATCCTAATGGAAATGAGGAGATTCCGGGCTTCCTCGAGTGGTCTCGAAAAAGATTTGGGCGAAAGTGGAGACTAAGTAGGTCGGTTGGCGGCGTAAGTATTGCGCGACCAGCTGTAGAAAAAGCGAAGAAGTTATATAACGAAAACGATCCATACTATTGGATCGATTTTCCAAAGAACTCTGTCGAAAGATCAGAGTGGATATTGGTAAGCGACTTCAGTGGGGACGATGTAACATCAGTTGATTGGTTCCATGCCTATCCGGTTGACACATACACCCACTAAATCTAGATGTGGCGACACTCGCGGGTGAGGCCCCCAGCCAACTGGCGGTTCCCCTTTGCGCGAAGGGCGTGCGTGCGGCTGGACGGGGAAATGACTGGAGAAACGGCCGTCGTGATGGACGTGGAGCAGCGCGCGGCGCTGCCATTTCCACGGTCGCTGCCGGAGTTTCAGCGGCTTTTCCCGGATGATGCGGCGTGCGCCTCGTATCTCGAACGGGCGCGCTGGGAGCGCGGCTTCGTCTGCCCGCGCTGCGGGGCTCGCGGCGAACCGTTCCGCATTGCGAGCCGCCCGGGCGTGCTGACATGCCGGAAATGCCGCAGCCAGACAGGACTGACTGTCGGCACGGTCATGGAGCGCAGCCGCACGCCGTTGTCCATCTGGTTTTGGGCAGCCTATCTGGTCGCCAGCCAAACTCCCGGCATATCCGCGGTCCAACTCCAGCGGCAGTTGGGTCTCTCGCGGTACGAGACCGCCTTTCAACTCCTCCACAAGCTGCGCGCCGGAATGGTTCGTCCCGATCGGGATCGCATCGGCGGCCGCGCGAACGAGCACGTCGAAGTCGACGAGACATGGGTCGGCGGCCGCACGCGCGGCGAAGGCCGGGGCGTTCATCACAAAACGCTCGTCGCCTGCGCCGTCGAGGTGCGCCGCCGCGAACCGGGAACCGCGCAAGACGTGCGCAAGGACGGCCGCTACGCGGGGCGCGTTCGGCTTGCCATCGCCGCCGACCGGAGCGCAAGGTCGCTTTGCGGCTTCGTCGAGGGCGCCGTGGCGGACGGGACGTTGATCGTCACGGACGAGTGGAGCGGTTACGCCGACCTGGGCAAGCGCGGCTATGATCATCGCGCCATCGCCGAATGCGGCGACCCCGAAATCTCGGAGGAATTCCTGCCGATCAGCCATCTCGTCATCGCCAATCTGAAAACGTGGCTGGCGGGAACGCATCACGGGGTCAGCGCGCGGCATCTGCAGGCCTATCTCAACGAGTTCACCTTTCAATTCAACCGCCGCTTCTACCCGTTCAACGCATTTCGCTCGCTGCTAGGCCTCGCAGGTAGCGCCAGAGCGCCGACCTACGACAAACTTTACTCGGGAGATTGGATGCACCCCACATCTAGTGGGTGTGTGTCCTAACCGGATAGGCATGATTGGTTCTATGTTAATTTTGTCGTTGATGTGCCCCGGTCTGATAAAAAGAGGCTTACATTGCTAGATATCCATGTCAGGCAGTGTAATTGCTCACGTCCCGCCCTTTCGGCGGACCGGTGCGGCGAATTGATTCGGGCGTGAGAAAGGGCTGGCGCGCGGGCGACGAATCTGAAATCCACGGGGGCATGGCTGGCGGCCCCGACCTTTCCCTGCTCTCGCATGATGAGAAGGATGCGCTGATCGCGGCATTGATGGCGCAGGTCGCGGCGCTGACCGCACGGGTCGCGGAACTCGAGGCCAAGCTGGGCCTGCCGCCCAAGACGCCGGACAACTCCAGCCTTCCGCCCTCGAAAGGCCAGAAGGCGTCGGCGCCCTCGAAACCGAAGGCCAAGGCCAATCCGCACGCCGGCGCCCATCGCCCGCTCCATCCCAACCCGACGCGCGAGCGGGTCGTTTCCGCGCTCGTCTGCCAGGGCTGCGGCGCGGATGTCTCGATCGCGCCGCAGAGCGCGGTTCAGGTGTACGACCGGATCGAGATTCCCGAGGTCAAGCCCGACGTGACGCGCGTGACGCTCAAAGGCGGGGTGTGCCCGTGCTGCGCCAGGCGCTTCAAGGCGGCCGCGCCGGAAGGCCTGGAGCCCGGCTCGCCGTTCGGGCCGAACCTTCGCGCCTTCGTCATCTATCTGCGCTCGGTCCAGGGCATCCCGATCGCGCGGCTGACCGACGTCCTGAAAGATCTGTTCGGCCTCGACATCAGCGAGGGCGCGCTCATCAACGTCCTCGACGCCGCGCGCCCGGCCTTCGCGACCCAGACGAGCCTGATCAAGGAGCGGCTGCTCTCCGGCACGGCGCTGGCCAGCGACGAGACGAGCATGCGCGTGGGCAAGGCCAACTGGTGGCTCTGGGTCTTCCACCACGGCGACAGCGCCGCCTTCATCGCCGACGCCCACCGCTCCAAGGCGGTCGTCGAGACCTTCCTGGGCGAATGGCGGCCCGACGTGTGGCTGTCGGATCGGCTCGGCAGCCAGACCGGCTGGGCTCGCCGCGGCCATCAGTTCTGCCTCGCCCATCTCATTCGCGACGTCCAGTACGCCGTCGATGAGAGCGACGCCGTGTTCGCGCCCGCGCTCAAGGGTCTGCTCAAGCGCGCCTGCGCCATCGGACGGCGGCGCGCCGACCTCGCCAATTCCACCCTCAAGGTCTACCTCGCCGACCTCGAGCGCCGGCTCACCCGCCTCCTCAGCCTCGAGCCCGCCCATGCGGCGGGGCGAAAACTCCAGAAAACCATCAAGGCGATCAGAGGAAACCTCTTCGTCTTCATGACCAACCGGGAGATCGAAGCCACCAACAACGGCTCCGAGCGCGCATTACGCCCCGGCGCGGTCTACCGGAAAATCACCAACGGATTCCGAAGCGAGTGGGGCGCCAAATTCTACGCCGACCTGAGATCCGTCATCGAGACCGGGCGAAGACGATCCATTCGCGCCCTCGACGCTATACGTCTCACCCTCCAGGGCGCCCCGCTGCCGCACGTGACCCCAACAATGAGGACGTGAGCAATTACCAGGCAGTTCAGGTTCACAAACCGGAATTCTGCCCGGATCCTCCGTTTATAATAGATACGGCGTTTCGTAAAGCGTTTAAGGCTGCATCAAAGGAATACGGAACTGTCAAGTTGAAAAGCATAGATATTGGTGACCCGCCTAAGCAGCTTCTGGAATTAATCGATCGGTCTTATCACGCGAGGTGAAAGTAAGCTCGGGCCAGCCTTGCGGCAAAAACTCTTCCAATCGACCATGGCGGCGCGCGCCGCCCAAGTAGCCTATAGACTGCTCTGAGACGATCTAAGGTCTTCGGGAGCATCTCTGGCGTTGCTCAGCCGCAGCCGCGGGTGGAGAGATGCCCCGAACGGTCGAGCGAGCGCGAGCACGCCACAGGCGATGCCTGTCCCTCATTCCGGTGCAAAGCGGATGGATGGCCATTGACCCTGGTGATGACCCAATCGAACCTGACGGTCTACCGCAAATCGGCGCATCGGATCGCAGGCGCCGCCCGTAGCGCCTCTTGCCCTGGAGATCGAATGTCGCACCCGGAAATTACGCCGCACTCGGATCGCTTGGCGATCGAGCCGGTCGTCGGGCCATCGCGCGCTGAGATCATCGACCGCTATCGTCGATTTCGCGCCGTCAACATAAGGCACAACGGCGCCGCCCTCAAATGCCTGTCTTCGGAGGCGCTGATGGAGCAGGCGCGCCGTCTCGGACTCGCACGCCGACGAACCTTGATTCTCAACTCCGAGGACGAGCTTGCGCTTGTGTACGATCTCGCGCTCTACGCGCGTCAGGGCGGGCGTAAGCGACCCCTTGATCGCTACGCGGCGTCGCAGCGGCTTGCGCCGGACTCCGAGGAGGCGTTGGTCCTCGCCGCCATGCTCGATGCGCGCTTCGCGCTCGTTCGTGTGGAAAGGCGTCATCCCGAGGCGGGCCTGATCGTGCGCGACCTCCTGCGAGAAGAAGAGTTTTGGCTCGTCGACGAAGGCCTGGAATCGAGCGCGCCCATCGGGATGAAGTTGGCGACGCGCGTCTTTTCGCCGGATGATTTCCACATGACCGCTGGCGTGATGGTCCCTTTGGACGGCGCCTTGGTGATGAGCGCGCTCGAACGCAGACCGGTTCTTTTGCGCATGGATTTGGACCAGAAGTCCGAAGATCGCCGCTTCGCCGAGGCGATCTACCGTGAGGCCATTCGGGCCGGCGTGATGGAGCGGGTCAGATTTCAGGATTCGCCCGGAGTGGCCGGAGCGGCGGCCTGACCGGTTGCGAGGCGTGAAACGCGTCCGCGCCCGGGGGCATGCCTTGCTATCGAGGCGCCCGGTTTGCCGCTCCGCTCTGTGATCGCAACTGGCGTTGCGAGCAAGCGGCGTATAGGACTGGCCAAGGTCTTTGGGCGAGCCGCGCTCCCTCTCGGCCGCAGCCAGGAACAATTCCCCATGCCTCAGCAGCTCACGCCCGAAGGGCTTCGAATCGTGACCGAGGTCGCAGCTCGCCATGGGGTCGGCGTCGAGGCGGCGCTCGCCGTGCTCGGCGCGCTGGCTGAGGGACATGGAGCCCAGGCGCAGTTCAATCACCCCGACCTCGGAGGCTTGGGGCAATGGTCTCAGGGCGGCATGATCATGGTCGGCGACATGTTCAATCAGGGCCTGAAATATCGGGTCGATGCGCTCTGCAACGACCTTGCCGACCTGTTGCGCAGCCAGCCCCAGGCCTCGGCGCCCACAAGCTTTCAGTCGCAACGCCAGGGCGACGCCGGCGCGGTCAGTCTGTTTGTTGCGGGAGCGGGATCGACCGGCGCCTGGTGGCCTCCGGAGCTCGGCGCGCCGGCTTCGACCGGCGCCCAGAATGACCTGCGATACGCCTGGTTTCCGGGGCCGCGCAGGGTGGCGATCGAGAACGGCGGCGAGGTGCGCGTCTATGACTCGGGCGAGCATCGAATCACGGGCTTCTCCCAGCAGCAGGGCGGCGATCGGTCGCTAACCTTCACCAGCCAGTTCGGCGTCGTGCGTCTGTCCGAGCTGAGCCTGGCGCCTCCGCAGACCGATCCTTCGCAGGAGCCCCCCGCGCCGGTTGCCGCGCCCTCGCAAACGCCGTCGCCGCCCGCGTCGCGGGCCGCGCCGGCCGCCGCCCCGCCTCAGTCGTTGGCGATGGATGACATCGTCAAGACGATCGAGCGGCTGGCGGAGTTGCGGCAGAAGGCCATTCTCACCGAGGAAGAGTTCGCGGCGAAAAAGGCGGAACTCCTGAGTCGCCTGTAGAGCAGGATCTCAATTTACCTCTGATATAATGTAGAATAAGCGAGCGCTCAACAAGATTTTGTGACAGTTTTGTACGCTTAACTCTCTGATAAGATGGAGACGGCGCCAGGCCTGCACGGTCCGTGCCCAGGAGCAATTTGGGGCAAGAGAGCAGGGCGCTTGGGATCACCCGCCCCCTTCCTCAGCCCTCCTTCGCCGGCCTGGTGAAGAACCACGGATGACCCTCGGGGTCGCTGGCCCAGTAGTTGCGTCCGTAAGGCGCGTGAAGCCTGTCGCCGCGGCCGTCCCTCGGGATGCAGGCGCGGGTGACGGCGCAGCGGCGCAGGCTAAGGCGCGCCGCCCAGCGCCCGCGCCGCGGATCTGGTGAGGCGCTCATATCCGGCCTGGCTGAAATGCACGCCGTCCGGATGGTAGCAGGAGGCCTCGGCGCCGCGGGGCGTCCAATGCGCCGGCTCGTCGACGACCGCGGCGTCCGTCAGGGCCGCCAGCGCGGCATTGAACGCGTTGCGGTCGCCGTCGCGAAACTTGAAGTCGGGACCGAATGGCGGCAGGGCGACGGCTGCGATTTGCGCCGCCGGCGCGGCGCGACGGGTTTCACGAATGACCTCCTCGACGGCGCCGATAATGGCCTGGATGTCGTCGCCCGCCAGCAGATTGTTCACCCCGATGATTACGATGGCGGCTTTCACGTCGATCGCGCCGTCGTCGAGGCACGCCAGCCGCCAAAGAAGGTGCTGGGTCCGGTCACCCGACGAGCCGAGATTGGAACTCCGCTGTCGAGCCCAAAGCCTGGCCGGCCACTGCTCGGCGAGCAAGTCGCCGATAAGGACGACGTCGGCGCCCGCGTTCGCCACAGCCCCGATCGTCGATGCGTGGCGAATCCAGGAATCGATGGAGGGGGGCGATGCGGGCGCGCGGGGTGACGGCCCGCCGGACGCGACTTTCAGCCGTTGAAGCAGGGGCGCCAGCGCTGGAGGCGGAGCCGTCGTCCGGCTGCGGCGGAGCGAAGCCAACCGGGCGCGCAGGCGGCGAAGGCGCTCCGGCGCGTCGGCGAGAGTGGGGCGCTTCAGCCGAGCAGCCAGGCTCTCGACCGGAGCGGCCCCGGGATGCAGCCGCGCCAACCAGTCGGCGACCGCTCGGGCAGCCCCACGACGCCCGCTCGCCTCGAGAAACTCGCACACATAACGCAAGACGAAGTCGTGATCCGGCGCCGCTCTCATCGCCTGGTCGAACATCGCGACGGCTTCGTCATGCCGTCCCGCCATCCAGAGCGCCTCGCCATATCGCGCCACGTAGCCGACGTCGCTCGAGAACAGCTCATACGCCCGGCGAACCAGCTCGAGCTTTTTCCCGGCCGCGATCGGCCGGCTGGCGAGCGTCAGATAGTATTGCGGCGCGGACTCGCGCTTCGCCAGTGCGTCGCGCTGAAACGCCTCACGATCGAACGCGCCGCGGGCGGGCTCGAGCGCCGCGCGCTCGAGAAGCCCGACTTCGGCGAGGTAGCCCGTGACCGGATGGCCGCAATCCGGCAACCGGACGTCGTGAACCTCGAGCCGCAGGCGGAACAGATCCGCATGGCGCGCGTCGGGATCGGACGGGTCGTAGAAGACGTAGGCGGACGAGACGAAGCCCGCCCCGGCGAGGCGGCGCTCGATCGCGTAATCCAGCCGCTGCGCCTCGTGCGGCCAGCGGTCCTCGAAAGGAACGACTCGAGGATCGAGCGAATACTGCGGCGACAGGGCGATCGCAGTCATCGCCCCGGCGAGCCTGCCGAGCCGGATCGCGGCATAGGCGCCCATGCTCGATCCATAGGTCGTCACCCGGTCGAACGCCTTTGCCGCGCGCGACGCGGCCTCGAGCGCGCGTTCGATATCCGGCAGAAGATACCAGTCGTTGTCGCGCGACAGGATGTGGATCGCGTTGACGCTGCGCGAAACCAGGAACGCTTCGCCGAAGCCGTCCCGATCCAGGGTACGATTGTCGGTGTAGGAGCCGAAGGTCACCACGCAGAAGGCAAAGTCAAAGCCGATCCGGGCCCTGACGAGAAGGTCGGCGCTGCGATAAAGCTCGATCGCGGCCGGCATGGCTCGCGGCTCGGGCCGCCCGACGCTCATTTCTCCTTTGTCGTCCAGCTCACGTCATAGGTCAGCGTGAAGGCGAACAGGCTCGAGGAGTTGCCGGGCGCGTCGACCACGCTCCAGGTTCCCTTGCCGACGACGTCCATGTACTTGCCGGCGCCGCCGAGGAGCGCGATGTCCCCGCCCTCCGGGCCTTCGTAGGTCATGTACAGCCTGTCGCCATCCGCGTCGGTCTGGATGCACGTGCCGGTGAAGGCGTAGCCGTCCGGCCGGGCCTTGGCTTCCTCGAGGCAGCGGAGCGCCAGATTGTCGAGCAGCTTGGCCCCGTCCCGGGTCTTTACGATGCCGGTGCATTCAGCCGAGGAATTCGAGCCGGCGGGCCCCATGTCGATGGTGGCGAGCGAGCGGCAGACCGCGTAAGCGGCAAGCTTCGCCTCCCCGGTTTTGGGAAAGGGCTCGCCGGCAAGGGCGGGCGCGCAGGCCACGATCACGACGGCGAGGATCGTTGGCATCCCGGGCATTCGCATGGCGGCCTCCTCAATGCGGCGGTCCCACCTTATACGTTCGGCCTCCGTTTGCGTATCATGGGAACGTGATGGCCCGGCGAACCCGACGCGTCTCGATCTTCGCTGGGAAGGCCGGCGACCGCAACCCGCGCGCGATGCAGGGCGCCGTGGCGCTGGGTTCGGCGCTCGCGCGCCGCTTCGAGCTTGGCGCCGAGACGATCGTCGCGCCCGAAGAGCTCGCACAAGGCGGGTGGGCGTCCCAGCTCGAAGCCGCCCGGCCGGGCCTTGCGGCGCTCGCCGCTGGCCTCGACAGGCGGTTGGCCTCAGGCGAGAGGTCCTTGCTGGTCGCCAATCGTTGCGCCGCCAGTCTGGCGACCTTGCCGGTCGTCGCCCGCCATTGTCCTGACGCCGCGATCGTCTGGCTCGACGCCCACGGCGACAGCAACACGCCGGCCGACAAGGCTTTTGCCGAAGACGCCTACCTCGGCGGCATGGTTCTGACGGGCGCGAGCGGCGAATGGCGCACGGGTCTCGGCGATGGCCTGAGTCTGGAGAGGTAGTTCTGGTCGGCGCCCGAGACCTGGATCCGGCTGAGATCGCCCGGATCCGGGCCGGTCGCCTCCGGCTGGTCGAATGCGGCGAAGCGATCGGACGACGCCTTCAAGAGGCCGTCGGGACTCGCCCCGTATACGTTCATCTGGATTGCGATGTGGTGTCGGCCGGGCTTCTGCCGACCGAATATCAGGTCGCCGGCGGCCTCGACTTTGAAACCTTAGGCGAGGCGCTCGACGCCCTCGGCGCCTGCGATCTCGTGGGGCTCGAGATCGCGGAATTCGAGGGCGATTGGCCGGATGGACGCGCGGCCGACCTCGGCCCGCTGCTCAGCGTCGCGACGCCGCTTGTCCGCAGGCTCTGTTCGCCCTGAGGCCGGGCGGGTCGCGCGACGTCCTCCATTCGACCGCTGAAAAAGGCAGCCCTCCCGGGCTTGTACCGAGTCGAGCTAGCGTGGACCCTGAGCGCCCTGGCCCAGCGACGCCAGCGCCTCGGCCAGAGCCTTCCGGAGACCGTGCATCTGGTCGATCAGATGCAGGATCACGTCGAGCCCCTCGTCGTTGACGCCCATGTTGTGCTTGAGGTCGTGGATGAGGCCGGCGCGAGCGACGTCCATGTCGGTGAATGCCCGCTCCGGCGCTGTACAGTCGGGACAGATCCAGGAGTCGCGGATCCAGATCTCGAGGGTCGCGTCATCGATATGGGCGCGCTGCAGGAACTCGCGCTCGGTGATCATGGGGTCACATCTCCCTGCGGGGATCGTAGCTGGCCGGCGGCGTCCAACCGGCGAGGAAGTTGTCGAGTTCGGCGTCGGGCTCCCTGGGCATGACGACCTTGAGCCTGACGAATTCGTCGCCCGCGCCTCCGCGCGCCTTCACGCCCTTGCCCTTGAGGCGCAGCGTGTCGCCGGTGTTGGAACGCTTCGGGATCTTGAGCATCACGCCGCCGGTCGTCGTCGGCGCGCGCACCTCGCCGCCGAGCGCCGCCTCTTTGACCGTGATCGGCAGCTCGACATGGATGTCGACGCCCTCGCGGGTGAAATAGCGGTGGGGTTCGACCACGATCTGCACCAGCGCGTCGCCGGGCGGGCCCTCGCCGGGCGCGGGCGCGCCCTTGCCCTTGAGGCGCAGCGTCTGGCCGTCCTCGACGCCGGCCGGGATCGTCACGTCCAGCGTGCCGCCCTGGGGCAGAGTGATGGTGCGAACCGCCCCGTTGACGGCGTCGAGAAACGGCACGGTGAGCTCGAAATGCAGGTCGGCGCCAGGGGCGCGTCGCATCTGCTCCCGTTGCTGTTCGCGGCTGCGCCGCAAGAGTTCGGCGAAGATGTCGTTGCCCTGGGCGAAGTCGGCGTAGCCCTCGGCGCTTTCATATGGATGCCCGGCGCCGCCGGCGTATTCGCGATAGTAGCGGCCCTGCGGCGGGGCCTTTTCGGCGCCCGAGGCGTCGATCTCCCCCGCGTCGAAGCGGCGACGCTTGTCCGGGTCGGACAGGAGGTCGTTCGCCGCCGCCACCTCCTTGAACCGCTCCTCGGCGTGCTTGTCGCCTGGATTGAGGTCCGGATGCAGCTTCTTGGCCAATTGGCGGTAGGCCTTGCGGATCTCCTCGGGAGTCGCCGTCTTGGCGACGCCGAGGACCTCGTAGGGGTCTTTCATGCGGGCGTCCGGGATGAGCGGGGTCGGGCAGGCTTAGCAGGATCGCGAGGCCCCCTCCAGACTTGTCCCGCGCGCCCGGTTCGGGAATAGTGCGGCCGCCTTAGGGGGCGCCCCTTCGCTGCGATAGGCCGGCGGAAGCGCCGGCAGGAGGACGAAGTCATGGGTCTCATCAGCTTCATCAAGAACGCCGGCGCCTCGATCTTCGGCGCCACCGAAGCGAAGGCCGCGCCGGCGGACGAGCTCAATAAGGAGCTCGACAAGCACGGGCTCGATCACTCGGACGTCAAGGTCGAGGTGGACGGCGACACGGTGAAGGTGTCGGGAACGGCGAAGTCGACCGAGGAGGCCGAGAAAATCGCCATCGCGCTCGGCAACACCAAGGGCGTCGGCACGGTGCAGAACGACATCAAACCGGCCAAGGCCGAGCCGGAGTCGAAGTTCTATACCGTCAAGAGCGGCGACACGCTGTGGGCGATCTCCGAGCGGGAATACGGCAAGGGCAAGGGCGACAAGTACAACGTGATCTTCGACGCCAACAAGCCGATGCTGACCAATCCGGACAAGATCTACCCGGGCCAGGTGCTGCGCATCCCGCCGTTGCCGTGAGGGCGAGGCCGCGGCCGTGTTTGACGTAGCCGCTGACGCAGATGGGCGCGGATCTCCTGATCAATATCGACGTCCCAGACCTCGATCGAGGCGTCGCTTTCTATTCACAGGCCTTTGGGCTGGCGGTCACGCGCCGCCTGGGGGCGGAGGCGGTCGAACTCTGCGGCTGGCCTGTTCCCCTTTATCTCTTGCAGAAGCCGAGCGGCTCGATCGGCGCGGCAGACGCGTTGCGGCGCTACGACCGCCATTGGACGCCCGTGCATTTTGACGTGGTGGTGGAGGAGATCGAAGCCGAAGTCGCCCGCGTCCTCGCCGCCGGCGCGCGGGCCGAAACGAAAATCCAGGTCCATGCGTGGGGAAAGATCGTACTCATGGCCGATCCGTTCGGCCACGGCTTCTGCCTTGTCGAGTTCCGCGGCCGTGGCTACGACGAGATCGCCGAGTGCGGGAACTGATCGCCCTCGTCCTGCAAGGAGAGGTCAAATCCGTCGCCAATCGGGCGTGTTTCGACGCCCTATGGCGGGGCGAGGGAACGCGCCGAGTTACCGTCGAAGCCGTGCGAGCCCCTCGATCAGCGCCGCGTTGAAGCGCTGCGGGTCCTGGAGCTGGGGCGCGTGGCCGGCGTCGGGGAATTCGATCAGTTCGGCGCCCGGAATGGCCGCTTTCGTTGTTTGGGCAAGCTCCGGATAGTGGCCGAGCCTGGCGCGCACGTCGGGCGGCGCGGCATCCTTGCCGATCGCGGTCACGTCCTTCAAGCCGATCATCAGCAGCGTCGGGATCTTGATCCGCGGAAACTCATAGACGACCGGCTGGGTGTAAATCATGTCGTCGATCAGGGCGAGATTGCGGGCGACGATTTCGTGGCCCGGCCCGCCGAGGAGGCCCGCGAGCATGGTCACCCAACGGTCGTAGTCCGGCCGCCACCCCCCGGCGTAGTAGGTCGCCTGCTCGTAAGCCTTGATGCGCGCGGCGGTTGTCGCCTTCTCGCGCTCGGTCCAGGCATCGACCGAGATCCAGGGGACGCCGAGCGCCTTCCAGTCCTCGAGCCCGATCGGGTTGACGAGGACGAGCGCCGACACCTCGGTCGGGTACAGGAGCGCGTAGCGCGCCGCGATCATGCCGCCGGTCGAATGGGCGATCAGCACCGGATCCTCGACTTCCGAGCGACGCCAGCAGTGCGTGAGTATTTCCGGCAAGCTGCTGAAAACTGTACTGGTAGCGCTCCGGTTTCGACGACTTGCAGAAGCCGATCTGATCGGGCGCGATCACGCGGTAACCGGCGGCGGCGAGCGCCCGGATCGTGTCCTCCCAGGTCGCGGCGCAGAAGTTCTTGCCATGCAGCAGGACGGCGGTTCGCCCGTTCGCCGGACCGGACGGGGCGACGTCCATATAGCGCATGGTCAGCGCCTCGCCCTGCGAGGCGAAGGCGTAGTCGCGGACCGGCCATGGGTATTCGAAGCCCTGCAACTCCGGGCCGAAAGAGGGCGGGTCGGCGCGAGCGGGCGCAAGTTGGGCGGCGAACGCGAAGGCGAAGTGGCCGATGACGAGCGCAATGCCGATGCGGTTCAAGGTCGTCCCTTTCCTTGGCTTAGCTACCCGCCGCGATCCTGATCGCACTCCTTCCGCCGCTCCGTTGAGGAAGGTGGCGTGTACTGCCGGATGGGGTGCGGCCCGCCGCTTCGGCGCAAGTTGGATTGGGCGCCCGTCACCGCCGACTTTCGGCGGACCGTCCCTGCTTTCCGCACCCCATCCGACCGTCCGGGGCGCCTTCCTCGCTTCGGCGAGCGAGAAGAAGGCGGCTGACGTATAATGGACCCCCCTATTCGAAGGTCACAAGCGCATTTGCAGCCGGATAATCATCGACGAACGGCATTTGCGGGCCACTTGCGCCGAACGTGACGGCTTCGGGCGAGGCGACGTTGGCCTCGACCGGGCCGCTGGCGAGGCCCTTGGCGAAGGCGAACGGGACCCCGTCGCCGGCAAGGAACGAAGGCTCGTCGTCGATGTGGAAATGCAAGTGCGGCTCTTCGGAGCTGCCCGAATTGCCGACATGGCCGAGTATGTCGCCCAGATGCACTCGGTCGCCGACCTTCACCCGTACGGTGCCCGGGCGCATGTGGGCGTAGAAGGCGTAACGATGCGGGGCGATTTCTACTACGACGTGATTGCCGCCCGCGTTGTCAAAGCCGATCGGAACGGCGTGCTTTCCCGAATGCGGGACGTTCTCGGCCATGCCGTCGCTGGCGTCCGCCACCGTCCCGTCGCCGACGCTGTAGATCGGTTGATCATAGCAAAAATAGCTGGCGTTCTGGTCCTCCGGTCCCTTCCAGGTCGTGACCTTGCCATCGACGGTTTGCACCTGCACCCAGTCGATCGCATAGCGCTGGGCGATAAAGGCGCGTCCGTTGATGACGAGCATCGCCCGGCGATGCGCGGCGTCCTTGCCGTTGCTCAGCGAATTCCCGGCGATCCATGTCCCCTTGAGCGGCGGCGCGACGACGATCGGGCTTTCTTGCGAAACGGGGAGGGGAGCGGGATCGACCTGGTGCGTCTCGCCCTTATCGTCGATCATGCTGAGGCGATGGGCGAGCTGCTTAGGGGCTTTCGCTCCGTTGAGGTCGATCAGAAAGAACACGACGGCGCCGCGGCCGCCTTCGAGAGTCAGAGGATCGGCCGGCGGCCGCGTACGGTCGCGTTGGTCGAAGCGCATCATCATGGACGAGAGCGCCGTCCCTTCGAAGGCCGCGCGCTTCTCGCCCGCGCTGACCTCGACCGAGGCGATTCGATAGGGGCTGCCGACGAAGTTCGTCAGCACCATCTCGTAGGCGAGCTTGGTTGCCCCGTTCTGAACGATCGGGGCCGGCTCGGAGAGGAACGACACCGTGAGCTGGGGCGGGTGCGGGGCGGCGGCGAGCGTGGACGACGCGGTCGGGACAACCGCGACGGCAAGCGCGAGCCGGAACGCGTTCAGCGGGATCGTCATGGGTGTTCAGGCCGCTGGCGAGGCGAGACGGCTGTGCACCTCCGCCGTCATGCTCTCGATGCGTTCGGCCAGCGCGTGGACCGTCGCGGTAAGCTCGGTATTCTGACGCAACAGACTCTCCACCGTCTCCGTCAAAGCCGTATTTTGCCCCAACATGTTCAGCATTAGCTCCGACTGTTGCCGTATCTGCTGCTGCCGCTCCTCGTTGACCTGGTGCAGTTCCTCGCGGTGCTGCGCGTCGGCGAGGCTCATCGCTTTGTCGCGGTCGGCCTGGCGGGTCTGGGCGAGCAGGATCAGGGGGGCGGCGTAGGCGGCTTGCAGCGAGAAGGCGAGGTTCAGCAGGATGAACGGGTAGATGTCGAAGCTCGTCCAGCCGGCCACGTTCACCAGGATCCAGAGCGCGACGATAAACGTCTGGGCGATCAGAAAGGTCGGCGTGCCAAAGAAGCGGGCGAAGTCCTCGGCATGACGCCCGAACCAGTCGTTGCCGAACGTGGAGTCGAGGTGGGCGTGGGGCAAGTGAAACCGACGCGCGCGCTCGTGCCTGACCATATCGCCCCCTATGCTCATCCGCCTCTCCTGGTCCGTTCCTGAGACCGCATCGGTCGAGTTGGCGCTACCGTTCCTATCGCGCCAACAATACAAGACTCTAAACAGGAAACGCGAACGGAAATGCAAAGGGAGGGAACGTCCCACACGGCCGGTGTGCGTAGCAAGCGCCTTGCGCGCCAGGACGCCGCCGGCTAGGGTCCACAAAATCTACTGATTTTGTGCATGATAAGAATTGACTATCGCCATTGAGAAGCGAAAGGCGCCTTCGTCGGTCGAGTCGACACGGGCATCGTCGCAACAGGGACGCAAGCGCAAAGAAGGGAAGAACGCATGTCTCAGAAGCCTGAAACACTGGCCCTGCACGCCGGATGGCGCGCCGATCCGACGACCGGCGCGGTCGCAGTGCCGATCTACCAGACGACCTCGTACCAGTTTCACAGCGCCGAACACGCGGCGAACCTGTTCGCGCTCAAAGAACTCGGCAACATCTACACCCGCATCATGAACCCGACCAACGACGTGCTCGAGAAGCGCATCGCCGCGCTCGATGGCGGGGTCGGCGCGCTGGCGCTGGCGAGCGGGCAGGCGGCTTCGGCCTTTGCCGTGCAAAACGTCGCTAAGGCCGGCGACAACATCGTCTCCTCGACCGACCTTTACGGCGGCACCTGGAATCTTTTCGCCAACACTTTGAAGGATCAGGGCATCGAGGTCCGCTTCGTCGATCCGGACGATCCGGACAATTTCGCCCGCGCCACCGACGACCGCACCCGCGCCTATTACGCTGAGACGCTGCCGAACCCGAAGCTGATTGTCTTCCCGATCGCGGAAGTCGCGGCGATCGGCCGCCGGTTCGGCATCCCACTGATCATGGACAACACCGCAGCCCCGATCCTGACGCGGCCGTTCGACCATGGCGCGGCGATTATCGTCTATTCTTCGACCAAATATCTCGGCGGTCACGGCACCTCGATCGGCGGCCTCCTTGTCGACAGTGGCACGTTCCCCTGGGAAGAGCACAAGGGACGTCAACCGGCGCTGAACACTCCCGACCCCAGCTATCACGGGGCGATCTGGTCGGAGGCGGTGAAACCTCTGGGCCCCATCGCCTACATCATTAAGGCGCGCACGACGCTACTGCGCGATCTCGGCGCGGCGATGTCGCCGTTCAATGCGTTCCTCACCCTGCAGGGGATCGAGACCTTGCCGCTGCGCATCGAGCGCCATTCGACCAACGCCGCGGCCGTCGCCGGCTGGCTCGCCAAGCGTCCGGAAGTGACGAAGGTTATCCATCCGTCGCAGCAGGCCGGCGAAGCGCGCCGGCGCGCGGAAAAATACCTGAAGGGCGGGCAAGGCGGCCTCGTTGGCTTCGAGATCAAGGGCGGCAAGGACGCCGGGCGCAAGTTTATTGACGCACTGAAACTCCTTTACCATGTCGCCAACATCGGCGATGCGCGCTCGCTCGCCATCCACCCGGCGACCACCACGCATTCCCAGCTCTCGGCCGAGGACCAGCTCGCCACCGGCGTCTCGGAGAGCTACGTCCGCCTGTCGATCGGCCTCGAGCACATCGACGACATCCTGGCCGACATCGACCAGGCGCTGAAGGCGTCGGCGTAACACGCGGTCGAAACGCACGGGGCTGCGTTCGGCGTCAAGTCGACCGGAGCGGCGGCGGCGGACATCGTCGCAATCTGTCCGAGGCGTGCCGCCGGATGATCTTTCTCGACCGGAAAGCCCGGCGGCCGGGTGACGGAAACGTTTATCACGCGGGCGCCGGGTTTTTTCCCGTCCGCTCTTCACCGCAGCTTCGACGGCGCCAAGGTCACTATGTATGCTCAATGGGAGAGCTATGAGACCTACCAAGCGATGCGCCGCAATCCGGCTCCTTCGCCCCCTTTCGAGGAGGCGCTCACGATTGCAGGGTTCGAGCCCTGCGTTCACGAGGTCGTCCAAATCTTTTCTCCGGGCTTAGAAGGCGGTGCCGAGGGCGGTAGGGCTTGACCTCGCACTCCCATCTCTCGGCCCGAGGACCAGTTCCCTGGCCCGCCACAACCTCCCGGCCGCGCCGCGCTACGGACACCCCACCTCGGGACAGTTGCGGGACGCCGTCGGCGATGGCAGTCTGGGGTCCGGCCGGGCTGCTTTGCTCGCGCCTCCTCAACCGGGCTTTCAACAGGGGCGACTGGCGATGGTGAAGCACGTCGGGGCTGCCCCAGGGGCCAACCGATCGCGGGTTTGCGGCCGTCTCGTCGGCGCCGCCTCGAGGCGCGCGCCGCGATGACGGTGGAGGCGCGGTTCGGGCCCGCAAACTACGTCGACATGCTGCATGCTGTGCAAGTCCCCGGCTATTCCGGGAGTCCCGACGGCAAGGTGTCAATCAATCGCTATCTTTCGGCAAATACGCGCTTCGGCGGCGCCAACCACGCCGGGGCCCTGCTCGTTCAGTTGCAAAGCCTCACGAACGGCACTGCGGATCAGCCGCGCGTCCACACGCCGGCGTTCGGCCGGGTGTTCACGGGCCAAGGGGCTATCGACGACATTGTTTATGCGATGACACTGGTGATCGCCCATCAGCAGCAAATTCGCGCGCTTCCGCAATTCGCGCCGTTCTTCTCCGGACCCAACTATCTTCAGGCGATGATCGAGGGCTATTGCTTCGGCCTCGACTGCATCGGCTTCATCGGTACTTATCTCGTCGCCGCCGGCGTTCACCAGCAGTATCACGGCCGCCGACCGCTCGACTATTTGTCCGAGTTTCGCCCTGTGCAAACGATTGCCGGCATAAAGGACCTTTCGATCGTCGCACTGACTTCCGGCGAGCATATCCAGATCATCGAAAAGGTTTTGCGGACTACGGAGCATTCGGTCACGATCGAACTTTGCCAGTCGACCTCCTGGCCGCGGGCTGTCGCATTCGATGCGGCGCACGCGCGGGGGCCGCAGTGCAACCGCGGCCTGACCGTCACCGACAGCGCCGCCAGCGGCGGCGGCGACTTTCTACCGGTCGAACAATTCCGTGCCGCCATGCGATCGCCGGAACGCCGGCAGGAATGGCAGGAGGCCCAACAGGCGCTGCCGGCTGCAGAGCGCGTCGATTTCGAGACCTATCTGCGCAAGCTCATGACCCAGCATCACTATCGGGGCCTCGGCTATGAGCAAGGGGGGCTGTTCAACATTTCCGGTGGAGGCACCCCGGCGAACCCGGTCGGCGGGTGGGTCTATGTCGGAACGTTGCGTGACTTCACGGTTGCCTCATCGAGTGGTTCCTCGCAAGCGGGCTGAATGCGGCGTCCGCTCAGTTCGACGCGTCGCCTGCGGCGGCCGTCGCCGCAGCGGCGGCGTCCTGGGCGCTTTGCTTTGCGCTGTCCGATTTTTCTTTCCAGTCGACGCTCGTTGGGTCGTCGGCGAGATTCATGTCGGCGATGCGTTTGGCCAGCCAATAGGCCGATTGCGCGTCGCGCCAGTCCTTGGCGTCGGCGAGCGATTT
The DNA here is from genome assembly GCA_963816065.1 of uncultured Alphaproteobacteria bacterium. Lineage (GTDB taxonomy): Bacteria > Pseudomonadota > Alphaproteobacteria > Rhizobiales > Beijerinckiaceae > Roseiarcus. Next base: position 217,709 of record CAWFJG010000007.1, on the reverse strand, counting down.
GGCGATGGCAAACGCATCGTCCGCCTGCGCCTTGATCGTTCGCGGCGGCTTGGCGAGGTCGGCCACCCGCTTCCAGGCCTGGATCCAATCGCGATAGGCCTCGATTTGCGGAACGCCCTGGCTGCGGTCGCCGAGCGCCTTCGCCGTCGCGGCGAAGCGTATTTCGTCCGGTGTGTTGGTCGGATCGCGGATCGTCAACGCCTTCCTGAGGTCGTAAGCCTTCGAAAGGTAGCGGTACGCCTCGTTCTGGCGTTTGAGCTCATCGAGCGTTCTTGAAACCGCCTCGTAGTTGGGCGCCGCGAAGGCGATCCACTGCGGGTTGCTCGGATCGCTCCGCATCAGCGCGTTCTGCATCTCGACGCCGAGCTTGAGCTTGGCGAGGGCCAACTCCAGGTCGCCTTTGCCGCTCGCGAGCAGGCCCCAGTGATTGTAGGTCGACGCGAGATTCGACCGCACCGTCACGTTTGTCGGGTCCTTGGCGAGGATCGCCAGCTGATCCTGTTCAGCAAGCCGATATTGCTCCTCGGCGGCGTCCCACCGGTTCTCCTGGCGCAGCGCCTCGGCGATACGGAAATGGGCGTTGGCGCGGTTGCGCTTGGCGTCGACGCTGCCGGGGAAGATCGCAGCAGCGTCCTCGCAGATGGCGAGCCCCTTGCGATATTCCGCCAGCGCCTTATCCGGCTGATGCTCGATCTCGTAGATGTCGCCGATTTTCAGATGCGCGTCCCCGAGGGCGCCCTCCGTCTTGTCGGTTGCGCTCTGCCGGGCGAGGTCGTCGGCGACGGCGATGGCTTCCTGATACGCTTCCAGCGCCTGCCGCAGTCTTCCGCTTTCGCCCGGGAACATGGCGAGCGCGTTGCCGAAACGGATCAGCGAATCGTAAAGCTTCTGCTTGAGCCCTTGGTCTTTCGGGTTCGCCGCGACAAGGGGCGCCGCCACGGTCTTGGCTTCCTCGGCAAGCGAAAGCTGCTTTTTCGTGTCTTGTGCGTTTGACTGAAGGTCGGATTCGAGATTCAGGGCGTCGATCCAGAGCGGATCCGCGGCGTGCGTCGTTTGCCCGCGACGGACCTCGCGCAAGAAGTTCTCGGAAACCGTAGCAAGGCTTTTCGCGCCCTCGAGGTTGAGGGTGCCCGCGCTATAGGCGGCGAGCACGTCACGGAGCATCGCGGCAGCCGAATCCATTGCGCCGCGTTCGATCGCCTCCTGCTGGGCGCGGGTCTTGTCGACCTGGAATTTGACGATCATGCCGACGAACATCAGGACCGAGACGACGACCGCGGCGACGGCGAGGATCTTGTTGCGCCGTGACCGTTTCTGCGCGGCGATATTGTCGTCGATCAGCTGTTTCACGGCGTCGAAGCTGCCGCCGTAGCGCTCGCCCCATGGGGCCGTGCGCGGTAGAGAGTCCCACCAGCGCTTGGTTCCGACCGGGTCCTTCAGCGCCGCCTTCTCGTCGTCAGGCGTATCGCCGAGCAGGGAAAGCAGGAGGTGATAGCGCTGGCCGTCGTTCCGCTCCTCGGCCATCCATCCGAGCTGTGGACGGCCAGTCGCCGCGTCCAGCTTCGCCGGATCCCCCGCGAGTTTCTTCCAGCGACGAAGAAGAGTCTCATGGCTGATGTCCACGCGGTCATCCGCGGCCAGCGTTTGCGCGCTCGCCGGCGGCGGAACGACAAAGGAACAGCCGGGCGCGCGAAACCGGTCGAGGATGTCGCTAAGGACGGCCTCCGCGACGCCCGTCTCCGCGACGAGTTCGTTGAAACAGAGCGCTCGACGAGTCGCCCGTCCGTCGCGGTCGACTTCCGACAGCGCGCGAAAAGCCTGCTCGACGGCAAGGTCCTGGCGGCCGCATTGCGCGAGAACTTCGTCGGCATGGCGCGACAGGGCCTCGGCCATCCGGCCGATATCGTCGTAGGTCTGGCGAGTGAGGCGGCGAGGAGGCTCAGAGCTAGCCTGGCCGGCACGGTCCCACAGCCGCATCAGGCAATGCTGCAGCACGGGAAGCTGGTCGAGCTCGTCGCTGCAATCGTTGATCAGGCGCTCGACCAGTTCGGGCTCGATTCCGGCGCCGGATTTTTCGATCGGCTTTCGGATCACGTCCTCGAGCTGACTGCGCGTGAGGTTCGGCACCAGATATTGGGTGGCGCTGACCGCCTCCGACAGGCCGTGGAAATAGGCGCAGTCGCCGATGAAGTCCGAGCGCATGGTGATCAGGACATGCACGTCCTTGAGGCGGCGCCGGTCGGCGTCGAGCAGGATCTGCACGAATTGCGTAGCTTCTTCGCGGGCGCGCGTCCCCTCGACGCTGGCGCGGCGAAGCGCAAGGCCGGCGAGACCGAACCGGAACAGCTCCTCGAACTGGTCGACGATGAGAATGAGCGCCCGCTCGCCCAGTCCGCCCGCTGCCTCAAGAGCGTTCTCGAAGCTGAAGCTAGACTGGCGCAGCGTCCATTCGACGCGGTCCCGGCGGCGGGCGGCTTCGTCGGGACTGTCTTTGTCGGCGAGGCTGCCGAGCGCAGCGGCAAGCCGCTTGATCGGCGCACCGCCGGGGCGCATGGCGCGGAAGGCCCAGTTCGGCCCGCTCGCGTCCGCCGTCTCGTCCGCGAGCAGGCCCTGGAGCCCCGCGAGGACAAGCGAGGACTTGCCGCTGCCGGAACTTCCGATCACCGCGACGAAGCGGCCGTTCTCGACCAGCCGGTAGAGGGCAAAGGCCTGACGCTCGCGGCCGAAGAAGAAGGCGCGGTCGGCATAGCCAAATGGTCTCAAGCCCGGAAACGGCCGCTCCGCCGAAACGGTCGCCCCATCGACTGGCGGCGGCGACGTCGCAGGAGGTTCGGCGATCGCGGTCTCGCTCATGGCTTGCCGGTCTGGATGCAGGTGAGGGGCGCCAGCAGTTCCGCGGTCGGCGGCCCCTTCTCGACGAGATCGACGACCCGGTCGAATTCGCCATCCTGGAAAATGAGCGAAAGCGTGTTCGCCTTCTTATGCGCGGCGGGCGGCGGCCCCGCGACGAGGCCGCGGAAGGCGAACTGCTGCTTTCGGCCAAGCGACTGCCAGTTGGAGAGCCGGTCGGCCTCGGAGCGCACCCAAACCTCGGATGCGTTCGCCCAACAGAGCGTGACGGCGTCGCATCTCGCCAGCAGGTCGCCGTTATAGCGCCGCGCTTCGGCGTCGGAATCGACGACAGGGATCCGTGGCTTGACAGCACCATTGCGCAAAGCCTGGGCAACCGCGTCGACATAATCTTCGTCCGCCGAATGGTAGGAGAGGTAGATGTCGAGCTTGTTGCCGGCTTCGGCGCCCGCCGGCGGCTTCGGCGCGGTTTCGGTCAGGTACTGGAAGAGAAACTCGACGAACTTGCTCAGAATATCGCCGTCGATCTTGTCGGTCGCAATCTGTTTGTCGAATGTCTCCAGCGCCTGCAGCGGATCGCGTTCGGCGGCGGAGCCTGTGGGCGCCGCGCCGCCGTCGTCGAGGACCTTTGGCGCCCAGACGATCCGGCGCTTCAGGCGGCTGATCGCTGGTGCTTCCGCTTCAATCGCCTGGTTACGCGCAAGTGCGAGCTGCAGTTTCACCAGTGGATCGAGGCCGGCGGGGGCAAAGCCCGGCTTGTCGCCGACGAGATGCACGAAGGCCTCCGCCTTGGCGAGCGCGTTCCCGATGAAGGCCGCTGCGCTCGCGTCGTCCGGCGGGTCCACATCCGGGTCGGGCGCGACGGTGAAGCCTTTGCCACGAAGCTCGTTGACCAAGCGACAATAGGCGGCCTTCATATCGCTCGCCGGCTTCGACAGAAACACCGTGCGCCCGTTCGGCGCAACGATCGGAGCCGCCAAGGGCCGAGGGGGAGCGGCCGCCGCCCCGGCCTGAATGCGGGACACGCGTTGCTGCAGGTCCGTGGCGAGAGCGTCCACCTCCTTGTAGTAGAAGCGTTCGTCGCACTTGCCGCGGTTGAAGAAAGGGGTGATGGCGTTGACGTTGTCCTGGACGTCGCGCGAATAGAACAGGAATCCGTCCTGCCCCTGCAACTCCTGCGGCCGCCGGGTCCAGTCCACATAGCCCTTGCCGACCATGAGCATGCGGAGCGCGGGGTTCGCCACCCCGGCCGCCTTGCGCAGGGCGATGAACGAGTCGAATTCCTTACGGCAATATGGCCGCTGGATCCAGTTCGGCGACATGACCACGACCAGGAGTTCGGCGTTCTTGAGTTCGTCGTCGATGATGTCGTTGAACTGATCGCCCTGACCGATCCGCCGCCGGTCGCGCCAGACGCTCGCCTGCTGCACGCCGAGGTCCCTGAGCTTCAGGCGCAGCTGCTGGTCGAGGAAGGCGACAAAGCCCATCTCGTTCGGGTCCTGCGACAGGACGAGGTCGTCGTCATGCGCGTACGAGAGGAATATGACGACGTCGTCTGCCATCGACCCGGTCCCTCGCGCGGTTTCCCACTGCGGCAAGGCGTCGCCGCTTCGCCCGCCTTGGCAGGGGACCTCCGGCCGCAACTGGCTCTGCTTAGGCGCGCTGACGCCAAACGTCTGTGATCAAAGACACAACGGCGGCTGGAGGGAGTCAAGCGGACCCCCCGCGAGGGCGCGGCGTTCCGGCGTTGAGATCAACGGACGAAGAGGCGGGCTCAAGCTCCGCATGCCACCCGGAGCTTCCCAGGCGGCGACGGTTCGCTCGCGAGCCGTCAATGCCCGCTGTCCATGTGCAGCGTTCGCGCGGGACTCGAGTCCACAATAGCCGAGGCGCACCGGTCGATCAGGGCCGAGGCGCAGCTCCATTGATTTGGATTTGCTACGCCGCTCCGCGGCCTGACATCGAGCCTCCGCAGAATGGGCCTCAGGCGCATTTGGACTCGTTTGGAATTCCTTGGAATTCTCGTCCGATTCTAACTTTTTCAATGGTTTACGCCCGCTCGGCCGCCGAAAAACATTCATGCGCTCCGCATTTCGCGCAAAGCATTTCCAATCCGGCCCTAAGACTTCGGTCGGCGTCGTTCCTTCGTTCCCCCTGCGGAGTTTGGCTCATGACCTGACTTTACGATATTTCATGATCTATTGCAAGATATCTTCTCTTAAAGCAAACGTCTGGCCCGCCGGTTTGTCGGGCGACCCTTACTCCATCGCGGCCCAGCGGTCTCGCAACTCGCGCTTGAGCACCTTGCCGATCGGGCTGCGCGGCAGGCTGTCGACGATGGTCAGCGCCGACAGGCGCTGGGTCTTGCCGACCCGCGCATTGACCCACTCCATCAGCTGAGGCCCGTCCACGGCCGAGCCCTCTCGAAGGGCGACGAAAGCGACGGGGGTCTCGCCCCAGCGCTGCGAAGCGACCCCGACGACCGCGGCCTCGAGGACGGCCTCGTGCCGGGCAAGCTCGGCCTCGACGTCCGACGGATAGATGTTGAAGCCGCCAGAAATGATGATGTCCTTGCTGCGATCGAGCAGGATCAGGAACCCGTCCTCGTCGAAGCGGCCGATGTCGCCGGTGCGGATGTAGCGGCGCCCTTCCGCGTCACGCCATTCGACTTCACGGGTCTTCTCGGGGAGGTTGAGGTACTCGGTCATCATCGCTTCCGATCGGCCCACCACCTCGCCGACCTTGCCCTTCTCGACCTCGTGGTCCTGCTTGTCGATCAGGCGAATGTCGTGGCCCGGGATCGGCTGGCCGACCGTGTGCAATTTGTCCGGAAAGAGATGCGCCGAGAGCAGGGTCGCGCCGCCGCCTTCCGTCATGCCGTAGAACTCGACGAGACCGCCAGGCCAGCGCCTCAGCACGTCCGCCTTCAGCGCCGCAGGGAACGCCGCGCTGGTCGAGAACTTGAGCACGAAGCTCGAAAGGTCATAGCCGCCGAAATCCTCCCGCTCCATGATCCGGCGGTACTGCACCGGCACAAGCATCGCATGCGTCGCCCGATGCTTCTGCGACAGGCTAAGGAACTCGCCGGCGTCGAACTTCGGCATCAGCACCACCGTCCCGCCGTACGCCAGCGTGGGCAGCGCCACAACGAGCGTCGTGTTCGAATAGAGCGGCGTCGAGGCGATCGTGACGGCGCCCCAATAGGAAACCGGGATGAATTGCCGCCATCGCATGCGATGCGGATGCACGATGCCTTTGGGTGCGCCAGTCGTGCCCGACGAATAGATGATGTTGAACGGCTGCTCGGGCGCGATCGCGACATCGGTGGGCGCAGCTCCGGCCGGTCCGATCCAGCCGGCGAAGGGCGCCCCGCTCCGCTGTCGTCCAGCGCAATGCGCTGGGTCGAGTCGTCGTCGTCGGCCGGTCCGACCGCCACGCCGGTCTCGGCGTCGAGGAAGACCGCTTTGGCGCCGCTGTCCGCGAGCATCATCCTCAAGCTCGCCGGCGTCGACGAGGGCGATAGCGGCGCGACCGCGGCGCCTGCAGCGAGCACGCCGAGAAAGGCAGCTCCGTAACGGACCGAGGTCCGCGCGCAGATGGCGACGGCGTCGCCACGGCCAACGCCGTCCCGCTGCAGCGCGAAGACGATGCGGTCGACCAGCGCTCCGAGCGCGCCGTAGGTCAGCGTCTCGTCGCCTTCGATCAGCGCGGGATCATCGGGCCGTTCCCTCGCGTGGGCGCGGATCAGATCCGGCAGGACGCCGAAGTCCTGCGCCAGAAGCTCCTCCGCCGTCATGTCGCGCCCCCCGTCGCCGATCGGCGGAGTTTGTCGTTTACGGAAATGGCTGGCAAGTCCCGAGCGATAGGTCTGTCCCGAGCAATAGGTCGAATGGCGGAGCACTGGCGCGACGCCTTGCGCCCCGCGGCAGCGGGCGCAATGATCCCACAACCGCCTGCTAGCAGCCTGTCGGACTTAGCGCTGGGCCTGCGGCTGCGCTGAGAATTAGGCGTTGATTTCGCGCGGGGCGGCGGGCGGGTTTGATGAACAATTTTCGGACGATTGATCGGCAGACGGGTTATCTGCTTCCGCCTTCGGTTGACGAGTGGCTTCCGGAGAAGCACTTGGCTCGGTTTATCGTGGAAGTGATCGACGGTCTCGACCTGGGGCGGATGAGCGGGGCTTACCGAGGCTCGGGCTCGGCTTCGTATCACCCGCGGATGTTGCTGGGGTTGTTGGTTTACGGCTATGCGACGGGGGTGTTTTCGAGCCGCAAGCTGGAGCGGGCGACTTACGACTCGGTGGCGTTCCGGTTCATCGCGGCCAACGATCATCCCGACCACGACACGATCGCGACGTTTCGCCGGCGGTTCTTGAAGGAGATCGAGAAGCTGTTCGTCGAGGTTCTTCAGTTGGCGCGCGAGATGGGCGTGCTGAAGATGGGCACGATTGGACTGGACGGGACGAAGATCCACGCCAACGCGAGCCGGCACAGCGCGCTTTCCTATGAGTACGCGGGCAAGCTCGAGGAACAACTGAAGGCCGAGGTCGCCGATTTGCTGGCCAAGGCCGAGGCGGCGGACAATTCGGATGTTCCCGACGGGATGTCGATCCCCGACGAACTGGCGCGGCGCGAGGAGCGCCTGCGCAAGATCGCCGAGGCGCGAGCGACGATCGAAGCGCGGGCCAAGGAGCGGCATGCGCGCGAGAAGGCGGAGCACGAAGCCAAAATGGCGGCGCGCGAGGCCAGGACCGCCGCGACGGGCAAGAAGCCTGGGGGCAAGCCGCCAGCGCCGCCGACCGAAGGGCCGCTGCCGACGGATCAGGTGAACCTGACGGACGAGGCGTCGCGCATCATGCCAGTGGCCGGCGGCGGCTTTGACCAATGCTACAACGCGCAGGCGGCGGTGGCGGCGGGCAGCCTGCTGGTGGTGGCGACCGACGTGGTCCAGGCGCCCAACGACAAGAACCAGGTCGAACCGATGCTGGAGAAGATCGGAGCGTTGTCCGAAGGCTTGGGCAAGGTCGAATATCTGCTGGCCGACACCGGCTATTTCAGCGCTGGCAACGTAGAGGCCTGCGAGAAGGCCGGCGTCGAGCCTGTCATCGCGATGGGCCGACAGCCGCATCATCCGCCGCTGAGCGAACGGTTCGAGAAGGCGCCGGACGCTCCAAAGGACCCGACGCCGGTCGAGGCGATGGCGCATCGGCTGAAGACGCCGCGGGGCCGTGCGCTCTACGCCCTGCGCAAACAGACGCCGGAGCCGGTGTTCGGCATCATCAAATCAGCGCTCGGATTCCGTCAATTCTTGCTGCGCGGCCTCGAGAAAGTTCGCGGCGAGTGGAGCCTCGTGACCATGGCCTGGAATTTGAAGCGGATGTTCACCCTCGCTCCGGCCTATCGAATAGCTTGAGCCGCCTTGCGCCGAAAATGGACACACGCAGCCGCTCCAACTGCACCAATGCGAACCCACCAAGACTCAGAGCGCGATCAATCCAAGCCGCAAACTCGAAAATCGACATCGCAACTCAATCGCAGATCACTCAGTCCGACAGGCTCCTAGGCAAATAAGAGTCCCGGAGGAAACCATGCAAACCGGCCGCCCGTGGTACACGACCTTGTACGTGCAAGTCCTCTTCGCCGTCGTGTTGGGCGCTCTCGTCGGTTGGCTCTTTCCCGCTTTCGCCACCAACCCATGGGTCGAATTTCTTGGCCGCGGCTTCGTGAAGTTGGTCAAGATGGCGATTGCGCCGATCATCTTCTGCACTGTCGTTTCTGGCATCGCCCATATTGACGAGGCCAAGAGCGTCGGCCGGGTGGGCGTCAAGGCGCTGATCTATTTCGAAGGCGTCTCGACCCTGGCCCTGGCCATGGGCATCCTGGTCGGCGTCCTTTGGCGCCCGGGCGAAAGTTTCCCCCTACACGAACTGACCGCCGAGCAGGCGGCGCAGGTCAAGTGCTACGCGGACACCGCCAGCCAGATGAAGCCGGTCGACTACATCCTGCACATCATTCCCGACAGCGTTGTCGGGGCCTTCGTCAGCAGCCCGGAAGGCGGCCTTTGCCGAGGCGGCGGCCCGATCGTCTTCCAGATTGGAGACGTCCTGCAAGTGCTTTTCTTCGCGGTGCTTTTCGGCTTCGCACTGTTGAACCTCGGCGCGCGCGCGGCGACGCTGCGCAGCTTCATCGACGATTTCACCCACGCCATGTTCGCCGTCATCGCCATTATCATGCGAGCGGCGCCGCTCGGCGCGTTCGGCGCGATGGCGTTCACGATCGGCAAATTCGGCGCCTCGGCGCTGGGCAACCTTCTGGACCTGATCCTGACCTTCTATGTGACGGCGGCGCTTTTCGTCTTCGTGGTCCTCGGCGCGATCGCCGGCCTCGCGGGCTTTTCGATCTTGAAATTCGTCCGCTACATCCGGGAGGAACTGCTGATCGTGCTCGGCACTTCGTCGTCCGAGAGCGCGCTGCCGCTTCTGATGGCCAAGCTCGAGCGCCTGGGTTGCTCCAAGCCGGTCGTCGGTCTCGTCGTGCCGACCGGATACTCCTTCAATCTGGACGGAACCAACATCTATATGACGCTGGCGACCCTGTTCATCGCCCAGGCGCTGCATGTCGACCTGACCTGGTGGCAGATGGCGACCATTCTGCTCGTCGCCATGCTGACCTCAAAAGGCGCGAGCGGCGTGACGGGGGCGGGTTTCGTCACGCTTGCAGGCACCCTGACGGCAGCCGACGCACGGCTTCTGCCCGGCCTTGCGATCGTCTTCGGCATCGACAAGTTCATGAGCGAGGTCAGAGCGCTCACCAACATCATCGGAAATGGCGTGGCGACCATCATCGTGTCGCTATGGGAAGGCGAGCTCGACCGGACGAAAATGGCGGCCGCGCTCGGCGACCCCGATGTCGACGAGGCGTTTCGGGCCGCGGAGGCGAATTAACGCGAATCAGCGCCCCGCCTCAGCCTCTATCCCGCATCAGCCGCGACTTGTCGCGGTTCCAGTCGCGCTCCTTCTCGGTCTCGCGCTTGTCATGCAGCTTCTTGCCGCGACCGAGCGCGATGGCGATCTTGGCGCGGCCCTTGGCGTTAAAGTAGATTCTCAGCGGCACGATCGTCATGCCTTCGCGCTCGACGCCCTTGGCGAGCCGCGCGATTTCCTTAGCGTGCAGAAGGAGTTTCCGCGGCCTCTTCGGCTCGTGATTGAAGCGGTTGGCCTGCAGGTACTCGGGAATGTTGGCGTTGTAGAGGATCACCTCGCCGTTGCGGTCGACCGCGGCGTAGCTCTCAGCCACCGTCGCCTTGCCGGTGCGCAGCGACTTCACTTCCGGACCGGTCAGCATCGAGGCCCGCCTCGAAGGTCTCGCCGAGCTCGTAGTCGTAGCGGGCGCGGCGGTTGTCCGCCACGACCTTGAAATTGGGTTTGTCCTTCTCGGCCATGGAGCGCTACCCCACCGCCGCCAGGCAGCCCGCACGCATCCTACGCATTCAGGAGTCCGGCGTGGACCATCGCGCGGCGGATAAGGAGCTCCGTCGCCTCCTTCACCGGAACGAGCGGCAGGCGCGTCTCGCTGCGCGCTCGGCCAAGGACGCTCATCGCATATTTGGTTCCGTTGACCCCGGGCTCGGCGAAGATCGCGGCGTGCAGCGGCGCGAGCCGGTCCTGGAGCTTCAGCGCGTGATCCCAGTCTCCCCGGAACACCGCCTCCATCTGCTCGGAGCAAAGCTCGGGGGCGATATTGGCGGTGACCGAGATGCAGCCGTGGCCGCCGGCCGCCATCGCGGCGAGCGCAGTCATATCTTCGCCGGAAAGCTGAATAAAGTCGGCCCCGATCGCGTGGCGCTGGCGCGACACCCGGCCGACGTCGCCGGTTGCGTCCTTGACGCCGACGATATTGGGCAGTTCCGCAAGCCGCTTCATCGTGTCGACCGACATGTCGATCACGCTGCGGGGAGGGATGTTGTAGATGATGATCGGAATGCCGATGGCGTCGTTGACGGCCTTGAAGTGCAGGTAAAGGCCTTCCTGAGTCGGCTTGTTGTAATAGGGGGTGACGACCAGGACGGCGTCCGCCCCGGCGCGTTCGGCGTGCCTGGCGAGTCCGACCGCTTCGACCGTGTTGTTGGAGCCGGCGCCGGCGATCACCGGCACCCGCCCGCGCGCCTCGTCGACGCACATGTCGATGACGCGGCGGTGTTCCTCGTGGGTGAGAGTCGGGCTCTCGCCAGTGGTGCCGCACGGCACCAGCCCGTGCGAGCCGGAGGTGATCTGCAGGTCGATCAGGGCGCGGAACGCCTGTTCGTCGACTTCGCCGTCTTTGAACGGAGTCACCAGCGCCGGAATCGATCCGTGGAACTTCGCTCGTTCTCTCATGTCGCTCTTTCCGTCGGTGACGCAGCCGCGCGGCGAGGTCGCGCCGGCCGGGTGAGGACACATAGACCCGCCAAGGCGCGCGGAAAAGGGGAAAGCGGCGCCTGCGGCGGGGTTAACCTCTCGTCAACAAAGTCGATCCATCGTCGCGCCGGAGGATCGAGCGCATGAGGATCTGGCCCGCCGCGGTTCTGGTGACCGTCTCCATCGCCGCCGTCATTCTGGCCGCGCCGCTCGAGCGCGTGGAAATCGCAAAGCGCCTGGAAGCCGTCCAATCCGGCGCCCCTACTGACGCCGGCACGGTCGCGCAGCGGCCGCCGCCAGTCCGGCCTGGCCCCAGCCAGAACGAGCCAGAGACGACCGGCAGCCTCGAACGGACGCCAGAGGCAGGAGCGCTGCGCGCTGGCGAGGCCGAGCCGGCGCCCGAGACTTTGGCCGAGGACATCGCAGCTCTCGTCCGGCGCGCCTTCGCGCCGTTTGCGTCCGGCGGTCCGGTCGCCGAGGCGCCGCAGCAGAACCCGTCGCCGCCGCTTTCGCCCGCCGTGGTCGCCTATCGTAAGGGCGACATAGCGGGCCTCGCCGCACTGGCCAGAGCCGAGACCGACCCGGATCGGCGCCTCGCGCTCGAATGGGCCGCGCTCAGAGCCGACCCGCAACCTGGCGCCGCCGCGCTCCAGGCATTCGCCGCCGCCCATCCAAGCTGGCCGGCCGAAGGCTATCTGCGCTCTCGCGAGGAGGCGGACCTTGTCGTCCATCCGCGCGCTCCGGCCGAAGTCATCGCGCTTTTCTCCGCATCCGCGCCGCAGTCGAGCGCCGGGAAGTTGGCGCTCGCCCGCGCGCTCGGCGCTTCCGGCCGGGTCGGCGAGGCGATCTCGACGATCCGGACGCTCTGGCGCGACGGCAATTTCGACGCCTGGACCGAAGCGGCGATCCTGCGCGAGTTCGGGCCAGCGCTGACGCTCGCCGATCACAAATACCGCGCCGACCGCCTGCTCTATGCGGAGAGCTGGGCCGCCGCCAGCCGGGCGGCCGCGCTGGCCGGGCCGGACGAGACGAAGCTCGCGGCCGCGCGCGCCGTCGCCGCGCGCGGGCCGCTGTCCGCCGCGCTCGTTACCGCGGTTCCGAACGGGTTGAAGGGCGATCCGGGACTTCTCTTCGCTCGCATCCAGGACTCGAGGCGCGCCGGCCGGACCTACGAGGCGGCGACCCTGCTCGGCCTCGCGCCGTCCGATCGCGACGCGCTCATCGATCCCGACCGCTGGTGGGACGAGCGGCGCATGGTGGCGCGCCAGCTCCTCGATCTCGACGAGCCGCGACTGGCGTTCGACCTCTGTGTCCGGGCGGCAACTCCCGGCAATCGTCGGGCGAAGTCGATCGCCAGTTCCACGCCGGCTGGATCGCCTTGCGCTTCCTCGGCGACGCGCCGGAGGCGGCGAAACATTTCGCGCTCGCCGCGGTCGCCGCCGACACGCCGCTTTCGATCGCCAGGGCCGAATACTGGCGCGGCCGCGCCGCCGAGGCGATGGGCGAGGCCGACGAGGCGACCTTGCACTATCAGAATGCGGCGACCGAGCCCGTCGCCTATTACGGCCAGCTCGCCGCCGAACGTCTCGGCGTGAAACGGCTTGCCCTGCGGGCGCCGGTGCGAACGGCGGAGGGCTCGGAGCGCAACGACGCGGTCCGCGCGGCCGAGGCGCTCTACTCCGAGGGGCTCGCCGACGTGGCGGAGGGGCTCGCCTACGAGGCCGCGCGATCCTGGCGCGACGAGGCGCAGATCGCCGCGATGGCCGAGGTCGTTCAACAGCACGACGATGCGGCGACCCAGGTGCAGTTCGGCAAGCTCGCGATGCTGCGCGGCTACGCCTTCGACGCCATGGCCTTCCCCGCCTCGGGCGTCCCGGCCTTCTTGCCGCTCGCTCACTCGGCCGACCTCGCCAGCGTCTATGCGGTGGCGCGGCAGGAGAGCGAATTCGTCTGGCGGGCCTCGTCGGGCGCCGGCGCCAAGGGGCTGATGCAGATCCTGCCGTCGACCGCGGCGATGACCGCGCGCCGGGCTGGGGTGGACTACGACTTCCAGCGTCTGCTGGTCGATCCCGCTTTCAATACCCAGCTCGGGGCGGCGTTCCTCGGGCAGGTGATGGAGGATCTCAACGGCTCGCCGGAACTGGCCTTCGCCGCCTACAATGCCGGCCCGGGACGGGTGGCGCACTGGATCGCCGCCTATGGCGACCCCCGCAACGGCGCCGACATGGTCGACTGGGTCGAGCGCATCCCGTTCGCGGAGACGCGCGACTACGTCGAGCGGGTGAGCGAGAACCTCGCCGTCTACCGCCAGCGCTTCGCCGATGAGCAGCCGCCGGCCGCCCAGCTTTCGCCCAAACTGGCGAAAGACTGAGCGTGCGGCGCGACCGCCTCGCTTCGCCAGATGCCTGTTATACCTCGTCTAAGCGACAACCCGAAAATTGGCGCGGTGGATCACGCGGAAATTGTCGCTGATTCGGGCGCTGAACCGCTTCCAGTGTTTGGGCACGGTTTGGCTTAGGAATTTGACGATCTCTCGGCGGAACTCGCGGAAGGTCTTGTAATCCCGATTGTGGGTGACGTTTTCGTGCATCAAGGCCCATAGTCGTTCGATGGGATCGAGATGGGGGCAGTAAGGCGGAATGAAGTGGAGCACGATCTTGCGCCCCGCCATCGCAAGCCACTCTTTAACGACGTTGGCGTGATGATAGCTGGCGTTGTCGACAAAGACATGGATGAGACGCATCGCAGTATGCGTGCCTTCGATCTGGCCCAAGAGCTTGATGAAACTCTCCGCGCTGACCTTCTCGGCCACGACGATCTGCGTCTGGCCGGTTTCCAGATTGATGGCGCCATGGATGTTCAGTCGCTGGCGGCCGGTCGTCTGCTCCACTGCGACGGCGACCTCCTTGCGCGCCCAGCAGCCAACCGGCCTGACCTGATGGGTCGGATGGACCGCATCGACGAAAGCGACCGCCTCGTCTAAGCCCATCGTATTGAGCAGGTTCTCGTATCCGTCGATAAAGGCCTGCTGCCTGGCGTCGTTGAGACCGCGCGGCATGGCTTCCGGCTTGCGATAGAGGAAGCCCAAGCGGTGCAGCAAGGCGATCAGCCCTGACCGGCTGTAGCTCACCCGAAAGGTCCGCTGCAGAAAGGCCCCGATCTTTCGAATGCTGCGGGGGCAATGGGCGTCGACCCAAGCGCTCAACGCTTTTTCCTGCTCGCGGCTGAGCCGGCCGCTGCTGCCCTCATGGCCAAAGCTCTTCAGCCCTTCGACGTCGCCGCGCTCGTAGGCCCGATGCCAATCGCGAACCGTGTCGTCGTCCAGCAGCAAAGCCGCCGCGACGCGCTCGCAGCTCCAGTCCTGGTCGAGAAGCACGATGGCGTTCGCTCGGCGGGCCACGCGATGCTCCGCAAGGCCGTCGCGCGCAAGCCTAGTCAGGGCTCGCCGGTCGTCAACTGAGAGAAATCCACCGCGAATCACATCCCCAGACGAATCCTGTTCGTCCGCAACGTCAAGCGGTTTCTCGGCTTCTCAATGAATCGCAGTATAGCAGGCGTTTTCTTTTGCCGGCGGCTGCGGGCGCGAAGCGAAAATATGCATGATTTCTGGATGTTGCCGAGTTTGCAACCCGATGCGTGTGGCCTTGCGAGGCCTCAGGAACAGGCAAATAACAGGCGCCGAACAGGCAATTTTAGCGTCGGAACAGGCAAGGAACAGGCGATGACAGGCGAGGCCTGAACCAAGCTGATCGCGGTTGTATCGGGCGTCTCGCCGGCGCGCCTTGCGGAGCGGTCGAGTCCCCACACGTCGGCCAGGCCGCCACTGTGGCGCAGCCGCGCTGGTCAAGCCCTTCGAGCAGGACGATCGCGGCGGCGATGGTCCGATTCCCGGCGGCCCTGTGGCGGAGTCCGGGCAGCCTAACCGACTTTGATCGGCGCCGTCGCGTTTTGGCGAACAACGAAATGGCGTCAAAATGCCACGTGTGACGGCGAGCGCAATTGCTTAACATGCCCTGCATGGGGTGGAGGCGACGTCATGGCGCACGCGATTGGTCCGAGCACGCGAGCGGGTTCCTCGCGCCCCGCGTTTTCCCGGACGTTCATCGGCGCTTCAAAGCGCTCCCGTGTGTCAAGCCATGCAGGCGTATAGTTGTAAAAGCTGAATGGGGCCGTGGAAATAGTCCCGGCTGGGGGAGGCATGGCGACCTCGTTCCTGCTCGAGATGCGCGGCATCGCGAAGAGCTTCAACCGCAATCCCGTTCTCAACGACGTGAGCCTTTCGGTCGGCCGCGGCGAAGTCCACGCGCTCATGGGAGAAAACGGCGCCGGCAAGTCGACGCTGATGAAAATCCTCATGGGGATGATCCGACGCGACGACGGACAGATCTTACTCGAAGGACATCCTGTTTCGCCGCGTGATCCGCGTGCGGCGATGGATCTCGGCCTGGCGATGATTCATCAGGAACTCAACCCAGTCCTCGACATGGAGGTGGCCGAGAACGTGTTCCTCGGGCGGGAGATCAAACGCGCAGGCTTTGGGACGCTCGGAGTCGTGGATCTCAGCCAGATGCGTCGCGCCTGCCAGGCCCTGTTCGATCGCTTTTCCATCCCGATCAGCCCAGCGGCGCGCATGCGCGGACTTAGCGTCGCAGAAATGCAGCTTGTCGAGATCGTCAAGGCGATCTCGTCGTCCGCGAAAATCATCATCATGGACGAGCCGACCTCGGCGATCACGGAGCGCGAGGTCGCGATCCTGTTCCGTCAGATCCAGGCGCTCAGGGCGCAGGGCGTGTCGATCATCTACATCTCGCACAAGCTCGACGAGATCTTCCGGATCGCGGACCGCATTTCGGTGATGCGGGATGGCGTAATGATCGTTTCCGATGCGGCGTCGGCCTTCGACCGAGACAGCGTCATCCGCGCAATGGTCGGGCGGGAGATCACCAACTTCGTTCCGAAGGAGACGGCGCCGATCGGCGAAGCGGTGCTCCTCGTGCGCAATCTCGGATGGAAAGACCGGGTGCGCGACATCAGCTTTTCGGTCCACGCCGGCGAGATTCTCGGCGTCGCCGGGCTTATGGGGGCGGGGCGCAGCGAGATGGTCGAAACCCTGTTCGGGATTCGCCGCGCCTCCTCCGGCGAAATTCGGATTCACGGCCGCGCCGAGCGCGTTCGCTCGCCGCGCGAGGCCATCGGGCTCGGTCTGGCGCTCGTCACCGAGGATCGCAAGACGACCGGCCTCAATCTCCTCGGCACCGTCGAGGAAAACATCTCCATTGCCGCCATCGACCGCGTCTCCCGCTACGGGGTGATCCGAAAGAGCCAGGAGCACGCCCGGACGGAGGACAGCATCGAGACCCTACGTATCAAAACGCTTTCGCGCGATGCGCTGGTCTCGTCGCTCTCGGGAGGCAACCAGCAGAAGGTGGTTCTGGCCAAGTGGCTGATGACGACGCCAGACGTCATCATTCTCGATGAGCCGACGCGGGGGATCGACGTTGGCGCCAAGCGAGACATCTACCTGCTGATCGGCGAACTCGCACGCAACGGCAAGGCGGTGGTCGTCATCTCTTCCGAGCTGATCGAGATCATGGGGCTCGCCGACCGGATCCTGGTGATGGCGGGAGGCCGCATCACCGGCGAACTCAACCGCGACGCGTTCACTCAGGAGCGCATCATGGAACTCGCCACGCCCCCGGCTGGGGGCGGAGATGCCTGAGAGGCGCCGAACCCCATACCGGCCCGAACGGTTCTTCCAGGACTTTGGCCTGGTGCTGATCTTCGTGGTCGTGGTCGGGGTGCTCGTCGTTCTGTCGCCGAACGCCTTTGCGCGTCCCGCCAACTTGATCGGGATCATCAAGCAGGCCTCGATCAACGGCGTTCTGGCGATGGGGATGATGTTCGTCATCATTTCTGGCGGCATCGATCTTTCAGTCGGTTCGATTGTCGCTTTCACCGGCGTCGTCGCCGCCAGCCTCGCCCATCCGGGCCAATATCCGCTGGCGCTGACCATCGCGGCGCCGATCGCGCTCGGCGCCGTGATCGGCGCCGTCAACGGCGCCAGCGTCGCCTACGGACGCATCCCATCGTTTATCGTGACGCTCGCGGCGATGATCGTCTTCCGTGGCGCTGCGTTGATCGCTTGCGACGGCTCGCCGGTTTTCGGGGTGAGCGGCTCTTTCGAGGAAATCGCCGGCGGGTTCATCGGCGATGTCGTGCCCTATCTCGCCATCTATTTCGTCGTGGTGGCGCTGGCCAGCGCCTTTGTCCTCAAGATGACGGTGTTCGGCAGGAGGGTGTACGCCATCGGCGGCAATCCAATCGCCGCCGCGGTCTCGGGCATCAATGTCCGGGCGTTGACGACCGGCGTTTACATCATCTCCGGGGCGCTTGCCGGATTTGCCGGGCTCCTGCTCGCCTCCCGAACGGTTTCGGGCAGCCCGACTGCAGGCGAAGGATACGAGTTGAACGCCATCGCGGCCGTCATCATCGGCGGCGTCAGCATGAGCGGTGGCGTCGGCCACTGGTACGGCCCCGTGATCGGCGCGCTGCTCATCGCCGTGATCGGCAACGGCCTCGATATCCTGAACGTCTCGTCCTACTACCAACTCGTCATCCAGGGGCTGATCATCTACTTCGCCGTCCTGGCCGACGTCAGAAGCAAGGGCGGTAACCGATGAAAGGCGATCGGTCCCCGCGCACTCGCTTACGCGCCTGTTGCAGCCACTTCGCAAATTTGGACCGGGGGCCTCGCAACGCCTCCGCGGCAAACGGAGTGCGGTCGTCCGATACCGACCGTGGAGGAAAGCATATGAGAAGTCTGTTTGTTTCCTGCGCCGCCGCGACGCTGTGCGCCGCGTTGGCGTGGACGCCTGCCCTGTCGGCCGAACTCAAGGCCAAGCCCGACCAGAAGTTCGCGCTTCTGATGAGCCACATGGACAACGAGTTCACGATTCAAATGTCGGGCGCTGTCAAGGACAAGGCTAAGGAGCTCGGCGCCAATCTGACCGTGTTCGATGCTCGCAACGAGATCGCCAAGCAAATAAGCCAGGTCGAATTGCTCGTCACGCAGGGTTATACGGGCCTCCTGATCGAGCCGGTCGCCGTTGACGGCCTGGGCCCCGCGCTCGAAGCCGCCAAGAAGGCCGGCCTCGTCGTCATCAACGTCAACCAGAGGGTCTCCGATCCGAAGGTCACCGACGCCTATGTCGGCGCCAATCCGGTCGAGGGCGGCCAAATCGAGATGGGCTACATCGCCAAGGAGATCGGCGGCAAGGGCAACGTCGCCTTCCTGCTTGGCCCGCTGGGCTCGGACGCCGAGATTGGCCGCACCCAAGGCTACGAGAACGTCCTCAAGAGCTACCCGGACATCAAGGTCGTCTACAAGCAGACCGCCAACTGGCGGACTGACCAAGCGCTGAAACTCGCGGAAAACTGGCTACAGACCGGCGCCGATCTCGCCGCTATCGTCTCCAACAACGACGACATGGCGCTCGGCGCGGTCAAGGCGATCAAGGACGCTCATCTCGTCGGCAAGATCAAGGTGGCCGGAATTGACGCCGCGCCTAACGCGCTCGCGGCCGTCAAGGACGGCAGCATGACGGCGACGGTTTCCCAGAACACCACAGATCAGGCGAAGATGGCCATGGAGGCCGCGGTAAAGAAGGCGAACGGCGAAAAAATCGATGCGACAATTACCGTGCCGCACGCGCTTATCACCAAGGAAAACATCGACAAGTACATCAAATAATCAGCGTCGCTTGTTTTCGAAGAGTCACAAGTCGGCCGGAGACATCCGGCCGACCGTCCCGCGTCAAACAGGCGCAGGGCCTCAGCAGCGTCTCACGGCGTCGATCGCCCCCTCCTGGCCCTCTTCACTTTCCAAGGCGGACCGGGCAAGGCGGCAACGGCGGGATACGGTCGGTGCTCGCAAGACGCCGCCGGACGCCCGGAATTGGCCGAAACCGGCGACCCCACGGGGACAAGCGCGCGGTCCGGCGCCTCCGGCCGAACACGGGGTCACGCCGCCTGGCGGAGGGCCATTTCGTTGAGCACCAGGCGGCCTTGATCGGTCAACGAATAGGGCGCCTCGAATCCGGGTCCCGGCTTCGCCACCAGCTTCTTGCGCTTCAGATACTGCATGAGGGCATTGATCGAATTCTGCGAGATCTTGGTTTCGTACTTCACGTCCCGGATCCGCAACGCGCCGGCGTCGGCGATCGTCTGCAGCACCAGCCGAATGCGGTCCGAACGCACCGGCAGACGCGATGGCGGGACGGGTCGCTTGGGAGGAGCGTACTGAGGATGCTCGTGACCGGCCCGGCTGAGCCGGAAAGCCGGCCTGGCGCTTGGGCTGCCGACAACTTCGACCAACCCGCCGTCGATCAATCTGTCGAGAGCCCGTTCGACGTCGCATCGAGCCAGCGCCTTCACCATCATCAGGCTTGAAACCTCCGCGGCGCCCTCCACCGGGACCGCCGAAAGCACCCGCGTCTCGTCGCGGTCCAAGACCGCCCGCTTGTCGTCCGCCCGTCTGATCAGCCAGGCCGGATGATCCGGATCGACAAAGACGATTTGGTCGTGCGCGTGAAGGCGGAGGAGCAACTGACCGACCCTCTCGCGGGTCAATCCCGACTCGCGTGCGAGCGCGGCGGCGCTCTTTGGCCGATCGAGCAATTCGAGCAGCCGCCGGCCGCTTGGTCCGGGCTGCGCCTCCGCAGGCTCCCGATCCGCCACTTCGAACTGGAGCTGGGAGGGCGGCCGGCCCTTCTTGGCGCGCGGATCGGCGACGGTTTCGAATTCGCAGGTCTCGCCGGCCGGTGTGGCGGACCACAGTTCCAAATCGCTTCGTCTGGCGAGACCCAGTTCGGAGAGTTTGCGAAGAGCGGCCTCGGCTTTCTTGAGGTCGAGCTTCGCCGCGCCGGCGATCCTTCTCTGGGAAAAGCCGGGATTGCGCAGAACCATGAGGCAAGCGGCCTGCGACTTGGTCAGGATCTTGGCGTTCGGAGGGGCGCTGCTCAACGAAAGGCTCCATATCGATTTGAAGAGATGAAGTTTGAGCCTTCGCCGACGGCTGTGCGCCCGTTCCTGGCGGCCATCCACAGATTCTTTCCCGGGCGGAACCTGAATCAGTCCGGCGCCTTCTCGCGCAGACGCTGCTTGAGGAAGTCGATCGCCGCGCGTGTCTTGAGCGGAAGGCGGCGCCGGCTGGGATAGAGAAGCCACGCGGCCTTTTGTCGCGGGGCTTGGCGGTCGCTGCGAGCGGGTCGGATCCGTGTCGCGCCTGGCGACTCCGGACGGCGCCGCTCGGTCGCGGGCACCGGCTGCGGCTGAGGCGGTGGGAGCCGCGCGTGGTCTGCGAGTCGGCAGGCGCTCGTCGGCGGGGCGGGGCGGGTGCCGGGCGCGGCGCGACCCGGTGCGCACGTCGACGCCTCACCCGACGCGTCGCGCCGTAGGCGGCGCGGACGGATGGCGAGGTCGTCCGGTCGGACAGATCGAGGTCTCATCGGTGAATCGAGTCGGCCCGACGCGCGGCTCGCGGCGCGCGATCCGGCAGGGCGGAGCGATGAGCGTCACGCCGAGGCTACCGACGCCGTCGCGCGCAGACGCCGATCGGACCCGCGCTCAGGGCGCGCGCCTCCTCCTCGCCCGCCTCGAGCTCGTCAGCGCCGGCGGACGCGGGCGAGATAAAGGCGCCCGCCTCGCTCAGCGCCACCGCCGGGTCGGCGCTGGACAACCGGCCGAGGCGCGTCGGACCCGCGTCGCACGCGAGTCGGAGGCTCGAACCGCTCGCGCGCCGCCGCGGCGAGCTCCGGCCGCGCGATATCCAGAGACCGGGGCTCGACGTCCAGGCGAACCCGATCATGCGCACCGCTCACGTGGCGCACCGTCGTTTTCGAGGATCGGCGCTAGCGTCACGTCGCCATCAAGGGACCGCCATGACTATCCAGACCACGCCCTCGTACCGGCGCCAGCCGCGGCTGTCGCGCTCTCGTCGGGCCCCCTCCGCGCGGCGACGAGGTCTACGCGCGCGCGCAACCCCGGACGCTAGGCGTCGTCGACCTCGACCCTCGCGTTCGCCGTCGCGCTGAGTCGATCGGCTGAGATCGAGCGCGCCGAGCGGCCCAATCTCAAGCGCTGATCAACAACGCCGGCGGCTCGACTCGCGCGCTCGAGGCCGATCGAGGCGGTCAGCGAATTGGCCGTCAACTTCTACGCGCCGCCCCACGACGCGCGCCGCCGACAACCGCGCGCCGTCGTCAATCTCCGACGATCGTCGCGCTCGCCACAGCCCGCTCGCCGTACAACGCACCACCCTCGTCCCTACCCAGCGCCGCGCGTCTCCCAAATCCACGCCGTCTCCCCCACACCAACCCCCACCACACCCCCCCCCCCCCTCCCCCCCACTCGATGTCCGCCGGCGTCTACGAGGCGTGGAGGAAGGACCACAAGGCGGTCGAGCGCCAGTTCGCCGCCTGAGCTGATCTTGAGACGCGCGGTTTCGACCAGGCCCCGCCGCTGTCATTGTGAACCATCAGGCCGGCCCCACAGGCCACATTACGCAATGCCGAATAGACAAGGCTCGAGCTTGCTGCACTGCAGTACAGAACGCGACGCCCGCAAGAGCTCTGTACTAAGTAAAGTCCGAGAACGGAAGGCCAATCCCCTAGACAATTATTTTTTAATATCATATTCGAAGGAGGTCTAGGGTTCTTAGGCTGGAAACGGTTGGAGGCACAGATGACCGGTGGCGATGCAAAAAAGCCTGCCGCGGCGAATTCGCCGGGCGGTGCCAAAGCAAAAGTTTCACTGAATGCGCTTTCGAAGGAAGATGTTGCGTCGCTTAAGGACGAACTTCTGAGGTCGATCGCGACGCGCGGAAGCAACGCAGACGCGGAGGCCTACGGCAGACACTCGAACGTTCATTCCAGCAACAGCAACACGGAGCTGCCACAGACCGTGGAAAAGGTGGAAAAGCAACAATGACCGGTGGCGGCGTGTCCACGTCTGACGTTTTGGACACGTTCGAGAAACCATCTGTCGATTCGAGCGCAGGCGTCCTGGATTGGGTGATCCTCAAGATCGCCCAGCGGTGTAATCTCGATTGCACGTACTGTTACGTGTACAATCGGGGGACTCCTCGTGGAAGTCGCGGCCTGCGCTCGTATCGGAGAAAGTGATCAAGGCGCTCGCGTCTCGCATCGTCGAGCACTGCGAGGCTTATGGCCTCGATCGATTTATCGTTGAACTGCACGGCGGCGAACCGCTCCTGCTTGGGCGCCGCCGTATGCAGAAATTGATCGACATATTGCGTCGCGATTGCTCGGGCATTCGTGTCGATTTTTTCCTGCAGACAAATGGGCTGCTGCTGGACCAGGATTGGCTGAAGTTGTTTGCCGACAACGCCTTGCGCTTCGGCATCAGTTGCGACGGACCCGAGGAATTCGCCGACAAACGCCGCGTCCACAAAGATGGGCGAGGCAGCACGCAGGAGCTTCTGGCGATCATCCGCGCGCTGCGCGATGAGAGCAGTCTGTTCGACGACCTGAAGCCGGGATTCCTGTGCGTCGTCGATCCCCTGGCCGACGGCCGCCGCGTCATCCGCTGGTTCGGCGAACAGCAGTTTCGCAGCTTTGATCTGCTGCTGCCGGATTGCACGCTCGCCAACCTGCCGCAAGGATGGATCGGCCCCGAACCTTATCGCCGGTTCCTGCTTGACGCCTTCGACGAGTGGCACTCCCTTGGCGCGAAGGCGCCGAGAATCCGGCTGTTCGAGCAGATGTTGTCGGCGTTTCTTGGGGTCCGTCCCAGCATGGACTATCTCGGCGGGGATATTCGCCGACTCTGTGTCATCGAGTCGGATGGCTCGATGGGACTGAGCGATCTCCTGCGCATTTGCGGCGGGCGCTACGCGGAGGACGAGTTGAACGTCTTCGACGATCGTCTGGACGTCATCGGATCGACGCACGAACTTGATCGTCTGCGGCAGCCCTGCGCCACCTGCCAGAACTGCGTCTACTTTGATGCGTGCGGCGGGGGACTTCTGTCCCATCGGTTCGATGGCGTTTCCTTCGACAATCCGTCCGTGTACTGCTCGGTTCTCTATTCGCTTGCCGATGCGGCGTTCGACAAATGGCGGGCGGCGCTCCCGGCCCACGCGGTCTCGCTTCCGACAACAGGCGCGCGACTTTGACCGAGGGAGCGATGGGGCGCCGGAGGTGACGGGCGGGGATCGACGCTCCGCTTCACCTGAAGCCGGCGCCTACGGCCGCCGGTCGCAGCATCGACGAGGCTCCACGAAAAGAGGTGCATCGGCAAATGGTGTTTCCGGTAGCGTCGGTTCTCAGATGGGACAGTGCGATCGACGAAACACTGTCGCTGCGCGCGGCGTTCGAAGACGCCATCGAGGCGACCGTGGCGTCCGACGCCTTCGCGGAGGCGATCGGCGCCGGCCTCGCGCGCGCTCTCGGGGCGCTGCCGCAGCCGCGCCTGAAGGAGGTGCTTCGGTCGCCTCAGTTTGTGGCGCAGATCATCCGGTGGCGGCGAGACGGCGCCCCAGTGGATCGGGCCTTCGTCAGCGAGGCTCTCCTGGCCGAGCTCGTTCTCGAAGGCCACGTGTCGGACCTGCCGGTTTCGATATGGAGCGTACGGGGCGACGTGAAGCTCGTTCCCGAGGATGGAGGACTTAGGCGGCGCCAGACGCCGTGGCTGATCGCGGATCGGGTGGCGATCGACGATGGCAGCTTGCAGACGTTTCCTTATGATGGCGAGAGCGAGAAGCTGCTGTTGCCGCTGGGCGAATCCAACTCGCAGGCGGTTCAGCGAACGGCTTGCGGATTGCATCCGCAGGCTGTCGGCGGCGGTGCCGTCCGCGGCTGAGTTCGCCCAGACGTTCCTGACTCAGGTGTCGTTGCGGTTTGAGCCCGGCGCGCCCACGAAGATCAACTCCAGCTCGTTCTCGCAATTTATCGGGCTCGCGCTGTTGGTGAATCCGCACCTGCCGAGTGTCGACGTCGAAAAACTCGCGGACTTGATCGTCCACGAATCCATCCATTCGCTGCTCTTCATGCTCGAGGAGGTCGAGCAGCCCTTCCTGCTGGACAGACTATCCGCCAAGATCATGGTCAAGTCGCCGTGGTCGGGAAACGTCATCAACTTGCACGCCTACCTGCACGCCTGCTTGGTCTGGTATGGCCTCTACTGGTTTTGGTGCCGCGCATCTTCTACCGGCGTATTTTCCGCCGAGAGGTGCAAAGCGTTGCAGGAAAAGGCGCGATCGGGATTTCTCAATCATCCGTCGCGATGGATCGCACAATACCGGGAACTCTGCTCGCCCGAGATCATGTCTTATCTGCAGACGGTCGAATTCATCATGGCGTCCAGAGACGAGTGGGAGAGTTCCGCTTTGTCGGCGACCGCGCCGATTGCGCCGATATCCATGGCTTAGCTTTAGTCAGAGGCAGGTTGATCATGTCGGAGCCACAGGACCTCGCTGAACAGGTTATCGATAGGCGCCAACTCCGTGAGATCTGGCTCGAGAACCAGCCGACGGTTGGAGAGACGTACCACCTCTACATCCACAATCCCTTCTGCCTGACCGAGTGCGCGTTCTGTAAGCACCGCGGGCTGAAGACGAAGATCGGCAGCGACATCTACGAAGCGTACTACCGCCACTACCTGCCCAGTCTGATTTCTCACTATTCTGATGTCATCGCCAACCGTGAGTTTCGCAGCGTCTATTTCGGCGGCGGCACGTCATCGATGATGACGCCAGAAATTATGGCCGACATTTTCAATTCTATCCCGACGTTCGATGCGATCCCTTTCAAGACATTCGAGTGCAATCCGTCGATGATGAATGATGAGAAAATACACATACTGTCGTCATGCGGCTTTAACTATGTATCGTTCGGTGTTCAGACCTTCGATGTGCGTGTTCTGAAGGCAAACAATCGCCCCGCCGTGCCGACCGAGCGGTTCAACAGGCTCTGCGATCTCGTCAGCAAGAATGGCATGGCTTTAAACTGCGATCTGATTACCTTCATCGATCGAAAGGATCCGTCGGATCTAAAGCAATTGTCGAGAGACCTCGACACGCTTGCAGACGGCGTGCAGCCGGACGTGATCACCGTCTATGCCGAAACTTTCAGGCTGCTATCGCTGGCGCCCGCCGAACAGGTCCGGTTCGCCGGGCTGCTGCGACAGTGTCTGGTCGAGTTCGAGGACAGGAACCGGGGCCGTTACCGAATCTTGTCCAACTCCAGAGAGGAGTTCTTCTCGCCCCACGCCATTCGAAAGGGCCTCACCACGGACTACAGGATCTACCGCACCGACATCACCGATCGGGCTTTGGAGGCGGCGAGATCGTACAATTGCTCGGGGGAGCATAAGGCGCCCTCCAGTCAAAACACGCTCGGTCTCGGCAGTCTGCCCGGTGAGCCGGATCCGTCCTACACGTACTTGGGGAAAGACTTCTACTGCGTCGAGATCAACCGAGATTGGGAGCCTGAATACCGGGTCATGTGGGACCATCGCGCGCGCGTCCTGGCGTGATCCGAGGCAGGGTTCAAAGGCGCGTCGAGATCGCGTCTCGAGCCAAGCGGCCAGGAAATTGAGATTGCCGCGGGTGGAGTTGTCCGACAGAAGACGGACGTGCGGGTCCCGCCGATCAGCCCACAGTCGCTTCCCGCTATCGCCGGCCGGGCGCCAATCGCTTGATCTGCGCGCCAGGGTCTGCTCTCGCAGCCCGACCGATGCGCCGCTCTTGACCCAAGCCGCAGCGGCTCCGGTTGCACTTCTGCACGCGGGGGGCAAGGGTCGAGACGAGCGACGCCGGGTTTGACCGATTTCAATCGTCAGCGCATTTTGGCGCCGCACTCGCCGGGGCCGTTTTCGGACGCCGCCCGAGGAGAGAGCGTTGCGCGTTGGCTCGAGAGCAGCATGGAACCGGATTTCGACTCCCTGATCTATCAAACCGGGACCGTGTTCACGCCCGGTGCCCCCATCAACGAACGCGATCTCTTCTCCGGCCGTAAGGATCAGGTCCTCAAGATCATCGACGCCGTGTCCCAGCGCGGCTGCCATGCCATCCTCTACGGCGAGCGCGGGACGGGCAAGACGTCGCTCTCCAACATGATTTCCGCCTTTCTCGCCAAGCGCCAGGCGTTCGTCGTATCGCGAACCAACTGCGACATTTCGGACAGTTACGCCTCGCTGTGGACGAAGGCGTTCAAAGACATCGAGGCGGCGAAGCGACAGCCCGCCATTGGCTTCGGCGTCTCTCGCAATCCGCTTGTCACCTCGCCGCCGCCCAGCTCCGACCTCAACGCGGAGACGCCCGACGGCGTCCGGCGGACGCTGCAGGACCTGTCGAGCTCCGCGTCCCTGATCGTGATCTTCGACGAATTCGACCGGATTCGGCGCCCAGAGGCGATCACGGCCATGGCGGACACGATCAAGGCGCTCTCGGATCATGCCGTCAACGCGACGGTCCTGATCATCGGCGTGGCCGACTTCGTCGACGAGCTCATTCGCGAGCACCAGTCGATCGAGCGGGCGCTGGTGCAGGTCCACATGCCCGCGATGTCGGCCAACGAGATCCGCAGCATCGTCATTGCCGGGTTCGAGCGGCTCAACCTGGAGATCGACTTCGAGGCGCTCGAGGACCTCGTCAACTATTCGCAGGGCGTGCCCTACATCACCCATCTCCTGTGCATCTACAGCGTGCGCGCGGCGCTCGAAGCGCGCAGCCTGGAGATCTCCCCCGAGCATGTCGAGCAGGGCATGCACAAGGCGCTCGATCAGTGGCAGCAGTCGATCAAGTCGCTCTATAACGACGCGATCAAGAGCGCGCAGAACTCCAATTTCTATAAAGAGGTGCTGCTCGCCTGCGCGCTGGCGGAGGTGGACGACCAGCGCTATTTCACGCTCTCCGCCATAAAGACCCCTCTATCGCTGATCCGAAACGCGAACTCCGAGCCGGCCCTATTCGCCCGCGCGCTGCGGCACTTGAGCGAACCTGGGCGGGGCGGCGTCCTGCACCGGATCGGCGACGGCTTCCGGTTGCGCTACCGGCTCTTCAACCCGATCCTGAGGCCCTACATCATCATGCGCGGCGTTCGGGATGGGGTGATCGACAAGACGATGCTGGATCGCGTCGCTGTGGCGCCGGTGGAGGAAGAGGCCGAACAGGTGAGTTGATCGTCTCCGACCGCGAACGACGGCGGCGGCCCCTGTTCCTGCGGCCGGAGACTCCGCCCACTCGGCCGGGATGCGCCGCCCGCCTTACGCGACTTCAGACAGATTCGCCTGTCGACGGGTCTCGGCGATGGCGTTGAACTTTGCGCCGAGGTCCGGATTGGCCCGCATCAGGCGATCGAAGTCCACCCGGCGCAGCACCAGGAGGCGGCTGTAGGTCTGCGCCTTGACGTCGGCCTGCCGCGGTTCGCCGGTGATGAGGGCCATCTCGCCGAACACGTCGCCGCTGCCCAGCAGCACGTTGCGGCGGGGCAGCACGACTTGAGCGGCTCCCGAGGCGATGAAGAACGCCGCGTCGCCCCGGTCGCCCTTGCGTACGATCAGCTCGCGCGGCACGACGAAGCGGGGCCTGAGCAGCTTGGCGATGCTGTCGAGATGCTTGTCGTCCAGCCCGGCGAACAGGTCGAGTCGCGTCATCAGCGTGCGCGAGTTGAGACCGATGTCGAAGCGGGGCAGGGCCTCGGCGTCGCGCGCGACCGCGGTGCCCGCGAGGAGGTCGCGATAGACTTCGACGGCGATCAGCCCTTCTTCGTAGAGCGACTTATATCGGCCGAGCTCCCGCCGGAGCGCCGTCTGCCGCAAAAAGCGCGCCTCGAGCGCGGCGGCGTACTCGGGATAGGTGCGCCGCAAGGCGTCGACGCCGATCGTGATTCGGTCGAGACGGTCAGTCAGCATCCGGTCGACCAAGGCCTCGACGCGGTCGCTGAAGATCGCCCGCGAGCGCTTGGCCGTTTCGCTGTCGAGTTCCTGGATGACCAGCCGCATCGTCAACAGCCACTCGAACCGCTCGCCGAGCCGCTCGGCGAGGAAGCGGCGAATGCCGAGGCGCCGGTGCAGGAAGTAGGCGACGCGAAATCCGATCGGGAAGGAGAGCCCTGCCTCCCAGGCGCGCTTGTAGCCGAGCCGACCGTCGGCTCGCGCGCCTTCCACCATGGCGTCGGTGCTGCGCATCAGCGCCTGCACCACGGCGGGAGAGGCCGTCCGGGCGGCGAGCGTCTGCATCACCAGCGCCCGCTCCTGGTTGCCGAGCGCGACCAAGGACACCGTGATCCGCTCGTGCTCGGTCAGCCCGATTCCGCCCACCGCCCGGCGCTCGGCGGCCTGCCTCATCCACACTTCATAGGGCGCCAGCGCGGCGGCGGTGGCCTCCTTCTCGAACGTGTGGTCCTCAGCGGCCTTGCGGATCAGGGCGACGGCGTCGGCGTAGGAGACTTCGAGCACCCGGTCACGCAGCACCTGGTCGGTCGGCGACAGCCGGTCGAGACCGAAAGCGCGGATGACGAGACGCAGCGTGCTGCCGTTGACCAGCAGGGTGAAGAACACGAGGCCGGTCGCCAGAACGGCCACGAACTCCCGAATCGGGGCGGACACCCCGGGAGTTCTCGGTGACGGAAAGGGCGAGCACCAGCGTCAGCGCTCCGCGCAGGCCGCCCCAGGCGATAGCGATCTTGTAGGCCGTGCTGATCGGCTTCATCAGCCGGGCGACGCTGAGCAGCGGCAGGAGGAGGAACAACACCGCGAGGCGGGAGACGAAGGCGGCGACGACGAGCGCGACGAGCAGGACGAAGTCGCGCAGGCTGAGGTCGACCAGCAGTTTCGGCACCATGATGGAGGCGAGCAAAAAGACCAGAGAATGCGCCCAGAACGCCACCTGCCGCCACACGCCTTCGAGGAACGACCAGTTGACCGGGTCGATGCGCGTGCGCCCGAGCGCGCTCACCGTCATGCCCGCTGTCAGCGTCGCCACCACGCCGGAGACCTGGAACACGCGGTCGGCCACAATGTACGCCAGGTAGGCGAGCGCCAGCGTCAGGGTCGCCTCGGCCAGCGGATTGTCGCGGGTCCAGCCGACCAGGGTCAGCATCAGCCGCCCTGCGATGACCCCGAACAGGCCGCCGCCGATAAAGGAAACAAAAAACGCGATCGCGCCGTCGCCGAGGTGCGGCTCGGCGCCGTTCACGATGATGCCGAGCAGGACCGTGTAGGCGACGATCGCCGACGCGTCGTTAAGCAGCGATTCGCCTTCGACCAGGCGGGTCAGACGGGCCGGCGCCCCGACGTCGCGGAAAATGGCGATGACCGCCGCCGGATCGGTGGTCGAGACGACTGCGCCGAGCAGCAGGCAGACGACCAGCGGCTGCCCGGAGATCGGCCACAGCGCCAGGCCGACGATCGCCGCGGCGACGAGGGTGGCGATCACCGCGAGCACCAGGATCGGCGCAGCGTCATCGAGAACGCGCCGGACGTCGGTCGTCATCGCCGCCTCGAAAATCAGCAGCGGCAGGAAGACGTAGATGAACACCTCCGATCCGATCGGGAGGTCGGCGAACAGCCGGGCCACCTCGGCTGCTTGTTCGGAAAGATGCTCGTGGGTCAGGAAGGTCGAGATGGCGCCGATCGCCGTGCCGATCGCGGCGAGCAGAACGACCGGAGCGAGCCGCAACCGCTCGGCGACCGGCTGGCTCAGCGCCACCAGGACGAGCAGCGCCGCAAACACGGCGAGGATGGGGATGATGTCCTGCAAAGGGCTCCCAGCGGTTTGCGCGCCGGCGGGGGCGCCGGCGCACTGTCGAGGCGACGCCTCCGGCTTGTCAACGGGGTCCCGCGCGGCCGGCAGATGGTGAATTTGTCCAACCCTGAAGCAACCTGAGGTTGGCGCCGTCAGCCGCGCAGGTTGGCGGAACCCCTCGCCTCTGCGCTCCTAGACCTCCTCGGCGACCTTGCGCAGCCGCTGACCGATTTCGCCCGACTCATTGGCGTTTCCGACCGGCCTCGCGTGGTCGCGGTCATCCCGCCATCGACGATGAGGTCCTGGCCGTTGACGAGGCCCGAGCCGTCGTTGGCGCGAAACACGGCGACGGGCTTCGACGATAGCGCAATGTCGCGCGGCGTCTACCGGCGTCGGCTTTGCGGAAAGCACGTCCGGCGTTGCCTCTGGCGCTGCGCCGTCGTATCGCTGGCGCCGCCGCCGATGGGGCGATAGCGAGGCTCGCCGTGGACCCGTTGATTGAAGGCTACCGGAAGTTCCGCGCCGAGACGTGGCCCGAGGAGCGGGCGCGCTACGAGGGGCTCGCCCATTGGGGCCAGAGCCCCGAGGCGATGGTGATCGCCTGCTCGGATTCGCGGGTCGATCCGCAGACGATCTTCGGCGCCGTGCCGGGCGAACTGTTCGTGGTGCGCAACGTCGCCGCCCTAGTGCCGCCCTACGAGCCGGACGCCCGCTACCACGGCACCAGCGCCGCGCTCGAATTCGGCGTCAAGGTCCTAAAGGTTTCCCGCCTCGTCGTCGTTGGCCACGGCCAGTGCGGGGGCGTGCGCGCCATGCTTTACGGGCCGCCCCCGCAAGCGCAAGACTTCATCGCCTCCTGGGTCGAACTCGGCCGCGCCGCGGTCGAGGCGGCCGGAGAGTCCGAGACGGGCCGGCTTTCCCGGATCGAGGCCGAGGTCGTCCGCCTTTCGCTCGCCAATCTCATGACCTTCCCGTGGATCGCCGAGCCGGTCACCGCCGGGCGCCTGGCGCTGCAGGGTTATCTGTTCGACGTCCACACAGGGGTGCTGACGAGCGTCGGCAAGGAGACGCTGACGCCGGTCGAGTGACGCTCGTTTCGCAGCCGATCAGCCTCCGAAGGGGGCGGCAGCCGATCGCGCCCGGCGAAGGCCGGCGTAGCCGAGACCGGCAAACCCGGCCAGCATCATGGCCCAGGTGGACGGTTCTGGAATGCCCGCGCTTGTTTGCACGACGCTGACATTGTCCAACCCGATGTAGGCGGATCCCGAGTTGCCGATCAACGAAATGGCGGTCGAGGACCCAGTCGCGGTGAAGCTCAGGCTCTCCGATTGCCACAGATTGTGCTGCGTTCCGTCGTTGGCGGAGGTGAACACCGCCCCGCTCACGGAACCGGCGGAGACCGAGACGCCGTCCTGCACTCCGTAGCTCGGGTCGCTGCCGAGATCGAATGTCAGCGAATAGGTCGCGCCCGGGTGCGTCGCAATCGTCTGGGACACGCCGCTGAACGGCGCGCCGTCAACGTAACCCGTCAGATCGAGAAAGTAGTTGCCGTCGCTCGCGGTCACGCCGAACGGATTGGTCGGCCCGATCCATGCGAGGTCATGGCTTCCTGCTACGGTCCATCCGGGCATCAGGGTGGACCCGACGCTCAGACTGATCGTGTCGTTGCCCTGATCGACGAAATTGGTCGTGTCCTCGAAGCTGCCGTTCGTCAGTAGGTTAGCGTGGCCCACGGCCAATCCGAGTTGCCCTGTAAGCGCCAAAGTCGCCAACGCGACAAAAGATTGCGAAACCTTCATTGTTTCCTCCCCTCGAATGATCCTTGGTAAGGACTAGTTCGAATACAGCTTCGCACGTGGGCAAGTCTCTCACCCAACGCATCAACTGTCAACATACACGGCGGAGTATACACGGCGGAGTAAAGATTTGCGGCTCCCGCCCGATCGCGGCGTGAGATGACCCGAGCGTCGGTCTCGCCTCGCCCCACTGCCCCCTTGGCTCGATATTCCCTTTGCAGAGCGCGCCGGTTCAGCGCTATGCCGGACTCGTTGGGGGCTGGAGGAGCTCGATGCGGGACATAGCCGGCGCCGCGATGGAGCGCCGCTTCGACGCGGCGTTCCAGGCGGAATTCGCCGATCTCCTCGCCTGGCGGCGCGACGTACGCCGGTTCCGGACGACAGCGATCCCGGAAGAGACGCTCGAGATCCTGTTCCGTCTCGCCGAGTTCGCGCCTTCGGTCGGAAATTGCCAGCCGGCCCGCTTCGTTCGGGTCGACGATGAGGCGCGGCGCGCCGCGGTGCGGGCGAATTTCGAGGCCGCCAACCAGGAGGCGCTCGGCGCCTATCGGGGCGAGCGGGCCGAACTCTACGCCCGGCTCAAGCTCGCGGGCCTCAGTGAGGCGCCGGTTCATCTCGCCGTCTTTTGCGACGACGAGACCGCTGAGGGTCATGGGCTCGGCGCGCGCACGATGCCGGAGACGCGCCGGTACTCCGCCGTCTGCGCGCTCCACACGTTCTGGCTCGCGGCCCGCGCCTATGGGCTCGGGGTCGGCTGGGTGTCGATCCTCGATCCCGGGCGCCTTGCAAAAGCGCTCGACGTTCCAGGGGCCTGGAGTTTCGTCGGCTACCTCTGTGTCGGCTGGCCCGAGGAGGAGCACCGGACGCCGGAACTGGAACGCACCGGCTGGCAGGCGCGAACGGTTCATCCGGTTCTGAGGCGCTAGGCGCCTGCGGCGCCAGCGCGGCTTGGCGTCCAGGGGGCCCCCGTCGTAGTTTGGCCCCCATGAGCGAGGTGATCCCTATCGTCGAGGCGCCGACCCGCCTGACCGCCCGCGCCCTGATCGTGGGCGAACGCATCGACACGGCCGGCCTCGAGCGGCCCGACACGATCTCTCTGCTGCCGCTCGCTTTTCGAGTCGGCGCGCATGGGGTCGTCGCCCTGTTCCGCTTCGGGGTCGCGGTCATGGTCGGACTGACGCCGCTCGAGGAGGAGGATACGCTCGCGAGGCTGGCGACCCGCGTCAGCGGCGAGCGCGCGAAAGGCGACGACGAGACCGCCTTGCTCGAGATTTCGCCGGTCGGCGACGAGCAGAAGTCGTCCGGCGGCCCGATCCAGATCAAGGACCTGTCGCCGCAGCGGTTTCTCGTGGTCGCGGACGCGCTGGCGAAGTCGGTGGCGCTGGCGCGCGACGAGCGCGAGGTCAACAAGGTGTTCGACGTCATCGAGCCCTTCGCCGCCCAACTCGCCGCGACCGGCTCAACGCCTTTCCGCCGCCGCGCCATGCTGCGCCTGATCGGCCAGGCGCTGCTCGTCCAGCACCGCGTTTCCGGCCGCGTCGCCGTCGAGGAAAAGCCCGACGTGCTGTGGGACCGGCCCGACCTGGAGCGTCTCTACGCCCGGCTCGAGGACGAGTACGAGCTTTCCGAGCGCGCCGGCGTGTTGAAGCGCAAGCTCGACGTGATCGTCGAGACGGCGCATGCGCTGACCGACATCATCGACGCCGACCGCGCGACCCGGCTCGAATGGGCGATCATCATTCTGATCGTCGCCGAACTGATCGCCGCGGTGGTGCAGATCTGGCTCGCCACGGGGGGACGCTGATGCCGTTCAGCTCCGCGCCGCTGCAAAGACGGCCAAGGCAGCCATTTGATGTTCGCCTCGTCTTGGCCCGGCCGGGGGTGGGGTCCCAGCCGAGGGCTTGCCCGCAACAGTTTGCGACAGGACGCAGGCGCCGGGGCGAAGTTCGAGTTCGACGAAACTCGCGACGTCGCAGGGCGTCGCGCGACCCCGGCGCCGTGCTCGCCCATTACGACGCGTGCCGACCCGACCTCCTGGTCGCCAAGGCTTTTCCGTTCCCGCGGTCGAGAGCTAAGGGTGCGCACGAGCATGAGGCCGAACGCGAGAGAACGGGATGATCAAGCCGATCATCTTCACGGTGTCTGCGGTTTGGGAACCGGAAGCGGGCGTGTGGAGCGGGCATTGCGACGACATTCCTGCCGCCGCGGACGCGCCAATGCTCGATGAATTGCTCGACAAGATCTCGCGAATGGCTGTCGACGTCGTGCCGGAAAATCATCCCGGCGTGGCCCCGAGTTCATCTTCATTCAGGCGCTGGCGATGCGCGAAGCGGTTCCCGCGGCCGCGTGAATGGCGCCGCAGTTCGATCGTCCGCTGCGCGTCTTGTTGATCAAGGCGGGATGCGAATTCGTGCGGCAGAGGCGCGGCAGTCACGAAGTTTGGCGCAGCCCGATCACGGAACGCCATTTTCCTGCGCCCATCGGCATTTCCAGCCGACATACGGCGAACGCGACCTTCGGCAGGCGGGTCCGCCGAAAGCGATTTGACCTGGAATCCTCGCACCTGCATTCGCGAGTCCGATCACCTCTGCATTGCATGTGGACAACGCTCCCCCTTCGCATTGACCCTCGGCCGGCGCGATGGCTGCCTCTTTTTGAGGAGAATTGGCATGGCGATCGAGGACCAGCTTCGCGAGCGTTTGAGGAAAGTCGAGGCGCTGTTTGTCGGCGGCGCGACGGCGGGCGAGCGTGACGCCGCCGGCGCCGCGGCCGCGCGGTTGCGCGCAAAGCTCGAGGAGGCCGCCCGGCTCGATCGGCCGATCGAGATGAAGTTCGCGATGCCGGACATGTGGTCCGTCCGGCTGTTTGTCGCGTTGTGCCGGCGCCACGGCTTCAGGCCTTTCCGCCGTGGCGGCCAGCGTCACACGACCGTAATGGTCAAGGCGCCGAAGCAGGCTTTCGAGGCCGTGGTCTGGCGCGAGTTTCACGATCTCCACGCCGACCTTCAGGCGTACCTCGAGGAGACGACCGAGCGGGTGATCCGCGCAACGGTTTACGCGGACGCAGCCGACGTCGACATTGCACCGGAGTCTGCGCGGCGGCGCTGACCCGCCGGAATGCGCCGTTCTGTTCGATTGTCGTCAGGCCCGGACGACATTAGGAACCAGCGCATGATCCGGCACATCTTCATTCTCACAGGCGCAGGGGTGTCCGCCGAAAGCGGACTGGGAACCTTCCGCGACAAGCGTGGCGAAGGGATATGGGCGAGGTTCGATCCGATGGAACTTGCCACCCCGCAGGCTTTCGCACTCGATCCGAAGAAGGTGCTCGCCTTCTACGACGCACGCCGGCGCAATCTCCTCGAGGCGAAGCCGAACGCGGCGCATGTCGCGCTGGCGCGGCTCGAACGAGAACTCGCGGGGCGTGGCGGCAAGTTGACCCTCGTGACCCAGAACATCGACGATCTGCATGAGCGCGCCGGCTCGCAGCGCGTCCTCCACATGCACGGCGAACTCTTGAAGGCGCGCTGCCAGAATTGCGAGGCGGCGTCGGTGTGGCCGGGCGACTTGACCGTCGAGGACGCCTGTCCCGACTGCGCGCTCCCCGGCGCGCTCCGTCCGGACGTCGTTTGGTTCGGCGAGGCGCCGCTGCATCTCAATGACATCGACTGGGCGCTGCGCAACGCCGAACTCTTCGTCGCGATCGGGACGTCAGGCGCCGTCTATCCGGCGGCCGGGTTCGTGGCGGAAGCGCGCGCCTATGGCGTGCCGACCTGCGAGATCAACCTCGAGGCGGCCGACAACGCCCATTGCTTCGACGAAGCCCGCTACGGGCCGGCGAGCGACGTCGTCCCGGCCTGGGTGGAGGAAATGCTCGCAAGCTGAAGCTGCCTGTCGGCGATTATTCGACTCCTGCAGCCCCCTGAGCGCCGACGGAAACGCTGATCGCGCCTCGTGGCGCGGCGCCGCAGGCGGGACGGCGGGCCGGGGAAGTCATGGGTCGCGTTACGCAGGAAGCGCCCTTCATTTCCGCTTGCGCGATGTCGTTGAGGGGGTTGCCGAGGCCGGCGTATCAAGGGTGTTGCGCCTGTACGCCTTTTGCTTCCAGTCGAATTCGAAATAATCGAGCAGTTGAGACGGCTTGCTCCAGGCCTCTTGCGGCCTCGGAACGGTGTAATAGCGGCCGGTGACCAATTCCGGCGTGAATTCGAGCCGCAGGAAACCGTGATGGTCATCAGAGAATTTTTCCAGTGTAACGACCTCCGAATCGTTTTGCTTGTTATGGAAGTCTACCGGCGGGATCAGCTTGTCTCCATCAACATGCATGATGTGATGAAGGTTGTGATATCCGCCAGCGCCGGTGACGATCTGCGGCAGGATCGTTCCGTCGGGCTCCCTCTTGGTGACGCGCTGGTAATTGTGAACATGGCCGGCCAAAATCATATCCGGCCGGCGGCCAGCTGCCGTCGACGCCGCTTCGAGCGCGGCTTTCATGTAGGTGCTGCCGGAATGGTGGTCGTCCGCCGAATAGAGCGGATGGTGAAGTGCGACGATCAGCGGTTTGTCGCGCTCCAGGGTCTTCAGCTCGTTGACCAGCCAGTCCGTCTGCGGCGCCGAATCTCGCCGCCTTCCGGAACATTGCTGTAGAGGCCGACGAAATTCGCCAGCGGTGTCATCAGCGTCCAATAAACGTTTGGCTGAACCATCGCGGTCCGGTGGGAATTGCCGGATTCCGGCTGTTTTACCGGCTGAGGCGCGCAGAAATTTCGCAGGAACCCGTCGAGCGTATTGCCGTCGGGCAGGTTCTCGCCGTCATGATTGCCGGGGACGGCGAAAATCGGCCCATTGTAGAACGTATAGGGCTCATAGAATTGCGAATAATACTGCGAGACCTCACCGTTGAAGTAGACGCAGTCGCCGGTAATGTAAAGAAACGCGGGATTGTCGCTTGGCGTGTCCTTCGGGTCAAAGTCGGCCTCCATACCTTTGGCGACAAGCTCCTGGGGCACGCCGTATTTGATTCCGCCCATGTCGCCATTGATGTGGCAGGTCATCTTCTTGTCGGAGAGAATGGCGCTGTAGAGGTCCTTGGCCACGATGTCCTTCAGGTCGAGATGAAACGGCGCGGGGCCGGTCGGCTGCGGGAGGTCGCGGAAATGCGTGTCGCGGTCCGGGGCCATGTGGATCGGCCAGGCTCCGGTCGCCGACGGCCTTTGTCGTCCAAAAACGTGCGGATTGCGCCCCTGATTCGTTGGCATCCGTTCCTCCATGCGATGATCGTTCAGACCCTCACAGTGGCTACGCTACGCTGGGTGACGACGGCGTGACGCCTCTCACAGGACGACGCGAAGCGCCGGCCGGCGGGGGAAGGGGGAAATCGCGGGTGGGTCCGAAACCCGTCGTCGAGTTGACGGCGATTATTTCGCGCGCCAGCTTGAGCGAGGCCCCAAGACGTGCTGGAAAAGCATGGGGGCAATATCCGCCGAGCCCGGCGAGCGCTTGAGCCGGGCTACGATAAAGGGTCGAGCGCAATGCCGGACTCCCTCCTCGCGTTCAACTTTGTCGAGGTCAACGGCGTCACGCTCCATTGCGCCTCGGCCGGCCCCGAGGACGGGCCTCTGGTCGTCCTGCTGCACGGCTTTCCGGAGTTCTGGTTCGCCTGGCGCGCCTATTTCGCGCCGCTCGCCGAGCGCGGCTTTCGCGTGGTCGCGCCGGACCAGCGCGGGTACAATCTGTCGAGCAAGCCGGAGGGCGCGGACGCATACCGGCTCGACCTCGCCGCCGCCGACGTGTTTGCGCTCGCAAGCGCGCTGGGCCGCGAACGTTTCCATGTCGCGGGCCACGATTGGGGCGCAGCCGTCGTCTGGATCATGGCCGGCCTCGAGCCCAAACGCCTCAGCAGCGCGACGATGATCCAGGCGCCCCATCCCGCCCTCTGGCTCAAGGCGATACGGGACGAGCCGGAGCAACGCAACAAGAGCCGCTATGTGCAGATCCTGCGTCTGCCCTGGCTGTCGGAGATGGGGCTCAGGCTCGGCAATTTTGCCGGCTTGGCGCGGGCCTTCCGGTCCTCGGCGCGGCCGGAGGCCTTTGCCGGCGAGACGCTCGACGTCTATCGCGGGGCGTGGCGCCAGCCCGGCGCGCTGACGGGGATGCTGAATTGGTATCGCGCCCTTTACGTCGACGAGCCGGCGACGCCCACGCCCCGAAGCCTCATCCCGCCGACGCTGGTGCAATGGGGCGACCGGGACGAGTTCGCCGCGCCGAAACTCGCCGACGAAAGCGCGAACTCTGCGCCAATGCGCGCGTCCGCCACCTGCCTCAGGCGACCCACTGGATCATTCATGACGCGCCCGACCTCGTGCGCGACGCGCTGCTCGATCATGTGCAGGGCGGGACGCCAAAGGCCCCTCGCCCCACGTGAGCGCGCGAGCGGGTCAGGGGGCCTTGGCGTTTGGCCGTGTGCCCTCCGCCCCGCCCAAAACCATCTCCTTGCAAGCGAGGAGGAGGGACCGCGGCTCTCCCTGCTTAACTGCTCGCGACCCACAAAAGCGGCGCGTTCGGGCCGTTCTTGTCTCCTGATCGGGATTCCTGCTCCCCCTTGCTGTCGTGCGGTGGGCGCCTCGCAGCCGCCTCGTATTCGTCAAATGCGCCCTGACGACTGGCTAGGGCCGCTTGCCCTACGAAGGCTGCCGCGCTCGCCGCGTTCTAGCCATGAGTTAGAACAAACGATATACAACACTTCCACATTTGTGGTAATATTCGTCTTCAGGTCGGAATCAAACGGAAGGAGGCGAACCTCGCAAGATCGGTCCTCGGGGAGAGCCGCCTTCCCGGCCCTGCGACGCGGGAGTTGAGCCTCGCGGGTCGGATGCCTGTCGCGTCGCTCGCGACCACGGACGCCCGTGTTCCGCGGCATTGCGACGTTGGCGGCTGCGATCGCCCGGAATGTTGGCCGCAAGGCCTTGAAAACATTGATTTCGTGCCCGGAATTCGGCGCGTCGATCGCCGAAGCTTCCTGGCCGACGGGGCCGCTTCGCAAAGCCCTGGATGGCGTCCTTGGTCGGTCATCGCGAGGCGCCGGATACGGTCGCCCGTAAAATCTGCGGCAAGGCCTTGAAAACATTGAATCTGCGCCCGGGATTTCGACGGGTCGATCGAAGCTTCTCCGCCGGCGCCGCGATCAAGGCGCGGGCTGCGCCGTTGGCAGCGTCCACGCGCCGCTGAGGAGGTCGGCGCGAGGCCGGTACAGGCGTACGATGTAGCTCCAGTCGGGCGGCGTCGGGATGCAATTGGCGACATGGCCGTGGCAGCCGCCGAACTGCACGACGATTGCGCCGCTCGGCCCCGGCTGAGCCGCCACGGAATTGACGGAATAGGCCTTTTGCGGGTTTGCCGCGAACCGGCCGTCGGCGTCGTACACGCTGACCGACCAAAAGCCGTCGACCGGCACGTCCTCGAGCGCGAGGCGATAGACGGTCTGGCCGTCGTTGCGGTCGGGGACGACGTTGACGAACAGGGCGTCCGTCTGCGGCAGGCCGCCCCAGGCGGCGCCGGCCCCGATCAGCCGCCGCACCGGATCGCCGGCGCCGCGCGGGCCGGCGAGCCCCTTCGCGTCTGGCAGAGTCTCGGCCAGGACCAAGAGGCCGGTGCGGACGTCGACCTGGCTGGTCGCATCCCAGTTGGGCACGGCGAACGCGCCGGGACCGCCGGGCTGTTCGATCTTGATCGCGTTCTGGAGCGCGCGGACGGCCTCGACGTCCTTCGGATCGCCGGCGTCGACGAAAATCCGGACCGCCGCAAGTGCGTAGCGCGAGCCGACAGCGTCCTTTGCCAGGGTGGTCGGGCCGGGTCCGTAAACGACCTTGACGGTGTTGCCGTCCTCGTCGACGATCTGCATCGACAGGAAGCGCTTGCCGGCGTCGGGCAGCGTGATGGTGACGGGCCCGGCGGCGAGATCGAACAACGCCGCGGAATAGAGCGTATCCCGGTTCATACGCGTCACGCCCTGATGGTCGAGCGCGATCGGATCGCGGCGATGAACGAATTTGCCCAAGCCGCCCTCTTTCACGAGGGCGGCGAAATGGAGATCGGACTCGGCGCGCGGGAAATTCTCGGGGGTGACCGGAATTGGCGGCGGGGGCGGAGGACGAGCGGGGACGTGGACGGTCGCGGCTGCGGCGGCGGCGAGCAGCAGGGCGAATTTCATCGTCGTCTCCGTCGCAACGGCTGAGATTGACCCGGCTCAAGGGATGGCGAGCGTCCCAGGGCCGGCAAGCGCAAAGAGTGGCCCTTCGGCGCGGTGTGGGCAATTGGCATTTCACGCACGCGGCTGGCGATGCTTGGCGACAACATTCACGATGCGGCGCCCTTCGGCGTCGATCTCCCCCAACAGGCCAGTGGTCGAGGCGATCGCGCCACAGGCAAAGAGGCCCGGCGCGGCCGTCCGGCTTCCGCTGACGAGCGGCCGGCCGTCGGCGGCTACGGTGCTGCGGGCGAGGAAGAATCGCTGCCTCAGGCATGGGGACCCGAGCGGCCCCGATTTAGGCGATCGAAACAATTCGCGATAGACCGGGCGGGTTCGCGCACTTATTGGCTCTGAGCCCTGCTCACGCAGGCCGCCGCCCGGGGGTCTAGCATTCGGACATCGATCCAAGTCGCCGGTCTTCTCGGGCTCGCGCTCTTCATCTTCTTCATCGTCAACAGCGGCGCGGAGGACGTGGGCCGGATCATGCTTATTCTTGGATGGCGCCTGGCGCCGATCGCCCTCTTCCATATCATCCCGCTGGTGTTCAGCGCGGTGTCCTGGCATGCGCTTATACGGCCTGCGAGCCGGCCCCGGGTGGCGACGGTCCTGTGGATCCGCTGGATCCGCGAGTCGATCAACTCGCTCCTGCCGGTCGCAGGGGTCGGCGGCGATCTCGCCAGTGTGAGACTTCTCGCCCAGCGCGGTCTCCCTGCTGCGGACGCCGCTGCGTCCGTAGTGGCCGACACGACCGTCGGCGTGGCGACCCAGCTCGTGTTCGTCCTCACCGGGGTTGTGCTGCTCCTCGCCCGAAACCGTGGAGACGGTGCGCTCGATCTGGCCTACGCGCTGCTTGGCGGCCTCGCTGTGTTCGTCGCCCTGATTGCGGGCTTCCTTCGAGCGCAGCATCGCAGTCCGTTTGCAACCCTCCTGCGGCTCGTTCACCGCGTTGCGCCCGCACAGGGCCTCGCCAATCTCGAAGGAGGGGCGGCGAAGGTCGATGAAGCGATCGTCTCCACCTACCGGCGCAAGGCGGCCTTGTCGGGCGCAGGCCTCGTACGTCTCGCCGGCTGGGCGGTCGGCGCCAGCGAGGTTTGGCTTGTCCTCTTTTTTCTCGGCCGGCCGTTCGGCGTGGTGGACGCCTTTGTCCTGGAGAGCCTCAGTTCGGCCGTACGCGCCGCCGCGTTCCTAGCGCCTGGAGCGCTCGGCGCGCAAGAAGGCGCCTTCGTCCTGTTTGGTCACCTATTCGGGCTGCCGGCGGACGTGGCGCTGGCGATTTCGCTGTCGAAGCGGGTGCGCGAACTCGCTCTCGGCGTGCCAGGCCTGATTCTCTGGCAGTGGATCGAGGGCCGTCGTCTGATGGGACGGGCAACCAGGGGAATCGACTGAACGGATCACGCGGCGATGTAGGCTTTCCGCGACACGCGCCGCGCTGGACAGGGCGGCCCGGCTCTGATATTGGCCTCGCGGTTGGACGGGCCTTCTCCCGGGAAGGCGCTCCACTTTGCTTTTCGTCAAATCACAGGTTTTCGAGGCCCGGCCTCAAAACACAGGATAGCCCGTGCAAGTACTCGTTCGCGACAACAACGTCGATCAGGCCCTGAAAGCGCTCAAGAAGAAGATGCAGCGGGAGGGGATCTTCCGCGAGATGAAGCTTCGCGGCCACTACGAGAAGCCGTCGGAAAAGCGGGCGCGGGAGAAGGCGGAGGCGGTGCGTCGCGCGCGAAAGCTTGCCCGCAAGAAGCTGCAGCGCGAGGGTCTGCTGCCCATCAAGGCCAAGCCCGTCCCTGGCCCGACGCGGGCAGCTAGTTAGTTCCGGTGTCAGCGCGCGCTGTTGTGAGCGCGCCTTGGAGAGGGGTTCTGCCCCGCCGGGACGAGGCGGGGCTTTTGCTGTTGGCCCCGCTTTTGGCATGATGGAGGATCTGCGTCGGCGTTCGGGACGCGGCGGAGTCTGCGGATGATGAACGGAAGGGTTGTGGTGCGACCGGCCTTTATAAAAGCGGCCCTGGTCCTTTCAGTCGCTCTGGGTTTGGGCGCTTGCAGCGAGACGCTCGGCGGGGGCTCGTCGGCCAAGGTCGCTGAGGTTGAAGCCGGGCCGAAGGCACAGGAATCCAACGCCGGCAATATCGATTCGCTGACCGAGATCATCCAACGCAATCCACGCGATCCTTCGGCTTACAACACGCGCGGCGTCGTTTACGCCAAGCTCGGCCGGTACTCGAACGCGGTCGACGATTTTTCTCACGCCATCGCATTGGATCCGCACTTTTCTGGCGCCTATACCAACCGCGCGCTCGCCTATCGCCAACGGAAGCAAGACGACCTGGCGATGCAGGACTTCAATCAGGCGATCACGACCAATCCGAATGACGCCGCGGCTTATTTGGGGCGAGGCAATCTCGAACGAGCCCACGGCAATTACGACGCCGCGCTTGCCGATCTCAATCAGGCGATCCGGCTCAATCCGGAAGGGGCGCAAGCCTATCACGCGCGCGGCCTCATCTACCAGCGCCAAGGAAACAACGCCCAGGCGATCACTGATTTCAACAACGCCATCGACCGAGATCCCTTCGCTGGCGCCCCCTACCAAGCGCGCGGGCAGAGCTATATCGCGACCGGTCAGTGGCAGAAGGCGGTCGATGACTTCAATGCTGCGCTCAACGTCGATGATCGCAATTCCGACGCCTGGGCTGGCCTTGGACTTGCCTATGAGAAGCTTGGCAACCGAGCCAAGGCGATTGAGGCCTATAGCAGCGCCGCTTCTCTTAACCCCGGCAACGCGGACGTGAAGGCTGGATTGGCGAGGATGAGCGCGAGCTGACGTGTGTCCTGGGCCTATTCCTCCATCTCCGGTTCGGTTTTTAGAAATCCCTCCAGCCAGTGAATGTCGTACTGACCGTTCTGGACCTCCGCATTGCGGACCAGCGCGCGAAACAACGGCAGCGTCGTATTGATGCCGTCGACGATAAACTCGTCGAGCGCCCGCCTCAGCCGCATGAGCGCTTCGGTGCGCGTCCTCCCGTGGACGATCAGCTTGCCGACTAGGGAATCGTAATAAGGCGGAATCACGTAGCCTTGGTAGGCTGAGGAATCGACGCGTACGCCAAGGCCGCCCGGAGGATGAAAATAGGTGATCCGGCCGGGCGAGGGGATGAAGGTTCGGGCGTGTTCGGCGTTGACTCGGCATTC
This sequence comes from uncultured Alphaproteobacteria bacterium, assembly GCA_963816065.1. Taxonomy (GTDB): domain Bacteria; phylum Pseudomonadota; class Alphaproteobacteria; order Rhizobiales; family Beijerinckiaceae; genus Roseiarcus. Next base: position 174,469 of record CAWFJG010000007.1, on the reverse strand, counting down.
GATCGCCGCGCCCAGAACGCGCACCTCCTCCTGGGCGATCGACAGCGGCGAACCGGCCGCGATCTTGATCTGCTCGTTGACGATGTCGATGCCCGTGATCATTTCGGTGACCGGATGCTCGACCTGGATTCGCGTGTTCATCTCGATAAAGTTGAACTGCCCGCCCTCGTACAGGAACTCGACCGTTCCGGCGCCGACGTAGCCGAGTTCCGCCATTGCGCGGGCGACGATGCCGCCGATCTCCTCGCGCTGGCCCGCGTTGAGCGCTGGGGACGGTCCTTCCTCCCAGACTTTCTGGTGACGCCGCTGCAGCGAGCAGTCGCGCTCGCCGAGATGGACGGCCCGCCCCTTTCCGTCGCCGAGCACCTGGATCTCGATATGGCGCGGCTTGGCGAGATACCTCTCCAGATAGACTGCCCCGTCGCCGAAAGCTGACTTGGCCTCGAGCCGCGCGTTGCCCAGCGCGTTGGCGAGTTCATCGGGATCGTTCGCGACCTTCATGCCGCGTCCGCCCCCGCCCGCGGCCGCCTTGACGATGACCGGATAGCCGATATCCGCAGCGATCCGAACGGCCTCCGCCTCGCTGTCGACCGCTCCTTCGGAACCGGGAACGCACGGGATGCCGAGCCGAGCCGCCGTGCGCTTGGCCTCGATCTTGTCGCCCATCAGACGAATATGTTCGGCCTTTGGGCCAATAAATGCGATTTCGTGTTCTTCCAGGATCTCGGCAAACCTGGCGTTCTCGGAAAGAAACCCGTAGCCCGGATGAACGGCGTCTGCGCCTGTGATCTCGCAGGCGGCGACGATCGCGGGGATATTGAGATAGCTGTCTTTCGGTGCGGGTGGCCCGATGCAGACGCTCTCGTCGGCGAGCTTGACGTGCATGGCCTCCTTGTCGGCGGTCGAATAGACGGCGACGGTGGCGATCCCGAGTTCCTTGGCCGCGCGCATCACGCGGAGCGCGATCTCCCCTCGGTTTGCGATCAGAATCTTGTCGAACATCGAGAGCGGTTCCAGTCACTCGATGACGATGAGGGGCTGGTCGTATTCGACCGGCGCGCCGTCGACGATGAGGATGCTTACAATCTTCCCGGCCCGTGGGGCCACGATGTCGTTGAACGTCTTCATCGCCTCGACCAGCAGCAGCTTGTCGCCCGGCTTCACGGTCGAGCCGAGTTCGACAAAAGGCTTGGCCTCCGGGCTCGGGCGAAGATACGCGGTCCCGACCATCGGCGATCTGACCGCGTCGGCGAGTTCGTCGACCTGCGCCGCCGCGGGTTCGGCGGCGGCCGGAGGCGTTGCGATCGGCGGCGCCGGCGCGTGAAGCGGCCCTGTAGGCGCAACCGCCGCAGCGCGTTCGCGAGCCAAGCGGACGCGAAACTCGCCGAGGTCGATCTCGACTTCGCTCAGATCGTATTTCGAGATGATTTTGGCGAGCTGATCGATGGCCGCGATGTCGACCAAGCTTGGCTCAGGCTCGTCGGATCGTAGGCCGGATGGCTTCTTCATGCTCATGTGGCTCTTTTCGGGGAAGTCGACATCGGCGCGGATTCTTGAGACCGTATATCCCGCGGCTTCCGGCAGATAAAGGGCGTGAACATTGCCATCAGACCCGTCGCGCCCAGACGGTCACGTCGTGGAAGGCGACCCCACCGAACGGCGCGACGCTGTCGTCGCCGACTAGCGCGTTCACGCCCCAGCCGTCGAGAAAGGCCGAGGGCGGCCAAATCCCTTCGCTGACGAGGACGCCACGCATCGCTCCGGCAAACAGCCTCGCGTGCAGGCGGGTGCGCCCGCGGTCGTTGCCAATCTCGACAACGTCTCCGTCTCCGATCATGAGATCGGCAGCGTCTTCCGGGTTGATCAGCAACTCAGGCCGGCGCTCGCGCAGCAGCGAGGTCGCGGTCAGGGTGAAGGTGGAATTCAGGAAATTGTGGGAGGGCGGAGTCGCCAGCTTGAACGGGCGCCGCTCGTCGACGGCTTCATTGACCGGCCAGTGGTCAGGCAGGACGGGCATGTCGCGCCATGCGCCGCGAGGACCGTCGTTCGACAGCGGCGTATGCGTCCAGTCCGGCTTGAAGTGGAACTTCCCGTCCGGGAAGCCAAAGCCGTCGAGGAAATGCAACTCCCGGAATGGCGGCTGGAGATCGAGCCAGCGCCGCGCCTCCAGATTTGCGAGATCGCCGTAGCCGGACTCTCGCAGCGTCCAGTCGACGATCTCGCGCGGCGTCATCGCGAACGCGGGATGCTTGGCGCCAAGGCGTTCGGCGAGCGCAGCGATCACCTCGTGATTGGAGCGGCAACCCGGCGGCGGGTCGATCGCCTTCGGCGCGAACTGCAGATGCTGGTGGCCGCCGGCCGTGTAGAGGTCGTCGTGCTCGAGGAACATCGTCGCCGGCAGCACCACGTCGGCGTAGCGGGCGGTGTCGGTCAGGAATTGTTCGTGCACGCAGACGAACAGGTCTTCGCGGCCGAACCCGCGCCGCACCTTCTCCTGACAGGGCGCGACCGCAAGCGGGTTGGTGTTCTGGACGAGCATCGCCTTGACCGGCGGACCGTTCTTCAGCGCCTGCGGCTCGCCGGTCAGGATGGCGCCGACGCGCGACTGGTCGAGGCGGCGCACCCGCGAGTTACGCACATCCAGTCCTTCGATCATCGTCTTGCGCAGCTTGAATATGCCGCTGTTGCTGTGGAATGCGCCGCCGCCCTCATGCGCCCAGGCGCCGGTCACCGCCGGGATTGAAAGCGCCGCATGCATATTGACCGCGCCGTTGCGCTGGCGCGAGAAGCCATAGCCGAGTCGGAAGAAGGTTCGCTTCGTCGAGCCCACGAGGGCCGCGAACGCTTCGATTTCCGCGACTTCGAGGCCGGTGATGGCCGCCGCCCAGGCCGGGTCGCGGCTCAGAACGTGCGCTTCGAGTTCGGCGGGCGCGTCGGTAAAGCGCTCTAGATAGTCGTGGTCGGCGAGGCCGTCGCGAAACAGGATGTGCATGACGGCGCAGGCGAGCGCGCCGTCCGTGCCGGGCCGCAGGCGCAGAGCCAGATCGGCCTGCCGCATTGTCTCGGTCTGGTAAATGTCGATGGCGACGATCTTCGCGCCGCGCGCCTTCCTTGCGCGAACCGCGTGAGTCATCACATTGACCTGGGTGGCGACCGCATTGGTCCCCCAGATCACGATGCAGTCCGACTTTTCCATTTCGCGAGGATCGGCGCCGATCAGCGCCCCCGTGCCGGCGACATAGCCCGGCCAGGCGATCCCGATGCAGATCGTGCCGTGGAAGCGCGAATAGCGCTTGGCGTGGGTCAAGCGCTCGATCCCGTCGCGCATTACGAGGCCCATCGTGCCGGAGTAGAAATAGGGCCAGACGCTTTCGGACCCGAAGCCCCGCTCGGCCTCGAGAAAGGCTTCCGCGACGCGGTCGAGCGCTTCGTCCCATCCAATCGGGGTGAATTGTCCGGAGCCCTTGGGCCCGACCCTTGCCAGCGGTTCGGTCAACCGTTCGGGGTGGTGGATCCGCTCGCGGTAGCGCGCGACTTTCGCGCAGACGACCCCCGCCGTGTAAGTCTGGTCCAGCGCACCGCGGACACGTCCGATCATGCATCCGCCGACGACCTCGACATCGAGCGCGCAAACCGAAGGGCAGTCGTGCGGGCATACCGACGGCTTGCGGACGATCTCGGCCGGAACGTTCACTTGGATCTCCCGGCGCCATGGCGTCCGGCGGTCACGATCACAGCCGTTTCACGAGACCGCGACGTGCACGGGACTTGAATTCGCCGGCAATGGGCTGGATTCGACAAAGACGGCTTCTCCTTGGGGGTGTGCCTGACGCTCGGGGTCAAGGTTTCGTCGGAAACGGGGCCGGTCGCCCGGGCGAAACTCATTATGCGCCGGAAGAGAATCTGGAGCTAGTGGACTGACGCCAACACGCTGCAGGTCTGGCGCCCATGTCGTGATTTCAATCGGTGTGCGCCGGGAGACCGGCAAGGAGTAGTCGGTGAGAGTCCGACGCGATGAAGGAGTAGCGAACCACATCGGCCCCGAGCCGTGCGTGGTCGGCCGCGAGGCCGGCGGCGAAGCGTCGGCAGGGGATGGCGCAGGCCGGCCATTGAGCCGCGAAAGGAAATCATCCCGGGCGCCGACGCCGTACCCACTGCGGAAGGCAAGACGGACGGGCGCGCCATCGCGAGCGCCCGGACGGCCCGGCGTGGTCAGAGACCCTGGCATGCGCAGACGCTCCTTGTACGGGAACCGGGAGATCTCGCGTCTGGCCGGCGGCTTGAGGTCGCCGGTCCGCATCGGGAAGGCGAGGAGCCGTAGCCGATGACGAACGGGCGCGAGAAGTCAGACCCCGCCATAGTAGCCGTGAGGCCGACGAACGAAGCGGAGCGATCCGGGTCGGAGCCGGCGGAGCCAAGGGCGGGGGCCGAGGGGAATGCGGGCCAGCAAAGCACGCGCCGGGCGCAGGACCGGGGAAGCGTGTCACAGGCGCTGGACCGCATACGGCAAGCCGCAAGGCAAAGGAAGAAGGAGAAGTTCACGGCGCTATTCCACCATCTCACCGTCGACTTGCTCGAGGAGGCGTTTGGCGCGCTCGCGCACGACGCCGCTGCGGGCGCGGACGGTGTGACGTGGACGGAGTACACGGCGCACCGCGAGCAGAACCTCGCGGACCTGCACGCCCGTCTCCGCCGGGGAGCCTACCGGGCGCTGCCGAGCCGGCGGGTGTACATCCCGAAGCCGGACGGACGACAGCGCCCGCTCGCGGTCGCCGCTCTCGAAGACAAGATCGTCCAGAGAGCGGTCGTCACGCTGCTGAACGCGATCTACGAGGAGGACTTCCTCGGGTTCTCGTACGGGTTCCGGCCGGGGCGCGGGGCGCACGACGCGCTCGACGCGCTCGTGGTCGGGATCACCGGCAGGAAAGTGAGCTTCATACTGGACGCCGACATCCGGTCGTTCTTCGACGAAGTCAGCCGAGACTGGCTGGTCCGCTTCGTCGCGCACCGGATCGGCGACCCACGCATCATCCGCCTGATCGAGAAATGGCTCAAGGCGGGCATCCTCGAAGACGGGGTCGTGACGGACAGCGGCAGGGGAACCGGGCAGGGATCGGCGATCTCGCCGCTGCTCGCCAACATCTACCTGCACTACGTCTTCGATCTCTGGGCCGAACGCTGGCGACGGCGCGAGGCCGCGGGCGACATGATCCTCGTGCGCTACGCCGACGACATCGTCGTCGGTTTCGAGCGCGAGGACGACGCCCGGCGCTTCCGGGAGGCGATGCGTGAGCGGTTGGGCGAGTTTGCGCTGACGCTTCACCCGGACAAGACCCGCCTGATCGAGTTCGGCCGCTTCGCGGCGGCGAACCGTACGCGGCGCGGGCTCGGCAAGCCGGAGACGTTCGCGTTCCTGGGCTTTGTCTTCATCTGCGGCAAGTCGCGTCGCGGATACTTCCTCATCAACCGGAAGTCCCGGCGCGACCGCATGCGGGCGAGGCTGAAAGCCGTCAAACAGGAGTTGCGACGGCGCATGCATCAGCCGATCCCCGTCCAGGGGAAATGGCTGGGACAGGTCGTGCGCGGCTGGTTCAACTACCACGCCGTGCCGACCAACAGCCGCGCGCTCGGCGCGTTCCGTTTCTTCGTCACTGACCTTTGGCGGCAAACGCTCCGGCGGCGCAGCCAGAAGGACGGCATGACCTGGGATCGGATCACGCGTCTGGCCGACGACTGGCTCCCCAAACCGAAAATCCTCCACCCTTGGCCAAGCCAGCGCTTCGCCGTCAAACACCCGAGGTGGGAGCCGTATGCCCGAATCGGGCCCGTACGGATCTGTGCGGGGGGCGCTCAGCAATGAGCGTCCCTACCGCGATTGAGCGTACAAAACTGTCAAAAAGTCACAACATCTGTCTCGGCCGGATAATACGTTGAATTTATGAGTAAGAGCAAAGACCGCGATCAAGTTGTAAATATTGCTCGGTATCTCTTTTAACCCTTAGGACACGTCGCACAATAACTGAATCGCGCTGGTGTTGGCGTGTGTCGTAATGACTCGGCTTGCTGGGATTCCGGATTTCGACGGACAGGCGTACGCGAGGTTGATGATCGACGAAGACGCGATTCGATACCGCTGGGACACTGTTGGGAGCAAGCTCGACGAACGCGGGCGGCGGTTGTTTGCGGCGGCGGAGGTGCGCACCTCCGGTCGGGGCGGTCTGGCCGTTGTGTCGCAGATCACGGGTCTTGCCCGCTCGACGATCAATCGCGGCGAGGACGATCTGGAGGCGAAACCGCTTGCCGAGGGCAGGGTTCGGCGCGTCGGCGGTGGACGCCGGGCTGTCGCCGAGGCTGATCCCGGCCTCGTTCCCGAACTCCTGCGGCTGGTCGAGCCCGCGACCCTGGGCGATCCCATGCGGCCCCTGATCTGGGTCTCCAAGAGCATGGACAAGCTCGCGGAAGCGCTGACGGCGACGGGCCATCCGGTCAGCGCCGACACCGTGCGCAAGGAACTGGTCAAACTCGCCTATTCGCGCCAGTTCAATCGCAAGTCGCATGAAGGCTCGAACCATCCCGACCGTGACGCCCAGTTCGAGCACATCAACGCGAAGGTCGCCGCGGCGCAGGCGAACCATCAACCTGTCATCTCCGTCGACACGAAGAAGAAAGAGCTCATCGGCCATTTCAAGAACGGTGGATCGGACTGGCGTCCGAGAGGCTCGCCCGACCACGTCAACGTGCATGATTTCATCGACAAAGACCTGGGCAAGGCTGCGCCCTACGGCGTCTACGACGTGACGGCCAACGCCGGGTTCGTCAGCGTCGGCATCTCGAGCGATACGGCGGAGTTCGCCGTCGAATCCGTCCGGTGCTGGCTCGACCGCATGGGGCGCCAGCGCTAGCCCGACGGGCGCGAATTGACGATCACGGCGGACTGCGGCGGCTCCAACGGCGCGCGCGTCCGCCTATGGAAGGTCAAGCTTCAGAAACTCGCCGACGAGACCGGCCTTGCCCTGCACGTTCTCCACTATCCGCCGGGAACGTCGAAGTGGAACAAGATCGAGCACCGCATGTTCTGCCACATCACGCAGAATTGGCGCTGCCGGCCTCTGACCGATCGCCTTACGATCGTCGAACTGATCGGCGCGACCACCACAAAAGCCGGATTGACGGTCCAGTACGCTCTCGACACTCGCACCTATGAGGTCAGCGATGCCGAGATGGAGGCGCTGAACATCATCGGCGACGCCTTCCATCCCGAATGGAACTACACAATCAATCCACGGCCGCCCCAGGCACATCCGTAGCAGTTATTGTTCGGAGTGTCCTCAGCTCGACTTTGGCCATTTTACGCGGCGTAGCAGAGCGTTTCGGTGAGTCTTTGCCAGAGTGCGGTCGGAATTTCGACGCGATCCGAGTCGAGCCGGGACATCGATAAAGTCGGCGGACTCCACAGCAGCCGTCGAACGGCGGCGATTGCGTCGCTGAAGGAGGGTTGGCGTTTCTGATACCAGGCGGCCGATCTGGGGTGAAGGCTGGTGAGGACTGTGGGATCGGCCGCCCAGAGGGTCACGAGCGAGCAAAGGCCGAGCAACGCCGGCGTCATTCGCGCGATGGCGAGATCGGACCATTGCCGCCCGGTTTCGACGCCCAGATGGGCGCGGGATTCCTGGAACGTCGTCTCGATGGACCAGCGGTGGACGAACCAACCGAGAATTTCGACTGGCGTGGCGTCGATGTCGGTGCAGAGGAACGCCTGCGGATCCCGCACGCCGGTTGGATCGCGCGTGAGCACCCAGCGGATCGGGGCCGGCGGCAATCCGGGGTGATACCAGACCGCCGTTCCGGTGGTGAATTCGAGGATGCAGCGCTGATCGCCATACCAATAGGGCATCGACAGTTTGGTCCAGCGCGTCGCTTTGTTTCCGAGCGCCTGGGAGAGTTTGGCAAGCGGACGTCCCTTCTTGGGTGGCCGTCCGAGCTGCCCAGGGCGGCGCGGCGGCGCCGGCGCGAACAGATTGGCGTCGAGGCGCAGCCTCGTGACGAAACACACATGGCGGCGAACCGCGGCGATCAGATCGAGCGCCGAGAAGCCGGAGTTGGCGACGACAACGATCCTGCGCTTGGGCGCCCATCGGCGAACCTGAAGTATGGCTTGGCGAGCCCAGTCGGTCAGCTTCTTGTGGCGACGCCGGTGCGCGGCGGCGTAGCGTTCAGAAGGAGCGAGGATGGTGAGAAACGGCAGAGCCCAGTGTCGCCGAGTCCATGGCACGGGAACCATGGCCATCAGCCAGCCAGCGCAAGCCGCTCGTCTTGACGAAGTGACCATGCGAGGAGCGCACGGGATCGCGATAGATGCCGCGCGCTGCGATCTTGTGGCCCCAGCGGCGTTCAATGGTGTCGTCAATGCCGATCACGACCCGTCCGGCAGGCAAGAACCGGTCGAGGATCATTAAAAGCAGTTTGTGGCCGATGGCGGCGCTGTTCCATCGCGCCCGGCTGAGCACGTGGTGGTAGCGCGCGAAATCGCGGGCTTGGCCGAGGCCGATGACACGCAGAGCGGCGCTCACCGTGCGCTTTCCCGGGGCGAGCGTCATGCCGGTGACGAGCGCCAGCACATGGTCCCAGACCGGCGCGGTGAAAAAGCTTCGGAAGGGCGCCATCAGCGCGATGATGAAAGACGGCGCCGTCGGCGCCGCGGCGAACGAGGAAGAGGGGCGATGTCGGGTCATCGCGACGGTAGAATCGAGTCGCGGTGAATACGGCTTGACGCCTTTCAAGCCCAGGCTGCGGCATTTCGACTCGGTTCGGCCCGAAACCAGGACAAGGACAGCGCCGCGCCAATCCACAACAATGGCGTCATGACCGACGACGACATCATCCAACTCATCGAAAACTTCGCTTTCGACGCAGGCCCCGTCGTGGCGCAGCGGCGCAATCGCGGCTTCACGCTCATCCATGCCGAAACCGGCGTTCCCATCGCACGCCTGCGTCCCCTTGGACGTGACGATCTCTACGAAATCCGCTACTGGTCGCTGCGCAACGAACGATGGGCGCCGTTCGGACCCTTTGGACGCACAGCGCTACCTGCCGAACAGGCCGTGCGCCTCGTCGCCGAAGCCTCGATCTTCTGGGCCGCCCTCTGAAGCAGGCGCGCAAAAATGGGCAAAGTCAAGCTTAGACTAAGACGCTGTCGTCGCGTTCGGCGAGCGGACAGGACGCCAGACATTCCGGTCCGCCTTCCCTGTGTCCGGTTTCGATCGAGAAACGCCAACTGTGGTTCCGGCAAACGAGCGCGCCTCGGTCACGCTCTCCCTCGCCGAGCAGCGCGCCTTGACGGGACAACGGCCCTCGAATGCCCGCCAACGCCCGCCAGTCTTAAACAATACGATATCGTCGCCGCCGGCCGACAGGGCAAACGGTCCCTCTCCTCAGCTCGCTTGCCTTCGCGACGCGTCTGAAAGTCTCCGGCTTCATGATGCGATCTCCAGCCAACCCGAGAAGGGCTCGGAGGCCCTGATTGTCGCCGGCCTGCCGGACGAGGGATTGCCCCAGACCGGCGACGTATTGACTGGTCAGTCAAGTTATATGACTACCTCATATGTCGACGGCTCTGGCTGTGACGGGCGTCACACGTTGCCGGCCTGGGCCTCTCTGCTGGATTGTACTGCCGACGTCGCCTCATCCTCCGCCGGCGCTTCCCGCAAAAGCTCAGCGGCCATCGCGCGCGTCACCCGCCTTCCCCTCGACAGCGCCTCGGCGTCCAGCGCCGCGACGGCGGCGCGGGCCGCGGCCAGCGACTGCTCGATGCGTGGGGCGATATAGGCGACGACCCGCGGCTCGACGACCAACTGGCGGTCACTGAAGAGCTTGAACAAGACCGCCTCGGTCAGCTCGAGGTCCGGCGCGCCGACACGCACGAGCGGCGCGAGGCGGAGACGCGATAGCAAGTCCGGGGTGCTGAGATTCCAGAGGTCGGGCGCCGCGCGCCCAGTCATCAGCATCCAGCGGTCGCTCTGCAGGGTGGCGTTGACGATATGGAAGAGCCGCTCCTCTGCCGCCCCGATCCGGTCCGCGTCCTCAATCAGGATCGCCGAGCTTTCGGAGCAGGCCGCGATGTCCGCTTCGCCGAGCCTGTCCGCTGCAACCGCGAACGCCGCGGCCTTCCGCGCCCACAGCGCGCCGAGGTGGCTTTTCCCAGACCCCTCCGGACCGACGAGGAGCAGCATGCGGCTCGGCCAGTTCGGCCACCGGTTGACCGCGCCGAGCGCCTCGCGGTTCGACGGGGCGGGGAGGAAATCCTCGGCGGCAAAGCTCGGCTGATGGGGCCAGTCGAGCGTCAGCTGGCGCGGCTCTGTCATGGTTCCTTGGCCGCCCGGCCGAGATAGAAGGGGCTCTTGAGGTAAAGTCCGATCAGATAACGGACGACCACCCCGATGGCGGCGGCGGTCGGCACCGCGATGACAAGGCCGACGAAGCCGAAGAGCTGGCCGAAAGCCAGGAGGGCGAACATCAACCAGACCGGGTGCAGCCCGACCGATTCCCCGACCAGCTTTGGCGAAATTACGTTGCCCTCGAGAAACTGCCCCGCCACGACCACGCCGAGCGCCGTAAGGAACAGCTTCAGACTTGGCCAGCCCTGGACGAGTGAGACCGCGATCGAAAGGACGAGCGCGATTAGCGAGCCGATATAGGGAACGAAACTCAAAACCCCGGCGATGACGCCGATCAGGAAGCCGAAATCGAGTCCGACGAGCGTCAGGCCGATCCCGTACCATAGCCCGAGAAACAGACAGACTAGCGACTGGCCGCGAATGAATCCGGCCAGCGCGCCGTCGATCTCGCGGGCGATCTTGCGTAAGGAGTCGCGATGGTCGAGCGGCAGCCAACTGTCGATCTCGGCGATCATTCGCTCCCAATCGATCAGAATGTAGAAAGCGACGACCGGCGTGATGATCAGCACCGAGAAAAAATTGAATACCGCGGCGCCGCCGGACACCAGCCCGCGCAGAGCGTTGACGAGCCATTGCGCTCCCTGCGCGACGAAGTCGCCGATCGATTTCTGAATCTGGCCGGAGGAAAGCTGCTCGCCGAGGCCGAGCGTGTCGATCCAGCGTCCCAGATATTTCTGGATCAGCGTTACCCCTTCGGTGAGCGCCAGCGACTGAAGGCCCATAGCGTAACCGGGCAGCTTTTGGGCGAAATTGATGAGCTGGTTGCCGAGGATCGGCGCAACCACGATGAGGGCGACCGCGAACGTGGCGGCGAACGCCACGAGAATGATCAGCGCCGCGCCGAGGCGATTGAGTCCCAGTTTCTCGAGCTTGCCGACCAACGGGTCGAGGAGGTAGCCGAGGGCGATTCCTGCGGCGAAAGGAGCGATAGTCGAACCAAGCAGGCTCAGCCCGTAGCCGAGCGCCCCAAGAAGGATGCCCCAGAACAGAATCTGCCGCTCGATGCTCAAGACGATTGTCTCACATTAGGAGCATCGGCGGCGGCCATCGGCTGTATAAGGTCCCATTTGCCGCCCCAAGGGTCGCAAAAGACGGCGACGATCCCATAGGGCTCGCGGCGGGGCGCTTCCAGGAACCGGATGCCGCGCGCCCTCAGGACGCGATAATCCCTATCGAAGTCGCTGGTCTGAAGGAAGTATCCGACCCGCCCGCCGGTCTGATCGCCGATGCGCGCCCGTTGCTGTTCATCGGCTGGAACGGCGAGCACGATTTTGGCCCCGAGTTTGCCGGGCGGGGCTACCACCACCCAGCGTTTCTCGCTGGTCAGGAGCGTGTCCTCGACGACGGCGAAGCCGAGCGCGTCGTGGAAGAACGCGAGTCCCTCCTCATAGCTCGGAACGAGAAGGGAGAAGGCGTCGACGGACCGGATCATTGGCGCGTCATGTGATTGAGCCACTGGGCGACGTAGACCGCGCCCGAGGCCACGGTCGTGACTGCGACTGTCCATTCGAGCGTGGTCTGGAGAGGGTAGGGGATCACGCCATAGGCGCGCGCCCCGAGGGCGAAACCGGCCAGCGCGATCTGCGCGGTCGTATTGAGCTTGGACACCCAGACCGGGCGGATTTCCACCGGCTTGTCGAGCAGCCAAGACACGATCACCGCGACGAGAATCATAACGTCACGGGAAACGACGGCGATCGTCACCCACGCCGGCAGCTCGCCGTAAATCGCTAGCGTGACATAAATCGAGATCAGGAGCGCCTTGTCGGCCAGCGGATCGAGATAGGCGCCCAGCTCGGTGCGCAGATGGAAGCGACGCGCAATGAAGCCGTCGACCCCATCGGAAACGCCGGCGAGCAGAAACGTCAGAAAGGCCGCGAGATACCGGCCGGACACGATCATCATCACGGCGACCGGCGTCATCAGCATCCGCGCCAAAGTAATGAGATTGGGAATGTTGTTGGTGATCCGGGAAAAATCCATGCACTCCTGCCGTCTCCGGCGCCGGCGGCCAAAGCCCGGTTGCGCCGCCCTTGTCCGGCTGGTCGTCCCCCAATGCCGCCGCCGGCCGCGCAAACCTTCCCGAATACGGGCGCCGATCGGCGAAGGACGCTATCATGAAAGGGCTCAAGTTGGGAAACCGCCTCGATCCGTCACGCTTGCACCTCGCCTGCCGAGCGACTACGCCGTCGCGACACCCCTCGTCCTGGAACCGCGATGCCTGATATGCGTAAACCTATCACCTACGCCGAGGCAGGCGTCGACATCGACGCCGGCAATCGCCTGGTGGATCGGATCAAGCCCCTCGCCCGCGCCACCCGAAGACCGGGGGCGGATGCCGAGCTTGGCGGCTTTGGCGGCCTGTTCGATCTCAGGGCGGCTGGATTCATCGACCCCATTCTGGTCGCAGCCAATGACGGCGTCGGGACCAAGGTGAAGATCGCAATCGAGAGCGGGATCTACGACACGATCGGAGTCGACCTAGTGGCGATGTGCGTCAACGATATCGTCGTCCAGGGGGCGGAGCCTCTGCTGTTTCTCGATTATTTCGCCGCCGGCAAGCTCGACGAACGGGTCGCCACGGCGGTCATCAAGGGGATCGCCGACGGCTGCGCCGAGTCCGGCTGCGCCCTGATCGGCGGCGAGACCGCGGAGATGCCGGGCCTCTACGCCGACGGCGACTTCGACCTCGCCGGGTTTGCGGTTGGCGCCGCTGAGCGTGGATCGCTCATGCCGCGCCACGGGCTCAAGGCCGGAGATGTGGTTTTCGGACTGCCGTCCTCGGGCCTTCACTCGAACGGCTTCTCCCTGGCGAGGCGGATCGTCTCGATTTCCGGCGTCGCCTGGGAGAAGCCCGCGCCCTTCGATTCGTCGCGATCGCTCGCCGCCGCGCTGCTCACGCCGACGCGGCTCTATGTGCGGCCGCTGCTCGAGGTCCTCAAGAAGGCGGCCGGCGTGTTGGCGCTCGCCCACATCACCGGCGGCGGCTACCCGGACAATCTGCCCCGCGTGCTGTCCGCAGGGCTCATGGTTGCGCTCGACCTCGACGCTTTCGCGCCGCCGCCGGTATTCTCCTGGCTGGCGGCGGTCGGAGCGGTGTCGGAAACCGAAATGCTGCGGACGTTCAACTGTGGCTTCGGCATGACCGTATTCGTCGCGTCGGAGCGCGTGGAGGAGGCGCGAAAGGCGCTCGAGCGAGCCGGCCTGGACCCGATCCTGATCGGGAGGCTCGAACCGTCGGACGGGCCCCGGGTGACGATGCGGGGGCGGTTGAAACTATGATGGGACGAGTGAGAACGGGCATCCTGATCTCCGGGCGCGGCTCCAACATGAGTGCGCTGATCGAGGCCGCGCGCGATCGCGATTTCCCGGCCGAAATCGCGCTTGTTCTGTCCGACAAGCAGCAGGCGGCTGGTCTCGAAGCCGCGCGGGCGGCGGGCGTGGCTGCGCGGGCGCTGGACGGCCGGGGCTTTGCCGGCAGGCCAGAGTTCGAGTCCGCGATCACGGCGGCGCTTGCCGGGGCGGGCGTCGAACTCATCTGCCTCGCGGGCTTCATGCGCATTCTGAGCGCCGCGTTCGTCGAGCGATGGCGCGGCCGGATCCTCAATGTCCATCCGTCGCTGCTGCCCGACCTCAGGGGCCTACACACCCACGAACGCGCGCTCGCCGAAACGCGCGTTGAACACGGCTGCACGGTCCATTTTGTCACCACCGATCTCGACGCGGGGCCAATTGTCGCCCAGGCGCGAGTCCCTGTGCTGCCGGACGACGACCCAACGAGGCTCGCGGCCCGCGTGCTCATCGAGGAGCACCGCATCTACCCGCAGGCGCTCGACGCGGTTGCCCGGGCGGTGCGCACGGCGGGCCGGGCGACCGGGTGAACAGCCTTGGCGCGGCTAGCGATTTCCGTCACAATCATGGGGCGATTGAAAGCTGGAGATTAGCGTGGCGCAAAGCGTTGCGATGAAACACGTGGAGTCGGACCCGGCGGAAGCCGTCGCGGAGCCCGCGGCGCCCTCGCCGCTGATGTCGTCCCCGGACCGCTTCATCAATCGCGAGCTGTCCTGGCTTGAATTCAACCGTCGTGTGCTGGAGGAGTCAGCGAATCCGAGCCATCCCCTGCTCGAAAGGCTGCGATTCCTCTCGATCTCCGCCAATAATCTCGACGAATTCTTCATGGTCCGCGTCGCGGGCCTGGTCGGGCAGGTGCTGTCGGGCGTCGCCGAGATCTCGGCGGATGGCCGCGCGCCGGCAGAGCAGCTCGAGCGGATCGGCGATCGGGTGGCGGCGCTGGTGGCTTCCCAGCAAGAGCGGTGGCGCATGCTGCGCAGGGAGCTCGCGGCCAGCGGTATCGTGCTGCTTGATGTCACCGATCTGACCCGTCGGGAGCGCGACTGGCTGCAGGATCATTTCCTGCAGCACATCTTCCCGATTCTGACGCCGCTCGCCGTCGATCCGGCCCATCCGTTTCCGTTCATCCCCAATCTCGGCTTTACGCTGGCGCTCGAACTGCTTAATCCGCAGGACGGACGAACAATGAGTGCCCTCGTGCGCATTCCGAGCAGCGTCGAGCGTTTCGTGCGGCTGCCGGACGGCCCGATCGGCGTGACTGCGCGCTTTGTTTCGCTCGACCGCCTGATCGTCGCCTTCATCGGTCTGCTGTTTCCAGGCTTCGAGGTTCTTGGCGAAGGGGCGTTTCGGGTCATTCGCGACAGCGACATCGAGGTCGAGGAAGAGGCCGAGGATCTGGTCCGCCTTTACGAAACCGCGCTGAAGCGCCGCCGTCGCGGCTCGGTGATCCGGCTCGAGATCGAGGCGAGCATGCCGAGAATCGCTGCGCGCCTTCGTCGCCGGCGACGTCGATGTCGTGCCATCCGGCATCGTCCTGATTGATGGCGCGCTCGCGCTGAACGAACTGTCGCAACTCGTCGCCATCGACCGGCCCGAATTGAAGTTTCCGCCGTACAAGCCGCGCTTTCCTGAGCGGGTGAAGGAACATGGGGGCGATTGCTTCGCCGCCATCCGGCAGAAGGATCTAGTGGTCCATCATCCGTACGAATCCTTCGACGTGGTGGTTCAGTTCCTCAACCAGGCGGCGCGCGACGCCAATGTCGTGGCGATCAAGCAGACGCTTTACCGGACCTCGGCCGACAGCCCAATCGTCCGCGCGTTGGTCGAGGCGGCCGAATCGGGCAAGTCGGTGACGGCTCTGGTCGAACTCAAGGCGCGCTTCGACGAGGAAGCCAACATTCGCCTGGCGCGCGATCTCGAGCGCGCCGGCGCACAGATCGTCTATGGCTTCATCGAACTCAAAACTCACGCGAAGCTCTCGATGGTGGTACGCCGGGAGAGCGGGGCGCTGGTCAATTACTGCCACCTCGGGACCGGAAATTATCATCCGGTCACCGCGAAGATCTACACGGATATCTCGCTTTTCACGGCGGAGCCGGCGATCGGACGGGATGTCGCGCGGATCTTCAATTTCATCACGGGCTACGCCGAGCCGGACGGGCTCGAGCAGATGGCGATCTCGCCGATCTCGCTGAAGAAGACTCTGTTGCGCTGCATCGCCGATGAGGTGGACCACGCCGCGCTCGGCAAGCCGGCGCGGATCTGGCTCAAGTGCAATGCGCTGGTCGATCCCGAGATCATAGACGCCCTTTATCTCGCGAGCCAGGCCGGCGTGCAGATCGACATTGTGGCGCGCGGAATCTGTTGCCTGCGCCCCGGCGTGCCGGGGCTGTCGGAGACGATCAAGGTCAAGTCGATCGTCGGGCGGTTTCTCGAGCATTCGCGCATCTACGCCTTCGGCGCCGGCCACGGTCTGCCGCACCCGAAAGCACGGGTGTTCATCTCATCGGCCGACCTCATGCCGCGCAACCTCGACCGGCGCGTTGAAGCCCTGGTTCCCCTGCTCAACTCGACGGTGCACGAACAGGTTCTCACTCAGATCATGGAGGCCAATCTGAGGGATAACGAGCAGAGCTTCCGGATTCTGCCCGACGGCTCGAGCATCCGCGTTGTCCGGGCGGAAGGCGAGGAGCCGTTCAACGCCCACCGGTTTTTTCAGACGAACCCGAGTCTTTCCGGGCGCGGGCAGGCTCTGACCGAATTGTTCGCGGTGGCGCCGCGCGGGCGCGCCTGATAAACGACCGCGTCATTTTCGGGGCCGCGCCCCGCCGAGGTCATCCATGCCGGACAATATAGCGCAGGGCCGGTTGCCCGGGACGCCGGTCGCGATTGTGGACATCGGTTCGAACTCGGTCCGACTGGTCGCCTACGAATCCCAATCGCGGGCGCCGACCCCGACTTTCAACGAGAAGGCGCTCTGCGGCCTGGGCCGCAGCGTCGCCACCACCGGCCTCTTGCCGGAGGATGCGGTCGCCAAGGCGCTCGCGGCGCTGCAGAGGTTTCGGGTGCTGTGCGACACGATGCGAATCGCCGATGTTCGAGGCTTGGCCACCGCGGCGGTCCGCGACGCGGCGAACGGTCCGCGGTTCCTCGCCCTGGCCGAACGCGCCATCGGCTGCCGAATTGACCTGCTCAGTGGTCAGCAGGAGGCGAAACTCTCGGCCCTTGGCGTCGTCAGCTCGATCCACGCGGCCGACGGAATTGTCGGTGATCTCGGCGGCGGCTCGCTCGAACTGACCGACGTCAGAGACGGCGCCGCCAATTCCGGTCTGACGCTGCCGCTGGGCGGCCTGTCGCTGATGGATCTCTCGGAACGCTCGCCGAAGAAGGCGGCTAGGATCGTGCGCGACACGCTCGCCGGCGTGAAGATGCTGCGGGGCTTGGCCGGACGCACGTTCTACGCCGTCGGGGGGACGTGGCGGGCACTCGCTCGGCTGCACATGCGCCAGCGACAGTATCCCATGAACGTGATGCACAACTATGTCATCCCGACTGGCGATGCGCTGGAATTCGCCAGGCTCGTCGAGCGGATCGAGGTCGACGCCCTGATGGCGATCGAATTGGTTTCGGCGGCGCGGCGTCCGCTCCTCGCCTATGGCGCGGCGGTGCTCGAGGAGATTATTCGGGTCGCGGCGCCCAAGGAGATCGTCGTTTCCGTGCTCGGCGTCCGCGAGGGCCTGCTCTATTCCCAGCTCGCACCGGAGGTTCAAGCCGAAGACCCGCTCATTGCCTCGGCGCGTGAGTTCAACCGTCTGCGTTCGCGCGCGCCGGCCCATGGCGAGGAACTGTTCGACTGGACTTCGCGCCTCATCGCCTCGTCGCATCTCGACGAGACCGACGACGACCGGCGATTGCGTCACGCTGCGTGTCTTCTTTCCGACATTTCCTGGCGCGCCCATCCCGACTATCGCGGCGCGCAGGCCTACGATCTCGTGGCGAATGCGGCGTTCATCGGGGTCGATCACCCCTCGCGTGCTTTTCTTGCGCTCGCGGCCGCCTATCGCCATCTTTCGAACGAGGATTTTGTCACGCCGCAGTCGCGTTCGCTGGTTAGTGCGCGTCAACTCGACCGGGCGCGCATCCTGGGCGCGGCCATGCGGGTCGCCTATAATGTCTCTGGCGCCATGCCCGGCGTGCTGCCGCGCACGCCTCTGGCGTGCGGGAAAGGTCAGGTTATTCTTACGCTTCCCGCAGATCTTGCTCCGCTCGGCGGTGAGCGGCTGCAGTCGCGGATCCGGCAGTTCGCCCGGCTGATTGGCGGCGACCCGGAGATCCGGTCGTCGAGAGGTTGATAATACGTTATGGTTGTGTTAAATATGGACGCAATTCGGGTCTTTTGAGCCGCTGCTCAATTGCAAAAGCCGGACGGAAGGACCATATTCTGGCTGCCTGCTCCGGACGCCATCCGGGCAGGATTCTTGCAAGACCCCCCCCACCGGCGGTCCTTGAAACCGCCAAGGCGAGGAGAAGTCGATTATGGCGGCTGTCCAGGAGACGGTCGATCGAGTCCGCTCGATTGACGTCGACGCGTACAAATATGGCTTCGTCAGCGCTATCGAATCCGATGTTGCGCCCAAGGGGCTCAGCGAAGACATCGTTCGCTTCATATCGGCGAAGAAGGAAGAGCCCGAATGGCTGCTCGCGTGGCGGCTCGAGGCCTATCGGCGCTGGCTGACGATGACCGAGCCGAAGTGGGCCCGCGTCGACTATCCGCCGATCGATTTCCAGGACCTCCACTATTTCGCCGCACCCAAGACCGCGGCCGGCCCGAAGTCGCTCGACGAGGTCGATCCGGAACTCTTGCGCACCTATGAGAAGCTAGGCATTCCGCTGGTCGAGCAGGAGATCCTGGCGGGCGTCGAGAGGCCGAGAGTTGCCGTCGACGCCGTGTTCGATTCGGTCTCTGTCGCGACGACCTTCAAGGCGGAACTCGGCAAGGCGGGGGTGATCTTCTGCTCGTTCTCCGAGGCCGTCCGCAACCATCCCGACCTCGTGCGCCGCTATCTCGGCACGGTGGTTCCTTCGACGGACAACTTCTACGCCACGCTCAATTCCGCGGTCTTCTCCGACGGCTCGTTCGTCTATGTGCCGCCGGGCGTGCGCTGCCCGATGGAGCTGTCGACCTATTTCCGCATCAACGAGAAGAACACGGGCCAGTTCGAGCGGACGCTGATCGTCGCCGACAAGGGCTCCTACGTCAGCTATCTCGAAGGCTGCACCGCGCCGAAGCGCGATGAGAACCAGCTTCACGCCGCCGTTGTTGAACTCGTCACGCTCGACGACGCCGAGATCAAGTACTCGACCGTGCAGAACTGGTATCCTGGCGATTCGGAGGGCCGCGGCGGAATCTACAACTTCGTCACTAAGCGCGGCGATTGTCGCGGCGCGCGCTCGAAGATCTCATGGACCCAGGTCGAGACCGGCTCGGCGATCACCTGGAAATATCCCTCCTGTATCCTGCGCGGCGAGTCTTCGCGTGGCGAGTTCTACTCGATAGCCATCTCGAACGGGCGCCAGCAGGTCGACAGCGGCACCAAGATGATTCACCTCGGCCGCAATACGTCGAGCCGTATCATCTCCAAGGGCGTGTCGGCCGGAAGATCGCAGAATACCTACCGCGGCCAGGTCTCGGCGCACCGTCTCGCCACCGGCGCGCGCAACTACACCAACTGCGATTCGCTGTTGATCGGCCATGAATGCGGCGCGCATACGGTGCCCTACATCGAGGCGAAGAATGCTTCGGCCATCATCGAACACGAGGCGACGACGTCGAAGGTTTCGGAGGAACAGTTGTTCTACTGCCAGCAGCGGGGACTGTCGGCCGAGGAGGCGACGGCGCTGATCGTCAATGGTTTCGTCCGCGACGTTCTGCAGCAGTTGCCGATGGAGTTTGCGGTCGAGGCGCAGAAGCTGATCGCCATCAGCCTCGAAGGAAGCGTCGGGTGACGTCTTCGCTCTGTCTCTCGCCTTCTCCATCTCCACGAACTAAGGCGTCCCCCCGATGCTCGAGATCAAAAATCTTCACGTATCTGTTCATGGCAGCCCGATCCTTGACGGACTGGCTCTCACCGTGCGGCCTGGCGAGGTGGCCGCAATCATGGGGCCGAATGGCTCCGGCAAGTCGACGCTTGCCTACGTGATCGCCGGCAAGCCGGACTACGAGGTGACGTCGGGCGAGATTTTCCTCGACGGCGAGAATCTGCTTGACCTCGAGGCCGACGAGCGGGCGCGCAAGGGGGTATTCCTCGCTTTCCAGTATCCGATCGAGATTCCGGGCGTGGCGACTATGACCTTTCTGAAGGCGTCCCTGAACGCACAGCGGCGCGCCCGCGGCGAGGCGGATCTGACGACGCCCGAGTTCATGCGCCGGGTTCGCGAAGCTTCGCAGAGGCTGAAGGTCGACCAGGAGATGCTGCGCCGGCCGCTCAACGTTGGTTTTTCCGGTGGTGAAAAGAAGCGGATCGAGATTTTGCAGATGACGCTGCTCGAACCGCGTTACGGCGTGCTCGACGAGACGGATTCGGGGCTCGATATCGACGCCCTGCGAATCGTGTCGGAAGGTGTCAATGCGCTGCGCAGTGCGAATCGCGGCTTCCTCGTAATCACCCACTATCAGAGGCTTCTCGACCACATCAAGCCGGACGTCGTTCATGTAATGGCGAAGGGCCGCATCGTGGCCACGGGCGGCCCCGAGTTGGCGCTCGAACTCGAGAAGAACGGCTATCGCGACTTCGCCGCCCAGGCCGCGTGAGGCGTCGATGTCCGTTCGCGCATCTTCCCTATCGGCGGCGGAAGCCACAATCGCCAGACAGTTCGGGGCGCTGAAGACGCAAACGCTTTCGCCGCGCCGCGCCGCGGCCTTCGAGCGTTTCGCAGCTGCGGGCCTGCCGACCCGGCGCGTCGAGTCCTGGCACTACACCGATTTGCGTGCCGCCTTGTCGGATGCGGCGCCGATTGCGCCCGCATCCGATCGCAGGACGATTGAGACGGTGCGTGCGCTCCTTGCCGGCCGCGACAAAACCGGACCCACACGACTCGTCATGGTGAACGGAAAGTTCGAGCCCGAACTCAGCGGTTCGCTGCCGGCCGGAGCGGCCATCGCCAGCGGTGGTGGGCGCGCCTCCGCCGTCGAAGATCCGATGGCGTCGCTAGTGGAAGCGATGTCGCCCGATAGCCTGACGATCGAGATCTCAGCGGGGACGGCGCTCGGCGACCCGCTTGAGATCGTGCATGTGTCGGTCGGCGAGGACGCTTATTCGTTCTATTCCTGGACTGTGGTCGCGGTGGGCGCCGGCGCCAGCGCCACCGTCGTCGAGACGTTCCTCGGTGCCCGGGGCCGCGTTCAGCGGCACGCCGCGACGATGATGAAACTCGCTCCGGGCGCAAAGCTGAAGCATATCGCCGTGGTCGGTGACGATCCCGAACTGCATCTCGAGAGCCAACTGATCACTCTGGAAGGCGGCGCGGAGCTCAATGCTTTTGGCCTCGTTTTGGGCGGTGTCTTGAGCCGCCGTCAGATTTTCGCGGAGCTTGCAGGGGCGGAGGCAAAAATTGCGCTCAATGGATTGGCGCTGCTGGACGGCGCCCGACGCGCCGACACGACCCTCAAGGTCGTGCATGCCGCGCCGCGCGGGGTGAGCCGTGAGTTTTATCGAGCGATCGTCGCCGACGACGCGGTCGGCGTCTTCCAGGGTAAGGTCGTCGTGGCCCCGGACGCGCAGAAGACCGACGGCGCGATGAAATCGCAAGCGGTGCTCCTTTCGCCGCGTGCGCAGATGAACGCTAAGCCAGAGCTCGAGATTTTCGCTGACGACGTTGTCTGTGGTCATGGCGCGACCGTCGCTTCGATCGACCCAGAGCAGATTTTCTATCTGCAGACGCGCGGCATCCCGAAGGTCGAGGCTGAAGCGATGCTGCTCGAAGCATTCGGAGCGGAGGCGATCGCCCGAGTTGACGAGGAGGCGCTGGCGCAGAGGCTGCGGGCGCGCCTTTTCGACTGGCTCGCAGGGCGGAGTGCCGCCGCGAATACGGGAAGCGAGACAATGGAGGCGAACGCGTGAGCGACATGGTCCGCCCAGTCGAACCCTACGACGTCGCCAAGATCCGCGAGGATTTTCCGATTCTGTCCGAACGCCCTTACGGCAAGCCGCTGGTCTATCTCGACAACGCCGCATCCGCACAAAAGCCGAAGGCGGTCCTCGACCGCGTGACTTACGCCTACGAGCATGAATACGCCAACGTGCATCGTGGCCTTCACTATCTCGCCAACGCCGCGACGGAGGCTTATGAGGCGGCGCGCGAGACCGTGCGCCGCTTTCTTAACGCCGCCTCGACCGACGAGATCATCTTTACCCGCTCGGCGACGGAAGCTATCAATCTGGTCGCCGCAAGCTTTGGCCGGAAGCATATCGGAAACGGCGACGAGATCGTGCTGAGCGTGATGGAGCACCACTCCAACATCGTGCCTTGGCATTTCCATCGCGAGCGGAATGGCGCCATCTTGAACTGGGTCGAGATCGGCGACGACGGGTCGTTCTCGATCGAGGCGTTCGAGATGACGCTTAGCGACCGGACCAAGATTGTCGCTATCACGCAGATGTCGAACGTCGTCGGCACGGCGCCGCCGATCAAGGAGATCGTCAGGATCGCCCATGCCCGCGGCATCCGGGTGCTGGTGGACGGTTCACAGGGGGCCGTTCATCTCGACGTCGACGTTCGCGATCTCGATGCGGACTTCTATGTCGTGACTGGCCATAAGCTCTATGGTCCGACCGGTATCGGCGTCCTTTACGGCAAACGTGAACTGCTCGAGTCGCTGCCGCCGTTCCTCGGCGGCGGCGAAATGATCGAGGAGGTGACGCGCGAGATGGTCACCTACAACCAACCGCCCCATCGATTCGAGGCTGGAACACCGCCGATCGCGCAAGCGATCGGCCTCGGCGCTGCGCTCGACTATATGGAGGGGATCGGCCTAGGCAGGATCCGCGCACACGAGGAGGCGCTGAGCGCCTACGCGCACGATCGCCTGTCGAGAATCAACTCGCTCAACATCATAGGGACGGCGCCGGGCAAGGGCCCGATCCTCTCGTTCACGATGCAAGGCGCGCATGCGCACGACATCGCGACGCTCATCGACCGGTCGGGCGTAGCGGTGCGCGCCGGAACGCACTGCGCCATGCCCCTCTTGCAGCGGTTCGGAGTGACGTCGACCTGCCGCGCCTCGTTCGCCCTCTACAATACCTTCGATGAAATCGACGCGCTCGCTGACGCTCTGGATCGAGCGCAGAAGCTTTTCATGTAGGGAGAACGCAGGATGACCGATGCGCCCTCCGCCACCGCTGCGCACCCGTCGGCGGTTCTGAAGCCCCCCTCGCAGATGGCGGCGGAGGAACTGCAGGCGCTGACAGGTTCGATCGTCTCGGCGCTCAAGACAGTCTACGATCCGGAGATTCCGGCTGATATCTACGAACTTGGTCTCATCTACAACGTCGACATTGACGACGGCCGGTTCGTCACGATCGACATGACGTTGACTGCGCCGGCCTGTCCGGTCGCCGGCGAAATGCCGTCCTGGGTGGAAAATGCTGTCGGCGTCGTGCCAGGCGTAGCGGGCGTCAAGGTGAACATGGTTTTCGACCCGCCATGGGATCAGAGCCGTATGTCCGAGGAAGCGCGCGTCGCCCTCGACATGTGGTAATTTGACCGGACCAGTCTCGGGAGCGTCGGAGCGCTCGTTCCACTTTCGAAGTCGATTTCGAACTATCTCAATGGCTTGCGGCCGCCATTCGCGTGTCTCGGAACTCTTTGGCTTGCGTGTGGCGGCCGGGTCCGTCAGCATCGGAAAACGATTTGAGCTGTCGGACAGAGAGAGACCGTGAACGCAATGCTGTTCAACGATCCGCGGGTACGGGGGCTGTTATATCAGGGGCTGCTGATTGTGGTTCTGGGCACCCTGCTGATCCGCGGCGCCTACAATGCCTATGTGAATATGGTGGCCCGCGGCATTCCGATGGGTTTCGGCTTCTGGAACGAGGTCTCCGGTTTTGACATTAACCTGCACCTGATCCCGTATTCGACCACGTCGAACTACGGACGGGCCTTTTGGGTTGGTCTGGTGAACACGCTGCTTGTCGCGGCGGTCGGCACTCCGTTGGCGACGCTGCTTGGCTTCGCCGTCGGAGTGGCCCGCCTGTCGCCGAACTGGCTTTTGTCGCGGGCCGCCCTGCTTTACACTACTGCCTTGCGTAATACACCGCTTTTACTGCAATTGCTGTTCTGGTATAACGCCGTCCTCAAATCGCTGCCTGGACCGCGCCAGTCGTTGTCTCTCGGCGATTGGATTTTTCTCAACAATCGAGGGTTGTTCCTCCCGGTGCCGGTTCCGCTCGCCGGCGCCTGGGGATTCGTCGCCGCGGTGACCGCAGCCGTCGTTGCGGCGATCGTCTTTCGACATTGGGCGCGGCGTCGGCAGGACTTGACCGGCGCACAGGCGCCCGTCGGCCGCGTAGCCGCGGGCCTCGTCATCGGACTACCGGCGATTGCGGTCGCGATCGCTGGGCCTCCGTTCGCGCTTGATGTGGCCAGGCTCTCCGGCTTCAACCTGAAGGGGGGCGTTCCGGTGATTCCGGAATTCGCCGCGCTGGCGTTCGGTCTCGTCACCTTCACCGCCGCTTTCATCGCCGAAATTGTCCGGGCGGGCGTTCAGGCCGTGGCGCGAGGGCAGGTCGAGGCGGCTGCGGCGCTCGGCCTGCATCCAGGGCTGGCGAATAAATTGGTGGTCATCCCGCAGGCAATGCGGCTCATCGTTCCGCCGCTCACCTCGCAATATCTCAATCTCGTGAAGAACTCCTCACTCGCGGTGTTTGTCGGCTATCCGGACCTCGTCCAGATTTTCGCCGGAACGGTGCTCAACCAGACGCAGGCGGCGGTCCAGGTGATGGCGATCACCATGGCCGTCTATCTGACGATCTCCATCGCTGTGGCTGTCGCGCTGAACGCCTACAATGCGCGCTTCGCGTTGAAGGAGCGTTGAGATTGACGGACGCAGTCTCCTACGTCCGCGAGCGGCCGGAGCCCGTCGATCCGCCGCCGATTTTCGGCGCTGGGGCGCTCGCATGGGCGCGGACGAATCTCTTCTCTTCGCTCGCCTCCATCCTGACGACGGTGGCTTTCATTGCGCTTGCGTTGTGGCTCCTACCGCCACTCGTCCGCTGGGCGACCGTGAACGCGGTCTGGAGCGCGCCGGACGGCGCCCTGTGCCGCGAGCATCAGGATGGAGCCTGCTGGGCGTTCATCGGCGCCAAGCTCGCCTATCTCCGCTTCGGCTCCTATCCGATTGCTCAGCGCTGGCGGGCGGACGCCGTCGAGGCGATGGGCGCATTGCTGATCGCCTGGCTTCTCTGGCCTTCGGCGCCGAAGCGGACGCTCGGCGCGCTTCTGTTCTTCGTCGTCTATCCGGTCGTCGTTTTCATTCTGTTGCGCGGGTCGCCCACGTTAGGTTTGCCCGTTGTCGACACGCTCCTCTGGGGGGGCATCCTCGTTTCGCTGCTGACCGCGTTAGTCGCCATCGTCTTCTCGCTGCCCCTAGGCGTTCTGCTCGCGCTCGGCCGGCGCTCGCGATTGCCTGTCGTGCGACTGGCGAGTGTGCTGTTCATCGAGTTCGTCCGAGGCGTGCCATTTATCACCGTCCTGTTCATGGCGAACACGATGCTGCCGCTCTTCGCTAGCAGCGCCTGGACGCCCGACCGGTTTCTGAGGCCACTGATCGGTATGGCGCTTTTCTCCGCCGCCTACATGGCGGAGGAAGTCCGGGGCGCCCTCCAACTGCTCGGCCGCGGCCAATATGAAGCAGCGATGGCGCTCGGACTGACCTATTCGCGAATGATGGCGCTCGTGATCCTGCCTCAGGCGCTGACGATGGTCATTCCCGGGATCCTCAACAATTTCATCGGATTGTTTATGGACACGACGCTGGTGTCGATCGTCGGCGTCACGGACTTCCTCGAAGCCATGAACAACGCCTTCAAGGATCCGTCATGGAGCGGGCCGTCCACCATGGCGACCGGCTACGCCTTCGCGGCGTTGTTCTACTTCGTCTTCTGTTACGGGATGGCTCGCTTTGGCGGCTATGTCGAGCGCACGCTCGCCCAGGGACACAGGCTGTGAGCCGGTTAGCGATCGAAAGTGACTGCTTCGGTCGAGTTCATCGGCGTCCACAAGTGGTACGGCGTTTTTCACGCGCTGCGCAACATCAATCTGACCGTCCTGCGCGGCGAGCGCATCGTCGTTTGCGGCCCCTCTGGTTCGGGCAAGTCAACACTCATTCGCTGTGTCAATCGGCTCGAGGAGCATCAGCGCGGGTCCATCGTTGTCGACGGCGTGGAACTCACACCAGACGTCAAGCGCATCGACGAGGTGCGCCGCGAGGTCGGGATGGTGTTCCAGAGCTTCAACCTCTTTCCGCATCTGACAGTTCTCGAAAATTGCACGCTCGCGCCGATATGGGTGCGCCATATGCCGAAGCGGGACGCCGAAGCGCTGGCGATGACGTTGCTCGCCCGGGTCAAAGATTCCCGAGCAGGCGGAGAAATATCCGGGTCAACTTTCCGGCGGCCAGCAGCAGCGGGTCGCCATCGCCCGCGCGCTCTGCATGAATCCGAAAATCATGCTGTTTGACGAGCCGACTTCCGCGCTCGACCCCGAGATGGTCAAAGAGGTGCTGGAAACCATGACCGCACTCGCCCGAGACGGCATGACCATGGTCGTCGTCACGCACGAGATGGGATTTGCGCGTCAGATCGCGGATCGGGTCGTGTTCATGGACAACGGCGAGATCGTAGAGATCAACGCGCCTAAACCGTTCTTCGATCATCCGCAGCATGAGCGGACGAAGCTCTTCCTGCGGCAGATACTGCACTGAGGGGCAGCTCTCGCCGCCTGCTCGCCGCGTGTTTCTTGCCGGGTCTTGCTTTCGTAAGCTAAGTCGTTTCGACCTGATCAGGCTGACTCCAATGCTTTCACGAACCGATTCGCAACCGATCACGGCGGGCGTCGTCGCCGCCTTTGTCGGGTTTGCCTCGTCTTTCGCGGTCGTTCTCAAGGGTCTCGCGGCGGTGGGCGCTACGGATGCTCAGGCTGCGTCAGGTCTAATGGCTTTGTCGGTCGCAATGGGGGTCGCGGGTATTGTTCTCAGCATCGGCTTGCGCATGCCGGTGTTTGTCGCCTGGTCGACGCCCGGCGCTGCGCTCCTGGCGGCGACAGGGCCGACACCAGGAGGATTCTCCGCTGCCGTCGGTGCCTTCGTCGTAGTCGGGATTCTCCTGATTGCGGCAGGGCTCATCCGGCCCTTCGGGCGCCTCATCGCGGCCATCCCTGATCCGCTCGCCAACGCGATGCTTGCCGGGGTCCTGTTCGGCCTCTGCCTGAAACTGATCGCCGCGCTGGTCGAGGCCCCAATCGGGGCGACGCTGATTGTGCTCGTCATGGCTAGTGGTCTCACGATGGAAGCGCATCTACGCTACGCCGATCGCGACGCTCGTCGCCGGACTCGTGATCGCCGCGAGCGGTCTGCTCGCGGGCTTCGATCTGCAGACGATCATGCCGCGCCCAGAAATTGTCGCGCCGACCTTTTCACTCCAGGCGATCGTGGGGGTCGCCCTCCCGCTATTCATCGTCACGATGGCGTCGCAGAACCTTCCGGGGCTAGCGGTCCTTGGCGCCTACGGTTTCCGCCCGGATCCTGGACGGCTCGTCTGGACGACCGGCGCGTTCAGCCTCGCGTGCTCTCCGTTCGGCGGCCATGCGGTGAACTTGAGCTCTATCGTCGCGGCTTTGTGCGCGTCCCCCGACGCGTCCCCGGACGCCGGCAAACGCTGGATCGCGGCCGCGACCGCGGGAGCGGTCTCGATCGTATTCGGGCTCTTCGCCGGGGCAGTGACCGCCTTTGCGTCCGGCGCGCCGATCCTGGTCGAAGCGGTCGCAGGCCTCGCCTTGCTCAGTCCGTTCGGCTCGGCGCTCCACAACGCGCTGGCCGACAGCAAGAGACGCGAGGCTGCCTTGGTGGCGTTTCTGGTTACGGCTTCGGGCGTGACCATCTACGGGATCGGCGGCGCCTTCTGGGGACTCGTGGCCGGCGGCGCGGTGATGGCGCTCACCCGGGCTGGCGCGTCCTCCAACCGTCAGGCGCCGTAAAGCCAGTCGTAGCGGGCGCTGAGCCGCCGGGGGCCCAGAAGGCGCATCGTGGCGTCGCGCGCAACCGCCATCGGACCCTTGAGGTGATAGATCCGGCCCTGCCGCAACGCCTCGGTCTGAACGCGCGTAGCGCGGGCGACTCTAGCCCGCGAATAAGCTGCCAGCGCCTGAGGGATGTCGTCCGTTTGCGACAGTGCTGTTCCCAGCGCGCCCGCGTCTTCGATCGCCTGCGCCGCGCCTTGCGCCAGGAATGGGACCATAGGATGAGCGGCGTCACCAACCAACGCGACGCGGCCAAGCGCGAAGGAACCGAGCGCCGGGCGTACGTATAGCGGCCACGCGCGCCAGTTGGTCGCAGCGGCAAGTAGTTCGCGCGTCGAGGCCGACCAACCCGTGAAGGCGCGCTCGAGGACGGGGCGGTCGGCGACTGCGTCCCACGGGTGCTCCGTTTCGCCGCCGCGCCAATTGTCCTCAATTACCGCGACGACATTGACAATCGAGGCTCTGCGGAGCGGGTAGTGCACGAGATGGGCGTTTGGTCCAAGGCGCAGCACGATGCGGGCCTTCGTCCAATCTGGATCGACAAGCGTGGCTGGAATGGTGGCACGAAACGCGACGCGTCCCGTAAAGGTTTGACCGTCGGTCGCTTCCGAGGCGAAACTCTGGCGGACCCGTGATCGGAGGCCGTCCGCGCCAATCACGAGGTCGGCGAGGTATTCTGTCGTCGCATCGCCTTGCATCATATCGACGACGGCTTCGGCGCCCTGAGTGGCGGCTCTTGCGACGGTCGATCCTAGGTTGACGCGGATCTTGTCGTGGCGCTTTGCCACTTGCGCCAGAGCCTGCTGCAGATCGGC
The DNA here is from genome assembly GCA_963816065.1 of uncultured Alphaproteobacteria bacterium. Lineage (GTDB taxonomy): Bacteria > Pseudomonadota > Alphaproteobacteria > Rhizobiales > Beijerinckiaceae > Roseiarcus. The sequence goes on along the minus strand of CAWFJG010000007.1, from coordinate 145,557 downwards.
CCGGTGAAGGGCCAGATAGGGCGCTCCCCAACGCCGCTCGGCGTCCTTGAGCGAAAGGCGCATGAGCTTCGAGTCGTCCGATCCTCTCAACGCGACGACAGAGTCGGGCGCCATAGCTGCTTCTCGCAGTTCATCGAGCGCACCAAGACGGGCCAGAATCCGGGTGGCGTTCGGAGTGAGTTGTAACCCTGCACCATATTCCTCAAGCGCCGCGGCCCGCTCGTAGGCCGTCGCGTCGAAGCCTGCCCGAGACAGAGCGAGTGCCGCCGCCAGACCGCCAATGCCGGCGCCGGCGATGATGGCGCGCACGCGAACCTCATTACTTCCGCCATGTCGCAGCTCGCACTCCAAGGGAGCGCAGATTGCGCTCAATGTCCCGTCGTAAACGAAGCGAGTCGAGCAATAAGAACAGATCGCCTCGCTGTCCGATCCCATCTCAACAAAGATATGCGGATGGTCGAACGGCGGCTTCGCGCCGGTGCACATGAACTCCTTCACCCGAACCTTGATCGTCGGGACACCTGAATCATTGTGGAAATGGGGGATGGAATGTTCAGCCATAGTCCGGGATCCATCGTGACGCCTCGGCCTTTAAGCACGTCCTCGCACGCGCCGCTAGCGGCGACGGCTCAAACGGGCACGACGTCGACTTCGACCTCAAGCTCGTGGCTCCCCGACGAGAGAACCACACTTACGATCGGTGACGCGTCGGTATAGTCGCGCCCCCTTGCCACCTCGACGTGGTCATTGTGGACGGCAAGCGCATTGGTCGGATCGAAGTCGACCCAGCCCATCGACCGCCCGCACCAGAGGGACACCCACGCGTGCGAAGCGTCGGCGCCGGATAGTCGTTCCTTGCCCGGCGGCGGAACGGTGCGAATGTAACCGCTAACGTAAAGGCTAGGGAGGCCGAGACCGCGCAGACAGGCGATCATAATATGGGCAAAGTCCTGACAAACCCCATGACGATGCTGGAAGGCCACATGCGCCGGAGTGGACACTTCCGTCGCCTCGGGGTCGTAGACGAAATCGGCGCGGATCCGACGAGCCAGATCTATCGCAGCTTCATAGACCGGGCGTCCCGAGAGGAAGCTTATGCGCGCGTAGTCGGTTGCCTCGCTGAAGAGCGACACTGTTCGCGAGGGGTAGAGTCCGATCGCAGGACTGTCGAAGCCTATCGACGGGACGACAAGCGCTTCCGCGGCGACCGCCTCCCACGGCGGCGACAGTTCGAGCACCGGCGCCCGGTCTACGCCGACGCGCGATCCAGCCTCGACTGTGAGCTCACGGTGTGGCTTCTCGATCCTGAGGCTCAGGACCACATTGCCGTATGGGTCGATCCGTTCCACCGGCGGCAGACACGGGGGATCGGTCTTGAGAATGAACCAATCGAGAACCTGACTATCGCGAGAAACCGGCTTAAGGCGCAGGGCCCCCGTCGTCAATTCGACGGTTGAGCCGTAGATATAACGCGTGAGGTGAGTGATGGCGTAGTTCACGCGAGACCCGTAATCTTTTCCGCTCGACCCTGGGCGGCACCCTGCAGGAAGTATCGCGCGGCGATCGCATTCGCCAGCGTCAACATCGCCTTTTCGATCGCAAAAATTCTTGAATTGTCAAGGGTCTCCGCCCGCTCCGTCGTCAGTTCGGCGTGGAGCTGCGTTGTGAGCCTGCGCGGCTCCTCGAGGATCCCGTCGCGGCGCAGCACCGGCAGCGTTGCTATGCCTTCGCTGATGCGATTGATCTGAAAGATGACTGATCTCGGATTGAAGGGGTCCAGCAGCGCCATGTCGCGCACCGGCGCAAGAGCCACTCCGACTAAGTAACGTGAGCTGTACGTGATCTGCGAGTTTATCAAATCGAGCATGACGCCGAGCGTGTGCTCTGTCGCGTCGTTCCCGGCGAACTGGCGTAGCAGGCGGCATGTGTTTGCACCGCGTTCCACGCAGCGTCCCATCACGTAGAACACCCAGCCCGCACCGCGATTGAAATTCTCATCGAACAGTCCTGATAAGGCCGCGATCACGGTGAGCCCCTCATCCGTGATGTCGATGATTTCCCCCGCGGACAACCGGCGTCCGGTATCAGGGTCGATCGCGTTCTCCAGGCGGCCGATCAACTCCCAAGTCTTGTAGGTCAGTCGCTCCCGGATGACCGACGCGGCCGTACGCGCCGCGCGCGTAAGGGAGAGCGCTGAGCCGTGTTGGTTCGAATCCCGAAGGCTTTGTGCCGCGGCCGCGTCGGCACCGGCTTTGATGAGCGTTGCATCGGCAGCGCCCCAGTCGACCAAGACGCCCATCAGGCGGTCGAGAGCCCGACGGCCGACGCGGATCGGCGCATCCGTATCCACAGAACGGGCTGCGAGGCATCGCACGATCCGCAACGTCGCCTCGGCCCGCTCCAGGTAGCGTCCGAACCAGAAAAGGTTGTCCGCAGCGCGGCTCGGCAGATTGCCGAGCAGTCGGGTGATGCGCACGCCGTCCGGGGTTGGCAACAAGGTTGAGACCTCGACCGGTGTTTCGGCGAGTACCCAGACGTCGGCGGACTCGACGCCGTCGCCCATCGAAACAGCACGCGCATCCGGCCGGTCTGATATTCGGCAAAAGCCTCCTGGCATCACGCGCCAACCTTTTGGCGTGGCGGCGCAATATACACGTAAGACGAAAGGCCGCGGCTCCAGGCCGTCCTCGACCCACCGCGGTGTTGTCGACAGACGAACGACCTCCTGCCCGACATAGTCCATTCCGCGGATCGCGATCGCGTCGCGAAGCCGATCCCTCTCGCGCGCCGTTAATTCCTCGCCGATGACGCTGGAGCGACCTGTCACACCCGGTAGATCATCGCGGAAGACCGCAGAAAACGCTGGCGCAATTGAGATCGAATGGAACTCGTCGAGAACCCTTTCCCTCTCCTGCGGCTGCCCACACCACCAAGTCGCCGTGTTCGGCATGCGCAGATCCTCACCCAAAACTCCTCGCGCGAGCGCAGGCAGGAACGCGAGCATAGCGCGCGATTCAAGGAAGCCCGTTCCCGGCATGTTTTCCACCGCCGCCCCTTGCTCGCGAATCGCTTCCAACATTCCTGGCACACCGATCCGTGACGACGCGTTCAATTCCAGCGAATCGCACCAATCGGCATCAATGTGGCGCCAGATCACGTCGCAGCGCTTCAACCCCGCGATGGTGCGGACGAAAATCCGGCCTTCGCGCATGACGAGGTCGTCGCCCTCGACCAGGAGAAAGCCGAGATATCGGGCAAGGTAGGCCTGCTCGGAATAGGTGAGACTGAGAGGACCTGGGCTCAGGATCGCTATTCGAGGATCCGCCCGCTGACCGGCTGACTTCAGACCGGCGCTGAGATCTCGGAAGAACGGCGCAAGTCGCCGAACATTCAATTGAGAATACAGGTCTGAAAAAGCCTGGGACAATACCAGACGGTTCTCCAGCGCATAGCCGGCGCCTGAGGGCGCCTGTGTCCGGTCGCCCAACACCCACCAAGCTCCGTCGGGGCCGCGGCCGATGTCGACGGCGAAAAGTCTCAGCCAGCGGCCCCCGGGCGGAGTTATGTTCCGCATGGCCCCGACATAGTCCAACGAACCTGTAATCGCCGCGGCAGGCAGCGCGCCACTCTCATTCAAACTGCCCGCTCCGTAGACATCGGCAAGCACGCGCTCAAGAAGTTCCGCGCGTTGAGTTACGCCTTCGACGATCTGCCTCCAATCTGCGTCGGTGATCAGCAACGGCATACGACCGATGGGCCAGTCGCGCTCGTCCTTTTCTCCCGCCACGCGGTAGGAAAGCCCGCGATTACGAATGCGGCGATCAGCCGCGGCGAACCTTTGCCGCATCTCTTTCGGATCGTAGGCGGCAAACGCAGACAACATGCGACGCCAGTAGGGGCGGCTGTGCCCCTCAGAGTCGACAAACTCGTCTGGAATTCCGGCAAGCGGGGCGTAGCGTCGCGCCCAGGCGCCAAGCCTTTTCGCGCCGCGATCGTCCGAGGCGATTTCCGTCGTGATTCGTGCCAAGCGCGACCCGTTGTTCCTAAGTGAGGTGGCATGCGCCGCACCCCGGCAGCGGCTTAACGCAGACTATGCCTGCCAAAGCGCGTTCGCGCCAGCGGCGAGCGTAGGGTGCGATCCAAAGTGATGCAATCAAGCGGTATGGGGCATCGTGGTTTATGAGTGCTGTGGTCATTGGCGGCAGCGTGGCCTTCAGGGCGAGGGCTTTTCCAGTAGGCGTCCCAGTCGCCGTTGATCCGGTTTATCCGCAAGGCGAGCATGTGTTCGGCATGCTCCCTGGTCGCCGAACTGCTGCTCCCCCCGGGCTTTTCGACCCGGGGGTGGCCGACGATCCAGGGCGCGCCGTCGCCAACCGAGAGAACCTGGGAGTTCGCCCCGAAGCCGGCGCGAACCGCACAGGACAGCATTGGCGCCCGGCCTCTTCGACTCCGCCCTCGATCGGGCCCGCACAAACCGGCGTCCGGCTCCCTTCCGCGTGCGCCAGCGACAGCTTCGCTACCCACCAGACAGCGTCTTGCCCTCGCGCTTGTCCTTCTCCTCGCTGCTCGGCTCGACGATCGGAACCATGCCGCCGTCCGTCTCGACGATGATCGGCTTGCTGAGACCTGACGTCCGGAATTCCATGTTCTCGCGACCAGCCTCGTACATCGCCCGGGCGTGGGCGAACGCAATCCGCTGGAGCGTGCTCTCGTCGATGGAAATGGACCCCATTCGTGGGACCGCAGGGGGTTGGATGCCTGCCCTTGTCCTTCAATAGTCAAGCCACTTCTTGCTGCTGCCTCTGCTGTGGGTATGTGGGCAACGCGTTTGCGTTGTCCAAGCGAAGCGGCATATCCACAGCTCTCGCCGCCGCCTCGATTTCGTCCATGCTGGCGCGCCATACCGCCATCGTCATCTGGTTGTTCATCGCCTGGTGCGGGCGCCAAAAGTTGCAAAAAGGTCATCCAGGAGCCGATGCCGGCCCGCGCCTCGCGACCATTCCAACGAGTGCCTAGGCATCGTTCCGTAGGGTCGGAAGTTCGGACTGCCTGCATAGTCTTTGTTCACCGTCCAGGCCGAGTCAAAGTGCTCGGGTAAGACGCCAGTTGTTCGCAGCCGCGTTCGTGCCCACGATGCGCTCGGCCATGCTCAAATAGATTGGATCGTTTGTCGCCTCAAACGTCGCCATCAGCGCTTCAGCCAAGTTCATGTCGGAATTCTAGCCAAGGTAGGAATTGAACTCGTGCCAATCTCGCGTAAGCTCCTCCGCCACCGCCCCGTACCGTTCTTCCCAGAAGCGTTCCAGAATAACAGTCGTCACGTCAGAGAGCAGCCTTTCGGCGTCTGGATGTCCGGCGCTCTTGGCGCTCGATGCGGCCAGTAGGACGAATGCGTGGCCATAGGGTTGCTTGGTACTGTCTATCGGTCCCTCGTATGCCCACCGCCCAGAAGTAGCCGCCGAAATCGTGATCGCGATGGCCCTTCCGAAGAAAGTCCATTCCGTGATCGATAATTACGTCAGCGCCTGGCCGTCCCATCAGATATGCGATCGAATAGGCGTGAACGATTCTAGTCGTCGCGAAGAGGTATCGGCCCAGCGTTCCGCCAGCGCCATAAGCTGGAGCAGTCGGCCACCCAGCATAGTCGAGATCGTAATAGCCGCCGAGCGGATTGACGACATTCCGCTCATAAGGGGCAAACAACGTCTCCGCTTGCTGGTTAAGCCAAGCCAGATGGCTCGCATTGCGCTCCACTTTCCGTGAATCGGCATAGCGAAGGTTTTCATGAAAAAATCCCGGTTCAACGGCTCACGAGCGACAAGAATGCTATGCAACGTTGCTGCTGCGCAAGCCGGCAACTCGGTCCGCGTAAATGCGCCGATCGACGTCCGGTCGACCTGGGAGGAAATGCTGATCCTGCCAGCTTATATATGCGGGCGGCGGATTCGTGGGGTGGCGTAAAATGCCGAAAACTCGCTTGAATGTCTTAATCCTTGGTTCCGGCGGTAGGGAACATGCGCTTGCGAGGGCATGCGGCCGGTCGCCGAAAATTGGCAAATTACTCGTTGCGCCCGGAAATCCGGGCTGCGCTACGGTGGCTGCTGTCTGTGATGTGAACTTAGCCAACCACCGTCAGGTTGTGGCGCTTTGCAAGCGGCAGAGCATCGACCTGGTTGTGGTCGGCCCCGAGGCGCCTCTCGTCGCCGGAATCGCCGACGATCTCGAGAAGGAAGGCGTCGCGTGCCTTGGCCCGACCCGCTTAGCCTCTCGTCTCGAAGGCTCGAAGGGTTTCACCAAGGACTTCTGCCGCGAGTTTGGCATTCCGACTGCCGAGTACCGCCGTTTTCAGGCGCGCGACGAGGCCAAGGAATATATTCGCAGCCGCGGCACGCCGATTGTGGTGAAAGCCGACGGTCTTGCGGCGGGAAAGGGTGTCGTGATCGCAGCGTCCATTGATGAGGCCGTAGCAGCGGTTGATACCCTGCTGCAGAAATCCGCCGACGCAGAAGCGGAAATTGTCGTCGAGGATTTTCTCGATGGGGAAGAGGTGTCCTTCTTCGCGCTTTGCGACGGTGTCAGTGCCGCGCCGTTCGCGAGCGCTCAAGATCACAAGCGGGTTGGAGACGGCGACACGGGCCCGAATACCGGCGGGATGGGCGCTTACTCTCCGCCGCCAATCATGACGCCGGAAATGACTGAACGAGTCATGCGGGAGATCGTAATGCCAACGGTGCATGGCATGAAAGCGAGAGGGACACCTTACCGCGGAGTGCTCTTTGCAGGGCTGATGATCGGAAAAGATGGGCCGAAATTGATCGAATTCAATGTGAGGTTTGGCGATCCGGAGGCTGAAGCGATCCTGGAGCGTTTGAGCGACGATCTGTTGCCCTGGCTCTTGGCGAGCGCGAGTGGGTCCTTGCCTGCCGCAGCTCCAAAGTTCAAGTCCGAAGCCGCATTGACAGTCGTCATGGCCGCCCAAGGCTATCCCGGGGAGTTCGTACGAGGGACGCGCGTTGTCGGCATCGCAGAGGCCGAACGCATTCCAGGCGTTTCGGTTCTGCAGGCCGGCACTCGGCGGGTCGGGCGCGCAATTGTTGCTGACGGCGGCCGGGTTCTGGCGGTGACCGCGCTTGGCCGCACCGTGAGTGAAGCACAGGTCCGCGCCTACGCCGCGGTCGATCGCATCAACTGGCCGGAAGGTTTTTTTCGGCGAGACATCGGATGGCGAGCCGTCGATCGCGAGCGGGGAGGCGAGTCTTGAAGGCGTCGCAGGATCAAGCAAGGAGCGCGGAATCTCCGACCGTGGCGATCGCTCTGGGCAGCGGGGGTGCGCGTGGCATCGCTCATGTCGTTGCTTTGGAGGTACTCGACGAACTCGGGATCCGTCCAGTAGCGATCGCCGGGACCTCCATGGGCGCGGTCATAGGGGCTGCCTACGCCGCGGGACTGGAAGCGCGAGAGATACGCGGCCATGTCCTAAAAGTTCTTCGCAACCGCTCGAACGTCTTGGGCAAATTACTCCGAGCAAGAGTCGGTCGTTTCGCCGATCTGCTTCTGAGAGGGCGCGGCAATCCAGTGCTGTTGGATCCCGAGATTGTTCTCGAGCTTTTCTGGCCGGCCGGAGTACCCGAAGCTTTCGAGGCCCTCGTCGTCAACGCCATAATTGTTGCGACAAATTATTCTGAGCGCAACGAAGCCGTATTTCAGTCTGGTCCCCTTTCTTCGGCCGTTGCCGGCTCGATGGCGATACCAGGCCTCTTTCGCCCTGTCCAAAGTGAAGGGGGCCTGCTGATCGATGGAGGGGCTGTCAATCCTCTTCCTTACGATCACCTCTCGGATCTCGCCGACATCGTGATTGCGGTCGACGTCACTTTTGGCGGCCGAACGCGGGCTCGCCGCGCGCCTTCGCCGCTCGCATCGATGTTCGGCGCAGCGCAGATTATGCAGGGCGCCATCACGGCGCAGAAGATCAGATATCGTCCGCCGGATATTCTCGTTCGCCCGAAGGTTGAGCAGTTCGGATTGCTAGATTTTTTTCGCGCCGCGCAAATTCTGCGGGCCGCCGAAGGCAGCAAAGAGGAGCTTCGGGCGGCTCTCAAGGCTCAAATGAAGTTAGTCCGCAGGGTTTAAACGCGGTGCCAACTGGAATTGATTCTCGCCGGATCAGTTCGTCGCCCGACAGAATGATCCCTCCTGCGCGCTGCCCTTCCAGGATCCGAATTGCGCCGTCCCCACAGGCTACTGTCATCCCGTTGTCCAGAATTGCTCCGGGAGCGCCGCTCAGGGTTGTAGTTTCGGCACGTAGGATCCGGACACGCACTTTACTGCCACGGATTACCAAATTTGAGAAAGCGCCGGGCGCAGGCGAGAGCCCATGAATATGATTGCGAACAGTTTCAGCATTGCGCGTCCAATCAATTTCGGTCTCGTGCTTCTCGATCTTGTGCGCGTAGCAGGCGCCGGCGCTTGGCTGCTCTTTGAAAATAAGGGTTCCCGATCGAAGCATGTCCAAGCCGCGAACCGCAAGGCCGCCTGCGATCTGAGCCAGGCGTTTCGTCAGGTCGGCCGCCGTATCCTCGGGACGAATTGGAATGACTTCGCGCAAAGCGACTGGGCCTGTGTCCAATCCCGCCTCCATCTGCATCAATTCGACGCCGGTCTCGCGATCGCCTGCCATGATCGCACGCTGAATTGGCGCTGCGCCGCGCCAGCGTGGTAGAAGCGATGCATGCAGGTTCAGACAGCCGAATCTTGGTGCAGCAAGAAATGCCGGCGGCAGTATCATCCCGTACGCAATGACGAAAACCACGTCCGCGCCCAGTCCCCGGAACAATTCCTGGACCTCCTCAGTCTTTAACGTCGGTGGTGTATACACAGGGATTTGCAGGGACTCCGCGACTTCATGGACCGGTGTTTTGTGTGATTCCAAACCACGACGACCACCGGGTTTCGGCGGTCGCGTGTAGACAGCAACGACTCGGCGACTGCTGCCGACGATGTTGCGCAATGTCGGAACCGCGAATTCCGGCGAACCCATGAAGACAATTCGCATGTGTTGCGCATAGCATTGCAGGAGATCGACGTCAAAGCTGTCGAACCTTGAGATCCAACGACCGGCTGGCGCAAAAATGTCAGCTGAAATCTCCTGAAGTGAGCTGAGGTTGAGACGTGGAATACAGATCCGAGAAACGTTTTCAACTCAGAGTGTACTATGAAGACACAGATTTTTCTGGGCGGGTGTATCATGCCTCATTTTTGCGGTTCCTTGAGCGCGCGCGGACGGAGTGGCTGCGAGATCTCGGGTTCGGCCATCGTCAGATGGCGGGAACCGACAGAATCGTATTCGCCGTCCGAAGTCTTCAGATTGAGTATCTGGCTCCGGCCATCATGGATGACCTCCTGGACGTCGAAACATGGGTAACGAACATTCGCGGCGCATCGCTAGATTTTCAACAACGAATTATGCGAGGCGCGTGCGAACTTGCCAAGGCAACAGTTCAGATCGCCGCCATGTGCAACGACCGACCTACGCGGATTCCCGAAGCGCTCCGTCGAGCGGTCGACCTCGAGGTTCGCGGGTCGTGACGACAGAAATCAGGACAGCCTGGGATCGATGGCCCGGTCGAATCGCGATGCAAGCGAATCCAGGCGTTCGCCCAAGCGGAGTTCGAGATCATGAATATCGGCGCGATTGGGGAGCGCGCCGAATGTTTCGCGGAGACGATAATGATCGTCGTGGAGCATCGCCAGCCGTTCGGCCAGGCGAAGCATCGCCGATTTGTTATTTGTTTGCGCCGCGTCGAGATCATGCTGATGTTGACGCACCGCGATTTCCAACGTTTGAAGGCGCGTCATGAATCGCCAAACGAACGCCGCAGCGGCCGCTCCCATCGAGACCAGGCCCGCGGCTGCCCATTCGAGGACTCCCCAGGGCGTATTGTCTGCCGGCGTCACGTAGACCTCCTGATGTCTCGTGCCGGATACGGGCCATGTCGGTCTTCCGGCCGACATGCTCAGTTGCCCGCGTTGTCGCCGCTTCCGGATGCGGCGTTCGAGGCGATGACGGTGATCTCGACTGGTGGGCAGTCGCCTTCGACAGCGGTGATGGGAGTGGCATTCATGTCTACTCCTATCTGCCACCGATCCAGAGCCCGTGCGTTTCGCTGGAGGGCGTCGTCTGCGCATCTGCGATCGGATTGGGATCCGGCGAGATGACGCCGGTATCGAGCGCGGCAATGAAAAGGTTGAAGGCGAATTTTACTAATGCGACTGTCGGCGCGGCTGGCGGATCGACGAAGGCGAATGCGCTGAGCAGATCTTGCCCGACAGTATCGGCGTCGGCGAGGGATGCCGTTCCGACCGCGAGGCGGGCGAGGGCGGCCATGAGGTCGCCCGCGCCAGCAGTGGCCAACTTGATATCGGCGACCGTGAGGGGCGGAAGCGTCACTTGAGCCCGAGCGATGGGAAGTCGCGCTTGAGCGTCGAGTAGATGCTGAGCCCGTCGATCGTCGCCGCCAGGGCGTTGGTCGGCGATCCGTTGTTGCAGATGGTCTGAAGGCTCGCGATGTCGGTCTGCCGCTGGGCATTGACCGGAAGCAACTGGATCGCCGTCAGAAGCGAGGGCGTTGCGGAGCTGCCTACGCAAAGAGTATCAAACCCAATCGTGACGACTGATGAAAGGGACGTCGAGACCGCGGCGGAAGTGACGGGTGTGCTAACCGAGGCGGTCGTGGAGCAGCCGGCAAGGGCGAGTACGTTGCAGCCGAGCGCGGCAATTAGAGCGAGCTTCATTGCAGCCTCACTTATTTTCGGGGAAGACGACGGCAAGCGCGCCCGCAATGGCGACGCCGACGACAGACACGAGTTGAGCTCCAGCCGATGCGTTCGGCAGGAACGACATCGAGCCGACAAGCGCAGCGAGACCAGCCCAGGAGGACGGCTCTTTCAAGCGGGATATGACCCACTGGATGACGGGATTGGACATCTCAGGTTTCTCGATATGATCGGCGCCGGCGAGGAGCGGTCCCGCCCGCCGATCGGCGCCGACCGGCCGGGCGGAGGGTAGACTCCCTTCGTCCCAACGGTTTGACCGGGGATCACTGGGAGGACAATGTTGTCGGATCCGACGGATGAGCGGCTGCGCCGACCCAGGCGTTGACGCGAGGCGAGGCAACGATCCGCCTACAGATCCAAATGCACTCGCTGCGAATTAAGCGCTCGAGCCGTAGCCACGGGGGCACGGGGTGTAGTCACCAGCGTCGCGGGTGCAGTTGCTGAGCGATGTCAGGGCGTCGTTGACCGCGGCCGCGACGGAAGAGTCGTGGGCGGGGGAATGGGAGGCTGCCCCGGCGGTGCGAACCGCACCGTCGACGGCGCTGGCGGTGTCAATCGCCCCTCCGGCGCCATGAGCGCTACCGGGGAAGCATGATGGCCGGCCTTTTTGGTTTCGACAGTCAAGCGCATGGTCGATCATGCGGTCGCGCGGCTTCCAAAGAAGAGGGCTCGGGTCGCTCGTTTCAGGGCAACCGGCGCTCGATCGCCTTGGCCGCCCGGCGGAGGCCGGCGTCACGCGCGGCAGGGTCGGAGAGCGCCTGCATCAATGCAGCCTTGGTGAGCGGTCCGGCCTTGCCGTCCGCCGGAAGCCCGGCGTGATGTTGGAACGACTTGACCGCCCCCTCCGTCTCCGTCCCATAGTCACCGTCGATGCCGATCTGGAAGTTAAGCGTCACAAGAGCGCGCTGGAGGCCCTTGACCGTTGAGAGGTCTGGCAGCGTTGTGATTGGTATCGCTGAGGGCCGGCCGCAGTCAGTGACTTCGGCTACAGGCGTCCCGCATTGGAAGGCGCAGGGGCGCGGCGGCGCGATAGGCACGGCCGACGGGTCGGCGCTCGCGTGTGGCATGGCGGACGCGATGCGAAAGAGTTCCGACCAGCGAAGTGCGCCGGGATCCCAGTGCGAATCGGGTGACGGGCAATCGCCGTGGCCGTACCATCCCGCCACGTGGCCGAACTCGCCGTGGTTGCGGTGCGGATCGTTGGCTCGCGCCATGCCGTAGACGCCGTCGGCCCATGGCCGCGTCAGCGGGATGCCGTATTCCGCTTTGCAGGCCGCCATGAGGGCGGCGACGGCCTCGGCAGTGGCGTCGTCGAACAACCAGAGATTTTCCTGGGAAAAACCGACGACTTCGACCTGGACCATCGGGATCCAGTTGTGGGTTACTAGCGCCGCGCCGATCGTGCCGACCTGAACGAGTTGTGCGATGCGGCCAGGCCCGACCATGAAATGCGGGGCGTAGTGCTGCTTGAAAACCGAAAGCGAGCCGTCCCAGCCACCCTCCATCGTATGCAGCACGCCGGTCGGAGGGGCGGCTGGGTCGATCGCCTGATTGAAATGCGGAATGGCGCCGATGGGCTCGACGTCGAACCGGCCCGCTTTCGCCAGCCAGGGGAGGATGGTCATGGGGGTGTCCTCGGATTGTGGACGTTCACTAGCCCTGCTTGAGGGCCTCCAGTCGTCAGGCATGGGAGCGCGCGATTTCGACCAGATGCCGGAGGCGACCAGGAGCCAGCTCTCGGCAATCGTGGCGCGCTTGATGTTCTCGCAGCCCGCAACTGTGCCGGCCCGCTCGAACGTCTTCGCCGCCTGAAGCGCGACGCCGTAGCTGACTTCTACTCGAAGATCGGCGCCGCGCCGTAGCTCTTAGGGAATATTTTCAACTGCACCTCGTTCTCGAGGCTATTCTGCCCGAAATTGCTAGCGCCTCGATGTCGAAGCCGAGGCCCTGAACCGAGGCCTTGCTGGCCGCGTCCTTGAGGCCGTCGGGTATGGAGAGTGTGCGCGCTTCCTTGCGCTGATGCAGGCCGAAACACGACGGCGTGCCAGTCGGATGCTTGCACCAGGCGAGCCGCTCGCCATTTGTGTCGAGATAGTCGCCGATGTATTCGAATTCAGGTCTTCATTCTCCCCCTCTGCGACGCCGAGCATGCCGCACGCGAACGGATTCTCGTAGTCTGCGCTGCGCGTGGAGTTTCCGGGCTCACTGAAAGTGAGTTGCCCGCGCGGCGGCCGGCAGCGCGACCCTCGGGGGACGGTCACGGACATGGGGGCTGCTCCATGCAGCAAGAGATCAAGCCTTCGCGCAAGCAGGCGCGCGCGTCATGAAAATGCGCAAGCGATCAACGCCGACGGCCGCCTAGCATCGCCGGCATGCTCGCGAGAGCGATGACGACCAGCGCGGCCTCAGAGGCCATGCCTCAGTCGGGATCTCAGGCATGTGTCAGGTCGCCGGGTTCGGGTTCATGGCGTTTGCGAGCCAGATTTCAGCCCTGGCGGCGTGCGGCTCCGATAGGAAGACGACGCACACACTCGGGCATAAAAAAACCGCCGATTGGGCGGCAGGGGGCGTGTGTGGCCGGCTATTCAGCGCGGCTCTTTCGGCTTCGTCGAGCCTCATCAGCGGGATCATTGCTGCTTGTGCTCGCTGTTCGGGCAGGCCATCGTCCCATCCCACCAATCGGCGGCGGTCACGCCGCCCTCCGGGATCATTGGTGGAAATACCCGAAGCCGGTGCATCCCGACGACGAAGCGTCCCACCATTCGATGAACGGCGTCGCTCCCGACCATGTCGCCGACGGCGTCGTGAAATTCCCGGTCACGATGATCATGGGGTTTCCGGACGACCCCGGATTGCCGCCCGTGGCCGCCGTGGGAATGAAGAACTCCCCACTCCAATCAGCCGGCCAGCCGGTCGCGCCGTTGCCGCTGACGTGGACGGCCCCGCCATTCACCATCGTGGTCCAGCCGGACAGCGACAGTTCGAGGTACTGCGGGATACCAGTTGTCGCCGCGGTGATCGAGCACGCGCTCGGGCATTCGGAGCCGGTAAAAGTGTCGGTTCCAGGCGTGATCGTCCCCGTCAAGGTTCCATCGATCAGATAGAGGCGCGGCCCGACGCCGACCCCAGCCGTTCCTCCGACGATGAACCCCTGAAACGTCGCGCCGCCCGACAAGGTGAAGGACACGGGCGATGACGCTGTTCCGATAGACGCAATCGCCGCGCCTGCCGGCGCCGTCGTGTTAAGCTGATAGAGCGTGAGTTGAGCCGCCGACGTGACGTTGTATTGGTGATGGTTCACGACAGGAGCCCAGGTTCCCGACCCATTCGCTTCGAGCAAGCTCTTGTTGCCTGTGAATACGGGCTGCTCGGTAAACATCGGATTGCCGGTCGTCAGGGCCATGCAACCGTCGACGCCTGTTCCATCCTCGCGCTGATTGGCGACGATTGTCTGGCCGGCGTGACCGGGAATTTCATTGCCCAACGCGACGGATGTTCCGCTCGTGACGTAAACGCCCTCAACTTTCTTGTTGGAGAACGAATTTGGCGGCGTTGTTCCGGCGTTCGTGTAGAGCGTGCCGCTGAGTTGATAGTCCCCCGCGCCGCTCGCAAATGTCCAACCGCCTGCCGCTCCCGAGATTGCAGCCGATTGGCCCGTACCCGTTACCGTAAATGTGTCGCCGAAATACACGTTACCCAACGTTACGTTGCGCACATAGAGGGTATCGGTTCCCGAGCCGGTTCCTCCAGGCGAATAGGCGTTGAACGCCGCGCCAAGCGTCGTCGTCACCGGCGCCGGCGCGGTTGGCGTCCCGAACGCCGTCGTTCCGGCGCCCTTCGGATAGGTGTACTGCCCCGACCATATATTTGCGACGAACGCGCCGATGGCGCCGCCGGTCTTCAAATGCAGTTCGTCCACTCCGGCATTGATCGTGCCGGAGACCATGCTCGTGACCCATAGATAATTCGGGAAGGCCGAGTTGCGATTGTATCCCCAGAAATCCGCGTCGACGACGGTCGGCGTTGCCGGATTGACCGCGACATACTCGACGTTCGCCCCTTGGGTTCCGTTGGCGCTTGAGTTGTCGATCAGATATTGTCCCGTCGATCCGCGCGGAACCGCACTAGAGTTGTAGTAAACACCCGGATTAATGCTTATTCCGCCATTGGCTGGATCAGAATAGAAATATTCCCCCCCAAACCATATCTGTTGCGACGCGGCAAGTTGCGAAGTGTCCCCGATTGTAAGAGTAGCGCCGACGGCCGATACGTGATCCCATGGCCCACCCTCGGCGTGATACAGATTCGTTAGGATCGTGTTTTGCTCGACGTCGAAACTTCCAACCAAACTATTCGCGGTTCCGGGCTGCGATGTGATCACTCCAGTCAGATAGCCGCCGCCCGCTACGCCGCCCTGGATGAACGTGTTGCCATAAATCTGCGACGTAAACCCGACAACGCCGGGAACTCGACGCAGGTTGGTTGCAGCCGTTGAATATTGGCGTATCGCCGTGGTTTCCGCTCGCCCAACTGTGAATGCCATTGAACAGGTTATACTTGACGACCTCGTTCCAGTAGCATCCGTTGGTCGTAAACGGCCGAGACGGGCCGGCGTCGTAAGCTCCATAGGCAAAAACCAACGGGCTGAATGAGGCCGGGTTGCCGCCAGATGAAACAATATTAACCCATCCTCCGACCTGATTGTACTGTCCTAACCAGCCTTGAGCGCTCAGGCTACCGTAGAAGCGATAATATTGCATCGCGAAGCCGCCTTGGCAGCCGCTGACATAAACGCTCCAATTCTGCCCGGTAACAGGTTGCGCGGTCGACCTTGCGCTTTCCTCGAAAATACTGTCGTCGATCTCGCACGTCGTTGTCGTGCCGGTATTCTTGAACGCCCACGACACCGCGCCGTGTCCATTCTGGGCGCGATTGTTCCATCCCCCTGTGACGATGCTTCCTGACCCGGTGCAGGTCACGAGATTGTTGCCCTGGCCATCGAGGGCCAGCCGTACAGCCCGCCGGAAGCGGATGGGTCGGATTGGACTGCGTCGGATCCCAAAGCTGGCCCCCGTTCGTATAGGCCGCCGGCCGCGGGCCGACCGGGTAGCCCTGCCCGGCGACGTTCCATTCGCTCGGGTATCCGCTGGACGCGGACCAATAGGCATAGGGGTTCGTCTGAATGACGTTCGCCTGATTGGCCCAGCCCGGAACGACCGTGTAACCGGGCAGGCTCGGATTAAGAGCAAGCGATTGCTGCGCGTAGCCGACCATCAGGTCGGGATATTGCTCCGTGTCCGGACTGGTCGCAGGCGCGGCGTGGCAGCCGTTGTCGACGTCGATTTGCGCCACGCCGCCGACGATGCTCGGCAAGGTCGTCGCAACGGTGCCCATCGGACACATCGACGGCGATCCGTGCGTCCATGCGAGGGCGGGCGACGAAATCGCGGTCGCGCCGAGCAGAACGCTCAGAAGGTGGAGACGATGACGCACCATGACCCTCCCGTCCGCCTTGCCCCAATGTTCCTGTAGCCGAAGCGCCCCCACTGCCACCTGATGCCGCCGCAGTCGCCGCCATTGCCGCCGTTGCCGCCCGGATTGGACCCTGTGTCGGCCCCGCCGTCCTGCCGCCCCCTCCGCCGCCTCCATAGGACGCGACAAGCCCGCTATAGCCATTGCCGCCATTGTGCAGCGCCGTCGTCGCGGTCGATCCGGTCCAGCCGCCGCGCCGGCCGCGCCATAGGCTGAGCCGCCCGTCGCCGGGACCGTGCTCGTCTCCGCCAGCTCCGGCCGCCCGTGCCCAGACCGCCGGCTCCGCCCACGCCGCCTTGCGCGGACTGACCAGTTCCACCGTTATGCGCCGTGCCGTTGCTGGCGCCGCCGCCGCCGCCGCCGCTCCATCCTGCGACGGCCGCTCCATACGCCGTACGCCGCCAGCGCCGAGCGGGTTGGGCGGCGCTCCACCTCCGACGCCGCTCGTGAACGTCGTTGTCCGTCCATTGCCGGATGTGGCGTGCGTGCCCGTCCCGTGGCCCGCTGTAACAGTGCATGAGCCGGTAGCCCCGCTCGTGCTGCCGTTGGCGTCATTGACGTAGCAGTTCGCCAAATAGTTTCCGGTTACGGCAATGCTCGTCCCGGCCGTTCGCGTGATCGTGTAGGAGCTGCTCGGCGTCAGGCCGACGACGCCGACGAAGCTGCCGGCCGCGCCACTTTGGCCGCCGACGGTCGCCGCCGCTGGTTGGCCGTTGCCGCCCTGCCCGTAAGACCGCGATGGTCAGATCGCCGTGGATGGCGGACGGGTTGAACGACGGTAGAGCCGCTGGCGAGAACCGTGCTGTCGAAGCCGCACGATTTCGGCGTAATCAGAATGCCGCCGGCGGAGGAACACGCGGCGGCGAAGGCCACGGCGCATTGTTGAAGCTGCCGCCATTGCTGACGCCGAGCTGCATCAGGCCGCCGTCGGCGAGAGCAGGCGACAGCGCGAGCGCGGCGACCGTCGCGAGCGAAAGCCGCCGGATCATTTGTAGTCGACCTCGCAGTTGCCGGCCGTGCCGGCGGCGGTCGCCCCGGTCGGGGTCGTCGCGATGCCGACGGAAATCCCGGTCGAAGCCGCAACGCCGGGAAGCGGGAAGACCTTGCCGCCGGACGCGCCGGCCGCGAGCGGGACGTAGCCGATGACGTTGGTCCCGAGCGCGGGCGAGGCCGCCGTGTTGATGATCTGGGCGAAGGCGTTCGTGGAGCCCGCCAGGTTGTCGCACTGGATCGCGCTGATGGTCCCGGGGCTCGCCTTGACGACGGTCGCCGTGGTCAGGCTCGCGAGCACCGCGCTGGACCATCCGCCGGTCGTTTGCGGAGGGATGATGACAGGCGCCACGACAGCGCTGGCGCCGCCCCCCTGGACCGTCAGCGCCTGCCCGTTCAGCGTTCCGGCGGCGCTATCGAGCGCCACGCCGGTCGCGCCGACGATCCTTGCGTTGCCGGACAGCAGCGCGGCGGCATTGGACCCGGCCTTGAAGTCGACATAGCGACCATTGGCGCCGCCCGTGTCGACGGTCGCCGTGCCCCCGTTGGAATAGCCGCTGACGTCCGGCGCAGCCACCGTGCCGCCGCCGCCGCCCGCTCGATCCGCCCCCGCCGCCCGCGCCCGTCGGCAGGCCCGAGCCGCCGGAGACGACGACGCTCGATGTCCCGCCGTTGCCGATTACCGCGTAATAGGTCGCCGTCCCGACGGTGAAGGCCATCCAGGAATTCGGCTGGACGATGTCCGCCTGCGCCGCAGCGACGCTGACGCCAGAAGCCCCCAACTTGACAGTGATTGCGGCCGAACCAGTGTTGTAGAAAATCGCGACGGTTCCGGTCGGAAGCGCGTAGGCGGCCGATGTCGTTGTCACATTCTGGGCGCTATAAGCTGGCGTCGGGGTAAACCCGCCGAGCGTCGCGGAGAACGAGCCTGTGACGGGGACTGGGACTCCGCTCGCGTTGCCCTAAATTGTGATCGCCTGGGCGTTCGACGTTCCGACGGCGCTATCGAGCGACGTGCCCGAACTGCCAAGGATGTCGGCCTTCCCGATCGTGCTCGACCCTGTGCCGAGAACCGGCGTCCCGGAGATGCTGACGGAAGGCGTCCCTGAGATCGAGACCGCCCCGCTGACCGGCTGCGTCGTGCCAGAGCCATCGACTTTGAGGCCGTTGACGCTTGCTGTCAGCTTGCCGTTGATACTTGCGAGATTGCCGCCCGATTCGACCGCGAGCTCAGACGTGTTCAAGTTCGTCCCAGCGTTTGCTGTGACAGTTCCGGAGATTGTCGGCGTGCCGCTGATCGTAGCCAACACGCTGTCTGAACCAGAGGAAAGCGACCAGGTACGGTCCGTTGTCCACGTTCCGCTCTCTGTCACTGCGCCGATCACGTTCGAGCCTGCGGAGAGCGCCGGGAGGGACGCTAGCGAGACGGGCTGCGTCGTTTGCCAGAAGGTTCCGACAACGGGGACGGCTGTCCCCCCGCTGACGCCCTGGATCGGAAGCGGATTTCGTCGACGACACGGCCGACCCGGCGACGACGGGCGCGAACGGCCAAGCGTTCGCCACGGTGTTTGGCGAGCCTTGCGTCATAGTGCCGCCACCGCCGCCACTTCCACCCCCGCCCGCGCCGGTCGGCAGGCCTGCACCCCCGGAAGCGACGACGCTCGACGTCCCGCCGTTGCCGACGACGGCGTAATAAGTCGCGCCTCCGACCGTGAACGCCATCCAGGAGCCCGGCTGGATCACGTCCGCCTGTCCGGACGTCACGCTGACGCTTGAAGAGCCGAGCTTAACCGTGATCGCGGTCGAGCCGGTATTGTAGAAGATGACGACGGTCCCGGTCGGCAGCGCATACACGGCGCTCGTTGTCGTAACCGACTGGTAGCTGTAGTTCGGCGTGGGCTGGAAGCCGCTGAACGACGCCGAAAGGGTTCCGGTCACGTTTCCTGGATTGTTTGGCGTAAATAGGGGCCCAGATCGGTCGCCGCCCACGGGGACCATACCTTGGACAACGGAGCCGCCACTATCGCGATAGGTCTGGGCCAACGAAGCATCGGAAAGCATGAGTGTTAGCGCCACTGCGCATACACTGGCCAAGTATCTATGCATGATTGTCCTCGTGGAAACACAATTAGCGGGCCAGCAATGCGAAAGGCCGAGCGACGACGGGAAATTTCTGTGACGGTCGAAGAGGGTTCTTCACGCCCGCTGAGGCGAGCCTTCTCGCCGAGGGCCGGGCTATTGCGAGGGGCCTTCTCCCGGCTGCCACGGGCGCTTGTGGGGTTCCGGGTTCGCTTTCGTTCAGACTTCCGTCGCGCCCTGCTATGGGTGCCGGCAAGATCACTGGAAGTATTCGACGTCGATAGTGCCTGACGGTGACATGATGCGGAAATTCGCCAGCACGGCCGGTCCGGACAACGATATGCAAGAGCTGACGGGCAACGGCTGTCCGATGGTCGCGGTCGGGGTGGTTGCGCCGTCGGTCGTATATCTCGCCGCAGCCGTCGAGGCGCAGACTGTCGCATAGCGAGCGCCTGCCGGAATAATCAGAGCCGTCGACGACCCAGGCGAAATATTGTGCTGGCCGGGCGGCAGGGGTGTGTAGGCGTAGGGTAGCGGAACGACGCCAGACACGATCGTGCCACCCAAATCACGATAGGTCTGCCCGTTTGCCTGGCAAACGCCTACCGAGATGACGTAGACGACACAGAGGTACTTCATGAGGGACATGGGGCGGCGGCCTACTGCGATTATTAGGTTCACGAATTGATGAGCATGTTTTGGCGCGACAGTCGGACGAACCGCCGGCGAACAAAAACAGGGCGTTCGATCACACGGAATTTGACCGATCTCGCCCGCTACGTTCAGTCCGGTGCCGAATTGCCGGAAGGTTGCCGAGACTGCACGATCCGGGGCCCGTGATCGGCGAGACGGTTCATGCGCCGCCGTGTATCGTGAAGTCACCGCGGCCCTGCGAGTTTGGCGCGAAGCTGCGGGCGACCCAATGTCCTGCCCGATAGTCGACCCCTCGCCGCCGCCAGCGAAGCGAGCCTTAGTATTGAGGCGGCGCCCTCAGGAACCCGAAGGGCTGGCGAACATGAGATGGATCGACAGCCTCACGGCGCCCGCCGTGAAGGAGCCAGTTCCGGTCAGGATCAGTGGCGTCGCCGAATAGAAGGCTGTTGGTCCGATCAAGCCGTAGTTCACCGAGCCTGCCGCGACGCCGAGTGATGAGCCGAAGATGGACAAGGTGGCGCCGGAGCCGTAGCCGATCTCATAGGCCGTCGCGCCCGCGATCGCCGTCACGACGCGCGCGCCGACCGCGAAAACGATGCAGTTCGCCGGGATCGACGGACCTATGACACTCGCGCCGCTGAGGCCCGAGACAAGTGACTCGATCACCGCGAATTGCATGGTCGCGCCGTTTGGCGCGCTTGCCACCGTATTGAACGAATTGATGATCGTCCATGCACTAAAGCCATTCGATTCGAGTCCGAGGAAACCATAGGCGCAGTTGATGGCAAACGACGTTTGCCCGTTGATTGTGTCCGAGCCGGCACGGTTGACGGTAACCGCGTTCGTCGTCGAGCAATTGCCTGTCTCGTCGACGATCAGAAGCTGCTCGCCAGGCGGGAAGTTTGCGGCAGGCGGGAGCGTCACGGTCTGCGCCGCCGAAAGCGACGTATAAGCGACAATGCGGTCAGTCGACAGCGCAGTATAGTCTTCGTTCGCGACGGCAGTTCGCTGGGCCATGGCGACCGCCCAGCCACCTGCAATAGACCCGTCGCCAATGTGAAGCTTGTTATAGGTCGTGTCGACCACGCATTCGCCCTGCTGGGGCGTGAAGGCGGCGACTTGGCTAATCGTCCCGCGGCGAAGTTGAAGCTGTTCGCTCAATGCGTTGTCCCCAGGTTGATGACGTCGACGACGGCGTCGGCCACCGAGCCGAAGTCGTCGGAAGCGGTCGGGTAAGTCGTCGTCGCGCCCAGCGTCAGCGCGACGCCGCTCACGAGTTGGATGGCGATCGGATGCGCCGTGTCCGGCACAGATCCGCAATCAACTGCGCCGGTTATCGGCGAAATGACCGAACCAAAGTTGTCCGCAAGCGTCGGACCGGCGTTCGCCTGGCCGAGGTCGACTGCAAAACCAGAGGCAATCTGTACAGCGATAGGGTCGACAGTCCCGTTCGTCGGACTGTAGGCATAGGCGACGCAAGCCGACAGTTCCTGCGTGCCGCAGCCGAAAACGTTGAACGATTGAAACTTGAAATAGAGCGGCCTTCCGACGAGATTCGGCGGCAGATCATATTGAATGACCGCGGAATCAATGCGATTGAACGCCGTGCCGGTCGAGTGATAAGCGCCCGAGGTTCCGGAAAGCCCGCGAGCGAGCCCGGTCAAATCGTAATCGCTCGTACCAGTCAGCGTCGCCGTCTCGTAGGCGATCAGCTCGGAGTTGACGAGCGAGACGGTTGCGCCGGCTTTGGCCGAAGTTTGCGAGGTGCCGCCCAGCGTTGCGCCGCTTCCTACGAGCGTCACGGCCAGCCTGCTGGTCGGGTCCCATCCGTTCGCGAGCGGGAGCGCTGCGGTCAAGAAGCCCTGCCGCGTGGCTTGCGTGATGGTCGCGATCTGCGAAAAAGTTGCGGCGTCGACCGAGACGTAGACATTGGCGCCGCCCCATTGAGAGGAGGAGCCATAGCCCGCGCCGGAGGCGCCGACCCAGATTTGCGGCGCTCCGCCTGTCGTCGAAAGCGGCGGCGCGTAGATCAACGGCGTGTTCACCGGCACAGCCGGAACGCCTTGGTTCTGCTGATAGCCGCCAACCCCGGCGGTCTGATAGAAGGCCGGGGTCGAGACGCCGGTCACTAGCTCCTCGCAAGCGAAGGCGAGCAGCCCCTTTTCGTCTTCCTCGATCTCGATCACCCGAACGGGATAGTTGGACAGCCCAAGGCCGACGTCGGTAATCGTGACGATGTCCATCGGTTCGATGAGACAGTATTCCCATGACAGTCGAAAGTTAAACTTGGTGCGGACGTAGAGTTCGCGTTGCAAATCGCCTGAGCGACGATCGGCGCGACGACGAACGGGTCGCAAATCTCGTGCGCCGTGATGGCGGGCCCGACCCGGGGCCCGAAGATCTCGATCTGGCTTTGGTCGCGCGCCTCGACCGGCTGAGCCGCGTATTGGTTGCTGCGGCTCAAGACATCGATGCGTTGGACGGTCGGCAGCGAAAAGATGTCGGCCCGCTCAACCTGCACGGGGTCCTTATCGCCCTTCTCGTCGACGAAATCGGAGTCGGTCAGCGCATAGACTGGCGTTACGTTCGGAATGTAGGTTGCGAGGCTCTGGGCGGCGAAGGTGACGACAACCGGCTTACCTTCGTCCGCGGTAGAGAAAGCGTATTGGCCTGGCGTCGGCATTCCATAAGTGCCAGCGGCGTCCGGCTCGGTTGCGCCGATGAAGACGAAGGGTTGGTTGGAGAAGGCATAGACGACGCCGCCATCCGAAACGAACGAGGCCGTCGGGCAGAGGTCGACCAGCGCAGGGACGCCGCCTGACGAGAGCGGAATCGGGGTCGGGATCGAGAATTGCGTTTGGTAGGTGGTTTCTGCGCCTGCGGCGATCGCGGTGTCGCCGTAGGGAATGAATTTCAGTTTGCCGCCGCTCCAGACAGCCGCACAGTTCAAAAGTCGCAGCCAGCGGGTGAGGATCGAGTTCGCCGCCTCCAGGCTATCGATGACGGGCGAGAAGGCGATCCCCATCGCCTTGCAATAGGTCTGCAAGGACGCGTCGCCGCTCGAGCCGAAGAGTGTTGTTCCGTCAATTCTGGCGGCGTCGAAGCCGCAGCCGTACTGGGCGTTGGTCAGGAAATCATAGATCACCTCCGCCGGGTCAGCGTCGGAGCCGTTCACTCCGGTTCCCCACAGCACGCCGAGAACCTCGAAATTGTGATTGCCGATGCTCGCGGCGCCGCCCAAGTTGTAGCCGGCGCCCCACATGTACGCCGTACCTCGGTAGGCGAGCGCATTATGGGGATACAGCGCCTCGAGATAGGGCCAGGTCGCCTGCGGAGTTGTGCCGTTGTAGTTTCCCAGTCCGAGCTGCGACGGCAGATAGATAGACTGGTTCTTGTAGACCCAGCCGACCGAGTTTATCGGACCTTCGCAGAGCCCCATGATGAGGTCGGCGTAATAGGTATAATTCGCAGACGACGAACCTCCGGTCAGACCGCCCTTGCCACCCGACCCCTTGCCCCCCGAGCCGGGCCCCGCGTGGAAATTGGCGAACCACAATACGTTCGCGGCGAGCTTGTTTTGGCCATAGACGATCGGGATCGGCAGCGTCGAGGCAGACGTTTGGATCTCGAGCGACGTGTAGTCCGGCTTCGCGTTCGGGTTACGACTCAGCCAACTCATGACAGGTCGCCCGAAGGACGCCCGCCTTTCGACGGGCTCTGCCAGTAACTTGCGAATTTGGCCGAGCACAGGCGCTCGGCGAGCTGGGCCGAGCGCGCGATCTCGTCCTCGATCACGTAGCCAGCTGGCGAGAAAGCGTGACAGATCGTCAAGGGCGCGGTCATCGTCACGATGCCTCCATGGGCGAAACAGCGGCCAATCTTGAACAGGATCACATCGCCCAAGCCCGGCGCGTCGACGAGGCGTGTGCGCGCGAGGATGAAACCGAGATAGCGTTCCTCGTCGCGGTGCAGCATCCAATCGCGCGTATAGGGCCGTGGATCGAACGGGTCGACCAAGCCAAGGTCACAGTAAACGCGGACGAGCAGCATCGCGCAGTCGACGCCCACCCCCTTGAGGTCTGCTGCGTGATGATAGGGCGTGCCAATCCAGGAGCGCGCCGCCGCGACGACGGCTGCGCGGGCCGCTCGCTCGCCGGGCAATTCGTGCATGTTGGGCCTGGACCTTCAGTAAGCCATCTGCGGCGGCGGAACGTAGGGGAAGCCCCGGAAGTTCGACACGTTGTTGAACCGGCCTTGACAGGTTGCTTGTGTGTGATCGCAGCCCGCATGGACCGTGAAGGTATCGCCGGCGGTCGGTGCAAACGGCAGCGGATACATGAGGTTCAATGCCGCGCCGACCGTAACGCTTTTCACAGTCGCGCGCGCGTTCGCGTTGGCGCCCGAAGTCCAGACGAGCGAGCCCTGGGCGTGCTGTGCAGCCGCGACAGTGGTCAAGACCCGATTTGAGGTCGAGCCCGGATTTGCCGTCCCGTTCGCTGCGAATGTGCCGCGGGGGATGCCGCAACCCACGTCGTAGAGCGTTTGAACGCACGTCGGCGACCAAAGGTTTCGCGGCATTTCGTATTGCAGGATCACGAGGTCGCTGGCGACCGTAACCGTAGCCCGCGTGCGGCCGACGTTGTCAACGGTTGAAATCCTGCCCTGAAACAGGATGACTCCGCCGATGACCGATCCTGCGGGCTCAGTCAGGAAGACGCGATGGCGGACGACTTCGGCGCTGTCGAAGGCGCCATCCCGCAGCGCGACCAGGAAAGGGGCGCCGTTGATGAGATCGGTGGGTCGGGCGGCGATGGTCATCTGCTGGGTGTCGACGTCAAGGCCAACGGTCGCTTTGTATTTGAGGCCGGCGACCAGCGGGCCAGTGCAAAGGAACGTCAGACCGTTGTACGTGACGGGATAATCGACGTTCGTCCAGGCGTAGACAGTCCCGGTCGTGGTCGTGAAGGTGAAGCACTCCGCAAAGGCAATCGGCACGTCGGGCGCGGCGCGCGCGGCGTTGATGAGGTTCGTCACCGCACTACTTGTCGCTTTCATGAGCTGGCCCGCACCGATCGGAACTTGACGCTTTTCGCCGCCCAGAGTTGCGACATGAACTGCTCGAATTCCACCGCGTCGTCGTCGAACCTGCATAGGAAGCCGAAATACCCTGTCCATTGCAGCGCGGCGCCGTTCGCCGGCGGCGTCGAGAAGGTCACGGCGCCACCGCTAAGCGTGTAGCCGGTCGGATCCACCAGCGCCCCGGCCGCAGTAATCCTCGGCGAGCCGTAGCAACGGGTCGCGATCGTCGGCGTGAATGGCCCGGGCGCTCCCGGCGAGGGATTGATCTCGACTTGTGCGAACGCGGTGGTGACCGTGTTGGACGTCGATCCCAGATATGACGGATACCAGGTCAGCGGCGAGGCGGTGTTGTTGCAACCGACGACCGAAACCCGAGCGGTCGTGCTGGTCTGGTCGAGGACGCATGACACGGCGCAGCGGAACCATGAGCCGGACGCTGGCGTGATCGTCGTCACGAGTCCCGTTGCGACGCCATTATTGACTGTCGCCGTGACCGCGCCAGCCAGGAGGTCGAAGATGGCCCCGCTCCCGTTCGCCGAGCCGTTATCGAGGAAGAGCGCGACATATCTCGCGCCGCCCCGCAAGAGGTCACAGGAGAATGTGACCGCCGAGCCGGCGACGACCGGGATTGAGCTTTGCCGGGCATAGTGGGTCGCGGTCGTCGCCGTCTCGGCCATGAGGAGACCAAGCGTCCCGCCGTTCGGGTCGGTCTGCCCTCCTGTCAGGATCACCGCGCCGGAGAGGTTGAAGCCTGAAGAGAGGTTCACCGAGTTGGCGAAGACGTTCATCGGCGCATAGCCCGAAACGCCCTGGGCCGGGAAAACGGCCGGCGCCGAAGCTACCCAGGCGGAGGCGACGGGTTCGGAAAAGCCGCCGAGCGTGCGCAAGAGTTGGAACGTCGTCGTCGCGCCGTCCCCGGTCCCAAAGCCTTGCGACGACACGGCGCAATCGGTCGGATCGTAGAAGACGAACGTCCCGTATTGCCCCTGGCATTGCAGGAAGAGACCCATCAAGGCTTGCAGGGATTGCGACCCAACGGCGGCGCCGTAAGTGTTGCCGAGCGCGGAATTGAGCGCGTTGAATGAAACTTCGAAACGCCAGATCGGGCTTTGATAGAGCGCATCGCGGACCTCGCGGCCCGAGACGTGCGGTGCGACGATGGTCGAGAAGGTTGGCTTTTTCGTAAAGCTGATGTCCTGGCCCGCCAGCAGCGGGAAAATCGCTGTCATGGGCGAACCGTTTGCAGTTTGAGGGTTTTCAGGGCGAACAGCTGCGCCATGAATTGTTCGAACGCGACCACGTCATCGGCAAACCGGCAGAGCCAGAGGACGCCGAACGAAGCGGCGACCGCGACGCCGGCCGCCGGCGCGACGGCGAAGATGACGGCTGGCGCGTAGCTGCTCGAGACCGACCAGCCGGAACCCTGCGCCACGCCGTTGAGGTAGACCGCCGAGACGCCCGATGTCCCGCACACGGGGCCTGTAAACGCTCCTTGGGACGCCACGAGCGGGAAGACGGTCGTTGAGCCGTCGCCGGTTCCGATCGCCTGTCCTGTGGCTGCGCTGAGCCCAGGCGGCGCGATCCAGAAGGGCGAGCCCGCCCCGCCCGTCGCCTCAAAGAACCCGGCGACGGTTTGGACCTCCTGATAGGCCGCGTCCGTGCGCAAGACCTCGAAAGTCAATTCGAGATCGAAGAGGGGCCAGGCGCGCGCGGCCGCGCGGGATTCGCGCCCCGAGACATGCCCGGCGAGACCGGTCGAGAACCGCGGCGTGACGTTCACCGACCATCCGAGGACCGAAAGGGCCGGGAAGGTCGGGTAGCTCCCCGGGCTTGGCGGCGGGGTCGGCGCAGGCGGGACAAGCGCGGTGCGGAGGCCCGTCGCCCAATCGCCCGACTGCCAGTTGCCGGTATCGCCCCAGGCCGCCGATTTAAGCGGGAAGGTCGGGAACGGGCGCGCGTCCCAATTCCAGACGCACGCGAAAGCCCATTGCAGCATCGGCAGGCCGTCACTCGAGCTCGCGTTGTTGGCCTGCCAGTAGTCATAAACGGCCTGCAGCGCGAGCGCGGCGATCGTGTCGTCGCGGCGCGGTTGGTAGCCGAGGCCCCCGGCGTTGTCCCAGATCGACCAATAGGCGGTCGCGCTTTCGCTCGACTTCGAGTCCCAGAACACGTTCGGCTGGTTGGTCGCCCGGTCTACGGCCGAAAATCCATATTCGAGCAGGATGATCGACTTCGACTGTGCAACCCATTCCGTGACCGGCCCCTGCGGAACCCAGCCCGAGCCGGCGTCGTAGATCGCTTGGTGCGGGTTGTTCCACCACCATCGGACTTGCTTCGGCGCGAGGATCTGTTGGTTCGCCGAGTAGGCGTTGCGGGACTGCGCCAGGCGGTCGCCCTCGCAGACTGATACCTGAAGGCCGGACCCTTTCGGATCCAACCCGCGGCCGTCGTTGTTCCCGTCGCCATAGTACCAGTTGAAATACTGGCCGCCCTCGATGTTGGCTTTCATGTAAGCCGGCGAATAGATCGACGGCACGCCGGAAAGGCCAAGTCCAGACATCGCGGAAGGCGGCGGAGGCCACGCGCCTGTATAGGCGGGGGCGCTCCAATTGACTGTCGCGTCGACCCCGCCCGCGCCAGTCGTCCAGTCGGTCAGCGGTAGATAGTTGTCGAAAGAGACGACGTCGATATTTGAAGTCGCCCAGAGCTGATCGAGATGCGGCCACTGGCCGTTCGCTCCCGGGTGCTGGAAGCCCATCCAACTCGACCAGTCGGCCGAATAGGTGATGAGGTTTTTCAGCGTCGTGAGATTCTTGGTCAGCCCGGCGGTGTCGAAAACGCTGCGGACGTCGTTGGCTAGGGTAATAAGCCCTTGAACGAACGGATAATCCCAAACGGCGTGGCCGCTGCCGTCTGTCGTTCCGGCCGCCGTCCAGGCTGGCCCGCGGATGGTTTCGAGGCCGCGGAGCTCCGAGCCGATCACTAGCAGGTCGACGCCGCCCGCCAGCACGCAAAGATTGGCGTAGTGCAGGATCATCCGGCGATAGGTCCAATCGAAAGGGCGGCTGTAGCTGACCGTCAGATTGGCCGCGTCGCGGACGAAGTCTTCCACCGCGGCCGGGCCGAGAAAGGAGGCGACGGCCGCTGATGCGGCGCTGGAAATATCAGGCGAGAAGCCAATCCGACCGCGCCATGGATAACCCGATGCGGTCCCGAGCAGGAACGGATAGAAGACGACCCGAAAGCCCCGCGCCTTCAAGTCCTGGATGCAGCGGACGATCGACGGGTCCGAGGGCGTTCCGCCGTAGATGTAGGAGCCGTCCGCCGCAGTCGGCAGAGGAAGGACGCCCGGGAAAACCTGTTCCGTGAGGCTCGAGACCTTCCAGTTCGACACAACCGGAACGCCGGAGACGACTCGCCAGATTTCGCCGAGCAGGAAGTTCGTCGACGGATAGATCCTGCACTTCGAGGCGTCCAGGGAATTGAAGAACCAAGAGCAGACGATCGAGACCGTCCCGCATTCGGGATGGGCCGCCTGCAGTTGGTCGATCGCGTAGGAGTAATCGGTCTTTGATCCACCAGGAGCATGATAGGTGTTGACTGGTTCCGCTCCGAACTTCGTACCTGTTGAGTAACTCAACTGCGCCGCGACGAAGGGTTGCGTGTCGTAGGTGAACTCCCCCGTCGACGGGAGAAGGTGAACGCCGGTTGCCGTGGCCATGTCAGGAGCGCGCCAGGCCCTTGAGCCCAAGATGTGCGCCGTGCTTGACCGCCTGATCGATCGCCCTCAGCATCGTCCCGCGGTTCGACCTCATCCATTGCGACACGCTGGCGCCGTCGAGCGCCGAGACGTGGAGGGTGGTCGTCGGATGGATATGCACCGCGCCTGAACTGGGGCCGCCGGTTCCGCTATCGCCGCCGAGCATCGTTCGGAAAGCGCCCGCTTCGGCGGCGGGCATGATCAGTTCGTTGTGATGGACGAGGGTCAACATGTCCGCAGGCACTTGCCACATGCCGATATCCGCCGACGCGACTGACCCCGCCATGCTGGCGACTGTCGCCTGGGCCGCCGTTGCGGGGCCGGCTGCGAATGGGCCCATCAGCGGTGCGAGGAACCCGAAAACGCCCGCAAAGGTTTCGGCGGCGGAAGACAGGATCAAGCGGACCATCGCGGCTCCCTGGGCTCCCATCGACGCCGCGGCGCCTGCTTCTTCGGCGCTGGCTCGCGCGGCGACGCCGGCGGTCGTCGCCGCGGTCTTCATCGCCTCGCCGATGAGGTGACGGGCGACGGTCGTTTCGGTAAACTCGACGAACTTGACGAGCAGGCTGCCAAGGACGTTCTTGAAGGCGGCTTGCCAATTTTCGGTTCCGGTAAGGAGGCCGCGCAACTGGGAATTGAAGGCCTGCCCGACTGAGCTCGCGAGGGACTGGTAGTCGCGCTCCTGCTCCTGCAAAGCGGATCTGGTCAGCGAGGTCATCGCGTCGTCGCGTCGACGGGTCGCCTCGATGGCCATATCGTCGATCCCCTGTCGGGCTGCGAGCGATTGGTCGCCAAGCGCCTCGCGTTCCTTCAACGCGCCGAGTTCGAGCGCATAGGCCTGGTTGATCGCTTGGGCCGAGTGGGCAAGCTTCTGGCTTTGCGTGATCGCATAGGCGCGCGCCTCCTCGGCGTATAGCGCGAGCTTCTGCTTGAGCCCGTCCTCGATGAGCCGCAGCTCCTCGGTCGCCGCGAGCTGGGCTGCGCGTGTCGCGTCGGCGTAGGCCGCCTCGTCCCCCGCCTTCAGGGCCGCCGCAGCCGCCGCGTGGTCGGTGGAGAGGGACTGTTCAAGCGTTTGAGTTGCGGCAAGCGCGTCGCGATAGGGTTCGAAGCGCTCGGCGCTGAAGGCCTGGACGGACGCCCTCGTGAATGAGGCGAACTGGCTATTGATTTCGCCGAACGGCGTCGAGAAGCTTTGCAGCGCGTCCTTCGCCTGGCAAACCCCCGCGACGAAGTCGGCGACGGACGCGCTGAAGCTGACAGAGACGTTGGCGTCGGTCATGGGCGGTCCTTGTCAGAGCGTGCCGTTTGGAAACGCGGCCTTCAGCTCCGCTATCGTCGGCTGGGCCTGCGCGGCAGTTTCGCCCGGAGGCCGGTACTTGAGCGCCGCCGCGATGAGCCAGTGGACCGGCGGATGACGGCGCCATTCGGCCTGCAACGCGAGGAAGCGCGGAACAGTCAGTTGATCGAGGGCAACGTCCCAGCTCCAGCCGAGGTTTGCGACGACGCCCGCAATCAGGGCGTCGTAATCGATTTTCCCGCCTCAGGCGACGCCTCCGCCGTCGCATTCTGCGCTGGACGCAGGCCGGCGGCCTTGGCGACCGAGGGGAAGGCCTGGATCAAGTCGCCGACGGAGAACGGCAGTTCCAGGAAGTCGGCGAAGGAGAGGGCGGGATCGACATGGGAGACGGCGCGCCAGATCGCCTCGGCCAGGCGCTCGAGCTCCGCTTCTCCGAGCCGAGCGAGGCCGCTGCTTGACGTCGACGTTCCTCCGGCCGCGACATAGATATCGTAGAGCGCCGGCTGGATCGCCTTGATTGCGCGAAACGGCAGATGCGGCAACGCCCAGGCCTTGCCGCCGAGCACGATGGGGAAGGTTTCGTCGCTCACGCAGCGTCTCCGAAGTTGAATTGGCAGACCTGGCCGGCCGCGTTGGCGAAGCATTGGAAGTCGAGCTCGGGGACGAGGAAATCCTCGATCTTGGTGCCGAACGACAGTTTCTCGGCGACGCAATTGTAGAGCCAAACCGAAAACTGCTTGCCGGTCGTGGGATCCGACGCGAACAGGTTCGCTGAGAATGTAATCGAGGGGCCAATGAGCTGCGAGTTGACCGCGATGCTCTCGCCGGTCGTCGTGACGGTGTAGGTGTAGGAGATCAGCACGCTCGCGCCGGCATCGGCCGACGAGAAGGTATAGACGCCGCCCGAAACCGAATACTGGCCGAGCGCAGGGCTCGAGGCGACCTGCTTGAGGGGTACGGACGAGCTCGCATAGACGACGCCCTGGTCGGCGACGAAGGTCGTATGGCAGGTCGTCGAGTACGTGTAAGGCGATGCGGACGGGACCGCCGCGGCCTCGCCGAACTGGGTTTGGACGACGCCGACGCTCGGCGTGAGCCCGAAAAACAGCGAGCCCAGGGCCTGGCCGGAGATCCGCGCCATCTTGGCCTTACCGGTCATTTTCTTGGTGCCGGAGCCGATCGCGACTGGAAAGTTGTACTGCCCGTAAAGCGGCTTGGTGGTGGTCTGGAGGTTGAGCGTGACTTCCTGTGCGAGGCCGAAATTAATCGGCGAGCCGCCTGCCGGCGTGCCGATCAGCACGCCCGAGCCGAATACGAACATGGGGGGACTCCGTTTGGGGGAATAGGGGCCGCGCGGCGTTGGTTTTTGAATCGGTCAGTTTTGAGCCGCGCTTGATGGAAAACTCACGGGTCTCGCCGCCCGCAAGCGAACTCCTTCGGATGCGCGAGTTTGGCCAGGCCGCTCAGCGCGAGATGGGTCAGCGCGAGCGGCTTTTCGGTGTCCCGTCAAGTTCGACAGCGCGCCGAAGGTGGCGCAGCGGGACGTCGGGGTGGGCCTTCTGTGCGCCACCGCGAGCATTGCGCCGAGTTGCGCCTCATCGACAGACGAGGAGGCTTTCGCCAGCCGCGTCCGCGCGCCGAGGACCAGATAGTCTCCGGCGAACATCGTCTCCGCCGAAATCGGCTGCGCAGCGGCTGCTTCCCACCCTTTGTTCCGCTCGTCGAGACGCATCGCCCCATCTGGCTTCTTACGGTCCGACCAGCCGCACGCTGACCACCGCCAGTCCGTCGCCGTCGAGATCGCCCGGGTCGCGCACCGGCACGGCCGTAATCTTGCAGTCGTACACTGCGCCGCCGAGCGTCTGGCGGCCGAGCCCGGCGTCCGCCCCGGTGGGGACAAGCGCGACGTCGATCGCGTCGAGCGCGGCATTGACGGCGGTCGCGCCGGGGGTCGCCGGATCGCGGGAGTCGAAGTAGAGGAAGAGCTTGGCTTCGAATGTGCGCTTCGGCGTCGCCGGCGAGGGCCACTGATAGGTTTCGGGTCCGCTCTCGAACTGAAAGAACGCGGGCCTGAGCGCGGCGGGAACCTCGCTCCACATCTTCATCCGCCGCGAAGCGAGGCCCCAGGGGTAAGCGGCCGAGACAGCGGCGAACAGAGCGGAGAAGGCGGCTTCGCGGCTCATGCGCGCTCCAGACTTTCGGCCGCGGCGTCGGCGAGCGCCGTGACGATATCGTCGCTCATCTCGTCGAGCGTCGAGCGCAGGTAGGATCGCTCGGGGATGACCGAGCCCGGATGTCCGATCTTGTGGGCGAAGCGCCGCGCGCCGCCGGCCATAAAGGCGAGGGCCTGCGCCTTGACCGGCAGGATTTCGTGGGCTGCGGTTTTGCAGCCGAATTCCTGGATCGCGGCGTATTTGACGTCGCCATTCGAGCCGACCATGGCGTAGACGCCGTCCGCGTCAACCGTCACGTCCGCGGCGATCGAATCCCGCAGCGCGCCAGAGCGCAGGTCGAGGACGCCGCCGGAGAGTTTGACGGTCCGGACGCGGTCGGCGAGCGCCGTGGCCACCTCGGCGGCTTTCGCCGCAAGCGCCGCGCCGAACCCTGCAGGCAAGCCGTCCAGCCGGCCGATCGCGGTGTCGAAGCCGTCGAGGGCGAGGGCGAACATCAGACCGCGACCCGCTTGTACGGCTGCAGCATGGCGAGGATCGGCGCCGAGAGCGCGCTCGTATCGTAGGTAATCGTCTCCATGCCGCCGACCGACTTGGACTTGAGGCCAATGCGCTCGGCGGCTCGGAAACGCTCGGCCGCGAACTCGGTCGCGGCCTGGGCGATATCCTGCGGGACATAGCCGTAGCCGATCGTCACGGCGGCGCCGGCGTCGGCGGCGGAGAAGCCGTAAACGCCGTTCGTCACCGTATACTGTCCCGCACCCGGAGTGAGGGACACTGGACTCAGCGCCGCGCCACTCGCGTAATAGGCGACGCCGAGATCGCTCGTCCACGGTCCAAAAGGCGACAAAGCGGCGATCTGGTACGGCGCCGTTGACGGAACGGACTGTGCCTCCCCTTGGACGGCGTAGCCCGCGCGATAGGAGACGGCGAGGCACTGGCGTCCGGGCCGATCGAACGGTCCGAAAAGATCAATCGCCTGCGGATGGCCGGGCGGGGCGGGGTCGGCGGGCTGCAGGGCGTAGCCGGTCGAAGCGTCGAGGTCCGGATTTGCATTGGGCGGGATGGCGATCCCTCGCCATAGGACTGAACTCACGTTGAGCGCCGGCCACTGTCTGAGATAGACACGACGCGTATCGAGATCGAGCGTCTCCGTATAGGATTGCGGCAACAGGCCTGGGCGGCCGAGCGCCGCGTAGATTGTCCGGCTCGCCGCGGTGACGAGCGCGGCGAGCGTCGCGTCGTTCGCGCCCGGCGCAGACGGCAGCCCGAGCCAGGACTTCACGGCGGAGAGGGTGGCGAGGTCGTAAGGCGACATGGTACGGCCTAGTTCGAGTGGAAGATTCCCCACGCGCCGCTTCCCTCCTACTGAGAGGGACGACGTCGTGCGGGGAAAGAGAGCGGGGGTCCGGCGCGAGGCTCGGGAGCGAGCGCGCCGGCGCCGGGCCCCACACCCTCGACCCCTCCCTCGCAATCGCCCGGAGGAGAAGGACGGGCGGAGAGGAGAGGGGGAGCGGCGCTATCCGTTGCCGATGTTGGTGAGGATGCCGATGCCGAACGGGGCGTAAACGGCAAGGGTCTCTTCCGCATAGACGCCGAACTCGCGGCGGCGGGTACGGAGCGGCCAGTCGACCCGGTAATAGTCGCGTCTCGTCAACACCTCGGCGACGTTCGGGGTCTGGTTCGACTGGTACCAGACCGGCAGTCGTTCGCAGAGCGCCAGGATCGTTCCCGGCGGCAGGTCCGGATGGACCTTGACCGGAACATCAATGCCGCCGTCGACGCTGAACGGGTTATAGTACCAGCGCACCGCCCCCGAAGCCGTCACGCCATAGGGCCTCCCGGCATTTTCGCCATCGGCGGTGACGCTGTAACGGAGCAGCGGCCCGGAGGCGTTGGTCAGACACTTGTTGGTGATATTCTTCTGCTCCTGCGCGTTGACGTAAAGCACGGTCGGCGACAGCCGGTAGTTGTTCCACATCGCGACCAGCATATTGTCGATCTCGACCACCGAGCCGCGGCCCGACGAAGTGAGGAACGAGCCCGTGCCGGCCGTCCCCGACGGTAGCGTCTGAACATAGGCGCCATTGGCCGGATTGAAGCCGACGGTCAGAAGGCCGTCGAAGGCGAGGGTGGAATTGCGGGAATTGTCGGCCGTGATCAGCGCCGCGGCCTGCTGTCCCGCAGTCAGGGGCACGGCAAAAGTCGCGCTGTTGATCGGGGTGATCGCTTGCAGAGTCTGGCGCCGACCGCGCCAACGTACCAGGCGTAGGCGACGGCGCCGGCGACGACCGATGCGGTCGCGCTCAGTGTCTGACCCAGCGTCACCGCCTGGGTAGCATTGGCGCTCTTGTTGGAGGAGCCGCCGTTCAGCGTATAGGTGTTGCCGTCGTTGCCAGTGATGGTCTTCGATGTCGCAACGCCGCCGGCGACAGTCGAGTTCTTGTAGCCCTCGAAGCTCAATGCGACCACGACCACCGAGTAAGTACCGGCAGGCAAGGCGGCGCCCGCGCCCGAGGCCGTCAGCGTGGGAGCGGCAGGCGTTCCCAGCGCCAGCGAGGCGTTTCCGCCAAGCAGGGCGGTTTCCTCCTTGCGCATGGTTTTCTGCAGAAGGCGCAAGGTGGCGGTGGCGTTGAGGTCGTCGAAGCCCTCGGACGCGGCTTCGGCCTCGAAGGTCACCGTGTCCTCCTCGCCGAGCGTCAGGTAAGGCGCGACTTGCGCCTGCGAGGCGTAGGACATGCTGGCGGTGCGCTGGCCTTCCGGCACCCAGCCCATCGCGTCGTAGCCCGAGCCGATGATGGACGTGATTGTGCGCCATCGGGCTGCGTCGCCCGGGTTGATTTGCGCGACGCGGGGCAGCGCGTTTCGGAGCGGCGTGATGATCGGATAGAGGTTTTTGGCCGGCGCCTGGAGGTCGTAAGCGGATAGTCCGGTGGCCAGGCTTACGTTCTTGGCGAGCGCGTTGTCCGACAGCGCCTCCTTGGTAAGGCGCAGGGTTTCTTCGGTCGTTTGCAGGAGACTCATGGAGCTCATTCCTCAGCGGTTAACGGCGTCGGGGGTCAGAAGTCGGCGTTGGCGATGATCCAGCCTGAGCCGCCGCCGCCCTGGAGCAGCGTCGCCTGCCCGGCCGTTCCGGCCGAGTTGCCGTTGATCGAGATGGTGTTGGGTGTGTGCGTCGCGCCCACGGTGATCGTGGTCTTGGTTGCGGTTCCAGCCTGGTTGGTCTTGAACGCGCCCGCAGCCACGGTGACAGTCGGATTGATCGAGAAATCGCCGCCGT
The DNA here is from genome assembly GCA_963816065.1 of uncultured Alphaproteobacteria bacterium. Classification (GTDB taxonomy): domain Bacteria; phylum Pseudomonadota; class Alphaproteobacteria; order Rhizobiales; family Beijerinckiaceae; genus Roseiarcus. The sequence continues at coordinate 109,882 of CAWFJG010000007.1, read as the reverse complement.
CGACCAAATTGCGAAAATTGGCGAAAGGATTGAAGGCGAGCGGCGCGCAGCCGTTGCGCGTGACGAACGAAGCATAGGGGGCGGGAGCCAGGTAGTTGAGAGCCATCGGCGTTCCTGAGCTGAAACGAGATGAGAAAATTTCGCGCGGCGGCCGGGCGCGGGCGCGGTTGAACCGATCGCTGCCGTGAGCGAGGCGATGGCCCGCAGTCGCGCTTCTGGCCGCCGCGCCGCCGGACGCCGCGGCGCCGGCGATCGCGTCCTTCTTCCGCCGCCGCGGGAGAAGGGTTTGACCTTGTGATGAGGCGTCGCCGAAGGCGAGGGGCGACGGTTGGGGCTGATCCGCTCAGAAGCGGAGCGGGTTGGCGAGGCTGAGCTTGGTGAGCGCCAGCGCTCGAGCCTCGGGCGGCAGCATCGCCAGGCGGCGGACCGCCGCGTCCGGCGAAAGCGGTTCGGCGTCTCCGTCGGCGCTCTTCGCAACCGCTCTCAGCGCCGCCCTGGCGGGAAGCGGCTGAGCCTCGAGCGCGGCGATGCGTTTCGTGAGATCGGCGAGCACGGGGGAGAGCGTTTCGAGCGCCTTGTGCAGGCGCATTGCCTCTTTCTCGGCGCGATCCAGCCGGATTGCAGCCTCCGCCAGTTGGTTGGCGGTTTTGTAGAAAGATTCCGCGGTTTGCGGCGTCGCCTGGGCCTCGTCCCGCGCACCATCGTTCGGCGTCGGGGCGGCGAGGTCGGCGCGCGCGGCGAAAGCGCGCTTCTCGACCACGCCGCCCTTCACCACTTCGAAGGTCGCGTCCGGCAGGCAGGGCAGGTCGACCAACGAAATTTCGCGCGGCTCGGCGGTGTAGCGGATAAGGCCCGAGTCCTCGTCGGGCCAGCGCTTCACATAACGGCCGCCCTGGGAGAAACCGGTGTAGACGCCTTCGGTGACCTTCCGCCACTCGTCGTCGTCGACGATCTTGGCGGCCACGACGACGCGCTTCGTTTCGTCGTCGAAGGCAATGTCGGTGAGCTTGCCGGCGGCGACCGCGCCGTGCATGGCGCGGACGGCGCCCATCGACTTTCCGCCGCTCGCCGCCAGCGCCTCCGCCGACCACTTCTCGAAGTATGGCTTCGAGGAAGCGTAGTCGCAGATCTCACCGGAACGGTCGGGCGCCTCGGCGGTGGCGACGCCGGTGACGAGGCGCTGATCGAGGTCGACCTTGGCGAGCGGCAGGAAGAGTTCGAGTGAGGACACGCTGGACTCCGTAAGGCAGGCGCGCCGGAACGCGCCCGAACGGCGCGTGCGCGGGAAGCCGGAAAACTATTCGAAGGGCGGGGAGCGGGGCCGCCTCGGCGCCCATCATCTCCATTGTTGCCAACTATGCCACAACCGGCGTAAGCGGTCAAGAGAAAGTTCGCTTTTTGTTCCGAAAAAATCAATGACCATTCTGAATGTCAGAAAATCCACCGCCAGACCGATCGCGGCGAAACCGAGTGCGGACGGCATGAATTTCAGCATCCGCCGGCGGCCGACGTTGCCGCTCATCAGGGAGCCAAAATAGCCCTGGAACTGGCTGACCTGGTCGAGCGACCACGCCTTCGGCCAGCTCCCGAAGGCGTAGGGCGAAGTTCCGGTCCGGTAATTGTCGAGCGTCGCCGCCTCGCGGCGGAGCGCGAGCGTCGCCCGCAAGGGCACAGTCTCGTTGGCGCCGCGGTTGACTTGGCCCACGGACTGAGAGATTAGCTGCGTGATTTACTTTGCAGGATAAGTTTTCCTTCCTGCAGATCAATTTGATGCGATCCGGCACGAAATAAATCTCCAGGCGATAAAGCAATTCCAATATTTGTCGACAATGACGTCGTCGCGTACTTTGAATTTTCAATTTCCACTTGGTTGGTCCAATAAAAATAAAATTGCGGCCCAAATTCTGTTATTGTGCCCGAATTGCCAACAAAGCGTGATCTTATTGACCACAAAAGTAAGGGAATATCTCCAATTCTATGCTTCACGCTTTCCGCTGCCGGATCGCGGTAAGCCTTGAGAATAACGTCTTCTGCTCGCTTTGTTACAGTAATCGAGCTCACGGTGGGTCTCCAGCTCAGAGCGGCGCGGGGGTCGTGCTGGGGCATGCCCTGGGATCGCCTTGGTATTCTATGGTGTATGTGCCCAAGGGCGTACGGTAGGTGCAGTGGGTAACTCCGGATGTCTCGTCGTAGCGTTGGTCGATGAGGACGCCAGCAAATGCATACCGCGTCGAATTGCCAGTCTCTGCGAAATTCGGCTTTCCTGCCATGGTTTCCCTTGGCTCGCGTTCGGTTGCCGCGGGGACTGCGTCGTCCGTCGTCGCGAACCGACCTTGGTCGTCGTGATTGGGATTGAACTTCCCAAGTCCGGCCGCCATCTTTTCCCCTCCCAGCCCCAGTTCCGCCCGCGCCTCCTCGCGCGTCTTAATTCCGGCAGTGACCAGAATCTGCAGCGTCTGTGCCTGTTGCAGCGGGTCGATGCCGTCGTCGCCGACCCAGGCGAATTCGAGGTCCGGCTCGCCCATCGAAACCTGGATCACCTGGTCGAGCGCGTTCTTGATCCAGGTCTTGAGCGGCGCCAGTCCTTCTTGCGTCGCCTGCAGCCGCATCGTCTCCGAGGTTGCGCGATTGACCTGGGCGACGAAGGGGGTGGCGGGGACGGAGAAGGCGTAGCAGATTATCCGCGCCAGCCACTCGTCGTAGAGGTCCTTCAGCGGCGGCTGGCGGTACTCGACCAGCTTGAAGTCGCCGGGCATGAACTTCAGCATGTGCCGGCGGTGTGTATTGCCGCTCATCTTCGCGTCGAAATAGTCCTGGAACGATTGGACTTGGTCGCCGGTCCATTCCTTGGGCACGGTCCCGAAGGCGTCGGGCACCGAGCCGGCGCGGTAATAGTCGAGCGTCACCGCCTCGCGCCTCAGTGCGATATTGACGGTCAGCGCGATCTGCTCGACCGGGCTCATGCCGTACAGCTTGTGTGGGCGCACGTTGCGCGGCAGGTAGAGCAGCTCGTCAGCCGAGAAATCGGCGGCCGGCACGCCGTGCAGCACTTGCTGATAGGCCGGATCGGGCGGCTCGGGCGCGCGCCCGTCTTCCCCAATCAGCGGCTTGATCGTCGCCCCGTCGATCACGTCGAGGGCGTAGAGCTTTCCGCTGCGGTCGTAGCGCGGGTAGATGGTCGCCGCGTCGATCACCAAGAGGTCCTCAAGCAGCATGCGCAGCCAGTCGCCGAACGAGCGGCGCCGGTCGGGGCGGGCGAGGAGGGCGAGCGCTCTATCGATCCGGGCGGACTCGTCCGGCAGGCTCGATCGCGCCCTTGCGCGCACGGTGAAATTCTGCGCCGCGATCTGGTCCTTCCGGGTCTCGATCACAGAGCGCAGCAGCGGCAGCGCATCGGCCAGCGTGCGCAGTTCGGCAAAACCGATGCCGCCCTCGGAGCGCGGGACGTAGTTGAGGTTCGCCCCGAACGAATAATCGAACTGCCGACCCTTGACGTCCTTGGGCGCCTGGGGCGGCATGGGCTGTTGCGGCCCGAACCAGGATTGCGGCGTGAGGCCGGTGACGGCGTAGCGGGTGGCCTGCGCCAGCCTCGCGAATACGCTCTGGGGCAGCGGGCGTTCGACGGCGTCGGGCATGGGGGTCCTTGTTCGGGCGGGAGGACGACGGGAGGCGTGGCGAGGGGGCCCTGCCGCGGTCACGGAATCTTTCGAAAGTGGCGCGAAGACGCGGCGAATGCTTCGGCTTCCGTTAGGGATTGGCGTGCTAGGGCTTTGGGCCGCCGTTCGATGGAGATCAGGTCATGCGCAGGCTGGCCCTTGCCGCGCTACTCGTCAGCCTGCCGGCGGTCGCCTGCGCCGCTCCGCGCTGGACGTTTTGCGTGGCGTCGGCCAACGGCGGCGCCGAAATCTGGCTGAGCGATGTGTTCGCCGCGGAGGGGGCCCGCGAGAAGATCGAGGGGGCTTTCAAGGTCGCGGTCGAAAGGCTCGGCGCGACCGCAGCCAACGCCCAGTGTCCGCAGCCGCGCGACGACCGGACGGTGGCGGTGAACGCCCAGATCGACGCCGAGACGTTCAATCGCAAGATGGGCCTAAACCTGCATTCGGTGCCGGCGAACGATTTCCCGGGCCGGCGCGAGGGCGCCGCCGCCGATCCCCCTCGGCGAGAGCTGCGCGCCGACCGCTAGTCCGAAACCCGCGTCACCGCCGGCTCGGGATCGCCCGACCAGACCAATCGATAAACCGCGCCCGGCGCGACCGCCTGCACTGCGTTCGGCCGCAGCGCGACGACGCAGGTCCCGCCCGGATCGCGCACCGACGGATAGATCACCCCGTTCAGCCCGCGCGCCCGCGCGGCGTCCGCGACAGCGTTTCCGGCCGGATAACCGAGCGCTGGGTCGGGATCGAGGCTCGGATGCCCGCCGGCGCCGCGCAGGTCGACGAACTCGCCCGACATGCTGGCGAACAGCTCCGCGTAATCGACGACGCCCGTCATTACGCCCGACTTGGCGAGGAAGTCAGCCATGTGCCAGGCGACCTCGCGCATGCAGGTGGAGACGGCGAGCGCGGCGTACCAGGCGCCGCGCGTCGCGTTGAAGCGGTTAGGCTCGCGCGGCTTCCAATAGGCGAACGACGCGTTGATGAAGGCGGCGAAAGGGACGCCATATACGAGCTCGTCCCGGCTCACGCCCTCCGTTCCGCGCTCCTCGGCAATCAGGCGACTCGAGGTCGCGCCTTCGATTTCCGCCAGATCGGCGACCTCCTCGGGCCTGACCAGCGCCTGCAGGACAGGCGCCCTGAGCCGCGCCGTCGAGACGAGCCGCACCGTCCGCGGCATCGCCTCGCGGACGATCGCGAGGCCGTCAGGCATGGGCTCGTATCACAGGCCGCCGCGCGCGGCGTCGACATATCGGCGCACGTCGAGCATCGCCGGGATGCCGCCGTCGATCATCGCCTCGATCGGCGTCAGCCGCTGAAACAACGGGCCGCTGTTCGGCCGGCGAACCCAGACGTCCGCCGTGTCGTCGACGAACAGGAGATGCAGGCCCTTGAAAATGCCGATGAGCGCCGAGACCCGGGTCATCTGGTCCTGGCTGAGGGTCGGGCGGGCGCCGCGCTTCATCCGGTCGAGACTGCTCGGGGACACGCCGATCAGCGCCGCGGCCTCGGCGTTGGTGAGGATCCAGGCGCGGGCGAGATTGAGAAACGCCTTGACGGCGACCTCCGACAGGCGGGCGCGGTCCTCTTCGCTGGCGAAGGTCTGCCGGCCCGGGTGGGCCGTCGCGCGCTCGGCGGAAGGGGCAGCGGGCATGTCACGTCTCCTGGTGAGGTTATGCGCGCCAATTGACGAAATGTCCAGCCGCGGTTGCGGTGATTGGCCTGGGTCGATCGGCGATCGCGGTCACACCCACGCGCCAGCCGGGTTCGCCTGACGCGCCTGCCCGGCCCAATAGTCGAGCATCCCCGTGTTCGCCCGGTCGAGGCCCAAAAGGTCGGAGATCGCCCAGACCAGCGCGTCGGCGCGGTCGGGGGAGGGGCCGGAGCGGCGGTCGAAGTCGGGGGTCAGCGCGCAGAGCTGGTCCTCGAGCTTGGCAAAGACGCCGGCGTGCAGCACCAGGCCGCGCTCGTAGGCAGCCGCAATCGGCTCGGCGCGCAGGAACTTGCCGCGCGTCGCCGTCACCGTGCGCACCGGCAGGTGCGGCTCGGCGTGGCGGAGGACTTCCGTCACCATCTCGCCGCCGTTGTTGATCTCGGCGACCACTCGGTTGGCGCCGAAGCCGCGATAGGCGGCGCCGGCCCGCGCCGCCCAGCCGGCCGGGCTGTCGCCCTGGCTGGTCAGGTCGGCGAGCACATAGAGCTTGCCGTCGGCCGCCTTGCCGGCGACCACCAGCCCGCATTCGTCCGCCTTCGATCCGGACCGCGCCGGCGGGTCGATCGCGACCACGACCTCGGAGAATTCCCGCGGCGCGACCTCCGGCGCGACGCGCTGGCGTTCGATCAGCGCGCGCGTCCAGAGGGCGCCGGGCGCATCCTCGATGATCTCGGCGAACAGTTCCTGCCGCCCGATCACGCGTCCCTCGTAGCGCCTCGCGATGCGCTTCAGGAACGCGCCTGCCAAGTGGCTGCGGTTGTCGAAAGTCGAGCCGCGGGTGACGATCGTGTCCTTGTCCGCCGCGAGCGCCTTGACGATCCGGGTCGGTCGGGGCGTGGTGGTCACGATCATCTGCGGCTTGGTCCCGAGTTCAGGCCGAACATGGCCTGATCGAAAGCCTCGGGCCGGCGCCACGCGGCGAGTTCGTCGCACCACAGCTTCATGTGCTGCTTGCCGCGCAGCCGGTCTGGCTCCTCGGCCGAGAAGAGCTGGCTCACCGCGCCGTTCGGCCACTCGAGCCTTCCGGCCGAGGCGAGGTAACGCGGCCGCTCGTCGGCGCGGCAGCAATTGAGAATGCCCGAATTCGCCGAGCACCATCACGTCGCGAACGTCGTCGGCGGTCGGGCCGATCAGATTGACGAAAGGGAAATTCCACGACCATCGGCGCACCGCTTCGGCGCCCGCGCGCGTCTTGCCCGCGCCGCGGCCAGCGAGGATGAGCCACACGATCCAGTCGCCGGGCGGCGGCTCCTGGTCGGGACGGGCCCAGAGATTCCAGTCGCAGAGAATCTTTTCGCAATCCTTGTCGCTCATCGTCGCCAGCATGCGCGCGCGCTCGTCGGGCTCGCACCGCAAGAGATCGTCGATCCGCCGGATCGGCGGGCGCTCCCCGCCGGCCACGGCAAGGGCCGCCGGATCGGTCATGCGCCGAATCGGGGCTCGGAGTCGTCCTGGGCGAGATTCGCCGCGGCGGCGTTGAGCTTGGCCAGCAGCCTCTCGCGATGCTCCTCGCCATAGGCCTCCGGCGCCGGGCTCGAGCGATGGAAGCCGTGATAGCGGTCGAGTCGATCCAGGATCTTCAGCATGCGATCGATGGCGGCCAGTTCGCCGGCGTCGACCCGATCCATCAGCGCCACGCAGAAATTCTCGAGCCGGGCGATCTGGATCTTGGCGAAATCGGCGACCGGAGCGACCCAGCGCCGGCCGAGCTCTTCGCTGAGCGTCCGTTCGACCGTTTCGGTCGGGAGGTTTTCCTCGGCGCCGATGACGTCGGGGCTGACGCCGCCGATGAGCGCCGAAAGCATACGCTGGACACGGTGAGGCTGGACCTGGAGGCCCTTGTCGAATTCAGTCATGGAGGAGACCTTCCGGAAAAGGGGGCGCGCGCGAAAGGACTCAGGCCCGCGGAATGCGGGGAGTTTCCGGGAATATCGGCGCGGCGGGAGCGGTCGAGGAGGCCTCAGGCCCAATCCTCGACATTGCCCAACTATGCCCTAATCGGCGGAAAATAGCAAGCTTTTGTTTCTGAAAAAAGAAAATATCTAAGAAAACGATATGATTTCAAATGCTTACGACACAGATTGAGGCCCTCCCCCCTTGTCGGGGAAGGACATGCCCCCTCACTCTCTAAGAAGGTCGTTGATCCCGGTCTTTGCCCGTGTCTGCGCGTCCACCGTCTTGACGATCACGGCGCAATAGAGCGAGGGGCCGGGCGAGCCGTCGGGCAGGGGCTTGCCCGGCAGCGAGCCCGAGACGACCACCGAATAGGGCGGCACGTAGCCGATATGAACCTTTCCGGTCGCGCGATCGACGATCTTGGTCGAGGCGCCGATGAACACGCCCATCGACACCACCGATCCCTCGCCGACGATCACGCCCTCGACGATTTCCGAGCGCGCGCCGATAAAGCAATCGTCCTCGATGATGGTCGGGTTGGCCTGCAGCGGTTCGAGCACGCCGCCGATGCCGACGCCTCCCGAGAGATGCACGCTCTTGCCGATCTGGGCGCAGGAGCCGACCGTGACCCAGGTGTCGACCATGGTCTTCGAATCGACATGGGCGCCGACGTTGACGAAGCTCGGCATCAGCACGACGTCGCGGGCGACGAAGGCCGAGCGGCGGACGATCGCCCCCGGCACGGCGCGGAACCCCGCCTCGCGAAAGCGGTTCTCGCCCCAGCCGGCGAACTTGGAGGGGATCTTGTCCCACCAGGCCGCCTCGCCAGGGCCGCCTTCGATGATCGCGTTGTCCTTGAGGCGGAAGCTCAAGAGCACCGCCTTCTTCAGCCACTGGTTGACCTTCCAGGAATTCGGGCCGGCCGCGCCGGCGATCTTTTCGGCGACGCGCACCCTCCCGGCGTCGAGCGCCTCGAGCGCCGTGTCCACGGCGTCGCGCACGTCTCCCGTCGTCTGCGGATTGATCGCCGCGCGATTTTCCCAGGCCTGCTCGATCAGCGTCTGAAGGCGGACGTCGGTCATGGGGATCCCTGAGCCTGTTGCGGGCGAGGGGTTTGTCTCGACAGGGGGCGAGTTGTCAATGGCGGTCCGTTCGAGAGAGCCGGCGGCGCGGGTCCGGCGCCGCCCGCGCCCGGGACGCGAAACCCGTCATACGGCCCATAGCACCGGGACGTCGTCTCGCGTCCGCAGCTTCGCGTCGGCCGTCACCAGCGTCAGCGAACGATTCAAACATTGCGCGACCAGCATGCGGTCGAAGGGATCGCGATACCTCCAGTCGAGGGCGCCGGCCCTCTCCGCGTCGGCCGCGTCGATGTCGAGTTCGACAAGGCCCGCGTCTGCGGCTGCCGTTCGCGGCGCCCCGTCGTAGATGAGCTTTCCATCGCGCCGCTTGATAGCGATTTCCCAGAATGAGACGGCGCTGACATATACGATTTGCTCGGTCCGCGAGATCAAAGAGCGCGTCCGTTCTGAGAGACGCGGCGGGCCGAGGTCGAACCAGAGGAAAACATGGGTGTCGAGCAAGAAGCTCAATCCGAGCCTTCGAAATCGCGGATGACCTGTTGGTCCGTGTCGTCGAAGTCATCAGCGATATAGGTGATTTTCATCGCCCCGGATGGCCTGCACACCTGGGGTGGTTTGGCAATCGGCGCAAGGCGCGCTTTGGCCACGCCATTCTTCGCAATGATGATCTCCTCGCCCTGCTCGGCGGCGTCGACGAGGGCGGAAAGATGGGTCTTGGCTTCGTAAAGATTGACCGTGCGAGGCATGCGCTTAGCGTACTCGGACGGAGCAGTTGGTCAACTTGGTCAAGCGCGAGCGCTCGCAGCCATGCCGAACGCGTCGCAACGAACCTCTTTGGGAGGGGTGGCGAGCCTCCCGCCCTCTCGGCCGGCCATCTATTAGCTCCGCCATTCAAACCGGAACGCCTGAATCGGGTCCGCGAAGCCCTTGAGCCGCCGCTCGCCGAGCGGCACGAAGCGCGCGGCATCCTCCTCGCACAGATCCCGCACGAGTCCCGAGACGACGATGCCGTTGGCCTCGGCTTCGCTGCACAGCCGGTAGGCCAGTTGCACGGCCGCGCCGAACAGGTCGTTGTGCTCCGTGACCGGTTCGCCGGCGTGAACGCCGATCCGAACGCTCAAGCTCTCGGAGGCGTCGGCGTTGAACGCGGCAAAACGGCGCTGGATGTCGGCGGCGCCACGCACGGCGTTCGCCACAATGTCGAAGGAGGCCATGATGCCGTCGCCGGTGTGCTTGACCTCGCGGCCGCCGTAGGCGTCGAGCCCCCGGCGAACCATGGCGTCATGCGCCCTCACCAGTTCGAGCGCTGCGCGGTCGCCGAGACGCATCGTCATCTCGGTCGAACCGACAATGTCGGTGAACATGATGGCGCGGAGCCCGGAATCGTTGGCTCGCGCGGCGCTTCCCGGCGCCGCGCGGGGATCGCCGATGCGTCCGAGAAACGCCTCGACCGCAGCGAGATCAACGGGAACGATTGCGGAGGCGATCTCGCCGTGCGCCTCGCGATGCACCTGCTCGGCCGTCGCTTCGTCCGGCGCGTCGACGAGGCAGAAAGCGCCGCCGCCCTGTTCGTCGAACCAATAGGCCATGTATTTCACGCCGTAGCGGTCCTGGATTTCTATGTCCTTGTTGTGGGCGCTGGCGACGTCCGCCCGGGTCAGGCCGCTCATGTCGTGGCGATCCATGAATATTGGCACGAGTCGTCTCCTCCGTTGGCGCGGCGGCCCCCTAGGCCCTAGGCCGGATGTTGTGATTCATGCGGAACAGGTTGTCGGGATCGTACCGCCGCTTGATTTCGGCCAGGCGGCGATAGTTCGCGCCATATGCCTTGTCGACCCTGTCAATTTCGTCCGCGGGCATGAAATTGACGTAGACGCTTCCGGAGGCGAAGGGCGCGACCGCGTCTGACAGCTGGCGAGCCCAGGCGATGCAAGCTTGATCCTGCGCCTTGTCGCGCCAGCGCGTGTGGGCGTTCATCGTGAAGTGGGGCTCGCGGTGTCGCCAGGCTGTCGCGTCCGGAGGACGCGCGTCATGGCCCCGCCGAGATGCGCGATGAAGACCTCGCATTCCGGCGATGGCATGTCGCGAGACAGCGTCGACCATGATCTTGATCGCCGCGTCCGGAAGCGCTGCGAAGTCCTGGCTCTTCCAGTAGTTGCGAGCGCCCGGCGTGAGCAACGGATCGAAAGCGGCCTGCCAGGCGGCAAAAGGATGGGGAGAGATGACGTCGGCGATCGGGCGCCCGAGAGCGCGCAACGCGCGGGTCGCTTCCTCGCCTTCCTTCATATCGCCGCTATAGCAGGCCGCGAAGATGAGAACCTCGCGACCGTGCCAGTCCGACGGCAGGAAAGGCAGCGGCGGCGCCTTTCGCATGACGGCCCAGATCGTGAGCTCGTCCGGGGCCGCTTCGACGATGCGCCGGAATTCGGGCAACAGCTCTTCCGCCCGCTCGAGCGGATGCACGACCAGCCCCGACAGGACCTCGGGGCCGAGCGGATGGAGCCTGAACTCGAACCCCGTGACGACGCCGAAATTGCCGCCGCCGCCCCGCAAGGCCCAGAACAGATCGGGGTTCTCTTTGTCGCTGGCGCAGACGAGCTTGCCGTCGGCGGTCACGACGTCGGCCGAAATGAGATTGTCGATGGTCAGCCCGAACTTGCGCGTGGTCCAGCCGAAGCCGCCGCCAAGGGTGAGGCCAGCGACGCCAGTGGTCGAATTGATCCCGAGCGGCGTCGCCAGCGCGAACGCCTGCGCCTCTCTGTCGAAGTCCGCCAGGGTCGCGCCGGGCTCGACCCGAGCCGTGCGCGTGGCTGGATCGATGCGCACCGACTTCATCAACGACAGGTCGATCAACAGACCGCCGTCGCAGATTGCGTTGCCGGCTATGTTGTGGCCGCCGCCGCGCACAGCGAGGAGCAGATTTTCGTCGCGCGCAGCCCTGACGGCATTGGCGACGTCGGCGGCGTCGAGGCAGCGCGCCACGAGAGCCGGCGACCGTTGGATCATTGCATTCCAGATCGTCCGGGCTTCCTCGTAGCCCTCCTCTCCAGGCGCTGCGACGGGGCCGCGCATCTTGCCGCGCAATGCGGCGACAACGGCCGCCGGAATCGTTTCGGCTGCGTTTTTGCGTTCGCTCGTCAGTGAAGTTGTCATCGTTGTCTCCTCTAGACTTAGCCTCGGCAATTCATTCTTTGCGCCGAACGCCTGGCGCGGCCTTCTTCGGTCCGGTTTGCTGCGAACGGTCGCGTGGAGAGAATCCCGTATCTTTGCAAGGACGGCTAGTTCACGAACTGAATCGAGTGCGGTATAGTTTCTGAACTAGCCGGGATTGTCCGCGCGGCGTATTTGTCCAGAGGTGGAGGACGACAAACCTGATCGGGAGCGACCGATGACCGAAAGCGGTTACAAACAGTTCTGTCCGGTGGCGATGGCGGCGGAGATCCTCGGCGCTCGGTGGACCCTCGTGCTCCTTCGCGAGCTCGTCGTCGGCTCGACCCGCTTCAATGATTTGCGACGCGGCGTGCCCAGAATGTCGCCCGCTCTCCTGTCGAAGCGCCTGAAGGACCTTGAAGCCGCGGGAATTGTCTCGCGATCCCGGGTGGCGGGCGAACCGGATTTATTCGAGTACCGGCTGACCGAGGCGGGGCGGGCGCTGCAGCCGATCATCGAAGCGGTGGGCGTGTGGGGCCACAGGTGGATCGAGACGGAAGCGACGCTGGCGAACCTCGATGTCAACCTTCTCATGTGGGACATGCGGCGCAACATCAACCCGGCGCCCATGCCGCCGTCGGAGAAACACCATCCAGGTCATCTTCAATCAACTCCCGGAGGCCCGGCGGAACTGGTGGCTGGTCGTGGAGCCGGACGGGTACGTCGATTTGTGCTCGGTCGATCCCGGGTTCGATGTCGATCTCTACCTGTCGACCGACCTGAGGACCATGACCGAAATCTGGATGGGCTATATCACCGTGGAGCGCGCCAAGGACCAGAAGAGGCTCGTTATCACCGGGGACCGGCAGCTTGAGGCCGCCGTCGGCGGCTGGCTCAGGCTGAGCGCCTTCGCAAAGGTGGAAAAACTGGTGGCGTAGACGGTGACGGCGCCGGCTCGCCGGGGCCAAAGCGTCAGCGGGGCGACGGCGGCGGCAAGCTCGGCGTCAGGGCCCTAATGCCCCGCGAAAGCCATCAGCGCGCGCACCGGCACGTCGAGGTCGGCGAGCTTCTTCGCGCCGCCGAGGTCGGGCAGGTCGATGACGAAGCAGGCGGCGACCACGTCGGCGCCGAGCTGGCGCAGGAGCTGGACCGCGCCGACCGCCGTGCCGCCGGTGGCGATCAGGTCGTCGACCAGGATCACCCGCTCGCCAAGCCTGACCGCGTCCCTGTGCATCTCCATCTGGTCGACGCCGTATTCCAGCGAATAGGCGATCGACACGGTCGCGTGCGGCAGCTTGCCCTTCTTGCGCACCGGCACGAAGCCGGCCGAAAGCTGATGAGCGACCGCGCCGCCGAGGATGAAGCCGCGCGCCTCGATCCCCGCCACCTTCTCGATCTTCTCCCCCGCCCAGGGCTGGACAAGTTCGTCCACGGCCCGGCGAAACGCTCTCGCGTCGCCGAGCAGCGTGGTGATGTCGCGAAACAGGATCCCGGGCTTGGGGTAGTCCGGAATCGTGCGGATCGAGTCGGCAAGGTCGTTCATGGCGAGCCGGTGTCTAAACCAATTGCGCCGTCCGCGCGACCCCTCGGCCGGCGCAATAATGAACATATCTACAATGTTATATTATTCGCAAATCGGCGTCCGGCCGCGGTCGATAAGGCGGCCCGCAAGTCCTTGATCGATAGAGGCCCGGTCGATAAAACGGCGCTAAACCGTCGTTAGCGCGCCAACACGTTGCGGAACTGCCAGGGATCGCTCTCGTCGATGTCCTCGGGGAACAGGCCGGGGCGGTTATCGAGCGGCGTCCAGTCGGTATAGACGCCGACGACGGGCCCGAGATAGGGGCGCTGGACTTCGAGGCAGCGGCGGAAGTCGACCTCGTCGGCCTCGACGATGCCGGCCTTCGGGTTCTCGAGCGCCCAGACCATGCCGGCGAGGACGGCGCTCGTCACCTGCATGCCGGTCGCGTTCTGGTAAGGCGCGAGGTCACGGGTCTCCTCGACCGAAAGCTGCGAGCCATACCAGTAGGCGTTGCGGGCGTGGCCGTAGAGAAGCACGCCGAGCTCGTCGATCCCGTTGGCGATCTCCGCCTCGGTGAGGATGTGCTGGGCGCTCTGGATCTGACCCGCCCGGCCGAACAGCTCGTGCAAAGACAGCACCGCGTCGTCGCAGGGGTGATAGGCGTAGTGGCAGGTCGGGCGGTAGACGGCCTCGCCCTTTTCGTTGCGCACCGTGTAATAGTCGGCGATCGAGATCGACTCGTTGTGGGTGACCAAGAAGCCGAACTGGCCGCGCGCCGTCGGCGTCCAGGAGCGGACGCGGGTGTTGGCGCCGGGCTGGTTGATGTAGATCGCCGCCCCGCAGCCGGTCTTGTGGAAGCCCGCGTTCGCCGGCGCCCACGTCTCGTGCGTGCCCCAGCCGAGTTCGGCCGGTTGCATGCCTTCCGACAGGAACCCCTCGACCGACCAGGTGTTGACGAACACGTTGCGCGGCTTCGGATGCTTCGCCCGCTGGGTGTCGCGCTCGGCGATGTGCACGCCCTTGACCCCGAGGGCCTGCGCCAGCTTTCCCCAGTCCTCCCGCGTTCGCGGATCGGCCGCTGTCTTGCCGATGTCGGCCGCGAGATTGAGCAATGCCTGCTTGACGAACCAGGACACCATGCCCGGATTGGCGCCGCAGCAGGAGACGGCGGTCGGCCCGCCGGGATTCTTGCGCCGTTCCTCGAGCACCGTCTCCCGCAGCGCGTAGTTGGTGCGCGCCTCGTTGTCGACGGATTTGGAGAAGTAGAAGCCCGGCCACGGCTCGACGACGGTGTCGACGTAGAGCGCGCCGAGTTCGCGCGCGCGTCGCATGATGTCGAGCGAGGAGGTGTCGACCGACAAGTTGACGCAGAAACCCTGGCCGTTTCCGGCCCTCAGATACTTTTCCAGGACCTGGCGATAATTGTCCCTGTCGAGGCCGAGGTGGACGAATTTGACGCCGCGCTCGTCGAGCAGTTTGCGGTCGGAGTCGTTCGGGTCGATGACGTAGAAATGGTCCCTGTCGAACTCGAAATGGCGCTCGATCAGCGGCAGGGTTCCCTTGCCGATCGATCCGAACCCGATCATCACGATCGCGCCTTCGATACGACCGTAGATAGGCCAGTGCGACATGGCGTCGTCTCTCCTCATCGACGCCAGGAGCCCGCCGGAAGCCAGGCGCTCTTCCGCGTCCCAAGCGGGTTAAAGCCATGGCTTTTGCGCCGCGTCAATAGCCCGAGGATGCCCTCAAGCCGTTGCAATTCCGTCACAAACGTGGGGCCTCAGGCGACCGCGCCACATCATTTGCGCGACGGACTTCGCCGCCGCCCGCTCGCTGTGCTAGACGCTGGCTGCGCCTTTCCCGGCGATCGCTCTGTCAAAATGGCTGGGCGAACCCGTAACGCAAGCCGCTTTGGAGCGAACATCTTATGCGCGCCTTGTCGGCCGACAGCGTTTCGGACGACCGCTGGTCGACAATGATGAAGGCCGCGATGGCAGGCGACGAGCCTGTTTACCGCCGCCTTCTGGAAGAGATAGGTCGGTCCGTGCGGGCGATGGCGCGCGCAGCCTTCGCAAGGGCCAGGCTGGGCGACGCGGATATCGAGGATGCGGTGCAGGAGACGTTGCTGGCGATCCATCTGAAACGCCACACCTGGGACCCGGGCCAAAAGCTCGGACCTTGGGTGAACGCCGTCGCTCGCCACAAGATCATCGATGCGATGCGAAGGCGGGGCGCGCGTCGCGCCGAGCCAATTGAGGACTTTGAGGAATTCCTTGCCGCGCCCGAGGCGGAGGACCCGCACGCGATCAGCGACGCCAAAAAGCTGATGGAGGCGCTCAATCCCCGCCAGCGCGACATCGTCCAGTCAATCTCGCTCGACGGGCAGTCGATCGCCACGACCGCCTCGCGACTCGACATGACCGAGGTCGCGGTGCGGGTTGCGCTCCACCGGGCGCTGAAGTCGCTCGGCGCCGCCTGGCGGAGGTCCGTGTCGTGAAGACTTCCGAGCTCATTGCGGCGCTGGCCTCCGACCCCGTTGCCGAGCCGATCCATCTCGGCCGCCGAATTGCCGCGGCGCTCGCGCTTGGCGTGGTCGGGGCGCTTGTCCTCTTTGCCTTGGTCCTCGCGCCCCGCCCAGATTTTGCCGAAGCGCTCGGCACAATCCGCTTCGATCTCAAGTTTGTCGATTCGCTGGCGCTCGCCTTGCCCTCGGTGTTTCTCGTTGTGCGGCTTGCTCGGCCTGACGCGAAGCCGGGCGCGCTGGCGCTTTGGCTGTTCGCCCCGCTCTTGCTTCTCGCCGCAGCGGTGGTCGTCGAACTGATCGTCGTGCCGCGGGACGAATGGCTGCCTCGCCTCGTGGGCCAGAATATGCGCTATTGCACGACGATGATCCCGATGATGGCCGCGCCGATCCTGGCTGCGCTCATTGTGGCGCTACGGGCAGGAGCGCCGCAATATCCGGGGTTGACGGGGGCGCTCGCGGGCGCCGCCGCGGCGGGAATTGCCGCGTTTCTCTATGCGTCGCATTGCCCGGACGATTCGCCGTTGTTTGTCGCCACTTGGTACCCTTTGGCGACGCTCGTGTGCGCAGCCGTGGGCGACTGGGCCGGCCGGCGGTTTCTGGCCTGGTGAGATCGTAGCGGCCTCTCCCCACGCGAGACCTATTTTTTCACCAGCGGGTCCAGGATCGCCTTTAACTGGTCGAAAGACAGTTCGCCGCCGTACACCTTGCTGTCGATGACGAAAGTTGGGGTGCCGGTGAGCTTGATCTCGTCGTTTGCGCGCTTGGTGATTGCGACGAGGCCGTCGGCCAGCTTCTGGTTGCTGAGGCACTGGGTCGCCTGGTCCTTGGTCATGCCGGTCGCGCGCATGGCGGCGATCAGCGGCTCGAGCGGCTTGTCGACGAAGGCCCATTTGTCCTGCTCGGCGAACAGCAACTCGTCGGCCGCAAACGCTTTGTCGTCGCCGAGGCAGCGGGCGAGCACGAAGCCCGCGACATCGAGCGTGTTGCGGGATAATTCGCGGAAAATGAAGCGAACCTTACCGTCGTCGATATAGACTTTCTTGAGCTGCGGCAGCGTCTCCTTGCTGAATATTGCGCAATGTGGGCAGGTCAGCGATCCGTACTCGATGACGGGGACGCCATTCGGATCGCCAATCGCGAGATCCGGCAGCGCGCCCGGCGGCGTCTGCAACATCTTGGCCATATCGACGGTACGATCGGGCTGCGGCGCGTCGGCTGCGGAAGCGCCGGCGCCAGAGGCAAGCGCCGCCGCTAAAACGAGGGCGGCGCCGACGAGACGGCGAAGAGAAGCGAAAGCCATTCGGGGCTCCTGAGGTCGGCTGTTCGAACGGCCGGGACATTGCTCACAAACGTCGCCGAGCGGCAACCCCGTCCGGCGGGATGGAGCGGGTGACCATCACGGCATCGAGACTTGGCGCGTCCAGATTGGCATGTTAGCTCATGCGCAAATCGACAGCGAGGACAGCACGATGGAGTACCGGCAACTCGGCCGATCGGGCCTGAAAGTTTCGGTCCTAACGATGGGCACCATGACCTTCGGCGGGAAGGGCCCCTTCGCCAAGGTTGGCGACGTCTCGCTGGAGGAGGTGCGCCGCCTCATCGACATCTTCTCCGAGGCCGGGGTCAACATGATCGACACGGCCAACATGTATTCTGCCGGCCGTTCGGAGGAGATGATCGGGGAGGCTATGCCTACGCGAAAACCCGGCATGCTGATCGCGACCAAGGCGCGCTTCCCCATGGGGGGCGGCCCGAACGATCGGGGCTCGTCGCGCTGGCATCTGATCCGCGAATGCGAGGCCAGCCTCAAGCGCATGCGCACGGACGTGATCGACCTCTACCAGTTGCACCAATGGGACGGTCTGACGCCGCTCGAGGAGACGATGGAGGCGCTCGACAGCCTCGTACGCTCGGGCAAGGTCCGTTACGTCGGCTGTTCGAACTTCTCCGGCTGGCACATGATGAAAGCGATGGAGGTGGCGCGGCGCGACCACCGTGTCCCGTTCGTCTCTGAGCAAATCCACTACACGCTGCAGGCGCGCGAGGCGGAGTACGAACTGTTGCCGGTGGCGGCCGACCAGGGTCTCGGCGTGCTCGTCTGGAGTCCGATCGCGGGGGGGCTGCTGTCGGGTAAGCACCGGCGCAACAAGGCAGCGCCTGAGGGAACGCGCCAGTTTTCCGGCTGGACCGAGCCGCCCGTACGGGACGAGAACGCGCTCTGGAACATCATCGACGAGCTTGTGGCGATCGGCGAGGCGCATGGAGTGTCGGCGGCGCAGATCGCGCTCGCGTGGACGCTCGGCCGGCCCACGGTAACTTCGGTGATCGTCGGCGGACGCAACGAGGCGCAGTTCCGCGACAACCTCGCCTGCGTCGATGTGAAGCTGACGGACGACGAGCGGGAACGGCTCGACAAGGTCAGCCAGCCGCCGCTCATTTACCCCTACTGGCACCAGTCCTGGACCGCCAACGACCGGCTCAACGCCGCCGACCTCGTGTTGCACAAGCCCTATCTGAAAGGGTGATCCTTCCGCCGCAGAAGGCGATCGGTCGAGGGGCTGACTGGACCCCTCGATCCGTCACCTTCCGCGTGAAGGAGGGCCTTACCGGCTCGACTGGATGTGGTTCCGCAAGACCGGGTAGACCTGCGACTCCCAACGCCTGCCGTTAAACACCCCGTAATGGCCGACTCCGGCCTGCAGGTGGTGGGTCTTCATATAGGGCCTGAGGCCCGAGCAGAGGTCCTGCGCGGCCAGAGTTTGGCCGGCGGCGCAGATGTCGTCCCGCTCGCCCTCGACGGTCAAGAGGAACGTCTTCTTGATAGCGCGGGGGTCGATGACGCGGCCCCGATGCTTCATAAGGCCCTGAGGCAGCAGGCTACGCTGGAAAATCTGCTCGACGGTTTCCAGGTAGAAGTCGGCGCTCATATCCATGACCGCTAGATATTCCTTATAGAATTCCTTGATGGCGTCCGCCTTCTCCTCGTCGCCCGCCATACGGTGCTGGAACATTTCCACGAAGGACTTCGTGTGCCGGTCGACGTTCATGCTCATGAAAGCGCAGAGCTGAAGGAATCCCGGATAGACCTGTCGCCCCGCGCCTTCGCATTTGTTTGGCACCACGCCGATCATGCTCGAACGAAACCATTCGATCGGCTTATCGTTGGCGAGTTCGTTAACCTTGGTCGGGGAAATGCGGCAGTCGATCGGGCCGGCCATCAGGGTGAGGCTGGCCGGCTGAATGTTGGACTTGTCCTGCGCCATCACCGCGGTCGCAACCAGCGCCGAAACCGTCGGCTGGCAGACCGCGACGATGTGGCAATCCTCGCCGATGAAATTGACGAAGTCGATCAGATGGTCGGTGTAGTCGGCGAGCGCGAAGGGGCCGTGATGGAGCGGCACGTCGCGAGGATTGATCCAATCCGTGATGAATACCTGGTGGTCGCGCAGCAGAGTGCGGATCGTGCCGCGCAGGAGGGTGGCGAAATGGCCGGACATCGGCGCGACCAGCAGGATCTTCGGATCGTCCGCGCCGCCCTCGCGGCGAAATCGCAGCAGATCGCAGAACGGCGTCTTGTGGACCGTCGTCTCGTCAACCGGAATTTTCTGGCCATCAAGCTCGACGAAGTTGATGCCGTACTCGGGTCGCGCATGGGTGAAGCCGGCGAGCGCGATCAACTCGTAATAGGCCGCCATCCGCCGTACAGGCGGCGCGAAAGGGTTCGCGTTCCAGGCCGTGAGAATTGTTTGGGCATTCTCGGCGAACATTCGGACCTGTTCGCCCGCGTCGGCCATTCTCTGATAAGCGTCGTACATCATTCCCGGAATCCGCCCCGCTCCCGCCCGAACGAGAGCAATCGCCGTGCCAAAACGATTCGCTTTTGGCACAGCGCTTGCTATCGGCTAACTTGATAGAGACGCGAGGAAACCGTCAACAGGTGAGAGCGACAATGCCACGCACAACGCTGACGATCAGCAGCAAAAACTATTCTTCCTGGTCGCTGCGCGGCTGGTTGATGGCGAAATTGGCGAAAATCGAGTTCGATGAGGTGGTCGTCGCGCCGGACGACGCGGACGCGCGCGCCGAAATCCTGCTACTGTCTCCATCCATTCTCGTTCCGTGCCTGACGTACAACGACATCCGGGTGTGGGACACGCTGGCGATTGGCGAATTTCTGAACGAAATCGCGCCGAAAGCAGCCCTTCTGCCGAAGGATCAGGCGACTCGCGCGCATTGCCGGTCGATCTGCGGCGAGATGCACTCCGGCTTCGTCTCGCTGCGCCAGGCGCTGCCGATGAACATCAAGGCCGAAATTCCGCATTTCAAGATCTGGTCGAAGGCGCACGGCGACATTGAGCGGATCAAGGCGATCTGGCGCGAATGCCTGGAGGCTTACGGCGGCCCGTTCCTGTTCGACAAGATATCAATGGCCGACGCGATGTACGCCCCGGTCGTCAGCCGGTTCCGGACCTACGGCGTCAAGCTCGACGGCGCGCTCGGAGCCTACGCCGACCGAATCTGGGACCTGCCCGCGATGAAGGAATGGCGCGAAGGGGCGCTTGCCGAAGAGGATCAGATCGAGGAGCTGGAAGTCGAGTTCTGAGGGCTTAGCGGCCGCGTCCGGACGCCGTTCGCAAAGGGACCCCATTGGGCGCGCCCGGCGCGGGTCCACTCATCGCGCCAGCGCCACGCAGGTGTTGTCGTCGAATTGCGCCCTCCCGCCGGCGTGCGCACGCACGGCGGCCTCGACGCGTGCGATCCACGCCGCCGCCTTGCAGACCTCTCCCGTAGCCAGGAGTTCCGCGAGCCGCTCCTCGCCGAACTCGGCCTCGACTTGGTTCTCGGCTTCGGTCACTCCATCGGTGTAGAGAAACAGCAGGTCGCCCGGGACCATTTCCGTGCGCAGCGTTTTCGGCTTGAGTTCTTCGAACAGCCCGACCGGAAGGCCGCCCCCCGAGAGCTTTTCGATCGCGCCGCCGCTTCGGCGCATCAGCGCCGGCAGGTGGCCGCAGCTCACGATCTCGACCTCGCCGCTCTTCGGATCGAAGGCCGCGTAGAGCAGGGTCGCGAACAATTCGGCGGTGTTGTTGTTGGGGAGATAGGCGTTGGCCTTGAGGATGGCGCCGGGAAGGTCGGGCCTCTCGCGCAGGTTGATGCGGATCAGCGTCTTGGTGATGCCGGTGAAGAGCGCCGCCGGAACGCCTTTGCCGCAGACATCCCCGACGCCGACGGCGACCCGCCCGTCGTTGAGCGCGACCAATTCGAACCAGTCGCCGCCGACGTCGCGCGCCGCCTTCATCGTCGCATTCGCATCGACTCCGGTGCTGTTGGCGAAGTCCTCGGGCTTGGACAGGAGCGCGCGCTGGATCGCCGCCCCGCTCGCCATCTCGTCGCTGCGCTGGCGGCGCAGCAGGATCTGCTCGGCCATGCGTCCGAAGGTGTGGCCGAAATCGGCAAGGTCTGGGAGCTCATCGCCATAAGCGGCCGCCTATTTCGCCTTTTCGACCTCGATCAGGATCTCGTCGCGTCCGAGGCTGAGCGCGGCCCCGGTCTGGCTTCCGGTCAGGTGCATGACGACGCCCGCCTTGTTCTCGAGCCAAAGCTCGCCCTTGCCGGAGGTCTCGAGGCCGATGCCGCCGGTCCCCTGCGAGTAAGGACCCGAGAACGACTTGATGTCGTCGAGCTTGTAGACTTCGCCCGCGACGTCGAGCTTCTCCACCGCGCCCGGCCCGACCACCGTGCCGATCAACTTGAACGGATAGGTCTTTCCCCGGAAGGCGAGCGCGCCCGTGCCGACGCCCGCGCCGCCGGCGAACACTTCCGTCATGACGACGCGGCCCGACGGCTCGAGCCCGGCGATCGTCTGGGCGTTCGGAACCTCGGTCGGGATCGGATTTCATCGCGCACCCGCCGACCGCTCCCGCGGCGAACGCGAGCGCCGCCAGCGCGCTCGGGAGGCGAAACAAGCGGACGCGAACGATCATGGATAGGGCTCCGATGGCGGCGCGACGGAAAGCCCGACGCGGCCTGAAATTGGGTTGACGCTGATGACTGATTCCCTGCAGGGCCGCAAGCCGTAGGAGGAGGCGGGTCAGCGCGGCTGCGTCGCGCGGCGCAAGGTGGACAAGTTCGAGGCGTGACCCGAAACGGGACGGCTTTCAGACGCCCATGTCCCGAAATGGGACGTGGTCAGCCTCTGGACGCCGGCGCCAGAAGGTAGATCAGCGCTGCGGCGCATAAAGCGGCGAGAGAAAGAGGAATATTGTCGAGGACAGCCGCCGTGTCCTGAGGCAAATGGTCTTGAAGCCCTTCGATCTGAGCGCTCTTGAGCCAGTCGCCAAGAGTTTCTGGACGCCACACCCCGCTGGTCATGCCGGCGCTGACGTCGGCTAACCCCGCTGCAAGGCCGAAGAGGACGAGTGCGAGACTCCCCAATAAGATCAGGTTGGGCATATCAACCTCAACCGACGATCGAACGATCGCCTGCCCGTTCGAAGCCCTCGCCGCTCCCGTCCGGGCTTCACTGAAGACTCTGCAAGGAGCTTGCCGGCGTCTCCCGTGTCCAATTTTGGAACAACCGGATCGGACTTTCCTGGCGAAGGAGCGGCGCCTGAGGTCGGTGGGCTCCTCTACTGCCGGACGAATCCGCATTGCTTGGCGGCGACTTGCTTTGCCAGCGGCCGCTCGCCACGCATTCCTGATGGAACCGGCGGCATTTCGCATGGCAGGCCGGAGAGTCGCCCATACTCTTTGCGCAGTAGCCGTCGCAGACTTGCAATCGTTCCGAACCGGTCTTGGCCTGCGCCGATCCGCCGAGCGCAACGAGGAGGGGCGCGATCGCAGCGACCGCCATGCCGCTGAAATGGATTTGTCGCATCCGCAACCCCTGTTCGACGCCATCGCAACGGCCAGCTTGGGGTCCGAGATTGCCATCGGCAACTGCGCGGACAGGTCGCTTGGGAAAGGTCCCCTCCGACCATATCCATTCCGAATGCTCGCCGGCGTCAGGTTGGCCCCGGCGCGTTCTCGCCGGGCGCTCACGCGGAAAACTCCGCCCGCCCGCAGCCCGGCTCGCGGCAGACGAAGGCGGCGCGGGCGTTGTCCCAGAGCATCGGCCTTGGCGGGAAGGCGCAGCGGCACAGCGGGTAGCCGAGGTCGCGCGCGAGCTTCGCGTTGGAGAGTTCGAGCGCCCGGTCCGCCTCGTCGAGGCGCCTGGCGATGGCTTCGCGGTCGCGGCCCCTGGGCATGAGCGCCGACGCCGAACGCATCAGTTCCACCACCGCGCGCCCGGCGGTCACCCACTCCGCCGCCTGAATCGGATCGAACATCGCCGTCTCCTCCTGAGGGTCGGCGCCCCCTGCGCCGAGTTCCGACCGAAGCGCGGGTAGCATTTGCTTTCGGAAAAGTCAAATATGTGCTATGGTGGCTTTCAGGATAGAGAAAGGACGCGATCATGGGCAACGAGGTTCAGGGCTGCACGGCGAAGCCGAGGCGCAAGCGGGCGACCAAGCGGGCGACGGCGCTGCGCGACATGCGGATCGTCCGGGCGTTGGCGCACGGCGAAACCATCGACGAGATCGCCCTGCGCGAGGGTCTGTCGCTCAGGCGCGCGCGGGAGCGGGTCGCCTGCGTCGTCGCCCGTCGCACGCCGGAGCCGACCGAGGCTTTCATCGCCGTCCAGATCGCCCGACTCAACGAAATGATGCTGGTCGCCTATGCCGCGATGAAGGACGGCAATATGGCCGCGGTTGACCGGGTCTTGAAGATCACCCGCGAATACGACCGCTACCACGGCCTGGCGCTGACGCTGGCGCGGGGGCGGGCTTCGGCTGAGGCGGATGCGCTCGCGGCCCCGGTGGCGCTGGCGGCCCTGCAAGCGCCGACCGCCTTCGAGGCGCCGGCGCTCCCGGCGGACGACGAGGACAGGGGCGACCGCACTCCCGCCGCGCTTGTCGGGGCCGGGAGCGGCGGAGGCTCGCGCTGACCCATGCAATAGAAGTTGTCGCCGCGCGCGACGACGTTTCTTTGAGCGCGGCGGGATGATGGAAAGGGGCGGCACGATGCAGGAGAGAGGGGTGAAGGGCTAATCGTCGCTGCGGCAATGAGTCCGCTTGTGGCGAGCCCGGAAAAGCGCTTCCGTCGTGCGTACGGCGAGCAAGGCGGGGGGGGCGGCGCCTGGTCGGAGGTGGCGCACATGGACTGCGTCGCATGTATACGTGCGCCGGGCGCGAAGCGCGTCGCGCCTCGAGGTTTCATAGAGCTCATGCGCGCGCCCGGCATCCGGGCGAGCGCAGCAGTCTCGCGCGGGGGCGTGTAGGATGCGTTGGCGCGGCTCCAGCCGAGTGCTGGCGCACACGACATTGCCGGCCGTGGCGGCCGGTTTCCTCCTGATGATCGCGTTCGTTCTCGCGGGAGAGGCCAGTTTCACTCGCGGTGGATTCCCATACTGGCTTCACGCTCAGTCGAGCCCGCAGTCGGCTGAAGCCGGGAGTTCCACCGGCGTGGCCGCCGGACAAGCCGCAAGCGGGAGCCAAGAGCGTTGCGGCGCGGACGGCGTCGGCTGCGCCCTTCTTGCGACCACTGCCCGAACTGTTCCGGCGGCTTGGTCGCGCCGGCGCTGATCGGTCTCCCCATCCCGGGGATTTCGGGCGACAATCTGGCGATCGCCAGCGCGATGGCCGCGGCCGGGACGACCCGGCCGCCCGAGGAGCGACCGCCACGCTGGCTCGGCCTTTGACGCCGACGTCGGGCCAGGCCTCCGCCTTTGGCGCAGTCGGCGCGAAGCGCGCCTCGAACAGCGCCTCCAAACCGGAGAGCTCATCCTGGGTCGTTGGTCGTTCAGGCGCGCCGCCGTGGCCTAGGACTCTCAAATAAAGGAAGATCGACATGTCAATGATCAATCGTTTCGCAATCCCTGCTCTCGCGCTCGCGGGAATCGTCTCCGTCGGGTCGGTCGTCGGCCTGGCCCAGACGAATTCGCCGGCCGCGCAATCCGACCAGACCGGCAAGGAGGCCCAACCCGCTGTGCCGGGCTATGGCTCCATGATGGGCGGTTGGGGGTTTGGAGGGCGAGGGATGATGGGACCGGGCGGCATGGGCCCCGGAATGATGGGGCAAGGCGGCTTCGGCCCGGGGATGTGCGCCTCGATGGCGGGCCACATGGATGGAAGGCTCGCCTATCTCAAGGCCGAGTTGAAAATCACGGACGCGCAGGAGCCGTTGTGGAAGCCCTACGCGGAGGCGGCGCGCGACAGCGCACAGGGCATGCAGGACCGTTGCACGGCGATGATGGGCTCGCGGGGCGCCGGGGGCCTCAGCCTGCCTGATCGGATGGACCTCCATGAGCAGTTCATGGCCGCGCAGCTCGATTCGCTGAAGGCGGCGAGCAAGGCGTTCAAGCCGCTCTACGACGCCTTGAGCGCCGACCAGAAGAAGAGTGCGGACCAGATGCTCTGGGGGCCGATGGGCATGATGTGACGACGAGACGATGACCGGCGCCTGCGCCGGCCATCGTCTTCGTGCAAAAGCTGGCGCACCGCGGACAAGCAAGCAATACGTACGGAGGCGGCGGCAAGATCGGGTAACAGGCGATCTTGGAATTGGCACAACTGCAGTCAGTCCTCGCGAACAAAGCCGCGGGGTGAATGAACCGTTCTCAAAACGGTGTTTCGACGTTCGTCGAAGGACATTCTTCATGACTGCAAGCGTATTGTCCGCGTCACGGACAGACTGCCGAGCGTCATGCGGCAGAGGCATGACGCCGCTCTCTCCGGTCAGATCAAAACTGAGTGTCCCCTGGCGGCCCGATCCACGCCGAGCGGCGCGCCCGCCCTCGTCCAGTCCGTAAGACCGGAGATGAACGTATGTCGGTTGCAGCGATCTCGTCCACCCCTGCCTACACTCCCCCCCTCCTCATCGGCTGCGACGGCGGCTTCGGCGTCAGCCTCGTCGGCGGCCGCGACTGCCGCTTCGGCCCCGGCTTCGTCGTCGACTGCGGCAGCTTCCGCTGCAGCCTCGCCGTCGGCCAAGACCGCGGCTTCGGCCCCGGCTTCGTCGACGGCTGCGACGGCCCGCGCGCCGGACGGCGATTACAAGGTCAGGAGCGCCCATACCTCGCAAACCAGGGATAGCGATGGCGATTACAGGCCGATAACAAGCTCGGCGGCGCAAAGCTCTTCCGCCGTCCAAGCGGCGCTGACGTCCCTCAAGCCCGGCGTCTGATATTTGCGGACAGGCCGAACGCCAACAGGAGGAACGACTGTCACGCTCCTGCGGGCGCAACGCGGTCCCACCGATTGTTGGCGACGTCCTCGCGCGACAACGGCTCCGGCGCGAGGCGACCGGGCCGTCCTCCTGGCGCGGTTTCCTCCTTCGCCGGCCTTCGGACGCCAGCCCTGACGCCCCGCCCGACCGTGTTCAAGACCCGCGTCCAAAGCCCTTCCTCAAAAAAAAGCCCCTTCATCGGCGCGCCCTCCCGGAATCGTCCTCCTGGCGACCGTTCCGAGTCTTCCTGGTTCGCCGGCCAATGAGGATGCGAAACCGCCTTGCGACGGACATTCGCGAGTTTCATGCCTGTGCGGATTGCGGCGCGCCGACTGGTCCGACGGGGCCGCCGCTCGTCACAAAGAATTGCCCCATTCCGAGCCGAAGCATCCGCCCAAACTTCCTTCCGGGATCGTATGAACGGAGAGCGGCGCAATGCGCGTGCTGATTGTAGAAGACGATGCGATCATCGGCGAAGGGCTGTCGGCGGCCCTCGGCGCCGAGGGGATCTCCGTCGACTGGGTCCGCGACGGCGAGGCTGCCGAAGCGGCCTTGTACGATAGAGGGTTCGCGATGGTCCTTCTGGATCTCGGACTCCCGGACATGGATGGGCTGGATCTCCTGAAGTCGGCTCGCAAGCGGGGGATCGACATCCCGGTTCTCGTCCTTACGGCCCGCGGAGCGGTGGAGGATCGCGTTTCCGGTCTGGACCTCGGCGCCGACGACTACCTGCTCAAGCCGTTCGAGGTGCGCGAACTCATAGCCCGGATGCGGGCGCTTGTTCGTCGCCGCGCCGGACGCGCCACGTCGGTGCTTTCGGCGGGCGACGTCGATCTCGATGCGGAGACCCACGAGTTGCGTCACGGCGAGGTCAAGGCGGTGCTGTCGGCGCGGGAGTTCTCCTTGATGCACGCGCTGATGGAGCGGCCGGGCCGCATCCTCTCTCGGCAGCAGATTGAGGAGCGCATTTACGGTTGGGGCGAGGAAGTGGAAAGCAACGCTGTCGACGTCCTGATCCATTCCGTCCGGCGGAAGTTCGGCAAGACGATCATCCTCAATGTCAGGGGGGCTGGATGGATGCTCCCCAAGTCCTGAAGACGGCTTCGCTTCGGCGCACGGCGCTCGTTTACGTGACCGTCCTTCTCTCGCTGGTCGGCTTCGCCGCGAGCGCCCTTGCGTATTTTTTTGCCCGGGACGCCGCGACGGAGTTTCTCGACGGTCAGCTCCGCCAGATCGCGCTCAACGCCGGCGTCGGCGTTTCCGCCCCGGATGCGCCCGGAGGACGGGATCAGGACCCCGAGGACCAGTTCGCGGTCAGCATCTGGGATACCCAGGGAAGCTCCGTGCACGAGTCCCTTCCGTCCGTCCATATCCCGCTTCAACCGACCACAGGCTACGCCGACGCCGTCGCCGCAGGAGAGGATTGGCGAGTCTACACGACCAGGGACGCGCGGCGCACGGTTCAGGTCGCGCAGCGGGAAGTGGTGCGCCATGAAATCGCCCGGACCGCGGCGCTCGGGGCGGCCGCTCCGGTGCTGATCGCCATTCCTTTGGCGTGGCTGGTCGTCGGCTGGGCGATGAACCGCGTGCTGGCGCGCCTGAACACGCTTTCCATCGAGCTTTCCGAGCGCAGCGTCGGCGCGACCGCGCCGATCCCGCTCGACGGCGTTCCCGCAGAAGTGGCGCCCGCTGGTGCGGAGCATGAATCGCCTGATCGTCCGGCTCCGCGACGCCGTCGAAGCGCAGCGGCGGTTCGTTTCCGACGCCGCTCACGAACTCAGGACGCCGCTCGCCGGGATGCAGATCCAGGTCGACAACCTGTCGCGCGAGACGCAACGGCAAGAGGCGCATCAGGGCGCGATAGCCGCCCTGGCCCGCGGCGTTCGGCGGGCAAGCGCGCTCGTCAACCAGTTGCTCCAGCTGGCCAGGCTCGATGAAGGCGGCGCCTCCCGCGACGAGATGGCGGATATCCACGCGCTCGTGCTCGAATTCGATCGCCGATTACGCCGCCCTCGCCGAGCGCAAGGGGGTCGACCTCGAGGCGAACCTGGCTTGTGAAGTCGTCTGTCGCGGCGCGCCCGACGAGATCCGCGCTTTGCTTTCGAGCCTCCTGGACAATGCGGTTCGCTATACGCCCGCCGGAGGACGCATCGACGTGTCCATCGAGCGGCGCCAAGGCTGGTTTGTCGTCGAAGTCAGCAACACGGGACCGCTGCTTCCCGCCGGCGTCGAGGACCGAGTCTTCGATCGTTTCTTTCGCGCCGCGCCCCCTGAGACGGAGGGAACCGGTCTCGGACTGTCGATTGCTCGCCGGGTCGCGGAACGGCACGGATTCGGCCTGACCGTCGAGAATCGCAGGGATGGGATAGCCGGCGTCGTCGCCCGCGTCGCCATTCCTGAGGGAGCCGGCGCCGGTCGCGCGCCAGGAGAAGAGACCTAATTCTCAGCTCATTCTGGGCGTCCATACTCGCCAGCAGTGGACAGGAAAGCCGCGGCTGAGGCGGCCCCGGCCCGCAATCACGAGACAACGGAGAGAAACGATGAACACCACGACGCCGCGCGGCGCCGGGCTCCTCGGCCTGGCGGTCATCGCTCTGGCGGCGGCCGGTCCGGCCGCGGCCTATACGGGTCAGGAACTCGCCGGACAGGCGAAAATCACCATCGAACAGGCGCGCGCGATCGCGTTGAAGGCTCATCCGGGGCAGATCGCCGACGAAGAGCTGGAACGGGAGCGCGGCGGAAGCGGGCTGCGCTATTCGTTCGACGTCAAGAGCGGCGCCGTCACGCAGGAGGTCGGAGTCGACGCGAGAACGGGCCGGGTGCTGGAGAACAAGGCCGAAGGCCGCAACCCCGATTGAGGTCGTGTGAAAGCCGCTCGCGTTCAACGGCGCGGGCGGCCATGTCGACAGGATGGAAGCGATCATGAACGAAGCGGCGAAGGTCACACTGAGCAAGGTTCCCGAAGTCACGCTCGGCTTCTGGATCGTCAAGATCCTTGCGACCACACTCGGCGAAACCGGCGGCGACACGGTGACGATGTCGCTGCTGCACGCCGACAGGAACGCCTCGAACGGCGGCTACTTGATCGGCACCGGCGTCTTCATGGCGGTGTTCGTTGTCGCCGTGATCGCCCAGATCAGAATGAGTAAGTTCCACCCCGCCATTTATTGGCTGACGATCGTGGCGACGACCACGGTCGGAACGACGATGGCGGATTTCGCCGACCGCGCGCTCGGAATCGGTTACGCTGGCGGATCGTCGATCCTGCTCGCTCTGCTCATGACGTCGCTCTTGGTTTGGCGCTGGCGCGAGGGAACCGTCTCGGTGAACACGGTTGCGACGCCCCGGGTCGAGGCGTTCTACTGGACCTCGATTCTGTTCTCGCAGACGCTCGGCACCGCGCTCGGCGACTGGATGGCCGACACCAACGGTCTCGGCTTCGGCGACGCCTCCGTCGTGTTCGGCGCCGCTCTGGCCGTCCTCGTAGCGCTTTACCTTTTCACCAGCGTATCGCGGGTGTCGCTGTTCTGGGCGGCCTTCATCCTCACGCGGCCGCTCGGCGCGACGCTGGGCGATCTCTTGGACAAGCCGTTCTCCGCCGGGGGCTTTTCGCTGAGCCGCACGGCCGCGAGCCTGGTCCTCGCGGCCGCGATGGTCGCGCTGATCCTGCTCATTCCGCAGCGACCGGGCGTCCATCCCGGCGCGCCGGCCGAGATCCCGGCGGAATGATCGACGGCGGCCGTCGTCGTCATCCGCAAGCTGTCTGCCCAATCGTCGGATTCTTTCGCCACCGTCTGAGACCGCGCGCCGCACGGGCTTTTCCCCTCTGAGGGCCTTGCCCTGTCTCGGCTCGAACGTCCGCAGAAGCGGGGCCGGCTCTTCAAATTGGCCTCCTTAGCAATTCGCTCTTGAAAATTGTCTAATCCTCTCCAAGTGGGGAGCTCGGAATGTCTGTCTGAGAGACTTGGGTGGACCGATATATTTTCCAAACGGGTGAGAAAAACTTTGCAGAACTCAATTTTACGGGCTGTTGACTGACAGTCCTGAACTACCGTCTTTAAAAGGACTACGTGGAATGGACGTGCGAACGATACCGTCTCGTAATGGCGAGTTCACTGGCAGGCTGGGCGCAGACCTCCTCGTGAATCGGAAGCGTCGCGATCACTTTAGGCCGCTGGCCGCCACGGCTCCCGTCAAGTTTGTCGAGTTGCGTTCCAGCATGTGCCGCTGGCCGATCGGCGATCCGCAACATCTCGAAACATTCCGGTTCTGCGGTTCTTCCTGCCTGCCTGCCGCAAGTTATTGCGAAACCCACACTGCGGCTGCGCACGCTCCTAACCGTCCGGCGACGCGGCGGGCCCTCAGGGTATAGGTCCGCCTCTGGCGTGAGTCGTGCGAGGTCCCTGCTTTGCGATTTGCTCGAAGAGCCCACAAAGGCGCGTAAAACCGGGCGAGCTCCAACATGGCGATCGGTGAGCCACGCAGGAACGCGGCAGCCTCTGGACTAACGCACTTGATGGCAAACCTCGATCAGGTCGGTAGCGTCGAAATAACGCCCGGCAAGCCAATCTCTGAGAAGGGAACTGACCGGGCAGTCCGCTGGCAGACTGATTGAGCCCGAACCCTAACAGCCTGCTGATAAAGTCGAGGGCCGAGTAATATCATAAAATATCCAGTTTTTTCTTATGAAATATGGCTCTGTATGTTGCGGCATTCGGACAATTACTGGCATATTATCAATATGTTGCTAAAGATTGAGAAGCTTGACAAGATTTATCCGCGCACGATTCAAGCGACTCTTGACCGTCCCAATCTCTACCCGGCAGATTGCGGCTGCTTCTTCATATGTATGACCGCTTGCACCTACGAGTAACAGAACTTCCCGTTGATGGTTTGGAAGCTTGGCCAATGCTCTGCGAAAATCTTGCAGATCGATATGGCCTTCCTGACCGCCCGGGACCGCGATACGGTTCGCGTACACGCCGTCACTGTCCTGCATCTCGCGGGCGCGCTTGCGAAAAGTGGAATAAAAGATGTTCCGCAAGATCGTCAGCAACCAAGCCTTCAGGTTTGTCCCGACGCGGAACTGGTCTGACTTGCTCCATGCGCGCAAGAGCGTTTCCTGCACCAGGTCATCACCGACCGATGCCGACCCGGAAAGGGAAATTGCGAATGCCCGCAAATGCTTGATTTCGGCGATGAGGTTGTCCCTGAAGTCGTCCGAGGGCGGTGCTCCTGCCATTCCGCCTGGAGGGCCTCTTGACTGTATTGCGATTGAGGAATTTTCCAAAATTGCGTCCATGAAACGCCTCGTTCAACATCGGCGGCGCGGTGCGCTGCAAGCGAGGTGTCAACTTAGTTGAACGGAAGCATGAAAGGGAGAATCGGAAACTACTCAGAACGGTGTCGAGCCCAGAAAGTATGGAAAGGACGCTGAGCGTCGTTTGATTGTGACCCTCGTCGATCGCACCAAGGAATATATCGCTCTCAAGGCGGATGAAGTGCGACAGACGGCATGGGTATGTGGCGACGCGGTCGGAAATCGGCGCCGCTGATAACGCCCGTTCAATCGTTCGGTCCTCCTGCTTTGCGCGACACATGGGCGGACTCGGATCGCGTTTCTTTGATTGCCTCAATCACCGATTGAGGGTCTGCTGGTTGGGACATCGCTTTGGCCAGTTGATCGACCCGATCGCGGAGGTGCGGGCTGTCCTGCCGAAGTTCCTCGATCAGCGCGACCACCTTGGCGATCTTTTGCTCACTCAGGATCGTCAATTCCAGATTGAGGAGTTCCAGGCGCTGGGTAAGGCGATCGTCGCCTATTTGCGTCGTGAGGATCAAAATGACCAAATAGAGGGACGCCAGCGACGCTGCGCCCGCCAGCCATGCAAAGGGAGGCGGGTCGAGCGCGCGATAGCCAAGGGCCGCGGCCAGGCCGTTCAAAATCACCCAGGCGACAACGAAGACCGACAGCGTCGCGATGAAGTTGGCGCCGCCCATGAGCGACGTAATGCGGTCGACGACGCGTTGATGTTGCGTGGCGTTCGCATGGTGTTCGGCGCGGAGCCCTGCGATCGACTGGATCGTTTCTTCGATATGGATCGGCGGGACCGAAGACGCGGCATCCGTTTCAGGCACTGGCTGTCCTCTGCAAAGAGCGCAGCGCGTTCCGCTCGAATCCGGTTGCGGAGACTCGAAGCGGGCCGCGCCGATCGCAACGGCGCACGCATCGGAGATCGGCGGGCGCTTTATTCAGCGACAGTCTGTGGATGTAGACTCCTCCAGGCCAGCAAACCCCCCGACCCCCGGCGACGCCCTCGCACCGGGCGCCGTCGACCGATCAGTATTGATCGTAGTGGTGGTAGTGATGATAGGGGTGATAGGGGTGATACGTAGCCGCGATGGTAGCTTCTGTGATTGGTGACGGAATTGCCGATTGCCGCGCCGCCGACGCCGCCCACGACCGCCCCGACTGGACCGCCAACAACAGCCCCGGCAACCGCGCCGCCGACCGCGCCAGTGACCAGACCGTTTTGGTCGGCAAAGGCAATTTGTGATGACGCGCAAAGCAATACCGCGGCTGAGAGAAGAAGACTTATTCGTGACATAGAAACCTCCTGCAAGGCGCCAAACGCGCGTCGCTCATAGCAGATAGTCGCAGCCCGGTCCAAACGGTAAGCCCCGGAATCTACTCAGAGCCACCCAATTCAGCGCATTCCGAGACGCCAGTTGAGGCGCCGGATTTCCTTTTGTCCGTCTTCATTTCCAACAATTGATCATGTGATCCATCGCAATTGCCCATATTAGGATGGCGCACCGTAGGTATTTTCCGAGCCTGTCAAGCCGGACTTTTGTGGAATACACGGCATCAATGACTGGCATCTGCATACATTATGTTGCGGCTGGTCAAGCAAATATCGGAAAGGTCGACCAGTGGACACAAATACACTTTTGATCATTCTCGTCGTGTTGTTCTTGTGCGGCGGGTTCGGGTTCTATGGTCGCGGACGGTGGTTCTGAAATCGACGCGACGCTGATAGCGCGATGTTTTCGGACGGCCCGCGGCCCAGGCTTCAGGCGGGGCCGGTCAAGTCGGCGAAATAATAAGGTAAACTTTGCAGTTTAACTGCAGATATGGTAGGACGCCGGCAGGAGGCGTCGTCCATGTCGTGGCTGAATCTCGTGTCCTATCTGTTCGGCGGCGCTGTCCTGTTCAACGCCGTGCCCCATCTCGTCGCCGGCGTCAGCGGGCGGCCGTTTCAGACGCCGTTCGCCGATCCGCCGGGGCAGGGGCTGTCGTCGTCGATCCTGAACACGCTGTGGGGCTTCCTCAACCTCGTCGTCGGCTACCTGCTGGTCTGCCAGGTCGGAGATTTCGATCTCAAGAACATCGCCGACGCGGCGGCGCTCGCCGTCGGCGCGCTGGCGATAGCGCTCTTTTCCGCACGCCATTTCGGACGGTTCAACGGCGGCGCCGCGCCGCAACGCCCATGACCGCGACCGGCGCGGGCGTGTTCCGCTCGCTGCGCATCTTCAACTACCGGGTGTGGGCCGCCGGAGCCTTCGTCTCCAATGTCGGCACCTGGGTGCAGCGGACGGCGCAGGCCTGGCTGGTCCTGACCGGGCTCACCCATCACAGCGCCTCGGCGGTCGGCACGGTGATGGCGCTGCAGTTCGGGCCGCAACTTCTGTTCCTGCCGTGGACCGGATCGGCGGCCGACCGCCTCGACCAGCGCAAGCTGCTCATGGCCACGCAGGCCTCGATGGGGGCGCTCGCTGTGGCGCTCGGGCTCCTCACCGTCGCCGGGCTCGTCCAGCTTTGGCACGTCTATGCGTTCGCCTTCCTGTTCGGCGCGGCGGCGGCGTTCGACGCTCCGGCCCGCCAGACCTTCGTCGGGGAACTGGTCGGCGACGGCGACCTGTCGAACGCCGTCGCGCTGAACTCGACCTCGTTCAACGCGGCGCGGATGATCGGCCCCGCCGTCTCCGGGCTGATCATCGCCGCGTTCGGGACCGGCTGGGCCTTCCTGATCAATGGCGTCTCGTTCGGCGCGGTGCTGATCTCGCTCTGCGCCCTTCGCGTGCCGGAGCTTCACCGAATCGCGCGGGCGCAACGGACTCGGGGCAGTTTCGTCGAAGGGCTGCGCTACGTCCGATCCCGGCCGGATCTCAAGGCGATGCTCGCGATGCTGTTCCTGATCGGGACCTTCGGCCTCAACTTCTCGATCTTCATCGCCACGATGGCGGTCGGCGTCTTCCACGCCGACGCGTTCGGCTACGGCCTGTTGTCGTCGAGCATGGCGGTCGGGACGGTGGCCGGCGCGCTTCTCGCCGCGGGGCGCAGCCGGCCGCAGTTCGGCGCGCTGATCGTCGGCTCGGCCGTGTTCGGGCTCGGCTGCGCGCTCGGCGCGCTGTCGCCCACCTACTGGATCTTCGCCGCGGCGCTCGCCGTCATCGGCGTCGCGGCGCTGACCGTCACCAACGTCTCGAACAGCCTGATGCAGCTCTCGACCGCGCCGGCCATGCGCGGCCGGGTGATGGCGCTCAGGGTCGGCGTCGCCCTCGGCGGCACGCCGATCGGCGCGCCGATCGTCGGCTGGATCGCCGACGCGTTCGGGCCGCGCTCTGCGCTCTGCGTCGGCGCCTCCGCGGGCTTCGCCGCCGCGCTCGTCGGCCTCGCCGCCGCCGCGCGGGCGTCGCGCGGGCGAGGTCGCCAGAACGCCCGATGGCGGAACGCGGCTGACCGTGACTTAGATCGCGATCAGCGCTCCGAGCTTCGCCCGGACCTTCGCGGCCGTTTCCTGGGGGACCGCGGCGCCGACCGGGTGGATCGGACGGGCGAGCATGTCGAGGCTGCGGAGGTGGCTCAGCAGGATTTCGCCGGAGATCGGCAAGCCGTCGGGCAGGACGACACTGGTCGGAAACGGACGGATGCGCGACGTGATCGGGCAGACGAGCACGAAGCCGGTGTTTTTCGCGAACGCAGCCGGTGACACGACGAGCGCCGGGCGGCGGCCGGCCTGCTCGCGGCCGAGCGTCGGATCGAAGTCGGTCCAGACGAGATCGCCGGCGTCCGGCCAGTATTCCGCCTCGCTCATTCGTCGAGGCGCTCGCGGCCCTGGTCCGGGCCCCAGTCGAAGGCGTCGCGGTAGAGCGCCCGCCAGGCCTCCGGCGAGCGTCCCGCAAACAGAGCCTCGAGCGCGGTCTCGGCAGGCAGCTTGCGGATGACGACCGCGTCGTCCGTCACCGCGATCTCGACGCGTTCGCCGTCGCCGAACCGGGCCGCCTCTGCGACTTCCGCGGGGAAGCGAATCGCAAGATTCTTTCCCCAACGTCCAACGACCGCGCGCGACATGACTTTATCCTTTCCTGGATATTCCTCGAATATCCCAAGTCAGCCGTCAAGGATTTTGTCTCGGGCGCTACCCATGAAGGCCGCCGCCAAAACGAGACCGCCGCTCCCTGAGAGGGAAAGCGCCGTTTGGCGAGGGACGGCACGCGCGATTAACCGGGATCGTCCGCCAGCGCGCTCGCCTCGGCCGCGCGCCGTCGCAGGAGGTCCCGCTCGCGGACGTTGTCCGCCATCGCCGCCGCCGCTTCGAACGCGACGCTCGCCTCCGCGTATCGGCCAAGTCGCTGCAGGAGGTCGCCGCGCACGCTCGGCAGCAGGTGGTAGTTTGCGAGCGCGGGGTCATCGACGAGCCTTTCGACGATCGCCAGGCCCGCCTCCGGCCCATCGGCCATGCCGACGGCGATCGCGCGGTTGAGATCGACGACGGGAGAGCGGGCGACGGCCGCCAATTCTGCGTAGAGTCCGGCGATCTGCGGCCAGTCCGTCTCGGGCGCCGTCCTCGCCTCGGCATGGCGGGCGGCGATGGCGGCCTGAAGCGCGTAAAAGCCCCTCTCGCCGCCGAGCGCCCGCGCCCGACGCAGGGCCGCAATCCCGCGGCGAATCTGGGTTCGATCCCAGAGACTGCGGTTCTGGTCCGGCAGCAGGACGGGTTTGCCTGCGTCGTCGATCCGCGCCGCCGCCCGCGCGGCGTTCAGCTCCATCAGGGCCAAGAGCCCATGGGCTTCCGGCTCCGCGGGCGCGACGGCTACGAGGACGCGGCCCATGCGCAGCGCTTCGTCGCAGAGCCGTGGACGCATCAGGTCGTCGCCTCGGGTCGCGACATAGCCCTCGTTGAAGACCAGGTAAACGACCTCCAGCGCCGACGTCATGCGCTCCGACAGACCTTGCCCTCGCGGGGTCTCGTAGGTCAGCCCCGACTCCGACAGCGTCCGTTTCGCCCGCACGATCCGCTGGGCGACAGTAGCCGTCGGCAAGAGGAAGGCGCGGGCGATCTCTTCGGTCGTCAGGCCGCAGATCATGCGCAACGCCAGGGCGGCGCGCGCCTCGCGCGACAGGATCGGATGACAGGCGGTGAAGACGAGCCGCAGCATCTCATCGCCGATGTCGTCGTCGAGCGCCGAATCGAAGTCGGGCATGGCCCGCTGCGCCTCCGCCATCTCCGCGGCGATCATCGCGTGCTTGCGGTCCAGCATCTCGCCGCGACGCAGATGATCCACGGCGCGCCGCGTCGCGTGCGCCATCAGCCAGGCGCCCGGTCTTTCCGGAACCCCCGTCGCCGGCCAGCGCTCGAGCGCGGCCAGCAGCGCCTCCTGCGTCAGGTCTTCGGCCAGCGCCGCGTCGCGCAGCATCCTCGCCAGGCGGACGATCAGCCGAGGCTGCTCGATCCGCCAGACGGCCAGGATGGCGCGACGGGCGTCGGCCTCCGTCACGGCCGACGCCCGCGCCCTCGCGGCTTCGTCGTCACGGGCCTCCCACGGCGAACGGGCGAACCTCGCATACCCCCTCCCAGTCGGGCGTCAGATCCTTGTGGAGCTGCATGAACTCCCGCGCCGAGGCAAGGGCCTCCTCGCGGCCGGGCAATTCGAAGATCGCGTAACCGCCGATCACTTCCTTGGCCTCGATGAACGGGCCGTCGGTGACGCTGATCTGGCGGTCCTTGATGCGCACCTCGGCGCCGGCGGCCGTGGGCGCGAGCCCGCCCATCTCCAGCAGGCGACCGGCCTTGAATTCACGATCGGCGAGCTTGTCCATGGCCTCGCCGAGCGCGGAACTCGGGGGGCCGAAGTGGGCGGACCTGACGATAAACATGAAGCGCATGCGCATTCTCCTCGTTTGAGCGGGCCGCCGCCGTGATCGCGGCCGCGCGGTCCCGCCTGACCTATCGACGAACGACGGCGCCGAAGATCGACGCGCGCACGAGAAAAAACCTGGCCGAGCTGGCGGGCGAATGATTGCCCTAATGAACTGTACAATTATGGTAAATATGCGCGGCCCGTCGCTAAGAGGGGTCGCAAGCGCCTGAAATCGCGAGGCCCGGTCGATAAACGGCGCTAAGGCGCGCCGCTACTCCGCCGCCGCCGCCCGGACCGGAACGTAATTCAGCACCGGGGCGAGCCAGCGCTCGACCTCCGTCGACCGCCATGCCCTTGCGGGCGGCGTAATCCTCGACCTGATCGCGCTCGACCTTGGCGACGCCGAAATAATGCGCGTCCGGATGGGCGATATAGACGCCCGAGACGGAGGACGCAGGCCACATGGCGAAGCTCTCGGTGAGCCGGACCCCAATCGCGCGCTCGGCGTCGAGCAGCCGGAACAGCGTCGCCTTCTCGGTGTGGTCGGGCTGCGCCGGATAGCCGGGCGCGGGCCGGATGCCGCGATAGGGCTCGGCGATCAGATCTTCGGGCGCGAAAGCCTCGTCCGGAGCGTAGCCCCACAGCTCCCGGCGGACGCGGGCATGCATCGCCTCGGCGAAGGCCTCGGCCAGCCGGTCGGCCAGCGCCTTGACCAGGATCGACGAATAATCGTCGTTGGCGTGCTCGAAGCGCTTGGCGATCGCCTCGTCCTCGACTCCGGCCGTCACCACGAAGCCGCCGATGTAGTCGCGGGGCCCGATGAAATCGGCGAGCGCCAGATTGGGCCGGCCGTCGCGCTTGCCGAG
Source organism: uncultured Alphaproteobacteria bacterium (assembly GCA_963816065.1). GTDB lineage: Bacteria > Pseudomonadota > Alphaproteobacteria > Rhizobiales > Beijerinckiaceae > Roseiarcus. Next base: position 72,067 of record CAWFJG010000007.1, on the reverse strand, counting down.
TTGCTGGCGCAGCGTGTGCAAGGTGGCGATGCGGGTCTCGCGCGCCTCGTCGGCGAACAGGGCGATGTCGTCGCCGTCCCGCGCCGCCGGCCAGAAACCAACCACCGCCTTGGGGTGCAGCCATCTCTCGGCGATGATCCGCCTCAGCATCGCCTGAGCGTCGTCGAACAGGGTTCTCGCCGCCGCGCCCTGCTTGGGATCGTCGAGGATCGCCGGGTAGCGGCCCTTCAGCTCCCAGGTCTGGAAGAACGGCGTCCAGTCGATGTAGCGGGCGAGCTCGGCCAGATCGTAGCTTTCGAACACCCGCGTTCCGAGGAATGCCGGCTTGGTCGGCGCGTAAGCGCGCCAGTCGACCGCGAGCGCGTTGGCGCGCGCCCTGGCGAGCGGCACGCGGGTCTTCTCGGCTTCGCTGCGCTCATGCGCGTCCGCTACCTTCCGGTACTCCGCCCGCACCGTCGCGATGGTCGAAGCGCGCGTCTCCGACGACAGCAGGGACCCGACCACCCCGACGGCCCGGCTCGCGTCGTTGACGTGAACCGCCTGCGAGCGGGCGTAGCGCGGATGGATCTTGACCGCGGTGTGGACGCGGCTCGTCGTCGCCCCGCCGATCAGGAGCGGAATGTCGAAACCCTCGCGCTCCATCTCGGCGGCCACATGGACCATCTCGTCGAGCGAAGGCGTGATCAGCCCCGAAAGCCCGATCGCGTCGGCCTTCCTTTCTCGCGCGACCGCGAGGATCTTCGAGGCCGGGGTCATCACGCCGAGATCGATGATCTCGTAGTTGTTGCAGGCGAGCACGACGCCGACGATGTTCTTGCCGATGTCGTGCACGTCGCCCTTGACGGTCGCGAGCACGATCGTGCCGGCGGTCTGCCGGCCGTCGCCGCCGCTCGCCTTCTCTGCTTCCATGTACGGCAGCAGGATCGCCACCGCCTGCTTCATCACGCGCGCCGACTTGACCACCTGCGGCAGGAACATCTTCCCGGCGCCGAACAGGTCGCCGACGATGGTTCATGCCGGCCATCAGCGGGCCTTCGATCACGTCGAGCGGTCGCCTGGCCTGAAGCCGCGCCTCCTCGGTGTCGGCCTCGATGAACTCGGTGATTCCGTTGACGAGGGCGTGCGCGATGCGCTTGTCGACCGGCTCCTCGCGCCAGGAGAGGTCCTGCGCCTTGGCCTTCCTTCCCGGCCGCGCCGCGGTAGCGCTCGGCGATCGTCAGCAGGCGCTCCGTTCCATCCGCGCGGCGGTTGAGAACGACATCCTCGCAGGCCTCGCGCAGCTCGGGGTCGATCTCGTCGTAGACCGCGAGCTGGCCGGCGTTGACGATGCCCATGTCCATGCCCGCCTGGATGGCGTGGTAGAGGAACACCGCGTGCATTGCCTCGCGCACCGGCTCGTTGCCGCGGAAGGAGAACGACAGGTTCGAGACGCCGCCGGAGATGTGGGCGTGGGGGAGGGTGGCGCGTATCCGCCGCGCCGCCTCGATGAAGGCCACGCCGTAGCCGTTGTGCTCGTCGATGCCGGTCGCGACGGCAAAGACGTTGGGGTCGAAGACGATGTCCTCCGGCGGGAAGCCGACTTTCTCAGTCAGGAGCTTGTAGGCGCGCGTGCAGATCGACACCTTGCGCTCGAGCGTGTCCGCCTGGCCCTGCTCGTCGAACGCCATCACCACGACCGCCGCGCCGTATCGGCGGACGAGGCGCGCATGATGAAGGAACGCCTCCTCGCCTTCCTTCATCGAGATCGAGTTGACCAGGCTCTTGCCCTGCAGGCGCTTCAAGCCCGCTTCGATGATCGAGAATTTGGACGAATCGACCATCACCGGCACGCGGGCGATATCCGGCTCGGAGGCGACGAGGTTGAGGAACTCGATCATCGCCGCCTCGGAGTTGATCAGACCCTCGTCCATATTGACGTCGATGATCTGCGCCCCGGCCGCCACCTGATCGCGGGCGACGGCAAGCGCGGCGGCGAAATCGCCGGCCGTAATCAGCTTGCGAAATTTCGCTGAGCCCGTGACGTTCGTGCGTTCGCCGATGTTGACGAAAGGGATGTCGCCGGTGAGCGTGAACGGCTCGAGGCCGGAGAGGCGCATCAGCGGCGCGATCGTCGGGATTTCGCGCGGCCTGACGTTACGGACCGCCTCGGCGATCGCGCGGATATGCTCGGGCGTCGAACCGCAGCAGCCGCCGACGATATTGACCAGGCCGTCGCGGGCGAAACCGCCGATCTCGGCCGCCATCGCCTCGGGGCTTTCGTCGTACTGGCCGAAGGCGTTGGGAAGGCCGGCGTTGGGATAGGCGCAGACGAACGTGTCGGCCGTGGCGGAAATCTCTTCGAGATGTTCGCGCATGGCGCTCGCGCCGAGCGCACAGTTGAGGCCGATGGTGAAGGGTTTGGCGTGCCGGACCGAATGCCAGAACGCCGTCGGCGTCTGGCCGGACAGCGTGCGCCCGGAACGGTCGGTGATCGTGCCGGAGATCATGATCGGCAGGCTGAGGCCGCGCTCGGCGAAGGCCTCCTCGCAAGCGAAAATGGCGGCCTTGGCGTTCAGCGTGTCGAAGATGGTCTCGATCAGGATCAGGTCTGCGCCGCCGTCGATCAGGCCGCGGATCTGCTCGGAATAGGCGATCCTGAGGTCGTCGAAGGTGACGGCGCGATAGCCAGGATTGTTGACGTCGGGCGACAACGACGCCGTGCGATTGGTCGGTCCGAGAGCGCCGGCGACGAACCGGCGCTTGCCGTCCGCCCGTTCCGCCTTGATCGCTGCGCGCCGAGCCAAGCGCGCGCCGTCCCGGTTGAGGTCATAGACCGCGTCCTGCATGCCATAGTCGGCCTGGGCGATCGTGGTCGACGAAAAGGTGTTGGTTTCCAAAATGTCCGCGCCGGCCATGGCGTAGGCGAAGTGGATGTCCTCGATCGCCTGCGGCTGGGTGAGGGTGAGAAGGTCGTTGTTGCCCTGCAGGTGACATTCGCAGGCGATAAAGCGCTCGCCGCGGAAATGGCTCTCGACGAACCCCAGCGCTTGGATCTGCGTGCCCATCGCCCCGTCGAGAACGAGAATTCGTCGCTGCGCCGCCTCGCGCAACGCGTCGGCGGCGTCCTGCCGGTGGGCGAAGGCCGTGTCGAAGATGGGGTCGAGAGACGCGCTCATGGGCCTCGATCAGGGTTGAAACTGCATAATCATATAAACATGTCCTTATGTCAGATGCAACCAAAGGGAGTACCAGTGGGCGTGTGAAAGGGCGGACGCTCAGCAGGTTAAGGAGGCAAACGCCGCCGTTCCACGGAAGGCGCGCGCCCCGAGCGGCCGGCTTTGGAGAGGGTGCGCTGCAGCTTCTTCACCCCAGCGCTCGGGCGGTTGAGTCGACCCGGTCGTCGTGGCGGCCCTTGGAGAAGGCGAGGGACTCGGCGAGGCGGCAGCAAAAAAGCCGTTCTCGATCGTCGGGCGCTCGGCGTGCATCTGTATCGTCTTGTCGACCTGCGGGCAGACGCACATCGCGCGCGGCCCGCCGCGATCAACTCCTCGACGAGCTGGGCGCCCGAGGCGCGGTCCTCGATAAGGATCACCACGCACCATTTCGGGGACACCGTATCCAATCCCCAGTCCCGTCGAGAGCCGAGTCGCGGCCAGATGATCATGAGATGGGCTCGAATCGCCAGTTCTCGCCGTCAGAATCAGATCCGAGTCGGGACCGGGTCCCTTCCCTGTTCGGGCGAGGGAATGCCCTGTTCGCGCAATTGAATGGCCCTGTTCCGTCGATCGAAACTCCCTGTTCCTCAAACGCAACTCCCTGTTCTCTCTTCCGTTCGTGCGGGTTCGCGCGTCCGTCGGCGCAACCCCTGTCGGGCCCCCGTTGCGCGTCGTCGCCTCGTTGGCGCCGCGAGCGCTTTGGCGGCGGAAGACGAAGCGCATCGAGCCGGGACTCGGTTTTCGGCTTGCTGTTAACCATGGACAGAACGATCTGGAACAAACCATGTACATAACCTGGATTTGGGAATAGGCTCGGTCTTGAGGGTCGAAAGGGCGCCGTCGGGTTCGTCTCGCGTCCCGCGAGCACGGGGCCGCGCCGCCTGTGGCGCACGGCGCTTCGACGGCGGATAGCGTGACGACGAGAGGACGAGCGGGGTTGGCAAGGTCTTGCGAAAATGGCCCCTTGCGCCATCGCAAGTCCTTGAAAAGGCTCAAAACGGCAATGGGCTGCTCTTGCTAAAGCTTGGCATGGACTTGCAAAAAGTTGGCATGGACTTGGCGCCGGCTTGGCTCGAGGAACGCAAGCTTTGGTCAGGCCGGAGGATCAGGACGAGGGTCGAGGGGACGGGCCAGGCAGGCGCCATCGCCCGAAAAATCCGCTGCAAACCTTTGATAAGGCACAAAACGGACTCGGAAACGGAAAGGCTTCGCGCCGCGCGGGAGACAGCGCTCGGTCCGGTCGACAGCCGGTGACAAGACTCCGGCATCCGCGTAAACCCTTCGCGCGCAAACACCCGCGCGGCGGGGCCGGCGTTGGCGTCGTTCTCGGCGCCTGCGACGCAGCCCCATCCTTGAATACGGACCAGGACATTTTACGATGGCGTCGAAAGCCGACGGACCCGCTAAGCGCCCCTCGATCACCGATCAGGAGGCGCTGCAATTCCACTCCCGCGGGCGTCCGGGCAAGCTTGAGATTACGCCCACCAAGCCGATGGCCACGCAGCGCGACCTGTCGCTGGCGTACTCGCCGGGCGTGGCGGTTCCGGTCAAGGCGATTGCCGCCGATCCCTCGACCGTCTACGACTACACTGTGCGCGGCAACATGGTGGCGGTGATTACCAACGGCACCGCGATCCTGGGTCTCGGCAACCTCGGCGCGCTGGCGTCGAAGCCGGTCATGGAAGGCAAGGCGGTCCTCTTCAAGCGCTTCGCCGACGTCGACGCGATCGATCTCGAAGTCGACACCGAGGACCCGGACGCCTTCATCAATGCGGTCCGATATCTGGGTCCGTCTTTCGGCGGCATCAATCTCGAGGACATCAAGGCGCCCGAGTGCTTCTACATCGAGGAGCGGCTGCGCGAAATGATGGACATCCCCGTCTTTCACGACGACCAGCATGGCACCGCCATCATCGCCGCAGCGGGGATGATCAACGCGATCCACCTGACCGGGCGGGACGTGAGCACGACGCGGCTCGTTTGCAACGGCGCGGGCGCGGCGGGAATCGCCTGTCTCGACTTAATCAAGGCGATGGGCTTCGAGGCGCGAAACGTCATCCTGTGCGACACCAAGGGAGTGGTCTATCGCGGCCGGCAGGAGGGCATGAACCAATGGAAATCTGCTCATGCCGTGGAGACGCCGTTCAGGACGCTCGATGAGGCGATGGTGGGAGCCGACATTTTCTTTGGTCTGTCCGCCAAGGGTGCGCTGACGCCGGAAATGGTCAAATCGATGGCCCCGAACCCGATTATCTTCGCCATGGCCAATCCGGACCCGGAGATCACCCCGGAAGACGCACTGAAGGTGCGCGAGGATGTCATCATCGCCACGGGCCGTTCCGACTATCCGAACCAGGTCAATAACGTCCTCGGCTTTCCATATATTTTTCGTGGCGCGCTCGACGTGCGCGCCAAGACCATAAATATGGAGATGAAGATCGCCGCCACCGAGGCGCTGGCGGAGTTGGCGCGCGAAGATGTGCCGGATGAAGTCGCCGCGGCCTATCGGGGAGCGCGGCCGCGCTTCGGCCGCGAATACATCATACCGGTCCCGTTCGATCCGAGACTGATCCACGTCATTCCGATCGCGGTGGCCAAGGCCGCCATGCAGTCCAACGTCGCCCGCCGTCCTCTCGTCGATCTCGCGGCGTACAAGGCGCAGCTCTCGGCCCGCAGAGATCCAGTCGCCGGCGCCATGCAGCGCATCATAGACCGGGTCCGTCGGACGCCGAAGCGGGTCGTTTTCGCGGAGGGCGAGGAGGAACAGGTCATCCGCGCGGCCTATTCGTTCGTCAATCAGGGGCTCGGCGCGGCGATTCTGGTCGGCCGCGAGGATCGTGTGCGCGCCGTCGCAAAGGCGTCCGGTCTCGACCTCGACGACAGAGGCATCGAGATTCACAACGCCGGCAGGTCGCACAGGAACGCGCTCTATGCGCAGTTTCTCTATGAGAAGCTTCAGCGGAAAGGTTATCTGCTGCGGGATTGCCAACGGCTGATCAACCAGGACCGCAATTCCTTCGCGGCGGCCATGGTGGCGCAGGGCGACGCCGACGCCCTGGTCACCGGGGTGACCCGCAATTTCTCGATTGCGCTCGAGGACATCCGACGCGTGATCGACGACAAGCCTGGACACCGGGTCGTCGGCGTTTCGGTCATCATTGCGCGCGGGCGTCCGGTTGTGGTCGCCGATACCGCGATTACCGAAATGCCGGACGCGGACGATCTGGCGGATATTGCCATCGAGGCGGCCGGCGTGGCCCGGCGGCTCGGCTATGAGCCGCGCGTGGCGATGCTGGCCTTCTCCAATTTTGGACATCCGGTTGGCGAACGATCTCAGCGCGTGCAGGAGGCGGTCCGTATCCTCGATTCGAGGCGCGTCGACTTCGAGTACGACGGCGAGATGGGCGCCGACATCGCTTTGAACAAGGAGTTGATGGCCGCGTATCCGTTCTGCCGGCTGACCGATACCGCGAACGTTCTCGTGATGCCGGCATTTCACTCCGCCGCTATCTCGACCCGCATGCTGCAGGAACTGGGCGGCGCGATGGTTCTCGGTCCGTTGATCGTCGGGCTCGAAAAGCCGGTTCAGATCGTATCCCTGGGAGCGAAGGATTCCGACATCGTCAACATGGCGGCGCTGGCGAGCTTCAATATCAGCGGCTGAGCTTACAATGGCTTTCGTCGCGGAGCGCCGCCGGGCTTTCGCGACGCGTCGGCAAATCCGTCCCTTTCGCGCCAGGCCGCCATCGCCCTCGGTCGTCGCCGGACCCTTGCGATCTAACCAACTTCGACCGTGGTCGTGTCCGGTTTCAGAAAGGTCCGCAAATAGATCGCTTCTTTCAGTTCGGCGACTTGGCCGATAAGGCGCGCGCCCTCGTGCAAAACCTTGCCGAGTCCGGTTCGGCGATGGGTCGGCCCGCCGCCGCCCATGGCCGTTGCGAATACTTTGCCGCCTTGCTGCGAGGGACGCAGATGGTCCTGAATCGCGACCGCTGGCACGAGCTGATAAATCGTTAGTCCCAGCTTGCGAGCGTTCTTCGGGAACAGTGCGTAATCCGCAGGCAGCTTCGGGTCGGCCGTCAGATCGAGATAGCGCTCCGCGCCGGCGCGGGACAGGAGATAGGCGGCGCTGCTTTCATGACGTGTGTAGAGCCTCGCAACCTGACGATCATCGAAGATCCTCCGTCGCTCTCCCAGTTTCACCGTCTGGAGGTAGGTGTCGAGTTTGACCGAATGCGCGTCGGCCGGGACCCAGCGCGGATCCTCGACAATGGCGGCAAAACCGGGCGAGACATGGATGTCGTCCTCGAGAAAACAGGCGCAGGGCTCCGGGCCGTCAAGAAACCGGCGCCAAGCGATCCGATGGCTCGCCAGGCAGGCGAGTTCGAACCGAGTCAGGCTTTCTGTGGCGGGTGGATTTTCGAGTTCCGTCGATGGCCGCGACGCGTGTAAACGGCACGGCGCGCAGCTGCCGTTGCATGTGGATCAGACGATCCCGATCCCGGTCAAGATTGATGACATAGACCTGCATCGCGTTCGCCTAAGGTCTTGTCAGACCTTCATCTGCGCCCCGAGCTCGACCACGCGATCAGAAGGAAGATTGAAAAAATCGGGCGCGCTGGCCGCTTGTTTGCTCAAGGCGATGAAGAGCCGATCCTGCCATTGCGGCATGCCGGAATTCTGGGCCGCCTTCAGTGTCCGACGGCCGAGGAAAAACGAGGTCGTCATGATGTCGAACCTTAGACCGGCCTTCCTCATTGCGGCGAGCGCACGCGGGATGTGCGGCTGCTCCATGAAGCCGAAATGAAGGGTCACCAGCGTGAAGTCGGACGAAAGCGGCGTGATCTCGAAACGGTTCACGTCGACGACACGCGGAGTCGTCTCGGTGCGTACGTTGAGGAGAACGACACGCTCGTGCAACACCTTATTGTGTTTGAGATTGTGCATCAGGGAGGACGGCGCCGACGTCGGGTCATTGCTTAGAAATACAGCAGTGCCGGGAACGCGCACCGGCTTTGATTTCTGCAGCATCTTGATGAGGTCAGCCATGGGGATCGAATCCCGATGGGTTTTTGCGTTGAGGATCGTGCTGCCGCGCGACCAAGTCCACATGAGGATGAACATGGCCCCGCCGAGGGTCAGGGGAACCCATCCGCCATCCAGAACCTTGTAAAGGTTGGCGATGAAGAAGCCGATGTCGATCGACAGAAAGCCGCAAACGAGCGCCAGCGCGCCCCAGAGAGGCCAGCGCCAGAGCTTCCATACAACAAAGAATGCTAGCGCCGTCGTGGTCACCATCGTCCCGGCGACCGCGATGCCATAGGCGTTCGCCAGATTGTTCGACGAGCGGAACAGCAACACCAGAGCGAGCACGCCAATCAACAGCACCCGCGTCACCCGGGGAATAAAGATCTGCCCCTCCTGGGTGGACGAGGTGTGGATGATTTCGAGCCGAGGGAGCAAACCGAGCTGGATCGCTTGGCTCGCGAGCGAATAAGCCCCCGTGATGACCGCCTGGCTTGCGATCACCGTCGCTGCGGTCGCAAGCAGGATCATCGGCATCAGGGCCCAGTTCGGCGCCATCAAGTAAAAGGGGTTCTCGACTGCTTTGGGGTCGTTCAGGATCAGGGCGCCCTGGCCGAGATAGTTGCAGACCAACGCCGGCAGGACCAGGAACAGCCATGCGGCCTGGATTGGGCGCCGGCCGAAATGTCCCATATCCGCGTACAGCGCCTCCGCTCCCGTCACGGCGAGGAATACGCTGCCGAGGACTATGAAACCGATCGCGCCGTGGGCGAGGATAAAGCTGAGCCCCGGCGCCGGACTGAGGGCTTGCAGGATCTGCCAAGCACTGGCGATGTGAGCAACTCCCAGCGCCGCGTTCGAGACAAAGAAGATCGCCATGATAGGCCCAAAAAAAGCGGCGACTCCGGCGGTGCCTCGGCTCTGCGCGGCGAACAGCAGGACGAGAATGACTACCGTCGCGGGCAGGACATAGGGGGCGAGATCGGCGTCGACTTGTTTCAGGCCTTCGAGCGCCGATAGGACCGAGATTGCCGGGGTGATCATTGCATCGCCCGAAAACAGCGCCGATCCGGCGACACCCAGCAGGAATGCGATCGCGGTACGTTGGCCGAGCGCCCTCTGGGCAAGAGCTTTTAGGGAGAGGATCCCGCCTTCGCCCTTGTTGTCGGCCTGCATGAGAAACAGGACATACTTGCCAGTGACCACGACCAGCAGGGCCCAGATGATCAGCGACACGACGCCGATCACGTCCATCGCAGCGAGCCCGGCTTCCTTGAAAGGACTGAGCGCGGCTTGAAGCGCGTACAGTGGGCTTGTTCCGATATCGCCGAAGACAACCCCTATGGAGCCCAGGGCGAGAATCCAGAAATTGCCGGTCGAATGACCGTGAACCACGGAGTCGATGGGCTGGGCGGCGGCAGCGGGGTCCTTCGTGACGTTTTCGGACATACGGTTTTAAGAACCCCAGAGGCGTTGGCCAGACGCTCAAGCCGTCACTTCGGCGGACGTCTATATCCTCTCGCGTCTTCGGCGCAAAGAGCCGGCCGTTTAGCCTTTCGCCACGTCTTTTCGATCACGGCGTCCAAGCCTGCGACATGTGCCGCGTCAGGAGCTCCGCGGTCACACGGGGCTGTTCAATTGCGGGAATGTGCCCGGCCCCGCCGATGACTTCGAACCGCGAGCCGCTGATAAAGCCCGCCGTTTCTCGCACCAAGGCGACCGGCGTCGAGCCGTCCTCTTCCCCGGCGAGGCAGAGCGTCGGAACCGCAATGGCGCCCGCACAGGATCGAAGATCGGCCCGTTTGAGCGCGCCGCAGGCGGCGAGATATCCCTCCTTGGGCGTTCGAACGAGCATCGTCCGCCAGCCGACCACCTCGTCAGCGCGTCGGACGCGAAAATCTGCGGTAAACCACCGTTCCAGAACGCCGTCCGCAACCGCCTCGACGCCCCCGGCTTCGATCGCCGCAATGCGGGCGTCCCAGCTCGCGGCGTCGCCGATCTTTGCTGCCGTGTCGGACAAGACGAGGCTGGCGAACAGCCTCGGGCTTCGACGGTAGAGTTCCTGTGCGATGAGGCCGCCAATTGAAAGTCCGACGATGGTCGCCCGGGCGACGCCAAGCGCACCGAGCAGATCGGCCAGGTCACGGGCGTAGTCGCTCATGTCGGCTGCCCCAGGCACGGCCTCGGACAGGCCGTGGCCGCGCTTGTCGTAGCGGACAACGCGGAAGTCGGGCGCGAGCAACGCCGCCACCTCGTCCCATATGCGTAGGTCGCTGCCGAGCGCGTTGATGAAGACGATGGACCGCCCATCGCGCGGGCCTTCATCGCGGCAGTGGACGACAGCGCCGTTCGCTCTGATGAAGCTCATGATAAGCGCCCTTTCCTCAGTCTCGCTTTGCCGCGGTCCCACCGCGGCGCGCCGACAGATTCCGGAAGTACGTCCACCAGTACCACAGGAGAAGGATCGGCGCGCCGATGTCGACGGCGGTGTCAAGGCCCCGAACCGGCAATGTGGGGACGGCGATCAGGCCCGCGGCCGCCGTCGCCTCAACCCGGTAGCTCAACGCGACCAGGATTTGCTTCAACGGGCTATTCTCCGGCATGCGCGAGACGATGACCAGGAGCGTGATGAGCAGCGCGGACATCGCGACCACGAAGATCAGCAGGTCGCGGATGATCGCCTCGATCGAGGTCAGGGCGTCAATACGCCGCCTTCCGTGGGCCGGCGGATCGGCCGCCCCTTTTCGCCGGACCCCATAGACGCGTAGAAGGACAGGGACGAGAGACACGGAGCGGGAGGACGGCATGAGCGAGGCGATCGAGCGGTGGCATGCGATTGCACGAACCCGCGATCCGTCCGGCCTCGACGCGCTCCTAGCCGAAGAGGCGGTTTTCCTGTCGCCGGTCGTGCATACGACCCAGCGCGGCAAGGCGATCACCACCCGGTATCTCGCCGCCGCCCTCGTCGTCCTCGGCAATTCGGAGTTCCGCTATGTCGAGCAGTGGATCGGGCCGTCGTCCGCTGTGCTGGAGTTCACGACCGTGATCGACGGCGTCGAGATCAACGGGGTCGACATCATCGGCTGGAATGCGGAAGGTCGGATCGACCGGTTCAAGGTGCTGATCCGGCCGCTGAAGGCGATCGAGGCGGTGAGGCAGAAGATGGCGGCGGCGCTCCCCAACGGAGGCGCGTGAACCGGCGCTGGGCCATAGAGCGGCATCATATGGCGGTTTATCGACCGGGTTCAGCGAATTCAAAGGGTTGCACCCCCGTCTTAGCGGCCGCGGGGCCGCCCCGCGCGCCCGACAAGCGATTAGTTATACAAAATTATACAGTTATATAACTCCGATGGCCTGCGAACCTCGCGCCGCCGTCAATCCTGGCTTTGCCACGGCTGTCCCGGACCGCCGACCGCTGGCGCTTGCGGGCCGGGCGGCGACGTCGGACCGACGAGCGTCGACGGGTAGCCGGTCGGCGGCGGCTGGGCCAGATAAGGGGCGCGATAGGCGGCGCTCGGTTGCGCGGGCAGGGGAGGCCTTCGCCCACCCGGCCGCCGGAGGCCCTTCGGCCGCGCCTGCCGCCGGGGCAGTCGTCGGACCTGGCGCATTCCCGCGTAGAGCCGGCGTCGTCCCCGGCGGCGTTTGCGCAGGTTGCGCGCCGCTTCCTGGCGGAGGGGCGCCTTCGGTCAAGGTATTCGCCACGCCGCCTTGGCCGGGCGTCGTGGCCGGCTGGCCCTGGGCGGTCCGAACGAGGCTCGACGCGGCCTCTCTCAGGGCCGGCGCGTGATCGGGCTCGATCTCTCGGCCGACAGCGAACGCCATGTGCGCATGCTTCCGCGGCGGGTGAGCCACGAAATCGGACAGGGCGGGCGTCGCGGCGGTCATCGCCACAAGCGCCGTGACGAGAGTGTGAAGCGCCATCCTCGCTGCCTCTCCGCGAGCTTTCAGCTCCTGCATTCCCAATCGCGCTGGACGGAAGCCTGTCCGGCGGTTCGGCCCAAGAGCAGACCTTGACACCGCGACGGAGCTGAGTTCGCGCGTAGGAGAAGGCCGGCAGGGCGACGTTTGTTCCCACGCCGCGAAGATATCTGGGACACGGGAGGCAAGGGGCGGGCCCCTCTCTCCGTTGTCGCCGTTGTCGGGACGTGCGAAGTCGCGATTCTCGATGGATCGCCTTGTTGAAGTGTCCCGCCGAGGGTGCAAATCCAGTAACGTCGTCCACTTCCCCGACGACTGGAGCGGCCTTCGGCGACGCCGAATTGGCATTGCGCAATTCTGTGTTCGAAGTGCAGCGGCGGCAGCCTGGATTGCTTCTTCGCGGCGCTGCTCGCCATGACGATCCAGTGTGTCGAAATTTGCTCTAACCCCAACAAATGAAAGTCCCCGGCGGCGTCGTCCGTCCCCGGTGGACGCCATTGCTGGCGTCAGTCGCCAAGCCGGCCTCGGCGAACCGATCTTGCATCCGCAATCAACGAACTTGGTCCGCTGCGTCCTACACGGCATCTTGCCGATGTTCGCGGACGATCGGATGCTCGCGGACGACCGGATTGACTTCGAATGCAGGCAGAATGTTTTGGCGCGCGGCTCGGCGCCAAGTTGAAGACGAACGTTCGCCCCCGAAGAGGCGGCGCTGCGCGACTGACAAAACTGCGCAAAGAGGGGCGGGATGGACAATCCCGCCCTGAAGAAACCGTTGACTACTTGATCGCGCCGGACTTCTTGTGTATTTCGATGAACTCATCGACATTGTCCTTGGTGACCAACGGGCAGTCGATGTCGGTGTCGATCTGAGTGATCTTGCCGGTCACGAGGTCGTGCGCGACGCTCATGTTCTTTGCCGCCAGGTCATAGGCGTTCTGCAGCGCCGTCGACGTCATCTTGCCCGACTTGATCAGCAGCATGCCTCGGCGGTGCCGTCAACGCCGTAGGCCAGGATGTTCTTGAAGCTTCGGGTTGTCCTTGATGACTTCCATGGCTCCGGCGGCCATGTTGTCGTTCATCGAGATGATGGCGTCGATCTTGGGATTGGCCTGGACCCAGTCCTCCATGTAGCGCATGGCCTCTTCCTTGTTCCAATGCGCAATCTGCTCGCCGACGATCTTGACGTCGGGCGCTTGTCGAAGAACTCCTTCTGCCACGCCACGCGGCGCGCATCGGCGTGCATGTTGCCCGGAGGGTCCGTCGAGGACGACGACGTTGGCGTTCTGCGGCACCTGCTTGAGCGCCAAGCGGGCGTTCACGGCGGCCTGCATGTAGGGATCCGCGTCAACCGACGACGATCCGGGGATGTTCTTGATGCGGGCGTTCGTCGTGATCACCTTGACGCCGTCCTTGACCGCCGTTCGACGTATGGACGCTGCGCCTCGCCGTTGTTCGGCTGGACGATGATCAGGTCGTACTTGTTGGCGACGGCGTTCTCGATGAAGGCGTTCTCCTTGGCGTCGTCAGCCTGGGAGTCCATCACGTCGACCTTCATGTCCGGATACTTCTTCGCCTCGTCCATGATGCCGTTGGCCAGCCATGCGGCGAAGGAATCCGCCTGGGCGCGGGCGATGAACGCGACCTTGTACTCGTTGGCCTGACCAAGCGTTGCAGTCGCCAGGCACACGGTCGCCACAGCGGCGAAGGTTCCGATCCTCTTCAGAAACGCTCGTCATAGTTTTCCTCTCACTTCTCTTATGTTGATTGCCAGAAAGGGACTTACTTCGATTGATATCATCCCTTCTCCTTCCCTAAGTCGACCGATACGGCTTTTCCTCCTTTGGGTCAATCGGTCTCTTCGCCGCGCCCAGCGTTTTCTTGGTGCGGTTCATCTTGGCCCACATATCGTACCCGACAGCCAGGGCAATGATTGCGCCCTTGATGACTTGCTGCAGGTACGAATCCACTCCCGTCAGGTTCATGATATTGTTCAGGAAGCCGACGATGAACGCGCCAGCCAAAGTTCCGCCGGCTGTTCCGAGACCGCCGGAAAAGCTCGTTCCGCCGATGATCGCGGCCGTCAGCGCCTCGAATTCGTAGCCCTGGCCTGCATTGGGGGCGCCGACATTGGTTCGCGACATCAGCAAAATGCCCGGCCAGCCCGACAAAGGCGCCGTTGATCAGATAGACCCCGATCTTGACCCGCCCGACATTGATGCCCGACGCCCGTGGCGGCCTCCTCGTTTCCGCCCACTGCGTATAATGAGCGGCCAAAGCTGGTGTGACCGAGAATGTACCAGGTCAGAATTCCCGACGATGATCATGAAGATCACCGGGATCGGCACGAATCCGACATCGCCCTTGGCCGAACCAGACGTAGTCGCCAATCTGGTAGATATTCTGGCCGCGGGTGAAGAGCATAAGCGCAGCGCCCCTGCGCCATCGCCATCATGGCCAGGGTCGCGATAAACGCGGGAATACTGAAGTACCTGACCAGAATTCCGTTGATATAATTGCACAACACGCCGAACACGTATCCCGACGGCGAAAGATATCATCATCGACCCGGTTTGCTTGAAGACGATAGACAGACATCACCCCGGCCAGAGCCAAGACGGAGCCACACGACAGGTCGAGCAAGCCGCAGATGATCAGGAGCGTTTCGCCGAACGCCAAAATCGTCGTGACGGAAATCTGGGCGGAGATGTTCGCGATGTTGCGCGTCGAGAGAAAATTCTCGTTGAGCAAGTTGCAGACGATAATCATGACGACGACAACCATGTAAATGGAGTATCGCGATTTCATCGTTTGCCACGTGTCGCTTGTTATTATGCTTATTCATCGCCATCTCCCTTCGCATCCCGTCCGCCTGTTGCGCATCAGTCCGCTTTTGACATGTTCATCGCGTATCGCATGATTGCTTCCTGAGAGAACTCCGGCGCGCCAAGTTCTCCGGTGATTTGCCCACCTGCCATGACGTAAATACGGTCGCACATGCCGATCAGCTCGGGAGCTCCGACGACACCATGATGATTGACTTGCCCTCCCGCACAAGGCTCGTCATCAACTTGTAGATTTCGAACTTCGCGCCGACGTCGATTCCGCGGGTGGGCTCATCCAAAATAAGAATGTCCGGCTCACGCAACATCCACTTCGACAGAACGACTTTCTGCTGATTGCCACCGCTCAACGTGCTGACCGGCACATCGATCGACGACATCTTGACATTGATGCGTCCGCAGATATCCTCGACCTTACGGCGTTCCTTTCGATTTGTTAAGGTGACCATTTTGGAAGAACTGCTCCATCGACGCCAGGGTGACGTTTTCCTTGACATCTCTGACCGGAACAATGCCGAAACGCCTCCGATCCTCGGAAAGCATCACGATGCCGCTGCTTATCGCATCCTGTACGCTCTTTATCCTAGAGGGCTTTCCGCGGACTTTTATGGTCCCCTGCGTATGCTCATCGAGGCCGAAAAGCGCCCGCGCCGTCTCCGTCCGACCAGCCCCGACGAGACCGGCAAAGCCGACGATCTCACCTTCTTTGACGTTGAAGGAAACGTCGGTGAACCCGCTCGGCCCGCTGAAGTGTTCGACTTCAAGAACAACGCCTCCAAGCGGGATGTCTTCTTTGGGATACCCATGCTCGAGCGTGCGGCCCACCATGAGAGCAATAACCGAGTCGATCGTCGAATTGGTCCCTGGGCCGCGTTTCAACGACCCTCCCATCTCTCAGGATCGAAATTTCGTCGGCAATTCGGAAGATTTCCTCCATCTTGTGGGAGATGTAGACGATCGCCTTGCCGCGGGCGCGGAGGTCGTCGATTTTCGTGAAAAGGGTCTCGATCTCTTTGCTGGTGATGGAAGAGGTTGGTTCGTCCATGATGATGATGTCGGCATCGCGGGAAATCGCCTTGAGGATCTCCAACATCTGAAGATTGGAGATCGACAGGTCCTTCAGCTTTGTCTCCGGATCGAAAGATAGACCTTCCTGCTCGAGCAGCTGCAGGTTCTCTTCGCGGATGGTCTTCCAGTCGATACGGCCATATTGTGTCTTCGGCCAGCGCCCGACGAACAGGCTCTCCTCGACCGACATTTCCGGCATATAATTCAATTCCTGAAAGATCATCGAGATGCCGAGTTCGCCGGCCTTGATCGGCGACTCGATGCTGACCTTCTCTCCCCGTACAAAAATGTCTCGCCGCTGTCGGGCTGGTAAATCCCGTCGATGATTTTCATCAGAGTCGATTTGCCGGCGCCGTTTTCACCGCACAGCACGTGGACGGCTCCCGCCTTGGCCGACAAAAGAGACGTCATCGAGCGCCTTCACGCCTGGGAAAGACTTGCTGATATGCCTGACTTCAAGAAGCGGCGTTTCAGCCATTGCCTCTGCTCCATGCGGAAATCTGCGCGTGGGGGGCCTCAATCCGCCTCGGCAGAGAGGGCCGTCGGCGCCCGTGGCTTTCAACTGGGTGATAGTGAGACGCGGCGGCCACCATGATCGGTTCCAGTCCCGTCGACGATTGTCGCCTTGAGGCGCCTCGGTCGCGTTCCATCAGAATGGGGGCGGCGCGGCCGCGCCCGTGCGCTCCTCCGCGGTCGTCGAGGACGAGCGCTTTGGTCCCCGGCGTTCCGCAGTCGATCCCAATGACCATGGCCGCTGTCCTTCCTCGCGCCATTGTCGTTTCGCCGTCCGCGAGGCCGGATTGGCGGGTCGCCTTTCGGCTCGGAATGACGACGGCGTTTTCCCGATCAGGCGGATGAAGTTCCGATTGAAGGTGGATAGAGTTTCGTATCCAACTTGCAAACCAATGGACGTGATACGTTCATTCGTCTCTGTAAGAAGCTGACAAGCCTTGTAAATCCTCAGATGGTTTATGTATTCTACGCAACTACACTTTACATGGCGCTCGAACAGCCTCGAAAATGCCGGCAATCCCATGCCTTCAACCTGTGCGGCCTTGCGGCACGACAAGTCGGGACGATCAAAGTTCGCCGCGATATAGGCCAGGATCCTCTCGAGCCGTTTCGGCTGTGCGCATTGGTGGCCCGCGCCCTTGAGCGATAGCGACTTCCGCTCGCGATCCTGCTCCAAAATCTTAAACAGGTTGAAGAACAGCGCCATCCGCTCGAAGCCGACTGCGGTCAGCAGCGCCTCCAACAACTCCGACGCATCGAGCGCGGCGGCCGGTGAGAATTCGATACCGACGCGCGACGCCTCAAGGAGGTCGACGAGGTTGGCGCAGTCGGAAAACTCGGCCACGCAACGCTCGGCGAAGCTGGAACCCAGTTGCAGCACCAGGTCCCGCCCGGCGATCCGACCGTCCGCGTCCCGCTCATGGGTGTCGGAGATCCACATGTGCGGCAGGCTCGGACCCGTCATCACGAGATTGCCCGGGGAGAACGCGCCGGCATAAGTGCCGACGTAGAATTGTCCGCGACTTCGACGGATCAGATGCAACTCGTATTCAGGGTGGTGGTGCCACCCCGAATAGGTGAAAGGATAGTCGTGGGAATACACGCGGAACGTCCGCTCGAGCGGCGTCTCGATCACCTCGAGCACAGGCCTTACATTCATAATGCACGCCTTTCTGCCCTCCCGAGAGGCGCTCCGTGGCGGCCCTGTCGGTCAGAACGTGATCTGGATTTTGACGTCCGACGGATTCTGCTGCGCGGCGCGCTCGAACGCCGCAACCGAGCTGCTAAACGGATAGCTCGCCGAGATCATCGGCTTGAGATCGATCTTGCCGGAACCGAGCAGGGCCAGCGTGCGGTCCCAGACATTCGCATAGCGGAAGATCCCGGTCAGGGTGATCTCCTTGACTTCCAGCGCGACGACATCGAGCGGAGCGCGATCTGGCGGCATGCCCACCAGCACGACGCGCCCGCCGCGACGGACAACCTCCATCATATCGTTGAAAGCGTGAGGACTGCCGCTCGCCTCGAACAAGACGTCGGCGCCACGGCCGTCGGTGCGCGCGGTCACCACTTCGGCCAGCTTCTCTTTGTTCAGGTCGACCGTGACGATCCCAGGGCGGTCGGCGATGAGGTCGAGCTTGGCCCTGGCCATGTCGCTGACGATGACTTCCGAACAGCCGCTGGCCAAGGCGGCGAAGGCCACCATCATGCCGATGGTGCCGGCGCCCGTCACGACGGCGACGTCGCCTGGACCGATGACGCCTTTGAGCGCCGCATAGACGCCGATCGCCAGCGGCTCGACCATCGCGCCCTCGGCGAAGCTCACGCTGTCGGGCAGCTTGTAGGTCAGCGCGGCCGGGTGGACGACCTCCGGCGTCAGGCAGCCATGGATTGGGGGCGTCGCCCAGAAGCGCACCGAGGGATCGAGGTTGTAGTGGCCCCCCAGCGTTTCCCGTGATCCGAAGTCGGGGATGCCGGGCTCCATGCAGACACGGTCGCCAACTTTGAGATTGGCGACGTGGGCGCCGACCGCGGTGACCACGCCGGCGGCTTCGTGTCCGAGCACCATCGGCTCTTCGACGACGAACCCCCCAATTCTGCCGTGTTTGTAGTAGTGGACATCGCTTCCACAGATGCCGACTGTCTTGACGGCGATCCGGACTTCGTTGTCACCTGGCTCCAGAGTGCCAGGCACCTCGATATCGCGAAGGCAAATATCGCCAATTCCCTCCAGGACGACGGCTTTTACCTTCATAGCATTCCTCCCGAGATGATTTCCCAGCATTCCTGCCGGGCTCGCTTGACTCCATTGCGGGCACTATGCGCCCCGGCCACGAATCGCGCTAAGCCGATTTCAAAAAAATCGTATGCAGAATTTTACATCTAAGCCCGATTGCGGGCTCGACGCAGGGCCTGAACGTCCGACTGTCTCTCGCCCTCGACCCCAGGCTGCGCGACGGCCTGACCGTCCTTAAAAAAGCGCAAGCACGAGTTCAAGAAACTCAGCGTCGCACCCTTCGAAATCGACGATCTGAAGAGAACGATGATCGGGCCAGTCGCGCCGGCGCCTCGAACGTCGGCGAGCTCATAAATCCCCTCATTTTTGCGGGACTCGAAAGCGCCGGAATTTCGGAGTCTTGGCACGGCTGAATGGGGAATCAGCGGGCTGGGGGATTGATGCGCGCGCCGAAGGAGCGGTTTGATTTCGGTCATCAATTCTTGAACCGCGTATTCATCGACGATTTGCACGCCAAGCGTGTGCTGTCTTTGGCCAACGGAGCGCTTGGGGTGATGACCGGAGCGGCGCTTGCGGTTTCCTTGATCGGGCAGGCGCTCGCGACAGGCGCGCGGACTGTTCGCCAAGTCCGCGATCAAACAGGTCGACCGCTTGCTGAGCAACGCCGGCGTGGTTCCCTGGGACTTGTTCGCCTCGTGGGTTCGCGAGGTCGTGGGCGAGCGGCGCGAGATCCCCGGGTCAAAGCCCGGGGACCGTGGCGATGGACTGGACCGACTTCGACGCCGACAATCAGTCCACGCTCGCGCTGCATCTCATCACCCGCCACGGAAGGGCCACGCCGCTCCTCTGGCTGACGGTCGACAAGGACGAATTGAAGAACCAGCGCAATGATTTCGAGGACCTGTGCCTAACCCGCCTGAAGGCGCTCCTGCCCGAGGGCGTGGCCGTGACGATCCTGGCCGATCGCGGCTTCGGCGACGTCAAGTTATTCGAATTCCTGGAGAGCCTGGGCTTCCGATACGTCATTCGCTTTCGCGGCGCCATCCACGTCAGCGCCGCCGATGGCGAGACCCGGTTCGCCGCCGATTGGGTCGGCAAAGGCGGGCGGGCGCGGATCTTGCGCGACGCGGAAATCACCGCCGGCCGCCACAGGGTCGGAGCGGTCGTGTGCGTCAAGGCGGCCGGCATGAAGGAGGCTTGGCATCTGGCCGCCAGCGACGGCTCGCTCTCCGCCCCTCAGATCATCAAGCTCTATTCCAAACGCTGGACCATCGAACCCAGCTTTCGCGACAGCAAGGACCTGCGCTTCGGAATGGGCATGAGCGCGCTCAGGATCAACGATCCGCAACGCCGCGATCGCCTCCTGTTCCTGAACGCCTTCGCCATCCTGCTGTTGACGATTTTGGGCGCAGCCGGCGAGAGCCTCGGAATGGATCGTCAACTCCGAACCAGCACCGTCAAGCGCCGCGTCCATTCCCTGTTCCGCCAAGGCTGCCTGCTCTACGACCTCATCCCCAACATGCCAGAACAACGCCTGCGGCCACTCATCGAACGATATCAAGAACTCCTATGCCAAAATCCAACCTTCTCCGAGGCGTTCGGCATCACATGAATATGAGGGGATGCTTGAGGTCGGCGAGAACAACCTTTTAGCTGGGTGAGGCTATCTGTTCTTGTTCGCAAAGTCGAAATGGGCGGCCCGCTGCTCGGGAGCATGCGTTTGCAGAGACTTCAGAAGCCGGCCCGAGACAAGAAGCTCATCCCGAGCCTGACGATGGTTGATCCAAGTGTGCGGTGGACATTCGTGCGCCCTGGAACGTCCTTCGACAGCCTCAGGACGCGTGGGTCGGTTGGGGAGCCAACCAGCGCCTACGGCGCGCATTATGACTGAGAATGGGCGCCGCGGCGGCGCCAATTTTGCCCCGACTCGGATTGAATACCCCCTTGGGGCGGCCTCAACGCCTCTGCTATCGTCCGGTCCCTGCCGCCGCTGAGGGTTCTCGGCATCCTCAGCGGCTTCCTGAACGCCCTGTTCGAACGCAACGCTTAAGGAGCCACGCAATGCGCGCATTGGTCCTGGAAAAAGAACGAAGCCTCGCCCTTCGCGACATCGACCTGCCGCTCGTCCTCGGTCCGCGCGACGTCAAGATCGCGGTCGATACGGTCGGCGTCTGCGGCAGCGACGTACACTATTACACCCACGGCCGGATCGGCTCGTTCATCGTCAAGTCGCCGATGGTGCTCGGCCACGAGGCGGCCGGAACGGTCGTCGAGGTCGGGGCGGAGGTGAAGAGTTCAAGCCCGGCGACCGGGTGTGCATGGAGCCGGGCGTGCCGGACATGGCCTCGCGCTCTTCGCGCATGGGGCTCTATAACGTCGATCCGAGCGTGACCTTCTGGGCCACGCCGCCGGTGCACGGCTGCCTCACGGCCTACGTCGTCCATCCCGAGGCTTTCACTTACAAGCTGCCCGACAATGTCAGCTTCGCGGAAGGGGCTCTAGTCGAGCCGTTCGCCATCGGCATGCAGGCCGCGTCCAAGGCCAAGATCGCGCCGGGCGACGTCGCCGTGGTGATCGGCAGCGGGACGATCGGAATCATGGTGGCGCTGGCGGCGCTGGCCGGCGGCTGCGCCCGAGCGATCGTCACCGATCTCGTTCAGGAGAAGCTCGACATCGTCGGTCGTTACAAAGGCGTGACCACGATCAACGGCAAGACGAAGGACCTGGCCGAGGAGGTCGCGAAGCTCACCGGCAACTGGGGCGCGGACATCGTGTTCGAAGCGAGCGGCAGCCCAAAGGCGTACGACGGCATCTTCAATCTCGTGCGGCCCGGCGGCTGTCTCGTGCTGGTCGGCATGCCGATCGACCCGGTCCCCTTCGATGTCGTCGCCGCCTGCGTCAAGGAAGCGCGGATCGAAACGATCTTCCGCTACGCCAACGTGCATGCGCGGGCGATCGAGCTGATCGCCTCCGGCAAAGTCGACCTGAAGCCGCTCATCTCCGGCACATTCCCGTTCGAACAGAGCATCGAAGCGGTGGAGCGCGCCGCGTCCGGCCGTCCCGGCGACGTCAAGCTGCAGATCAAGATGCCGGCGGCGTCGAGACGCTGACATCGAGCCGGTCGACTGCCGGAAAGCGCCGCACGCCGTCGCACCCGAGATCGACGGTCTCGTCGCAGACAAGGAATTCGGGCGCCGCCACATTTCCGGCGGCGAAAAGAGGCGATCGGCGGCTGGGCGGTCGACGGTCCCCCGCCGCACGACCGCGCCGTGGCGGTGGCGTTCCGAATGACGTCGGCCGTCCGCAACTGTCGGCTTGCGACCCCACTGCAATTACGCCCGTGTGAAGGAGGTCGCGGCCGCGCTTCGGCGCAAGCCGCTGCGCTGCGCGACCGAGCGGCGCCGTCAGGCAGGCTCCGGCGGATAGATCGACACCATGTCCGGCGGCAGATCCTGATATGGGCAATTGCCGAGTTCATAGATGAAGTCGAGGGCCGGCTCGGTATCGAGGTAGAAGTGGAAGTCGGCCACGAACTGACCGGTCTGTGTCACCGCCACACCCCGCTTCTCATAGTCGGCGACGACGGCCGCCATCGTGTCGTCCGCCAGCTTCTCCTTGATGTGATGGAGCCCGACGCCGCGCCGGTCGATATACTCCTGGTAGATCATCGGCCCGCGAACCGGCTGGATCAGTTCGATCTCCATAGCGCCGACATGGGTGATCCCGATCCGGAACTCGAACGGCACTTCGACCAGCTTGCCGCCGACCTTGAGGTTTTTGACGGTCTTTTCGGTGAAGCGAAACACGCGCCAGGGGCCAATGCGCAACATGTCGATCCAGGCTTGCATCGATTTTTCGAGATTGTGCGTGAGAAAGGCGATTTGCTGGATGTGGCGGGTCTTGTTCAGCGTCCGCAGGTCTTCGTTGGTCATTGCCCTCTCCCTCATGTCGCAGGGTTGTCCGCGCCAGGGCGGCCAGACTAGCGATGCGGGTCAGTCAAATCGAGGACGTTCTCCTTCCCTCCACGGTAGGGCGTCTTTCGGCGCCCTACGGTGGGAGCCGGGTAGGTTTCCCACCTTTGCGAAACCAAGTCCCTCCGCTTGCGATTATGGGATTGCGCGACCCGCCTCCCTGGTTCTCCCCTCAAGGCCCCAATTCTCCCCAACAAGGGAAGAGGGGATGTCGCGCCTCTCACTGCATCCTTAGGTTCATCATATTCGACGGCAGCGCCATATTGGCGTTGAGGTGGTACATGATCCACACAGACCCTGCGATGACAAGGCCGACAATGAGCCCGCCAAAGGCGAGCGCCAGAGCGTTGTTGGTGTTGTCGGCCCCGGTGGTGATGTGCAGGAAAAAGACGAGGTGGACGCCCATCTGAGCGATCGCCAGCGCGGCCAGTCCCATGAGGACGCCGGGCCCATAGAGGAGCGCCGTGCCGCTCGCCACCCAGAACGACGCGACGGTCAGCACGGTCGCGAGAAAGAGGCCGATCACATAGTTGCGCACCGCCTCCGAGACGGAGTGTTCGCCAAAGTCTCCGCCTTCGCCCGGCGCCGCGTCTCGCGCGTGATGATCGCTCATGTCAGCGTCCCCAATAAGTAGACGTTGGTGAAGATGCCGATCCAGATGATGTCGAGCGCGTGCCAGAACAGCGCGAAGCACATGGTCCGACGCATGATGCTCGGCTTAAAGCCTTTGGTGAAGACCTGCGCCATCATCGTGCCGAGCCACAGGAGACCGATGGTGACGTGCAGGCCGTGGCAGCCGACGAGGGCGAAGAAGGCCGAGAGGAACGCGCTCCGGTCCGGACCGTTGCCCTCGGCGATCATCCTGGCGAACTCGTTGAGTTCGAGTCCGAGGAAGCCGAGCCCGAAGAGGCCGGTTGCGACAAAGCCGATCTGCGTCCACAGCATGCTGCGCACGCTGAGCGCGATCATGGCGAGGCCGCAGATAAAGCTCGACAGCAGCAGGAAGGCCGTCTCAGTCGCGACCGTCTTCAGATTGAAGAGCTCCAAGGGTCCCGGTCCGCCGGCGGTCGCGTGCGACAGCACCGCATAAGCCGAATAGAAGCCGGAAAACATGACGAAGTCGCTGAGCAGGAACACCCAAAACCCGTATGCCGTGACGATGCGTTTCGGTGCTGGTCCGCCATACCGGTCGGGCCTCTGGGACGGCCTCGGAGCTTCCATCTCCTCTCGTTCGGCGACTCTCACGAGCCGGATGCCCGGCTCCCGCCCTGCAACCAGGTCCTCGCGCGCTTCGCGCCTCAGCGTATCGATTCGCCTGACCTCATCGAGCGGAACCTCGTATTCCTCGTGGTCCCGCCACGCGAACACGACGAAGGTGGCGAATGCGCCGGCGACGCCAACCCCCGCCAGCCAAAAGATGTGCCATATCAAGGAGAATCCGGTGAGGACAGCGAAGAAGGCGACGACGAATCCAGTCGGACTGTTGACCGGCATTTCGATCGATTCGTAACGAGGGAGCGGAGAAAGCTCGGCCCTTGCGATCGCCCGTTGCTTGATCCCCCAATAGGCCTCCTCGCCGGTGACGTCGGGCATGGCGGCGAAGTTGAACGCCGGCGGAGGCGAGGCCGTCATCCATTCGAGCGTCCGACCGTCCCACGGGTCGCCGGTGCGGTCGCGTAACGATGTGCGCTCGCGGATGCTGACGGCGATCTGAAGGATCTGGCATAGGATGCCGCAAAGCACCAGCACGGCGCCGCCTGCGGAGACCAACAGCCACGGCCGCCATTCGGCGACGTCGTAGTGCTGCATGCGCCGCGTCATTCCCTCGAGGCCGACGACATAGAGCGGCATGAAGGTCACGTAGAAGCCGGTCACCCAGAACCAGAAGGCCGCCGTCCCGAACCGCCTCTCGAGCTTGAATCCAAACGCCTTGGGGAACCAGTAAGTGTAGCCTGCGAACGCGCCGAACAGCACGCCGCCAATAATCACGTTATGGAAATGGGCGACCAGGAACAGCGAGTTGTGCAGTACGAAATCGGCCGGGGGCACCGCCAGCAGCACGCCGGTCATGCCGCCGACCGCGAAGGTCAGCATGAAGGCGATCGCCCACAGCATCGGCGTCTCGAAGCGGACCCGGCCGCCCCACATGGTGAACAGCCAGTTGAAGATCTTCACGCCCGTCGGAATGGCGATGAGCATGGACATGATGCCGAACACGGCGTTGACGTTGGCGCCCGCGCCCATGGTGAAGAAATGATGCAGCCAGACGGTGAAGGACAGGAGGCAGATCGCAAGCGTGGCGGCGACCATCGACCGGTAGCCGTAGAGCGGCTTGCCGGAGAAGGTCGAGACCACCTCGGAGAACACGCCGAACGCCGGCAAGACCAGGATGTAGACCTCGGGATGGCCCCACACCCAGAACAGGTTGACGTACATCATGGCGTTGCCGCCCATGTCCGTCGTGAAGAAATGGAACCCCAGGTAGCGGTCGAGCAACAGCATCGCGAACGTCGCCGTCAGCACCGGGAAGGCCGCCACGATCAGCAGGTTGGCGGCGAGCGCCGTCCAGCAGAAGACTGGCATGCGCATGTAGATCATGCCGGGCGCCCGGATCTTCAGGATCGTGGTGACGAAATTGACGCCGGTGAGCAGGGTGCCGACGCCTGAAATCTGCAGCGACCAGAGATAATAGTCGACGCCAACTCCGGGCGAGAACGCGAGCTCGGACAGCGGCGGATAGCCCATCCAGCCCGCCTGCGAGAACTCGCCGATCAGCAGCGAGGCGTTGACCAGGAGCACGCCGGAGGCGGTCAGCCAGAAGCTTACCGAGTTCAAGGTCGGGAAAGCGACGTCGCGCACTCCGAGCTGCAGCGGCAGCGCGAAGTTCATCAGCCCGATCACGAACGGCATCGCCACGAAGAAGATCATGATCGTGCCGTGGGCGGAGAAGATCTGGTCGTAATGCTCGGGAACCAGGTAGCCGCCCGAGTGGAAGGCGAACGCCTGCTGCATGCGCATCATGATGGCGTCGGCGAAGCCGCGGACGAGCATCACCAGGCCGAGGAAGCAGTACATCACGCCGATGCGCTTGTGGTCGACCGAGGTGATCCACTCGCGCCACAGGTAGAGCCACCAGCCCTTCACCGTGATGATCCCGAGCACTGACAGGATAACCACGATAACCACGATCGAGGTGACGAGCGGGATCGGCTGGTTGAACGGGATCGCGTCCCAGCTGAGTTTGCCGAGCATCAGGTTCCCCCGCAGATCGCCGCCGCGAGGCGGCCGGCCTGAGGCGTCGGTCGGATCGACGCGGACGGCTGCGGCGCGGACCCGTTCACGATCGATTCGAACAGCCGAGGTTCGACGGAGCGATAGACGCTGGGGCTGACGTTCATGCTCGGCTTGACGAGTTCGGCGTATCGAGCCCGGTCGAGGTCCGCGCCCGAAGCCTTGGCGTCGGCGATCCACTTGGCGTAGTCGTCTGCCGGCAACGCCTTCAGTTCGAAGCGCATGTCGGAGAAACCTGCACCGCTGAAGTTTGCCGAGAACCCGTCGAACGTTCCAGTCTGGTCGGCTTGCAGCCAGAGCTGCGTCGCCATCCCCGCCATGGCGTAGATCTGGCTGCCGAGACGGGGCACGAAGAAGCTGTTCATCACGCCGCTCGACGTGATGGTGAAGTGGATCGGAACTCCGACCGGAATCGCGGGTGCGTTGACGCTCGCGACGCCGTCTTCAGGGTAGATGAACAACCACTTCCAATCGAGCGCCGCCACCTGGATCTCGACCGGCTTCCCCTTGCCGGGGAGGGGCTTGAAGGGATCGAGTTCGTGCGACCCGAACCACGCGACGCCGCCGACGACGACGACGATCAGCGCGGGAATGAACCAGATGATCAGCTCGAGATGGCCGGAGAACTCCCACTCCGGCCAATAGAAGGCGCGCGGGTTGGAGGCGCGGAACCAGAAGGCGAAGGCGGCGATCATCACAACGACCGGAATGACGATCGCCAGCATGATCGCGACCGAGTTGATCAGAATAAGCTTTTGGGCGGCGGCGACCGGGCCCGCTGGGTTGAGGACGCCCTCGCAGCCCATGAGCGGCGCGGCGGCGATAGCGGCGGCGAGGATGCGGATGCGCGGAAAAGGCGCTGGCGTCGCCGGAGCCGCCGCGTCGTCCGGACCGGAACGCACGAAAAGCCGTCGAAGCATTCTGGCCGCTCCGGATGTTGACGGTTTCAGCTTCCTACGTCGTCGATGTCGATTATTGGCGTGCGTCTGGCGCAATGGTGTCGGAATTGCGCCGTTCGCCGGCGACTTGAACGGATCAATGTGACGGAGTTGCGGCGAAGCGGCTGGCCTCTCCGCTCGGCGAAAGCGGGGATGCTTGTCGATGCAGCGGCTGCCGGCTCGATAGCGCAAGATCCGTCGACGGTTCACACTGGCGGGAAGCGCCGGGCGTTGCTATGGGCTCGGGCAACGGGAAGCAAGAATCGCGGAGGAAGGGCGCACATGAAAATTTCCGGAGCGGCGGCGATCGTGACGGGCGGAGGCTCGGGGCTTGGTCGGGCGACGGCCGAGGCGCTCGCGGCCAGGGGCGCGAGAGTGGCGGTCGCCGATCTCAATGCGGCTGGGGCCGAGGACGTCGCCCGGTCGATCGGCGGCGTCGCCGTTGTCTGCGACGTCGCCGACGACGCCTCCGCAGTCGCGGCGTTCGCCAAGGCTGAGGCGGCGCATGGGGCGGCACGCATTCTCGTCAATTGCGCCGGCATCGGCAGTCCCATTCGGATCGTCGGCAAGGACGGAAGTCCCGCCCCGCTCGGCGACTTCGAGAAAGTGGTGCGCGTCAACCTGATCGGCACCTTCAACATGATCCGCCTCGCGGCGGCCGGAATGGCGAAGCTCGACGCCGTCGATGGCGAGCGCGGCGTGATCGTCTCGACTGCGTCGGTCGCGGCCTTCGAGGGGCAGATCGGACAGGCGGCCTATTCCGCTTCGAAGGGCGGCGTGGCGGCCATGACGCTGCCGATCGCCCGGGAGCTGGCGCGCATCGGGGTCAGGGTCAACACGATCGCGCCCGGCATCTTCATGACGCCGATGCTGGCAGGCTTGCGCGAGGACTTCCAGCAATCGCTCGGCGCCTCCGTGCCGTTCCCCTCGCGCCTCGGCGCGCCCGCCGAATATGCCGCGCTCGCGGTCCATATCGTCGAGAACGGCTACCTCAACGGCGAGACGATCCGCATCGACGGCG
The DNA here is from genome assembly GCA_963816065.1 of uncultured Alphaproteobacteria bacterium. Classification (GTDB taxonomy): domain Bacteria; phylum Pseudomonadota; class Alphaproteobacteria; order Rhizobiales; family Beijerinckiaceae; genus Roseiarcus. Next base: position 44,049 of record CAWFJG010000007.1, on the reverse strand, counting down.
CCCTGCGCATGGCGCCGCGCTGAGGGGCGCGAGGCCGACCGCGGTTTTCTGACCAGACCTCAACGATTTCAAGGCAATAGCGGGTAAAACCGGCGACTTGAAATTCCACGACTCAATGATTTCAAGGTGTTAGCGGCAGGTTGAGGAAACCGGCGCCGGCCCGCGGGCGCGCTCGGTCTCCCTGTCAGGGGGCGAGGCGCTCCGCCGGCTCGGGACCAATCCCGGCTGGGAGCGGCGGGGCGGGCGGGGATGGCCAGCTACAAAAGTGGTCCTGACGACTATCCCCTTCGCGGCGAAAGAGCGAGGATGTCGGCTTCGCGAGGACACGAGGAGGACACCCATGGACGGCAGATCCGGTCGCCTCGCCGGCAAGGCGGCGCTCATCACCGGCGCCGCCTCCGGCATCGGGCGCGCGGCGGTTGCGCTCTTTCACGCCGAGGGGGCGAAGGTGGCGGCCACCGACCGCAACGAGGCTGGCCTCGCCGCCCTCGAAGGGGTCGCCGATCTCACGTTCGCGCAGGACGTCACGGACGAGACGCGCTGGCGGGAGGTGGTCGACGCCGTTGTCGCCGCCTTCGGCAGGCTGGACATCCTGGTCAACAGCGCCGGCATTGCGCTCAAGGGCAACATCGAAACCGCGACGCTCGCCGACTTCCGGCGGACCGAGGCGGTCAACGTCGAGGGCACCTTCCTCGGATGCCGCGAGGCGATCCGGGTGATGAAGGGGACCGGCGGCGGCTCGATCGTCAACCTGTCCTCGGTCGCAGGCGTTATCGGCGACGCCCAGTCGGCGGCCTATTGCGCGAGCAAGGGCGCGGTGCGGCTGCTGACCAAATCGGCCGCGCTCCATTGCGGCCGCGCGGGCTATAACATCCGCCTCAATTCCGTCCATCCTTCCTTCGCCGACACGCCAATGGTGCAAGAGCTGATCATGAGCTCGAAAAACCCGGAGCGCGTCCGCGAAGGCCTGATGCGGGCCGCGCCGCTCGGACGGATGGGTCGGCCGGAGGAGGTGGCGAACGCGATCCTCTATCTGGCGAGCGACGATTCGTCGTTCACCACGGGAATCGAGCTGATGGTCGACGGGGGGCTCACGGCGCAATAAAGCGCCGCAGCAAAATGAGGGAATTGACTCGAGCAGCCCTCGACCGTCATTGCGAGCAGCGGAGCGACGAGGCAATCCATGCCGCCGCCGCGCCCTCCGGCATAGATTGCTTCGCCTTCGGCTAGCAATGACGGCGGAAGAATTTGACGCGCTTCTATCGCCGTGCGTCCCGAAGTCCATCGGGCGCCGCGATCGCGTCCGAACCGGGGAGGAGTGAAAAACTTATGCGCGTGCAAGTCTGCATCATCGGCGGCGGCCCCTCGGGACTGCTTCTGTCGCAACTCCTGCATCTCAAGGGCGTCGAGACGATCGTGCTCGAACGCCAGAGCCGGGAATATGTGCTCGGCCGCATTCGGGCCGGCGTGCTCGAACACGGGTTCGCGGATCTGATGCGGGAGGCGCTCTGCGGCGAGCGCATGGACCACGAAGGCGAGATCCATCACGGCTTCTTCATCGCCCATGATGGAAAGCTCGACCGGGTCGATCTTTCCAAGCACTCGGGCGGCAATTCGGTCGTGGTTTACGGCCAGACGGAGGTGACGCGCGACCTTTATGCCGCGCGCGACCGGATGGGCGGCCATGTCGTCCACAACGCCGAGGACGTGAAGCCGCACGACGTCGATTCCGACGAGCCTTACGTCACCTATCGCAGCGGCGACGACATCGTCCGCATCGACTGCGACTTCGTGATCGGCGCCGACGGCTTTCACGGCGTCAGCCGCAAGGCGATCCCCAAGGGGGTCTTGAAGGAATACGAGCGGGTCTATCCGTTCGGCTGGCTCGGCGTGCTGTCGCGCACGAAGCCTGTTTCGCCTGAGCTCATCTACTGCAAGCACGATCGCGGATTCGCCCTGTGCTCGCTGCGCTCCCAGGTCTTGAGCCGCTATTACCTTCAGGTTCCGCTGACCGACCGGGTCGAGGACTGGCCCGATGACGAATTCTGGTCCGAGCTCAGACGTCGTCTGCCGGAGGGGGTGGCGAAGGCGCTCGTCTCCGGGCCGTCGATCGAGAAGAGTATCGCCCCCTTACGCAGCTTCGTCGCCGAGCCGATGCGCTACGGCCGGCTGTTCCTCGCCGGGGACGCCGCCCACATCGTGCCGCCGACCGGCGCGCGCGGCTTGAACAGCGCCGCCTCCGACATCTACTATCTCTACCATGCGTTGATCGATCACTATGAACGCAACGACGATTCCGGACTCGAGGCCTATTCAGGCAAGGCGCTGGCGCGCGTGTGGAAGGCGCAGCGCTTCTCGTGGTGGCTCACCATGCTCCTGCACCGCTTCCCCGAGCATTCGGCGTACGAAAACCGGCTGCAGCAGACGGAACTCGAGTATCTGTTCTCCTCCGACCTGGCGCTCGGATCGCTGGCGGAGAATTACGTCGGGCTGCCGTTCTGAGGGGGCGGAAGGGGCTGGCAGGTGGGACGGAGGGTTGGGAGCGGAGCGAGTGCTGGGCGGGAGGGACGAATTTGGCCCGGCGCGGCCGTTCGCGTCAGTTCTTCCTACGGAATGCGCAAGAAGCGGGCGTCCACCGAGGGCAACCCGAACGGGCAGTCTCGCCCCCGGAGCGCGCCTTCCCGATTGGTCCAGTACGGACGCAAACCGCCAAAGAGCGGCCTTTTCGGAGCGGCCTCGCCAAGCGCTTTATCCATGCGCCTCCGCACTGTTGGGAACGAGAACGAGATGAACGTGGTTGGGCGTCCGGCAATAGGCAAGGACTGCCACGCCTGTGCTTGCGGAATTGGCTCGCGGAGATCGCGACAAAGCGCGTCGTCGTCCTCGCCGAAGAACACGCGCTCGCACTCAAAGTGAAAAGTCTCTATCCTTCAATTTAGGCGAATCGCACCAGTGAAGGATGCGGTGAACCAAGGATGAGCCTTTTTGAGCAGAGAAGGATTGGTCGTGTTGTTCACATTTGAAGACTTGGAGACCGGTGATCTGCAGTCCATCATTGCGGTCAATGAAGCCGTGGCCCGGCTTCGCCTTGGCGGCATCTGGATTGACACAGAGAGGACGGCGGCTCTCGCTTTCGACGTCGCAAACTTGCCCAGGCGGCACGAAGAGGCCCTGGCCGAAGAAATAGCGGCGCACAGCGCGGTTCTGGCGGCCAATCCGATGGGGAAAGTCCGGTTCGCTTCGACGGACGCTCTAGCTGAATTCTCGGCCGCTGAGGCGAGATACGCAAAGCTGAAGGCTCATCGCGAACAGTTGTCGGGGATTGTCGCCAGTCTATAGCCCATAAGCGAGATCGCCCAAAACCAACCGTGGCCAGCCGAAGCGGAGAAAGACCAATACCTGTGATGCGGCGAGATCGCCTTCGTCGTGTCGTGCTGTTGTGTGCGAGTTTTGCCCGCAACATGGCCTATTACCGGGCGGGGCATGCCCGATTGACCAAATCGAGCCCTCAGTTCTGGATCAGTGTCGATAGTAATTTCATCGACATCGCCGTCATCGAGTGGTGCAAGCTCCTCGGCGACCGCAGGGGAAAGCACTTCTGGGCGAACATCGTCAGTAACCCTTCTCGCTTCGAGGCCGCGACGCTCAATCACTTGGGCATGACAGCCTCCGAACTCTCGACGTACGTGGAGGCCGTACGGAAATATCGTAATTGCTCACGTCCCGCCGGTTCTGCGGTCTGTGCGGCGAATTAACTCAGGCGTTAGAAAGGGCTGGCGCGGGGGCGACGAATTTAAATCCACGGGTGCATGCCCGGCGGCCCCGACCTTTCCCTTCTCTCGCATGACCAGAAGGATGCGCTGATCACCGGGCTGATGGCGCAGGTCGCGGCGCTGACGGCGCGGGTGACCGAACTGGAAGCCAAGCTGGGCCTGCCGTCCAAGACGCCGGACAACTCCAGCCTTCCGCCCTCGAAAGGCCAGAAGGCGTCGGCGCCCTCGAAGACGAAGGCCAAGGCCAATCCGCACGCCGGGGCGCATCGCCCGCTCCATCCCAACCCGACGCGCGAGCGGATCGTTTCCGCGCTCGTCTGCCAGGGCTGCGGCGCGGACGTCTCGACGGCGCCGCAGAGCGCGGTTCAGGTCTACGACCGGATCGAGATTCCCGAGGTCAAGCCCGACGTGACGCGCGTGACGCTGCAAGGCGGCGTCTGCCCCTGTTGCGCCGGGCGCTTCAAGGCGGCGGCGCCGGAGGGCCTGGAGCCGGGCTCCCCGTTCGGGCCGAACCTTCGCGCCTTCGTGATCTATCTGCGCTCGGTCCAGGGCATCCCGATGGCGCGGCTGACCGACGCCCTCAAAGACCTGTTCGGCCTCGACATCAGCGAGGGCGCGCTCATCAACATCCTCGGCGCGGCGCGCGAGGCCTTCGCGGCCCAGACGAGCCTGATCAAAGAGCGGCTGCTCTCCGGCACGGCGCTGGCCAGCGACGAAACGGGCATGCGCGTGGGCAAGGCCAACTGGTGGCTGTGGGTCTTCCACCACGGCGACAGCGCCGCCTTCGTGGCCGACGCCAACCGCTCCAAGGCGGTCGTCGAGAAATTCCTCGGCGAGTGGCAGCCCGACGTGTGGCTGTCGGATCGGCTGGGCAGCCAGACCGGCTGGGCGCGGCGCGACCATCAGTTCTGCCTCGCGCATCTCATCCGCGACGTCCAGTACGTCGCCGATCAGGGCGACGGCGTGTTCGCGCCCGCGCTCAAGGGCCTCTTCAAGCGCGCTTGCGCCATCGGCCGGCGACGCGCCGACCTCGCCAATTCGACCTTGAAGGCCTACCTCGCCGACCTCGAGCGCCGGCTCGACCGCCTCCTGCGGCTCGACGCCCATTCATCCGGCGGGGCGAAAACTCCAGGAAACCATCAAGGCGATCCGGGGAAACCTCTTCGTCTTCATGACCAACCGGGAGATCGAAGCCACCAACAACGGCTCCGAGCGCGCGTTGCGCCCCGGCGCGGTCTACCGAAAGATCACCAACGGCTTCCGAAGCGAATGGGGAGCCAAATTCTACGCAGACCTTCGATCCGTCATCGAAACCGCGCGAAGACGCTCCATCCGAGCCATCGACGCCATCCGCTTCACGCTCCAGGGCACCCCTCTACCGCACGCCGAGTGACCGCCCAAATGGGGACGTGAGAGACAAATTCCTTGCGCATCTCGACGATCTTACCGTCATGGATATTCCATTCCTGGACACAGCGCGGACTGGTGTTGAATTCTATCACCGCCATGTCGTGCAGCATGAAGCTGCCGCCGGTGACCTTCTCGGACTGCCTACCGACTTGGCGGACTACTATCGGTACTGCTTCGACGAGGCACAGGCGATTTACGGCCGCTGTGGCCTAGCTTTCTAGAGCGGATTTCGATCGAATCAAGTACGCATATACGGGATGCCGCGCCTGCGAATAGCCTCGTGCAGGTGGTCGAACCTGATCTTGGCGAAGAACGTCACCCCGCGCGCGAGCTCGCGAATCGCGGCCTTGTCCTTGTCGTTGAATTGGTCGAGGCGATCGGGATCGTCGATCAGTTTCAACATCTCCGCTTTGATACCTTTTCGGGAGCCGCCGCCAGCTTCACGGGCCTGCTCGAGAAGCGTGACCTGCTCGGCAAGCGTCTCCAGAATAATCGCCCTCTTCAAGGCGTCGAGGTCGGCCACATTGCCCCGAGTGAGCTGGGACTGCTCGGTGTGGAAGAAGAACTCGTCCAAATGCTGTCTTGCTATCAGGGCGGCCCGCCCCTCCATCTTGTTGCCGCCGCCATATAGCTCGGACTTGATCAAGGCAGTCAGTTCGTGGCGAGTGTCGATTAGGCGGGCAAGGGGAACACCGGGCGAACCGGCACCCGAGCCGCCCCACTCCTCAACGATGTCGTCTACCCGTCTGCCGCCCATGAGCCCGTCGCCTGTGGCCTCGTCCAACCCGTTTACCAGATTTCGAATCCGTGGACCTTCTCGAACCGACTTTCGCCGGAAGTCGCCTCCGACGATGGGCAAGATGGTCGGTATTGGCGAATTTCCTCAATTGGGTTGCTGGTTCCATAGCGCCTGACGCGCTGGAAGGGTGGGGACGGCCGTCGGCGGCGAACCCGTCCAGCCGGTGCGGACAAGGGGCTTTCAGGGAAGGCTCGAAGTCCGGCCGTTTCCTGCCATTCAACGAAGGGTCACTCTCCGCCCAATTGAGGCGTCCGAGGGGGCGGTTGGCTGCGTCTGCAAGACGTCGGTAGCGGATCTTGCCGCCAATTGTCAGGCGACATGCAAAAGTGGACCGGAGGGTTAGCGCGACCCCCCATCCTGTCCTTCCCCCACAAGGGGGGAAGGGACGCCAATGGCCGCCGCCGCCGGCCGGCGATAACCGGCGGGCGTGGGGGCCAACGTTGCAACGGGAGCGATCATGGTCCGCTTGAAAGTCATCTACACACGCACCGGGGACGCGGGGCAGAGCGGGCTCGGCGACGGCACGCGCAGGCCCAAGACCGACGCGCGCTTCGCCGCGATGGGCGATGTCGACGAGACGAATTGCGCCGTCGGGCTGGCCCGGCTGCACACTGGCGGCGCGGATGACCCGGCGCTCGCCGCGATCGAGGCGACGCTGGCGCGGGTGCAGAACGACCTCTTCGACCTCGGCGCCGACCTCTGCATGCCCCCGGCGGAGGGCCAGGCGCCGAGTTGCGGTGAAATACTGCCGGGTTATGGCGACGAGCCGAGCGTCGGCGGAACGGAGGCTTCCGGATCGCGCGGTCTCCGAGTCCCCTACGAAATAAGATACACAATGTGTATCTCTCGTGCTATCCCGGGGGATAAGGAGATTGCCATGCCGACAACGAAGGAGACGATCTCGCCGCCGATCACGCGGCCTGTGAACCTGCGCGTGCGCGAGGATGTGCGCGACCTGATCGATCGGGCGGCGCGCGTCAATGGCAAGACGCGATCGGACTTCATGATCGAGGCGGCCCGGCAGGCGGCCGAGAACGCGCTGCTCGATCAGACCTTCGTGCGGGTCGACGCCGAAACCTATACCCAATTCCTAAGCGTGCTGGACCGCCCGCCGTCCGGCGATGGATATGAGCGGCTGATGCGCGCGCCGAAGCCCTGGAAGGCCTGATGGGTGGAGCTTCAGGCGCCGCGCCTTCTGACGGCCGCGCATGTCGTGACGGGATTCGATTCCGGCGTGGCTTCGCTGGACGACTGGCTGCGCCGACGTGCGCTCGCCAACCAGGTCGCCGGCGCGTCGCGCATCTATGTCGTCTCCACCCCGGAGAGCCGCGTCGTGGGCTACTACGCGTTGGCCTCCGGCGCCCTCGCGCACGCGGAGGCTCCGGGTCGAATCAAGCGGAACATGCCCGATCCGATCCCTGTGGCGGTCCTCGGCCGCCTGGCGATCGACCGCTCGATGCAGGGGAAGGGGCTCGGCTTGGCGCTGCTGCAAGACGCCGTGCTGCGTGTGCGACAGGCCGCGTCGATCATGGGAATTCGTGGCATGCTCGTTCATGCGATCTCGGACGACGCGCGGACGTTCTACCAGCGCAACGGCTTCATTGCGTCGACGACGACCCCGCTGACGCTGATCCTTTCCGTTGCGGACGGGCCGCCGCGATGACGGGAGAACGCGAGTCGCCGGTCTGCAACATCCCGGCGCTTCGCCTTGCGTTCCCGGCAAGCCAGGGAAGGGGTCGGCCCGCCGGCCCGGGGAATGGACGCAAATCGCCGCCGACCTCGCCAAGAGCGCATGCTACGCCTCGAGGAGGGGCGGCCGCCGGGCGAAGGCCGTTCGGCGCTTGACGAGGAGCGATCGTGGTCCGCCTGAACGTCATCTACACGCGCACCGGAGACGCCGGCGAGAGCGGGCTCGGCGACGGGAGCCGCAGGCCGAAGACCGATGCGCGCGTTCGTCGCGATGGGGGACGTGGACGAGACGAATTGCGCCGTCGGGCTGGCCCGGCTGCACACTGGCGGCGCGGATGACCCGGCGCTCGCCGCGATCGAGGCGACGCTCGCGCGGGTGCAGAACGACCTCTTCGACCTCGGCGCCGACCTCTGCCTGCCGCAGGCGGACGGCGAGGCGCCCGGCGCGGCGCTTCGGGTCGCGGCCTCGCAAGTCGAGGCGCTCGAGCGCGCCATCGACGCGCTGAACGAGAATCTCGCGCCGTTGCGCTCGTTCGTCCTGCCGGGAGGAACGCCCGCGGCCGCGGCCCTGCATCAAGCCCGCGCGGTTTGCCGACGGGCCGAGCGCAGCGTGGTCGCGCTCGCTAAGATCGAGGGCGAGGCGGTCGGCGCCGCCGCGCTCGCCTATGTCAATCGCCTGTCCGACTATCTCTTTGTCGCCGCGCGCGCGGCCAACGATTTCGGCGCGAGGGATGTGCTGTGGACGCCGGGCGCCAACCAGTCGGAACGCACATGAGCGGCGAAGCCTTGGCGGCCGCGATCGGCGTGATCAGCGGCACATCGATGGACGGGATCGATGTCGCGCTGATCCAAAGCGACGGCGAGGCGCGGGTCGAGCCTGGGCCAGCGGCAACCTTTCCCTACCCGGAGGCCGTGGCGCAGCGGCTCCGCGCGGTCGTGGCCGATCCGGCCGCAGCCGCCGCGCCGCAGCCGGAGCTCGAACGCATGGTGACCGACGCCCATGTCGAGGCGGTCGAGGCCTTCCTCGCGCGCTTCGCGATTGCGCGCGAAAGCGTCCTCCTTGCCGGGCTGCACGGCCAGACGATCCTGCATCGCCCGGCCGCTGGCGTGACCCGCCAGCTCTGCGACGGCGCGCGCGCCGCGGCGGCGCTCAAGTCGACGTCGTCTGCGACTTCCGTGCGGCCGACGTCGCCGCGGGCGGCGAAGGCGCGCCGTTTGCGCCGATCTATCACGCCGCGATGACGGCGGGGCTCGAGCGCCCGCTGATGGTCCTCAATTGGGGCGGCGTCGGCAACGTCACCTGGCTCGGGCCGGAAGGCGAGATCGTCGCCTTCGACACCGGGCCGGCCAATGCGCTGATCGACGATTTCCTGTTGCGCCGCCGCGGGGTCGGCTTCGACGCGGACGGCGCGTCTCGCGGCGAGCGGGCGCGTCGACGCGCGCGGCGCTCGAGGCGATGATGCGCGATCCCTATTTCGACCGGCCTCCGCCCAAGTCGCTCGACCGCAACCATTTCGCCGCCGCGGCCGCAGCTGTCGAGCCGCTCGGCGACGCCGACGGCGCGGCGACGCTTGCGGCTTTTACGGTCGAGGCGACCGCGGCGGCGCTGCGGCAGGCGCCCGCGGCGCCGAAGCGCTGGCTGGTCGGCGGCGGCGGCCGGCGCAATCCGTTCCTGATGCGCCGGCTCGCCGAGCGGCTCGGCGTTCGGGTCGAGCCGGTCGAGGCGATCGGCTTCGACGGCGACGCGATCGAGGCGCAGTGTTTCGCCTATCTCGCGCTAGCGCTCGCGCCTCGGCGCTGCCGCTCTCCTTCCCGACGACGACCGGCGTTCCCGACGCCGATGACCGGCGGCGTCTTCTGGCCGGCGCCCGCGATAAAGCAAAGGGCCCCGCTGCCGCGAGGCCCCTCGAGTATGCGCGCTCAGACGCGTCTCGTATACTGGCAGACGTTGACCGTTCTTGGCCGACGATATAATTGCCGTAGACGCATCGTAGAGTCGGGCGATCCTGCCAGCAGCCGTCCGCCGTACCCTGCCACCCATAATAGGGGTAAGTGCGCGATGGCGCAACGCGCCGGCCGCGACCCCGGCGACGACCGCGGGACCCCACCAGCCGCTGTACCAGTCGCCGCCGCGCCAGTAGCCCGGATGCCAGACGCCGACCGCCGCGCCAAGCACCGCCGCCGCGCCAGCCGCCGCCATGCCAGCCGCCGCCGCGCCAGCCGCCGCCGTGCCACCGCCGCCGCCATGCCAACCGCCGCCGCCGCCGTGCCACTGCGCCGCGCGCCGGCTCGGTCGTCGCGACCGCCGGCCGCGCCGAGCGCACAGCGCCGCCACAGCTGGCGACAATCGCCTTGGAAACCTGTTGCGCATCTTACCCTCCGATGGCCGCCCCCACGGGCCCGGCCAACCAACGCTCGCGTCTCCCGCGAAGTTCCGGCCGACGCTTCATCGCGATGGTGCACCCCAATTCGGCATCCATTTTGCTCGAAAAACGGCAACTTGGCGCCGCAAACGCGAATTCATCCGCTGTAACATGCATACATAATTTGAAACAAATTCAATCCGCTCGTCCATGAATAGGCATTCAGGTATAGGTCGTGAATGTACGCTCATGATGCTTCTTCAATGCCGCGCCGATTGTCGCGATTTGGCCCGACGGTGCGCCTTTCGCCGTCCGCCGCGACGCTACTGCGGCGCAGATCTCCAGGACGCCCGAGTTTACTGGCAGACGTTGACCGAAACGCGCCCGAGGTAACGGCCGTGGCGGTTCGGCTGCGACCAGGCCCTGCGATAGACCCAGCAGCCGTGCCGCCGCGCATTCGGATCGGCGTAGACGTCGCCGACGACGACCGGGGCCGCCGCCGCGCCCCAGCCCCAACCGGGATGCCCCAGCCCCAGCCGGGATAGCCCCAGCCGGCATAACCCCAGCCCGGCCCCCAACCGCCTCCCCAGCCGCCGCCCCACCAGCGCCACGCCAACCGCCGCCCCAGCCGGCGCCACGCCAGCCGCCGCCCCAGCCGCCGCCACGCCAGCCGCCGCCCCAACCGCCGCCGCGCCAGCCGCCGCCCCAACCGCCGCCGCGCCAGCCGCCACCGCCGCCGTGCCAGCCGCCACCGCCGCCGCGCCAGCCGCCCCCGCCGCCGCCGTGATAAAAGCCGCCCGCCGAAGCCGGCGACGCCGCCATGAGGCCGAGGGCCGCGAACGCCGCAACCATCGTCCTTGCAAGGATGCTCGCATAAAAGCCTCCTCGCCGCGCGACCGGCGCCAAAACATCTCCAAGGCCTGCGCTTAGCGCCGTTCCTCGAAAGCTATGCATATTACGGGCGAAATGCTAGGCGGAACCGCCTCGTTCCTCGCAAAAAATTGATCATTCCGGAGAAGTCGTCGCCCGCCGTGGCCGGACGCGACGAACAGCGCGTAAAGCTGCGCCGCCTCGGCCCCGAAGCGGCGTCACGGCGCCGGCGCTCGCCGCGGCCTCCTGCGCGAGGCGCAGGTCCTTCAGCATCAGGCTGGCGGCGAAGCCGGGCTTGTAGTCGCGGTTGGCGGGCGAGGCCGGAACCGGACCCGGCACGGGACAATAGCGACGTCAGCGACCAGGACTGGCCCGACGAGGTCGAGGCGACGTCGAACAGCGCCTGGGCGCGAAAGGCCGAGCTTTTCGGCGAGCGCGAAGGCCTCGCAGGTCGCGATCATCGTCGCGCCGAGGATCATGTTGTTGCAGATCTTGGCGGCCTGTCCGGCGCCCGCGCCGCCGCAATGGACGATGCGCTTGCCCATCGCCTCGAGGATCGGCTTGGCGCGCGCGAAAGCCGCGTCCGAACCGCCGCACATGAAGGTCAGCGTGCCGCCTGTCGCGCCGCCGACGCCGCCGGACACCGGCGCGTCGAGGGTGAGCAGGCCCGCCGCCGCGCCCGCCGTCATGCGCGCTCTTCGAGCGCTGTCGACGTCGATCGTCGAGCAGTCGATGATCAGCGCGCCCTTCGGCGCGCGCCGGCAGGAAATCGGCCCAGCGCCGCGAGCACGTGCCGCCCGGCCGGCAGCATGGTGACGACCACGTCGGCCTCGGCGACCGCCGTCGCGAGCGCTGCCCGCGATCGTCGACGCCGGCGCCGCGGCCGCCGTCGCTTCGCCGCCTCGACGAGATCGAAGCCGCGACCGCATGGCCCGCCTTGACGAGATTGGCGGCCATCGGGCCGCCCATGTTGCCGAGGCCCGATGAAATGCGATTTTGGTCATTGTCTTCCCCAAGGCTTCGCGCTCGTTCGCGCCCGCGGCCGCGCTCAGTTCTCGATCAGGCCGCGCGCGACGATCACGCGCATGATCTCGTTGGTCCCTTCGAGAATCTGGTGCACGCGCAGGTCGCGCACGATCTTCTCGACGCCGTAGTCGGCGAGATAGCCGTAGCCGCCGAGGAGTTGCAGCGCGTCGTTGGCGGCGTTGAAGCCGGCGTCGGTGGCGACTCGCTTGGCCATGGCGCAGAGCCGCGTCGCGTCGGGCGCCTTGCGCGTCGAGCGCGCTCGCGGCGCGCCACAGCATCGAGCGCGCCGCCTCGAGCGAGGTCGCGATGTCGGCGAGGCGGAACTGCAGCGCCTGGAAATCGGCGATCCGCCGCCCGAACGCCTTGCGCTCGCGCATTAGGCGAGCGCCTTGTCGAGCGCCGCCTGCCCGCCGCCGAGCGAACAGGCGCCGATGTTGAGCCGTCCGCCGTCGAGCCCGGCCATGGCGATCTTGAAGCCGTCGCCCTCGGCGCCGACGCGATTGGCCTCGGGGACGCGCACGCCCTCCATGATCACCTGGCGCGGTCGGCTGGGCGTTCCAGCCCATCTTTCTCTCGTTGGCGCCGAAGCTGAGGCCCGGCGTTCCCTTCTCGACGAGGAAGGCCGAGATCGCCGCGCGGCGCCGCGTCGCCGGTGCGCGCCATGACGAGATAGACGTCGCTCGCGCCGGCGCCGGAGATGAATTGCTTGACGCCGTCGAGCACGTAGGCGTCGCCGTCGCGTGCGCGCGCGCGTCGTCAGCGCCGCGGCGTCCGAGCCCGCGCCCGGCTCCGTCAGGCAATAGCTCGCCAGCAGCTCCATGCGTGGCGAGCGCGGGCAGATAGCGCTGCTGCAAGTCCGGCGAGCCGAAGCGGTCGACCACCCAGGCGACCATGTTGTGGATGGAGAGATAGGCGGCGACGCAGGGGCAGCCGGTCGCCAGCGCCTCGAAGATCAGCGCCGCGTCGAGCCGGGTCATGCCGGTGCCGCCATTCTCCTCGCGCACAGTAGATCGTCGCCATGCCGAGCGCGGCGGCCTCGCGCAACACATCGACCGGGAAATGCTCGGTCTCGTCCCATTCGAGCGGCGTGGGGCGCGATGCGCTCGTCGGCGAAGGTTTCGGCCATGTCGCGGACGGCATGTGTTCGGCAGTGAGGGCGAACATCGGCGGGGCCTAATTCCAATCAGCAAGGTGGACGGCGTCATCCCTATAGCGGGTGCCGGCGAGGCGGGCCGTCAGTCTTCGGTCCAGAGTGACCAATGGCGCGCCGCGGCGCCGCGCGAGCGCCAGATAAATGCAGTCGTAGACCGGATGGTCGAGCTCGATCGCAATCGCCAATGCAGTTCGAGCCAGATCGGCGTCGTCGAAGATCTGCGGGACAAACCGGCGAACCTCGCGCATTCCGGCCTCGGCGAGAACGGCGGGGATCTCCCCGCGCCGGGCCTTGCTCCAAAGACCGTTGGCGATTCGACGAGCATGAGCGACGGCGCGACGAGATCGATCGTCGCGATGATCAGGCGATTCGCCTTCTCAGTCGCAGCCTCTCGTGCAAACCAGCAGATGCGACGCGGGTCACTAAGGTCGCTCAATAGTCGGCCTTCCCTGACCGCCTCACAGGATCGCTGCGGGACCCGGCGGCGTCAGGGCCTAAAGCGCAACGCCACCGCCAGACGCTCCTCGGGCGTATAAGGCGCAGCCTTTTCGATCACTTCCCGAAGCTCCTGCTCCAGGGACCGCCCGTGCGCCTTGGCGCGGGCGCGATGCGCCTCGATGATGTCGTCGGGAAGGTTGCGGATGAGCACCTGCGCCATGCGTCTTACACCCGGCAGCCTGGAGCGGCTGATATCAGCTTTGATAGCGCTGCGCGCCGCTCGGCGCAACAACCGCCGTGCCTCGGCTCGAATTTCGAGGCAGGGAGGGAAACGTGGGCATTTCGTCGTCCCACAGCGTTGCGGCGTACGGCCGGATCGCACGACCTGCGAGGGAATCAGAGGTCTCTGACCAGCCAATACGTGAGCGCTTGCACGAGTCGGGTAACGCGTTGGTGATTGGATTCTTCGAACATCGCCTGGTCGACCGCCGAGACATGATATCTTGCGGTCGCCCGCACGGGCCAATGGACGCCGCCGATCGAAGCAATGCCGCCGATGTTGTCCCAAGCGGCGCCGTCCTTGATTGACCCCAGAGCGACCGAGTCGATCCGCACGACCAGCGTATCGCCTTGCGCTGTTCTGCGGCTCGCCAGGGCTTGGGCAAGTTGATCCGGTAGTTCCCGCTGCACCCACGTCGCCGTCGGGTCGCCGACGCTTGCCCGCAAAGGCGAGACATCAATTTGAATATTGCGGATCGGATGGAGGGACTGCGCGAGCGCGTCTTGACACACGTCCGCAGCGAGAAGCGCAAAGGCGCTGGATGCCGCAATCGCCGACCGGCGTATCGATCCAAGAGTATGCGTGGTCGCCTCCATAGGCGTCTTCAACACCGGCATGGGGCCGCCTATTCAGGCGTATCAGGTAGGGCCGGGCAGAGCCACATCCTGGCGGCCAGGACGCTGCCCCAGCCTCTGGCCCCGACTTCCTATCCGCCGCCGCGCCCCTCCCTCTCCCCCTTTTAAGCCGAGCGCGACGCTTCGCCGCGTCACAAGCGCGCCTCCGGAAGCCTATCTTGGCGACGGCAAGGGGCCGAGGTCACGTAACGGTATGCGGCGCTTTCTGATCGGCGCGGTCGCGCTTCTGGGGCTCGGCGCAATCGCCGCCTATGCGTATCACGGCACGCTCGTCCCCTGGATGTACGCGGCCCGCGAGGCTCCCACTTCTCGCATCCCCGACGCGCTCTCGGTGTGGATTGTGGGGAAGTCGGACGCGGACGTCATCCTCGTCTCCGGCAACATCGAGGCGCACGAGAGCATCCTCAGCTTCAAGTCGGTCCAGTCCCGCATCGTCGAATTGCCGTTTGACGAGGGGCAGACGGTCGCGGTCGGGACGGTCATCGCGCGGGTGGACGATTCCGACTACAAGCAACAGGTCGCCATCGCCGAGGCGGCGGTGAACGAGCGCGTCCATCAGCTCGACGTCGCTGAGCAGAACGTCGCCGCCACACGCCGCACGATTGTCAGCGACCAGGCCGAAGTGTCGCTAAGGCAGCTGCAGTTCGACCGCGCCCAGACGCTGTTCACCAAAGGCGCCGGCACGACCGACGCGCGCGACGCTCGACCGCGACAACGCGCTCGAGACCGCGGCCGAAGATACGTTGCGCTCGCCATCGCCGCCATAACGAACCGCGCAGGCCCATCTCGATCTCGCGAAAATCATGCTCGACTACACCATGCTGAACGCGCCGTTCGACGGCGTCATCCTGGTGCGCCAGGCCGAACTCGGCGAGGTCGTCTCGCCCGGCGCGGCAATCATCACGCTGGCCGACATCAATCACGTCTGGCTTCGCGCCTACGTCAACGAGCCCGACATCGGCAAGATTCGGCTCGGCGAGGCCGCCACCGTCACGACAAATTCCTTTCCCGGCAAGCCTATCCGGGTCGCATCTCCTTCATCTCGGAACCGGCGGAATTCACCCCCAAGAGCGTCGAGACGCACGCCGAGCGGGTGACGCTCGTCTATCGGATCCGCATCGACATCGACAATCCGACCCACGAACTCGTGCCCGGACTGCCGGCCGACGCCAGGATCGCCGTCAAGGCGCCCGGACAATCATGAACGGCGCGCCCCGCGACCCGCCGTCGAGGTCCGCGGGTTGACGAAACGGTTCGGCGCCGCGGTCGCCGTCGACAAGCTCAGCTTCGAATGCGCCCAGGGCGAAGTGTTCGGCTTCGTCGGTCCCGACGGCGCCGGCAAGACCACGATCATGCGCCTCCTCGCTGCGGTGATGGCGCCCGATGAGGGCTCGATCGCGATCGAGGGCGTCGACGCGGTCGCCGAGCCCGAGCGCGTGCGTTCGCACATAAGCTATATGCCGCAGCGGTTCGGCCTCTACGAGGACCTGACCGTGGACGAGAACATCGCGTTCTTCGCCGATCTCTTTGGCATCTCGCGCAAGGACCGCGGGGAGCGCGCCGAGCGTCTGCTTGCCGCCTCCGGCATGACGCCGTTCCGCAAGCGGCGCGCCGGTCAGCTCTCCGGCGGCATGAAGCAGAAGCTCGGACTCACCTGCTCGCTGATCCACACGCCGCGCGTGCTGCTGCTCGACGAGCCGACGGCGGGGGTCGATCCGGTGTCGCGCCGCGACTTCTGGCGCATCCTGTATGGCCTGCGAGGCGAGGGCGTCGCCATCGTCGTCGCCACCTCCTATCTCGACGAGGCCGAGCGCTGCACCCGGCTCGGCCTTCTGCGCGAGGGCCGCATGGTCTATTGCGACACGCCGCTCAGGCTGAAGGCGCTGACGCCCGGCGAGATCCTCGCTGTCGCCTCGTCCGCCGCGCGCGCCGCGCGCGACGTCGTCGCCGGGCGCGACGGGGTGAGGGGCGTCATCCTGATGGGCGACAGCGTGCATGTCGTCGTCGACGACGCGGCCCGGCGTCTCGGCGAGCTCCAAGTTGCGCTCGCCGCCGCGGCCGTCCCGGTCGATGAGATCGAGCGCATCGCGCCCTCGATCGAGGACCTGTTCGTCTCCCTCCTGACGGAGCAGGCGGAATGAATGGCGACCTCGGCGAGGTCCGCATCCGGGCGGACCGACTGGTGAAGCGGTTCGGCGATTTCGTCGCCGTCAACGATGTGAGCTTTGTGGCGCGGCGCGGCGAGATCATGGGCTTCCTCGGACCGAACGGGGCGGGGAAATCGACGACGATCCGCATTCTTTGCGGCCTCCTGCGGCCGAGCGGCGGCCGGGCCGAAGTCGCGGGCTTCGACGTCGCGCGCGATCCCGAAAAGGTGCGCGAGACGATCGGCTACATGTCGCAGAAATTCTCGCTCTACGACGATCTGTCGGTGAGGGAGAACCTGAGCTTCTTCGGCGGCATCTACGGGGTCAAAGGCGCACGTCTTCGCCAGCGGCTCGCCTTCGCTGTCGCCATGGCCGGGCTCGAGGGCGGGGAGGACGCGATCGTCGGCGACCTTTCCGACGGCTGGAAGCAGCGTCTGGCGCTCGGCTGCGCGGTCCTGCACGAGCCGGCGATCCTGTTCCTCGACGAGCCGACTTCGGGGGTCGATCCGGCCTCGCGCGCCGGCGCTTCTGGGACCTGATCTACGCCCTCGCCGGCGAGGGCGTGTGCGTCGTCATCACCACCCACTACATGGACGAAGCCGAGTACTGCAATCGTATCGCGCTGATCAACGGCGGGCGGCTCGTCGCGCTCGGGACGCCCTCGCGAACTCAAGCGCGGCGCGATCCGCGGCGAGATCCTGCTGGTCGAGGGGGAGGACGCCGGCGCGATGCTGGAGGCGCTACGAGCAGGCGCGCAGGGCGTCCGCGACGTCGCCCCGTTCGGCTCGTCGTTGCACATCGTCGTCGAGGACGGCGCCCGCGATCGGGCGGCGATCGAGGCGCGGCTCGCCGAGCGCGGTCTCTCCTGGTCGCGGATCGAGCCGATCAAGGCGACGCTCGAGGACGTGTTCGTCCAGCTCGTCGGCGGCGACGGCGGGAGGACGGACGCATGACCCTCCGCCGGATCAGGGCGATCGCCAGGAAGGAGATCATCCAGATCCTGCGCGATCCGCGCAGCCTGATGGTGGTGCTGCTGATGCCGCTCATGCAGATGGCGCTGCTCGGCTACGGGGTCAACATGGATCTCGAGCACGTGCCGATCTGCGTGTTCGATCGCGAGGGCAGCCAGCAGAGCCAGGCGCTGCTGCAAGGCGTTCCAGGCGTCGCATTATTTCGCCATCGTCGAGTCCGAGCGCGACTACGCGGCCGTCGCGCGCGCGATCGACGCGGGCCGGTGCAAGATGGCGATCGTCGTTCCCCATGACTTTTCCGAGAACCTCGCCACGGCCAATGCCGCTTCGGTGCAGGCGATCCTCGACGCCACCGACGACAACACCGCCAATATCGCCCTCGGCTACGCGCAGGCGGTTGTCGGGGCCTATTCCGGCAGTGTCCAGCTCGAGCGCACGCAGCGCATGGGCCTGCCCGCGCCCGTCGTCCCCGCGATCGCCCAGTACCGGGTCTGGTACAACGAGGACCTCGTCAGCCGGAACTTCATCATGCCCGGCGTGGTCGCGCTGGTGATGGCGCTCGTCGGCGCGCAGCTCACCTCGCTCACGATCTCGCGGGAGTGGGAGCGGGGCACGATGGAGGTGCTGGTCTCGACCCCGGTCACCCGGATGGAGCTGATGGTCGGAAAGATCCTGCCCTATTTCGTCATCGGGCTCGTCGACGCCGCCTTCTGCCTGCTCATTGCGGTCTTCTGGTTCGAGGCGCCGTTCCGCGGCGCGGTCACGACGCTGTTCCTGACGACGTCGCTCTTTCTCGTGGTCGTGCTCGGCTTGGGCTATTTCATTTCGGCCAGCATCCGCAGTCAGGTCGGCGCCAGCCAGATCGCGCTCGTCGCGACGCTCCTGCCGACCACCCTGCTGTCCGGCTTCGCCTTCCCGATCGAACAGATGCCGGCGGCGATCCAGTGGCTGACCTATCTCGTTCCGGCGCGGTATTACTTCGAGATCCTGAAGTCGGTGTTCCTCAAGGGCAGCGGGCTTGGCGACCTCCTCGAGCCGATCGCCTTGCTCGCGCTTTACGCCGCAGTCATCGGGCTTCTCGCCGCCCGGGCTTTTCGCAGGACGCTGGGGTAGGGCGATGTGGGGCCGCGTCTTCAACCTGGTCCTGAAGGAGTTCCAGCAGCTGCGGCGCGACCGCGCGGCGAAATTCCGCCTCCTGATCCCGACCCTGGTCCAGCTGTTCATCTTCGGCTACGCTGCGACCTTCGAGGTCTACCATGTGTCGACCATTGTGCTCGACCTCGATCACAGCCAGGAAAGCCGGAGCTGATCTCCCGCTTCGGCGCCAGCGGACGGTTCCAGATCGTCGAACGCGCGAAGAACGTGGCCGAGATCCGCCATGCGATCGACCGGGCGGACGCGGTGGTCGCGATCGTCATCGAGGCGGGCTTCGCCCAGGACTTGCGCAAGGGCCCCATCGGCGCCCGCGCAGGTGATCGTCGACGGCACCAATTCGAACACCGCGCTGATCGCGCTGGCTACGTCAGCCAGATCGTCGCGGCCTACGCGCAGCAGAACGGCCGGACCTCATGCGCCGTGCGCGCCCCGCCACGCCGCCTCCGCCGACCGTGACGCTCGAGCAGCGCCCCTGGTACAACGTGGACTTCAACAGCCGCTGGTTCTTCGTTCCCGGCGTCATCGCGACGCTGACCCTGATCATGATCGTCAACCTCACCTCCTTCGCCGTGGTGCGCGAGCGCGAGGTCGGCACGCTCGAGCAGATCATGGTGACGCCGATCCGGCCGCTCGAGTTCATCCTCGGCAAGACGATCCCCTATTTCCTGGTCGGGCTCGCCCTGACGATCGTGATCGCCGCCGTCGGCATGCTCTGGTTCCGCGTGCCGTTCCGTCGGCAATCCGTTGGTGCTGCTGCTCGGAACCTCGCTTCTATCTGCTCTCGGTGCTCGGGATCGGCCTCCTGATCTCGACCGTCTGCCGCACTCAGCAGCAGGCGTTCGCAACCAACTTCTTCGTCGTCAACCCCGCCTTCATCCTGTCGGGCTTCAGCTTCCCGATCGCCACCATGCCGCCGGTCATGCAATGGCTGTCGAACGTCAACCCGATGACCTATTACCTCGTCGTCATCCGCGGTACGTTCCTGAAGGGCGTGGGCCTCGACGTGCTGTGGCCGCAGATGGCGGCGCTCGCTGCGCTCGGCGTCGCGTTTCTGGGACTCAGCGTGCTGCGGTTCCACAAGTCGCTCGACTGAGACGGGCTTGCTTTTCCTCGGCGGCCGGGGCAATGCGGGGCGCGCGCGCCCCATCTCCGGGCGCGTTTTCGCGCAGGGGCGATCCCGGCGACGAGCGAAGGGCAGGGCGATGGTCCGATCGTTACTCTTGTTTGCCGCGGCGTCGATGGTCGCGGCGCTCGCGACCTCGGCCGAGGCGCAGACGACGGGGGCGGGGGCGACCCCGACGATTCACGCCCGCGCCCGGCATTCCGGCCACAAACATCATGTCGAGCAGCCCGAGGGCCGCCAGATCACGGTTCACAAGAGGGCGAACGCCGGATCGTCCTGGCTGACGCTCGGCCCGGCCGCCTCGGCCCCGCACGGCGGCCCCGACTACGTGACGAGCACCTTCAACCAACCCTCCCCGGTCGAGGGGACTTTCACCGGCTATCGCGGCCGCGAGCGTCTTCAGTATGCGGACCCCGGCTATCCGCTGTTCAGGTTCTAATCCGCCAGCGGCGGGAACAGCGCTTCGACCGCGACCGCGAAGCCCGGAGGATCGAGCTTCGCCGAGCCTTCGCTGAGCACGCGTGTCTCGATCGCGTCGCCCTGGCCGCGCTTGTGGTGGATGACGACGCGCCGCTCCGGGTCGAGAATGAGGTAGTGCTCGACGCTCGGCAGCGAGAAGTATCCGCTGAGCTTGCGGCCATGGTCGATCGCCGCGGTGCTCGGCGACAGGACCTCGACGACGACAACGGGATTGTCGATAGCGATCGCATCGGCGGGCACCCGCTCGCCGCATACGACCGACGCGTCCGGCTCGAACGTCGTCAGCGCATCGACCGTGACGGCGAGACCGTCGGAAAACACCTCGCACGGCAGGCCGGCGTCTTTCAGCGCCTCTTGCAGCGTCATCGCCGCCCTGAACTTCACCCGAACGTGGGCGGCCCGTTCTGGCGCCATCAGAGCGGGCGAGCCGGTGTGCAACTGTACGGGTACGCCGTCGTGCAACTCCCAGCGGCCCTCTCTCCCCTCGGCCCAGAGGAGAAACTCGTCGCTGGACATGAGCTTGAACGCTGTCGACATCACACGCCGTCTTCGAGAACCATCAGCTCCATATTACGCGCTACGCCTTACGAAGCCAAAGGGCGGGGCCGATCGGCGCCCCGCCGGTCGTTTGGCTCAATGCATCGTCGGGATGACGAAGCTCGCGCCGTCCTTGATGCCCGACGGCCAGCGGGCGGTGACCGTCTTGGTGCGGGTGTAGAAGCGGATCGAAATCCGGTCCGTGCTGGTTCAGGTCGCCGAAGCCCGAGCGCTTCCAGCCGCCAAAGGTGTAGTAGGCGAGCGGCACCGGAATCGGCACGTTGACGCCGATCATGCCGACCTTGACCTTGCTGGCGAAGTCGCGCGCCGCGTCGCCGTCGCGGGTGAAGATCGCGACGCCGTTGCCGTATTCGTGATCGTTGCAGAGACGGAGCGCCTCGGCATAGTCGGGCGAGCGCACGACCGACAGGACGGGCCCGAAGATCTCCTCCTTGTAGATGCGCATGTCCTTGGTGACGTTGTCGAACAGGCAACCGCCCATGTAGAAGCCGTTCTCGTAGCCCTGCATCCTGAAGTTGCGCCCGTCGGCGACGAGCTTTGCGCCTTCCTGCACGCCGAGATCGACATAGCCGCGCACTTTCTCCAGCGCCGCCCTGGTGACGAGCGGGCCGAAATCGGCGCTCGAGTCGGTCGACGGGCCGATCTTCAGGGATTCGACGCGTGGGATCAGCCTACGCACCAGTTCGTCGGCCGTCTCCTTGCCGACCGGCACGGCGACCGAGATCGCCATGCAGCGTTCGCCCGCCGAACCGTAGCCGGCCCCGATCAGCGCGTCGACCGCCTGGTCCATGTCGGCGTCGGGCATCACCACCATGTGGTTCTTGGCGCCGCCGAAGCACTGCACCCGCTTTCCGGCGGCGGTGCCGCGCGAATAGATGTAATGGGCGATCGGGGTCGAGCCGACGAAGCCGATCGCCTGGATGTCCGGATCGTCGAGGATGGCGTCGACCGCCTCCTTGTCGCCGTTGACCACGTTGAGGATGCCGGCAGGGCCGCCCGCCTCGATGAACAGCTCGGCGAGCTTCATCGGTACGCCGGGGTCGCGCTCCGAGGGCTTGAGGATGAAGGCGTTGCCGCAGGCGATCGCGGGCGCGAGCTTCCACAACGGGATCATCGCCGGGAAGTTGAACGGCGTGATGCCGGCGACCACGCCGAGCGGCTGGCGCATCGAATAGATGTCGATGCCGGGGCCGGCGCCGTCGGTGTATTCGCCCTTCATCAGATGGGGCGCGCCGAGCGCGAACTCGACCACCTCGACGCCGCGCTGGATGTCGCCCTTGGCGTCGGCGATCGTCTTGCCGTGCTCGCGCGCGAGGATTTCGGCCAGCGCCTCGTTGTCGCGGGCGATGAGGTCGAGGAACTTCATCAGGACGCGGGCGCGCCGCTGCGGATTGGTCGCGCCCCACTTCGGCTGCGCGGCGGCGGCGTTCTCGACCGCAGCGCGGACTTCGGCCTTGGAGGCGAGCGCCACATGTCCCCGCACCGTGCCGTCCATCGGCTGGAAAACCTCGGCCGTGCGGCCCGATTGGCCGGCGACGGCCTTGCCGCCGATGAAATGTCCGTACTCGATCATGTTTCGCTCCCTTCACAGACGCGTGTGGTTGACGCTCTTATGTCGCAGGATTTTGCGCACAACAATGACGGAGATCGCGCATCGGCTGTGCGGAAACGGGCTAAGGTGGCTCGTTTGTGGAGGATGACGGAATTTGCAGCCGCCGCCGAATGTCGACCATGCGCGCGATCATTGTGTGGCGAGGATCGAAAGGCAGGTCTGAGAACCCCCAGCGGGCGTCGAAACCGCGCAGGCTGTCGTCGAGAGGATGTGTGATGACGCCTGTGCTCGCCACGCTCTCGGACGCCTTCAGCGCGGCCCTCAAGGCGAACTGCAGGAGCGAAAACGCGTGGCCTTGCCCTTGCCACTGAAGATCCACGGCAAGCTGTCCAAGGAGTGTCACAGGAACGGGATCAGGCTGGTTGCGCTGTCGCGATTTTGGTAGGAACGCCCGTTCAATATGGGCCGCGCTCAGCGTCACGTAGCCGACGATCCGGCCGGTATCGACGTGCTCGACGACGCTGACGCGAGAGGCTCCGGTCGCATGATTGTTCCATGCGTAACGATGGAACCACTCATTCAAGACCAAGCGGCCGCAATCGAATCCGCTTCGGTCGTCGCTCTGCGCTAGAGGACGCGGGGCGCTCACCGCTCCCATGTCGGCTTACGATTGAACAAGTCCACGAGCCCGGGAACATCCTCCGCCGGCCGCGCCGCCCAGGCCTCGAAAGCTTCCCAGGATTCGGCAGGAATCGTAACGTTCGAACGATTGAGGATTTCCATCTCGGCCGCCTCGACCGCCGCCCGCCGGACAAAATCGCTGACCGAGGTGCGCGCTTCTTCTGCGGCCGCATCGAGCAGCGCTCGCTCGTCCGGGCTGACCCGGACGCTGAGGATAGACGTGGCAGCTTTGGTCTTGCTCATGCGTATGACAATAGCATACAACGCCGGCGGCACTCAAGCGCCAGCGTGAGGATCGGGGCCGCCCGGCCATGGACTGGGACAACGTCAGGGTCTTCCTCGCCGTCGCGCGCGCCGGCCAGTTCGTCGCGGCGGCGAAGCGTCTGCGCCCGGATCATGCGACCGTCAGCCGCCGCATCGCGGCGCTCGAGGCCGCGCTCGGCGCCAAACTGTTCGACCGGGGCGCCACGGGCGCGACGCTGACCGACGCCGGCGACCGTTTCCTGAGCGCCGCGGAGGAGATGGAAAGCGCGGAGCGCCGCCATCTTCCTTGCAATATGATATCAGAATCCTTAGCTTGATATCATCGATCATTGGCTCGGGGTACCGCTGTCATGCCCGCCGTCACCGTGCGCAATCTCTCGAGCGAAACGCATCGCGCTTTGAAAATACTGGCCGCCCAGCACGGACGCAGCGCGGAAGCGGAGATACGAGCAATTCTGGAGGCCGCAGTGCGGCCAGCCGATCGTCTTCAGATTGGCGGCGCGCTCAGGGATATGAGCCGCAAGATTGGCCTGACCAACGCCGACCTTGAGGCCCTAGAGAGGGCCTGCGACCGGAACCCCGCCGAGCCGCTGAGTTTCGAATGATTGTGCTCGACACCAATGTCGTCTCTGAGGCGATGAAGCCCGAACCGGATCCAGCGGTTCTGCAATGGCTCGACGCGCAGACTGCGGAAGCGCTCTATCTCTCCAGCGTGACGATCGCCGAACTGATGTTCGGCGTCGGCGCGGTTCCGGCGGGAAGCGCAAAGTCAAATTGGCGGCGGCGCTCGAAGGGGTGATGGCTCTATTCGTCGATAGGATCCTGCCGTTCGATACGGACGCGGCCCGCCGTTATGGGGATCTGGCGGTGAAGGCGCGCTCGGTCGGAAGGGGCTTTCCCACCCCGGACGGCTATATCGCCGCCACCGCCGCGTCGCGCAATTTCGCCGTGGCCACCCGGGACGCAAGCGCATTCGTCGCTGCGGGCGTAACGGTAATCGATCCCTGGACCGCCGGCGCATGAGCCGACGACGCTTGGTCGCACCCGCACGCGCGGCGAATCCGTCGAGCAGGCGCTTTATGCGTTCGCGCCCGGCGCGCTAGTGTCCGCTGACATGGACTGGGATAACGTCCGCGTCTTTCTCGCTGTCGCCCGCGCCGGCCAGTTCGTCGCCGCGGCCAAGCGCTTGCGCCTCGATCACGCCACAGTCAGCCGCCGCATCGCGGCGCTCGAGGCCGCGCTCGGCGCCAAACTGTTCGATCGGCGCACGACGGGAGCGACCCTGACCGACGCCGGCGATCGCTTCCTGAGCGCCGCGGAGGAGATGGAGAGCGCCTTCCTGCACGCCCAGGGCGAGATCTCCGGCGTCGACCTCGAACTCGTCGGCGACGTCCGGATCGGCGCGCCGGACGGCTTTTCCACCTACTATCTGACCGGGGCGCTGAAGGATTTCGCCGAGCGCCATCCGGGACTACGGCTGCAGCTGATGCCGCTGCCGCAGCTCACTCCGCTCGTGCGACGCGAGGTCGACGTGGTCGTCGGCCTCGACAAGCCGGAGGAGGGTCGGTTCGTCGCCCGCAGGCTCACCGACTACACCCTCGGAATCTACGCAACCGCCGCCTATCTCGAGCGCAACGGCGCGCCGGCCGATATCGAGGCGCTGAAAAGCCATCGGCTGATCGGCTTTGTCGAGGAGCACGCCTACTCGACGGCGCTCGATTATGTGCGCGAGTTGTTCGACGGGGCGCCGACCAGTTTCGAAAGCGCGAGCGCCGTGACCCAGCTCGAAGCCCTGCGCGCCGGCGTCGGCCTCGGCGTCGTGCACCATTTCATTGCTCGCCGCTTCGACGATCTCAAGCCCGTGCTGCCCGAGCGGCGCGCGACGCGCGCCTACTGGCTCGTGACCCACGAGGACACGCGCGCCCTCGGCCGCATCCGCGCGGTCGCCGAGCATCTGGCCGAGGCGGTCGCGCGGGACAGAGAGATGTTCTTGTGATCCCTGTCGGCTCGTTGCCAATCTCAGGCTCGCGGGCTGGAGTTGACTGCGCTCCGGAAGCGTGCGCGTCGTGACAGCAGCTTCCTTGGCATCGTGATGGCCATGCGGACCACGGTCACGCTCGATCCCGACGTCGAATCCCTGCTGCGCAAGGAAATGGGTCGACGCGGCGAGTCTTTCAAAGAGGCGCTGAACAATGCGCTACGCGTCGGGCTGCGCGACCGCAGCCGGCTTGAGAAGCCCTTCGAACCGCTCACCTTCGACATGGGCGCGCCGCGGGTCGATCTGACCAAGGCCGCGTCGCTCGCCGCCGAACTGGAGGACGACGAACTTGCTGGCCGGCAACGGCGCAGCCGATGATCCTGCTGGACGCCAATATCCTCATCTACGCTGTAAATCGCGCGTGCGATCAACACGCCGCAGCGCTCGAAGCTCTACGCCGAGGCCTTGAAGGCCCGCGCGGGGTGGGCTTCGCCTGGACGGCGGTCCTCGCCTTCCTGCGCCTGAGCACGCGCCGCGGCATGTTCCCGAGGCCGCTGTCGGTGGAAGACGCCTTGCGCGTCGTCGAGCGCTGGCTCGGCCATCCGAGCGCCCTGGTCGTCAACCCAGGCGAGCGGCACGCCGAGGTTCTCGGCCGATTGCTGAGGTCAGCCGGCGCTGCCGGCAATCTGACGACCGACGCGCATCTCGCCGCACTGGCGATCGAGCAGGGCGCGACCCTCGTCACCTTCGATCGCGATTTCGCGCGCTTTGAGGGCTTACGTTGGACGCTGCCCGAACTCGACTGACCTGCGCGCGGGCGGCGTTGGGCGGTGTCGGGTTGAGGCCTGTCAACTCCGCCGCCGACGCTGTGCTGGCGCGTTGCCGAGCTTGAGCCTCGCCCTGGGGCGTTCGGCTTCGACGCCGGCCGCCCAGGGCCGCTTGCCCTCCGGCGAAGCGACTACTTCTTGCAAAACATCAGGCATCGGCGTATCGTATTCCGTATAGCAGAAAACGAACCGATCTCGTGTCCAGCCCCGCCAACCGCGCCGATCCCGTTCGACCGCCTGTCCGCCGCGACCGTTCGCCTTCCGGGCGCGGCGAGGGAAGGCCGAGCGCGAGCGCAAGTCCGTTCGCGCCCTCATCGCGCGCTGCGGCCCCGGGCCCGCTGACGCCTTGTTCGCCGTGCAGGTCAACGGCCTCAACGGGGCGCTGCGGACGTCCCGCAGCGCGACGTCGAAGACAAACCAGCGTCGGCCGGATGGTCGGGATCCCTCGCGAACTCGGCCTCCGCCACGGCCCCGGCGGCGGAGCGCGCGGAACCGCATCGCGTCGCAAGCCGCTGGAATCGCTCAATTCGGGAGCCGGAATGGCGCTGCTCCGCTCGTCCCTCGGGGCGAGAGGGCGGTGAGGCCGACGCGCCCCGCGGATTGGGAGTTGTTTGCCGGCCTCGCTCCGCTGGGGAGGAAGACGGAACCGGATGGCGCCGCAAGCCGCTGAAATCGTTCAATTCGGGAGCCAGAATGGCGCCGGCCCGCTCGTCCCTCGCCGATCCGGATCGGGGCGAAACGGCGGCGGAGGCCGACGCGCCCGCGGATTGGGAGTTGCTTGCCGGCCTCGCTCCGCAGGGGAGGAAGACGGAACCGGATGGCGCCGCAAGCCGCTGGAATCGTTCGATTCGGGAGCCTGAATGGCGCCGGTCCGCGTGGTGTTGCTGAGGGGCGGCCCGGCGATGGGCGACGCGCGGGCGCTCCGATCAGTTGTGGTTCATCAGCCGTTCGAGATAGTCGCGCTCGTCGACTGGCCGGTTCGGGTCGGCGAGACGGCGGCGCAGCTCCTCCATCACCCTGCGCGCGCGCTCGGCGACGGTCCCCATATCCTTGAGAGAGCCGTCGTCGCGGCCCATGTCGCCTTCGCGCTGCTGCCGGCCCAGCGGATCGTCGCCCTGCTGCTCGCCCGGGCGCATGCGGCGCGCCTGGTAGCCGCGCTTTCCGCCCTGGCCCTGAGCCTGCATCTGCTGCTGCATCCCCTGGGCGCCTTCGCGCAGCGCCTGGAGCGCGCGGCCCTGCGCGTCGACCGCCGCGCCCTTGCCCGACTGGCCAAGACGTCCCTGGCCTTTTTGTCCCTTGTCGCCCTCAAGGTCGCCCTGCGCCTCCTTCATGTCGCCCTCGGCGTCGTCAAACCCCTTCTCGCCCTTCATGCCGAGGCCTTTGAGCATGCGTTGCATCTGGGCGAGTCGGTCGGCCAGGTCCTGCTGGCGGTCGCCAAGCTTCTGCCTCTCCTGGTCGGCGCCCTTGTCGTCTCCGGGGTCCTGGGCGTTGTCGCCCTCGTTGGCCTGGGGGTCCCCGCCATCGTCGGGCTGCGCCTGCGATCCGTCGCCCGGCGTTGCGCTGCGCCGCCGCTTTTGATCGCGCTGGTCGCTACGGAAGGTGTCGTCGCGCAGGGCCTGCTGATCGCGCATCAGCTTGCCCAGTTCGTCCATCTGCTTACGCAACTCCCGCTCGGCCGGGCTTTCCTCCTGGTTCTCGGCGCTCTGCATATTCTCGAACATGTTCTGCATCTGGTCGAGCATCGCTTCGGCCTGCTCGCGTGTGCCGTTGCGCGCGGTCTGTTCGAGCTGGTCCATCAGCTTGTCGAGGTTCTGGGCCTCCTGGTTCGACTCCTGCGGCGTCTGGTCGCCGTTCTTCTCCGCCTTCATCGCCATTTCCGCGGCGAAGCGCTGCGCCGCCTCGCGCAGGTTTTGCATCAGCTTGCGAATCTCGTCGTCGCTCGCGCCACGCTTGAGCGCGTCGCGCAAGGCCTGCTCGGCCGCACGCAGGTCGCGTTGGGCCTGGGTCGCGTCGCCATCCTCGATCTTGAGCGCCATCGTCCACAGGAGTTGGGCGACCTCGAGCAAGTCCGCGTCGGTGCGCGCCCCATCGAGGGAGGCCTTCGCCTGCCTCAGGCCGAGATAGACGCCGGCCGGTGTGCCGAACAGCTCCGGAGCGACGGCAAGGCCGGTCAGCGCCGCCTCGATCCGTTTGGGCGCATGGTCCGGATCGAGGATCAGATCGCGCCGCTCCTCGACCAGTGCACGAGCGAGCGGATTATGGAAGGGCCGCTGCGGCAGGATCACTTCGACCGGCCGCGCTCTTGCCTGTCTTGCCCGAGACGCTGGTCGCGCTCGAGAGTCATGGTCGCCTTGGCGCCCGCCCACGGGTGCTCGGAGAGATCGAGCGTCGCGCTCGCCTCGCCGGTTCCGGTGGCGGTGGCGGCGGTCTCGAGCCCGGCCTGAGGCGCCTGAGCGAGGCTCCGCGGCGCGCTTCCCCGATGGATCGGGCGGCAAGGCGAAATCGGCGCGCGCGCTCGCGATCCCGTAGCGGTCCTCGATCCGGTAGGCGAGTGTCAACGATCCGCTGAGGTTGCTCACGGGATCCTTGCTGAGTGCGATTGTCGGGACGCCAGCCGGGATCACCGAGAAGGCGACGTCGGCGGCCTTCGCGCCCCGGCGCCAGATCGCCGCCCGGCCGTCGCCGCGGATCGTCCAGCGCCGCTCGACCTGGACGCCCGCGACAGGCTTTCCCTTGTCCTCGACCGGCGCGATCGCGCCTTCGACCTTGGTCTCCACCACCCCCGGCTCGCTGCGCACCACGAGCACCGAATCCTCATACGCGGTCAGCGATCTTCGGAGCGCCCGAGACGACGTCGATCACCACTGGGGGACGGCTGGCGTAAGCAGGCGGGTCGATCCAGGCGTCGATCCGGCTCTCGGCCGCAGCGAGCGTCGCGTCTCCGCCACGCCAGTCGAAGGCGGCGGCGAGGCGCCCGTAAAGCTCCGGGCCGGCCGCGACGGCCGCCGCGAACGCCATCATCGCCACGGCGAACCGCAGGGCGTACGGATCGCGCTCGGCCATGCGCGGCGCGGGTGGGGCGACTCGCAGCGCCTCGACAGATCGCGCCAGCCGCGCCTGATGCGCCGCCCAAAGGGCCCGCGCCATCGGATCGTCGGCGTTGGCGAGGGTGTCGGCGAGCGAGGTCGCCGGACGGTGCGCCGCGCCGGAATCCCGATCGAGCCGCGCCGCGACGTCACGGGCCCCGGGCCAGCGCAGCCGCAGGAGCGGCGCAAGGGCGGCCAGGACGCCAAGCCCGAACAGGGCGACGCCCGCAATGCGCAGGGCGCGCGGGGCGAACAACCACGCGCCCAGCCAAGAGACGCCGAGGAACAGGATCATCACGCCGATCGCAACGACGACGGGCGGCCACACCCTCTCGATGACGAGTGCACAAGCCGCCGCTTGCCGAAAGGGCGGTCAGCCTGCCGGCGCGGGCGCCTCTGGGGGGCTCGTCGTTATGGGGTTCGTTCGCCTTCGTCACACTCGTCCCGATCGCTTGCGGAACGCTAAACCCTCACTCCAACCAAGGCGGAAGTTTGTCGAGGCCGATCATGTCCTCGTAACTGGGCCGAGGCCGGACGATCGCGAAGTCTCCGCCCCTGACCAGAACCTCGGGGACGAGCAGGCGCGAATTGTACCCGCCCGCCTGCACCGCGCCGTAGGCGCCCGCGGTCATCACCGCGATCAGGTCGCCCGGGGCGACCTCGGCGATGTCGCGGTCGAGGGCGAGATAGTCGCCGCTCTCGCAGACCGGGCCGACCACGTCGGCGCGCGTCATCCGCGCCGCGCGCGGCGGCGGGGCCCGGACGGGCAGGATTTCGTGATAAGCGTCGTACAGGGTCGGCCGGATCGAGGTCGTTCATTGCCGCATCGACGATGACGAAGGTCTTCCGCTCGCCGGTCTTGACGAAGATCACCGAGGTCGACCAGCACGCCCGCGTTGCCGACGATCAGGCGCCCGGGCTCGAAAGCAGCTTGGCAGCCGAGCGCGCGCGTGTGGCGGGCGACGATCTCGGCATAGGCCTCGGGAGAGGGCGGCGGTTCGTTGTTGACGCGATAGGGGATGCCGAGTCCGCCGCCGAGATCGACGTGATCGATGGCGTGACCGTCGGCGCGCAGGGCCTCACGAAGTCGGCGAGCAGGGCGAACGCGTTGTCGAACGGCTCGAGATCGGCGATCTGCGAACCGATATGCATGTCGACGCCGCGTGACGGCGAGGCCGGGCAGCTCGCGAGCGCGGGCGAACACCTCGCGGGCCTGCGAGATCGGCACGCCGAACTTGTTCTCCGACTTGCCGGTGGAGATCTTGGCGTGGGTGCGGGCGTCGACATCTGGATTGACGCGAATGGCGATCGGCGCGACGGCCGCGCGCCGAGGCGACCGCCGACAGCGCTTCGAGTTCGGGTTCGGATTCGACGTTGAAGCACAAGATTTCTCGTCGAGCCCGAGGGCCATCTCCGCCTTCGTCTTGCCGACCCCGGAGAAGATGATCTGGTCGCCCGGCACGCCGGCCGCCCGGGCGCGCCGGAGCTCGCCCTCGCTGACCACATCCATGCCCGCGCCGAGGCGGCGAGCGTCTCGATCACCCCCTGGTTGGAGTTCGCCTTCATCGCGTAGGCCACCAGGGCGTCGTGCCCGGCGAAGGCCTCGCAGAACACCCGGAAATGGCGCTCGATGGTGGCGCTGGAATAGCAATAGAACGGCGTGCCGACCGCGCTGGCGATCTCGGTCAGGGCACGTCCTCGGCCGTGAGGACGCCGTCGCGATAGGCGAAGTGTCTCATGCCCGACCTTACTTCAGCAGGAAGTCGAGAAAGAACGGTTGATTTGGCGGAGTGATGGGTGGGATCTTCGGTTTCATCATCGGGGTGAGCGATTCGGCGCTGAGGGCGTCAGGCTTCGGCATCGTCGGCTTGGCTTGCGCGGTCGCATCGGGCGGCGGCTCGAGCGGCCCGATGCGACCGCAGCCGGCGAGCGCCAGCGCGACCAGGATCGCGAGCGCCAGCGCGCGGCGGGCGGCTAAAAAGTGAGGCAGGACAAACAAGACACGACTCCAGGAGACCGCGTCTATATACCGTATTGAGCAGGGGAGGCGAGCGTCGCCGAGAGACGCGAAAGCCTGCCGGCCAGGGTTCGGGATTTGCATGGGCGTCGACGCCGTGCTTTACTCGACAGCCATCTCAAGACGGTGGACAAGGAGGGGCGCTTGCCAATGCCGCGCGTGACGACCGGGCAAATCAAGGCTGCAAGGGCGCTGCTCGGATGGTCGCAGAGCGATCTCGCCGCGGCTTCCGGCCTCTCGACGCCTACGATCAAGCGAATCGAGGCAACGGGTGGCGACCTCGGCGGCCGACCGGATACCGCGGCGCGCGTCGTCGCCACGTTGGAGAAGGCCGGCGCCGAGTTTATCGCCGGGGACTCCGGCGGCGGTGTCGGCGTGAGGCTCCGTCAAGGCCGCGAGGCGGGAACCATCCCGCTTGAAAACCTAAACGCGAGCAACGACGAGTAGCGTGCGGAGCGTTGAACCGAGCGCGGGAACGAGTTCTTGTTTGCGAAGGTCTCGCGGGCAGGGCTAAGGCGCGCGCGACCGATATACTGCGAACATTCGGAATTGACAACGTAAACGCGGTGTGTTCCGGTTAGCACGAAATGTTGTCGACCAAGGAACGCATTCTAATCGCCGCGACGGACCTGCTCGATGCAGGAGGCCCGTCCGCGGTGACGCTACGCGCTGTGGGAGACGCCGCAGGCATCTCGCAGTCCGCCCCCTATCGTCATTACGCCGACAAGCGCGCTCTTATGGACGCGATGGTGCGTCGTATCATCGAACAATTGGGTGCATCGGTGGAGAGCGCCCGCAACGAAACGGACTCCTCGATCGCCGCGCTCAACCTGGTCGTCGGGCAGTATTTCGAGTTTGCGCGCCGCTATCCGGTTCGCTATCGCCTGTTGCTCGAGGAAAGCCGCAGCGACACCCTAGTGGCGGCTGAAGCGCGCCGGGCGTTCGCGACGATCGCGGACTTTGTGCATATCGCGCAACGGTCCGGCGATCTCAGGGATGGCGACCCTGAACACATCGTCGCGCTTCTTTTCGGGGCCGTGCATGGGATGGCGGACCTCGAGCAGTTCGGTCTTATCAAGGTCGAAACGGATTCGGACTCCTCGCTCGATCTGCCGAGGCTTCTGGTCCAGATTCTCGCGCGCCGGGATCACCGGGTTCTGGCATAGCCCGGCCGTGGTGGATCGCCTTCGCCGCGCGGGCCGAATAAAACAGCGGCTCGGGCCGCAAACGTCGGTGACAAGCGTCACATTGCGGCCCGCGGTTACAAGGTGCGCCAGCGGGTGGGGCCGACCGCAATCCGGTATGTTAGACAGTTCGTTGGCAGGCGCTGGAGCGGAGGGCCGCGATGAAATTCAACCACGTTCCAACCTGGCCGGAGTGGCAGCGCGCCAGCGCGTCGTCGATGCAGATCCGGGCCATGAAGCCGAAGCTCGTGAAGATCGACGATCTGGTGAAGAAGTACCACCAGGCGCTCGACATGTCGAAGCTGAACATACTGATGGAGCTTCGCAAGTCGATCGAGGATTGGGCGGCCGACAAGATCGACCGAAACGCCGATACCGGACGGCTCGAGGCGATGCAGGCGCTGCTCGATATCGTAGTGCGCAAGCTTTACGAACTCGACGGCTGGGGCAAGCACCGCTACATCAAGGTCGCGTGCTTCGGCTATGTGGTCAAGACGGGCGACTACAATCCGAACCTGAAGCCGCTGGACGACCGGCAACGGCAAAAAGACGAGACCCTCGACGTCGGCGCGTCCTGCGCGGACCTGATCAAGGCGATCGCCGCCGCCGAGGCGACCTGGCGCCACCACGTCGCGACAAACGGGATCGCGGCCGACGAGGATCGCAAGACGCTCAAGATTTTTGTGGCGCCGGAGTTCTTTTTCCGTGGGCGCTACGGGGCGTACCGGGACATCGGCTGGACATCGAAGATCCTCGGCATGATGCGGACGGAGACAAAAAAGCCGGTCTATGACGACTGGCTTTTCGTCCATGGCACCGTGATCGTCGCGACCGAGACGGCGGACGGCGGCAAGCACATGCTGGAGAACTACGCCTTGGTGCAGCGGGGCGGGGCGAAGACCAGCGAGACCGACGATTTTGTCGTGGCGAAAGAGTTTCCCTCGCACGTCGATTTCCAGCATCCGACGGTGTCGAACCAGGATTGGTTCAACCCCAAGCGTTCCGAGGCGGACATCGCCGGAAGCACGGTCAAGAACGTCATGCCGGTCGGCGGTCGCAAGGATCCGATCTTCAATTCCCTCGGGGCCAAGCAGAAGTCGGTCTCGGAACTGGTCGGCGGCGTGATCTTCACGATGGATAGCATCACCTTCGGGTTGGAGGTCTGCCGCGACCATTACCTCCGCCGCCTCGCCCACAGCCAGGAGAAGGGGAAGGTGCTGATCCAGCTCGTGCCTTCGGCGGGCATGTCGATCAACGACGACGCCATCGCCTGTGTCGCCGACGGCGTCGTGTTCAATGTCGACGGGGTCACGCCGCACGCGATGATCAAGGTGAATTCGTCGACCGCCGTGCAGC
Source organism: uncultured Alphaproteobacteria bacterium (assembly GCA_963816065.1). GTDB lineage: Bacteria > Pseudomonadota > Alphaproteobacteria > Rhizobiales > Beijerinckiaceae > Roseiarcus. The sequence continues at coordinate 10,234 of CAWFJG010000007.1, read as the reverse complement.
CGGTCTCCGAATGGACCCTGGCCTCCGGGTTGGGAAAGATCGAGATGTTCACCCCCGTCAGGATCCCATGGCCCGGTCTCGCGCGCGCGGACGTCGCCAAGCGGCTCAACATGATGCAGACGGTGCTCAGCGGAACCGCTCCGATTCCGCCGCCCAAGCCCCCGAAATCTCGGCGGGCGTAGGTAAGGTCGGAGGCCGTCGAAGGCGCCCGAGGCGCTCCGCGGCGGCTGACCGGAACAAAGCGCGGACGCAGGCGTTGCCCAGGCAAGCAACGTGGAGCCGCGCATGCCGACGCAAGAGCCTAACAAGCCCAGTCCCTCTCCGGCGCCCGACGTGATCCGCCCGCCGGCTCCGCCAGAAGCTCCGCCTCCCGACACGCCGGGAGAAATTCCCCAACCCGCGCCCGATGTGGTCGATCCTTCGGGAGCGCCTCCCACCGGAGCAGACCCCGCCGTTCGGGCCGAGAAGCTGACCGCGCGGGAACCGGCGACGCCGGCGCGCGTTGCACGTAGAGCGGAAACGGCGTTATGAGCCGGGAACTCGGCAGCCGCGGAGTGGGAGGCATGACGGAAACGAGACGGGCAGGGACCGGACCTCGACTTGGGCGGGGCCTAGAGCCTGATGGCGCCGCGGGCTTTCTGGAAGGGTTACCTCAAGCTGTCGCTCGTCACCTGCCCGGTGGCGCTCATTCCCGCGACCAGCGAGGGAGAAAAAATTCGTTTTCACACGCTCAGCCGGAAATCGGGCAACCGCGTCGTGAGCCAGTTTTTCGATGAGGAGACCGGCGGTGCCGTCGAGGAAGCCGACGAAGCGAAAGGCTACCCGCGCGGCGAGAACGACTATCTCATTCTCGAAGACGAGGAACTCGAGTTGGTCAAGCTTGAAAGCGCCCGCACGATCGACATAGAAACCTTCGCCCCGGCCGCCAGCATCGACTGGATCTGGTACGACACGCCGTTCTATCTGATCCCCGATGACCCTGTCGGCGAAGAGGCGTTTTGCGTCATCCGCGACGCCATGCGCGCGTCGGAGATGATCGGCGTCTCCCGCCTCGTCCTCTATCGACGCGAACACGCGGTCGTTCTCAAAGCGCGCGACAAAGGCATCGAGTTGTGGACCTTGCGCTACGGCGACGAGGTCAGGGATCCTCGCGACATCTTCGACGACCTCGAGGATCGCGAACGCGACCCCGAACTTCTTCGCCTGATCTCCGAATTGATCCAGGAGCGAAAAGCGCCCTGGAGCGCGGAGATGGTCCGCGACCCGGTTCAGGAACGGCTGAGCGACCTCATCAACGAGAAGAAACGGGGCGCCACACGGCGAACCGCGGCAAAGGCGGAACCCGAGGCGGCGCCGTCGAACGTGGTGAACATCATGGACGCTTTGCGCCGCAGCGTCGCGGCGAAGTCCAAGACGAAAAAGCCACGTTCGCCGAAAGGGCGCTGACGATCAGCGAGCGCCTTTCCGACTGCGCTCCTTGCGCCCGGCGATTGGCGCGGCCGACTCGCGAAAATCGGCCCAGGGGTCGCAGGCGAGCGAGGCCAAGCGGGCCGGCGCATTGGCGACCGTAAACGACGCGGGTCCTATTCCCGACCCCAACTCATCCCATTCGATCGGCATCGAAACGGCCGCGCCGGGACGCGCTCGCGTCGAATAGGCGGCGACTGCGGTCATGCCGCGCTGGTTGCGCAGGTAATCGACCAGAATCTTGCCTTTCCGCTTGGCTTTGGCGATGGTCGCAACGTAGCGGCTCGGACTGTCGGCGGCCATGGCGTCGGCCACCGCTTTGGTGAACGATTTGACCTGTAGCCAGTCGGCCTCCGGCTTCAGGGGCGACACGACATGCAACCCCTTGCCGCCGGAGGTCTTGACGAAGGCTGCAAGTCCCTTCGCGGCCAATCGCTCGCGCACTTCCTGCGCTGCGTCGATCATGTTCTGCCAGGAGACCCCCTCGCCCGGATCGAGGTCCATCACGATCGTGTCGGGACGTTCCCAGTCGGCGAGCCTCGAGCCCCAGGGGTGGATCTCGAGCGCGCCAGCCTGGACGAGGCCCGCCAGACCGTCGAAATCGCGAATCGCGATCAGCGGTTTGTCAGGCTCGGCAGGATCGGTCGCGAGGACGATGGCGTCGCTGAGACCCTTCCAGGCGTGCTTCTGGAAGAACTGCTGACCCTTGATGCCATCCGGACAGCGAACCAGCGCCAGCGGCCGCTCGACCACAAAAGGCGTCATCCGGCTCCACACTTCGGCATAGTAATCCGCAAGGCCCTCTTTGGTCACCCCATCGTCCGGCCAGTAGAGACGATCCGGGTGGGTCAGCGCCGTGGCCGGGCTCTGACCGCCCGGCTGCGTTTCGGATCTCGGCTCTTCGCGCACGATGTCCTCCGCAGGCTTGTCCTCGCGCAGCGCGCGAAACGAGGCGTGACGCAGATAGCCGTCGGCGGTCCAGGCCCGGAAGTCGACCTCGGCTACGAGTTCGGGTCGGACGTAGCGCAACTGACGGCTCTGATCGGCGGTCAGACGGATCGCAAACGAGCTGTTGGGCTGACGCATCGCCTCGAGGCGCGCATAGAGGCTTTGGGCGACTGCGGCGCTGAACCCGGTTCCGACCCGCCCGACATAACGCAGCGAGCGCCCGTCGTAGACGCCGAGCGCAAGCGAACCGATCGCCTTGGCCGACGCGGTCGACACGGTGAAGCCGCCGACGACGAACTCCTGCCGCGCCGAACACTTGGACTTGAGCCAGCTGCGGCCGCGTCCGGCGCGATAGGGCGAATCGCGGTCTTTCGAAATGACGCCTTCGAGTCCCAACCGGCAGGCGTGCCGCAGCACGAGCTCGCCGCTTTCCTCGAAGTGGTCGCTGAACCGCACGGGGCTCGCGCCGTCGCCGAGGAGGGCACGAAGCGCGTCCTTGCGACGGATCAACGGAGTTCCGGTCAGGTCGTAACCGTCGAGATAAAGGAGGTCGAAGGCGTAGAAGACCAGCCGCTCCGTCCGCCCCTCGCTGAGCGCGGCCTGCAGGGCGGAGAAACTCGAGGCGCCGTTGACGTCGACGATGAGTTCCCCGTCGATCGCCGCTTCGCGTACGGACAGGGCTCGGAACGCCTCGACGATTTCCGGCCCAAACTTGGCTGTCCAGTCGAGTCCGTTGCGGGTCATCAGGCGCACGCTGCGGTTCGAGATCCGCGCCAAAGTGCGATAGCCGTCGAGTTTGACCTCGTGCAGCCAGCGCGCTCCGGCCGGAGGCTTTTCGGCCAGGGTCGCCAGCATCGGCTCGAAGAGTGCGGGCGCCGGCGCCTTTCGCGCGCCGGGAAGCGAGGCGGGTTTGACGAGGGAGCCGGGCGGCTTCGGCGTCTTCCCTCCGGCGCCGTTGGCCTTCGACCCCTGGTTTCCCTTCCCTACGTCCCGGTTGCTTTTCCACTGAGCCGACTGGTCGCGCGCAACCTCGTCGATCACCCTCCCGGTCGAGACCGATTCCGGCCGCTCCTCGAGAACGTCGTGCGCGTCGTCGGGCCGTGCGTATTCGTCCTCGCCCTTGATCAGAAGCCAGTTCTCATGCTTGTCGCGCGGCCGCGCATGCATGCGCACCAGATGCCAACGCCCGTTGAGCTTCTGGCCATGCAACTCGAAATCGAGATGGCCCTTGGCGAGACCTGCATGGGGGTCGCCGATCGGCTTCCAGGATCCGTGGTCCCAGAGGAGCACCGCGCCGCCGCCGTATTCGCCTTTCGGGATCGTCCCCTCGAACGAGCCGTATTCGATCGGGTGATCCTCGACCGCGACCGCGAGACGCTTCTCGCGCGGATTGAGGCTCGGGCCGCGCGTGACCGCCCAGCTCTTGAGCGCGCCGTCGAGCTCCAGCCGAAAATCGTAGTGGAGGCGCCGCGCATCGTGCTTCTGCACAACGAACAGGTCTCCGGCTTCCTGGGACGACTCCGACTCGGGATTGGGTTCCGGCGTGACGGAAAAGTTGCGCTTAGCGCGGTAGGTTTGCAAAGCCATCCGTCAGCTCGCCTTTTTGCGCGGAGCGGGCCGTCTCGCGCGCGCCGGCGCTCGTTCTTGCTCCGGCTTCGCGGAAATCCCTGCGCTCTCGCGCAATGCGGCCATGAGGTCGGACGACCGCGTCGGCGCGGCGCGTTTCGGCGGCTCGATCCGGCGTCCTTCGAGCTTGGCGCGAACCAGCTCTGCGAGCGCGGCTTCGTAGCGGTCGTGGAAGGCGCTGGGGTCGAACGCGCCCTGCTTGGTGCCAATGATGTGCTGGGCGAGCTTGAGCATCTCGCCCTTGATCTCGAGGTCGGGCACGTCGGCGAACGCCTCCCGGGCAGAGCGGACCTCGTAATCGGTGTTCAGCGTGATCGCCGCCAGTCCGTTCTCGTAAGGCCGAATAAGGACAGTCCGGACTCGGCGGAACAGCACCGCTTCGGCGATTGCGACCACTCGGGAACTGGCCAGGCCCTCATGGATCAGGCCAAAGGCGCCCGTCGCGCTCCGATCGGAGGGCGCGAGGTAGTAAGGCCGATCGAAATAGACGTCGTCGACCTCGGTCTCGTTCACGAAGGCGGACACCTTCAGCGTCTTGTCGTTCTGCGGAACGACCGCGGCGATCTCCTCGGGCTCGAAGACGACATACTCGTCCTTGCCGATCTGGTATCCCCTGACCTGATCTTCGCGCGGCACGGGGTCTCCGGTCACCGAATCGACAAATCGCCGATGCAGGCGGTGGCCCGTCTCGCGATTGACGGTGTGCAGGGCGATTCGCTCCGAGGACGAGGCGGCCGCGTAGAGGGCGACCGGGCACGTCAGTTCGGCGATCTTCAGGTAGCCTTTCCAAGTCGCTCTCGGCTGAGCCACGGCTTTCCATCCTTGCTCGGCTTGGGAACGTCGCTCCGTCTGGAATGTTCCTGTTCGGATGTGTCGAAAGCAAGACCCGATCGGGATTTCAGCGCCGGGATTTCAGCAAGGGCGGGCGAGAGCAACAACAGCTTTGGACCGCGAGGCCTCGCTGGGCGGCGCTTCACGATCCCGGCGCTCGACGGCGAGGCCGTGCCGTACCGCCTGGATCGCCGCAGCGACCATTCTTCGTTTGGGACGAAACGCGGGGCGGACGCCGCCGGGTCGTCATCTTCGGGCGCCTGCACCTCGGCGGTCAGGACAAGCGCGAACCGCCGTTGTAAATCCGCCGGGCGACGTTGGGCTCGCTCGTCGCCCCGCCTGCGACATCATGTTCAGCGAGGCGATCGAGCTTGGGCCATGACGGATTGTCTGCAAGCGCTTGGGCAGCTGGCATTCGGGAGGCAGGGTACGAAGCTGGTTGAAGGTCAAGAAACCCGGCGTTCGAGAGAAAATGATGGGTCCTCTTAGCGGTCCCGCAACGCTCCGGAGATAGCGTGAGGCGCTGGCTAGAGCTGTCCCGCTCGTCGGCCGCCGCCGCCACACCGCCTTAGGGGAAGTCTAGGGCCGGCGCTGGCGGCGGTAGCGGTTTCGAGGTCGCCGCCAACGCCAAACGCTGATCCTCCGGCAGGCCGTCCGACTTCTGCCCGCGCGCCACGATTCGCAGCGCCTCGTCGGCCAGCGGGCGTTGTAGCGTCAGCGCATCCTTCGCCGGCGCCGTCATCCAGAGGTCGACTTGTTCCGGCGTCGTGAGGACGACGGGCATCGCCTTGGCGTGGACCGGCGCAACGATCGCGTTCGGCTCCGTCGTCAAGAAGGCAAACACGTCATTGGTCGTCTCGCCCTCTTTGACCTTTCTGACCGAGGTCCAGCGCGTCCAGACGCCGGCGAAGAAGGCGAGCGGCCGGCTCTCGTCGAGCGCGAACCACACCGGCGGCCGCGAGCCGTCGGGCTGGAGTTCGTTCTCGGCGAATGAGGTGAACGGGACGACGCAGCGGCTCTCGACGCTGAGCCATCGCCGCCAATGGGGCGAGGCGACGTTGCGGACGTTCGTGACGCCGCCATCCGAATTCCGGCCCTTCAACGCGAAGATTGGCGACGGCATGCCCCAGCGAGCCATCGTCAGCTCCCGCTCGCCGCCCTCGACGTTGCGGACGATGGGAGCGTAATGGTCGGGAAAGACGCCGGGAATCGGCGCGAGGTTGCCGGTCGTGTCCCTTACGGCCCGGACGAAGTCCCGGATCGCCTGCGGACCTTTGGTGATGGAGTAGAGGTTACACATGCGCGGAGGCTACGGCGCCTTGCGGAGTTCGTCGACAGCGCAGAACTGGCCGACCATCGGGAACCCGACGTTTTCAGAGAAGATGACGCGTCGCCTTAGCGGTCCAGAAAGGCGCGTGCGATAGACAAGGCGCGCTGGCGGAGCTGATCGCCCGACCGCTCGCCGGCCGCCGTCGGACTTGCCTTCGGGGGAGGCGCGATGGCGCTGGCGGCGGCAGCCGCACGGGCAGTGGGCTCAACATGCAGTACCAGATCGAGTTTCTCGACCACGTGAACACCATCGTCCGTATGACGCCCACGGTCGCGGAAAGCCCTGCGGTCGCATTGGGGCGCGTCGTCGAAAAAGGCTGGCCTCATAGCGCCCTTACGGCGCACGTCATCGACAGCTACGGGCAACTGACGATCTTCAAGCCTCAGGCCAAGCCCAGGTTCTGAGGGCGCGCAGCGCGTCCTGCGATGCAGCGACAGCGGCCCAAGCCCCTCGACGAGATGACGCCCGAGATCATCGCGCGACGTGCGGTCGGAAGCCACTGGTGCCCCTAGCCGGAATCGAACCAGCACTCCTTGCGGAATCCGATTTTGAGTCGGACGCGTCTACCAGTTCCGCCATAGGGGCCCGCGTGGATGCGGATGAGGGGGATATAGACGGTGGCGAGGCGCAGGGTCAACGCTCGCGGAGCGGCTTCGCCCACTCTCGACGGCCCCGCGCCGGCGCTGGCGCGGATAGCGACGGCCGCGGACTTGATTCCCGCCGGGCCCAAGCTGGAAGCCGATCGGGCGCGAGATCCGCTCGCTCTCGGTCGGTCGCCAACGATCCGGCCAGCCTGCTAGCAGGTCGTTATTTTTCTCGCGGTTTGCGCGCCATTCCGTAAAATCATGTCCTATCAGAAGGTTGTCAAAATTGCAACTTGACAGTTGCGGGCCAAACCGGGCGCGGAACAGGCAATTTAACAGGCTCCGGAACAGGCGCCGAACAGGCAATAACAGGCTGGATCAGGCACGAACAGGCAGGCGAAAAGGGAAACCCGAAATTGAGCGTCGCCAGGTTGTAACGCGGCCGGGATGGACTTCTCCCGCGGGCGCCGGCGATGGGGCGAGGGCGCCACGCGATCATCCTGACCCCGGCCAACCAAGGCCAGCGCCCTTGTCGATCCCCCTTGGCGCCGGAATCGCCCGGGGCACTCCCTGCTTAGCGTCCCAGAACGCCCGCACGCATGCCTCACCGCCCAGCTCGCGCACCCGCTTCACCACCTCACCGGCCCGTGAAGCAGACCCGAAAAGTGCCAGCGCCATCATGTCCTGCACGGAGTTCGCCGCCGACTCAAGCTGACGTTCCACCGACTCGTGCGGCACTCCCGCGGCCAGCTCCCGCGACCGGACCACTTCGACGCACGCGGCCTCGAGCGCCCCGCGGCACATCCCCGCCACGGCAACCGCCCGCACCGTCGCCGGCAGCTGTTCGGTCCGCGCTAGCGTGCGGGCGTCGTCCAGGTACCGCGAGACTGGATCGTTTACCTTCTTGAGCGAGACCACCGAACGTTCCCGTCGTGTCACCGCCACCGTTGCTGGAGCTGGAGTTGGCGGAGCACGGCAGGCAGCCGGTCGTCGTGCGTGAGCACCACGACCTGCCGGGCCGAGGCCGCGGCCTGAGCAGCGCGCGCGAGCCCGTCCACCCTGCCGGGTCCATGGACTGCACCGGGTCGTCGACCACGATGAAGCGGAAGGGGCTCTCGGGGGCTGTCGCGCGCGGATGAACAGGCTGAGCGCGAGCGCGTGCAGCTCGCCCTGGCTCATCACCGAGCGCGGCGCCCTCGACCCCGTCGACGGTCACGTCGAGCGCCACCCGGCGGCGGGCCCTCGCCGGTGAGCGGATCCGGCCCAGCTCGACGTGGCTCTGCTGACGCAGCGTCTCCCAGACTCGCGGCGGCCTGCGCGAAGGGAGCAAGCCGGGCGTTCCGCACCTGGGCACCGATCTTCCGCAGCCAGTCGATCGCTTTCCGCAGGTCGGCGAGCCTAGCCGCCGCGTCCTGGCTCTTCCTGGCCTGCCGGGCCCAGGCGGCCAGGTCGTACGCGACCGGCTGCCACGCCTGGCCCGCCGCCGCAGCACCGCCGCCGCCTGCGACCGCAACTCGTCGACGGCAGTTGACAGCGCGGCGAACGTTTCCGCGGAAACGTCTCGTGGCGTCCACCGGTCCCAGGCTCCCGCCGCCGCGCTGGCATCGATCTCGCCGCCGAAGTCCGCACGCAGCACCATCGGCTTTGGCGGAACAACCTTGCCCAGCGCCCGCACCGCCCCCGCTTCCTCGCCGTGCGCGGCCTCGGCCAACGCCGCCTGGGACGTCAAGCCCGCTATCGAAGCCTCGGTCGCGGTCACCCACGCGTCGTCGAGCACGTGCCCGCCGCACACCGGGCACGGCTCGCCGGCGTGCGAGCGCTGATGCGCGAGCGCGGCAGACAGCAGGGCCGCCAGGCGCCGCGCCTCGTCAGCTCGCGTACCGGCCAGCGACGCCACCGCCGACCGTGCCTCGGCGACCCGGGCCACGGCCGCCGCCACGTCATCAAGAGCAGGCAGTGTAAGAGACACCACCTGCTGGAGCAATCCGCTGCCCCGGTCGGCACCCGCCTCGCTGTCGGCGGTCAGCGCGTCAAGCGCCGCCAGGTCCCACGTCCGGCCGGTGAGCGCGTTCTCGGCGGCGCGAGCCCGCTCGTCGGGGTGCTCCGCCAGCTTCGCTCTCAGGGCGCTCAGCCCCTGTTTGGCCAGCTTGCTCTCGGATTCGGCGGACCTTCGGGAATCATTCAGGGTCCGTTCCGTATCAGTCAAAACATCTAGCCCGAGGATCGCCTGCAGCGCATCATGCATCTTTGACGGCTGGCCGCTGACGAGCGCACCGAGCTCAGAGTAGGAGAGGAACGGGCGGTACAACTGGAGCGGCCTGGTCCAGCCCTTCGCGGTGAGCGGCTGCGGCACGCCGGCGGCCTCGACGCGTGCTTGCGCGTCGTCCAGGGCGGCGCCGACGGCCCATTCCCTGGTGACGCTGGTCGTGCCGGGCTCGCCGTCCTCGGTTAGCTGGACCCTGAACTGCGCTGGTGTCCGGAGTGGTGGAGGTTCCGCCACCCCTCGCGCCAGACGGCGGCGCGCTCCTCCAGCGCAGGCTCTCCCGGTGAGGAGGACCTCGGCCCCTCGGCGAAGCTCGACTTGCCGGAGCCGTTGCGCCGACGACGAGGGTCAGGCCGGGGCCGGGCCGGAGCTGAGGTGATCTGCGGGGCCGATCCCGCGGAACCCCTCGACGGCGATCGTCTTCAGGTACGCCCGCTTCGACCCGGCCGGGGGAGAGGCGGCTTCATCACCCGTGACGGGCATCGCGCCAACGACCAGGCTTGCCACCTGATGAGGCACTTTCTCTGCTTGAAGCGCGTCCGTGATGATCTGTGCGACGCTTCCCCCGGACTCTCCCACGCCGACAAACGGTACTCCTCAGCTACGAGCGTGAGGTCTTAGTCGAACGTACTTGGCCGTCTCTCCTGACCGTCACGTTGTTCATAGCAGCGATCTAACTTGCGCCAGGTAGGTCTTGCTGGCTGGCACTTGGACGACCATGATCAGGCCGGGCTGGTCGACTAGCCGCAGCTGGAACATCTCAAGCTGGATCAGCCCGGCCTCGGGATGCCCGACGGCGATCGCCGCGGGCCGGAAGTAGCGGACGGGATGTTCGGCCCACCAGTCCCGGAACTGCGGGCTCGCCTCACTTAGCGCCTCCACAAGCTCAGTGAAGCGCGGGTCGCCGGGACGTCGCCCGGCCGCGGCGGCGCGGAACTGGCTGAGCACCGCCCTGGCGGCCGATTCCCAGCGGACCATGCGGCCGCGGTTGACCAGGTTGGTGAACATCATCCACAGCATGTTGCGCCGGCTGGCGGGGAGCCGTGCCCGGGTCGTGCCGGACCAAGGCGTAGGGCTCGTTCCACACCACGTAATCGAAATGCTCGTCATAAACCGAGGCCGGGCATGGCGCCTGGGCATCGACCAGCCGCTGAAGGCGGGGCAGCATGTCGTCAGCTGGCACCG